>NZ_JACCCN010000004.1:19765-708976 GCF_013410075.1 Xanthomonas sp. JAI131 | reverse complement strand
TTCGGAGGTCTTGCCGCCGGTTCCGCTCAAACCCCGAAGGCTTTTCGCTGAACCGAGCCGCCCATCATAGCGGCTTTTTTGTTGCCGTCAATACCCTGATTTATCAGGAGGTTGACGCCGCTTCTTGCGGAAGACCCTGAGGTCTTTTCGTTGAAGCGAGCCGGCCATATTAGCCGTTTTTTTCACGCCGTCAACACCCGATGTTCGCTAGGTGTTTCCGGCCCGTTTCGCTTCTGTCGAGCCGAAGATCGGCAGCTGCGTAGCGGGCCGCGCAGTCTACCGGGCCAGGAAAAAACGTCAACCGCTTTCTTGCGCTCGGTGCGTATGCGGCCATTGCAGGCGCTTCCGGCAGCGTTCCCATCAGGAGAACGCGCACGCGCCGCGTCCGCGCGCGGCGGCGACCCCATGCCGCTGCTGCCGTTGGCGGCCGCTTCGCCGAGAATGCGGGTTCACCCCCCTGCAGGATCTCGCAATGCCCTCCACTGCCGGACGCTCCCTATGGCGCGACGCCTCGCTGCCGGCGCTGGTCGCCGGCTTCGTCACTGTCCTGGTCGGCTTCGCCAGTTCGGCGGTGATCGTGTTCCAGGCCGCGCGCACGCTGGGCGCCTCGCAGGCCGAGATCGCCTCGTGGATGTGGGCGCTGGGGCTGGGCATGGGCGTCACCTGCATCGGCCTGTCGCTGCGCTACCGGATGCCGGTGGTGACGGCCTGGTCCACCCCCGGCGCGGCGATGCTGATCAGCAGCGGCGGCGGCTTGCCGCTGTCCGATGCGATCGGCGCGTTCGTGGTGGCGGCGCTGCTCGGTACCGCAGCCGGATTTTCCGGCATCTTCGAGCGGATGATCCGGCGCATCCCGGTGTCGCTGGCGTCGGCGATGCTGGCCGGGGTGCTGCTGCGCTTCGGCCTGGACGTGTTCGTGGCGATGCAGAGCCGGCTGGGCATGGCGCTGGCGATGTTCGCGGTCTATCTGCTGGGACGCCGCGCGTTCCCGCGCTATGCGGTGATCGCGACGCTGGCGGTAGGCATCGCGATCGCCGCCGGCAGCGGCACGCTGCATCTGGAGACCGCGCAGCTGAGCCTGGCGCGGCCGGTGTTCGTGTGGCCGACACTGTCGTGGCAGGCGTTGTTCGGCATCGCGCTGCCGTTGTTCGTGGTGACGATGGCCTCGCAGAACCTGCCCGGGGTGGCGGTGATCCGCGCGTCCGGCTATGCGGTGCCGATCTCGCCGACGATCGGCTGGATCGGCGTGGTCAATACGCTGCTGGCGCCGTTCGGCGCCTATGGCCTGAACCTGGCGGCGATCACCGCGGCGATCTGCATGGGCCGCGAAGCGCAGGAGGATCCGCAGCGGCGCTACATGGCCGCGGTGTTCGCCGGCCTGTTCTATCTGCTGATCGGCCTGTTCGGCGCGACCGTGGCCGCGCTGTTCGCCGCATTCCCGAAGGAACTGGTGATGGCGATCGCCGGCATCGCGCTGTTCGGCACCATCGGCAACAGCCTGGCGATGGCGCTGAAGGACGAGAGCGAACGCGAGCCGGCGCTGATCACCTTCCTGGTCACCGCCTCGGGGCTATCGCTGTTCGGCATCGGCGCCGCGTTCTGGGGCCTGCTGGCCGGCGCGGCGACGTCGCTGCTGTGGCGGCGCACGCGCTGAGCGTGCGCCGCCACGGATTCGCTCAGCGCGGATCGCGCAGCTGCAGCAGCCAGTGGGTGGAGACGCCGGACGGGCTGGGCAAGGGTTCGAAATCGAACTGGCGATGCACCGGCGCGGCGGCTTCGATGCGCAGCGGCAAGGTCACGTAGGCGGCGCGGCCCTGGCGCAGCAAGGTGGCGATGCGCTGGATTTCGACGGGCGCGGCGTCGCTGGCGTACAGCTGGTCCAGTTCGTAGCCGATCAGCTCGGCGACCTCGCGTTGGTACAGCACCGCGAAGGCGTCGTTGACGAACGCCAGCCGGCTGGGGCGGCCGTCGCTGCCGCGCTCGATGATCGCCACCGGTTCGCGCAGCCGCGACAACGAGGCCTCCAGCAGCGCGAAATCCTGCTGGAAGCGCTTGCGCTCCATTAGTTCGATCAGCACCCGCAGGCTGCGCGCCGACTCCAGGCTCAGCGGCGACCACGGCCGCGCGCGGCCGCGCACGGTTTCCTGCCACAGGTCGAAGCTCTTGCGCGGCGACAGGCGCGAGTTGGGAATGTCCTGCAGCTTGGACAGCTGCGGGTTGCCGGCCCAGTTGACCGTGCGCACCTGCTCGCGCCGCGTCCACAGCAGCGCGCTGCGCGCCTGCGGCATCAGCGGCACGAAGATGAAGCCGGCGGCCAGCGGCGCCAGGTCGGCCAGTTCCGGGAAGGTCGCGCCGATCTGGTCGGTATGCAAGGCGCCGACCGCGTCGTGGCGCAGCGCTTCATGATGGCTGGACTCGATCTGTTCGCGGATCCGGGCAAGTTCGGCGGCGCTCGGCACGGTGCCGTGGCGGGTGACGTGGTCGCCGTGGAACACCGCCACGCCGTCGGCATCGACCACGTCGAGCAGGTCCGACGCCATGTCGTCGAGCATGTCGCCGGTCAGCGTCTCGGCTTCGTTGAAGTTGGTGATCAGCTTTTCGCGCACGGTCAGCAGCACCGTTTCCACGCGCGCGCGCGACACCGCGGTCAGCGCGCCGATGCGCCCGGCCAGGGCGCGGCTGACCGCGTCGGTGACGTCGCGCATCTCGTGGTTGCAGAAGTACGGGCGGTAGTGGTGGCAGGCGATCAGCCCCCACAGCGCGTCGTTGACCACGATCGAGGCCACCAGGGTGGCGGTGACGCCCATGTTGGCCAGGTATTCCAGGTGCACCGGGGAGACGCTGCGCAGGCTGACGTCGCTCAGGTCCACCGGCGCGCGCAGTCGCGGATGCAGGGTCGGCTCGATCGGCGAGGGAACATAGCCGACGTCGGCGATCTGGCGCACGCGGTTGCGCAGGTACAGCGTGCGCGCCTGCACCGGGATGTCGCTGGCCGGATAGTGCAGGCCCAGATAGGACTCCAGCTCGGGCGTGCGCGCCTCGGCCACGACGTCGCCGTTCCACTCGTCGTCGAAGCGGTAGATCATCACCCGGTCGTAGCCGATCAGCGTGCGCAGGCTCTTGGCCGCGCGCTGGCAGGCTTCGTCGATGCTGTTGTCGGTCTCGAGCCGGCGCAGCAACGGCAATGCCTCGCGCAAGGTGGCGTCGGCCAGCGGCGCATCGCGCGGCTCCAGTTCCAGCAGCCATTGCTCCGGGTACAGATGCCAGGCGCCGACCCAGCGCTGGCGCGGAGCCGTGGCGCGGCGCGGGAAACCGACGTCGACGTACGCGAGCTGGGTGCGTTCGGAGGCGTCCGCCGACAGGCGCGGTTCCTGCAGCGTCAGCAGCGCGTCGTAGCGCTGTCCGAGCAGGTCCGCCAGCGGCACGCCGAGCAGGTCGGCGGCGCTGGTGCTGGCCTGCACGATGCGGCGGTCGCCGGGTTCGATCACCAGCAGCGCGCCGTGCGGCTGGATCGATCCGGGAATATGGATCGGCTCGCGCGCGCAGGCGTCCATGTCCAAGGGCACGGCGGTCTCGCTCATGCGACTGTCTCCAGGGCGAAGTGGGTGTGGAAGTGCGCGAACATCGCGCGTGCGCCAGCGACGGCGGCCTGCCGCGATTGCGGCGTCGGCAGGGCCTGCTCCAGGCGTTGCTGGAAACGCCGCCAGCAGGCCGGATCGGCATGGCCGAGCTCGAAATAGGTCAGCGCCGGGGCGGCGGCGGCCAGGCTCTGCCGCAGTTGCCGGGCGATCAGGCGCCCGCCCAGGCGCGAGCCTTCGACCACGTACAGCATCCCCCAGCGGCTGTCGGCGTCGGGCGCTGGCGGCACTGGCGCCGGCAGCGGCGGCGTAGCCCGCAGCGCGGCCAGGTCCTGTTCCAGCAGCGGACTGCGCGGCTGGTAGCGCCAGGTGGCGTCGCCAATGGCGTGCAGCCAGGCGCCCTCGCACTGCTCCCAGCCGGCCAGCGCGGCGTGATGGCGGCGCAGCACCTGGACGTAGTCGTGCACGGACAGGGAATCGCGCATCAGCGCGCGCATCGCCGGCAATTGTTCGACGGCCAGATGCTGTTGCGCGGTGGCTTCGCGCAACAGGCGCGAGGCGGTGAGGGGCGCGGCGGAACCGTCGGGGGGCGACATCATGGAGGGCGTGCGGTCTACAGCAGCCGGACCGGCCGCGACGGCGGAGAGGCCGCACAGCGTAGCATCGTGGGCGCACAGCGCCCGGCGCAGCGGCGGCCGCGCCGCGCGCCGCGCCGGCTCAAGCTGAGCAATTCATCCGCCGCCAGTGGTCCGCGCCCGCCATGCGGGCAGCGGTCCGCCGCAACGCGGTTCGGCGTGCTAAGCGGTGGCGCTGTCGGGCAGGCGCGCACGGCGCCAGGCCACGACCCAGCCGGCAGCCAGCAACAGCGCGGCCAGCAGCCACGGCGCGCCGGGCAGATGCGCCGGTGCGTGCGTGCCGATGAACAGCGCGAACACCCACGTGTACAGCAGCGGCCCGACGATGCCGGCCAGGCTGACCAGGCTCATCAGCGCGCCCTGCACGCGGCCTTGCGCATCGGCGCCGACGTGGCGGGTGACGATGGCCTGCGCGGACGGCGACGCCACCGCCCACAGCGCGCTGACCGGCACCCCGAGCAGGAACATCGCGCCGCTGCCGGCGACGCTGTAGATGGCGAAGCCGGCCACGCCGCAGCCCAGCCCGAACAGCAGCGCCCCGCGTTCGCCGAGCCGGCGCACCACGCGCGCGACCAGCAAGGCGTTGACCACGATGCTGCACACCCCGACCAGGGCCAGCACCCAGCTGACCTGCTTCGGTCCCCACTGGTACTGGTACTCGGCGAACAGCACGAAGATGCTCGGATACACGTAGTGCGCCAGGTTGGCCAGGAAGATCACCGCGGCCAGCGCGAATACCTGCGGGTAGCTGCGCAGCAGCCGCAGCGCGCCGAACGGATTGGCGTGCTTCCAGTCCAGGCGCGGGGTGCGCCGCTCCGGCGCCAGCGATTCGGGCAGCACCCACAGGCCATAAAGGAAATTGAGCAGCGCCAGCGCCGCGGCGAACCAGAACGGCGCGCGCAGGTGGTAGCTACCGAGCCAGCCGCCGAGCAGCGGCCCGATCACGAAGCCGAGCCCGAACGCGGCGCCGATCATGCCGTAGGCCTGGGCGCGCTTGTCCGGCGTGGTGATGTCGGCGATGTAGGCGTTGGCGGTGGTGAAGCTGGCCGAGAACACGCCCGACACCACCCGCGCCAGCAGCAGCAACGGCAGGCTCTGCGCCAGCGCCATCACCACGAAGTCCACGCCCAGGCCCAGGCACGAGGCCAGGATCACCGGGCGCCGGCCGTAGCGGTCGGACAGCGCGCCCTGCAGCGGCGAGCTGACGAACTGCAGCGCGGCGAACAGGAAGCCGAACCAGCCGACCCACTTCGCCGCCGCGGCGAAATCGCCGCCGGTGAAGCCGCGCACCAGCCCCGGCAGCACCGGAATGATGACGCCGAAGGCCAGCACGTCGATCAGCAGGGTGATGAAGATGAAGACCAGGGCGGCATTGCGCGTGCGCGCGGCAGGGGGCGAGGAATGCACGGCATGGTCTCCCGGTGGAGGCGGCAGTGTAATCGGCAGGGGTGGGATTTCGGGATGGGGCTGGACCTGTGGCGGCGCGAATGGCGGCGGTGGCGACCGGGAGACGGGTGATGGCCCGGCGCCAGGGCCTTGGACCGGCGCCGATGGCGCAGGGCTCACTGATCCCGATGGTGTCAGCCGTCGTTGCCGCGGACCCGCAGGCGCAGGCGTGCGAAGAACGCAGTTGCTGCGGGAAGGTTCGGTCCCGACGCAGCGTCGGTAGAGCGCGTCGGGACTGAAGTCCCTCCCACAGGTGGGTCGAGGCGGCCTGATGCCTGGTCGATAGAGCGGCTGGAGCCGATGGCCTGAAACCGTCGAAGCCCCTGACTGGACGCGCCGCCCGCAGAGCGTCTTTGCGAAGGGTGCGAGCGCGGCGGCGAAGATGGGTTCCGACGCATTGTCGGTACAGCGCGTCGGGACTGAAGTCCCTCCCACAGGGGGGTCGAGGCGGCCTGATGCCTGGTCGATAGAGCGGCTGGGGCCGATGGCCTGAAAACCGCCGAAGCCCCCGCCTGGACGCGCCGCCCGCAGAGCGTCTTTGCGAAGGGTGCGAGCGCGACGGCGAAGATGGGTTCCGACGCATTGTCGGTACAGCGCGTCGGGACTGAAGTCCCTCCCACAAGGGAGCGAATCGGCCTGGGCCGGTCTATTCCTTCTAGTGCCGGTCGATCTGGTACCGGTCGATGACGCGGTTGCGGCTGATGGCCTGGGGCCGCCGCCTATCCGCGGCGAACCCTCGCGGCAGCGCGCGCCGTTACAGCGGCGCGACCGCGATGGTCTGCTGCAGCACGTGCTGCGCGCCGGCGGCCAGTTCGATCACCTCGGGGCCGGCGTTGGCCGCTTCCAGGCACACGAACTGGCGCCAGTGGGCGCCGACGTCGACCATCTTCTGCGCGCCGGCTTCGCCCGGATTCCAGGCCACCAGGGTGCGGCTGCCGGCGGTGGCGATCTCGATGCGGCGCTGCAGGCCGGGATCGAGCAGCGTGTAGCGGCCGCCGGCGCCGGTGTAGATGCGGTCGCTGCGGCCGGGATCGCGCGGGTCCTGCAGGCTCCAGTCGCCGTGCTGGCGGTGCGGCGTGGCGTAGTTTTCGAACTTGTCCAGGTAGTCGAGCCCGTCCAGGCCCTGCACCCGCACCCGGGTGGCGTCGGCGACGTGGAAATAGTTGTGCAGCGCCTGGGTGAAGCGCGCCGGTTCGCGGCCGACGTTGTCGGTGATCAGGCGCTGCTCCAGGGTCGCGCCGATGCGCAGCTGCATGCGCAGGCGCAGCGGCAGGTCGTCGAAGTCCGGCGGCGCCAGGGTCAGCAGCATGCTGCCGTCGGCCTCGCGGCGCGCGTCCTGCAGCTGCCACGGCACGGTGCGCACGAAGCCGTGCGCCGGCACGTCGGCGCTCTGGTCCTGGCGGCCGAAGTACGGCCAGCACACCGGGGTGCCGCCGCGGATCGGGGTGGGCGTGGGCTGCGCGCTCGGCGACAGCCACATCACCTCGGTGCCGCCCTTGGGCACGAACGACAGCAACTGGCCGCCGAACAGGCTGATCGCGGCGGTGGAGTGCGGAGTCTCCACCAACAGCGAGGGGTAACCGTGGAAATCGCCTGTGCTCAGGCCGGGGATCTCGGACATGGGGGTGATGCTCCGTGGCGCGGGGGATTGGACGAAGGCCGGATAGCGCGCCGGCACGCGGAACGCGGTCGCGGGCTTGCCGCCGAACGGCGTGGATGGCGCAGGTGCCGGCGTGGTCGGCGTGGCGGGTGCAGCGGCGGGTGCGCCGGATGCTTCGCGGCGCAAGGCATCGAGGATGCGCTGCCCGGCACGGCCGTCGGCCGGCTGCAGGCCCAGGCGCAGCTGCTCGGCCTGGATCGCGCGGCGGCTGGCGCTGCCGATCATGCCGTCGGCCTGGCCGATGTCGTGGCCGCGCGCCAGCAGCAGGGTCTGCAGTTCGCGCCGCTCCGGACGGCCCAGGCCGGGATCGTCGGTGGGCCAGGCGGTGACCAGGCCGGGCTTGCCGCGCAGCTGGTCGGACAGCAGCGCGATCGCCAGCGCATAGCTTTCGGCGGCGTTGTAGGCGTAGATCGCGTCGTAGTTGCGGAACACCAGGAACGCCGGGCCGTTGGTGCCGGCCGGGATCAGCACCGCGGCCGGCGTCTGCGGCGCCAGCGCAGGCAGGTCGAGCGCGCTGCCGTCGATGGCGGTCACGCCGCGCGTGCGCCAGTCGGACAGCGGCCGGCGCTGGGTGCGGCCGGCCAGGGCCGGGTCGAAGCCGACCGGCAATTTGACCTCCATGCCCCACGGCTGCCCGCTCTGCCAGCCAGCCAGCTTCAGGTAGTTGGCGGTGGAGGCCAGCGCATCGGGAATGCTGGCGACCAGATCGCGGCGGCCGTCGCCATCGCCGTCCACGGCGACGCGGGCATAGGTGCTGGGCATGAACTGGGTGTGGCCGAAGGCGCCGGCCCAGGAGCCGCTCAGCCCGTCGGGCTGCAGGTCGCCGGCCTGCAGCAGTTTCAGCAGCGCGAACAGTTCGCCACGGAAGAACGGCTGGCGGCGGCCGTTGCACGACAGGGTCAGCAGCGACACCAGCAGCGGGCGCTTGCCGGAGACACGGCCGTAGTCGCTCTCCACGCCCCACACCGCGACCACGGTCGCCGCGTCCACTCCGTATTGCTGCGCCACCCGGGCGAGCAGATCGCGATGCGTGACCAGCATCGCGCGGCCGTCGGCGACGCGCTGGGTGTCCACCAGCCCGGCCAGGTAGTCCCAGATCGGCGTGGTGAATTCGGGTTGCGCGTCGAGCAGCGGCAATACGCTCATGTCCGGCTGCACGCCGGCGGTGAAGCGGTCGAACGCGGTGGCGGCCACGCCGCTCTTGGCGGCGGCGGTGCGCAGCGTGGACAGGCAACCGACGAAGGCGGGGTCCGGCGCCACGGGCGGCGCGGGCAGGGTCTGCGCGGCGGCGCAGGGCGCGGCCAGCAGCAAGGCCCAGGCGAAACGCATCATCGGAACTTCCTCGCCAACAGCAGGCCGGACATCATAAACAACCGCCGGGAATGGCTGCTCACGCGCGGTGGCGGATTCACGGGGGTCCGGCGCGTTTGTAGGAGCGGCTTCAGCCGCGACAGGCGTTACCGATAGATCCTGTCGCGGCTGAAGCCGCTCCTACACGGGTCCTGCGCCGGCTCAGTGCACGGCGACCACGCGGTTGCGGCCGCCGCTCTTGGCCGCGTACAGCGCTTCGTCGGCGCGCTGCACCAGGCCGTTGGCGTCGTCGCCGGGGCGCAGCTGGACCACGCCGATGCTCACGGTCGGCTGCAGCTCGGGAAAGGCGAGCGCGGCCTGCGCGCGGAAGCGTTCGCGGATCCGCTCGGCGATCGGGGTGGCCTGCGCCGCATCGATGCCGGGCAGCGCGATCACGAATTCCTCGCCGCCGTAGCGGCCGATCAGGTCGTCGCCGCGCAGTTCCTCGCGCAGCGCCTGGGCCAGCGCGCGCAGGCCGTCGTCGCCGGCACGGTGGCCATAGCGGTCGTTGAGCCGCTTGAAGTGGTCCACGTCCAGGAACATCAGCGCCAACGGTTGCCGCCGGCGCCGGGCGGCCTGCTTCAACGCGGTCAGGCGCTCGTGCCAGGCGCGGCGGTTGAGCAGGCCGGTCAGCGGATCCAGGTCGGCCAGCTGCCGCGCCTGGTCGCGGTCGCGGCGCAGCGAGGTGCTGCGCTCCGCCAGGCCCAGCGACAGCACCAGCGCCTCGAACGCACCGGCGGCCAGTGCCGCCTCTTCGCTCCACGTCCAGTGCGCCACCATGCCGAAGCCCTGCAGGCTGCTGAGCGCGGTGACCAGCAGCAGCGGCGTCCAGCCGAGCAGGAACAGCCCGGCATAGCGCGAGCCGCGCCATGCCGCCACCACGGCGATGCCGATCAGCAGCGGCCCGCCGAGGATCAGCAACGGGTTGACCAGCGCCCGGCCGAGCGCGTCCAGCCACGGCAGCGGCAGCAGCGCCGGCAGCGCGATCAACGCGACCAGCAGCGCATAGCCGCGCAGCCAGCGCCGCGCGCGCGGCAGGTACTGCGCCAGGTCGGCGAAGCGTTCCAGGAACAGCACCGCGGCCACGATCGACGTGGTGACCCCCAGGCGACCCCAGAACCGCGCGGCCTGGCCGATCGCTTCCAGGCCCAGCGGATGCACCACGTAACCGGTCTCCAGCGCCATCACCAGGCCGTAGCCGAGCACGTAGACGGCGTAGTACAGGAACGTCGCCTCGCGCAGCCGCCAGGCGAACACCAGCGCCATCGCCGCCATGCTCAGCATGATCGCGAAGCTCAGGCTGGCGACCACCAGCCAACGGCTGTCCTGGCGCAGGTAGTCGGACTCGCTGCGCAGCTGGAAGCGCAGCGAAGCGGCCATGACCCCGCGCTGGTCCACCCACAGCCGCAGCGGCTGCCCGGCGGCCGGTGCGGCATCGATGCGGAAACCGAGGCGGCCGTTGCCGGGCAGCGCCTGCGGGTCGTCGCGCATCAGCCCGCGCTGCTGCGGTGCCGCGCCGGCGACCGGCGCCAGCAGGGTGACCCGCTGCAACGCAGGACTGGGCACTTCCAGCACCCACGGCGCCGGCGGCCACTGCCCCTGCGCCGGCCACAACAGCACCCAGGCGCCGGCATCGCCGCCGTGCAGCTGGGTCATCCGGTTCGGATCGAAACGCTGCAGCGCCGGATCGGCGCGCGAGGGCGGCACCCCGCGGTCGGCGGCGGCGACCGGGCGCCAGGCGCCTTGCAGCGCCGGCATGGGCGCGGGCGCCGCCGCGGCAGCGTCGCAGGCGAGCAGCAGGCAGCACCACAGCAACGCCCGGGCATGGCTGCGCCAACGGCGCAACCGGGCGAAGAACGCGGCAAACACGAAAGACATCACGACTGCAGGGGCGGCGGACACTGCAACATCATCGGCCAGCGCCGCGCAAACCTGATGCCACGCCTGCCCATCGGTTCAGTCCAGCGCATCCAGGTAGTACCAGCGGCCGTCCTCGCGCACGAAGCGGCTGTGCTCGGTCATGCGCACGGCGCTGCCGCCGCCGATGCGATAGCGGGCCAGGAAGGCGACCTCGGCGCTGTCGGCGCCGCTGGCGACGACCCGCTGCACGGTCAGGCCGAGCCAGGCGGTGTGCGTATCCAGTTCCAGTTCCGCCGGGCGCGTGGACGGGTGCCAGCTGGCGCGCAGGTAGTCGGCGTCGCGGCGCACGTAGGCGCTGTAGCGCGCGCGCATCAGCGTTTCGGCGTCGGGCGCGGCGGCGCCGGCGTGGTAGAGCCCGCAGCACTGCGCGTAATCGCGCGGGCGGCCGCAAGGGCAAGGATCGGCGAGGCGCGGGGCGGACGGAGACATGCGCCGATTGTGCCGGCTGCGGCGGCGCGGCGCACGCCGGCGCTGCCGTGCGCGGCGGCCCCGGCTATGCTTGCGCGCCCATCGCCCGGAGCGCCGCCTTGCTGGAGCTGATCCCGACCGAACTGCCCTGGCTGCTGTGCATCGCCTTCGTCGCCGGGCTGGTGGATGCGGCGGTGGGCGGCGGCGGCCTGATCCAGTTGCCGGGGCTGTTCGCGACCCTGCCGCAGCAGGCGCCGGCGGTGCTGCTGGGCACCAACAAGTTCAGCGCGATGGCCGGCACCGGCGCGTCGGCCTGGCGTTATGCGCGCAACGTGCGCTTCCCGTGGCGGCCGGTGCTGTACGCCACCGCGGCGGCGTTCGCGTTCTCCTTCCTCGGCGCCACCGCGGTCAGCCTGTTGCCGAAACAGGCGGTACGGCCGCTGATCCTGGCGCTGCTGATCGCGATGCTGGTCTATACGCTGATCAAGAAGGATTTCGGCGCGCTGCACCGGCCGCGCCACATCGGCCGCCGCGAACTGGCCATCGCACTGGCGATGGGCGCGGCGATCGGTTTCTACGACGGCTTCTTCGGGCCCGGCACCGGCAGCTTCCTGATCTTCCTGTTCATCCGCTTCTTCGGCCTGGACTTCCTGCGCGCCTCGGCCGCCTCCAAGGTGGTCAACCTGGCCACCAACCTGGCCGCACTGTGCTTCTTCGTGCCCAGCGGGCAGGTGCTGCTGGCGGTGGCGGTGCCGATGGCGGTGGCCAACATCGCCGGCGCGGTGGCCGGCACGCGGCTGGCGCTGCGCGGCGGCACGCCGTTGATCCGGCAGCTGTTCCTGGTGCTGGTGGTGGTGCTGATCGGCAAGATGGGCTGGGACCTGCTGCGCTGAGGCACGGCGGTCGCTGCGCGCGCCGATCGCATCCGGCGTCGATGGAGCCGACGCCAGCGGCGCCGCTGCCGTGATCGGTGTCGGCGCGATTGACGCACGCGCGTCGACGGCGCCGTTCGTGAGCGCGATCGGCCGGCCGCGCCGGCCCGGTGCGGCCGGTCACGCTCAGCGGCGGCTGCGCGCCTTCGGCGAGGCAGGGGGCTTGGTCTTGGAGGCCGGCGGCGGTGCCTTCACGGGCGTTGCCGCGCGCTCCGGTGCCGCACGCCTGGCGGCGGAAGGCTTGGCTGCAGCAGGCTTGGTTGCCGCGGTCGCCGTGGCGGGCTTGGCCGCTGCTCTCGCCGATACCGGCTTGGTCGAGGTTGCCGCCTTGCCGCCCTTTGCCAGCATGCCGCTGGCGGCAGGCTTGGCAGAACGAGTCGGTTCCGCAGGTTTGGCGCCGGGCGCGGCGACGGCAGCAGCGGTGCCGCGCTTCGCGGCCCGGCGCTTGTCGCCATGGGGAGCGTGCACCGCATCGGCGATGTCGGTCGCCGCAGGCACGGAAGCGGCGCTCCCGACATCCGCAGCGGCACGCGCAACCGCGGTGGCAGCAACGTTCGCGACCGTCGGCGCAGCCGGTACCGTCTGCGCGTGCGCCGCCTGGGCCGGCGCCGCCTCCTGCAGCGCCGGCTCGTCGCCGCGCGTGCGTTCCGGCAACTTGAGCCGGTGCTGCTGCTCGTCGTACTCGATCAGCAACACGCCGGAGGTGTGGCGGCCGCTGATCTCGACGAAACAGGCGCCGCCGATGAACGGCTCCAGCGTCATCACCGACTTCAGCGGCGTGGCCACCACCATCTGGAAACCGAAGTTCTCGAAGATGTTCATCGCCAGCGCGGTGAACTCGTTGTCGGCCTTGTCGAACGCCTCGTCCAGCACCACCGCCGCGTAGCGCGGCAGTTCGCCGTCCTCGCCGCCGAGCTGGTAGCGCAGCGCCGCGGCCAGGCAGGTGGTGGCCAGCTTCTGCCGCTGGCCGCCGGACTTGCCGGCACCGCTGCGGTAGATCTCCACCTGCGCGCGGCTGTGCGCATCCAGCTCCACGCCGACGAACTCCACGTGCTGGCGCACGTCCAGCACCTGCTCGCGCCAGCGCCGCAGTTCCGCGTCCTGCGCGCCGAGCCGCTGCACCAGCATGCGCAAGGTGGCGAACTGGGCCTCGGCCAGCGCGCGGTCCTCGGTCTGCTGGTGGCCCAGCACCTCGCGCAGTTGCTGCTGGAATTCCTGCACCTCGAGCAGCCGGCGGTCGCTGACCTCAATGGTCAGCAGGGTGCCGCGGTTGAACGGCACCTGTTCGAGGCTGGCGTTGACCTCGTCCATGCGCTGCTTGATCGCCTTGTGCGCTTCGGCGGTATGCCGTTGCAGGGCCAGCAGGTTGTTCTTGCTCTGGGTCTGCAGCAGGTCGAAGAAGCGGCCCTCGTGGCGCGGCAGGCCGTCGCTCTCCAGCCGCTGCAGGCGCGCCAGGAAATCGTCGGCGCTGGCCAGGCTGACGGTGAAGTCGCCGCTGTCCTCCGGCCATTGCTGGCAGTAGCGGCGGAAGCAGTCGAGCAACTGCTGGCCCAGCCGCGCGTCCTGGCCCTGGCTCTGCGCCAGCTGCTCGCCAAGGCCGCGCTCGACGCTGCGCAGGTGCGCTTCCAGGTTGTCCAGGCTCAGCGGCGACAACGCCGCCAGGCGCGCGTCCAACCCCTGCGCCTGCGCCGGCGTGATCGCCGCGGTCGCCACGCGCGCGGCGCAGGTCTCGCGCTGCGCCTGCAGCCGGCTGCGCTCGCGGCCCAGCTGCGCGCGCTCCAGGCGCACGTCCTCGTAGGTGCGCCGCGCCTGGTCGCGCAGCGCCCGCGCCACGGCGATCTGCTCGCCCAGCGCGCGCAGCGCGGTGTCGCCTTCGCGCAGCTGCAGCAGCTGCTCGGCGATGTCGCTCAGGCGCTGCAGCTTGGGCGCCACATCGATCTCGTCCCAGTCGCGCTCGGCCAGGGTGTGCGCGGCCAGCTGGCGGCCCTGGTCGAGTTCGCGCTGCTTGCGCAACGCGGCGACGTCGGCGTCGCAGGCGGCGATGCGCTGCGCCAGGGCCTGGCCCTCGCGTTCGTACACCTTGAGCTTGTCGCGGTTGTCGTAGCCGAGCAGCCAGCGCTTGCGGTCGCCGACGGCGTGGCGGTCGTCCTTCTCGTAGCGGTCGCCGGGATGCTTGAGCTGGCCTTCGCGGGTGATCGCGCGCTCGGCGTTGCGCAGCTGCGCGGCGCTGTCGACGCAGGCGTAGTCGAAGCGCCGGCCCAGTTCGTGGCGCAGCCAGGTCGCATAGGGATGGTCGCGCAGCTGCAGCTTGCGCAGCAGCGAGCGCGGGTCCGGTTCGCGGCTGTGCAGGGCTTCGTTGTGGCGCACCCGATAATAGACCAGGCGGGTGCCGAGCTGGGTCTGGTTGACCCACTCGGCGACCGTGGCGTGGTGGCGCTCGTCGACCAGCAGCGACTGCGCGAAGCCGTGCAGCACGCGCTCGATCGCGCCGCGCCAGGCGGCCTGCGTCTCGTCCACCTGCATCAGCTCGCCGACGAACGGCAGCGCCGCCTCGGCCAGGCCGGTGTCGGCGCACAGCCGCGCGCGCAGCGCCTGCATCGGCGCGGGGATGCTCGACGGCGCCTTGTGCAGCGCGTCGATCTCGGTGCGGATCGCGGCGAAGCGGCGCTCGTCCTCGCGGCGCTCGGCCATGCGTTCGGCGATCGCCTCGTCCAGCGCGCTGGCCTCGCCGGCCACGCCGTCGCGCAGCGCACGCGCCTGCGCCACCTGCTCGGCGAAGCCGGCGGCGCTGCCGGCCAGGCCCATGCCGAGCTGGCGGCAGGCCTGCTCGACCTGGCTGCGCCGGCGCATGCGTTCGTCGCGTTCGCGCTCGACCCGGCCGCGTTCGCGCTCCAGCGCCTCGACCCGCTCGCCGCCCTGCGCGCGCTGCTCGGTCTCGCGTTCGGCCAGCTTCTGTTCGTGGTTGTCCAGCGCCTCGCGGCGCTGCCCTTCCTCGCCGGCCAGGCCGCGGTCCTGCGTGTCCAGTTCCTGCAGGCGCGCGTCCAGCAGCGCCAGCCGGCGCTGCTCGCGGTAGCCATCGATGCCCAACTGCAGCTCGCGCAATTCGCCGACGCTGCGGCGCAGGGCCATCAGCTCGGCGTAGTGCTGCCGCGCCGGGACCAGCGTCTCCACCTGGCGCCGCGCGGTCACCACCGCATGGTGGGCGCCGTCGAGTTCGGCGAAGTCGTCGACCAGGCGGTCGGCGGCCTCGAAGGTGCGCGGTTCGTCGAGCATGAAGCTGCGCAGGAACGCATTGAGATCGCCCAGGTTCTTCGCCGACTGGGTCTTGTGCAACAGCCGCAGCGCCATCTCGTTGCCGATGCCGAGCAGGTGGCGGAAGCGTTCGGCATAGCCGGCGAAGCTGTCGAAATGGTGCACCTCTTCGCCCAGGCGCTGCTTGAGCCGGCGCAGGTCCAGGTCGAAGCCGTCCAGCTCGACGGCCACGTCGAAGCCGCGCGGCGCCACCATGTAGTGCTTGCGCACGTCGGCCGCGGCGGTGCCGCTGCCGGCGATCCAGAACAGGCGCACCAGGCTCACCGCCTGGCCGTGCGCGTTGCGGTATTCCAGCGCCAGCGCCGACCAGGTCGCGCCCTTGCGCAGGTACTGGGTGGCGATCTCGCCCGAGGCGCTGTCCTGCTGGTCGGCCCAGGCGCCGCGCACGTACGACACCAGGCTGCGGTCGCGGCCGCTGCGCTCGGCCTCGCGCGCGGCGGCGTTGAAGTCGACGATGCTCGGCGGGGTCAGCAGCGCCGACATCGCATCGAGCAGGGTCGACTTGCCCGAGCCGGAGCGGCCGACGAACAGGAAGCCCTTGTCGGCGACCGGCACGTCGGTCAGGCCGTTGAAGGTGCCCCAGTTGTGCACCTGCAGGCGGCGCATGCGGTATTGCTGCGCGCGCTGTTCGGCCAGCGTGTCGGCGAACAGCGACGGCGCGGGGACGGATGCGGACGCGGACGGATCGGACAGGGACGTCATCGGGTGCTCATCGGAAAATCGAGATCGCCAGGGCGCCTGGCGGTGGGCTGGGCGGGCCGGCGGTGGGTCGCGGCTGAAGCCGCTCCTGCAGTCACTGCGGCGCGTCCGCGGCCGCGCCTTCGCGCAGGCCGCGGTAGGCGGCGGCCAGCGCCTGCACGTCCTCCGCGGAGAACAGCAGTTTCAGCGCCGGCGACACCTCGTAGCGGTCCTCGCTGCCGCGCAGCTTGGACAGCAGGTGGTTGTCGCGCATCTTCGCGATCGCCGCCAGCACCCGCCGCGCAAAGCCGGCACGGTCGGTGGACACGTTCTTCTCGTACACCGACAGCACTTCCAGCAGCTGCGCCTCCTGCACCACCGCGCGTTCGCCGCGGGTGTCGGCTTCGGCCAGCTGCTGGCGCAGGAACAGCAGCAACACCGACTCGATGAAGGTCAGCGGCGCGGTGCGCAGCAGCGCCGGGGTCTCCAGCTCGGCGGTCTCGGCCTGGCGGGCGAAGGCCACGCCGCCGTCGCGGTCCAGCACCAGTTCCAGGAACAGCTCGCACAGCACCCGGCGCACCGCCGCCTCGTGGCGCAGCAGCGCCGGCCACAGCGGTCCGTGGCGGTAGGCGTCGATGCTCGGCCCGGACAGCAGCTGGCACAGCGCGCGGCGCGCCTCCAGCGGCAGGGTGCCGGTGTCGCCGGCGAACAGCTCGCTGCGGCCGTCGGCCTGGGTCGCGGCGGCGGCCGCGGGGTCGAAGCCGTCGGCGTCGCCGCCGGGCACATCGTCAGACCAGTTCATTGCGTTTTTCCTTGGTGAACCACACCAGCGGGATGCGGGCGCGCCGCAGCTGGCCATCGTTGCCTTCCCACTGCACCGCTTCCCATTCGTCCGCGACCACCACGCCGTGGCGCGTGCCCAGCGCCAGGTAGCCGATCACGCTGCCCAGCCCCTGCTGCGCCGGACGCTGCCGCAAGGCCTCGCCGATGGTCAGCTGCGGGTACTGGCCGAGCAGCGCATGAAGGTCCTCGCGCAGGCCGCGCAGGTCGATCTCCGACTGCGCGACCAGGTCGCCGACGCTGTCCAGCGAGATCGTCGCCGCCTCCGCCGCCTGCACCCGGCCATCGACCTGCTGGCTGCGCGGGTCGTGCAGCCGCCACTGCGACAGCGAACGCAGCCGCGCGCTGCTCAGCGGCAGCGTGTAGCCGGTGGCGGCGGTGGCGTGCAGCCGGTCGCGCAACTGCAGCGCCTCGCCCTGCGCCTGCTTCAGCAACTGGTTGAGCCGGCGCTGCTCCAGGTAGCCGCGGCTCTGCACGAAGCCGCGCAGGCTGCGCGCGAAATGCTGCATCACCTCGTGCACCTGGCCGCCGCGCTCGAGCAGGGTGCCGGTGAGTCCGCGCAGGAATGCGCGCTCCTGGCGGTCGAGCCGGCGCGCGAACCCGCGCGCCAGCAACGTGTCCAGCGCCGCGTCCAGCTGCACGCTCTGTTCGGCGTCGTTGAGCAGGCTCCAGAACGCCTGGAAGCTGCGCCCGGCGTCGCTCTCGCCGATCACGTCGATGCCGGCGAACAGCTTCTCCAGCACGTCGCCGCGCGCCCCCTCGTCGTCGATGATGCGCTCGCGGAAATCGCGGTTGAGCTGTTCGAAATCGTCGCGAACGCGGCGGAAATCCTCGGCCAGGTCGTCGGACAGGCGGATGATGTCGCGGGTGCGCTCCAGCGCGCGCTTGCCGTCCAGCGCGGCCAGCTTGCCGGCGGCCACGCGCTCGATCTCCGCGTCCAGGCGCGCGCGTTCGGCGCGCAGCGCGGCCAGCCGCGCGTCCGGATCGGTCTCGGTCTGCCCGGCCAGCTGCACCAGCTGCTCGATCACCAGCGACAAGCGGCTCTCGGTGGCGACGCTGGCGCTGCCCTGCACCCCGGCGATGAAGCGGATCGCCTGCGCGGCCTGGCGCGACAGCTCGTACTCTTCCTCGGCATCGCCTTCGGGCAGGCGCCGCTCCAGCCAGCCCTGCGCCAGCCAGTGCGCCAGATAGGCCTGCGCGGTGCGCGGCAACTCGCGCGACAGCTCGTCGTCCTTCAGCGCATCCAGCTGGCGCTGCAGGCGCTCGTGCAGCACCGACGACGGCAGCCGCCGCTGCGCATCGCCCAGCAGGGTCTGCAGCAGGCCGATCAGTTCCGGCGCATGGTCGGCGGCGAGCAGCTTCCACAACGGCTGTTCGCGCAACTGGCGATAGCCGGCGATCCGGACACGGTGCTTCATGCAGGAACCGACGACCGCCCCATCCGCACGCTCAGCGCACGCCGCCGTCGATGAAGCGCAGGAACTCGGCGCGGGTGCGCGCGTCCTCGCGGAAGGTGCCGAGCATCTTCGAGGTGACCATGCTCACGCCGCGCTTGTGGATGCCGCGGGTGGTCATGCACTCGTGCGCGCCTTCCACCACCACGCCCACGCCCAGCGGCTGCAGCACGTCCTGGATGCACTGCGCGATCTGCGCGGTCATCTTCTCCTGCACCTGGAAGCGCCGCGCATAGGCCTCGACCACGCGCGCCAGCTTGCTGATGCCCACCACCTTGCCGCGCGGCAGGTAGCCCACATGGACCTTGCCGATGATCGGCGCCATGTGGTGCTCGCAATGGCTTTCGTATTCGATGTCGCGCAGCACGATCAGCTCGTCGTAGCCGGCCACTTCCTCGAAGGTGCGCAGCATGTACTCGCGCGGATCGGCCTTGTAGCCGCTGAACCAGTCGCCATAGGCCTCGGCCACGCGCCGCGGCGTGTCCAGCAGGCCTTCGCGGTCCGGGTCCTCGCCGGCCCAGCGCAGCAGCGTGCGCACGGCGGCTTCGGCCTGGTCCTGGGTCACAGGGGAGTCGGGGGTCTTCTTGGAGTCGGCCATGAGCGAAAACGCCCGTGAGGGGGGCTGCATGGTACCCGAGTCGCACGCGTGCCGCCGAACCCGCAGGCCGACGCCCCGCCGGGAGCGCGGCGCCTGCCGCGGCACGGGCGCGGTGGTCACGCCCGTGCCGCCGCCGGCCTCAGCCGCGTCCGGCCGCCGCCTTCGCGGCCTTGCGCTCGCGCATCGCGCGCTCGTCGTCCAGCCAGTTCGCGCCCTTGTTGGTCAGGAAGAACATGTACACCACCAGCGACACCGCGATCACCGCCGTGGCGTACCAGACGAAGGTGGTCACATGGCCGGTCTTCAGCGAGGCCTGGTACAGCAGCGGCGCGGTGCCGCCGAAGGCCGAGTTGGCCAGCGCGTAGCCCAGGCCCACGCCCAGCGCGCGGATGTGGGTCGGGAACAGCTCCGCCTTGACCACCGCATTGATCGAGGTGTAGCCGGTCAGGATCACGAAGCCGCCGGTCAGGATCGCGAACGCGGTCAGCCAATCGCTCTGCTTGGGTAGTTCCAGCACCAGGAACCAGGTGTAGAGCACGCCGCCGATGCCGAAGAACACCAGCAGGGTCTTGCGCCCGATGATGTCCGACAGCCAGCCGCCGACCGGCTGCATCAGCATCAGCACGGTCAGCGCGACCAGGTTGATGATGGTGCCGGCCATCACGTCGTCGCCGGCGAACGCGGTCTGGATCATCTTCGGCCCGGTGACCGAATAGGTGTAGAAGGCGATGGTGCCGCCCGCGGTCACCAGGAAGCACAGCAGCAGCGGCCGCCACTGGTGCACGAACAGCTCGTGCAGCGAACCGGCCGAGCGCGCCCCGCCCTTCTTGGCCTCGGCGATGGAGTCCGAGCCCAGCGACTCGTCCATCGTGCGGCGCAGCCAGAACACCACCAGCGCGCCGATGCCGCCCAGGCCGAACGCCAGGCGCCAGCCCCATTCGGACACCCAGCCCTTGTCGGCGAAATGCAGCATCAGCAGCAGCGTGGTCTGCGCCAGCACGTGGCCGCCGACCAGGGTCACGTAGTGGAACGAGGACAGGAAGCCGCGCCGGCCCGGGATCGCCGCCTCGGACATGTAGGTGGCGCTGGTACCGTACTCGCCACCGGTGGCGAAACCCTGCAGCAGCCGCGCCAGCAGCAGCACGATCGGCGCGGCGATGCCGATCGTGGCCACCGTCGGCGTCACCGCGATCACGAACGAACACAGCGCCATCAGCGACACCGAGATGGTCAGCGCCAGGCGGCGGCCGAAGCGGTCGGCGAAGCGGCCGAAGTACCACGCGCCGATCGGCCGCATCAGGAAGGTCATCGCGAAGATCGCCCACACGAACATCGTGGCGTTCTTGTCTTCCTTGGAGAAGAACTGCGATTCGAAATAGGTGGCGAACACCGAGTAGACGTAGACGTCGTACCACTCGACCAGGTTGCCGGCCGAGCCCTTGAGCGTATTGGACACCGAGCGGCGAAGGCTGCCGGGCGCGGCACCAGAAGCGGCGGCGGTCGGAGATGCGGGTGTGCTCATGCGATGAGACCCTTCAGCTGGACATCGCCGGAGTATAGGTGGCGATGTGCGAGGACGCTGTCGCGAATGGCGTCAGCCGACCCGAGCGGCACGCGCGCGCGGCGCGTGGCCGCCGCGCGTCAATCCGCCGCCTGCGGCGCGCCGAGCGACTTGCTGTACATGCCCGAGCGGTCGAAGCAGCAGGCGCGGCGCTTGCCCGAGGCGAGCATGTCGCAGGCGCTGGCGATGCGCTTGACCCGCGTCTCGGCCTTCTTGCCCGAGACGATCCAGAAGATCCAGTCGCGCCGCGCCAGCGCGGTGATGTCGTCCCAGGTCGCACGCGCAGCCGGATCCGCGGCGAGCGCGGCGGCCAGGTCAGCCGGCACCGCCGGTTCCGGCTCCACCGCCACCGGCGAGATCTCCAGCGCAACGGTCTCGCCCACCGTGAGTCCGGCTGCCACCCGCAGCGCTTCTTCGACTTTCAACCAATGGCTGCCCTGCCCATCCGGCTCCAGCGTGGCCTGGAACGGCTGGCCGGCAAGCGTGCCGTCCACGCTGACCATGCTGCGCGTCGGCAGCCTGGCGCTGGCTTCGGCGGGCAGGACCAGGAAGGTCCAGGCCGCATCCTTCGGCGCGGCCGGCCGCAGCAGCCTCGTCTTGAAGCGGATGGTGGCATTGCCCTTGGTCATGGCGCGGAAGATAGCACTGCGTGCCGGCGGGTGATTCCGGCAGCCGCCGGGCCTCTTGTCGCCGCGCTGGAGCGCCTCATCGCGCCGGTCGCGGACCGCCGTGTGGTGTTGCGGACGCTGCCCACACCGACCGCGCGCAGGCGCGGCCTGACTGGATCGCCCTGTCCTGCCAACAGCAACAGACCCTAAGCGTGCTGTCACCCGACAAATGAACGGAGCCTCGCACGCGTTACGATGGCGCCCCCACGGCCGCACCCTGCAGACCCCCCATGAAGGCCCGCACTCCCGACGCAGCCGCGGCGGCATGAGCAACGTGTCGCATCGCGCGGACCCCCGGGCCAAATCCTGGGTCGAACGCCTGGACCCGTGGATTGCCGCCATCGTCAGCGCCGTGCTGCACCTGCTGATGTTGCTGCTGTTGCTGCTGGCCGACCCGCCCACCATGAGCACGCCGCAAGGCGCGGCCAGCGGCGGCCGGACCAAGGTGGACTTCATCGGCGCCACGCGCCAGCCGGTGCATCCGGCCAAGACGCCGCCATCGCCCACCCCCGCGCAGAAGCCGGTGGCGGCCAAGAAACGGCGCGCCACTTCGCCGGTGCAATCCACGCTGGTCGCACAGTCCGACCACCCGGTGCCGCCGCCTGATCCGGCCGCCACGGCCAGCACGCCAGCGCCGCCAGCGCCCACGCCCGCCGAGCAACCGGCGCCGCCGCAGCCGGACCCCGCCGCGCAGCAGCAGGCCCAGGCCGCGGCCAGCGAACCCGAACCGACCCAGCGCCGCGAGACCTGGACCGGGCGGCCGCCGGGCGCCATCGACCAGGACCTGGGCCCCAACGAGGCCGGGCTGGTGCGCGACGGCGGCGGCCGTGGCGGGCGCCGCGGCGACCCCAGCGACGCCGGCCCCAGCATGGAACTGGGCGGCTACCTGGTCTATTACGACCTGCGCAGCGAAACCCTGCTGCGCGCGTGGATGGACCAGGGCATGAAGGAATTCTTCATCCTGCTGCCCGGCACCCAGTACCGCATGGCCTGCCCGCTGGAGATCGCGATGAAGCGCGGCTCCGGCAAATGCCGCGCGCTGCCGCCGGACTCCCCGGAACTGAAGGCCATCGGCGACGCCCGCGAGGTCATCACCATGCTGCAGGTCTACAAGCAGGGCGAACTGGTCTGGCGCGGCCCGGGGCCGTACAAGTAAGCCCCTCCCCTGGGGAGACGGGTTGGGGTGAGGGTGCGGCGCGAAAGCGACTCGCGGAGTTGGGTGCGCGAGGCTTCGCCCGTACCCTCATCCGCCCCTGCGGGGCACCTTCTCCCGATGGGAGAAGGAACAGCCAAAGCCCCTCTCCCCCCGGGAGAGGGGTTGGGGTGAGGGTCCGGCGCGAAAGCGACTCGCGGAGTCGGGTGCGCAAGGCTTCGCCCATCCCTGCATCCGGCGTTGCTGCATAGAGACGACAGCGCTTCTACCCCGATGCGCAGTGCGGCAGCTCGAAACGTTCGCTCACCTTCCGCAGCGATGCCGACACGTGAGCGCGCCAGGCAATGCGCACGCGCGTGTCGCCGCGCTCCCCGCATACCTACCGCCACTGGGCCAGTGCCTTTTCGCCACCGCCATCGATCGGCACACGCAACGTGAATGGAAGCGTGCACGAGGTCACGCGCCATCACGCTTCATTTGCAATTGCCCATCGGCCTTGTTGATAGAGTCGCCGCGCGTCCCTGGCGGGCGGCCCACCTGTGCAACGTGGCCGACCGCGACGCCGGAGCAATTCATTCAATAGGAGGTGTCACGTGCACTGGAAGTCCACTGTCGCAATGCTCGCCCTGTCCGCCGCCGCCCTGCCGGCCTTCGCCCAGCCCGATCGGCAAGTGGTCGAGGACATGCTGCTCCGCTCGGCCAATGTCTGCCCCGGCCACAGCACCGACCGCACGGCGCCCACCGTGAAAGCCGTCCCCGTTGGCGCACTGCGCGTGATGCTCGACCGCGGCCTGGTCATGTGCCCCGACCGCCGCCTCGACGCCGACGCGCCGGCCGTGTTCTACGGCAGGCTCGGCGTGTTCGCCTGGAACCCCGAAGTGAAGGCCGGCTCGACGGTGATCGTCAAGCAGATCGGCGCCATGACCCGCAACGAGGAATACCCCGCCGAGACCCTGGTGTGGGACGCCAACGGCAACGCACTCAAGCAGCAGACCGTGCCCATGTTCGAACCGAAGCCCGGTGCGGCGGTGCTGTACAAGGTGCGCTGATCCGCTGCGTCCGGCCTGCGCAGCCGCGCAGGCCACTACACCCGGCCGGCATGCCCTGATGGGGC
Source organism: Xanthomonas sp. JAI131 (assembly GCF_013410075.1). Classification (NCBI taxonomy): domain Bacteria; kingdom Pseudomonadati; phylum Pseudomonadota; class Gammaproteobacteria; order Lysobacterales; family Lysobacteraceae; genus Xanthomonas; species Xanthomonas sp. JAI131. The sequence goes on along the minus strand of NZ_JACCCN010000004.1, from coordinate 685,669 downwards.
AGCCGGCTTTTTTCTTCTACGCCGCGCGCACTGCTGGACACCTCCACGCGCGCGGCATGCGCCATGACCTACGGCGAAACCAGGCGCCCCCCGACGCCGCTGCCTCGCCGCTTCGCGCCACCCAATCGATGCGATGGCCCATTCCCGACATGCACTGCATGCCGGATTATCTTTCAGTGCGCGGCGATCACCTTTATCGCGAGATTATCGAATACCGAAAGATCCATTTTTGAATGAAGCGCGGCGCCATCTAATTTTTCCGCCATTGGCGAAACAGGCAGAAATCCATCGAAAGCATGCGGATTTCAAACGAATTTCCGCATCAGTGTGCCGCTCCGCACGCCGCCACACAGACGCGCTACAGGATTTATTTTCGCTGCGTGTCTCGATATTCGCCAGATTGCCGCGCGAATCCATACTGCAGATAAACATTGCCGCGAATTGTCAGAAAAACCATCGCAGCGCCGTAGTAGCGTTTGGCCCCCAACCCCACGGTCCCGTGCAACCGGGATTCAATTGCGAGGACGTTGTTCATGGCCACACTGCGGAATCGGCTGGCGCTGCGCGTACTGTCCACCATCGGCGTTGCGAGCGCGCTGCTGCCCCTGGCCGCCTCGGCCGCACCGGCGCGCGGCACGCTGCTCAAGAGCAATGTGCTGACCAGCTACACCCACCAGGCGATCGGAACCCTGCTGGCCAACGACCAGTCCACCGACCAGGCCAAGTGCGACGTGCGCGTCGCCGAGTTCACCTACGCCACCATCGGCGTCGACGGCGAGCCCGCCACCGCCTCCGCAGCGCTGCTGGTGCCGGGCGGCAGCCAATGCGCCGGGCCGTTCCCGCTGGTGAGCTACAGCCAGGGGACCGAGTCGCTGCGCCGCGCCGAGCAGGCCAAGGAGATCCGCGACGCCAAGGGCGACGACACCATGGTCACCCACCTCGCCACCCAGGGCTACGTGGTGGTCAGCAGCGACTACCTCGGCATCGGCCAGTCCAACTATCCGTTCCATCCCTACCTGCACGCCGCGTCCGAGGCCAGCGCCACCATCGACGCCCTGCGCGCCGCGCGCCAGGTGCTGCAGCGGCTCAACACGCCCCTGTCGGGCAAGGTCATGCTGACCGGCTACTCGCAGGGCGGGCATGCCGCCATGGCCACCCAGCGCGAGATCGAAGCGCACCTGTCCAACGAATTCCACCTGATCGCCAGCGCGCCGATCTCCGGCCCGTACGCGCTCAGCCAGACCTTCCGCGACAGCTGGAGCGGCCGCAGCGCCGTGGGCGAGAACACCTTCGGCATCGTGCTGGCCAGCTACGCCATCGTCGGCATGCAGCACACCTACCACAACCTCTACCTCGACCCGGCGCAGGTGTTCCAGGATCCGTGGGCCAAACAGGTCGAAGCGCTGTTCCCCGGCACGCAGAGCCTGACCGACCTGGTGCTCGGCGACACCCTGCCCGGCGTCGACAAGATCCGCCAGTACTTCCAGCCCGGCTTCTACAAGGACTTCGCCAGCAACGCCAACGACCCGTTCCTGCGCGACCTGGAGCGCAACGACCTGCTCGACTGGGCGCCGCGTACCCCGACCCTGCTGTGCGGCTCGGACAACGACGCCACCGTGCCGCTGAAGAACGCCACCACCGCCGTCGCCGCGTTCAAGGCCCGCGGCAGCAACCAGGCGTCCGTGCTCGACCTGGGCAGCGGCAAGCCCAGCGACAACAGCGCCGTCGAGCACCTGCTGACAGAAGACGCCTGCGCCGTCGCCGTGCGCCAGCAGCTGTTCGACAAGCTCCGCTGAGTTCGCCGCAGAGGATCGCAGGGGCAACCTCCTCCCCCATGCCCTTGCGATCGCCAGCGATCGGACGCTGCCGCGCCCGACCATCGGCGCGGCAGCGTCCGGGGCGATGGCCGCGCGGACTGCGGCGATCGCGCATCGCGGCTGGCGGGCGTAGCCGAACCAGCGTGTCGCGAACGCGGACCAACAAGGCGCGGACCTTCCGCGCAAGCGCAACGCAGCACCGCACTCCCGGCACGCGCTCCTCGATCAACCGGCATCGCCCCCGATGCAGGCAGCGCCCGCAACCGGCGCTGCCTGCATGCCACCGCGCAGCGCATGCACCACCGCGCGACCAACCGCATACAACAGCAACGGCACCATCCAACTGGCCCACAGCAACAGCGCGATCAGGCCGGGCGATGGCGTCATGCCCAACCCGATCGCCGTGGGAAGCGCCAGCCGGAACAGCACAGGTGCAAGCGTCGCCAGATAGGCGCGCACCATCCAGCGCTGGTGGCGCAGCACCTGGCCGCGCAAGATCGCCAGCAACCCCATCGACGCGGTGACCAGCCACACCAGCGCCGTCACGGAAAACGCCAGCCGGATCGACAGCGGCGCCGGCGACGTGGCGATCAAACCGACCGCCCCGACCATCGCCACCGCCATGCCGGCGAAGTAGACCCGCCCCACCCAGCGGTGCAGCCGCGGCCACCGCCGCCAACGCTGCGTCGCGAACTGCAACGCGCCGAGCAACAGGCCGACCGCACCGCCACCCAGGTGGCACCACAGCCAGCCGCGCCGGGTCAGGAACATCGCATAGGCCGGCGACTGCAGCGATGCGTATTTCGCGTACACGGAGTGCACGAACTCCCCGGCGAACACTGCCTAGGCCAGCCACAACAGCCACCAGGCCAGGCGCGCGCCTGGCTTGGTGCGCGGCGCCACCACGCGGCGCTCCACTGGCACTGACTCAATGCGCATGCCTGCCCCTTCGCACTGCCGGACCCTCGGCAGCGGCACGCTAGCACGGCGGCGCCCACCGGGCAGCCGCAGCGTCGGGCCATCGTCGGACCGACCCGACGCACAGCGGAGCACGCCGCAGCGGCCGGCCGGGCCGGTGTTCAACCGTCCATGCGCACGCCCGCGCGTGGCCGCACGCGCGTCACTCCTCCCCGGCCATGCGCACCACCAACGCGCCATCGCGCACCTCGATCCGCAAGGTGCTGCCGATGGCAAAGCCCAACTGTTCCAGCCAGCGCCCGCGCAGGCGCAGCGACGGCACTACCTGGTTGCTGGCCGGGTAATAGCCGTAACCCATCTTGCAGCGCTGCGGCGGGCGCCGGCGGCGGGGTGCGCGCGGCGTGCGGGCCGCCTCGGCGGCTAGTTCGGCGGCGATCTGCTCGGGCGTCAGCATCGGGGTGAGCGTCGGCTCCACGATGGTCCAGTCGCGGAATTGCGCTGTCTGGCGGGGCTCACGCTTGCGCGAGGTGGCGGCGGGACGGGAAGGCGGCTTACGCATGGCGCGACTCCCCGTGCGACACCGCCGCCAGGCTATCGTCACCCAGCCGCTGTGCGTGGATCTCGTCCACGATGCCGCGCACCGCGCGGGCGGCAGTGAAGATGCTCTCGCCCAGGATCGACACGCTCTTGTCGTCCAGCGGCGCCCCGCTGCACACCGCCACCATGTCGCTCTGCGCGGTGATGGTGCGCAACAGCGCGTGGAACTGGTCGAGCTGCTGCAGGGTGACGCCGAAGGTGAAGCGCTCTTCTTGCGTCTGTAGCGTGGCCGCTGATGTGGCTTGCCGCGGGGCGGCGGTGGTGCGGGCTTTCGAAGTCGTCATGGCATCCGTCCTTGACGTGGGCGGACGGGTTGTCCGCACAGCCAACGTAACGCCCGCTTTTGGATATCCAAAAAACAGATATTTCCTCGAGATTTCAGCAAAGAGACTTGTTTCCTGCTCGCGTCACCTGATTCGATGGTGCGACCCACGTCTGGCTGTTTGACGCGCACCAGCAACGCTACACATAAAGAAGCCCCCGATCCGCGGCGACAGTGCGACGTCAGATACTCTTCACGGACGCGTCGGTCATGGCTTACAACCGTTCCGGTTGATTTTTAGACTACTCAGAGGTTCCATAAACCCGCTGATTAGCTGATTTCGCTCCAGACGGGCACGCCTTCGATAGGCCAAAACGCTGCTCCCGAACTGAAGGCCAATTGAATCTAATTGATCAGAGAATCATGGACTCAGCGATTAAAGTCCCAGTGCCGACCAACTCTCATCTCGATTTCTGGATCGACAACTACCTGTACAGGGATACCATCCAGCAGGGTGGGATGCCTGTCCCAATGAGAAACGGACTCTTCCATGTCCCAAAGTTTATCAACCGTCTGATGTGCTTGAAGCATATGCACACGGACACCGACGAGCGGCTTGTCCGTCGTGAACTTCGCCAGCGTATTACCAATACGCTCAAAGCGGAGATCCTCGACATCGGGTCCATCCATCGTCTCGTAAGCGATATGTACGACAGAGAATTCGTCAACTGGAAGCTGCATCACGGCGTCGGACAGGCGCTTGCGAACGTCCCTAGCCTTTCCCGCAACTGAGCGGGGGGACATGAAGTAACGTGTGATTCCAGATGCCCAAGCTATATCATCTGCGTAGGCACCAAGTATCTCGATAGGGCTATCAACAACGTGATCGATCTTAGCCAGTGTAGCGATGCTTACGGCAGAGTCGAGTGGCGCCCAATCTGCACCGAGAAGAGTAGTTAGCGCAGGTGAGTTAAGCTTCACTTTGAACTTCGACATATGCTCCGCGACTGCTCGCCTGTCGATCGGTCGGACCTCTACTTTCGCTTCGGTCGTGTCATATATCGTTGTTTCGCCTTCTGATACAGGTAACGAACCTGCCAAGATGTCTGCGAGGAAACCGGTAGGTAGCGAACTAGCTTCAACCTTGAAGCTTGCCTTCAGCCACAACCACTGTCCGTTCTCAGATAACACCTTCGAAGTAGCATTCCACATATCTATAAAACGAGCACGCTCCCGCTCCCCATACTCCGAGGTGCGAGAAAGCTTCTTGCATTCGATGTAGAGCGTAAGGCCATCCTTCGTTACACGCATATCCGGCTGCTTCTGCAATGCTGTTGACGGAAGGAACTCGACTTCCCATCCCGTTGCTGCGTAGGAGAGTGCCACCAGTATCTCGAACAAGGTTCCGTCAGGATCTGATCGATAGCTTGTGAGCATGTCGTCGAAACGATCGTAGAGCCCAGCGACTCGGTCAGCGTAATCTAGTCTCAGGCCTATAGCAGCCAAGAACGGCAGGGCCCGAGAAGCTTGGCTCACCTCAAGGCTCAAAGGGTCTTCTAGAGCTAGTTCAGCCAGAAGCATATACCAAGCTATCTCATCCCTCTGCACTCGGATTGACACATATGGCCCATTACCCAGTCCCTTAAGAGATTCAGCAAGAAGATCGATCACTCCCTGTCTTCGTCGCACCCACTCTTCAGCGCCCAATCGCCCCAATAGGCCATCAAGCGCACGGCGCAAAGCTCTGTCCTGCTCGGCGTCCCGCCCTCCCATCGCTTCAGCCAAAGCACGCTTGGCCCGGCGCACTGCCTCAGCCCTCCGCTCATCGAAGGTTCCTCTTATTCTTGCCTGACCCATCCATATCTCCCAACGAAGAGCGAGCACACCCCGCGCTACAACTCTATCCACGCCGCGACAAGAATAAATTCTCATCTTGAGCGAGAATGCGGCGCCGCCCGGCGCACATCATATGACGGGATAATTCCCGAAGTGAACGCTAACCTGCAGGGAGCCTAGGCGTTCAAGCTCCTCAGCTTGGGAAGCGACTGCGACTGATGAAATCTAGTACACAACGGTATCCGCAAAAGCTGCTAATGGATCCGGGGCTGGCTCAAAGCAATGCTTCAAGATCATCCTACCATCCCCTGAAACCTCCCAATTAAGCTCGGTGCCTTCTCCGCTTGCATAGAGAGTTCCGATCTTTGAGATTAGAAAACCGTTCGCCTGTAGTGCAAAGCGGCGCCCTTCCTCAATATCGTCGGGCCGATGCCTCTCCGCAAGACGCTCCAGGTCATCCACAAAGACGCCGGCGATCATCGTCGACAGTCGCAGAATGTCCTTACCTAGGATATGCCCACGCCCCATCGCCACAAAGAGATTTCCGATCAGCCTTGGCTTATCGATTGGATCAGACTTCTCAAGGATGTCCAGAATTGCAAGTCCTACCCGCTCCTGAAGCTCATCGCTGCCAGCAAGTCCATCCACCATTCTTGATCGTTCGGCCCACGTTAGATTGGATACAGCACCGATGAAACTTTCGACCTTTTCAATAAATATCTGATCGCGGATGGCCAGAAAGCTACGCCCCATACCGACAACTGATGAAACGACGGGGATTTCCTTGAGCATCCCGTCTTCCAATCCCACATCTAGAATTGCCTCGACGACTCCTTCGGTAAGCGAGCCCAAATGCGCACCTTTAAGCGCCCGCATCAAATTTTTCGCAATACCCATCTGGCTCAGCTCTCCGAAAAACTGAGGCCAGTGTGCGCTTCCCAGAGCAACGGGGCTAGAGAAGATATCTATTTGAAAAGCATATTTCCTCTGCCCCCTGCATCTACCATTGTCTCGATTCGTAGACGGCGCAAGCACCCTGCGGACAACCCCCGCTGCTGGCGCTATGTTGGGTGCTGGGACGGGGGTCGCATGGGGCGCAGACGGGGAAACACGGGATTTGAGCGCGCTGGCTGCATTGCCGTGGCCGCTTGGGCTAGCGGCCGGCATCGCTGGCTTTCTTGTCGTGCGCTATGGCCTAGCATGGTGGCTCTCCCGGCACGGCGGCATGCTCGCGCAAGGCATCGCGCAGCACCCGGACAGTACGCTCGGGCCGTTTGCGTGGATCGTGCTGATCGTCTGTTGGACGGCTGCGCTCTTCTCCTTCCTCGGTGCACGCCATCGCCGCCGCCTGCTGGACACCCGCACCACACTGGAAAGCCTCGCCGACGGCGGCTGGCGCCAATTCGAACTACTGGTCGGCGAAGCCTTCCGCCGCCAAGGCTACAGCGTGGAGGAAAACGGCCTGGGCGGTGCGGATGGCGGCATCGACCTGATCCTGCGCAAGGACGGCCGCCGCACGCTGGTGCAGTGCAAACAATGGAAGCGCCAACAAGTCGGCGTCAGCGTCGTTCGCGAGATGTATGGGCTGCTAGCGCATCACCAGGCCCACGCGGTGAAGATCGTTTGCATCGGCAGCTATACGAACTATGCGGCACGGTTTGCACAGGGCAAGCCGATCGAGCTGATCGGTGGCGAGCGCTTGCTGGGGATGATCCAGGCGGCACAACGCGAAGGCGTGGCCTGGCCCTCTCTCAAGCTGCGGATCGAACCGGCGCTTGTCGCCGCGGTCGACGCTGCCGCTCAAACGCCAACCTGCCGGCAGTGCGGGAGCGCGCTAATTCAGCGGGCCAACAGACGCACGGATGAAGCCTTCCTTGGCTACAGTCAGTTCCCGCGATGCCGAGGAACCGGATAAGTGGACCTGACCCCGTTAGTCGATCTTTGCTCAATTTATCCATCTTCATTTTTTATTGGAAGACGAATATATGGAGTCAACCAACCGGCTACACCCAGAGGTAAGCCGTGCGAGCACCCTAATCTGCTCTCTACAGGCCTCAACATTTGATTCATTTGGATAGTTCATGGAGTGATCCACTTCGCCCCATAGCTCCTCCGCGAGCGTTCGCACTTGTATTTCACAGGTGAGCTTTGTAGCCGAATTTGATTCAATTACATAGTGCACACTAGTATACATCTTCTCGCTATCTTTCGTTGCTATACCAAGAGACTCATAGAATCGGCGATATTCATCGTCCCACGTCCTAGCTGTCGCGGCCTCAATTACCGAATACCTGTATTCAGCGAATACGTCGTTCAAAGCGGCATTGATCGCGCCTATCTGCCTGCTATGCAGGTGTAAAATTCGCAAGCCAGCGAGATCGTTTATTTTTTCGAATAAGTTGTCAGGAGTTATAGAAAATCCTTCGCCGGCTCTCGCCTTTAATAATTTCCTAGCCAATTTATCCTGAAGATGTGTGGGATCTTTAACGCGAAATCTAATAGAGTGAACGTGCGGCGACAAGGACCGTGCCCGCTGAACGTTGACTACCAATGACGAGAGCATTGCTTCTACCAATCCGAGGTCACCTTTAAATCGCTCGACTATTGGCTTAATAATCTTTTTCTCTTCAGAATTTAGCAACGCATAGTTGTTTTTCACAGCGTTGCCTCCACGCCCTTTATACGAGCCAGCAGCTTCTTCGCCAAGGAATTTAGCGCTGAACGCGCTTGGTCTTTCTGATATTGCTGGCCTCCGTCGACATTAAATATTGCTGTTCCTTGGACCTGAGCAAGCTGTGCAAGACCGGAGAAGTCCTTAACTTGCCCCAAGTTAAACAGGCTCTGCGAACCAGGAGCCAGCTCTGGATCGACGGCCCTTAAGACAGCGACAAGATCGCTATAGCTTTTTTTATCAAGATCTCTAGCAAAGACCTTGTTGTCCTCTGTCAAATCCCCCCCATACATCCTAAATTTCTGGAGAACATAGCCGATATATTTAGGCTTTCCAGACAAAAGAGGTACCCCTGAGGGAGCAAGCTTAGAAATAAGGTCCCAATCCTGGACCCAATTCGCAACAGAATGACCTAGAGTTTTTAAAGCTCTTGTAGAAAAATGGTCGCACGCCGCAGGTACGACGAAGTAATCAGTCCCAAGAAGCACTGCCCTGTTTAATGGGCCAATATTAGGTCCGACATCGAAAAGTATGAATTCGGCACCAACGCGCGACGCCGCTTTTCTAGCGACTATGTCAAGCGCCGACATTTCTGTGAATCCTCTTACTTTTCGCTGAAGGCAATCCATCCAAGATTGCTGCAAAGATATTTCATATTCACTAAGACGTATATCTCCTGGAAGAAGATAGACCCCCTCTGCTCTTTCAATAGGTTCAAGCTCGTTGATTGCTCCATTGAGAACAAACAATGGCCGTATAGCGGACCATATGGTTTTACCACTATCTGTCTCCGAGTCATCAAGCAGTTTATCGACTACATCGGACTCAACGAGATAGGAAGTCAGGTTACACTGCGGGTCTGCATCAACGAGCAAAACGCGCTTCCCTAAATCGGCCAATGCAAAAGCCAAATTAACCGCGAGCGTTGTCTTCCCGACGCCTCCCTTGTGATTAAACAAGGTGACAACTCTAGGCTTCTCCCCTAGCCCGTTCTCCATGTCCACCCCTTATTTTGTTTTTTTCTGAGGCCGCCTGGCCCGTACGTTCAGCATAGATGATTTAGCTGCGTCCCTGTCTGGGAGAAGCTCCACATATTTTTCGCCAACAGCGCTAAGCTGCTTATTTCCTTTTGTTGAAGCAACCAGAAACCCTCGAGCTCTTGCATTATCGACCGCGACAGCGGCATTTGAGAACTTAGGCTGAGCTGCTTCGATATTCAAACTACTTATGTCTACCGTCTTGAAATGAGGTGTAGACCTGAAATGTGCCAAGTAGTAAGCGAGGCAAGCTACGCGCTCAACATCAGTTGATGGCTGTTTATCGCGAACAAACTCTTTCGGAGACATTGTTCGATCTTCTGAAAAAGACGGACTTCTGCCAACTTGTAAATTTTTTATGTCCGGCGAGATCTCACTAAAACGTTGTGGCGGGTGCGCAACACCAAAAAAAGTGGATACGGACGCCAAAACTCGGTGCTGAGAATCAGGATCCAAGGATTTCATAATGGCTACGATTTGTGTAAGCGCTTCTGAGTCTTCCATACAACCTCCTAATCTTGGCGACTATTCTCACATGTTTTGTCGGCATCAACACCCAACCCATAGCACAAGCTGATCTCCTTATGCTATGCATCCTAAAGCTCCCTTCGACATGATGCACTTCCCCGTTGCGCATACGATGCCCCTAGACCTCAACGTCTTTGGGGAAAAATGGGAAACCGGAGTCAGAGTGCACTTCTTCCATGCCACCATAGCCTGGCGGCATGGACGTCGGCTCCAGCCCACCACCCCCGGTTGTCCGATTGACTGCTAGCCAAAGCACCCCACAGAATCCGCTCCCACCCCACAGTGGGTGCTCTTCGCCGTTGCGGCTCATGCAGCACGCTCCCCCCGGCTACGACTGTCCGTTCTGCGGTATCGCCGCCACGCTGCCCTCGCCTGCGCCGGAATCGGCCGTTGTCCTGGTGGATGCCAACGTGTACGCCCTGGTACCGACGCACCACTACGCCGGCATCCAAGGCAACTGCCTGGTGATCCCGCGTGGCCACTACGAGAACGTGCTGGACATGCCCGACGACCTGGGCCGCGAGGTCTTCCGCGCCACGCGGCGCCTGGCGCACGCGATGCTGGCCGCCTTCGGCTGCGAAGGCATCTCCACGCGCCAACACAACGGGCCGGCCGGCAATCAGGATGTGTGGCACTACCATCTGCACGTGTTCCCGCGCTACGCGAACGACGGGCTGTATGGGGGGCAGAAAGTGCGCTACGCCACCGAGCAGCGCATTGCGCTGGCCGCGCGTCTCCGGGCTGCGTTGCCGTAAGCGTGCCCTCCGGAAGGCCTGCATCCCCTGCCTGGCTGTGGCCCCGTGAATGCTCTGGGACGTAAGCACCTGGCAAGGCCCGGTGAGTCCTTGGCGCGCTTGCCCTTTCGGCACGATGGGCGCCTGATTCCTTGCCCCCTGCACTCTTGACTTTCCATACAGCCGAAGCGCCTCATCCTTGCCGCGATTTCAATACCGGAGCGCTGGAAATGACGAAGTGGATGGGGGCCGCGCTGGCCGCGGCGATGCTGATGACCGGCTGCGCCAAGGTGGAGGGCGAGAAGTTCGTCGGCCACTGGGTCAATGTGGAATCGCAGGACGACACGATGGACATCGAGCGCAATGGCGACTCCTTCATGGTGCGCAACACCACGCCGCGGTTCTTCAGCCGCAAGCCCAAGACCGAGAGCTACCCGGCCATCTACAAGGACGACGTGCTGCAGGTCTCCAACGACGGCGAAACGGTGAACTTCGCCATCGACCAGGCCAATGGCCACCTGCGCACCGGCAGCGACGAGTACCAGCGCGTTCCGGCCAAGTGAGCGCGTCGCCGGGGCGCTAGGTCTGGAAGGAACGCCGCGCCGCTGCCTCTCGGGCCGGCGCGGCGGCTCCACGCGTCGCGATGGAGCACCGTGCGACGGGCGTGCCTCGGGTAACGCGGCTAACTGCGCCGGGGCTCCATTTCTCCCCTCTGCCGTTCTTCGCTAAAGTAGGCCTGTCCCTGTAGCGGAGCACACCCATGCCCAACAGCATGAAAACCGAAGCCGAACAGCTAGTGCGCAGCCTGCCGGAACAGGCCAGTTGGGACGACCTGATGTACGAAATCTACGTTCGCCAGAAGATCGAACAAGGCTTGCGTGCAGCCGAAGAAGGTCGTGTGGTACCGCATGATGAAGTCAGAAGGCGCTTCGCTCTCGACCGATGAACATCGTCTGGACCGAACCTGCCGTCGATTCCCTGCAAGCCATCCGCGACTATGTCGCCCACGACAGCGTTTTCTACGCCGACCTCTTCGTCAATCGCCTCATCGACGCAGAGGAGTCGCTGCAAGCGTTCCCCGAGCGCGGCCGAGAAGTGCCTGAGGCCGGCAATTCTGCAGTGCGCGAGTTGCTTTTCCAGAATTACCGCATCATCTATCGCTCGCACGCGGCAGTTGTCGAAATTCTCGCCATCGTGCATGGCGCGCGCGACCTGTCGCTGATGCCCCGTCCGCCGTGGGAAGCCGGCTGATCTGTGCGATGAGAGTGTTTCCATAACGCTTGCGGCACGCGGATCAGATCAACGTTGTGGCTCGTCCGAATAGGTTAGAACAATGCGCCTTGGAGGGGGAACGGCTGGCCTTCTGTTTGAAGTGTTGACGACGGCGGTGCAGAAACCTGTTCCACCCCACCCAACCGCCACGCCAACCCCGAGATCCGCGCCGCATGCCTTGCCAGCGCTCCACGCAACACGGTTTCGCTGGCGGCCAGGTGCAACGTGCGCCGCGCGCGGGTGATGCCGGTGTAGACCAGTTCGCGGCTGAGCACGCGGGCGTCGCGGGTGGGCAGTTGCAGCCAGACGTCGTCGAACTCGCTGCCCTGCGCCTTGTGCACGGTCATGGCGAAGGCGCTTTCGTGCGCGGGCAGTGCGGCGGGGTGGAAGCCGCGGACCTGGCCGTCGCCCTCGCCTTCGAACCAGGCCACCAGGGCGCCCTGCGCATCTCTCAAACAAATGCCGACGTCGCCGTTGAACAGGCCGTGGCGGTAGCTGTTCTCGGTGATCAGCAGCAGGCGGCCGTGGAACCAGGGCGAGGCCGCGCCGAGGCGGCGCGCGCCGGCGCCGCTGTCGGCCAGCAGTTGTTCGATGCGGGCGTTGAGGCCGCGCGCGCCTTGCGCGCCGGCGCGTACGGCGGTGAGCAGGCGCAGGCGGGCGGCGTCGCGCAGGGAGGCCGCCGGATCTTCGGCGTCGGCCAGGGCGCGCCAGTGCGCGAGCAGGGCGTCGCGGCGGGCGGCGAGCGGGTCCTCGCTGTCTTCGTGGAAGTGCACGCCGGCCAGTTCGCCGCTGCGCAATAGGGCGAGCGCGGTGTCGGCGTCGCCGGCGCGTACGGCGTCGGCCAGTGGCGCGAGTTCGAAGCCCTGCGCCTGGCGGTAGCCGCGCAGCAGGTGCACGCGGTGGCCGGCGAGGCCGCCAGTATGCGTGTCGCTGGGGGTATGGCCGAGCAGCGGGTGCAGCGCTTGCGCGTCGTCCGGCTGCAGGGCGTCGCCGGGGCCGGCGGCCTGCAGGATGGCGGCGAGCACGTCGCCGGCTTCGACCGAGGGCAGCTGGTCGGCGTCGCCGAGCAGGATCAGTTGGGTGCCGTCGGCGACGGCTTCGACCAGTTTGCACATCAGCGGCAGGTCGACCATGGAGGCTTCGTCGACCACGATCAGGTCGAACGGCAGCGGGTTGTCGGCGTCGTGGCGGAAGCGCGGCAGGTCGGGGATGACGCCGAGCAGGCGGTGCAGGGTGCTGGCGCCGGCGGGTAGCGCGGCGGCCAGGGCCGGGTCGATGCCGTGGTCGAGCGCGCGTGTCACCGCCGCGCGCAGGCTCTCGGCCATGCGTTCGGCGGCGCGGCCGGTGGGGGCGGCCAGGGCGATACGCGGGGCGGTGGCCGCGCTGGCCTGCGCCTGCGCGATGCGCAGCAGCAGCAGGCGCGCGATGGTGGTGGTCTTGCCGGTGCCGGGGCCGCCGGTGACCAGCAGCAGGGCGCGGCGCAGGGCGAGTGCGGCGGCTTGGGCTTGGCGGTCGGTGGGGTGGTCGGGGGCGGACGTACCCTCGCCCGCGCTTCGGGCACCCTCTCTCCCACGGGGACTTCCTTCGGTCGCCGATGGGAGAGGGGAAGCGGCTGCGTTTGGAAACAGCTGCGCGAACAGCGGAGCGAGCGTAGCGACGTCGAAGGCGGGCAGCGGTTGCGCGGCGAGGCGGCGCAGGCCCTGCGCCAGGCGGCGCTCGTATTCGCGGTAGCGGCGCAGGTAGAGCAGGCCGTGTTCCAGGACCAGCGGGCAGTCGGCGGCCGCCGGCTCCTCCGGCGCGGGCTGGGCGATCCAGCGCGAGGCGGCGAGGGCGCGTTGCCAGTCGGTGGGATCCGGGAGTTGCGGCGGCGGGCCGTCGCGTGGGTCGAGCAGGACGTTGGCGTGGGCGGGATCCAGGCCGGCGTGGCCGCTGGCGACGGCCAGGGAGGCCAGGGCGGCGCCGGCCAGGACCAGGTCGGGGGTTTCTGCGTCCAGGCGGCTCAGGGTTTGGGCGAAGGCGTGGTCGAGCGTGCGCAGGGTGCCGCTGCGGTGGAGGGCGGCCAGAAGGTTGGGTTGGTTCACGGGGTGGGGGTTCCGTGGGCTGACCTACCCTCACCCCAACCCCTCTCCCGGGGGGAGAGGGGCTCAAGCGCGGCGCCGGCGGACAGGGCGTCGACGGCTTTGAAGGCGTGGTCGAGGGGAATTAGCGTGCCGCTGCGATGGAGGGCGGCTAGGAGGTTGGGTCGGTTCACGGGGTGGGCGCTCCGTGGGCGGACGTACCCTCACCCCAACCCCTCTCCCGGGGGGAGAGGGGCTCGAGCGGGGCGCCGGCGAACAGGGCATCTACGGCTTCGACCAGCGCGGGGTCGAAGCGCCAGGCGTGGACGCCCGGCGAGGGATCGCGGGTGGCGTCCAGGCCGCGGCAGAACAGGTAGCGCACGCCGCCGAAGTCGCGGGCGTAGTCGTAGGCCTCGCCCAGGCGGAAACGCAGCCAGCGGTGCAGCGCCACGGTGTAGATCAGCGCCTGCAGTTCGTATTCGCTGTGCGCCATCGCCCGCGCCAACGCGTCGGCGTCGTAGCTGGGCAGGCGGTTGGATTTGTAGTCGAGCACGTACCAGCGCCCGTCGTGCTGGTAGGTGAGATCGATCAGGCCGGTCATCAGGCCTTCCAGGCGCTGGCGCGCGCCGAACGCCTGGCGTTCGCCGACCACGCCGAAGCGGTGCAGCAGCGCCAGCAGCGCATCGACCCGGGTGGGGCGCATGGCGAAGTGGAATTCCATTTCGTTGCGGCGTTGCGGTTCGGGCACCGCGGCCAGGTGGGTGCCTTCGGGCAACGCGACGGTCAGGGTGTGGCCGACCAGGGCGGTGAGCATGGCCGCGCCATCCTCCAGTTCGTCCTGGGCGTAGCCGCCGCGTTGCAGGGCTTCGAGCAGTGCCGCGGTCTGCCCGTCCGGCGCCGGCTGGCCGGGATGCCAATCGCGCCAGGCGGCGAAGTCGCAGCGTTCGAACACGTCGTGCATGGCCACGCCGAAGCGGTTGCCGGTGAAGCGGCGGTCGAACGCTTCCACGTCCAGCGTCGTCGCGACCGCCTCGCTGGTGGACGGCTCGTCGCTGCCGCCGCTGCCGACCACGGTGGCGCTGGCCATCGGGTCGGCGGCGGCGCCGGCATCGGCATTGGCCAGCTGGGTGAAGCTGTACACCCACCACTCCGGCACAACATGCCGCTGCGGCACGCGTGCCGGCGGCACCTGGATTTCGTCGGCCAGCGGCAGGCGCGGCAGGGTGGCCGGCGGCGGCGTGGTGTCGATGGCGATCGCGCCCTCGCCTGCGGCCGCCTGCAACGCGTCCAGGTCGCCGACCATCGCCGCCAGCGCGGTGCGCTCGTGCTGGTGGAACGGGCCGGTGGCGATCCACAGCGCGTGCTCGGCGCGGGTCAGGCCGACGTAGAGCAGGCGCGCGTCCTCGGCGCGCTGTTCCTGTTTCCACGCGGCCTCGGCGGCGCTCCAGGCCGGGTCGTCCTTGCCCGTGTTCCAGTGCAGCTGGCGGCCGAGCGGCGGCGCGTGCACGACGCAGTGGCGGCCGGCGCCGCGGTCGCTGCGGCCGATGCCGATGTAGGGCAGGAACACCAGCGGATATTCCAGGCCCTTGCTCTTGTGCAGGGTCACGATCTGCACCCGGCGCGCGTCCGATTCCAGGCGCAGCTGCTGGGTCTCGTCGTTGTCGTCGGCATTGGCGATGCGCCGCGACAGCCAATCGACCAGGCCGTGCGGGCCGAGCGCGCGGGAGTCGGCTTCCTGCAGGGTTTCGGCCAGCTGCAGGTAGTTGGTCAGGCGGCGCTCGCCATCGACCAGCGCCAGCAGGCGTTGCGCGTGCGCGGCGCCGAGGTCGCCGATCAGCGCCAGCGGCCCGCCGCGCTGCCAGCGTTCGCGCCAGTCCAGCGCCTGCTGTTGCCAGCTGCGGTAGCGGTCGCCGTTGTGTTCGAGTGCGGCGATCGCGGCGGCGTCTTCGCCGATCAGCACCGTCGCCAGCGCCGCGCGCAGGCGGCTGTCGTCGCCCGGGTCGAGCAGCGCCTGCAGCAGGGTCAGCAGTTCCAGCGCTTCGTCGGTGGCGAACAGGCTCTGCCTGCCGGCGGCCACCGCGGGAATGCCGACTGCGCCCAGCGCCTGCTGGATGCGGGTGGCCTCGCCATGGCTGCGCACCAGCACCGCGATGTCGCCGGCCTGCACCGCGCGGCCGCCAAGCGTGGCGGTGCCGGCGCGGCCGCCGGCCAGCCAGTCGCGGATCGCGGCGACACAGGCGGCGGTGCACAGCGCGCGGGCGCGGCCGGCGCTCCACGGTTTGGGCTTGCCTGCGGATGTGTTTTTGGCCGCAGACGCGGCCGGCGGCGGCGGCGGTTGCGGCGCGCGCCACAGCGTGAGCGCCGGGGCGGTGGCGCCGTCGCGCTGCAGCTCGGCATCGTGGCGCTTGCTGCCGGGCTGCACCGGATGGAAGGCGATGCCGGCGGTCAGGAACGCCTGCGCATAGCCGGCCTGCGCGTACAGCGCGTCGATCGCCGCCAGCAGCGCGGGGCGCGAGCGGAAGTTGTGGCCGAGCGGCGGCGCCGGTTCGGCGTCGGCGGCCGCGGCCAGGTAGGTCTGCACGTCGCCGCCGCGGAAGCCGTAGATGGCCTGCTTGGGATCGCCGATCACGAACAGCGCCGGTTCCAGCCTCGCCTCGCGCGCCAGCGCGCCTTCGCCGAACACGTTGGAGAAGATCGCCCACTGGCGGTCGTCGGTGTCCTGGAATTCGTCCACCAGCGCGATGGCGTATTGCGCGCGCAGCCGCCGCGCCAGCGCTTCGGCTTGCGCACTGTCGGGCCGCAACGCGTGTGCGACGCCATCGACCAGGTCGTCGTAGGTCTGCACGCGGCGCTGGCGCTTGAGCAAGGCCAGCCGCTTCACTGCATCGCCGCGCAGCGCGTGCAGCAGGCGGATGCGGCGCCTGGCGCGCGCTTCCTCCAACCGCGCCAGTGCGGCCAGATAGCCGTCGATCTCGTGACTCATCGGCGAGGCCGGCGTGCGCCCGACGAATTTCTTGTTGGTGCCGGACGCCAGTTCCGCTGCCGTGAGCTTGATCAGCTTGGCGTGCGGCGCGAGGCCCGCCGCAGGCGCGGCGGCGAAGCCGTCGCACCAATGCCAGAGCGATGCCAGCCATTCCGGCTTGTAGCTGACCTTGCTCAGCACGCCGTCTTCGATGGCGGCGGCGATCGCGTCGAAGAATGCGGTGCCGTGCGCGTGGAACGCGGCGGCGAGCGCGGCGGCCGCGTCCTGCACGTGCTGCGTGGCCGCGGCGACATCGTCGGCCAGCACCGGTGCCGCCGGCAGCAGGTGCGGATGCCGCACCAGTTCGCGCAGGTCGCTGGCCAGCGCGTCGGGTCCGCCCGGCCATAGCGCGACCAGGTCGTCGGCCATCGCCGCGTCGGCGGCACGCTGGCGCCACAGGTCGGCGGCGACTTCGCCGAGCAGGTCGCGGTCGTTGGCCAGCAGTTCGGGCGCGGCGAAGGTCTGGCCGCTCTCCAGCGCGTGCTCGCGCAGCACCCGCGCGCAGAAGCCGTGGATGGTGAAGATGGCGGCGAGGTCGATTTCCTCCACCGCTTGTTGCAGGCGGCGGCGCAGGGCGGCGGAAGTTTCGTCGCTGGCGGCCAGGTGCGCGTCGAGGATCGCGCGGGTGAGAACGGCGTCCGGCGCTTCCTGTAGGAGCGGCTTCAGCCGCGACGGGGTGTCTGCGCTCCGGGACGGCGACAGGTCGTCCATGCTCTCTGTCGCGGCTGAAGCCGCTCCTACAGGAAGCGGGGCAGCGTCGGGCACCAGCGTCGCCGCGAGCGCCAGGCGCTCGCGGATGCGCCGGCGCAGTTCCTGGGTGGCGGCTTCGGTGAAGGTGACCGCGAGGATCTGGCCGATGCGCAGGCCGCGCTCGACCACCAGCCGGGTGAACAGGGTGGCCAGGGTGAAGGTCTTGCCGGTGCCGGCGCTGGCCTCGATCAGGCGCACGCCGTGCAACGGCAGGGTCAGGTAGGGGTCGTGTGCGGGGACGCTCATTCGGCGTCCTCCTGCGCGCCGCGCCACTGCCGCCAGCTTTCGGCCAGCCGTGCAGGATCGAGCGCGCTTCCGGCGCTGCCGCGTTCCAGCAGGGAGTACAACGTGTGGCTGGTGGCGGCGAAGTCGGCGAAGCGCTGCGCATCGGCGAACGGATCGCGACCGCGGTGCACCAGGCGCAATTCCGGCGTGGCCGCTTCGCTCCAGCCGAAGCTGGCCTGCCATTGCGCGGCGGCGTCCTTGATCGCCTTGTCGAGGTCGTCGTTGCGCGCGGCCTGGTAGTACTTCCAGCTGCTGTAAGGCGCGAACGCCAGCGGCGCCTGCAGTCCCTGCCGATACAGCCGCAGCAGGTCGGCCAGCGCCGCCTGCGCCTGCGCTGGCGGCAGCGGTTCGGCCGCGGTCGCGTCCATCGGATGCGGGCCGAGGCCGTCGTCGGCTTCGAAGAAACGCACGAACGGCGCGCGCTCGCCGGCGGCGCGCAGCAGCAGCCATTCCAGGCCGTGGCGGATCGCGGCGCGGCCGCCGATCGCACCGACCTGCACCCGGCCCACGCCGTTCGCATACCAGCCGGGCAGGCGACCATGCAGATCGACGCCGTCGAGGCGCAGCTGCAGCCGCTGCGATTGCGCCGGCGCGTCGCCACGCCACTGCGCGAACGCTTCCGCGTACGGGCGCAGCTGGCGCAGGCGTTCGTCTAGCAGGCGCCGGCCCAGCGGCCCGGACGGCAGCAGCGCGCGCGCGCGCAGGCGGGCGTATAGCGCATCGGTGGCGCCGCTCAGCACCGCCTCCAGCACCTGTTGCTGCAAGTCGTGTTGCTCCAGCCCGCTGCCCGGCGCCAGCAACGGTTCCAGATCGTTGTCCTCGCCGGCCGGGTCGGGCAGGCGCATGCCCAGGCGATGGCGCAGGAACTGCCCGGCCGGATCGGCGAACAGGCGGCGCAGGTCGTCGATCGAAACGCTGGTCGGCACGGCCATGTCATCCGCGGGCAATGCCGCGGCGACCCACGGCAGCAGCGCCTGGCGCTGTCCGGCCAGGCTGTCCACCGCCGGCCGCCACTGCCGGCGATAGCTGAAGCGGCGCGGATCGGCGCCGTCCTCGCCGAGCGCGCCGAACGCGGCGGCGGCGAACGGCTGCAGCGGGTGGCGCACCACGAGGGTTTCGCTGGCCTTCGGGTCGGCGTGGTACTGCGCGGCGCTGGCCAGCAGTTCGCTGACCAGCACCGACGGCTCGCGCACGCTGCCGTCGCGCGCATCGGCGCCGAGATAGCTGAGGTAGAACACGTCCTGCGCCGAGGCGAACAGCTGCAGGAACAGGAAGCGGTCGTCCTCGCGGGTGGAGCGGTCGCCGTGGCGGCGGCGCGCGCTGCCCAGTTCGGCGGTGAGGCGGTTGAGCCCGGCGGCCGGGTCGCGGCGCGGGAAGTCGCCGTCGTTCATGCCGAGCAGGCAGATGACGCGGAACGGCAGCAGCCGCATCGGCACCATGCGGCCGAAGCTGATGCCGCCGGTGAGCAGCGGCGCGCGTGTGTCCGATTCGCCCAGCACCGCGGCGAAATGCGCGCGCACCACCTCGGCCGGCACCTTGCCGGCGTATTCGGCGCGGGCGGCGTCGCGAGCGAACTGGTCGATCACGCTGCGCAGCCGGTCCAGCGCGCGTTGCGCACGCGGTGCCGACGGCGCCTGTGGGATCAACGCATCGAGCAGGCCGAGCAGGCATTCGCGCCAGTCGGCCGGGGCCATCGGCTCGGCCAGCATGGCCTGGTGACGGTCCAGCACGCGCAGCAGCCGCAGCAGCGTATCCAGCGCGACCAGCGCGCTGCCTTCCAGCTGCGGCCATGGCGCGACGCCGGCGATATCGTCCTCGGCGCCGCTGGCGTGGCCGAGCAGCAGCCGGTCCAGCGCGAAGCGCCAGGTGTAGGCGTCGTCGGCAGGCGCCTGGTGGTGGAACCGGTGCGCCGCATCCAGGCCCCAGCGCACGCCGGCGGCATGCAGCCAGCCGCGCAGGCGCTCCAGCCCGGTCTCGTCCAGCCCGGCGGCCTCGGCGATCGGCGCGCTGGCCAGCAGGTCGAGGATCTCGTGCAGGCCGAAGCGCGACAACGGCAGGCCGAGCAGGCTCAGGAACACTTCGGCCAGCGGCTCGCTGGCCAGCGGGCTGGCGTCGGCCAGCGCGTACGGCAGCGCGTCGTCGCGGCCGTGGCCGCCGAACACCGCGTCCAGGTAAGGCACGTAGGGATCGATGTCCGGCGACAGCACCGCGATCTCGCGCGGCTGCAGCGGTGGGTCGAAGCGCGGGTCGTCGAGCAGCGCGCGCAGCTGGTCGTGCAGCACCTGCAGTTCGCGCAGGCGGGTATGGCAGGCGTGGATCTGCAGGCTGGGATCGGCCAGGTCCACCTGCGGCAACGGTGGCGGCACGGCCGGCGCGCGGCGGTGGAACAGGTCGCTCTGCATGCGCCGCAACAGGCTGTCGCCGAGGCCGCCGTCGGCGAGCGGGCGCTGGCCGGAGGCCAGCGGATCGGCGTAGACCGCGATCTCGGCCAGCGGATGCACCACTTCGTAGTCGCCGACCAGCGCCATGAAATCGCGCCCGGCCGCGCCCCAGGCCTGCAGCAGCGGGTTTTCCTGCACCTGCGCGGCGAACAGATCGACGGCGCCGTCCTCGCGGCGGCGCTGCCACAGCGTCTGCAGGTCGCCCCAGTAGCCCTGGGTCGGCGTGGGCAGGTAGAAGTGCAGCGTGCCCACCCGCGCCTGGGTGGCGAGCACGCGCAGCACGTCGGGCGAGATGTTGAGGATGGCGAAGGCGAACAGCCGTTTCGGCAGGCCCTGCGGCAACGGGCCGTCGGGTCGCGCGTAGCGGTCCAGGTACTGGCCGATGCGGCGCGCGCGGTACTGGCGGCCGCTGGCGATCCTGCGCCACAAGCGCGCCTGTGGGTCGTCGGCGTCGGCGCCGCCTTCCCAGCGCAGCAGCCAGTCGCGGCGCCAGGCCTGGTATTTCTCGAACACGTTGCCCAGTTCGCCGGCCAGCGCCCAGGGCTTGAGCACGTCGCCGTCGGCCAGGTAGCCGGCCAGCGGTGCCAGTGCCGCGTCGCTGCCGAGATCGGCCTGCAACGCCGCGTACAGCCGCCACTGCGTGGTGGCCATGTCCAGATCGTCGGCGGCCGCGCCGAGGTTGGCGTCCAGCGCGCGCGCGACGAATTCGCCGGGGGTGAGGAATTCCAGATTGGCGGCGACGCCGTGCGCGGCGGCCAGCGTGGACTGCAGCCAGCGCCGCATCGCCACCTGCGGGATCAGCACTACCTCCGGCGCCAGCAGGGGCTGCTCCGGCACCGGCCGGCGCAGTTCCTCGGCGAGCAGGGCAGCCAGGGTATCCAGCGCGTTGGACGGGTACAGGCGGAAATCGGGCGCGGAAGGGGCGTGCATGCGTGCGGCATTGTGCCGGATGCGCGGGTGCGGCGTCGTTGCGGGATGCGAGATGCGGGTTGGCTGATAGCCGTAGTCGTAAGTGGAGCTCAGGCGGGCGCTGCCTTGTGCGCCCGACTCCGCGAGATGCTTTCGCGCCGGACCCTCACCCCAACCCCTCTCCCGGGAGGAGAGGGGCTAGTCGGCTGTTCCCTTCTCCCATCGGGAGAAGGTGCCCGAAGGGGCGGATGAGGGTACGGGCGCAGCCTCGTGTACCCAAACTCCGCGAGACGCTTCGCGCCTTACCCTCACCCCAACCCCTCTCCCGAGGGGAGAGGGGCTAGTCGGCTGTTCCTTCTCCCCTCGGGAGAAGTTGCCCCGAAGGGGCGGATGAGGGTACGGGCGCAGCCTCGTGTACCCGAACTCCGCGAGACGCTTCGCGCCGGACCCTCACCCCAACCCCTCTCCCGGTGGGAGAGGGGCTAGAGCCGTTCCCTTCTCCCATCGGGAGAAGGTGCCCCGCAGGGGCGGATGAGGGTACGGGCGCAGCCTCGTGCACCCAAACTCCGCGAGTCGCTCCGCGCCGGACCCTCACCCCAACCCCTCTCCCGACGGGAGAGGGGCTATAGGTCAGTACTTCTTCTCGACGTTGAACATCCAGGTCTGGTCGTTGCCGCTGTCGCCGTCGGTGACGCCGCGGTATTCGACGCGGGTGGACAGGCCCTGCTCGGTGGTGAACACCGCGTCCAGCCCCAGCATCAGCCGGTTGCGATCGAACACGCTCAGCCCGGTGCGGTACAGCAGGCCAGCGTCGACGATGTCGGCATAGCTCAGCGTGGCGTCGCCGCGGCCCTGGAAGTCGCGCTGGTATTCCACGCGCAGCTGCGGGGTGAACTGGCCCCAGCTCATCTCGCGACGCCACTCCAGGCGCAGGCCGAGGTTGCCGGTGGTGGTGGACACGTCCATGTCCGCGTAATGCAGCGCGTACGGCGCCATCGCCGCTTCGCTGTACGCGTCCAGCGTGGCGCGGGCCATGTCCACGCGGGCATACGGCGTGATCTGCCAATCGCCATGCTGCAGGTCGGCGCCGGTGGACACCGAGCCGATCCACTGGCTGCCGTCGCGGCGGCCTTCGGCCAGTTCGCCGTTGCCGGTCACGTAGCGGCGCAGGTCGTAGGACAGCAGCTGGTAGCCGACCAACGTGTCGAAGAAGAAATGCCGGCCCGGGTGGAAGCTGGCATACAGCGCCAGCGTGTACGCGGTGGCCTTGCTGCGGCTGCCGTTGTTGCCGACATCGCTGTCGTCGCGGCCCCAGCCCACGCCCGCACCCAGCGCCAGCGCATCCGACGCGCGATAGTCGGCGCCCATGCTCAGGCCGTCGGTCTGGAAGTCCACGCCGGCACGCTGGCTCTGCTTGTCCAGGCTGCCGGAGCGGATCGCACCGCCCACCCACAGGCCGAGTTCGCCGTTGACCGCGGTCTTGCCGGTCGACGGCGCCGCCGCCGCATCGCCGGTGTCGGTATCCGCATCCCAGGTAGGCTGGCTGCACGGCTGTGCGCCCACGCCGCGTTCGGCTTCACGGCAATGCGACCGCGAGGTGGACTGGAAGCTCAGGTTGTTGTCGAAGCCGCGATCGCCGCGATGGGTCGCCTCCAGCCGGCGCTGGAAGTTGTCGATCTGCGCCTTGGCGAAGCGCCGGGTCGATTCGGCCTGCGCATCGATCAGGCCGCGCACTTCCGCATCCAGGCTCGGATCCGGACGCGGCGCGACCACGAACACGATGGCCGCTTCGGCCGACGTCGCATACGCGTTGGACAGGGTGAAGCGCACCGTCGCCTGGCCGGAGAACGCCGGGTTCGGGGTGAAGGTCATCACGAAGCTGGGGCCATCGGCCGCCGCCGCGGTCGGAACGCCCGCCGCCGCCGCGCCACCGCTGCGGGTGATGGTCGCGCTACCGGCATTGGCCGGCATGATCGCCACCAGCGCGGCGGCCACGAATGGCCCGCCGGTCGCGTTGCGGGTCAGGTCGACCGCTTGCGCTTCGCCGGGTACCGCCTGCGCCGTCGCCGAGACCGCAACCGGGCGCGCATTGACGGTGATGGTGACCGTGGCCGGCGCCGACGTGCCGCCGGCGCCGGTGGCGGTATAGCTCAGGGTGTCGGCGCCGACATAGCCGGCCGCCGGCGTGTAGACCAACTGCACGCCACTGACCACCGCGGTGCCGTGGGTCGGCGCGGTGGTCACCGCGATCGTGTCGATGCTGCCGGTGTCGTTGCCGGTCACCGCCAGCGTCAGCGCGGTATCGACCAGCGTACCGCCAGTGTCGTTCACCGCCACCGGTGCCGGCACCGCCGCGGCGATCGCCAGGGTGTAGGCCTGCGCGGCGCCGAAGCCATGCGCGTCGGTCACGCTGACGGTAAAGGCGGCGTTGCCGGCGGCGGTCGGCGTGCCCGCGAGCACGCCGGCGGCGGTCAGGGTGAGGCCGGCCGGCAGCGTGCCGGCGCTGACGCTGTAGCTGTACGGCGCAGTGCCGCCACTGGCGCTCAGGGTCTGGCTGTAGCCGGTGCCCACCGTGCCGGCGGCCAACGTCGGCGGCGCGATGACCAGCGTCGGCGCGGCGACGCTCAAGGTGTAGGCGTAGCTCACCTGTGCGGCCACGCCGGCCGTGCTGTCGGTCGCGGTCACGGTGAAGGCGAAGCTGCCGGCCACGGTCGGGGTGCCGGACAGCACGCCGCCCGTGGTCAGGGTCAGCCCGGCCGGCAGCGCGCCGGCGCTGATCGTGTAGCTGTACGGCGCAGTGCCGCCGCTCGCGCTCAGGGTCTGGCTGTACGCGGTGCCGGCGATGCCGGCGGGCAAGGTCGGCGGGGTGATGGTCAGCGTCGGCGAAGCGATGCTCAAGGTGTAGCTGCGGCTCGCCTGCGCGGCCACGCCGGCCGTGCTGTCGGTCGCGGTCACGGTGAAGGCGAAGCTGCCGGCCACGGTCGGGGTGCCGGACAGCGCGCCGCCCGCGGTCAGGGTCAGCCCGGTCGGCAGCGCGCCGGCGCTGATCGCGTAGCTGTACGGCGCGGTGCCGCCGCTCGCGCTCAGGGTCTGGCTATACGCGGTGCCGATGGCGCCGGCCGGCAGCGTCGGCGGCGCGATGGTCAGCGTCGGCGAGGCGATCGACAGCGTATAGGCCTGCGCGGCGCCGAAGCCGTGCGCGTCGGTGACGCTGACGGTGAAGGCGAAGTTGCCGGCCACGGTCGGGGTGCCGGACAGGACGCCGCCCGTGGTCAGGGTCAGGCCCGTCGGCGCTACACCGGCGCTGATCACGTAGCCGTACGGCGCGGTGCCGCCGCTGGTGCTCAGGGTCTGGCTGTAGGCCGTGCCGATGGCGCCGGCCGGCAAGGTCGGCGGCGCGATGGCCAGCGTCGGCGACACGATGCTCAGGCTGTAGCTCTGGCTCGCCTGCCCGGCGGTGCCGGTAGTGCTGTCGGTCGCGGTCAGGCTGAAGTTGAAATTGCCGGCCACCGTCGGCGTGCCGCTGAGCGCACCGGTCGCGCCGTTGACCGTGACGCCGGCCGGCAACGCGCCGGCGCTGAGCGTGTAGGTGTACGGCGCGATGCCGCCGGTCGCCGGGTTGATCGCGGCCGTATACGCCTGGCCGGCGGTGCCGCCGGCCAGGGTGGTGGCCGGCAGGGTGATCGTCGGGCTGGCCACGGTCAACGTGTAGGCGCGGCTGCCGCTGGTGGGGCTGCCGCCGCTGTCGGTGGCGGTCACGGTGAAGTTGAAGCTGCCGCTGGACGTCGGGGTGCCGGACAGCACGCCGCCCGGGCTCAACTGCACTCCGACCGGCAACGTACCGGCGCTGACGGCGAAGCTGTACGGCGCAGTGCCGCCGCTGGCGCTCAGGGTCTGGCTGTAGGCACTGCCTGCGGTCGCCGCCGGCAGCGATGCCGGACTGACCGTCACCACCGCATCGTCGTTGAGGATGGTGCCGGTGCCGGTGGCGCGGGCGATGCTCGCGTTGCTGGCGCCGGACAGGCCGACGTTGAAGGTTTCGTTGGGTTCGACCGCGGTGTCGCCGTTGACGGTGATGGCCACGCCCTGCGCGGTGACGCCCGGCGCGAAGGTCAGCGTGCCGGAGCGCGCGACGTAGTCGCTGCCCGCGGTGGCGGTACCGTCGGCGGTGGCGTAGTTGACCGACACGGTCTGGCCGCTGGCCGCGCTCAGGCTCACCGTGAAGGTGGCCGTGGTGGTGCCGCTGTTGCCTTCGTTGACGCTGACGTCGTCGATCGACAACGCGGGCTGCGCATCGTCGTTGACGATGGTGCCCTGGCCCTGCGCATCGGCGACGGTGGCGCCGGTGACGTTGCTGACGTTGACGAAGAAGGTCTCGTTGGGTTCGTTGAGCGTGTCGCCGTTGACCAGCACGGTGAAGGTCGCGCTGCTGCTGCCGGCGGGGATGGTCTGCCCGGTCAGGCTGGACGCGACATAGTCCACGCCCGCGGTGGCGGTGCCGTCGGCGGTGGCGATGTCGAAGCTGACGCCGCCGGCACCGGCCGGCTGGCTCAGCGAAATGGTGAAGGTGGCGTTGCTGGTGCCGGCATCGCCTTCGCTCAGGGAGACGTCGTTTATCGACAGCGACGGCTGGTCGTCGTTGAGGATGGTGCCGGTGGCGCTGTTCGGCGAACCCACGCTGTAGCCGCTGCCCGCGGCGAGGCTGATCACCACGGTCTCGTCGGGTTCGACGGTGCTGTCGGCGGTCGGATTGATGGTGATGGTGCCGCTGGTCTGGCCGGCGGCGATCACCAGCGGCGAACTCACGGCCGCGTAGTCGGTACCCGATGTGGCGGTGCCGCCGACGCTGAAGGCGACCGACACCGCACTCTGCGCGGCCTGGTCGAGGCTGACGGTGTAGGTGAGATTGGTGGCGCCGTCCTCGGATACGCTGGAGGGGGACACCGTGATCGACGCGGTGGGCAGGTCGTCGTTGAGGATGGTCGCGGTCGCGCTGGACGGATTGCCGATGCCATAACCGCTGCCGCTGGCCACATTGAACACGACCGTCTCGTCGGCCTCCACCGTGGTGTCGGCGACCGGAGTGACATTGAAGCTGACCGAAGCGGTATTGGCGGGCACCACGACGCTGGTCACCGCACCCGTGTAGTCGGTACCGCTGGTGGCGGTGCCGCTGCGGGTGAGGTTCACCGTGGTCGCCGAGCTGCTGGTCTGGCTCAGGGTCACCGTGTAGGTGAAGACGGTGCCGCTGTCTTCGTTGGCGCTCGACGGACTCACCGCGATGCTGGCCGACAGCGCCGGGGTGATGGTGATGTTGACGGTGATGGTGTCGCCGGCGCCATCCTCCAGCGGGAAGGTATCGCTGGTGGCGCTATCGCCATTGTGGGTATAGGTGATGATCTGCGTGCCCTGCGCTCCGCTCGGATTGGGCACGACGAGCGTGCCATGCGGAGGCTGTACGCCATTCCAGCCGATACCGATATCGTCCGCTCCTGTGCCATCGCAGGTGGTGACATCGATCTGTACCGATCCGCCTTGCACAACGGTGGCATTCACCGTTGGGCAATATTGGGATGCCGCCGCTGCGGCCGTGCCGGAATGCAGCGCGCTCAACAGCAGCAGCGCAAAAACCAGCGGCCAACGCAAAGCGACGCGCATGTTCGCGAACATAATGGTGCAATTCGTAGACATATTCCATTTCCCCGGAAGATCGCGCCACCCCACTGGCGCCGGCAACGCTCCTGGTGCCTCAGACAGCGCGGATATAGGCCTGAAAAGGCGTATTCCCCTCCACGCTGCGGCGGCATTTGAACAGAAAATTCACATATTGGTAAAGCAACAAATGCGCTCAGGCTGTCTGATTCAGCATTATCAAGACTTGCATCGCGCAAAAGACGTGATTAAGTATTCTGGCGCCAGACACGATGTCCGTCGCTAAACAATCGGGGGGAGATCCGCATGAGCGAGTTCTTCGTCGGTCAGATCATGCTGACCGGTTTCGTTTTCGCGCCCAAATATTTTGCGCAGTGCAACGGCCAGCTGCTGCCGGTCAACCAGAACCAGGCGCTGTTCAGCCTGCTCGGCAACCGTTTCGGCGGCAATGGCAGCACCAACTTCGCGCTGCCCGACATGCGCGGACGCACGCCCATCGGCTATTCGCCTTCGGCCGATCCGAACTGGCAACCTTCGCCACCGCCGCTGGGCCAAAGCGGCGGCGCGGAGAACGTTTCGCTGCTGCCCAGCAACCTGCCGGCGCACAACCATTTGCTGGAATGCACCAACACCGCAGGTAACAATCGCAATCCTGCCGGCCGCTCGTTCGCCAACAACGCCAGCACCTCGGGGCCGGCCACAGCGCTGTATGCGGCGCCTGGCACATTGATGGCGCTGAATCCGGCAACCGCCAGCCCGGCGGGCGGCAGCCAGCCGCATCCGAACCTGCAGCCGTACACCACGATCAATTTCTGCATCGCACTGTCCGGCATCTTCCCTTCGCGCAGCTAGGCAATCGCACCCCAGGCGCGCGGCGCACCACGACCAGGAAGGACACCATGGCCACTCCATTCATCGGCGAAATCCGTTTGTTCGGCTTCGGCCGCACCCCGCAGGGCTGGCAGGCATGCGACGGCACCCTGCTGTCGATCTCCGAATACGAAACCCTGTTCGTGCTGATCGGCACGCTCTACGGCGGCGATGGGCAGAATACGTTCGCGGTACCGGACCTGCGCGGGCGCGTGCCGCTGCACCAGGGCCAGGGACCGGGCCTGAGCAACTATGTCATCGCCCAGCGCGCGGGCACCGAGACGGTGGCGCTGACCGAATTGCAGATGCCGGCGCACACGCACACGGTGGTCGCCACCACCGCCGCGGCGACGGCGACCGCGCCGTCCGGCCTGTTGCCCGGCACGGTCGCCGGCGATGTGTTCTACGTGAGCGACGGCACCGGCGCCACCGCGACGCCGATGGCCACGCAGTCGACCACGATCACCGGCGGCGGGCAACCGCACGAGAACACCATGCCCACGTTGACGGTGCAGTACTGCATCGCCACTGCCGGCATCTTCCCGCAGCAGAGCTGATCCCATTCGCCGCGCCGCGCTGGCCGCGGCGCCTGCCCGTTCCACCGGAGGAATGCATCCATGACCGAACCCTACATCGGCGAAATCCAGCTGTTCGGCTTCGATTTCAATCCCGTCGGCTGGGCATTGTGCAATGGCGCCACGCTGCCGATCGCACAGAACACAGTGCTGTACTCGCTGCTGGGCGTGGCCTACGGCGGCAACGGCTCCAGCACTTTCCAGCTGCCGAATTTCTGCGCGCGCGCCGGCTGCGAGCAGGGCCAGGGCGGCGGGTTGACCAACCGCCAGCGTGGCGATGCCTTCGGCAGCGTCGGGGTCAGCCTGCTGAGCACGCAGATCCCGCCGCACGATCACGGCATCGTCTCGTTCTCGCAGACGGATCGAACCAAGAAAAGCGGCACGCCCGCCAACGGCGCGGGCTTGTCCGCGCTGGGCAGCAGCACGGCACGTCCCTTCGCGACGGTACAGCAGCCCGAGACGCAATTTTCGCCGACCGCGCTGCTGCCCACCGGCAATGGCGTGGCGCACGAGAACCGGCAGCCCTACCTGGCGGTGAACTTCTGCATCGCGCTGTCCGGAGACTATCCGGCGTTCGGCTGAGGCCAGCGCCGTGACCGCGGCCGGCTTCCCGGATCGGGGCGATCGCCTCGTCGCGCCGGCGGCGCTGCGTGCGCGCGGCATCGCCCTGCGCGCCGCGCGCGATGCCGACCTGCCCTGGCTGCGCGACCTGTACGCCAGCACCCGCAGCGCGGAACTGGCGGCGGTGCCATGGCCCGAGGCGGCCAAGCGCGCATTCCTCGACCAGCAGTTCGCGCTGCAGCACGCGCACTACCTGCGCCACTTCGCCGACGCCGACTTCCTGATCGTGGAAACCGCGCAGGCGCCGCTGGGCCGGCTCTACCTGCAGCGCGGCGCGGCGCAACACGTGCTGGTCGATATCAGCCTGTTGCCGGCCTGGCGCGGGCAAGGCGTGGGCACGGCGCTGATCGCGCAGGCGCAGGCACTGGCGGCCGCGGCCGGATGCGCGCTGTCGCTGCACGTGCTGCATGCCAATCCCGACGCGCAGCGCCTGTATGCGCGACTGGGCTTCGTCGCCGGCGAGGCCAGCGACACCCACCTGGAGATGCATTGGCGCGCCGCCTGCGCGGCGCCGGCGCTCAGTTGAAGACCGCCTGGTACAGGAAGCCGTCGCGTTCGCGCGCCACCGGCACCAGGAAGATCCCCAGTTCGCCCAGCCGCGCGTGCCGCATCCGGTAGGTCTGCTGCGGGAACAGGAACGAGGAGGTATTGCGGAACAGCAGCGAGAACGGCGCGCGCGGCGCGGCCGTCTTGATCGGCAGGGGCCGGGCTTCGACCAGCACGAACGAAATCTCGCCCTCGTTCAACTCCGCCGCGAAGGTCTCGTTCACGCTCCCGGCGAAATGTTCCAACGTCAGCAATTCCATGCACGACTCCCTGTCGCGGCGCCATCGCCGCCCTGCATCGTGGCGCGACCCGGCACTGCATACAAGACCGGCACCGCGACGGCACCCGGATCCAGCGATTCGGCGATGGAGGCGGCCTCGCTTGAGCGGCACCGGACCGCGCGCAGCGGCGGCGGCGACGGCCATGCGGTTCCTGCCGCGACGCGTGATCGTAAGGCCTGCGGACACCCGCGCCGGAGCCGCCGGCGCTGTGTCACCCGCACCGGCAAACCGGACAGCCCCAGGCCCAATACACGCTGTTGCATGTACGGCATCCCCGGACCACGCGCACACGGGCTTCACGGATGCGACAATACTGCACGGCCCAGTTCGGTTAAGTTCAGCGGACTGGTTCAATCCTGTGTTGATTTTTCGTTAAAGGCCGCGATGGCGTCTTCCGAATCCAATGTGGTGCAGCTGTCGGGCGTGCGCATCGACCGTGGCGGCCGCGCGATCCTGCGCGATGTCTCGCTGGCGGTGCCGCGCGGCAGCATCACCGCCGTGCTCGGCCCGTCGGGCAGCGGCAAGTCGACCCTGTTGGCGGCGCTGACCGGCGAGCTGGTGCCGGTCGCAGGCACGGTCGAGGTCTTCGGCCAGCCCTTGCCGCGCGGCAGCCGCGCGCTGCGCGAGACGCGCAAGAGCATCGGCGTGCTGCTGCAGGGCAACGGCCTGCTCACCGACCTGAGCGTGGCCGAGAACGTGGCGCTGCCGCTGCGCGCCCACACCCGCCTGCCCGAGCCGGTGCTGCAACGGCTGGTGGCGCTGAAGCTGCATGCGGTGGGCCTGCTCGCCGCCGCCGACGCCTGGCCGCGCGAGCTGTCCGGCGGCATGGCGCGGCGCGTGGCGCTGGCCCGCGCGCTGGCCCTGGACCCACCGCTGATGATCTACGACGAACCGCTGACCGGCCTGGACCCGATCGCCTCCGGGGTGATCATGAGCCTGATCCAGCGCCTCAACGACACCCTCGGCCTGACCAGCATCATCGTCAGCCACCACGTCCACGAGACCCTGCCGATCTGCGACCAGGCGGTGGCCATCGCCAATGGCGGCGTGGTCTTCGCCGGCACTCCGGACGCGCTGCAGGCCAGCGCCGACCCGCTGCTGCAGCAGTTCCTGCACGGCCGCCCGGACGGCCCGATCCCGTTCGATGCGCCGGCGCGCCCGCGGAGTGCCGCCTGATGGGCGCCGTCGCCTCGATCCGTGCGCTGGGCCGCGCCGGGCTGTTCTCGATCACCGTGCTGCGCGGTTCGCTGCCGACCCGCGATTTCCTGGCCGAACTGGTCCGCGAGATCTACAAGGTCGGCGCGCGCTCGCTGCCGATCATCGCCGTCGGCGGCGCCTTCGTCGGCCTGGTGCTGACCCTGCAGGGCTACCGCACGCTGCAGACCTACGGCGCCTCCGATGCGCTGTCCACGCTGCTCGGGCTGTCGCTGTACCGCGAGCTGGCGCCGGTGCTGACCGCGCTGCTGTTCATCGGCCGCGCCGGCAGCTCGATCGCCGCCGAACTGGGGCTGATGCGCGCGACCGACCAGATCAAGGCGCTGGAGCTGATGGCGATCGACCCGGTGGCCAAGGCGGTGGCGCCGCGCTTCTGGGCGGCGGTGCTGACCGTGCCGCTGCTGACCGGCATCTTCTGCTCGCTGGCGATCAGCGCCAGTTACTTCGAAGCGGTGCACGTGCTGGGCCTGGACAAGGGCACGTTCTGGTCGGCGCTGTCGAGCAGCGTGGATTTCTGGGACGACTTCGGCGTGGCGATGCTGAAGTCGGCGGTGTTCGGCGGCACCGCGGCGCTGGTGGCCTCGTATGTGGGCTTCCACGCCGAGCCGACCATCGAGGGCACCTCGGTGGCCACCACCCGCGCGGTGGTGAACGCCTCGCTGCTGGTGCTGATGTTCAATTTCGTCCTGTCGGCGCTGCTGTTCCAGTAGGGACCGCGCGCCACCGTCCGCCCTCGCCGGCGGGCGCTTGCGCAACACCGGCCGCGGCACTGTCGCCGCGGCCCAGATGAATCAACAAGGTAGACACGTTATGGCTATCCGTGGTCCCCGTCTCGAGTTCGCCGTCGGCGCCTTCCTGCTGCTGGGTCTGGCCTCGCTGCTGGTGCTGGCGCTCGCTTCCACCAACCGCCAGTGGGGTTTCGGCGGCGGGCGCTACGAGCTGACCGCCCGTTTCTCGCAGATCGGCCAGCTGCGCCAGCAGGCGCCGGTGAAGATCGGCGGGGTGATCATCGGCCAGGTGGCCAAGATCGAGCTGGACCCGGCCAAGTTCGACTCGGTGGTGACCCTGGCCATCGACGACCGCTACAAGGACCTGCCGGCCGACACCTCGGCCGGGATCCTGACCAGCGGCCTGCTCGGCGAGAGCTATGTCGGCCTGCAGCCCGGCGGCGACCCCGACACGCTCAAGCCCGGCCAGGAGATCGCCTTCACCCAGCCGGCGGTGGACCTGATCCAGCTGGTCGGCAAGTACATGTTCGGCGGCGGCAGCAGCAGCGGCGGTAACGCCGGCGCGACGCCCGCTGCCGCATCCTCCGCGAACACCGCCACTCCCTCTACGGAAACGGAACCCAAGCCATGACCAACAAACTGCTTTCCGCCGCTCTCGCCGCCGCCCTGGCCGTCGCCGCACCCGCCATCGCGCTGGCCCAGGCCGCGCCTGCCGCTGCCGCCGCCCAGCAGGGTTCGGCCAGCAAGGTCGTGCTCGACAACAGCACCCGCATCCTGACCACGCTGGAACAGCGCCGCGCCGAGTTCAAGAACAACAACGCCGCGCTCAAGCAGTTCATCGACAGCGAGATGAACAAGTCCTTCGACCGCGACTACGCCGCGCGCCTGGTGCTCGGCGTGCACGGCCGCGGCGCCTCCGATGCCGACGTCAAGCTGTTCGCCGACGCGATGGCCGACAACCTGATGCAGCGCTACGGCACCTCGCTGCTGACCTTCGAAGGCAAGCCGCAGGTGCGGGTGAAGTCGGAAACCCCGCTGCCGGGCGGCCGCGGCGCCAAGGTCTCCACCGAACTGCTGCGCAGCGGCGGCGACCCGATCCCGGTCGATTACCTGGTGCGCAACGTCGGCGGCAGCTGGAAGATCTTCGACGTGATGGTGGAAGGCGTGTCGTACGTGCAGACCTTCCGCAACCAGTTCGACACGCCGCTGCGCACCAAGTCGATCCCGCAGGTCGCGGCCGATCTGCGCAACGGCGCGCTGCAAGTGGCACCGGCGAGCAACAGTGGCAAGTGAGCCACGCCTGCGTCGCGACGGCGACACGCTCGCGCTGAGCGGCGTGCTCGACCGCGCCGCGGCCACCGCGCTGTGGCCGGCGGCGCTGCCGCTGCTGGCCGGCGCGCGCGCGCTGGACCTGCGCGAGGTGGCGCAGGTGGACAGCGCCGGCCTGGCGCTGCTCGCCGAACTGGCCGCACGCCTGCGTGCGCAGGGCCAGGCCGAGGTCGCCATCCATGGCGCCCCGGCCGGCCTGACCGAATTGAGCGCCGCCTACCGGCTGGCGCCGACCCTGGATTTCCAATCTCCCCTGGCGGCGAGCTGACCCCATGAACGTGCTGCGTATCCTCACTTCCCTGGCCCTGGCCGCCGCCCTGGGCGCCTGCGCCGGTGCCCCCAAGCGTTCCCCGCCGCCGCCGGCCGCGACCGCGGTGCAGGCCGCGCCGGCCGACGCGGCCGTGGCCGATAGCGGCGCCATGGACGCGGCGCCAGCGGCCGATGCGCAGGCCGCGCCGGCCGCCGTCGCCGGCGACACGCTGGCCGCACCGGCGAGCGTGCCGCCGACCGCTGGCGCAGCCACCACGGCCGAAGACGACTACGCCGCGCTGTACGGCGGCGACCCGTACAACCCGGTGGCCGATCCGACCCTGCCGGCCGGCGTCGCCGTGCCGCAGAGCTACGATCCGTGGGAGAAGTTCAACCGCAAGGTGCACAAGTTCAACAACGTGGTCGACCGCACCGTGGCGCGGCCGCTGGCGCGCGCCTACGTCAACGTGGTGCCGCGGCCGGTGCGGCTGGGGGTGACCAACTTCTTCGACAACCTCAGTTCGCCGCTGACCATGGTCAATCAGTTGCTGCAGGGCCGTCCGCTGCAGGCCGGGCAGACCCTGGGCCGGTTCGTGATGAACAGTACGCTGGGCATCGGCGGCATCTTCGACCCGGCCAGCGACGCCAAGCTGCCGCGGCGCAGCGAGGACTTCGGCCAGACCCTGGGCGCCTGGGGCTGGCGCCGTTCGCGTTACGTGGAGCTGCCGCTGTTCGGGCCGCGCACGGTCCGCGACGTGTTCGGCCTGGCCGGCGACGCGCCGCTGTCGCCGCTGCGGCAGATCGAGGAAGACACCGTGCGCATCGGCCTGCAGGGCCTGCAGTTGGTGGATACGCGCGCGCAGTTGCTGTCGCTGGACAGCATGCGCGACAACGCGCCGGACGAGTACCAGCTGACCCGCGACGCGTGGATGCAGCGCCGTGCCTACCAGATCGAAGGCGACCTGCGCAGCCACAACAAGCGCCAGGACAACGACCTGCCCGACTATCTGCGCGAGGAAGAGACCAATCCGACCGTCCCGGTGGACGCGATGCCGATCCCGGAATGGCGCGGCGGCAGCCGCTGAGTCGCGCCGATTCGGGCGACCCTGAAGAAACCCGGCTTCGGCCGGGTTTTTTGTGGCTGGATTTTTCCCGCCACCGCCAAGGTAGGAACATCGCGCTCGCAAGCGGTTATTGGTGCACGCCACGTAGCGCAGCACGCGATGGGCACGACGAATGTCCCGCACCCCAACGTACTTGCTGTTGCTCCTGCTGTTGCTCCTGCTGTTGCTGTTGCTGTTGCTCTGCTTTTGATCTACCGGGTCCCCTCAGCGCGGCAGGTCCGGCGGGCGAATACCCGAAGGGCGGCGCGCAGGATGCGCGACGTTTTTCGTTGGCACATGGGTGAGCCGGATAAAGGCGAAGCACTGCTTCGCCCCGGCGAACGGGCAGGCGCCGCGAGGCGCCTGCCCCGGGCTTGGCCGCGTAGCGGACAAGTGCCATCGAAAAATGCCCGTCGGGCCTGCGGACCTGGAGCGCGCAGCGCGGACGGCGCGCTGCGGGGTGTGCTTGACCAGCCTTCGGCTGTGGTGAAGCGCTTCTTTTGGTTACTTTTCTTTGCACAAGCAAAGAAAAGTGACCCGCGCCAGCGGAAGCTCTTGCTCTTGCTCTTGCTCTTGCTTCAAAGCCTCAATGCCTCAATGCCTCAATGCCAGAACCAAGATAACGGCAACCGCAAAGGCAAAAGCTTTCGCCTTGCGGCGAGTCACTTTTCTTTGCTCGCGCAAAGAAAAGTAACCAAAAGAAAGCGCGCCCTGCCTCGCGCCCTCCGCGCTGCGCGCTCCGGGTCCGCGGATGCACCGGGGATTCGCGGAAGGGGCATCCTGCCCCTGCCGCGAACGGCGCACATCCATGTGCGCCGCCCCTTCGGGGTTTTTCCCCGGTCCATCCGCCGCTGCGGAAGGGAACCCGGCAAGTCAAAAGCAACAGCAACAGCAATAGCCAAAGCAACTGCAACTGCAACTGCAACTGCAAAGGCAGAAGCAAAGACGGCGGCGGCGAAAGTGCCGGCAAGAACCGCAGCAGACTGAGCGCCATCGCGGCAACCATCGGGACGCCTTCGCATCAGATCGCTGGCCGTAATGCTGCCGCCGTGAGACGACTCCGAATGCGTTCGGCCTTCCGAAGCGATGAACGCATGGAAGCAGCTCCGACCTCCGTCGATCCCGGAGCCGATGACCAGCGTCCCTCCTATCGTGCACTCAGCAAGCCAGCCGCGCTCCTGTAGGAGCGGCTTCAGCCGCGACGAACGGAGCCAGGAATCGTTACGCGCTCGGCGAATTGTCGGAGCTGAAGCCCCTCCTGCAGTGCATCCGGATAGCCAGCAGCGCCTGCGGCATCCAGCAGGCTGCGGACACCGCGGGCGTTTAGGCGGCCAGCGCCGCCTCAAGCGCCGTGCGCAGGCGCGGGTCCTCGGCGGTCACGTCCGGGGCGAAGCGGCCCAGCACCTGGCCATCGCGGCCGATCAGGAACTTCTCGAAGTTCCACAGCACGCCCGGCGCCGGATTGGGCTCGATGCCATAGCCGACCAGCTTCTCGCGCATCGGGCCTTCGCCCTCGGTGCGCGGCTGCGCCTGGATCAGCGCGCGGTACAGCGGATGCGTGGCCTCGCCGGTGACCGCGATCTTGGCGAACATCGGGAAGGTTACGTCGTAGGTGAGCTGGCAGAACTGCTGGATCTCCGCCTCGCTGCCCGGCTCCTGGCCCTTGAAGTCGTTGGCCGGGAAACCGAGCACGTCCAGCCCGGCGGCGTGCTTTTCGCGGTACAGCGCTTCCAGCCCTTCGTACTGCTTGGTCAGGCCGCACTTGGAGGCGACGTTGACGACCAGCAGCACCTTGCCGCGATGCGCGGCCAGGGATGCGGGCTGGCCATCGATGGTGGTCAACGGGATCTCGTAGATCGATTGGTTCACGTGCGACTCCTGCAGCAAGATGGAGCGCAAGCATAGGCGCCTGGCCGCGCAGCGGCTATCGCGCGTCGACCTGGGCGTGTGCTTCATCCGGGCAAACCGTGCCGCTCCTGTCCGTGCACGGGGCAGGAGCGCGCATGCGTCCACGCCGGTCATGACGCTGCCCCGCGCGCAGAGCGGCCCTGCGGGTTGGTGATGGCAGACCCAGCGCGCCCCGCTCGGCGCTGGAGCGCGCGCCGCCCTCAGTCGATGCAGACCTGCGATCCGCCCACGCCGCCTTGCACGGCCTGCCGGCAGCCGTAGTTCTCGCTGATGTCGCGCTGGCATACACCCTGCGCGGCGGCGCCGGTGGGCACCGGCGTGACCGCCAGGCAGTCGCCGCGGCACTGGCTCTTGTCGCTGCACGTCTTGCCGGCATCGGCGAACGGGATCACGCACTTGAGCAGCCCGCGCCGGCCGAGCGGGCGCAGGCTGCCGCCCTGTGCCGTGCACGCCGCGGCGTCGGCCGCAGCGGCGCCATCGCCGCCCGCCTGCGGCGCGGATGCCGCGGGGGTCGCCTGCGGGCGTGGACCGCTACTGCAGGCAGCCAGCAACAGGCAGGACAAGAGGGGCAGGTACCATCGCATCGACATCGGCGTCTCCATTCGGCCAGGTTTCGGCGCGCAGTATCGCAATGCGCCTGTGGCGAGCGGGTGCATGGGCGTGCGCGATAGCGCCGCTTTCTTGTCCTGGCGCGTGAGATCGTCGTCGCCGGTATCGGCGATGGGCAACTCGAAGCAACGCGCGCGGCACTTCGGCCAGACGCTGCGCCACGCGCCGCGCAGCGCGGCGAGGTGCGTGGCGTGACCGATACCGGCTATTCCTGCTCGTCGCGCGCCGGATCCTCGTCCGCCTCGGCATCGGCGATGGGCAACTCGAGATCGAGCAGCGGGGTGAACTGCGCATCGGCCAGCGTCTCCACCCCGCGCAGGCGGCGCTCGATGGTGCGGGTCTTGCGGCTGGCATCGCCCAGGCTCTTGCCGACGGTGCTGATCTGCTTCTCGGCCTTTTCCAGGATGCCGGCGAACTTGCCGAACTCGCTCTTGACCGCGGCCAGCACGCCCCACACTTCGCTGGAGCGCTTCTCGATGGCCAGCGTGCGGAAGCCCATCTGCAGGCTGTTGAGCAGCGCGGTGACGGTGGTGGGGCCGGCGATGACGATGCGGTGCTCGCGCTGCAGCAGGTCGGCCAGGCCGGGCCGGCGCAGGGTTTCGGCGTACAGGCCCTCGGTGGGCAGGAACATCACCGCGAAATCGGTGGTGTGCGGCGGCGCGATGTACTTGTCGCTGATCGACTTGGCCTGCACCCGGATCGCGCGCTCCAATTGCGCGCCCATCGCCAGCACCTGGTCCGCATCGCCCTGCTCCTGCGCGTCGAGCAGCCGCTCGTAGTCCTCGCGCGGGAACTTGGCATCGATCGGCAGCCACACCGGCGTGTCCTCGTGGCCGCGGCCGGGCAGGCGCACCGCGAAATCGACCGCCTCGTTGCGCTCTGGACGCACCCGCACGCCGCGCGCGTACTGTTCCTGGGTCAGGGTCTGCTCGAGGATGTTCTCCAGCTGCACTTCGCCCCAGCCGCCGCGGTTCTTGACGTTGCTCAGCACACGCTTGAGATCGCCGACGCCGGTGGCCAGCTGCTGCATCTCGCCCAGCCCGCGCTGGACTTGCTCGAGCCGTTCGGAGACCAGCTTGAACGAGGCGTCCAGGCGCGTGTTGAGGGTGGTCTGCAGCTTCTCGTCGACGGTGCCGCGCATCTGCTCGAGCTTGGCCGCGTTGTCGGCCTGCAGTTCCTTCAAACGCTCTTCCAGGGTGCTGCGCATCTCGCCGATGCGCTGCTCGTTGCGCTGGATCAGTTCGTTGAGCCGCTGGCCGAGCGTGTCGGCGAAGCGCTGCTGCGACTCGGCGCCTTCCAGGCGGCCCTTGCGCGCGTCCTCGACCAGGGTCTCGCGCAGCGCGGTCAGGTGCGCGTCGATGCGCGCGATCAGCTCGCTCTGCTGCTGGCCGAAGTGCAGCATGCGCGCGTCCTGCTGCTGGCCGAAGGCGTCGAGCTGGCTGCGCATTTCGACCAGGCGCTGGTTGAGCAGTTCGGCCACGCGTTGCTGCGCCTCGCCGGCCTCGACCCGGCCGCGCCGCGCGTCTTCGGTCAGCGCCTCGCGCAGCAGGTCCAGGCGCTGGTCGGTGCGGGTGGACAGGTCGGTGAGATGGCGGGCGAAGCCTTCGCTGCGCGCGTCCTGCTGCCGCGCCAGGCTGTCGAGCTGCTCGCGCAGTTCGCCGCGGCCGCCGCGCTGTTCCTCGCGCAGGGCCTGCTCCAGCGCCGTGTGGTTGGTCCGGCGCAGCAACAACGCCAGCAGCAGCACGAGCACGGCGCACAGCAGGCCGGCCAGGATCAGGAAATGGGGATCGGTTTGCATGCCGCCAGTGTAGCCGGCCGCGTCTCAGGCGCTGCGCCATGCGGCGACCTTCGCACTGCCGTGCCTGCGCGGAGGGCCTGCCGATGGTGCAAGCCAGGCGCGCCACGGTCCGCGCCATCTCGGCGACCGCGCTGCGGCTGCATTGCACAGGGCGACGTACTGATGCAGGCTCGATCGCTCCAACCTGGCCCGGATTTCCATGCTCACCCTCTACGGCAAATCGTCCTCGATCAACGTGCGCAAGGTGCTGTGGCTGTGCGCGGAACTGGATCTGCAGATCGAGCAGCTGCCCTACGGTACCGGCTTCGCCGCGGTGGACACGCCGGCGTTCCGCGCATTGAACCCGAACGCGCTGGTGCCGGTGCTGCGCGACGGCGACTTCGTGCTGTGGGAGTCCAACAGCATCTGCCGCTACCTGGCGGCGCGCCAGCAGCGTGCGGACCTGCTGCCGACCGCGCCGCAGGCGCGGGCAACGGTCGAGCAGTGGATGGACTGGCAGGCCACCGAACTCAACAACGCCTGGCGCTACGCGTTCATGGCGCTGGTCCGCGACAGCCCCGCGCATCGCGATGCGCAGGCGCTGGCGCAGGGCGTGGCTGGCTGGCACCGGCACATGGGCATTCTCGACGCGCAGCTGCAGCGCACCGGCGCCTATGCGGCGGGCGCGGACTTCACTCTGGCCGACATCGTGCTCGGCCTGTCCACCCAGCGCTGGATGGCCACGCCGATGCAGCGGCCGCCGCTGCCGGCGGTGGCGGCGTACTACGAACGCCTGTCGGCACGCCCGGGCTTTCTGGCGCACGGCCGCAACGGCATGCCGTAACCGTTCCTGCGCAGCGCGTGCCGCCGCGGCGCTGCCTTTGCCCATGGCGATACGTTGGTATAGGCGGGCGATGCGCATGGCCATGAAAAAGCGCCGCATGCGCGGTGGCCGTCGCCAGGCCACGTATGCCAAGCTTTGCCGCGTCGCGAAGCTGCAGCCCGGCCAGCGCGGCAAGACCTCGTGCGTCCCCACTTTCGCCCGCGTTGGCGGCGTGCGGACGCCGTGTCTTGTCGCAGCGCCAATGCCGCCGCCGCGTCCACGCCCGCAACGCCTGCGTCCGCCGCCGACGCCGCAACCGCGCACGTTCCGCCCTCATCAGGAGACCGCCATGGACCCCGACCCGCATCCGCGTGGCGCCATCGCCACGCTCCCGCCTGCGCTGTCCTTTTCCCGCTTGCCCGGTCCCGCCCCGGAGACGTCCGCCCATCCGCAAGGGTGAGGCGCCCCTTCCGGCAGCGCGCCGGAAGGAGGTTCTCATGGTGCTGTACACGTCCCGTTTCCAACGCACCCTGCAACGCGCGCTGCGCGCGGCGGTGGCCATGCACCGCGCCGATATCCTGTGCCAGCTGCTCGCCGCCCATGGCGTGCGCGCGTTTGCCAAGGCCCTGTCCGGCTTCCCCGGGCGCGTGCTCGCCGATGCGCTGTCGCT
Organism: Xanthomonas sp. JAI131; assembly: GCF_013410075.1. Lineage (NCBI taxonomy): Bacteria > Pseudomonadati > Pseudomonadota > Gammaproteobacteria > Lysobacterales > Lysobacteraceae > Xanthomonas > Xanthomonas sp. JAI131. The sequence goes on along the minus strand of NZ_JACCCN010000004.1, from coordinate 645,577 downwards.
GCTGCCGGGCGAGGACCGCATCCGCGTGCTGGTGCGTCTGTCGCGGCCAGCGCGGCGGCGCCTGTGCCAGCCCGGTCCCGCCGTGGCGATGCTGCCGGGCTGGCGGCAGAGGATGCTGGGGTGGTGGTCGGATTCGGTGGCGGCGCTGCGACGCGCGATTGCCACGCATCTGCCGCATCATGCCCGGTCCCTGTCGTCCGACATCTCCGCAGGCATTGCGATGACCCCTCCGCTCCGCCACCGGTCGCCGCGCTGATGGAAGCGCTGCGCCTGTTCAATCTCGCCTCGCTGCTCGACACCCTGGTGAGCCTGTCCACCGCTTTCGCGCTGGGCGCGCTCATCGGCTTCGAGCGGCAGGTGCGGCAGCGCACCGCCGGCCTGCGCACCAACACCCTGGTCGCGGTCGGCGCGGCCATCTTCGTCTCGCTCGGCGACCGCCTGTTCGAAATCCATGGCGGTACCCAGGGCGCGGTGCAGGTGGTGGCCTACGTGGTCTCCGGCATCGGCTTCCTCGGTGCCGGCGCGATCATGAAGGAAGGCGCCAACGTCACCGGCCTGAACACCGCGGCCACGCTGTGGGGGTCCGGCGCGGTCGGCGCCTGCGCCGGCGCCGGGCTGGTCGCCGAGGCGGTGCTGGCGGCGCTGTTCGTGCTGCTCAGCAACACCCTGCTGCGCCCGGTGGTGAACCGGATCAACCGCCGGCCGCTGGAGGAATCCTCGATCGAGGCGACCTACGTGTTCTACGTGATCTGCGCCCGCGGCGTGCACGGCGAGGTGCGCGAGCGGCTGATCGAGCTGCTGGAGACCGCCCACTACCCGGCGCGCGAGGTGGACCAGCATCCGTTCGGCCAGCACGACGTGGAGATCGCCGCGACGCTGTATGCGACCGCGGTGCGCGCCGAAGAGCTGGATACGGTGATCCAGCACCTGGAAGGCGAACCCGGTGTACAACAGGCGTTCTGGAACGCCGGGGCCGAAGGCTGATCGCCCGGCCCCGCACCCGCATTCGCCCACCGCCATGACGCCGATGACCCGCTGCTTCACCTCGCCCTCGCCGCATCGCCGCCTGCTCGCGCTGGCGGCGCTGCTGCTGGCGCTGGGCGCGATCTTCGCCGCCGATACGCTGACCGACTACGGGGTGGCCGCCGCGTTGTTCTACACGGTGGTGATCCTGTTCGCGGTGCGGTTGCTCACCCGCATGGGCATGCTGCTGCTCGCCGGCGCGTGCATCGTGCTGATCGTGCTCAGCTTCCAGCTCAGCTCCGCCGGCGCGTACCGGGTGGGGGTGATCAACTCGGCCATCAGCATCGTGGTGGTGGCGGTGACCACGTCCATCGCGGTGCAGATGGAGCGCGCCAAGGCGGCCGCGCACGCCGCGCAGGCGCAGCTGCTGCGTCTGGCCCGCGCGCGCAGCCTGGGCAGCCTGACCGCCTCGATCGCGCACGAGGTCAACCAGCCGCTGGCCGCGATCGTCACCAGCGGCAATGCCTGCCAGCGCTGGCTCGGCCAGCAGCCGCCGAACCTGGAGCGGGCGCAGGCGGCGTTGCAGCGGATCCTCGACGACGCCAACCGCGCCAGCGAGGTGATCGCGCGGATCCGCAGCCTCAGCAAGGGCGAGGCGCCGCGCAAGAGCGCGTTCGACCTCAACGCCGCGGTGCTGGACGTGCTGGCGCTGTCGCGCGGCGAACTGGAGCGCAACGCCATCGCGGTGCGGGTGGAACTGGCGCCGGCGCTGCCGCCGGTACTGGCCGACCGGGTGCAGAGCCAGCAGGTGGTGGTGAATCTGTTGTTGAACGCGATGGAGGCGATGGCGGACACGCCGGCCGAGGCGCGGTCGATCCTGATCGGCACCGCGCAGGAGGATGCGGGTTCGGTGCGGCTGACCGTGGCCGATGCCGGCGTCGGCCTGTCGGCCGAGGCGCAGGCGCGCCTGTTCGACGCGTTCTGGACCACCAAGCCCGACGGCATCGGGATCGGTCTGAGCATCAGCCGCAGCATCGTCGAAGCCAGCGGCGGGCGCATCTGGGCCGCGCCGCGCAGCCCCTGCGGCGCGGTGTTCGGCGTGTGCCTGCCGATCGCAAAACCAGGAGCTCGCCCATGAACCTGCCGCTGTCAGAACAGCGCCCGGTGGTCTATCTGATCGACGACGACGCCTCGATCCGCGCCGCGCTGGAAGACCTGTTCGCCTCGGTGGACCTGCAGGTGCACGCGTTCGGCTCCAGCCGCGAATTCCTGCAGCACCCGCTGGCCGACGCGCCCAGCTGCATGGTGCTGGACATCCGCATGCCTGGGCAGAGCGGCATGGAATTCCACCGGCAACTGCTCGAGACCGGACTGAACCTGCCGACCATTTTCATCACCGGCCACGGCGACATCGCGATGAGCGTGGAAGCGATGAAGAACGGTGCGATCGAATTCCTGACCAAGCCGTTCCGCGACCAGGACCTGCTCGACGCGATCCAGCACGGCATCGCCCGCGACCGCGAGCGCCGCCAGCGCGAGGCCGCGCTGGCCGAACTGCGCGGCCGCTGGGCGACGCTGACCCCGGGCGAGCAGGAGGTGACCCGGCTGGTGGTGCAGGGGCTGCTGAACAAGCAGGTCGCCGCACGGCTGCAGCTCAGCGAGATCACGGTGAAGGTGCGGCGCGGCCAGGCGATGCGCAAGATGAAGGCCGGCTCGCTCGCCGAACTGGTGCGGCTGGCCGAGCGGATCGGGTTGTAGCGAGCGCGACGGCGACGGTGGCCGCGCATCGCGATGCCAGCGGCGTTCGCCACCATCCCGCCGGCGGGCAAGGCGGCCGGGCATAGCATTGCTGCACCGCATTCGGCGACACTCGCGGGCTTGTCCTGTCGCTCCCCGAGGCCCGCATGTCGTTCCTGTTCCGGCGCAAGTCGCTCGATCTGGTCACCGTCCACGAAGCCGGGCGCCGGCTGGTGCCCACGCTGAGCTGGCCGCACCTGGTGGCGCTGGGCATCGGCGCGATCGTCGGCACCGGCATCTACACCCTGATCGGGGTCGGCGCGCATCTGGCCGGGCCGGCGGTGCTGCTGTCGTTCGCCGTGGCCGGGGCGATCTGCGCCTGCGCCGCGCTGGCCTACGCGGAAATGGCGACGCTGATGCCGGCCGCCGGCAGCGCCTACACCTACAGCTACATCGCGCTGGGCGAGAGCATCGCCTGGGTGGTCGGCTGGAGCCTGATCCTGGAGTACTCGCTGGTGGTCAGCACGGTGGCGGTGGGCTGGTCGGGCTATGCGGTCGGCTTCCTCAAGGGCGTAGGCGTGGACCTGCCGCTGTGGCTGACCGCCGGGCCGCACGCCGGCGGCGTGGTCAACCTGCCAGCGGTGCTGATCACCTTCGTGGTCGCCGGCATGCTGATGCTCGGCACCCAGGCCAGCGCCACGGTCAACGCGGTGCTGGTGGCGGTGAAGATCGTCGCCCTGACCGTGTTCGTGGTGATCGCGCTGCCGCATTTCGACAGCGCGCGGATGGAGCCGTTCATGCCGTTCGGCTTCGCCAAATCGATGGGCGCCGACGGCGTCGAGCGCGGGGTGATGGCGGCCGCGGCGATCATCTTCTTCGCCTTCTACGGCTTCGACGCGATCTCCACCGCGGCCGAGGAAACCAAGAAGCCCGAGCGCGACCTGGCGATCGGCATCCTCGGCTCGATGGTCGGCTGCACCCTGATCTACGTGCTGGTGGCGCTGTCCGCGGTCGGCGCGATGAGCTACACGGTGTTCGGCCAGAGCGCCGAACCGCTGGCGCTGATCCTGCGCGAACTCGGCCAGGGCAAGGCGGCGACGCTGATCGCCGCGGCCGCGGTGATCGCATTGCCGACGGTGCTGCTGGCGTTCCTGTACGGGCAGAGCCGGATCTTCTTCGTGATGTCGCGCGACGGGCTGCTGCCGCGCGGCCTGTCCAAGGTCAGCGCGCGCACCGGCACGCCGGTGGCGACCACGCTGTTCACCGCGATCCTGGTGGCGGCGCTGGCCGGCGTGGCGCGGCTGGACGAGATCGCCGCGCTGGCCAACGCCGGCACCCTGGCCGCGTTCATCGCGGTGGCCGCGTGCCTGCTGGTGCTGCGCGTGCGCGAGCCCGACCGGGTGCGCAAGTTCCGCACGCCGCTGGCGTGGGTGGTGGCACCGCTGGCGATCGGCGGCTGCCTGTACCTGTTCTGGAGCCTGCCGCACACCACGCAGAAGTGGTTCGCGTTGTGGAACGGGATCGGCGTGGTCGCCTACCTGCTCTACGGGCGCCGTCACAGCCTGTTGCAGCGCGGGGAACCGCGACCGTGACGCCGGCCTTCCAGGCCCTGCTGGCGCGCCATATCGGCAGCGCCTTCGCCCGGCAGATGGCGCTGGCCGACCTGCTCGGCGAACGCGGCTGGCGCCTGGATCTGGCCGAGGGCATTGCGCACTTCGGCGACGACCTGCACTTCCCGGTGCAACTGCTGGGCAGCGCCGCCGAGGACAGCGCCAGTTGGCTGTGGGCCTGGGCCAACACCGCCAGCAACCTGCCGGAGAACCTGCTGGTCGCGGCGAACGCGCTGCGCGAGCGTGGCGAGCGCGACGGTCCGGCCGAACTGGCCACGGCGTCGCTGCCGCTGGACGACGAAGGCCATACGATTGCCCTGCTCGCCGCCGCGCTGAGCGCGCGCTGCTACTACCGTGGCCCGTACCGCGGCGGTGCGCTGTTCTTCCTGCTCGACGACGTCCCCGCCGCGGTGTTCGCGCCGTGCGACGATCCGCGCGTACTCAGCCTGCTCGGACAATTGGTCGCGCAGTTCCCGCTCGACCACCGCGCGATGACCGAAGGCTTCCTCGACGACCAGGGCTATGCGCTGCAGCGCGAACCCGGGCAGACCGTCGCCACGCGCGGCGGCAGCCGGATCACGCTTGGCTTCGATGCGCTGGATCGCCTGACCCAATTGCAAGGCAGCCTCGCCCCGCCATCAACCCCCACGGCGGCGAGCAAGCCGGCGCCGAAATGGCAGTTCTGGAAAAAATAACGACCGCCACGCATCGCCCCTCTCCCCTCGGGAGAGGGGTTGGGGTGAGGGTCCGGCGCGAAAGCGTCTCGCCGAGTGTGGATGCACGAGGCTGCGCCCGTACCCTCGTCCGCCCCTGCGGGGCCTGCTTCCAACGGGAGAAGGGACAAATCGTGCGGCGCCGGGTCCTGCCGGTTGCCATGAATGCATGCCTTGGAACGGATGCGAGCGTCACCCGATCCAGGCAGAAGCGCACTCAACGCGCCGGCACCACCGCGCGCCTGAATTCGCTGAAGTAGAACAGCAGCGCGGCCGTGCCGAAGCCGGCGCCGAGCAACGACAGCCCCGGCCAGCCGGCATAGGCGAAGACCGCCGCGGCCAGCAACGACCCGGCGGCGCCGCACACGAACACCGAAGTCATGAACAGGCCGTTGAGGCGGCCGCGCTGCTCCGGGGCCAGCATGTAGATGCTGCGCAGGCTCAGCACCTGGCACACCTGTACCGCCGCATCCAGCACCAGCGCGGCGATCACCAGCCACAACAGCGCGTGCGCGTGCGCGGCCCAGGCGCCGATGCCGAACGACAGCGCCGCGGCAGCCAGCGCCCAGCCGGTGGCCGGGCGGGTCCAGCCGCGGTCCGCCATGCGCCCGGCCAGCGGCGCGACCAGGGCGCCGGCGGCGCCGGCCAGGGCGAACAGCGCGATGTGCCGCTGGTCCATGCCGAAGGACTGCGCCAGCAACAGCGGCGAGCCGGTCCAGAACACGTTGAACGCAGCGAACATCATTCCCTGGTAGAACGCGCGCCGGCGCAGCAGCGGGGTGGCGGCATACAGGCGCGGCAGCGAGGCCAGCACCGCGGCGTAGGACGCGCGCTGCGCGGGCCGGCGCTGCGGCAGGCGCCAGCGCAGCACCGCCATCAACAGCAGCATCATGCCGGCGGACAGGAAGAACACCGCGCGCCAGCCCAGACTGGCGGCGACGAAGCTGGAAAACGGTCGCGCCAGCATGATTCCGGCCAGCAACCCACCCATCACCGTGCCGACCACGCGGCCGCGGCTGGCCTCCGGCGCCAGGTGCGAGGCGAACGGCACCAGGATCTGCGTGGCCACCGCGCACACGCCGACCACGAACGAGCCGATCAGGAACCCGGTCGCCGACTGCGACAGGCCGATGCCGAGCAGGCCCAGCACCACCCCGCCCAGCAGCAGGATCGCCAGGCGCCGGTTCTCGGCCACGTCGGCCAGCGGCACCAGCAACAGCAGGCCGGCGCCATAGCCGAGCTGGGTCAGCGCCACGATCAGCCCGGCCAGGCCCGCGTGCAGGCGCAGTTCCGGCGCGATGATGCCAATCAGCGGTTGCGAGAAATAGATGTTGGCCACCGCCAGGCCGCAGGCGGCGGCGAACAGCGCGATCAGGCCGGAGGACAGGCCGGCGGGTGCCGCATCGGCCTGGGAAGCGTGTGGGGACATGGGGGAGCCTGGCAGCGAAGGCGCCACGGTAGGCGCCGACGCCCGCAGACTCAAGCCGTCCCGCCACGACACAGCGTTGCGTCGTGGCCAGGGCGTGTGCCCAGCCCCCGCGAGATGTGCGCGGGGAAGCGGCGGCATGCCCTGGGCGCGCGCCGCGCGGACTCAGCCGGCGCGGCGCGAGCGGATTACCACCAGCGCATGCCTTCGAAGGGGTTCCAGCTGGTGCTGCCCTTCTTCACTTCCAGGTAGTAGGCGTAGTTGGCGATCATGCCGACCAGCACCGAATAGGCCACGCCCAGGCCGTTGACGACCATCTTCGGCAGGAAGAACGACAGCACGCCGATCAGCAGCGAGATGCCGATCAGCACGATCGCCTTGCGCCACAGGCCGAGGATGAAGAAGTAGATCCAGCCGAAGAAGAACGCGAAGAAGTTCATGTTGATCTTCAGGCGGTCGCCGAACGACGGCAGCGCCTTGAACGCCGGCTTGAAGCCGGGCGAGGCCGGCCCGCCGTGGCGGTCGAAGAAGTCGAAGCGGAACTGCCACTTGGGGCTGAGCGGCGCGCGTTCGGGGAGGTTCTGGGTACTCATGGAGAGGCAATTCCTTTTCTTGTAATCGTTTACATTGTAGCTGAATAGGCCCGGTGCGCACCAGATGCGGCCTGGATTGGCACCATTGTGGTGCGTATGGTTGCGTCGATGCAGTGGGCCATACGGGAGTCGGACCCCCATGGGTATCGGGCCGGTACGCGTCAGGAACCCGGGCCTGCGGACGCGGCAGACGTCGCATGCGTGCGACGCCACACTCTGGTCAGCGTCCCAGGCCGCGCCCGATCCTGATCGCCTCGGCCACGTTCCTGGCCGCCAGGCGCAGGTTCGCCGCGGCCTCGGCCAGCGCCTGCTCCAGCGTGCAGGCGCGCTGCACCGCGCCGAACATCGCGTCGATGCCGTGCGCGTGCAGAAGCTCGGCGCCGACGCCCAACCCGCCGGCGATCGCGACCACCGGCTTGCCGTGGCGTCTGGCGATGCGGGCCACGCCGAGCGGCGTCTTGCCGTGGACGCTCTGGCTGTCCAGGCGGCCTTCGCCGGTGATCACCAGGTCGGCGTCGGCCACCAGCGCGTCCAGCCCCAGCGCCTCGGCGACGATGTCCGCGCCCGGGCGCAGCTGCGCGCCCAGAAAGGCCACCAGCGCCGCGCCCAGGCCACCGCCGGCGCCGCCGCCGGGCAACCCGGCGAGCGCGATGCCGAGGTCGGCTTCGATCACCGTGGCGTAGTGCTGCAGGTTGGCGTCGAGCTGGGCGACCAGCGCCGGCGTGGCGCCCTTCTGCGGCCCGAACACCGCCGAGGCGCCCGCCGGCCCGGTCAGCGGATTGTCGACATCGCAGGCGACCTCGATCACGCACTGTCGCAAGCGCGGATCAAGGCCGCTGGCATCGATCCGCGCCAGCCTCGCCAGTGCACCACCGCCCACGCCGGGATCCAGCGCATGGCCTTGGGCGTCGAGCAGGCGCACGCCCAGCGCCTGCGCCATGCCGGCGCCGCCGTCGTTGCTGGCGCTACCGCCGACCCCGACGATGAGCTTGCGCGCGCCGGCATCCAGCGCCGCCAGGAGCAGCTCGCCGACGCCATAGCTGGTGGCGGCCAGCGGGTCGCGCCGCGCCGGCGGCAGCAGCGCCAGCCCGCTCGCCGCGGCCATTTCGACGACGGCGGTGCGGCCATCGCCGGCGATGCCGAAGAAGGCCTCGACCGGCTCCCCCAGCGGTCCGGTCACCGTGCGGCCGACGATGCGGCCGCCGCTGGCCGCGACCAGCGCCGCGACCGTGCCCTCGCCGCCGTCGGCGACCGGCACCTTGAGGTAGGTCCACGCCGGGAACACGGCGCGAAAGCCCGCCTCGATCTGCGTGGCCGCCTCCAGCGCCGACAGGCTTTCCTTGAACGAATCCGGGGCGATGACGATATTCATGGTTGCCCCGATGCTAGCCGATGCGACGGCGCCGGTTCGGCGCGTGCGGCGCTGCGCACTCCGGCGACCGGGCTACGCCCGCCTTCGGCCCTCGGCGGGCGCCAGGCCAAGCGCCACGGCCAGGCGCAATCGCGCGAGACGGCCGCGCCGGCACAGGTCTCAGGAAGACCCGGCGCGCGCCTGCGCCGCCGCCCACTCCTGCGCCTGCTGCATCACCCGCAGCACGTTGCCGCCCCAGATGGCGGCGATCTGCTGCTCGCTGTAGCCCTTGCGCAACAGCCAGGCGGTGATCTTGGGCAGGTCGGACACGTCCTCCATGCCGACCACCCCGCCGCCGCCGTCCCAGTCCATGCCGATGCCCACGTGCTCGGGGCCGATCAGCGCCAGCACGTGGTCCAGGTGCGCGAAGAAGTCGTCCAGCGTCGCCTGCCGCACCGGATATTTGGCATCCAGCGCCTTCATCTCTTCGCCGAGCTTGGGTCCGTCTGCCAGTTGCAGATGCTCCCAGCCGCCGTATTTGGCGATCAGTGCCTGCTCGGCCGCCTTGCGCTCGGGGCTGGCGCCGTTGTCGATCAGGTAACCGCCGTAGGAATTCATCTGGATCACCCCGCCGTGCGCGGCCAGCACCTTCAGCCGCGCATCGTCGATGTTGCGCGGATGCGCATGCACCGCGCGCGCGCCGCTGTGCGAGAGCAGGATCGGCACCGGCGACAGCGCGATCAGCTGGTCGAACACCGCATCGGAGGCATGCGACTGGTCGATGACGATGCCCAGCTTCTGCGCCTGCTGCACCAGCGCCCGCCCGGCAGGACTCAAGCCATGCCATTCCGGTCCCTTCGGATCGGTGGCCGAATCGGCGAACTCGTTGTTGAGGAAATGCGCCGTGCTCATCAGCCGCAGGCCTTGCGCGTAGTAGAAGCGCAGCAGCGTGGGATCGGCGACCAGCGGGCTGGCGTTCTCCATGCTCAGGTACACCACGCGCTTGCCGGCGGCCTTGATCCGCGCCGCATCGGCCGGCGTGGTGGCCATGCCGAACTGCCGCGGGTGCGCCGCGAGCAGCGCGTGGATCGCCATCAGGCGCTGCAGCCCGGCGTCGCGATCGTCCAGGTGCGCCTGCGCGCTGCGGTCGCCCTGGCCGGTGTAGATCGCCCAGAAGCCGCCGTCCAGCGCGCCGGCCACCATGCGCGGATAGTCCACCTGCGCCAGGCGATTGCCGGCGTGCGCGGCCATCATGTCGAAATCGCCGCGCTCGAAATTGGCCGGCGTATCCAGATGCGAATCCAGCGTCAGCAGGCGCTGCTGCAGCGCGGTGGCGCGCGCCAGTTCCGCCTTGGTGAAGTCGACGGCATGCGCCGGCAGCGCCGCGGCCAGCGCCAACGACACGGAAAGACACAGGGCGTGCAGGTTCATGCGCAGGAACTCTCGAACGGGGCGACGATTCGATGATAGCCATGCCATGCCTGCCGGGTTGCCCCGCGACGGGTAGGTGAGTGCATCCGGGTGGCACGCAAGGTCGCCCTGCACGATCGAACCCGCCGCGCGGCGCGGCGGCGCCGGCTCAGCCAGGCGTAGGCGACGCGCAGGCTTCGGCCCAGGCCGCGCCCGCCGCCAACAACGCATCGACCACCTCGCCCAGGGTCCACGTCGCCGTGCCTTCCCAGAAGGACGCCGGCAGTGCGACCCCGAGCTGCGTCTGGATCTCACCGATCGCATCCTCCACGTCGGCGCCGGTGTCGAGCATCTCGAAGCGCGGTCCGCCGCAGACGACGGCGAACACGTCGTCGGGCAGGAAACACGGACCGGGCCAGCGTAGCCGCCGCGCCAGGATCGCCCCGATTGCGCTTGCCGCCCGCTGCCGCGTGCCGCCACCCCACAGTTCCATGAGATCGACGCTGCGCGCCTTCTGCTGCGCCGACAATCGACCGAAGAACGACAGATCCGGGCCGAGCCATCTGACGCCGATGAAGAATCGTTCGCGCCTGCCGGTCGGCGGATAGCCGGGCGGGTAGCGCAGCGGCGACGCCGGGTCCGGGCAAGCGGTTGCTGCTGGTCTGTGCACGACGACCTCCCCTCGATCCGCGGCGAGGCCGCGCCGCACTATGCCACCGACCGGTCGTCCGCTGGCACGGCAAGCGGCACGCCGCGAGCGGCGGCACGCATCATCATGCCGACACCGGCGCCGCGGTTGCAGCGCGTCCCGCCCACACCTCCGGCCCGGCCTGGCAATAGCGCGCGATGAAGTCCTGCTGCGACGGCATCTGCGCCACCGCGCGGTCGATGGGCTGGCGGATCGTGTCGAGGAACTGCTGCAGCTGCTGGTCCGGCAACGCGCGCGCCAGCAGGTGGTGCTGCGCCGGCACGATGCCCTGGCCGAGCAGCACGTGGATCCACGAATCCACCCGAAACAGTTCGTCGCTGCCCTGCCAGGCGTGCGCGCGCTCGCGCCAGGCGCGCAGCCGCTGCTGCAGCGAGTCGGGCAATGTCATCTCGCGGCAGGCCCGCCACATCGGTTCGTCGCGCTGGTTGGCGTGGTAGTGCAGGATGATGAAATCACGCACGTGTTCCATCTCGGCGCGACTGACGTCGTTGTAGATGTCCGCCATCGACGGGGCGATGCCGTCGGTGGGGAACAGCGTGATCAGCCGCATCACCGCGGCGATGGTCAGGTGGATGCTGGTGGATTCCAGCGGTTCGATGAAGCCGCTGGCCAGGCCCAAGGAAACCACGTTCTTGTTCCAGGCCTTGAGCCGGCGGCCGGTGCGGAACGGCACCAGCCACGGTTCCTTGATCGGCGGCGCGGCGGCGTCGTGCAGCAGCTTGGCGCGCGCTTCGTCGTCGGACAGGTGCGCGCTGGAAAACACCAGCCCGCAACCGACGCGGTGCTGCAGCGGAATATGCCAGCGCCAGCCGGCGGCGTGGGCGATGGCGCGGGTGTACGGCACCGGCGCCGTCACCGCCTCGGTCTGCACCGCCACCGCGCGATCGCACGGCAGCCACTGCTTCCAGTCCTCGTAGCCGGTGTGCAGGGTTTGCTCGATCAGCAGGCCGCGGAAGCCGGTGCAGTCGATGAACAGGTCGCCTTCGATCAGCGTGCCGTCTTCCAGCAGCAGCGCCTCGACGAAGCCGCTCTCGGCGTGCTGCCGCACCTGCTGGATCTTGCCCTCCACGCGCTTGAGGCCGTGGCGCTCGGCGTGGCGACGCAGCAGGCGCGCGTACAGCCCGGCATCGAGGTGGTAGGCGTAGTTGACCGGCGGCGACTGTTGCAGCGCGAAGCGGTCCACGCGCGAGGCCACGGTTTCCAGGCAGTAGTCGCCCAGGTCGGAGACCATCCCGCGCCGCTGCGCCTCCAGCCAGAAATGGTGGAACGCGCAGACCAGGGTGCTTTGCCCGGTGAGGCCGAACGGGTGGATGTAGCGCTCGCCGTGCCGTGGCCAGTTCTCGAAGGAAATGGAGAGCTTGAAGGTGCCCGCCACGCTGCGCAGGAACTCCTGCTCGTCGATCTGCAGGAAACGGTGGAAGCTGCGGATCGGCGGCACCGTGGATTCGCCGACGCCGACCGTGCCGATCTGTTCGGACTCGATCAGGGTGATGTCCAGCAGCTCGCGGAACTGGTGCGCCAGCGCGCAGGCGGCGATCCAGCCCGCCGTGCCGCCGCCCGCGATCACCACCTTGCGTATCTGGGCCATTGCGTCGTCTCTCCTGCAGTGATGAATGGTGGCGCGCGCGGCGGCGCGCGGCCCTGGATGGGGTCCGTGGTCAGCGGTTGAGCTTGGCCAGCAGCATCGCGCGCAGCTGCCGCGCCTGGGTGTCGTCGATCGGGCCGAGCAGCTGCCGCGCCGGCGCCGGCAGGTGCGCGCCGGCGCGCTCGGCCGGGCCGAACACGTAGTAGTCGAAGATCTCCCGCCACGCCGCCTTCTCCGCCTCGGGCCGGTCGCGGATCGCCCACAGCGCGTGATACAGCGCCTGCATCGGCGCCGGCAGATGGGCCGGCGCGCTGCTCCACCAGTAGTTGACCAGCACGTTGAACGGCTCCAGCCCTTCCACGTGATGCCACCACAGGCTGGGCAGGAACAGCGCATCGCCCGGTTCCAGCACCGCGCTGCGGCCGTGCGCCAGCGCGTCGCGAAAGCGCGGGTAGCGCGCGACATCGGGCGCGGCGAAATCCACCACGCTGATCGCCTGCCCGCCCGGGGTCGGCTCCAGCGGGCCGGGATAGAGATTGCCGATCTGCTCCGGCGGGAACACGGTGAAGCGGCGCCGGCCGACCGCGCAGCAGGCCAGGTTGTTCGGCGCGTCGTAGTGGCAGGACGCGGTGATGCGGTTGCCGATCCAGATGCTCGGCCGCACCTGCATGCCATGCGCGGCGAAGTCCACATCGTTGCCAGCGCGGAATCCAGGCAGGCTGTCGTCCACCGGCAGCGAGGCCAGGTAGTAGGCCGGTGGCCGCGGATCGTCCAGGTGCGCGGCGATCGCCTCCAGCAGGCCGTGCAGGTCGCTGCGCCGCACTTCGAAGTTCAACGCGGTAAAGTCGTCGTTGTAGAACGGCCGGCCGGCGATCTCCGGCGCGCCGTAGGAGTACTGCAGCGCGCGGCCGTTGCTGTGCCCGCGCAACAGGTCCATGGCCTCGCGCGTGCCGCGCAGGCCGGCCTGGACCAGCGCCCAGTCGCGCGCCACGCCACGCAACACCACCGGTTCGCCGGCGGCGAGCAGGTCGGCCAGCGGCACTGCGCCGGCCCGGCAATCGCTGCGCTCGGCAATCGCCGCCAACGCGTCCACGCCGCTCAGGCGGCCTGCCCGGAGGCGACCGCGTCCACGCCGACGTACTGCAGGCGGCGCTGCTTCTCGGCCATCAGCCGGCGCATGTTGTGCAGCGACGCCAGCAGCAGATAGACCCCTTCCAGATACCCGGCGCGGTGCAGCCCATGCAGCGACGCCGCATCCAGCGCCGCCAGCCGTTCGCGGTCGATGCCGTACAGCCCGGCCAGATGCACGTTGTGTTCCTGCCCGAGCTGCACGTCGATGCGCAGCGGCTGGATCAGGCCCAGCGCATCGAAGGCGGCGAACATGGCGTCGCCGCCTTCCACGCCGTCGCGGATGCCGCGCAGCACGGTGATGATGTGCTCCAGATACGGGCTGTTGCCGCCTTGCGGCAGGAACACCCGTTCGCCTTCGTCGAAACTCACCCGGGGGTGGTCCAGATCGACATGGATCACCGGTTCGCGGCGCAGCACGCCGTCCTCGTGCTGTTCCTGGAATCCGATCAGGAACGGTCCCTTGGCGACGATGCCCGGCAGGTACGCCGCATTCCAGCGCGCGTCCTGCAGGAACAGGTTTTCCTGCTGCTCGAAGCCCAGCAGCGCCACCGACTGGAAACCGCCGCCGTCCGGGTCCTTGCGCAGCAGGATCGGATACTCGCGCTGCAACTCGGCGTATTCGGTCGGGAACGCCTGGACCACGCCGGTGGCGTCGCCGAACTCCGGGCCGAAGCGCAGGATCACGCGCAGGTCCTGGTGGGCCACGTTGTTGAGCAATTCGTATCGGGCCATCTGGACTCCGGCGGATCGGTGGCGGAACTGGGTGGGGCGCCACGCGACCATTGCAGCAAAGCGCCGCGCCCGCAAGACGCGCTGCGGCGTGGGCGCCGTTGCCGCACGCGGCCATCGCCGCGCGCGGCCTGCCGGGCTCAGAAGTTGTAGCGCACGCCCAGGGTATAGCGCGGGCTCTGGTCCAGCACCTTGATCACCTGCTTCTCCGAGCGGCCGTGCCAGCGCACGTCCTCGCTGGTGATGTTGATCGCCTCGAAGCCGATCGACAGGTTGTCGGTGATCGCGTAGCTGACGCTCAGGTCCAACTGCTGGTAAGGCTCGACGTAGTACGGGTTGCGGTTGGAGCCGTTCTGGTTGGCCGCGATCAGGTACTCGTCGCGCCAGTTCCAGGCCAGGCGCGCGCTCCAGCCGTACTTCTCGTACATCAGCATGACGTTGGCGGTGTCGCTGAGGCCGAGCAGCGCGAACTGGTCGCGGTCCAGCACCGTGTTGTCGAAGCCGACGTCGCCCTTGACCAGGGTGTAGTTGGCGTAGACGCCGAAGCCGGTGTCGCCGAGGAAGTACTGCCCGCCCAGTTCCCAGCCGTGGATCTTGGCCTTGTTCTGGTTGACCGGGCGCGACACGTCGAATTCGTACAGCGGATCGTCCGCCTCGCCGACCAGGTCGTAGGCGTTCTCCAGCGCCAGGGTCTGCGCCGAGCTGCCGTTGTAGGCGCCCAGTCCGCCAGTGGCCGCGGCGTTGCGCAGCAGCGCCATCGCCGAGAACAGCGAGGTGTCGTTGGCCGAGCAGGCCGCCGCCACGTCGTTGCCGGCGGCGCCGACCTGCGCGGCGCAGGCACCGCTCTGCAGGAAGGCCAGCGCCGCCTGCGCATCCGGCCCGGAGGTGGGGTCGCGCAGGCCGTACATGGTTTCGCGGGTGACGCTGGTGCCGATGAAGTTGGACACGCGCTTGTCCCAGAACGTCAGCGACACGTAGCTGGCGTCGGCGAAGTACCACTCCAGCGCCAGGTCCAGGTTGTTGGATTCCAGCGGGTCCAGGCTGGGGTTCTCGGTGCTGCCGGACGCGCGCGTGGAGGGGTTGATCAGGATCGAGCCGCCCGGCGTGCCCGGGGTCGAGCCGACCACCAGGTTGTTGTACGGCGCACGCGCGATGCTCTGCCCGAACGAAGCGCGGGCTTTCAGCGTGTCGGTGAGGTTGATGCTGAAGTCCAGGTTCGGCAGCACGTAGCTGTAGCTGTGCTTCTCGCTGAACAGCTGCACCTCGTCGGAGCGCAGCAGCTGGAAGTCGTTGTTGGCCTGCCATTCCAGCGCGACCGGGGTGGCCACCTCCGAGGAGGAGATCACGTCGGTCTTCTCGTAGCGCACGCCGATGCGGGTATTGGTGGTCATGCCACCGAGCTCGCCGTCGAACTCCAGCTGCATGTAGGCGGCGCGGGTCTTCTCCTCGACCTGGTTGTCGGAACTGAACTGCGGGTTGTAGCGCGTGGTCGCGCCATAGGCATTGCCCGCCCACAACGCCAGCTGGTCGGCGTTGCCGCGCCAGGCGCCCGGCGCGGCGCCGTTGGCGTTGAAGTCCTCGAACAGGCCGGTGATGCCGACCGGCTGCAGCAGCGCCAGCATGCCCGGCTCGTTGCCGGCATTGGCCACGCCCCAGTCGCCCAGCGTTGAATAGGTGTCGCTGATGCGCCGGTTCATCGTGGTCTTGGCGCTGTTGACGCCGAACTGGAAGCGGCCGTTGTCGAAGTCGAACTGGCCGTCGACGCGCCCTTCCTTCACCTCCGTCACCTGGCTCTGGTAGTAGATGCGCAGCACCTGCGAACCGAGTTCGGCCGGGGAGAAATCCTGGTTGACCAGGCCGTTGGTGCCGGCGATGGAATCGGCCGCGGTCGGGTACCAGGTGCGCGCGCCGATCGGCAGGCCGTTGTTGAACCACAGCTCCTGCGCCCACTGTCCGCCGCACTGGGTGCCGGCGGTGCAGTTATTGGTGCCGGCCAGGCTGAAATAGGTGGCGCTGCCGCCGGTGACCGGATCGTTGGGCAGGCTCTGGGTCTTGGAGTTGTGCGCATCGAAGGTCAGGCGCAGGCGGTCGGTGGCCTGCCAGTCGGCATTGAAGCCCAGCGAGCCGAGCTTGTACTTCTGCATGCTGCGCTGCTGCTCCATACCGAAGTCCTTGGCGCCGTTGGGCACGTCGCGCAGGTACACCGGCGTGGCCACCGCCTGCCCGGTGTCGAACACCAGGTCGGTGAAGCTGTTGGCGCGCTGCAGCCAGATGCCCTGCTCGCCACGATTCTCGGTGATCTCGTTGCTCGAGTAGGTGTAGTCCAGGGTCAGGGTCAGGCTGTCGGTCGGCGCGAACTGCACCACCGCCTGCCCATTGAGCCGCTCGCGCTCGAAGTCGGAGAAGGCGTAGCGCAGGTCGTTGGGCATGCCGTAGAGCTGGCCGATCGCCGGCGCGTTCTGCACGTTGGCGTCCGGGCGCAGCGCCGGATCGGTGCCGGTCCAGGGCTGGATGTTCCAGGCGTTCTCGGTCGCCTGCACCGATCCGCCGCGGCGCTTCTGGTAGCTGCCGCTCAGGCCGATGCCCCAGGTCTTGTCCGGGTTGGTGTAGCTGAAGATGCCGGACACTTCCGGCGTGACCTTGTTGTCGAACGGCTGCGAGTCGTCGTACGCGGCCTTGGCGCCGGCGCTGGCCACCAGGCCTTTGTGGTTGAACGGGCGGTCGGTGAGGATGTTGATGGTGGCGCCGATGCCGCCGCTGGGCGCATTGGCGCGGCTGGTCTTGTACACCTCGATGCCGGTGATCGCCTCGGAGGCGAGCTGGGCGAAGTTGAAGGCGCGGGTGCCGCCGTCCACGCCGCCGCTGGGCACCGCGCCCGGCGCGCCGAACGCGTCGGCACCGGGGATCACCCGGCCGTTGAGGGTGACCGCATTGAACTGCGGACCGAAGCCGCGCGCGGTGACCTGCGCGCCTTCGCCGTCGCGGCGCTCGATCGAGATGCCGGTGATGCGCTGCAGCGACTCGGCCAGGTTGGTGTCGGGAAACTTGCCGATGTCCTCGGCGCTGATCGCATCGACCACGCCGGCGTTGTCGCGCTTGATCCCCATCGACTGGTTGAGGCTGTTGCGGATGCCGGTGACGCTGACCGTGTCCAGCGTGGTCGCGTCAGGAGAGGACTGCTGCTGGCTGGTCTGGGTCTGCGCCTGGGTCTGCGGCGCCTGCTGGGCGAACGCCGGATTGATCACCAGCACCCCGCCGACGAAGGTGAACATGGCCTTGGAGCGGAACTTCTTCAACTGCTGACGCATCAGAATGTCCTCGGTGCTGGAGTCGGACGGGCAACGCCGTCTGCGGCGTACGACGCGGCGCATGCCTACGTCGAAGCGGTCCCTGGTACGTGACACGCATCGCTGCATGCCTGCATGTGATCCCCTACGTCTCGATCGATGGATGGATCGCGCCTTCCCCCGAAGGGCGCCGGGCGCCATCGCTGCCCGTTGCAACCCGGACGCTGACCAAGCCGCCCGCTACAGCGAATGCCGATATGCAAACCCGAATCGAAATCCGTGCGGCGCTGCCGCCGCGGCGAGTGAGGCGACGGCACCAGATCCCGGCACCTGGCCGAGAGTGATAGCGCTATCACCCGACGGCGCAAACCTAATCCCGCGTGCCGGCGTTTGTCACCGTGCGGCGCAACAAAGCTACGTTATGCGTACATCCGCTGGGATGCAGACCACGATGTAAGCGTTATCAGTGCCGACGTTGCGCAATTGGCGCGGTATGCGATGGACGAACGTCGTTGCCGTTGCGCACGTCGCCGCGCGCCGCAGGCGCGTTGCCGAGTGGGCAATGGCGTGATGCGTGCGATGCAGCGCGGTACGCGCTGTGGCGTGAAGGCGTGGCCGACTCGGCACACGTGGCCGTGCGGGCGCTGATCAGCCCGCAGCAGTGCCAGCGGTGTGTCGGCAACCCGCCCGGCGTGTCCGTGGTAACGCGATCTCGCGGCGCGCGGCGAACGCCGGCGCGCCGCGGCGGCTCAGTTCAGCACGCGGCAGAACACCGCTTTCAGATAGCGCGATTCCTGCACGTGGGCCATGAACGGGTGGTCGGCGCCGGCGCCGGCCACCTTCAGGATCTGGATGGTGCGGCCGGAGAAATACGCGGCGCGGCGCAGCATGTCCAGGAACTCGTGCTCGGCGACCAGGCCGGTGCAGGAGAACGTGGCGAACAGGCCGCCGGGCGCGACCACCCCCAACGCCAACTTGTTCATGTCCAGGTATTTCTTCAGCGCCGGGATCACCTGGTCGCGGTCGCGGGTCATCTTGGCCGGGTCCAGGATCACCACGTCGTAGCGGTCGCCGCGCACTGCGGCATCGCGCAGGTACGGGAAGATGTCGGCCTGCACGAACTTGAGCCGCACGTCGTTGAGCTTGGCGTTGCCCTTGGCGATCTCGATCACGTCCTCGTCGATGTCCACGCCGACCACTTCCTCGGCGCCGCGCACCTTGGCGTAGACGGCGAAGCCGCCGGTGTTGCAGCACAGGTCGAGCACGCGCTTGCCGGCCACCTGCTGGCTCAGCCACTGCCGGTTCTCGCGCTGGTCGGCGAAGAAGCCGGTCTTGTGCGCACCGGCCGGATCGGCGCGGAAACGCACGCCGTATTCGCTGATGATCGCCGGCTCCGGGCGCTCGCCGCTGCTGGACACCGGGCGGTAGTCGAAGCTCTCCTGCTTCTGCACGTGCTCCTCGGCGAAGCTGTAGAAACGCGCGCCGGGGAACTGGGTGCGCAGCGCGGCGTAGATCCAGTCGCGGTAGCGGAACATGCCGGCGCTGAAGAACTCGACCACCAGCAGATCGCCATAGCGGTCCACCACCAGCCCGGACAGGCCGTCGCCTTCGGCATGCACCACGCGCCAGGCGTCGGACACCGCGTCCAGCTTGAGCACGTCGCGGCGCAGCGACACCGCCTCGGCGATCTTGCCGGCGAACCAGGCTTCGTCCACCGGCACCTCGCGATCGATCTCGAGGATGCGCACGGCGATGCGCGAATGGCCATTGTAGAAACCGCGGCCGATCCACTCCCCGTCCACCCCGACCACGTCGACGAGGCTGCCCGGCTTGGGCTTGGCGGCGGGTTTTTCGACCAGTTTCTGGAAGATCCACGGATGGCTGGAACGCCAGGCGTTCTTGAGGCGGACTACGGGCAGGGGAGTATTCATGAACGCCATTGTATCCGCCCCGATTGACGCCACCGCCGCCAGCCGCAAGAATGGGCGCAGAAGGGGAGTAGCTCCCAACGTTGTCGCCGTCAATTCGAGCCAGCAGGCTCCGGTGCAACGGCAGCCAGACCATCGGCTGCGAGCGAGACCTTCGCCGCAGTGGCGAAGGCATTCCCTGGAACGAACCCCATCGTTTCCGTCCAGGATGCCTCGCCGCCGCGGCCCGAGGTTCAACCTTCACTGACGGGAATTCCCCATGCAAACGATAGGCAACGTGTGGTTGTGGAGCGGTTTCGCGATCGTGGTGATCGCGGCGCTGCTGGCGGATCTGGTGCTGATGCGCCACGGCGGTCCGCACAAGGTCACCTTCAAGGAAGCGCTGTGGTGGAGCCTGGGCTGGATCGGGCTGGCGCTGGCGTTCAATGCCGGCCTGTGGTGGTACCTGCGCGAGACCATCGACGTGGCCACCGGCAACCAGTACGGGCTGGAGTTCCTGACCGGCTACCTGGTGGAGAAGTCGCTGGCGGTCGACAACATCTTCGTGTTCCTGATGATCATGAGCTACTTCGCGGTGCCGGAGGAGCAGCGCCAGCGCGTGCTGGTGATCGGCGTGCTCGGCGCGATCGTGCTGCGCGCGATCATGATCTTCGCCGGCTCGGTGCTGCTGACCAAGTTCCACTGGCTGCTGTACGTGTTCGGCGCGTTCCTGCTGCTGACCGGCATCAAGATGTGGTTCTCGGCGGGCAAGGAGCCGGATCTGGAAGCCAATCCGGTGCTGCGCTTCATGCGCAAGCACCTGCGCCTGACCCCGCAGTACCACGGCAACGCGCTGAGCGTGACCCAGGAAGGCAAGCGCTGGTACACGCCGCTGTTCGCGGTGCTGATGCTGATCGCCATCACCGACGTGATCTTCGCGGTGGACAGCATCCCGGCGATCTTCGCGATCACCACCGACCCGTTCCTGGTGCTGACCTCCAACGTGTTCGCGGTGCTGGGCCTGCGCGCGATGTTCTTCCTGCTGGCGGGCATGGCCGACCGCTTCCACCTGCTGCCGTACGGGCTGGCGATCGTGCTGGTGTTCATCGGCACCAAGATGCTGATCATCGACCTGTACAAGATCCCGGTGCTGGTCTCGCTGCTGGCGGTGGCGCTGATCATCGGCGCGACGGTGGCGCTGAGCCTGCTGCGCCCGGCCAAGCCGGCGCACTGAGGCGCGCCGCGGCCGCGGGATTGTCCCGCGGCCGCGGCCAGTCCCTCCCACCGGCGGCGCCTTGCCTTGGGCGATGGGCGCCGCCATCCAGGGACCATGGACACTTCTCCGCTCTCCCCGTCCCCGCCTGCCGACGATGCGCAGGCGCAGGACCGCTTCGACCGGGCCCGGATCCTGCGCGCCTTCAACGCCAGCCTGGCGCTGATCGCGGTGCTGGTGGCGGTGTTCGCCAGCCAGGGCCTGTTCGACTGGCGGCCGTGGTCGGTGGGACCGCAGCAGGCCAGCGGCCTGCTCGGGCTGCTGACCGCGCCCTTGCTGCACGGGTCGCTGGAACACCTGGCCGCCAATGCCGGCGCACTGCTGATCCTGGGCACCCTGGCCGGCAGCGTGTACCCACGCGCCACCCTGGCCGCGCTGCCATTGCTGTGGCTGGGCTCGGGCCTGGGCGCGTGGCTGTTGGGCGAACCCGGCAGCCACCATCTGGGCGCCAGCGGCGTCACCCACGGCCTGCTGTTCCTGGTGTTCGTGCTCGGACTGCTGCGCCGCGACCGCGCCGCGATCGCCGCCAGCATGATCGCGTTCCTGTTCTACGGCGGCATGCTGGTGACGGTGCTGCCGCACGAGGCCGGCGTGTCCTGGCAGTCGCACCTGGGCGGCGCACTGGGCGGCGCGGTCGCGGCCCTGCTGCTGCGCCACCGCGACCCGCTGCCGCCGCGCAAGCGCTACAGCTGGGAAGACGAGGACGAGGAAACCCTGGCGCCCTTGAACGACGAGTTGGAGCCGCCTCCGCCGGCGCAGGTGCCGGTGCTGTGGCAACCGCCCTCGGTCCCGCGCGGGGTGGTGTTGCGCTTCCCGCCGCGGCAGGAGCGCGACGAGGGCTGAGGCCTCCGCCGCGGGCGTGGCGACCCCGCTGCGTAGCACGACAGCCGCTGTGCGCCTGCTGCTGCACTTCGCCCTGGGAGGCCCAGCGCTGGAGCATGCGACCCAGGTGTTACGGTTGGCGCGGGCTTTTTTGTGGGAGCGACTTCAGTCGCGACGCATTACCGGTAAGGCTCGTCGCGACTGAAGTCGCTCCCACAGGTTGCGCCGCCCGCTCGGCATGATGCTGCCATCCCGGTCCGACCCACCTCGCGCGCACGCTGGACGCATCGACCTGACTGCTGCAGGCAGCCACCCTCCGACCGGCGCCATGGCGGCCTGCCGCGCGATGGCACCGGCCGTACACTGGCCGATCCCTCGCCGCCCGCCCCAGATCGCATGCCCGCGTCCCCTGCCTTCCGTTTCCGTTCTGCCGCCCTCGCCCTGCTGGCGCTCGCGCTCGCCGCGTGCAGCACGTCGCCCGCCCGTGCGCCGGTACCGGCACAGGCGATGGGCGCGGCCGAGCCGGACAAGGCGGTCGGCTACCTCGCGCCTGCCGCGGTCCCGGCCAGCCTGCAATTGGTGCCGGCACCGCCGGCCGAGGGTTCGCCCGGGCAGGCGCTGGACCAGGCGGTGAACCGCGAGGCGCTGGCGCTGCGCGGCAGCGCGCGCTGGCAACAGGCCGCACGCGACGCCGATCTGAGCTTCCCGGCCGGCGCCGGCCAGTTCGCCTGCGCGCTGGGCGTGCCCATCGATGCGCAGCGCACCCCGCACCTGTACACCTTGCTGGAACGCAGCCGCATCGACGCCAGCGCTGCGACCAAGGTGGCCAAGAACCACTACCGGCGGCCGCGCCCGTTCATGCTCAACCAGCAGCCGGTCTGCACCCCGGACGACGAGGACGGGCTGCGCCACAGCGGCGCCTATCCCTCCGGGCACAGCGCCATCGGCTGGGCCTGGGCGCTGATCCTCGGCGAGCTCGCGCCCGACCGCATCGACGCCTTGATCGCCCGCGGCCGCAACTACGGCGAAAGCCGGCTGGTGTGCAACGTGCACTGGCAGAGCGACGTGCTGGCCGGCCGCTTCATGGGCGCGGCGACGGTGGCGCGGCTGCATGCCGACCCGGCGTTCCGCGCCGATCTGGAGGGCGCGCGCAAGGAGATCGCCGCCGCACGCGCGCAGGGCCTGATGCCGGCCCAGGACTGCGCCGCGGAAGCCGCGACCCTGCAGGTGCGGCCGGAGAGCGCGCTGTAGGGCGCTGCGGTGATCGATCGATTGGTCGCGGCTGAAGCCGCTCCTACAAACGCGTGCGTGCCGCTTGTACCGGTCCAAGCCCGCTCTTCTGTAGGAGCGGCTTCAGCCGCGACGCTTTCGATCCCAGGGATCGCGCCGCTCCGGTGCATCGCGACCGAAGCTGCTCCTGCAGAAACATTTTTTGCCCATGCCTTTGGGCAGATGCGAACCGACCGGGACGGCGGGCTAGACTCGCCGCAGATTTCCGCCAAGGACCTGCAGCCATGACCCAGTGGTATTTCCTGACCGGCAGCGAGCAGACCCGCTCCGGCCCGTTCGACGACGCCGACGCCATCGCCTTCGCCCGCACCAACCCCACCGCCATGGCCTGGCGCCAGGGCCAGAGCGGCTGGAAACCGGCCGACCAGATCGACGAACTGCGCGGCGCGAGCGCAGCCAGCCTGCCACCGGATCTGCCACCCCCGCCCGGCGGCAGCGGTCGCGCCGACGACATCGACTTCCGCATCGTCGGCCACGAGATGCAGTTCGTGGAGATCGAGCTGGATCCGGGCGAGAGCGCGGTCGCCGAGGCCGGCGCGTTGATGTTCAAGGACGCCGTGGTGCAGATGGACACCGTGTTCGGCGATGGCTCCAACAGCCAGGGCGGCGGGCTGATGGGCAAGCTGTTCTCGGCCGGCAAGCGCCTGGTCACCGGCGAGAGCCTGTTCACCACCGTGTTCACCCACCAGGGCCAAGGCAAGGCCAAGGTCGCCTTCGCCGCGCCGTATCCCGGCACGGTGCTGGCGATGAAGCTGGACCAGCACGGCGGCCGCCTGATCTGCCAGAAGGACAGCTTCCTGGCCGGCGCGCGCGGCGTGTCGCTGGGCATCCACTTCCAGCGCAAGATCATGACCGGCCTGTTCGGCGGCGAGGGCTTCATCATGCAGAAGCTGGAAGGCGACGGCTGGGTGTTCGTGCATGCCGGCGGCTGCGTGGTCGAGCGCGAGCTGGCCGCCGGCGAACGCCTGGATGTGGACACCGGCTGCGTGGTCGCGTTCCATTCCACGGTGGACATGGACGTGCGCCCGGTCAGCGGCATCAAGAGCATGTTCTTCGGCGGCGAAGGCATGTTCCTGGCCACGCTGACCGGCCCGGGCAAGGTGTGGCTGCAATCGCTGCCGTTCTCGCGCCTGGCCGGACGCATGTTCGCCGCCGCGCCGCAGGGCGGCGGGCAGAACCGCGGCGAAGGCTCGGTGCTCGGCGGCCTGGGCCGGATGCTGGACGGCGACAACAACTTCTGAGGCGGCGCCGGCGCGACGGTAGCGGCGCATGCGTGCGCCGCTCACCCTGGCACGACCGCCTCCAGCACTTCGTCGCGCAACCACTGTTCCAGTACCCGCCCGACCAGCGCCGGATCGTCGTCAGGCGCATGCCGGCACAACGCACCGAAGCGCAATCCGGCCAGGCCATCGCGCAGCATGCGCGCCTCCAGCGGCGACATGCTCTGGAAATAGGGCGACAAGCCCTTGCGCCAGACCCGGATCGTCACCGCCTCGGGCAGGCGTACCGCCGCGGGCGGCGCACGCCCCTCCGACAGTGCCAGCCAGATCGCAGCGGCGTTGCTGCGCATGCGGCGGCGGCGCAGGGTCGGCACGAAGCGCAGGCGCGCCTGCTCCCAATCAACGCCGACCAGTGCCGCCAGCGTCACCGGCGCAGCGTCGACCCCATCGAAGGCGCGGCGCAGGGCCAGGTCGAGCCAGGCCAGGTCGGCGAGCTCCGGACGCTCGGGATGGCATACGCGCAGGTAAGCACCGAAGCGGTCGCCGTAGGCGCCAAGGTTCCAGGCAGAAGGAGGATGCCGCGCCACGTAGCCGGCGGCGGCCGCGTCGAACGCGGCGTCGCCCAGCCAGGCCAGGGTGGTGGCGTAGGTGTCGCGCAACGCGTCGCCGAGCTGCGCGCGGTAGGCATGCCGATACACCCGCAGGCCCGGGCGCTGATGCGCATCCAGGCAGGCCTCCGCATCGGCCGCGGGGTCGCGCAGCCAACCCGAGAAACGGCGCTGCAGGTCGAGCAGGCTCATGCGGCCGCGCGTGCCGCACGTGCCGCGTTGGCGGCGATGCGCCGGGCGATCTGCAGCTCGTCCAGCAACTCGGGCAGCGGCGGGATCCGGTCGTCGCGCTCGATCATGGTCGCCATCGTGCCGATACGCCGGCACACCGTCGCGTACAGCGCCCACACCGGGTCGCAGACGGGTTGGTCGTGGGTATCGATCAACAGCTCGCGGCCCTGGCTATGCCCGGCCAGGTGCACCTGGCGTATCCGGTCCCACGGCAGCGCGTCCAGATAGGCCTGCGGATCGGCACCATGGTTGACGGCGCTGACATAGACGTTGTTGACGTCGAGCAGCAGATAGCAGCCGGTGCGTGCGCATACCTCGCGCAGGAACGCCGCTTCGCTCATGGCGCCTGCGAAGGCCAGATAGGTGGACGGGTTCTCAAGCAGCAGTGGCCGCTCCAGCACGTCCTGGGCGTGGGCGATGTTGGCGCAGACCACGTCCAGCGCTTCGCCGTCGTAGGGCAGCGGCAGCAGATCGTGCGAATTGAATCCTGCGACCGCGCTCCAGCTCAGATGGTCGGAGACCCACAGCGGGCGCACGCGCCGCGTGAGATGTTTGAGCCGCAGCAGATAGTCGCGATCGAGCCCGTCGGCCGAGCCCAGCGACATCGACACGCCGTGCAGCGCCACCGGGTAGCGCTCGCGCACCCGATCCAGCACATGCAGCGGCCGGCCGCCGGCAACCATGAAGTTTTCCGAGATCGCCTCGACGAAATCCAGCGCGGGCGGCTCCTCGAGATACAGCGGATAGTGCGGCGGGCGCAGGCCCAACCCGAAGCCATGGAAAGGCGCGATCGTGTCCATCTGGCGCAAGGTCTCGTTGGTCGTCCCGGCCGGACGCGTGGCGCCGGCCGGAACAGAGGTGTCGCCTCAGGCGGCGGGCGCGGTCAGCGAGCCGCCGGCCGACTTGCACTGCTTCACCGTCACATCCTTGAAGCCCTGGCCCTTGCACGCGTTCTGGCCCTTGCACTCGTGGCTGCCGGATTTGCAATCGGACTGGCCCTTGCAGCTGTTGATGCCATAGCAGGCGACGAGCTTGGCATCGCCCTTGGTAGCGGCGCTGGCGGTGACCGGGACGCTGGCGGCGGCGACGGCGAGCAGCGCGGCGGTGGCGGCGAAACCGGTGACGGTACGGGTAGCGATCATGGACGTTCCTCGGTGATGGACGGATGCCGAATTGGCGGCAGGTACTTCGGCGCAAGCGTCGCCGCGGTTACAGCGCGATGCGACGATCATGCGATGCGCAGCAGCCGGTCCAGCGATACGCGGCCGGCACCGCGGGCGATCAGGTACGCCAGCAGCGCGGCCCAGCTCAGGTGCGTGGGCCAGGCATCGGGATAGACGAAGATCTCGATCACCGCGGTCATGCCCAGCAACGCCAGCGCCGACAGCCGCGTGCACAGGCCCAATACCAGCAGCAACGGGAACAGGTGCTCCGAGTAGGCGGCCAGGTGCGCGGCCAGTTCCGGCGCAAGCAGCGGCACGCGGTAGTCCTCGCGAAACAGCGCGTAGGTGCTGTCGGTGATGGTCAGCACGCCGCTGACCTTGGTACGTCCGGACAGGAAGAAGATCGCGGCGATCGACAGCCGGAACAGCAGTGCCAGCGCGGAGTGGCCGACCCGCTGCGACAGCGCGGCGGCGAGACGATTCCACGCTGCGCGCGGGTCCGAAGAAGCGAGAGGGGGCGTCATGGAATTCCTTGCGTGGAAGAAAGGTCGAGGGAAGAAAACGCGCCGGCGCGCAGCAGCGTCGCGAACGTGTCCGCCAAGGCCAGCGCCGGCTCGGCCTGCTGCGCCTGCGCTGCGGCGGCCTGCAGCGTGGCGCCGCCGCGGCAGGCCTCCAGCAGCGCGCAACCGCCCAGGCCCAGCGCCTGCCGATGCACCTGGCCGCCGTGCCGCAGCAGCAGCGCGCCTTCGCCGCGCAACGCAAGTTCGGGCACGGGCGCCGCATCGCGCTGCGCGCACCAGATCGCGTACACCGGCAGCGCCTCGAACCAATGCCAGCGCGCGCTCGGATGCACGGCCATGCGCGCGCCGGCCAGTTGTTCGCGCGGCAAGGCGGCCACGGCCTGCGGATCGAGTACCGCGGCATCGGCCGCGACATGCGCCTCGCGCCAGCTGCGATCCAGTTGCGCCACGCCCGGCAGGTAGGGCAGTTGCCGGGCCTCGGGAAGCGCGGCGAGAAACGCATCGAAGTCGTCGCCGTAGTTCAAAAGGCGCACATCGTCGGGTGGGCAGCGCCGGGCATAGGCACGCGCCGCCTCCTCGAACCATGCCGCGCCCACCAGCCGCTGCACGCTCGGAAAATTCGCCTGCAGCGCGTCGATGCAGGCACGCAGCACGGTGTTGCGATAGATGCGGAATCCCGGTTGCGCCGCCAGGCCGCCGGCGTCGCCATCGCCGTACAGCGCGCGCGCGAACCCGTCCTGGAACTGCGCCAACGCATTCATGCCGCCCACCGCCGACGCGTCGCGGCCCGCTCCAGCAGCCGTTGCGCGCGATCGCGCTCCAGCAGCAGCGCCTCGAACGCGGGCACGTCGCCATCGCGCTCGATCAACGTCGGCCGCGGCCCGGCGAGGTCCAGGAAATGCGCGTACAGGTCCCAGACCGCGTCGTCCACCGGCGCATCGTGCGAATCGATCAGCAGGGTCCGCTCGTCCGCCGCATCCTCGGCATGGCCGGCCACATGCACTTCCACCACCGCATCGGCAGGGAAGGCGTGCAGATAGGCGTAGGCGTCGAAACCGAGGTTGTGCGCGCTGACATGGACATTGTTGATGTCCAGCAATAGCCGGCAGCCGCTGCGGCGCACCAGTTCGGCCAGGAACTCCGGTTCGCTCCACGCGTGCCCGGGCAGCGCCAGGTAATGGCTCGGGTTCTCGATCGCCAGGGGGCGGCCGAGCGCCTCCTGTGCCTGCTGGACATTGCTCACCACGCGCGCCAGCGCCGCGGCGCTGCGCGGTACCGGCAACAGGTCCGGATGGTAGCGGCCGCGCCAGACCGACCAGGCCAGGTGCTCGGACACCTGCCACGGCCGGACCCGCTCGGCGAGCGCGGCCAGACGGCGCAGGTGCCGCGCGTCCGGATCGGCATCGGCCGCCAGCGACAGCGATACGCCGTGCAGCGACAGCGGGTGGCGCGCGGCGATCGCCTCGAGCCAGGCCAGCCGCGGCCCGCCCTGGACCAGATAGTTCTCCGGGTGCACCTCGAACCACAGCCCTGGCGCAGTGCAATCCAGCGCCTGCGCGTAGTGCTGCGGCTTCAGGCCGATGCCGGCGCCGAGCTGCATGGCCGCGGCGCCGCGCTCAGGCGCCGACCGGGGTCAGCGTGCCATGGCCCTTCGGCGTCTTGATGCCGACGCAGGTGCCGGCCGGCACGTTCTTCCAGGCGTTGCCTTGGTAGTCGCGCTTCGACGTGCCCGCGCAACTGGTCCCCGCGCCGGCCTTGCAATCGTTCTGGCCGGCCTTGGCGATGCCGTAGCACTTCTCCATCGGCTTGGGCTGGGAAGCGGGATCGGCGCCCTGAGCCATCGCGGCTCCGGCGACGAGAGCGGCCAGGGTCAGGGCCGCCGTTGCAGCGTTGCGTACGTTCATGGGAATGCTCCTGCGGAAAAGGGAAGGGACGGACCGGGCCGAGAGTGCACGCGGTGGCCGGAACCCTTCTGCATTCGCGGCGAACGCCGCCGCGGTTACAGCCGGTCGCCGATGCGGGTGAAAAAGAAAGCGGCGGCGGCTGTAACCGCCGCCGCGGATGCGGCGAACTACCGCTGACATGACCACAGACGGGGAAGCAACCGTGAACAGCCAGATGCCGGTGGCGGCCGTGGACGGACGGGCTGCGCCTGCAGCGCGATCCGTCGCGGCGGCGGGCGCGTGCGTTGCCCGCCTTGCACGACCGGCTGCGGCGCCTGGCGCTGCCTGGTGGCGGCAGCGATGACGGGCGGGCACGGGGGGACGGTCCTGCGGCCAGGACAGCGCCGTCGTATCCTGCCTGTCCGGCGTCCGCCAGGCCGCCCTGGAGAACGCCGCATGTCCGTCCTCCGCCGTTCCCGCCGCGTCCCTCGCCCGGCCGCCGGCCGCGTGGCGCAATGAGCCGCCTGGACGGGCTGCAGGCGGTGGAGGTGCGTCTGCGCCTGTTGTTCGTGGCCGGCCTGGATGGCGACGCGCGCGACTACCGCGCCTTCCTCGACGAGCTCAGCGCCCACTTGCGCGGCTTCCTGCGCCGACGCCTGACCCACGCGCCCGATGACGTGGAGGACATCTTGCAAGAGACCCTGCTGGCCATCCACAACAGCCGCCACACCTACCGCCGCGGCGAACCGTTGACCGCGTGGGTATATGCGGTCGCCCGGTACAAGCTGCTGGACTTCTACCGGGCGCACGCGCGCAAGCGTCCGCTGCAGCTGCCGCTGGATGCCGCCGACGACCTGTTCGCGCATGCGGACGACGCTCCGGCGCACGCCCGCCATGAGATCGGCCGGCTGCTGGAGCAATTGCCGGACCGGCACCGCCTGCCGATCGTGCACGTGAAGCTGCAAGGCCTGTCGGTCAGCGAGACCGCCAGGCTGACCGGCATGTCCGAATCGGCGGTCAAGATCGGCGTGCATCGCGGACTCAAGGCGCTGGCGCTGAAGATCAGGAGTACGACATGAAGACCGATGAGCTGATCGCGCTGCTGGCGCAGGAACCGCTGCGCGTGGACCGGCATGTCTCCGCCCGGCGGTTCGCGCTGGCACTGCCGTGCGGGATGCTGGGGGCGCTGCTGCTGGCGGCGGCGGTGTTCGGTGTCCGCCCGGACCTGGCCGCGGCGGCCGTCGATCCGGAGTTCTGGGCGAAGCTGGGCTTCGCCGCCTGCATGGCCGCCGGCGCCGGCCTGGCGACCTGGCGCCTGGCCACGCCGGGGCGGCGGGTCGGCGCAGCCGCCGTCGCGATCGGCGTCCCGGTCGCAACGGTGTGGATCGCCGCCATCGCCGCGCTGTGGACGGCACCGGCGGACCTGCGCCTGCCGTTGCTGCAGGGCCAGAGTTGGCACAGTTGTCCGTTCAACATCGCGCTGCTGTCGATTCCGACCTTCGCCAGCGTGTTCTGGGCCTTGCGCGGACTGGCGCCGACCCGCCTGCGCGCGGCCGGCGCCGCTGGCGGGCTGCTCGGCGGCGCGCTGGCGACCATGGCCTATTGCCTCCATTGCCCGGAGATGGCGGTCCCGTTCTGGGCACTCTGGTACGCGCTGGGGATGGCGCTGCCGACCGCGCTCGGCGCCGCGCTCGGCCCGCGCCTGCTGCGCTGGTAGCCGGCGCCGCGTTCGCGCGGCGGCGCCGCCGCGTGCGCCAGCGTGCATGACCTCCGGTCGTGGGCGGTGCAGGCCGATCCCGGTATGCTCGCGCCGGCTCCGCCCTCTCCTTCCACGACGCCGCATCCATGACCGCCTTCCGTTCTCCGCGCCTGCTCCTGTCCCTGTCCCTGTTCGGCCTGCTCGCGGCGTGCGGCGGCGAGCCCAAGCCGGCGACGCCGGCACCGGTGGTGGTGGGGCCGGCACCGACCGCCGCGGCCAAGCCGCTGCGCATCGGCATCGCCCTGGGCGGCGGCGCGGCCAAGGGCTTCGCCCATATCGGCGTGATCAAGATGCTGCAGGCCAACGGACTGGAGCCGGTGGTGGTGTCAGGCACCAGCGCCGGCAGCGTGGTCGGCGCGCTGTACGCCAGCGGCATGGACGCGTTCCAGATGCAGCAGGCCGCGGTGGCGCTGGACGAGACCAGCATCCGCGACATGCGCCTGTTCTCCGGCGGCCTGGTGCAGGGCCAGGCCCTGCAGGACTACGTCAACGCCCAACTCAAGAACCGCCCGATCGAAAAGCTCGGCAAGCCCTTCGCCGCGGTGTCCACACGCCTGGAAGACGGCGAGCGCACCGTGTTCGTGCGCGGCAACGCCGGCCAGGCGGTGCGCGCCTCCAGCAGCATTCCCGGGGTGTTCGAGCCGGTGACCATCGGCAAGTTCCATTACGTGGACGGCGGCGTGGTCAGCCCGGTGCCGGTGGACGCCGCGCGCCAGCTCGGCGCCGACTTCGTGGTCGCGGTGGACATCTCCAGCAAGGCCAGCGGCAAGAACCCGGCCGGCATGCTCGGCATCGTCAACCAGTCGATCGCGATCATGGGCCAGCGCCTGGGCCAGCAGGAACTGGCGCGCGCGGACATCGTGATCCGGCCCAAGGTCAACGACATCGGCGCCGCCGATTTCGCCCAGCGCAACGCCGCCATCCTGGAAGGCGAGAAGGCCGCGCTGGCGGCGATGCCGCAGATCAAGGCCAAGCTGGCGCAGCTGCAGCAACAGCGCGCGGCGGCCGCCGCGGCCGCGGCCAAGGCCGCGCAACCGGCGCCGCCGCCGTGCGAACCGCGCTCGCGCCTGGGCCGCCTGATCGGCCGCGACGATCCGTGCAAGGAACAGAAGTGAGCTAACCCCTCCCCCACCGGGAGAGGGGTTGGGGTGAGGGTACGGCGCGAAGCGTCTCGCGGAGTTGGGTACACGAGGCTGCGCCCGTACCCTCATCCGCCCCTTCGGGGCACCTTCCCCCGAAAAGGGGGCCATGGTCCCGAGGGGAGAAGGAAACAAGCGGCTAGCCCCTCTCCCACCGGGAGAGGGGTTGGGGTGAGGGTTCGGCGCGAAGCGGCTCGCGGAGTTGGGTACACGAGGCTGCGCCCGTACCCTCATCCGGCCCTACGGGCCACCTTCTCCCGATGGGAGAAGGAACAGCCACCGCCTTGCCGATCCTCAGTAGCGCCAGCGCAGGGTGAAGCTGACGAAGCGCGGCTCACCGTAGTTCTGGTAGTCCAGGTTGGCCCAGTACTTCTTGTCCAGCGCATTGCGCACCGCCAGCGTCGCGGTCCACTGCGCGCCGAGCTGGTAGTTCGCGTTGAGGTGCACCAGCGTGTACGCGTCCTGCACCACGGTGACCGCGGTCTCGGCGCCGCTGCCGTCGCCGACCGGGCGCGGGATGTTGTAGCCGCGCACCGCGCTCTGCCAGCTGAGCCCGCCGCCGATGCTCAGGCGCTGCCAGGCGCCGGGCAGGCGCAACTGCGTGGACAGCTGCAGGTAGTCCTCGGGCAGGTTGGCGTAGATCGCGTCGGTGGGCGCACGCGTGACCTTGGCGCGGGTGTAGCCGGCGTTGAGGGTCCAGCCCGGGCGCAGCTCGCCGTTGAAGTCCAGTTCCCAGCCGCGGCTCTTGGTGCCGTCGATGCCGATGTAGGCCGAACTGCCGTCCGGCAGCGAAGCCTCGGGCTGGCTCATGTCGCGCACCGCGTAGTTGTCCTGGCGCGCCTCGAACAGTGCGGCGCCGAGCAGCGCGCGGCCGCCGAACAGCGTGGCCTTGAGGCCCGCTTCGCGGTTGGATCCTTGCACCGGCGCCAGCAGGTTGTTGTCCTTGTCCTTGTAGTTTTGCGGATTGAAGATCTCGGTGTAGCTGGCGTAGGCCGAGATGTCCGGAGTGAGCGCGTAGACCAGGCCGACGTATGGCGTGACTTCGTCGCTGACCCGGTAACGCCCGCTGCTGCCGGTGTAGACGCCGCTGGCGTTGAAGTTGTGCGTGCGCGTCGTCCACGAACTGAGCCGCGCACCGGCGATCAGCGACAGCGGCTCGGCCAGGCGCAGGCGCGTGGACGCGTACACGCCGCGCTGGGTGGTGCGGGCCACGCGCGAGGCGCCGGTGCGCGCGTAAGTGATCTCGGAAATGTCGCCGTCCCAGTCGTAGACGTTGGGAATGTAGTAGCAGCGCTCGCGCCCGCACGTTGCCCAGTCGCCGGGATAGCGCAGCGCCAGGGTGGAGGCGGTCGACTGCAGGTCCTGCCAGCTGCCGCCGACGACCAGGTCGTGGTCGCGGCCGAACAGTGGGAACGAACCGGACAGGTATACATCCGCGCCGTCGCGCCTGTCCGTGGTCTCGCCGGCGGCGGCGCGCAGGTAGATGCCGCTGCCGTCGCGCGTGTCCGGATAGCCGCTGCCGTACACGCGCAGGTTGCGCACGTCGCCTTCGGTGCGGGCCAGGTTGACCTTCAGCAGCCAGTCCTCGCCGAAGCGCTGCTCCAGATTGGCGAAGGCGGTATGCGTGTTGCGCTTCCAGTACGCCCATTTCGGCGCCAGGTTGGTCGAGCTAGGCAGGTCGGCGAAGGAACCGTCGGCGGCGAAGTACGGCACCGTGCCCCAGGTCGAGCCGACCGGATCGTTGTCCTGGCGCTGGTAGCCGACGGTCACCGTGGTGGACTCGGTCAGGTCGCCTTCCAGCACCGCCATGCCCGACATCTTCTGCTCGTGGTAATGGTCGTAGTAATAGTCGCGGTCCTGCCAGGCGGCGACGAAGCGGCTGCGGAAGCGGCCATCGTCGGTAAGCGGCGCGGTCACATCGGCCTGGGTGCGGCGGAAGTCCCAGCTGCCGGCGCTGGCCGCGAACGACGCATCGAAGGTCTTGCCGGGGCGCTTGCGCAGCATGTTGACCGTGGCCGAGGGAATCCCCGCGCCGCTGAGCAGGCCGTTGGCGCCGCGGATCACCTCGACCCGGTCGTAGAAGACCATGTCGTATTCCTGGTTGGTGGAGCCGCTGTAGGTGGGCAGGCCGTCGACCTGGAAGTCGGTGATCTGGAAGCCGCGCGCGAAGTACAGCGGGCGCTGCGTGTCGTAGAAGGACACGTTGACGCCGGTGACGTTGCGCAACACGTCGTTGATGCTGAACAGCGATTCCTCTTCCAGCCGCTGCAGCCCGAGCACGCTGACCGACTGCGGCGTCTCCTGCAGCGTCAGCGGCAGGCGCGTGGTGGTCGATGGCTGCGCGCGGGTGGGGCTGCCGTTGACCTCGACCTTGTCCAGCGTGGTGGGCTGGCTGGCGTCGGCCTCGGCGGCGCGCAACGGCACGGCGGCGGCGGACAGGATGGACAGCAGGGCGAGGTGCAGCAGGTGGCGCGGAGCGGAGCGGGTCATGGAATCGGCGTCGTCGTTGGGCGGCGGCACCAGCGCTGGCGCACCACCGGGAAAGGGAGAGGAAACGGACGGGCGCAGACGGGCTCCACGGCACGGATATCCGGCATGGCTGGCCCAAGGACGGGGCTGGCGGGATCGAGCGGGAGGCGCTGGCCGGTTGCGGCCGTCGTAGACGCAAATGTAAATCGTTAGCAACAACTTAACAAGCGCTGTCACACTTCGGCACGCATCCGCCGTTGCCCGGGCGGCCCGGACACAGGCTCAGCCGCGCGGCAGCGGCAGGCCGGCGAAGTCCTTGACCGTGCGCAGCACGAAGCTGGAGTTGACGTCGGCCACGCCGGCGGCGTTGAGCAGCTTGTCCAGCAGGAATGCGGAGAAATGCGTCAGGTCGCGCACGTACACGTGCAGCAGGTAGTCCATGTCGCCGGTCAGCGCGTGGCAGGCGACGACCTCGTCCCAGCCCTGCACGCTGTCGGCGAAATGGGCGATGCCGGTTTGCCCGTGCTTTTCCAGCTGCACACGCACGAACGCCTGCAGACCCAGACCGATCGCGCCGGGCACCAGCCGTGCGGCATAGCCGGCAACCACACCGTCTGCCTCCAGCCGCTGCACCCGGCGCAGGCAGGCCGACGGCGACAGGTTCACCTGCGCGGCCAGGTCGGCGTTGCTGGCCCGGCCCTGCCGTTGCAGGAGCGCCAGCAAGCGCAGGTCGGTGCGGTCGAACAGGGCCGATTCGGTCATTTATTGCTCTGCAGCATGGGTTCGCTGCAACAATCTTGCGCGCAACCGCTGGAATCGCGCAACTTCGCAAGCTCATTGCGTGGCCTGGCGCCTACCATCGTCGGTATCCCCTTCCGGAGCCGCCGCCCATGGACACCGCACCGCGCCGCGTCGAACACCAGCAGACCGACAAGGGCTACGTGCCGGTCTACACCACCGCCGTGGTCGCGCAGCCGTGGGACAGCTACAGCGCCGACGACCACGCCACCTGGGGCACGCTGTACCAGCGCCAGCGCGAATTGCTGGTCGGCCGCGCCTGCGACGAATTCCTGCAGGCGCAGGACGCGATGGGCATGAGTCCGCAGGCGATCCCGCGCTTCGAACAGCTCAACGAAGTGCTGGGCGCCGCCACCGGCTGGACCCTGGTTGGGGTCGAAGGCCTGCTGCCGGAACTGGATTTCTTCGACCACCTGGCCAACCGCCGCTTCCCGGTGACCTGGTGGATCCGCCGCCCCGAGCAGATCGACTACATCGCCGAGCCGGACCTGTTCCACGACCTGTTCGGCCACGTGCCGCTGTTGATGAATCCGCTGTTCGCCGACTACATGCAGGCCTACGGCCGCGGCGGGGTGAAGGCGCACGGCATCGGTCCGGACGCGCTGCAGAACCTCACCCGCCTGTACTGGTACACGGTGGAATTCGGACTGATCGCCAGCGCCGACGGCCTGCGCATCTTCGGTGCCGGCATCGTCTCGTCCAAGGGCGAATCACTGTACGCGCTGGAATCGGCCGCGCCCAACCGCATCGGCTTCGACCTGGCGCGGATCATGCGCACCCGCTACCGCATCGACACCTTCCAGAAGACCTACTTCGTCATCGACAGCTTCGAACAGCTGATGCAGGCGACCGCGCCGGACTTCACTCCGCTCTATGCGCAGCTGAGCCGGCAGGAGCACATCGCCGCTGGCGACGTGCAGGCCGAGGACCGCGTTTACCAGCGCGGTACCGGCGAGGGCTGGAGCCGCGACGGCGACGTGTAGCGTGGTGGCAAGGCCGTCGTTGCTAGCGGATTACGGACCTGACGGCGCACAGCGCACATGGGAGCATGCGATGAAGATGAAGCAGTGGATGCTGTTGCTGGCATTGGCGTTGGCGATACCGGCTTGGGCCACCTCGATCGTGCCGATGTCGCTGGATGCGTTACTCGGCAAGACCGACCACGTCCTGGTCGCCACAATCACCGCCGTGGACATGGTCGACGGACAAGGCAAGCCGGTGACCGATCCGCAGGCGCGCACCGGCCCCGGTAGCCCAAACCAGATCCGCTACCGCCTGCGCATCGATCGGATCGTCGCGTCCGAGGCCACCAACGTGCCGGCGACGCTGGTGGTCCCCGAGTGGCAGATGTGGCACTACAGCCTTGGCGTGATACAGCGGAGCGCTACCGGCACGCAGCGCGTCTTTTTCCTGCGCGGGCCGGACTTCCAGCCGGCCGACGAGGCCCAGTTCAGCTATCCAGCCGACGCGGACGTGCTGCAAGACCTGTTGAACGACACCCTCTAGCGAGCACGGCACGCCCGCGCTGGCGCCTGCAGCGCATCGATGACGCCACACT
Organism: Xanthomonas sp. JAI131; assembly: GCF_013410075.1. NCBI lineage: Bacteria > Pseudomonadati > Pseudomonadota > Gammaproteobacteria > Lysobacterales > Lysobacteraceae > Xanthomonas > Xanthomonas sp. JAI131. The sequence goes on along the minus strand of NZ_JACCCN010000004.1, from coordinate 609,692 downwards.
CGCACTCAACGCGGCGTGGCCGTCGGATAGGCCAGCAGCACCACAAGGTCCTCCTCCCCCACCTGCTGCAGCGCATGCGTGCTGCCCGGCCGCGTCAGCAGCGCGTGGCCGGGACCGACGGCATACTGCTTGCCGTCCAGCGCGTACAGGCCGCGGCCGCTGACGATGTAGTAGATCTCGTCCTTGTCGTGCAGGTGCAGGCCGATGCCGGCGCCCTTGTGCAGCACGCGCTTGCGCAGCACGAAGGCCAGGCCGGGGGCGTCGGCGAAGAACGGATAGGCAGTGGTTTCGCCTGGCCCGCCGTGCGGGCCGGGTTGCGTGCGGGCGAGCTCGCGTTCCTGCAGCACCTGCGATGTCGACGACGTCGATTGCGCGACCGGCGAATGCGGCGGCGGCGCCGCCGCGCTGCCGGCCGGCATCCCGCAGTCGATGTCGCGGCGCAGCTGCGCCTTCAACGTCGGCTGCAACGCCGCCCAGTCGCGCACCACCAGGCAGGCCACCGCGGCCGCGCCGGCGTGGCTGAAATGGGTGCCGTCGGCCTTGCCCTGTTCCGGCACGAACAGGAAATACGGCCTGGCCGCCTGCTCGCCCAGCGCGCGGATCCAGGCGCTGCTGCTGGCGTTGAGATCGATCAGCGCCACCTGCTGCTCGGCGGCCAGGCGCTGCATCGCCTGGGTGTACAGCCCGTGGGTGTCGAGCAGGGAACCGAAGTCGTACAGCAGGCGCGCGGCGGGGGTGAGCAGGATCGGCGTGGCGCCCTTGTCGCGGGCCAGCGCCACGTAGCGCGCCAGGAACTGCGGATAGGCCTGCTGCGGATCGTCGTAGCGACTGGGGTCTTCGACCTTGGCGTCGTTGTGCCCGAACTGGATCAGCAGCACGTCGCCGCGACGCAGGTCCTTGGCGATCGCGTCGAGGCGGCCCTCGGCGATGAAGCTGCGCGCGCTGCGCCCGCCCTTGGCGTGGTTGCGCACCTGCCAGGCGGCCGGATCCAGATAGCTCTGCAGCGCCTGGCCCCAGCCGGCCTGCGGCGCGCGCTCGGGGCCGTAGTCGGCCGCGGTGGAATCGCCGGCGATGAACACGCGCTGCGGCGCTGCGCAGGCGCTATCTGCGCAGAGCAACAGCAAGACGGACAAGAGCAGGCGCATGGTGGGCTCCGGTGCGCGGTGTCCGCGCTTGCGCCGCCGCCGCTGTCACGGCGAGCGGGGCGAGGCAGTAGGGAAGCACGGTGCGGGTCGCTCGAACCGCCGGCCCTCACCCCCCAGCCCCTCTCCCGCGGGAGAGGGGCTTGATGCGGTCAGGCCGCGGCGGCTTCCGGCTTGCCCAGCACGCCGGCGACGAAGGCGCGGATCTCCGCGTCCTGCGCGTTGTCGAAGAAGCACTGCTGGAAACGCGCGCCGCCGACCGCCTGCTTGACCAGTTCCGGATCCAGCGCGCGCAGGCCGTCCAGGTAGGACTTGGCGGTGGCCTGCTTGACCTGCGCCAGGATGCCGGCGTTGGCCTGCTGCGATTCGCGGCGCTCGGCCGGATAGCCCATGCCGCGTTCGCCGCTGAAGGCCTTCTCGAAGATGTAGCGCACGTTGATCTCCGCGCCCCAGCCGTAGCCCTTGGCGAAGGCCAGCGCCAGCGCGTTGCCGTTGTTGACCTGGGCGAACAGGTAGGCGTCGGTCGGCTCGATGCAGTAGCCGCAGAACACGCCCGGGTAGGCGTTGAGCGACATCATCGCGCCCTGGCCGGTGCCGCAGCCGGCGACGACGAAATCGACCGCCTTCGAATTCAGCAGCAGGCTGGCGACGATGCCCAGGTGGATGTAGGTCAGGCGGTGATCGTTGTCGCCGTCCATGCCGACGTTGAACACGCTGTGGCCCTGTTCGCCGGCCACGTCGGTGAGCTGCTGCAGGATCACCGGGTTCTTGCCGGCCTGACTGAACTCGTTCATTAGTGCGATTTTCATGGGTGTCTCCGATTGCGGGGGAAGAGTGTTGCGTGTGATCGATGCGGTGCCTGCGGTGCCGACCTTCATTTGCATCTGGTTGGTATGCGTGCGGGCCGACCCTCATCCGCCCTGCGGGCACCTTCTCCCAAAAAGGGGGCCATGGTCCCGCAGGGAGAAGGGAGGAGCGTCGGCTGCGGCGGTATGTGCTTGGCTCAGCGCGCCAGCCAGCCGCCGTCGACCGGGATGACGGTGCCGTTGACGTAGTCCGAGGCACTGCTGGCCAGGAACACCGCGGTGCCGCCCAGGTCTTCCGGCACGCCCCAGCGCCCGGCCGGGATGCGTTCCAGGATCGACTGGTTGCGCGCGGCGTCGGCGCGCAGCTGCGCGGTGTTGTCGGTGGCCATGTAGCCGGGCGCGATGGCGTTGATGTTCAGGCCCTTGGCGCCCCATTCGTTCGCCAGCAGGCGGGTGATGCCGGCGATGCCGGACTTGCTGGCGGTGTACGAGGGCACGCGGATGCCGCCCTGGAACGACAGCATCGAGGCGATGTTGATGATCTTGCCGCTGCCCTGGGCGATGAAGTGGCGGCCGGCGGCCTGCGACATGAAGAACGCGGACTTGATGTTCACGTTCATCACGTCGTCCCAGTCCTGCTCGCTGAAATCCACCGCGTCGGCGCGGCGGATCAGGCCGGCGTTGTTGACCAGGATGTCGAGGCGGCCGAGGCCGGCCAGGGTCTCGTCGAGCACGCGCTGCACCGGCTCGATGCTGATCAGGTTGGCCTCGATCGCGACGAAGCGGCGACCCAGCGCCTTGACCTTTTCCTCGGTCTCGGTGGGCGCCTGGATGCCGGCGGCGGCGATGTCGGCGCCGGCCTGCGCCAGCGCCAGCGCGATGCCCTGGCCGAGGCCGGTGTTGGCGCCGGTGACCAGTGCGACCTTGCCTTCGAGACTGAACGGATTCGTCATTGCGGGTGCTCCTAGAGTGATGCGGATACGGTGGCGGGCGGCGGCGCAGGTGGCGCGCGCGGCGGCTTACTTGAGCTGGCAGATGTCCAGCACGTGCATGTCGGTGTAGTCCAGGTTCTCGCCGCCCATCGCCCAGATGAAGGCGTAGTTGCTGGTGCCGGCGCCCATGTGGATCGACCACGGCGGCGACACCACCGCCTCGTCGTTCTGGATCACGATGTGGCGCTGCGCGTCGGGCTCGCCCATGAAGTGGTAGACGCGGTCGTTGGCGCCCAGGTCGAAGTAGAAATAGACCTCGCTGCGGCGGTCGTGCAGGTGCGGCGGCATGGTGTTCCAGACGCTGCCCGGCTTGAGCACGGTCAGGCCCAGCAGCAGCTGCGAGGACTGGCAGGTGGCCGGCACGATGTACTGGTAGATGGTGCGCTCGTTGCTGGTCTCCAGCGCGCCGCGGTCCAGCGCCACCGCGTCCTTGATCGACAGTTGCTTGGTCTCGAAGCGCGCATGCGCCGGGGTCGAGGCCAGATAGAACCGGGCCGGGTTGGCCGCGTCGTCGGAGGCGAAGCTGACCTCGCTGCTGCCCATCGCCACGTACAGGCCGTCCTTCGGTCCCAGCGCATAGGCGGTGCCGTCCACGGTGACCGTGCCGCTGCCGGCGCCGACGTTGATCACGCCCAGCTCGCGGCGCTCCAGGAACGGGTGGCCGGCGGCCGAGGCCGGTTCGGTCTGCTGCGGCAGCGCCACCGGCTCGCTCACCGGTGCGGCACCGCCGAGCACGAAGCGCTCGTAGTGGGTGTACTTCAGCGTGACCGCGTCGGCGACGAACAGGCCATCGAGCAGGTACAGCTCGCGCAACTGGTCGTTGCTGGCGCCCTTGATGGCGTCGGGATGGGTGGCGTAGTGGGTCTTGCAGTACAGGGACATGGGGATCTCCGGGGCAAGCAGGGACACGCGGCAGCCCGCATGAGGGCATTCTAGCGGCTCTGGTAAACCGGTGTCATTGCGCAGTGCACGAAAGGCTGGGATTCGGGATTGGGGATTCGGGGCCAGCGGCGGAGAGTTTGGAAGCGCAATCGGCGCCGAGCGCCGCTGGCACTGCAGGACACGGCGACATATCGGGCAGGCCGATCTTCTTGGCGACGGTGGCCGCATCCCGTCTGGAGCAAAGCCCCCTTTGGTAAAGGGGGCGCGCCGAAGGCGCGGGGATTGGGCAGGCTCGGCGCCGGGGCCCAAGGTTCTGCAACGCAGAACCTTGGGGGCACCTGCCCGCGCAGCGGACAGTTGCCGCGCTCAGTCTTCCGGCGGCTGGCAGGAGTCGCGCACGATCAGGTGCGGACGCACGCTGGCGATCGCCAGCGCCGGGGTGCCTTCGGGCTGGATCAGCATCGCCGCGGCGGTGCGGCCGGTGTCGCGGGTGTGGCGGCGCACCGAGGTCAGCGACGGCCACAGGCGCGAGGCCAGCGGGCTGTCGTCGTAGCCGATGATCGACAGCTGGCGCGGGATGTTGATGCCGGCGCGCAACGCGACCTTGTACACGCCGGCCGCCATCTCGTCGTTGCCGGTGAAGATCGCGCTCGGGCGCTGCTTGCCGAGCAGCAGTTTCTCGGCCGCGGCCACGCCGGATTCGAAGGTGTAGCCGGCCTCGACGATGCGCTCCGGCGGCAACTCGATGCCGCGCCGGGTCAGCGCGTCGATGAAGCCGGCGGTGCGCTCGTGCGCGGAGCGGTAGGCGCTGGGACCGGTGATCAGCGCGATCTCGCGGTGGCCCAGCGACAGCAGGTAGTCGGCGGCTTCGGCGGCGCCGTCGCGGTCGTGGGTGACCACCATCTGCGAGGTCTCGTCCAGCGGCAGCGAGGCGATGCGGGTGTAGCGCACGCCGATGCCGGCGAGCATGTCGGCCAGCGCCTGGTCTTCCGAGGCGCGCGGCACCAGGATCACGCCATGCAGTTTCTGCTGCTGCACGAAGCGGCGCACGCCCTCGATGTAGCCTGGGCTGCGGCTGTCGCAGGGATGCACCACCAGTTCGAAGCTGGAGCCGCGCAGCGCGTCCAGCGCGCCGTACTGCATGTCCACGATGTACTGCGCGGTCGGGTTGTCGTAGACCATGCCGATCAGGAACGAGCGCCGGAACGCCAGCCCGCGCGCCAGCGGATCCGGCGCGTAGCCGACTTCGCGCATCAGCGCCTCGACCTTCTCGCGCGTGTCCTTGCGCACCAGCGGCGAGTTGTTGATGATCCGCGACACCGTTTTCTTCGAGACCCCGGACAGGCGCGCGATGTCGTTGATCGTCGCGGCCTTGCCGTGGACGGAGGCGTGGACATCGGCGGAAGGGGGTTTGCTCGGCGCCATGGACGGAAAACCGGACGGAAGAGGACGGATTCTACCGGTAGTCATGTTCACTCCAGCGCACGGTAGCGGAATTGGTGGAAATGCACCTTTCCATTTCCGGCCGCATACAGCGCCGGCTTCAGCGCCAGGAACTTGCCGGCGACGTTGTGGTGATAGCCGGACACTTCCATCTGCACCGGGTACTTGGTCCAGGTGGTGCCGTCGCGGCTGCTGTGAATGGTGACGATGTGGCGGTCGTTGCGCACCCGCAGCCACAGGCGGCCGCCCTTGGCGCTGGGCGCCAGCTGCGCCGGGCGTTCCTCGCCGTAGCGGTGCATGACGAACGCCTCGCCGTTGCTGCCCACCCCGGCGTACAGGCGCTCGCTGTAGAACAGCAGCGCGCCGCCCTGCGCGCCGGGTTCGATCTCCATCTCCACCTCGAACTGGTAGGCGGGATCGGGCGCGATCACGGTCAGCGGCGAGCTGTCGCGCGGGGCGCGGCCCTTGCCCTGCACGCTCAGCGTGCCGTCGCCGAAGGACAGCCGCTGGTATTCGTCGCGGCCCGGGTTGAAGAACGACCACTGCGGGCCGAGCCGGCCGCCGCGGAAATCGTCCGACAACGCCAGCCCGTGCGGCAGCGCCTGCCCGCTGGGCTTTTTCAGCGGCATGCCGAGATCGCCGCCCTTGGCCACGAACCAGCCGTCGGCGGTCCACTCGATCGGGTCCAGCAGCGCCTGCCGGCCCAGCGTCCAGTAGCCGTTCTCGTAGCCGTGGTAGAGCATCCACCAGCGCCCGTCGGTGCCTTCGACCAGGGTCGCATGGCCGCGCGACCACCACGGCTCGGCCGCGCTCGTGGTGCGGGTGATCGGGTTGTTCGGCGCGTTGCGCCACGGCCCGTGGATCGAGCGAGCGCGCGCGGTGATCACCATGTGCCCGGTCGGCGGACCGGCGGTGCCGCCGACCGCGGTGGTCATGTAGTACCAGCCGTTGTGGCGGGTGATCTTCGGCCCTTCCTGCGCATAGGCTTCCACGTCCCAGCTTTCCGGGTACTTCCAGCCGTCGTAGACATGCCTGGGCGTGCCGACGACCTTCAACCCGTCGTCGGACAGCTGCACGTAGTCGCCGCCGCTCAGGAACAGGTAGCGCTTGCCGTCCTCGCCGACCGCATGGCCGGGGTCGATGTACTTGCCCAGGCCGATGTCGATCGGCGCGCTCCACGGACCCCTGATGTCGTCGGCCCAGACCACGAAGTTGCTGCGCTGGCCCTGCTCGCCGCGCCGCGCCGGGAAATAGATGTAGTAGCGGTTGCCGTGCTTGACCAGGTCCGGCGCCCAGATCGCGCCGACGTTCTCGCTGATGGCGTGGCCCAGCGGCTGCCAGTTGACCAGGTCGCGCGAGTGCCAGATCGGCAGGCCGGGGTAGGCATCGAACGAGGACAGGGTGAGGTAGTAGTCGTCGCCGTCCTTGAGCACCGACGGATCGGGATGGTCGCCGGCCAGCACCGGATTGAGAAAGGTCCCGTTGCCCTGGTCGGCGATGCGCTGGTGTTCGATGCCGCGCTTCCAGTCGGCCGCCGCGGCCAGCGCGCTGGCGGCGAGCAGGCCGGCCAGCAGCAGCCAGCGCAGAGGCGGGGTTGTAGGCGAAGCCATGTCGTGCACTCCTTGGTTCGCGCCGCAGCGGCTGCGTGCGGCGCGGCGCATCAGGCGCGCAGCGCGCGCGGCAACCACAGCGACAGTTCCGGGAAGAACGCCACGATCAGCAGCACGCACAGCGCCGCCAGCCAGAACGGCCAGATCGTGCGCATGCTCTGGGCCACGGTGATCTGGCCGATCGAGGTGCCGATGAACAGCACCGAGCCAATCGGCGGGGTGATCAGGCCGATGCCGCCGGCCAGCACCATCACCAGCCCGAAATGGATCGGGTCGATGCCGTAGGCCTTCACCACCGGCAGGAAGATCGGCGTGCAGATCAGGATCTTCGGCGCCAGGTCCATGAACATGCCCAGCAGCAGCAGCATCACCACGATCATCAGCAGCACGGTGTTCTTGCCGTCGGCGATCGACTGCAGGAACTTCACCGCCGCCGCCGGCACCTGCAGGTAGGCCAGCAGCCAGCCGAACACCGCCGCGGTGGCGATCACGAACAGGATCACGCCGGTGGTGCGCGCCGCATGCGTGACCGCGGCGAAGAACTCGGCCCAGCGCAATTGCCGATACAGCAGTGCGGTGACCAGCAAGGCGTACACCACCGCGATCGCCGCGCTCTCCACCGCGGTGAAGATACCGGCGCGGATGCCGACGAAGATCAGCGCGACCAGGCCCAGCCCGGGCAGCGCGCCGACCAGGCGCAGCGCCACCGCGCGCCAGCCCGGGAACGGTTCGGTGCCGTAGCCGCGATGGCGCGCCACCGCGTAGCCGGTGATCATCATCGCCGCGGTCATCAGCAGCGCCGGGAAGATGCCGGCCGCGAACAGATCGGCGATCGACAGCCCGCCGCCGGCCGCGGCCGAGAACAGGATCAGGTTGTGCGAGGGCGGCACCAGCAGCGCGACCAGCGCCGCGGTCATGCTCACGTTGACCGCGTAGTCGCGGTCGTAGCCGCGGTTGATCATCTGCGGAATCATGGTGCCGCCGACCGCCGACACGTCGGCGATGGCCGAGCCGGACACGCCGCCGAAGAACAGCGAGGACAGCACGCTGACCTGGCCCAGGCCGCCGCGCATGCGCCCCACCAGCGACGAGGCCAGCGCGATCAGGCGATCGGAGATGCCGCCGCGCAGCATCAACTCGCCGGCGAAGATGAACAACGGAATCGCGATCAGCGATGCCGAGCCGCTACCGGCGGAGATCTGCTGCACCAGCACCACCGCCGGCAGATCCAGATACAACAGCGTCGCCAGCGCCGCGGCGCCCAGCGCATAGGCGACCGGCACGCCGATCAACAGCAACAGCACGAACAGCCCGAGCAGGATTGCGATGGCCATGGCTCAGTTCACTCCTTCAGCGGTGGCCGGACGCAGCACCTGCCACGCCTGGTACAACGCGAACACGCTCATCAGCGCGCCGCCGATCGACAGCGGCAGGTAGTTGATGCTCTGCGGCAGCGTGGCGCCGGCCATCTTGATGTCCAGTCCGTCCAACAACAGCACCCCGCCCCACCAGGCGATCACCGCGCCGATGGCGGCGATCATCAGCGGCCGGATCAGGTCGATCGCCCGGCGCACGTGGGCGTGCATCTTCTCGGCCAGCAGGAAGAAGCCGAAATGGCGCCGGGTGTGCACGCCGGCGGCGGCGGCCAGGCTCATCGCGGTGCTCAGCAGCAGCAGCGTCACCGGCTCGGTCCAGCTCGGCGAATCGTTGAGCACGTAGCGGGTGAACACCTGCCAGCCCTGCACCACCACCAGCCCGAGCAGGGCGGCGGCGGCGATGCCGATGGCGAGGTTGGAAATCCGGTCCAGCAGCCGCTGCAGCGGCGCCACCGGGACGGCAATGGCGTGGTCGGTCATCGGCATGGCCTCAGGCGAAATCACGGATGCGGCGGTACAGGGCTTCGATCTCCGGCTGCCGCCGGTATTCGGCCAGCAGCGGCGCGGCGGCCTTGCGGAAGGCGGGCATGTCCACCTCGTTGACCGCCACGCCGTAGTCGAGCACTTCCTGGCGCGCCTGCGCCTCGGACGCATCCCACAGCTTGCGCATCACCGCCACCGATTGCCGCGCGGTCTCCACCACCAGCGCACGGTCGCCCGGCGACAGCGCCTGGAAGCTGCGCTGCGACATCACCAGCACGTCCGGTGCATAGGAATGCTCGCTCTGCGACCAGTAGCGCGCGGCCTCGAAATGGCGGCTGGACTGGAAGCTGCGCATGTTGTTCTCGGCGCCGTCGATCATGTGCGTCTCCATCGCCGAGAAGGTCTCGCCCAGCGACATCGGCGTCGGATTGGCGCCGAGCATGCGCATCAGCTTGAGGAAGATGTCCGACGAGGCCACGCGCAGCTTGAGGCCGTGCAGGTCTTCGGGACGGTGCAGCGGGTGCTTGGTGTTGTAGAAGCAGCGCGCGCCGGAATCGTAGATGGCCAGGCCGACCAGGTCGCGCTGCTCGAAGCTGGCCAGGATGCTGTCGCCGACATGGCCGTCGATCGCGCGGCGCAGGTGCGGCACCGAGTCGAACACGTATGGCAGGCACAGCGCCTGGGTCAGCGGGAAGGTGTTGTTGAGCGCGCCGGAGTAGACGCGGGTGATGTCGATGGCGCCGAAGCGGGCCATGTCGATCGCTTCCGCTTCGCGGCCGAGCTGGCCGGAGTGGTACTGGCGCAGCTTCAGCCGCCCGCCGGTCTGCCGTTCCAGGGTCTGCCCGAACCAGCGCACCGCCTCCACGGTGGGGTAGTCGGCCACGTGCACGTCGGTGGCGGTGAGCAGCTGGCTGCCGCCGCCGGCCTGGGCCAGCGTGCCCAGCGGGGCCGCCGCCGCCGCGGCCAACCCTGCGCCCAGGAAACCTCTACGAGTGATCATGCTGCGCCCTCCCGCGCGTCGTCGGCATGCCGCGGCTCAGGCCGCGACCGCCCTGCAATGAAGTTCGCCATAGCCGTCGAAACGGATCGTCGCGTGCTGGCCGATGGCGATGTCGTGGATGCCGGTGGCATTGCCGGTGGCGATCAGCTCGCCGCGCTTGAGCGGCCGGCCGCGCCGCGCCGAACGCGCCAGCGCGAACGCAAACGCAGTGCGCAGCCCGCCCGGCAACAGGGTGGCACCGCCGCTGCCGACGCGCTGGCCCTCGATCAAGGTTTCCGCCAGCAGCGCGGCCTCGTCCAGCGTGGTCCAGTCGGCGACCTGCGGCCCCAGGATCAGGCCGTTGTTGTTGCCGAAGTCGGAAATCACCACGCGCGGCCCCAGCTGGTTGATCGTGGCCAGCGGGCTGCTGGCCACTTCCACACCGATGAACAGCGTGGACGGCACCTGCGCGGCCTGCTCCGGCGTCCAGTGCAACTGGTCGGCCGGCACGTCCGCGTCCAGCCGCATCACGTACTCGGCCTCGACCGCGCCGAAGCCGCCGTCGAACACCGGAATGTCCGTTGTTCCACCGGTAGCATTCCAGAGGTTGCGGGCGAAGATCGGGCCGAGCAGGCGCTCGTCGCCGGAGTGGTCGCGGCGCTCGGCGGCGATGTAGCCGACCTTCCAGCCGACCACGCGGTCCGGCCATTGCGCGATCGCCAGGTCCTGCACGCGGTAGGCGGTTTCCAGGTCGTCGGGGATGATCCCGGGGAAATCGGGCAGCGAACGGCCCTGCTGGCGGGCCTGGACGAAGCGGGCCGCGATGTCGGCCAACGCGGGCGGTGGCGTGTCCGAAGGACCGGAATGAGTGCTCAAGGGCATCTCCGCAAGAATGTGGGGGATCGAAAGAATTGCTGCGCCGCTCATCGACAGCGCGTTGCGCAGTTGTATATGGTAAACCGGTGTCATTGGCAATGTGCGGTGCGGCAAAAAGCCGGGATTGGGGATTCGGGAGTGGGAATTCGCTGAAGCGCTGCGACCCGATCCCTTCTGCAAGAACCCGTCGCTTGCGCGGCGCCGTGCGAGCGGATTAGCTGCACATCCTTGACCTGGGAGGGCGACGGATGCGGAACACGACGACAACGGGAGGCGCTGGCATGGCGCTGGCGGATGCTGCCGACGACACCGGCCGGCAGCGCCGGGCCTCGCGGCCGATCCTGAGGCAGGCGGCCGGCGCGCTGGCGCTGGCGTGGCGCCAGCGCCGGCAGGGCGCACTGGGCGTTTTGCTGGCACTGGCGCTCGCCGGCCCCGCGCTCGCCGCCGAGCACCCGAGCAGCGAAACCGCGGCCGAGCAAGCGGCGCGCATCCCGCTGTGGCCGGATCCGGCGCCAGGCTCCGTGCCCGGCCCCGACCAGGCGCGCATCGTCGACCGCAGCGACGACCCGGCGCTGCCCGACCGCGCCATCAGCGGCCGCTACCAGCCCTACCTGGTGGTGTACCGGCCGAAGACGCCGAACGGCAGCGCGCTGCTGGTGGCGCCCGGCGGCGGCTACGCGCGCATCGTGCTGGACAAGGAAGGCAGCGCCTTGCTGCCGATCTTCGCCGAACAGGCAGGCATCACCCTGTTCGTGCTGCGCTATCGGCTGCCTGATGCGGAAGCGGCGGGCGCCGACGCCGCGGCGCAACGCGACCTGCCGCTGGCCGACGCGCAGCGCGCGCTGCGCCTGGTCCGCGCGCGCGCCGCCGACTACGGCGTGGACCCGCACCGGGTCGGCGCGATCGGCTTCTCCGCCGGCGGGCATGTCGCTGCCAGCCTCGGCACCCGCTACGACGAACGCGTCTCTCCGGCGCGCGATGCGATCGACCGGCTCAGCGCGCGGCCGGACTTCCTGCTGCTGCTGTACCCGGTCATCGACATGGGCAGCGGCACCGCGGCGCATACCGGGTCGCGCCTGCGGCTGCTCGGCCGCCATCCCGATGCCGCCACGATGGCAGCCTATTCGCTGCAGAACCGCGTGACACCGGCGATGCCGCCGACGTTCCTGGTGCACGCGCAGGACGACCGGGTGGTGCCGGTGGAGAACAGCCTGCTGTTCTACCAGGCGCTGCGCCAGGCCGGCGTGCCGGCGGAACTGCACCTGTTCGCGCACGGCGGCCATGGCTTCGGCACCCGCGGCATCGCCGGCCTGCCGCTGGCCGCATGGCCGACCCAGGCGCTGGAGTGGATGCGCAGCGTGCAGGGCGATCCGGCCGCGCTGGCACCGATCCCGCCTGCCGCGCCGAAGCAGTAGCCGGCGCTGCCGCATCGCCATGCACCACGCCGCCATGACCCCGCGCCCGAACGCCGCCCGCATCGGGCCGTCTTGCGCGGCGCTCGACATAGGCGTGCCGCGCCGCATCCACCCGACCATTTCCGCTGCCAGCCCGAACCCATGGCCGGCGGCGTTTGCCCACGGACTCCGCCACGCATGACCCCACCCGCCGCCATCCCGCCTGCCGACCTTGCCGCCACCGCGTCCACCGCACCCGACGACCACGGCCGGCGCCGCTTCCTGCACGGCAGCGCGCTCGGCGCACTGGCGTTGAGCGGCGCCTTGCCTGGCGGCAGCGCCGGCGCCGCGCCCATGCCCAACGATCCGGACGCGCCGCTGGCGCGCACCCGCAGCGGCCGCATCCGCGGCTACCGCGAGCAGGGCGTACAGGTGTTCAAGGGCATTCCCTATGGCGCCGACACCGCGTCGCGCCGCTTCCAGCCGGCGCTGCAGGAACAGCCCTGGCGCGGCGTGCGCGATTGCAGCGGCTACGCCGCCTCCGCACCGCAGCTCAAGCTCGACCCGGTCAGCGAGGACTGCCTGTTCCTCAACGTGTGGACGCCCGCCCTGCGCGACGGCGCCAAGCGTCCGATCCTGTTCTACATCCACGGCGGCGCCTACAACAACGGCTCCGGCAGCGATCCGCAGTACGACGGCGCGCGACTGTGCCGGCGCGGCGACGCAGTGGTGATCAGCGTCAACCATCGCCTCAACGCCTTCGGCTACCTGTACCTGGCGCAGCTGGGCGGCGCCGCGTTCGCCGCGTCAGGCAATGTCGGCCAGCTCGACCTGGTGCAGGCGCTGCACTGGGTGCGCGCGCATGCGGCCGAGTTCGGCGGCGACGCCGGCAACGTCACCGTGTTCGGCCAATCCGGCGGCGGCGCCAAGATCGCCACGCTGATGGCGATGCCGGCCGCGCAGGGGCTGTTCCACCGCGCGTGGACCATGAGCGGCCAGCAGGTCACCGCCGCCGGGCCGCGCGCGGCCACGCAGCGCGCGCAGTTGCTGCTGCAGGCCTTGCAGCTCGATGCCACGCAACTGGCGGCGCTGCGCACGCTGCCGATGCAACGCCTGCTCGAGGCCACGCGCACGCGCGATCCGTCGCGGGTGGAGAACACGTCTCTGTACCTGGGCCCGGTGCTGGATGCACAGGTGCTGCACCGGCACCCCTTCTGGCCGGATGCGCCGCCGCAGTCGGCGCGGATCCCGATGGTGATCGGCAACACCCACGACGAGACCCGCGCCTTCCTCGGCAACGATCCGGCCAACTTCGCGCTGACTTGGGACACGCTGCCGGCCAGACTGGAGCAGGAGCAATTCGTGGATCTGCTGCCGCAGGTGGTGATCGCCGAATACCGGCGGCTGTATCCGCACTACACGCCGAGCGAGGTGTTCTTCGCCGCGACCACCGCCGGGCGCTCGTGGCGCGGCGCGATCGAGGAAGCCGAAGCGCGCGCGCGGCAGGGCGCGCCGACCTGGGCCTACCAACTCGATTGGGGCTCGCCGCTGGACGGCGGCAAGTTCGGCGCGTTCCACACCCTCGACATCCCGCTGGTGTTCGACAACATTCGCCAGCCCGGTTCGCGCACCGGCGACGGCGCCGACGCGCAGCGCGTGGCCGATGCGATGAGCGAAGCGCTGCTCGCCTTCGCCCGCCACGGCGATCCCAACCACGCCGGACTGCCGCGCTGGGAACCGTATTCGCTGGCCCGGCGCGAGACCATGCTGTTCGATGCGGACAGCCGCCTGGCGCACGACCCGCGCGGCGGCGAACGGCGCCTCTACCAGCAGGTGCCGTTCGTGCAGCGCGGGACGTTCTGAGGTGGTGCAGGACGCCCGCCGACGCGCGCATGCCATCCGAGCTTGGTGACGGCTAGCTGCTTCCGATCGCATTCGCCAGCGCGTCTTCGCTCGAGATCGCGCCACGCCCTGTAGGCGCGGCTTCAGCCGCGACGGGCGTTACCGGAAAAGCCTGTCGCGGCTGAAGCCGCTCCTACAACGTGCAGGACATTCCGTGGAAGCCGCACACCATCGCACTCACAAGCTGGCAGAAAGGTAGTAGAGCTTGGAGGTCCGGGTGTCGTAGGCCAGCATGCTGACCTCGTCGACTTCCTGCCAGGAAGGATCCTCGGTCCCTCCGTCGCTCGACGCGATGCGCAGGAACGCCAGCATGAAGCGCGACGAATCCATGTCCGCCTGCGTGGGAAGCCACGGGCAGTCCGGCGAATCGTTGAACCCGATCGCCGTGCGCAATGCGTCCTTCTGCACGGCGCCATGCGCCGGTCCGCGCTGCCAGTGGCGCTGCGCCGCCTTGCCGGCCCAGAACGCATCGGGAATCTTCGCGACCTCGGCCACATAGAAATACGCGTAATCGCGCTGCATCAGTTCATCGGGTGGCTTGCAGGCGTGCTCCATCCGACGCACGCGCGTCACCGCATCGTCGAGTCCGGGCTGCCGCATCGTCTCGCGCAGGCGGCCGGCATCGTCGCTGCGTTCGATGGCCTTGGAAACGGGGTTGGGCGGGAGCAGATCCAGCGCGACGCATCCCTGCACCGCTGCCGCCGCCACGATCACAAGGACCAGCACGATGTCGCGCAGATGCATGCAAAGCCTCCATTCCGCAAAAGACCACAAGCGTTCGCGGCCAGCATCGCACTGCGCATCCGACCCGCGCCGGCGCCGGCGCTGTCACCAACCCGTGTCCTCGGCCAGCACCACCTGGTTGCCGCCGCCGATGCGCGCGCGCTGCAGCAGCGCTTCGGCGCGTTGCATCAGCATGGCGGCGGTGTCGTCAGGCGCGGCAAGCAGCGCGCCGACGCTGACGCCGAGCTGTTCGTTGGCCATGTCGGCATGCGCGATCGCCAGCAGCTCGACCATGTCGCGCAGCGCCGGCGCCACCTGGCGCAGGTGCGCGCCGCTGGCGTCGTACAGCACCAGCGCGAAGCGGCCATCGTCGATGCGCATGGTCACGTCCATCGGCCGCAGCAGGCATTGCAGTACCTCGGCCACGTCCACCACGGCGCGGTCGGCCTCGCGCGGGCCGTAGCGCTGCACGAAGGCGGCATATCCATCCAGTTCGACCAGGATCAACGCCAGTCCGCGCTGCAGGCGCCGGGTCTCGGCCAGCGCCACCGCCAGGTGTTCGTCGAAGCGGCGGCGGTCGCCCAGGCCGGTGAGCGCATCGCGCAAGGCTTCGTCGTCGCGCACCCGCCGCTGCAGAAAGCCCTCGCGACGCGAATGCTCGCGCAGATAGCCGCCGACCGCGCCGATCGGCACCGCCGCCCACAGCAACCATTGCAGCCGCAGGTAGCCGGCCTGCGCGGCGCCGTCCAGCAGCAGATGCGCGGCCGCGGCGCTGATCGCGCACAGGGTCAGCGCCACCGCCACGCTCTGCCACAGCGCCAGGCCCAGCGGAAAGAAACCGGCGACGATCACCAGGGTCATCACCGCGGCGGCATAGCGCAGTTCCTGCGGCGGATAGCCGATGCTCGACAGCACCAGCCCGGTGCCGCCGACCAGCAGCAACAGCGCCGCCCGGCCCGGCCCGTGCGCATGCGCGCGATGGATCGCCACCGCCACCCACAGCAACGCCAGCAAGGTGGCCGCGCGCACCGCCACCGCGTAGCCGACCAGCCCGGTGCTGCCGGTCCAGCCGAAATGCAACGCGTCCCAGGCCAGCAACGCCAGCGCGATCAGCACCCCGAGCGAGGCCGCCACGCGCTGCGCGAAACCCATCGTCGATGCGGTATAGCGGCGATACGCCAGCTCCAGCGGCGGATCGAAGCGCAATGCGGCGAAGCCGCTACGCAACTGCCTGGCGTAGGCCTCGCCGGACGGAGCGTCGGGCGGTCCTTCGTAGCGTTGGTGCATGCAATCCCCTGTACGCGGCAGCGCGGAACAGAACGTGGTGGCGGTCACAAAAATTGCCGTGCGACGCCCAGCGCCAACGCTGCAGACTTCGACTTCCACGTACATGAGAAATCACTGGCGCGCGATTGTCCACTTTTCGCGGTGGGGCATGCGTGCGATGCGCAACGCATGCGGGGGGACAGGATGCAGCGTGGAGGCACCGCGGCTGGCATGCCACAGCGCGCGCGGCGTTGCCGCAGCAGCCCGAACGACGGCCGAAGTACAGCGCCAGCGCTCAGGTCTTCGCCGGCAGCGCCCACACGCTGTTGGGATCGCCGTTGCGGCCACGGCGATGGGTGGCGCGCGCCATCTGCCAGTACGCCCAGGCCAGGGCCACGGCGCAGCCGTCCACCGCCAGCAGCAGCGGACTGCTCCACGGCGCCACCCAGCCGCCGGCGCCGCGCAGCGCGGCCAACGGCACCAGCGCGGTCAGCACCGCGCAGGCCAACAGCAGCTCGTAGGCGCCGCGCGCGGTGGGACGCAGCAACGCCCAGGCCACGCCCAGCCCGAACACGGCGTAGTACACGCCACGCTCCTGCCCCGGCGGCAACAGCCGCGCGGCGACGAACAACGCCGACACGCCGGCCACGCAGCCCAGGCAGACGCCGGTCGTTAGCCGCGCCAGCGCATGCGTGCGCCACGGCTGCGCCGGCTGGCGCCGCTTGCGCCGCGCCTCCACCCACAGCAGGTTGCCGCTGTAGAACAGGAACGCACCGGCCAGGCCGAGCAGGAAATACAGCCATTGCAGCGGCGCCCCGCCGAAGTTGGCGAAATGCAGCGCCTGCAGTCCGCGCAGCGAGGCCACGCCCGGCGACATGCTCTGCGGCGCCAGCACCCGCAGCACCTTGCCGGTGGCCGCTTCCATCGCGACGCCGGCAAGCGTGTTGAGCCGGCGCTGCGGCTGGTGACCGTAAATCTCCACGCGCGCGTTGGCGTCGCCGGCGTCGTGGAAGGACAGGCTCTCCGGCACGAAGCCGGGGCTGGCCGCACGCGCGCGCGCCAGCAGGTCGGCCACCGGCAACGGCGCCGCCTTCGTCTGCGCCGGCTGCACATGCGGGGTCAATTCGAAATCCGGCGCCAGCACCTGCATCAGCTTGCCGTCGAACACCAGGTACTGGAACGGCGCCAGCAGCAGCACGCCCAGGGTCAGCACCGCGCCGGACCAGGCGAAGATCACGTGGAACGGCAGCGACAGCATGCCGATCGCGTTGTGCGCGTCCTGCCACAGGCGCTTGACGTTGCGTCCCAGGCGCAGCGCGAACAGGTCCTTCAGGAACACCGGCGCATACAGCACCACGCCGCTGACCAGGGCCAGGCCGTACAGGATGCAGACCACGCCGAACAGGTAGGTGCCGAAGGTGCGCGGCAGCCCGGCGGTGAAATGCAGGTCGTACAGGAAATCGGCAAAGCCGCTGCGCTGCGGCAGCTGCACCAGTCGCCCGTCCACACCGAGCTGGAACTGCACCGCCCCGCCGAACGGCTGCGCCGCCGGCCCGAACGCATACAGCCGCGGCAACGCGCCGTGTTCCCCCGGCAGCATCAGCGAGAACGACTCGGCCAGCGTCGGATGCCGCGCCAGCACCGCATCCTGCAGGGCTTGCGCCGCCTGTTCCGGCGTCTGCGTCGCCGGGGCGGCGACCGCCGCCGCGCGCGGCCAGTCGTTGAGCTCGTGGGTGAACACGGTGATCGCGCCGGCATAGAAGGCGATGAACAAGGCCATGCCGGCCAGCAGGCCCATCCAGCTGTGGGCCGACAGGAACTGGCGCAAGGTCGCCGCCTTCATACCGTCACCTGCACCAGGCCGGCGGCCTTCAACGCGTACAGCAGGCCATGGCACAGCAGCGTCGCCAGGCCCAGCCACAGCCAGGCGCGCGCGCCGCTGCGGAACACGAACGCCAGCGACATCGCGCCGATCCACAGCGGGAACACCAGCAGCAACCACGGCAGCGTGTGCACCTGCAGCGCGCCCGGCCACAGCAGCACGCACAGCCCGACCACGCCCACCGCCAGCGGCAGGCCGAGCACGATCGCCGCCAGCCACCTAGCCCACATCGGCGCGGCCTCCGCGCAGCTGCCGCCAGGCATCCAGGTACGGCAGCGCGACCGCGGCAAGCATCAGCGCGCTCAGCGCCGCGAAGATGCCGGCCCACACGCCGAGCGCGGCGATCGCCGCGGCCAGCGCCAGCACGCTCGACACCACGCCGGCCACGTTCAGCGCGCGCGCATGCCGGCGCCAGGCCGGACACAGGCGCTGGTGCGCGGTGGCCAGGTAAAACGCCAGCGCCGCCAGCGGCGCGGCGAGCAAGTACAGGGCGGTGGTCAGCGCGTGCATGGCCATCGTGGGTTACCAGCGCGCTTCGAAGCCGATGCCGACCACGCGCGGTGCGCCGAGGATGGCGATCGGCTGATCCGCCCAGCGGTACTGGATGTACTGCCGGTCGAGCAGGTTGTTGGCGAACACCCACGCGCTCCAGTCCAGGTTCTCGTAGCCGAACTTGGCGTTGAGCAGCGTGCGCGAGGCCAGCCGCGGCGCATCGCTGCCGATGTCGGTGTAGACCTTGTCGCGGAAGTTGGCGTTGAGATTGGCGACCCAGCCCGCGCCGAAGCGCCAGTTGCCGCCGAGCGCGGCGGTCCAGCGCGGCGCATAGGCGAACTCGCGGCCGGCATAGTCGGTGATCTCGGCATCGGCCACGGTCTTGAACTCGTCGAAGCGGGTGCGCGAATAGCCCAGCGAGGCGTACCAGTCGAAGCCTTCGCCGAGCCGGTGGCTGGCCTCCAGCTCGAAGCCGTACAGGTGCGCGCGGCCGGCGTTGACGGTGTTGTAGTCGTAGTCGTTGAGGCCGAAGAAGGCGAAGACCTGCTTGTCCTTCCAGTCGATGTAGTAGACGTTGGCATTGACGCTCAGGCGCCCGTCCAGCCACTGCGAGCGCAGCGAGGCCTCGTAGTTCCAGGTGTATTCCGGGTCGTAGGCGAAGGCCTGGCTGCGCGCGGTGTTGAAGCTGGAGCCGCCGGAACGGTAGCCGCGCTGCACCACCAGGCTGGCGGCCAGGTCCGGGCTCCACTCGTAGCGCGCGCCGAGCTTGGGCAGGAACGCACTGAAGTCGCGCGTGTTGTCCGGCACCTCGCCGCTGGCCGCATCGACGATGCCGGCCACGCCCGCGTTGATCGCGGTGATCGCCTGGTACAGCGCGGTCCCGGGACTGGCGAAGCTGGCCGCGCTCGGATAGCTGCCGACGAAGGTCGCGGTGGTGCTGGAGGCCATCTCGTAGCGCTGGCGGTCGTAGCGGAAGCCGCCGATCAGCGAGAAGCCGCCACCCACATGCCATTGCCCGTCGGCGAACAGCGCGCGGTTCTCCGAGGTGGTCGGTGCGTCGCTGACGTACAGCACCGGGATCACCGGCAGCGCCTGGCCGTAGGCGGCCGAGATCGCCGCGGCATTGGCGGCCGGGAAGCCGGCGCCGGTCAGCAGGCGGGTGATGGTGGCGAGCGGGGTATTCACGTTGAGACGGTTGACCACGTCGTTCTGGGTGTCGTGCTTGGCCCAGTACAGCCCGAACAGGCCGTCCACGGCCTGGCCGTCGTAGTTCAGGCGCACTTCCTGCGAAGTGGTGCGGGTGGTGGCCAGGCGCCTGGCGTAGGCGACCTGGGCGGCGCTGCGGTCGCCGTCCCAGCTGCTGTCCATGTCCACCTTGTTCCAGGCCGTCACCGCCGACAGCGACCAGGCCGCATCGATCGCGTAATCGACGTCGAGGGTGGCGATGTCGCTGTCGGTCTGACTGCGGTTCGGGGTGTTGTCGTGATTGACGCGGCGCTTGAAATAGTTCGCCTCGTCGGTGGGCACATACACGTACAGGTACGGCCCGTTGCGATGCGCCTTGGTGTAACCGAGCTGGACCTTCAACCCCTCGATCGCCGACGGCGTCCACAGCAGCTTGCCGCGGTAGGTCAGCGCGTGCTGCGCATCGTCGGACGCCTGGCGCGTGTCGTTCCAGCTGTAGCCCTCGAAGCTGCGCTGCTCGACCGAGGCGCGGAACGCCAGTTCGTCGGCCACCAGCGGACCGCCGAACGCCGCGGCCAGGGTCCGGTCGGACGGATCGGAGGCCAGCACCCGCAGCTTGCCCTCCCAGTCCATGGTCGGCTCGGCGGTGCGCAGGATCACCGCGCCGGCCAGCGCGTTCTCGCCCTGCAGCGTGGACTGCGGCCCGCGCAGGATCTCCACCTGCTGCAGGTCCCACAGGCTCAGCGGCGCCGAACTGATCGCGTTCTGCGGCAACGCCGCGCCGTCCAGGTAGATGGTGGCCAGCGGCGCATCGCCGCCGCCGTCGATCTCGCGGATGCCGCGAATGGTGAAGCCGGTATCGCCGTAGCTCTGCGCCACGTTGGCGGTGCGGTTGAATACCTCGTAGAGGTTCTGCAGGTTCTCCTGCTCGATCCGCGCCTGGGTGGTCACCGCCACGCTGCTGGTGGTGTCCTGCAGCGTGCGCGCGCGCTTTTCGCCGGTGACGACGACGCGGTCCAGGGTGGTGGGATCGGCGACATCCGCTTCGGCGGCCAGCGCAGGCGCTGGAGCATGCAAGGCCAGAACCGCGGCGACGGAAACAGACAGGGGCAGCAAATTGACGCGCACGCGCATCGCTCCGTAGAAAGAAGATCGGACGGAGGCATGGCGACGGCTGTGCCTGGCTGCCGGACCCGGCAGCGCTGGGCGCGGACTTTAACAGAGCGTGAAGATGGCGGCTACAAATTTGTGCGGTGTATCAAGGGCTGCCATGGCGGATCTTCGGCATGCCGTCTTCCCGCTCGCAAGGATGGAGCGCCTTTTGTAGGAGCGGCTTCAGCCGCGACGGGCCTTACCGATAGATCCTGTCGCGGCTGAAGCCGCTCCTACACAGGCGGGCGCGACGGTGCAGCCCGTCAACCGACAGGCTGCGCCATCGCGGCGCTGGCCACCCGAGGCCAGCCGGAGCCGCTACAGGACTACCGGCCTTTTGCGCATCAATGCCAGTGCACGTCGACCGACAGGCCGACGATGCGCGGCTCGTTGTACACCGCCGCCATGTAGTTCTCGATCACGCCCTTGAGGTTCTTCTCGTTGGTGATGTTGCGTGCGAACGCCGCCACTTCCCACGCGCCGTAGTCGCCGCTGTAGCCCAGCTTCAGCCCGCCTTCGAAGCTGCCCTTGGAATTGAACTCGGTCGAGTCGTACAGCACGAAGCTGGTCTTGCCCTGCTTGTTCCAGTCGGTGGCGACGAAGAACGCGCCGCCGTCGGCGACCGGGATGTCGTAGCGCGCGGCCAGGTTGACGTTGTAGGTGGGCGCGTTCGGCAGCGGATTGCCGTCGATCTGGGCGAAGGTGTTGGCGCCGACCTTGATCGTCGGATCGTTCACCGTGCACACCACCACGCCGTTCAGCGCGCACACCTGCGCGTACACGCGCTTGTCCTGGATCTCGCTGTGCAGCAGGCTCAGGCCGGCGCTCAGCGACAGGTTCGGGATCGGGCGCCAGTCCAGGTCCGCTTCCAGGCCGTAGGCCTTGGCCTTGTCGGCGTTGAACAGCACGCCGTTGCCGTTGGAGTCGTTGCCGTTGAGCTGGATGTCGTCGACCGTGTAGGTGAAGCCGGTGACGTTCAGGCGCAGGCGGTTGTCGAACAGGCTGCTCTTGATGCCCGCTTCCCAGGACAGGATCGTCTCCGAATCGGCGGTGGTGAAGTCGGAGTTGAACACCGCCGAACGGCCCTGGATGGTCGGGCCGCGGAAGCCGCGCGCCACCTTCGCGTACACGCTGACGTTGTCGTCGATCGCGTACATCGCGCTGAAATCCCAGCTCGGCTGCGTATCGGCCATGCGCACGTCGCGGCGGCCACGGTAGGTGACCACGCCGGCGGCGGTGTCGGCGGTCTTGAGCAGCTTGGTTTCCTTGCTGTCGCGGGTCTGGCGCACGCCCGCGGTCAGGGTCAGCGCATCGGTGGCCTTGTAGGTCAGCTGGCCGAAGCCGGCCCACGAGGTGTTGCTGTTGCGCAGGCGCACCCAGTTGTTCGGGTTGCGCGCCGCGGTCTGCAGGAAGTACGCGCGCTGGTAGAAATCGGTGGTGTCCTTGCCGTCGAAGTAGAACGCGCCGGCCTGCCACTGCAGCGCCGCGTCGCCTTCGCTGGCCAGGCGCAGCTCCTGCGTGTACTGGTCCAGGTCGCGCACCTGGCCCATCGACTGGCCGTAGCCGTTGGCCACGCCGTTGACCGGATAGTTCGCCGCCGCGCCGCCGTCGGTGTCGCCGCGGCTGTAGCCGGAGGTGGTCTCGTAGGCGCTGATCGAGGTCAGCGACACGCCGCCGAAGTCGTACACCGCCTTGAGCGAGCCGCCATGGGTCTTGTACGCCTGCGGATTGTCGTGCGCCTCGTCGTAGGCGACCTGGTCGCGCGGCACATCGACCTTGTTGGAGCCCTTGGTGACCGCGTTGCGCAGGAACAGCGTGGAGGTGCCGTCGTAGTCTCGGGTATGCGCCGAGGCCAGCAGCGAGAAGTCCTCGCTCGGCTTGAGCAGCAGCTGCAGGCGCGCGTTGCGGTCGTCGTAGCCGCCCATCGCGTCCTTCTTCGGCGTCACCGTGCCGTCGGCGCTAGGGCCGCTGTAGGTGTTGTCCACCCAATCGTCGCGGTGCTGGTACAACGCCGACAGGCGGAACGACAGCACGTCGTTGATCGGGCCGCCGAAACCGCCGTCGAGCGAGGTGGTGCCGTAGCTGCCGTAGCTGGCGCTGAGCCGGCCGCTGTAGTCGTCGCTGGGCTTGATGCTGTCGAACTTGACGATGCCGGCGGTGGTGTTGCGGCCGAACAGCGAGCCCTGCGGGCCGCGCAGCACTTCCACCTGGTCCAGGTCGTAGACCGGATTGGATTTCAGCACCACGTGCTCGAGCACCACGTCGTCCTGGATGATCGACACCGGCTGCGAGGCGCCGAGATAGAAATCGATGTTGCCCAACCCGCGGATGTAGAAGCGCGGGAAGATGCGCCCGGTGGTGGTCTCGGCGTAGAAGCTGGGCACGCGGCCGGACAGCGCCAGCAACGTGTCGTCGCCGCCGGCGGTGTAGTTGCGCAGCGCATCGCCCTGCACCACGCCCACCGACACCGGCACTTCCTGCAGGTTCTGCTCGCGGTGCTCGGCGGTGACGGTGATGGTGTCCAGCGAGGTCGCCGCATCGCCGGTCGCGGCGCCGCGCGTGGCCTGCTGCTCGCTACCGGCCAGCGACGGCGCCATGTCCTGGGCGGCGGCCGCGGTGGCGATCGACGCCAGCAGCAGGCCGGCGCAGGCCTGGGCCAGGCGGTTACGGACCGGGGCAGCGGACAGGCGCGACGAACGCGTGGCCGAGCGGCACGCGGAAAGATCGGGATGCAGCAACATGGCGATTCCTTTGGGCTGGATGACGATTCCGTTCGGCTTGCGCAGCAGCCCGCGACGGCGCGCCAGACGATGGCGTAGCGCGGCACGATATGTCATCCATGTTGCAACTCCGTGGCATCGCCGGCATGCGCGTGACGGCATGCAACGAAAGCGCGGTCCTCGCCAGGAGGCGGGCCTGCGCCTGCAGCCTCGGCGCGTGCAGCGCCGCGTCAGTCGCTATCGATCCCGATCACCGTCAACAGCAGGCTGGGTGAGTCACCACTCCCCGCCACCTCCGACAGCATGCCGGTGACGCGCACGATCTGCCCGGCGCCTTCTTCTTCCAGATGCGCCGCCTGGTCCTTGGTCACCGCCAGGCGCAGGCGCCGCACAGCGTCGTGGCGCGGCGCCTGACCGGCGGGCGACGCCGCCACGCAGACCGGCTTTGGCAGCACCAGCACCTCGCTGTCGGCGTCGGCTGCAACAGCTTCACTGGCCGGCGCTGTTTTTGCGTGCGGCTCCAACTTGCCGGACAGCGTGACCTTGATCGGGCCATAGGGCAGGCAGTGCGGCTGCGCTGCCCGCGCGATCGGCGCGGCCGCCAGCGACGACCACAACAGCAACAGCGGCAACATCCGGATCGACATCGGCAGCACACACGCAGGGAAGACCGGCGCGAGGATACGCCAGCTTGATGGCCGTGGCGCGTCAGCTGCCCAGGCCTCATCGCGCGGTTCCCGTCCGGGTTTCACCGGCACCAGCCGCAGGTCTTGGCGATCTCACAGCCGCAAGGAACTGCAGCCATGCCGTGCGCGATCCCGCTTTGTACATCCATGGCCGCGGCGAGCGGTTGCCTGCGGACCTCGCCGGATTCGATATCCGGTCGCATTGCCTCCTTGGACGCATGCCTGGCCGCGTAGTACCGTGCCGTGTCCACACGCGAAGGAGAGAGCAAGGATGCGGATCTGGATGATGACCGTGCTGCTGGCGCTGGCTCCCGCGGCGGAAGCGGAGGCGGAGGGAGGAAAGCTGGGATGGCTGCGGGCGCACGAGATCGTGGACCTGTGGCAAGACTTCTCCGTCAACGACGACATCATCGCCGAGGACTATGCGGGTTTCGTCCGCGCCGTCGATCTCGATGGCGACGGCACCGACGAGATCGTCTACCTCAACTCGTCGTACTGCATCGGATCCAGCAGCGACTGCCCCAACAGCATCGACGTACTGCGCAAGCGCGTTCCGGGCAAGACCCCGTCCATCGGCCGGCGCGTCGACGAATGGGAAGCCAGGGCACGCAAGACCGGGTACGTCCCGGACGCCGGCGAGCAGATTCCCGGAGAGGTAATGGAACTGCAGACCAAGGGCAATCGCATCGACGTCACCTTCGTCGTCCGCGAGACCTCGCCGATCTGCCTGCGGCACCAGCGCGCGCCCGACGGCAGCGATCGCTGCCCGCCACCGGGACGCTACACCTGGGCCTATGCCTGGGCGCCCGGCAAACTGACGCGCCTGCCCGACAGCCGCTACGAGAAGAACGTGGCCAAGTCCCACTTCCCCGCACAGCTCCAAGGCAAATGGGTGATCGCAGGTGGCTCGTGCGAAAAAGCCGACGACCCTAGCCATTACCTCACGTTCGGCAACGAGCGAATGACCGGCATGGGCGAGGACATCTGGCCCAACCTCGTTACCCTGCTCGCACGGACGCCGTGGACCTGGCAGATCCTCACCGCCTCGGCGAGCGATCCCGACAAGGAAGTTGCCGCCGTCTTCATGCTGGGCCAGCGCGGGGATCGCCTGGTCGTCGCCGAAGAGTCGCGGGTGCGCACCTTCGATCGCTGCAGTTTCTAGACGAAGATCCTGACGGCAATCATGCGCAAGCGCCGCGCGATATGCCGCTGGATGGCCCCAATGCCCGCTTCCATCCGCGTGCGGGCAGCCGGGTTCGCGGAGTGCACGCGACCTACCGGGGATACGAAACCGCGCGTGACGACGGCCTCCTCTATACGAGACCTCGAGCTGGCTAGGCCGCGTTCGCGCGAGCGCCCGCCACGGAAACTCCGAGCATGCGCAGGATGGGACCGGTCACGAGCACGCCGAGGATCGAGCTCGGCGTCCCCCAGAACAGGACCGCGACATAGATCATGGACGCCCCACCACCGGTGTATGGACGTACGCAATCGGTGTAGTACGCCAGTCCCAGCCAGGGCGCGAACAGAAGGCAGCCGCCGACGGCCCGCAACGGGTTGGCCGTCGCCAGCGCGATGATTGGCGGCAGCAAGGGAACGAGCAGGAACATCCCCAACGCGGCAAGGAATTCCCGCAACCCGTGCTGGTAGCAGGCAAAGCTATTGAATGCTTGCAGGGCCACGACGCCAAGAATGGCGACAAGGCCATATGTCACTGCGCGACCGCGATTGATCAGCATGGACGTTGCGCCTGATGCGGGCCGATCCGCAAAGTGGGAGCGGCTTGTGGTGAAGCGTCGACAACATGCAGCGATGGCACATCTCTTTAGCGGATCGAACGAACTTCTAAATCACCACTTCCCGAAGTACGACGAAATGTCGAAATAGACGTCTCGCTCTTCGCCGGATGGCCGCGAGATCGTAATCAGGTCCATGACCGGTGGTCCGGACAGAAGCGACTGCGATTTTACCTGCGCACCGGGGTAGTGCTGATTGAGCCAGTCCCTTTCCGCTCGTATTCCCTGTCCTTCGCTGTGCGCAGCGGATAGATCGACTGCATGCTCCGGGGAAGAACCGTCGCCATGGGCGATGTTCGCCCGCGGCGGCGACGCGGATTGGCAAGCCGCGAGACCTGTCGAAAGAACGACAGCCAACATTACACGCCGCATACGATTCCCCCTAGGTGATCCCAACATCCCTGGACCGCTCAGAACCGGCCGTCCCCCACGGCCGGACAAGGCTGTCGCCTCGCGTCACTCGGCCACTACGGGCCGCTGGATCTTTTTACCACAGGTGGAACAGAACGCGTCGCTGCCCGCCACCTCATGGCCATCGGCGCATCGCTGTCGCGAGAGTAGGCGCGGTGTACGGTACGCCGAGTAGAGAATGGCGAAGGCGGCACCATAGAACACCAACCAATGCCCGGAGAATGCACGGATGACCGAAGCGTCACCGATCCTCTTGAGATCCTGCGATTCGCTAGTCGCCATGATCCAGAAGAAGTTGG
The DNA here is from genome assembly GCF_013410075.1 of Xanthomonas sp. JAI131. NCBI lineage: Bacteria > Pseudomonadati > Pseudomonadota > Gammaproteobacteria > Lysobacterales > Lysobacteraceae > Xanthomonas > Xanthomonas sp. JAI131. Next base: position 583,195 of record NZ_JACCCN010000004.1, on the reverse strand, counting down.
CGGCGGCATAGACGAATAGCGCGTATCCCGTGTAGCGCATCCATGGCGGGCAACCGGACAGCACCGTCTTCCAGTAGTCGCGGTGCGGCCTGCCCCGAGTGATACGGGTGGCGACCAGCACTGCGGGAAGCCACACCACGAAGATGCCGATGTGCAGCGACCAGACCAATGCACCGCCTGGAACCCGGAGTCCGAGCAGGGAGGCGACGTGGACGCAGAGGCTCAGCAGCAGCCCGACCGCCGCCAATGCCATGAAAGGGAGGAGTAGTGCGGCCATCGTTGCCCCTGATTGATACCTGACGCCTGAGTCGGCGGAATCTCAAGACAGCTTGGAACGAATGCGTTGCCATAGAGCGCCACGGCCGCAGCGCGAACCGGCGCGGGCGTGACGAAGTGTCAGGTCGCGCGGGCACGCACCTGCACGACATTGCCTTCCGGATCATGCCCATCCAAATGCAGTTGATCGCGCCAGCGCCACGCGGACGCGAGCGGCTTGAAGGCACCGCCGCAGGACTCGGCGGCAGACCGGGCATGCTCCAGACTCTCCACCAGGAACGAGCATTTGATTGGCGTCCCGGTTCTCACGTGGAGCGGCCCAGGTGCGGGAGCAGGTGTCCTGTCGCTCGCCATTCGGACCACCGCGATTTCGTAGTGGGGATTCCCCACCACCACGAAAGCGTCGTCCTGTTCCACAAGGTCGAGCGAAAGCGTCTTCCTGTAGAACTCGGCGACCCGCTCGATGTTCCGGGCGTAGATCACGCTGAGGGCATGGACGGGATGGGAGGTGCTCATGCAATCGGCTCCGGTTCGAAGGCTTGGTTGGGCAGCTGCTGGCCGCACCATGGACAGAATCGCGCAAACGCATAGTGCTCGTTGATCGACCAGCACGCATCCTCCCCCCTGAACAGTCCGAACGCGAATCGGACCTCGGCGTCGGGATGCGTCGCAGCGGCGAGCATGTGGATGCAGCAGTACTTGCTCAGCCGTTCGCGATGCGTCACACGCTCGGGAAACTGGGCGTCCAGCCAGCTGGCGCTCCACCGCTGGCACGCTGCGCACTCCTCGATATGCGCCATCGCCTCGTACGTCGTCCGGTCGGGGAAATGCGCTTCTTCGACGGCGATCATCCCTTCCAGCGTCAGCTTGAGCGCGGCATCGCCGTCGATGCGGTCGCGCATGCTGGCCATCGTCTGTCGGGCGGCAAGGCAGGTCTCGTCGGTCGTCATGTGCTGTTCGTTCGCTGCGATGCGTGAGATCGACCGAGCCGCAAGCGGCCTAGGTCGGCATGGCGTCAGGCAACATCCAGCGCTGCCTGCAGCCGCGAAAGCTTGTGGAGGTATTCGTCCGTGTACGCCCAATCGGGCTGGAGCCTGGCCCACACCGCTTGGCGCTTGAGCGCGCGTGCCACGTAAGGCTTGGCCGAGGCATCGATCGTGCCCTCATCGGCGAGCTGCCCGAATGCCGTCGCCAGCACCGAGACGTCCGTGGTGAAGATGTACTGCTGATCGTCGAAATCGGGATCTTCGATCTGCTCGCGCACCGTGGACTCGTTGAAGATGGCGTCGGAATACTCGGACACCTCCATCTCTCCAACCGACTCGATCGTCCAGACGATGCAGTCCTCGAGCGGTTCACCTGGATGGTGCTTGCGCCATTCGCGGTACTCGTGAAGGGCGGTGTCTCCTTCGTCGGATCCGAACGGGGCAAGCTCGTCCGTGCAATCCCAGAAGAATTCATCCGGAATGATCTGGAGTGCGCGAGGATGGCCGTGTTCCTTGTCGATACCGCCGAGATCTTCTTCCATGATGTTCCCTCCTGCCTGTGCGGACTGAATGGGCGGGATTGTAGGGGCTTCGGTTGCCGAACGGGAGCAGGCGCTCAGACCTTTCGACAGGCTTGCGAGCCTCTTGCCTGACGACACCGAGGTCGGCGTACCGCTGGAACGTCTGAGCGCGTCCGGGCCGCCGCTGACATCAGGTTGTCCCCATTCTTGCCGAAGCAGGCCCTGGGGAGCGGGCGCGCTGCAATCGGTGCTCGTTCGCGGATAGCCACGCATTCGACCGCGAGGTGGTGCGCGGGCGCCTGCGTGTCCGTCTCGCGCTTCCCGAATAGCGGTGAAGCCGCAAATGGATGACGCCGGATCGCCTCGGGTCGCTTGACGCCAACTCGCTGCCATTGGCCCACACTATTGCCCCCACCCCTGGAGTGATCGAGATGCAGAAAGCTTGGCTGTTCGCCCTGTTGGCGATACCGGCGATGGCGCATGCCGCGCCGGACGATGCCGATGCGGCCACCTGCCGCAATGGCCTGTTCACCAACAGCCCGGCTGGGTTCGCGCTTGCCAAGGTCGCGGTGCCGCGGTTGTACCTGCTCGACGACAGCGACGGTTGCCCGGGCAAGGGCGAGGCCGCCTGCCGGCAGCGCGCCTACGTGGTCAAGGGCGATGTGGTGGTGCTGGCCCAGCGGCGCGGCGGGTTTGCCTGCGCGTTCTATCCCAACAAGGTCGGCGGCAGTGCCGGCTGGGTCGCGCAGGCCAGCGTGCAGCCGTTGCCGAGCGCGGCCCAGCCGACGCCGAAGGCCTGGAACGGCCGCTGGCACGATGGCGACAACGAACTGCAGTTGACCGCCAATGGCGACGGCAGCGTCACCGTCAACGGCGACGCCTACTGGCCCAGCGCCAACCCGGATCCCCAGCAGGTGCCTGGCGGCCCGCACATAGGCGCCGTCACCGCGCGCGGCTATCCGGAGGGCAACCGGGTCGAGGTCAGCGAGGACGAGTGCAAGGTGCGCCTGCAGCTGCTCGGCGACCTGCTGGTGGTCGCGGACAACCTGCAGTGCGGCGGCGCGAATGTGAGCTTCGGTGGGGTCTATCGGCGGGAGGCGGCGGCGCGACGCTGAGGTCGTGCCGTGCGATGGGTTTCCAGCGACGCAGGAAGCCCGTCGGTGGAACCTTCGCATTTCAGCTCTCGAAAACGATATCTGCGTTCTTAGGCGCTGTTTAGCGCTCAGCTACCAAGAGCCGGGTCAGAGTGCACTTTCAAAAGCGCGCATAGAGAGGAGAGGGTCGCACTCTGACCCCATATTCCTTCTGTCAGCCATCCAGTTCGCGCAACCGCTGCTCGATCTTGTTTCGGTCCAAGCAACGGGCCACCGCGGGCCAATGCCGAGCCGCGCTCATGCGCCACTGGCCAAAACCAATAGCCAACCCGACGACGAGGGCGCCAGTCGTCGTGAACAGGGTGAGCAGGGAGTTGGCACGAAGGACGCCCAAAGCAATCACAACGACGAGGAATGGAATCGTCAAGCCAATCACCTCCCTCTTGAACATCGATTGCCAACGGTTGTCTATCGGCTCGTTCATGCTGGCCAGCATCGAGGCCAGCAGATGCTTTTCTTGCCGCTTGTCCAGGGGACGTAATTTCATTTTCTGTCCATACATGAGTAGACCATCGTGTTGCGAAGCGACCACGCCAGGAAACGCTGCTGGCCACCTATTCGACGAAGCATCTTGAAGGGTACCTGCCAAGACGGCTGAGCGAGGCTTAGCGGCGTCGGTAAAAAGTGGCGAGCACGAAGTACAGTGGCAAGGCCAGCAGCATGATCGCAAAGGCGATCTCATGCCTCGACCATGAATCAGCCCACTTTTCGATCGTGCGCGACTTTCCCACGAGCCCAACGAGGATAAGCAAGACTCCAACCAGGAGGGCGAGTCCGAACCCAAGTTGCCACGCTGGGGAATGCGCGCTAACGCCAACGGACTCGCGTCCTGCGATCAGACAGCATAGCCCGATCAACAAGCCGCCCAGAGTGGTGAGATAGCTGCGGCAGTAGACGGGCCACGAGAAGCTATCTGCAACTTTGCGTAGATCCAACATGGCATTCGCCATCCTTGGGTGGGTCGATACCGAGGCAGGTTCCACGCCACTTTGCTGGATTTGTAGAGGCGTCGCAACAAGGCTCTCCTGTCCTGACGTCGTTGACGGATAGCCATCCAATTGAGCTGGTAGCCGGCATCGCCGGCTTGAAGGGAACGCTAGGCATCTGCCCCCACGTCGGGGCACTTCCCGCGGGCCAGTAATGCTGCCATTGACCGCAATCCAGCTTGCACGCGTATGTTGCCGCGCACGGTCAGCCTCGTATTCCCACTGAGCCTCTGAGCGCAAAGCTTGGTGGGAGTGGGGGATCATCTGGGTTGGTGTAGACGAGATCGATACGCCGGCCGTTTTGATCCATCCGCGACTTTGTAGGATCTGCAGGAAGACTGCGTTACCCGCCGTTGCCGGAAACGAAGTTCCGCCAAGCGGTTCGTACCCCCGAAACCGGAGTCAGATTGCCCTTTTACTCCGTTACCGGCAAACGAGCATCGGCTTGGACGGATCGTTAGCCCGTCTTCCCACGATCCGGCGTGAACATCAGCGGCGTGTGGTGGTGACCGGTTTCAGCTGGCCACAGTTCGCCCGGCAGCGTGATGCGCTTGCCGAGCCGAGGCCGGAATAGCTTGTATTGCCCCGGCTCCAGGAGCAGTTGCAGGCGGTTGGCCGAGATTGCGCTTTGATCTGAATCGAGCACGCATACCGGCGCCGGCAGTCGCAGGACGAAATAGGTTTCGGGTGCGTCGCCGCTCTGGATGCTCTCGTAGTTGGGCGGGCCTGCGAACGTGACGCGCTCAAGTACGCCTGTGAGTCGAACCACGGATGGCTGACCGGGCAGACACTGGGCGTTCGCAGCAGTGGATGCCGCGAGGAGCAAGGCAAACAGACAAGTGAAATGTCGAAGCATGAGTGTGCGCGCTTAGTAACTTGGCCGCAGTGGCAGGCCAGGATACCAAGCCGCCGACGTCCGCTTGCTGCGTTGCTTCTGATCTGGACCCTGCTATCGGCGCTTCCGGCCGCCGTTCAGTAGCACTTCGCCGTTCCGTCCAGGAAGAACTGCACGTCATGCGCCTGGCACCAGGCCTCCAGCTCGGCCTTGAACACCGGCCATAGCGCTTGCGCCCACGCCGGCGCGCTCTGCGCCCAGGCGTGCTCGGTGGGCGCGAACACGGTCGGCACGCCCATCGTGAAGTCCAGCACGAACGCGCCGCCCGGGCCGGTGCAGACCAGTTCTTCTTTCCAGCGCGGTTGGAATTGGAAGGTGCTCATGGACGATTGATTGGAGCGATCCTCGACCAGCCGAGGGCCGTCAAGGATAGACGCACAAAGGCGGGGTCAGGCTGACTTCCTCTCAAGTGAACCTGACCACGTTCTTGCCGTCCTATACTCGCAGGCCCGCAGACTATGAACTGAAGGGCCTGATCATGACCGATCGCACACGCCGAGATCTCATCGTTGCCGCCACCGCTCTGGCTGCCGGTATGGTGGCCACCGGCTCCCACGCAGCCGCGCCCACACGCGCCAACAAGGCCGCGTTCCCGCCGGTCGTGCACCACGTGTTCTTCTGGTTGAAGAACCCGGATTCCAAAGAGGATCTAGCCAAGCTGCTCGCCGGTTTGCGAACGTTGGCCGGCATCGACACCGTGCGCGGCATCCACATCGGCGTGCCGGCGGAGACCGAGCAGCGTGGCGTCGTTGATGGCAGCTACAGCGCCTCGGAACTCCTGTTCTTCGACGATGTGGCCGGACAGAACGCCTATCAGGTCCATCCCATTCACAAGCAGTTCGTCGCCGATTGCGAGCACCTGTGGCAGCGCGTGGTCGTGTATGACGTCAAGGCCGCCGCGCCGTAGCGCGTTTGCAACTAGAAGTGCACGCTGACCCCATCCTTTGTTGACTGCCGTCAATCACCCCAAGCACCCGAGGCATTCCGTCCTTTTCAGCATGGATGCATGGCGGTCCGTTCAGTACTTGCCGGCCAATCGCGGCGCGAGTCCATGGTTGAGAGTTAAGGCCAGGAGGAGAACTAACTTTCTCCGCCCTTCTCTACCTTCCATCAACTTCTCAGCTTCCTAGCTACAGCCCTGGTAAAAGGACGCACACATATGAGCGCTAAAATTCCAGACGCTACGACACCAGCATAGGCCACATAAGCTTCGCGACCTGGAAACGTAAAATTTGACAGCCAAATCGTCAAAACACTAAATACGAAAATACTCAGTAGCGCGCAGGGGAAGAGCCAAATGGCGAGTTTATCTTTGATTTTCACAGCCACCTTGGGACTCCACGATATTCTATACCACCATATACTAGCATAAGTTGCAGCGGAGAGCATATTCAAATTTTGAGTGCACGCAAGCCATCAATTAGCGCAATCCTTTACTTGAATACCAGGAGCACTTCCTGTTCGCAGCCAGGCAATTGCCTGAGAGGATGGCAATTGAATCCTTCCAATAGCATTTGCTCGCTCGCGCGCCTCACGATCTGATTCAGTTCTCTGCAAGGGCGAAGCTCTCTTATCAAGCCTTTCGATCTGCTCGTCAACAAATCGAATTACTTGGCCGTCTCCATCTACGGCTGCAATTTTTGCCATCTTATAAAGGGTTAAGGACTCTTGAACATCGGCCTTTACGGCTTGGGCCAGATAGGATCTAAAACCAATCTGATTTTCAGGCTGATAGGCTGCTGCCAAGCTTAGAAGAGCCATCCCGCTTCCGCGATTGATCGCCGCTTGAGAGATCTGCGGTGCGATTTTTCGATAGGCGATCAGCTCCTCTGCACTATCCAGTGTGGAAGCAACCGAAAAAGCATTGCCTGCAGCATAATTTACCATTGCGGCAAGATTTCCGTTTTCGGCAGACCTTCTCCACATTCTCGAGATCTCTCCTGCTCCCACTTCCTCTGCGCCTTCGCAGTGGGCAACATTAGAATAGAATTTGGACTGATCCAGCGGGAGAGCGATATCTGGCACTTCCTCGCTGCCCGAGTGATTTTGGGAAAGCACATCATCAGCATGATTAACTTGCTGTCGCGTCAATTCGCACTTCTGATATTCCAAGGCCAAACGGCACGCAGCGTCAGCATCGCCCTTAAGCGCGCGGATCCTTAAGCTGTCTGCAATCAAACGGAAAGGGGTGTCTTCTGGCGGCAATTGAGTCCGCTCCTGTGAGCGAGAGACAGACGCCGCAGATGACTCAGGCGGATTTTGTCGTTGCGCAGCAACTTGTTGGACAATATTCTTACTTTGGGGACGGTAATAAATTAATGCGCACATGATGGCCAGCCCAGTTGCGGCCATCGCCAATGCAGAGCGCGAGAATTTTTCTTTCATGTTTTTTAAAGTGCTGGGAGACTTAACCTCCCAGCGCTCCTCTTTAATAGATCATAAGCTGGCAAATCGGAGGCCCATTACCTGCCGAAGAACAGCCGATCTTAAAATTGGTACCTACGCCGCCGCCAATGCCGATAGAAATTCCCATTTGGGATAGCCTGTTCGTGAATTGGGTCATATCGCTGTTACTGCCCTGACCAAACCGGTATTCGCGGTAGCCACCAGCGGTAACATCCTGGATAGTTTCAGGAATAATATTTCCAAAGTTGTCGCGCGCCGAACCCGGTACCCGAGTCCACAGCTTTGTTTCCGGCTTCCAAATGTAACGTGCCCAAGTCCCATCTGCAAATTTAACCCGCGCTGAAAGAGGGACAGCAGCTGGGCTAAAGCCGTTAAGAATTGGAATGACTGACGCACCCTGCTGGTAGGAATTAATAGCTCCGGCCATGGATCCTTCGACATAACTACTGATAACTAGATCGTACGAAGGACTGGCTATTGCGTCATAGGCCGATGGAGGCACCTGGCCCGCGGCCGCTGTGGTCATGCTGCGCGCTAATGATACCGAGCTAAGAGTTATCCATCCGTTCGGTGGCATCTGCGCATGCAACGATGAGATGAACTGACTGACTTGCGTCTCTACCGGAGAACTTATACCCCAAGCCCTAAAAGTGTCATTTTCCCAGTTAAAGTTCTGATCAACATTATGCGCATACATCACCTTGAGCACAGTGCCATCTTGAATGTTGGTAATGTAGACAGGGGGTGAGGCTTTCTGAAAGCGACACTTGTGACTAATGACTGCCCCTTCGCAAACATCTCAGACGATGAACATCCTTCGCAAGCGACTTGCGCTTTCGCTTGGCCACATATAGCCATGGCCACAACCATTAATACTCCAACTACTACGCGCATAGTTCTCCAATGTATAATTATTGAGTGCAAACTACTTATTTGCATTACATTAACAAACTGTACCAGGTATGTTTTAAAGAGAAAACGACTGCACGCAAGGCTAATGGGTGAAGCGAAGGCACACGATCGCATCTTCATAAAACTCAGATATTATGCTTTCAGTTATGGACCTAAACTAGTCAGACAAAACCTTAGTCGCGAGTAGGAAATTTCTGACATAGCTATTTCAAAATTTAGGCACATTCCAATCCTGGAAGATTTTTTCAACAAGATCCAAGTATTTTTGTCTACTGATCTCCAAATATTCTTGGCTCTGGATTCGATCTTCTATAGTTGAGCCAAGACGTCTAAAAGCCTATTGATTCCCGACAATATCTCGCGGGACGCTACATCTTTCCCGCCGCCCGCGGTCGGCGATAACATGAGTCAATGCACGCATTTTATGCAGCCGACGGATATTGACGGTTCAATCCTCGGTAGCTGCGCTCAGCACTAGTTCGCCATCACGTACACGCACGCGCACCTTCCCGCCGATGGCGAAGCCCAGTTCCTCCATCCAGCGGCCGGCCAGGCGCAACGCGGGCATGCGCTTGCCGTTGGCGGAATGGCCGCAGCCGACGGTGCACTGCTGCGGTGGGCGCCTGCGGCGCGGGGCGCGTTGCTGGCGGGCGAGATCGGCGGCGTCGGCCGCGGCGATCTGTTCGGGCGTCAGCATGGGGATAAGCTCGGACTCGACGATGGTCCAGTTCGGGCAGCAGTTTGCCTTGTGCGAGGCACGCTTGCGCGCAGGGGCGGGGCGGGATGACGGTGGATGCATGGCGAAGCCCTCCTTGACGGCCAGAAACCCGCCGCCGACCGGCGACGGGATGTCGGGAGGTTAGAAACCGCTAAGAGACGGCGGGCGTATTTCCCCGAAGGGTGTTGTATTAGCCGCCCTCCCGACGTAGGCATCGCGTCGGTTGTGCTTGAGGATCAGGCACAAAAACCCACCGGTTTGTCGGAGGTGGGTACCGCTCTTAGAGGAGTTTCTACGCTCCTTGAGGTTGAGATTGCTACTGGCTAGGCGGGATGTCAAGTGGGTAACGGGGCGACTAAAAATCTGGATCAGATTTAAATTTTTAGGGCAACTGGTACAGAGAAAATTGCACTCTGAACCCATTTTCTGCGCACAGATTAAGGGGTCACTTACGGCCTGCCGCGGGAGCTCCCATTAACTTAGGGGTTAGCTCGCATTACTCGTATGCGCCATCTTCATGGCTTCAACTACCGGCTTGATAAAAAATATTTTACCCGGCTGGAGAGCATCGCCTGGTTCCAATCTGCTAAGTACGGGAAGGTTAGCTCCGATGGGCCTCGTAATGTTCCACGCCACGACCTCGCGCAGATCTGATGCGTCTGCACCTACTACATGCAGTTGCTCGCCAATAATGGGTAGATCGCGAACTGGGCGATTTTGATGCTCTTTAAGATCTCTTACCCAAGCCTCGCTTATCCAAACCAATGCAAATGCCTTGAGATAGAAGGCCCGGTCTGCAACATTCCGCCAGAAAAGATACTTTTCGGCCTGATCAGCGAAGGCCGTGGACATGAAGTCAATCTGATTCCACTCTTTGTCATACAGAGCAAGCATCGGAACATGATTCCCATGAAGCTCGAAATTAGTCCAGGCCATCTTGGCGTGCATCGCTACAATCTCGATGAGGGAAGTGGGCCTTGGCATTGATGTGAGTTCTTCTTTTAGCCGCAGCAGCGCCGGCGGTGGCCGAAAGCTTGTATCTACAGCGATACGGATATTGGCGTGCCGTCCAACACCGGACTTGCCGAACTTAATGAACCGGACTTTTGCAACGTCGTTCGACGAGGGGTCGATCGTCGTGGGGTGTAGTACGGATGGATCCAACGCAGATTCTAGGTGGGCTGCGAGCGTGCTGCAGGCACGATAAAGTTGTGCGTAGACGTACGTGAGTGCGAAGATGAGTTCGCGATCGGGCAATGTGTTCGCAACCCACCGGCGCTGAATTTTGAGTACCGCAGAGTCAGCTATTCCTGGCGGCAGTTGGCGCCCTGCAATTTGTAGTAGACGATCCGTGGTCGCCTTGAGCAACTCTTCCCGAGTTACTTCAAGAACCATATCTTCATCAGAGCTGTAGGAGTAGAGAAGCGTTGCTTGGAGCGTGCTCTGCATGTCGAGATCGCCTTCCTTCTCGATAACATTACGCGCATCTTTTGCCCAAGACATTATGGGGTCGGTAGCCCAGGGCTGAAGCACGTTGGTCTTGTACCAAGACTCAAACTCAGGAATAGTAGCCTTGTTCTTCTGGATGATGAACGTAACCGTTCGAGAAGTCTGAAGGAATTGATTGATGGTTTGACGAAAGCGCTCTGGCGAAAAGTAAGTTTCACCACAATTACTCAACAGCTGAGCTAGATCACGGAGACGGCGTTCCCATGGTCGCATGACTAGTCTTTGTGGTTAATGATTAACAGGCATTTGTTGTGTAGCTTAACACCTTATTAAGCCGGCGCCGCGGAGCGGCGCCGGTTGGATCAATTTTTAGGCCCGCACCCTCACAGGCAGAATACCTCTTGCACCCAAGCGTCATGTTGATATGGGCCGTGAATTGATTGGAATGCTCCACGGCTCTCAGCCACTTCGCGATTCAGGTCAGTCGCCACCCAGTCGACAGTACAGAGAACCCGGTTTGTGTCGAGGATAACGCCACGCACAATTCCCAAGTGCATGATACGAATGCCTATCTTGGCCTTGCCTTTCATTCGTTTGATAGCAATACGGTCGCCTGGCTTTATCTCTGCTGCTCGCGCAGGCTGATGCCCATCCTCCCAGCCAAGCATCCAGATGCCCTCTTTGACGAAGCGCTGATCTTGATGATCAGAGCCGCCCCAGCTAGCGCCAACTACCCAATAGTTCGCCATAAATCTCCCATAGCACCCTAACGTTCGACGTCCCCTTGACAGCAAAAACCGTGGTCAGAGTGCGCTCTAAGAAAAGTGCACTCTGACCCCTGGTTTCACTCCAATGGGATTAAACTCGACCGGCAGGTTGCCGAAAGATTTGTGGTTTGATCTTACATATTGCTCAACGGTTTTCGGCCATCTGCCATCACGGTCGGCCTCAAGAATAGTGATCTTTGAAGTCTGGTAATTTCCATAGCTCTTCCCCATGGCTTTCTCCAGCGCCTTCTCAAACTCGTGAAAATTCCACTCGTCAATTCTTGCCTCAAATTGGTCGAGGACTTTAGTTTTCGTTTGGGAAATTTTTCTCATTATCGCGTGCACTCCTTCTTGGTCTAACGCCGGAATTAAGCCGCGCCGCGAGGCAGTGTCGGCTTGAATGAATTGTTAGGGGCACCCGCATGCGCATCAATTTGCCTTTTGGGGCCGCGCGATAGGTATCACTTCTGGAAGCAGTGTGTTGTAAACCCAATTAAATGCTTCATCGCCTTGTAGATTTAACGCGGGGTGGCCCTTTCCACTGGCCTTTTGGACAAGCTCTGACAGTGAAAAGTAAACAATAGGAATGTGCTCTAGGATGTTAAACGCAGGATCCCTTGCCAGGATAAGTGTCCCGAGATCCCAGCCGTCTCTCATACCGCACTCTTGTATCAAAAAGGTAGCGGAAGTAGATGAGCCGCTGACCAAATGGCTGCCATTGTGTTTTATGACGTTTGCGAGCGCGCGAATCATCTGCAGGGTTCTTGCATTTGACACGTCATGATTGTTGTCGAAAGAGTCAAATCTAAAATTGAAGGCTCTTTTTAGATCTCTAACTGTATCGTCTATTGCTTTGGCCAGCGAGAGTATGGCTGTTTCATGAAGATAGTCGTTGTACTGGATGGCGGCTGCGCCTACATCCTTCATCCGCATCTTGTTGTTGTAACGGTCAAGCGATTCGTCGACCCATGGGGTCGATGCGATCTCATTGATCTTTTCCAAGGTTGCGAGATATGAAAGCGCAAGACCGCCTAACCGACTATCAATGGCTCCCCATAGGCCAATCGCTTCCAAAAGCTTCTCTTCTTCCTGCGGTGACATCCTATTTATCTCCCATGCCCCTAACGCCTGAATTAAGCTGAGTTGCGAAGCAACTTCGGCTTGAATGAATTGTTATACGCCACGTAGGATCTGAGTGATTGTCTGTGACGCAACGGCAATAGCTGCTAAGACGGCACCTGCTGAGTTCCATCTGACCTGCGCCTCCATAGTCTCTTTCAACTCAGCACCGAAGAGTTCAATGCCACCAAGGTTTGGCTTTTCGCCAGTCTTCTCGGCACGTTTTCGACGCTTTTCCATTGCGGCCTCCCGGGTCACCTTCACGTTGCTGGCATAGAGCCAAGCTCCAGCAGACATGAAGCCTGCAATTACGGAGAGCCACGTGAGTATCGTCGCCAGCATGATTGCACCGTATAGCGCTTGAATTAAGCCGACCCGCGAAGCGGGTTCGGCTCGAATAAATAGTTAGCCCGCGCCACGGACACGGACGTGGATAGTCTTAGCCAAGTTTGAGTGGAACGAATCCGGCTCCAAGTCCCCGGGTTGCTCCCTCTATGACGGTCGCCATAATCGCGTCGACGGCGGGGCCAAATCTTGGAAAGTGAATCTCTAGTCCGCAGGAGCAGCGAAGTACGTACTCATCAGCTGGCTGGACATACTTTTCGATCATGCGTGCGCAGCCAGTGTGTGTAAACTGGTACGCACCGAAGGAGATCTCACGATCCTCGTTGGGATCGTAGACAACAAGCTCCACGTTCATTGATGCTCCATAAGAGGCCTAACGCGTGAGTTAAGCCGAGCCGCGAAGCGGGTTCGGCTTGAATGAATTGTTAGGCCTCATTGAGCGGGCTGAACATGGGTAAATGACTCTCCAATTGCGCTTTGCAGGTCGTTGTAGCTAGAGCGGGTGCCATCAACCTCAATATCTAAGCTGCTTCCGTCGCTACCGAAGATAGTGATGATCTTGGTGCCGCCAGATGTGAGTTGGAACTTGTAAGGAGTGCTGAGAGTGAGCGACAGCTTTACGTTGTGACTCATGAAATATCCAGTGTGAGTAAAGGAAGTGGTTTATTGAGGCCTAACGCCTGAGTTAAGCCGCCCCGCAGCGGGGTGGCGGACACGTGCTAGCGTAGCGCAGGCACGTGGACGACGCCACGATGCGGGGTCGGCTTAAACGAATTGTTAGGCGCCATTACGTAGTTCTTGATCGACTTGGCGATATACCCATGCCCAAGTGGCAGGATTGAGTTTTCCTTGTCCCCAATGAGTACTTGTCTTTCTCATGATGCCCATGCCAATCTCGCGGCACTTTTCTAGTGCTTCTTCGGGGTTTTCAATTCCGATGAATGGCTTCTCCCCGTACATGAGCTCGTACTCGCGTATGCCACGCAGTTGCCAATATGTTCCATAGAAGGGAACTGCATGTGCTCTGAGCCACTCCCACATAAATTCTGCATCATTGACGTTTGGAGCTTCTGAGTGGCATTGCGCGCACAGAAGAACGAGATTGCACGGATCCTCAGTTCCGCCTAGAGCCCGAGGAACTATGTGGCAACGTTGTAGAAGGCGCTTGTGGGCACACCTCCAGCAAAGTTTTTCTGCTTCCGCCCAGTCAACGGACAATCCGCATTCGTCTTGATGGCTTGCCCAGTAGTCAACAATGTCGCGATGGATAGTGAGCATGGCGCCTAACTACTATTGGACCGCCTAAACGCGGAATAACACAATCCTCGCTGAGTCGTTGAACGCCGTCAATCCGGCCGAAACATCTATGGTTCCTTGCCTCTGCCGACATTGTGCCAACTGCACCGCATGGCGTTATGCCGCATTTTTGCGGGTGTAACTGTTACAGCCGCTTATTTACGGGTGTAATGAAGGCCTGCCGAGATGCCAGCACACCAGGCGCTTTCGGTTTTCACCACAACACCAGCATGTTGTTGCGTTGAGTGACCTCCACCACCTCCTCTTGGGTCACTACGCGCAACCGCACCCCCTTGCCGCCGCCGCCCGCCGGCACCACTAGCCGCACCTCCGCAGTCCTCGGCTCCAAGTCCCGCGGCGCCTCCAACGCAGGAAACGCTGCCCGCGCCAATTCCCGGCCACGCGCGTCTTCCAGCACCACGTAGCCCGCCGGCGCATCCGCGTGGCCCAGGCTGTGCACGGTGACGTCGATGGCCTCCGCACTCACCCGCACATCGCCACGCCCGATCCCCAGATCCGGTCGCTGTTCGACCGGCACCGCGGCAGGTGCGATCAATTCGAACTCCATCACCACCGTCTTGCCTGCGGGGAATTCCACGTCCACCGCCCCGCTCTTCTCGAACGCGAACTCGCGCGTGGCGGGCTTGCCGTCGATGCGTCCATCGCCGTCGCGATCGAGGCCCGAGCGCATCCGCCATTGCCCGGCGGCGACATTCCACCCGGTCATCTGCGCCCGCTGCAGCTTGCCGCCGAGGTTGTAGCCGATGACGGTGAAACGATCCTGCCGCGGCTTGGGCAGCAGCAGGGCGACCTGCATCGCGCCTTCGGAGTCGGCGAAGCGCCAGCTGACGGTGTGGCCGGGGTAGGTCTGGTTGCGCTTGAGGGCCACGCCGCCCAGGCGGGCGCGCTGCAGGTTCACGGTGGGCGATTCGACGCGGTCGCTCCACCAGTGGCCTTCGGTGTTCATGTAGAAGCTCTGCAGTTTGTCGCGGGTCTCGGCGCGGTACAGGGTTTCCAGCCAGCGCGGGTCGCCGCTCTGCTCCCAGGCGACGTGATGGGCGAAGTCCGGGGCGTCGTTGGCGTCCGCGTCGGCCGCTGCCTTGGCGAGGCTGGCACCCCAGCTGTCGCGCTTGCCGAGCAGGTCGAGGAAATTCTCGTTGAGCAGCGACAGGCCCGCCGGGCCGGCGTTGGCGACGCGGTAGTCGATGGGCTTGAGGTAACGCGCCTCGCCGGTCCAGCGGTAGGCGGCCCAGAAGGTGTGCAGGGTGTCGGCGCCGCCGCTGCCTTCGAACAGTTCGCCGCCGCGGGTCTTACCCGTCTTCCAGTTGATCTCGTTGGGCAGCGCCCATTGGCCCTTGGCATTCGTGTAGGCGTGGGCCAGGTAGCCGTCGGCCAGGCCGGTGACGATGCGGCGGCTGTTGGGGTCGGCGTTGTAGCCGCCGAGCAGCAGCGCGGGGTGCAGGATCGGGAACGAGTAGGGTTTCTGCCACTGCCAGTTCGGCTCGCGGTAGACCTTGCGCCCGCCGAACCAGTTGCTGGCGAACAGCAGGTGGCCTTGCGGGTTGACCTGGATGATGCGGTCGAAGGCCTTCACCGTGCGCATCAGCCGCTCGACGGTGAGCGGGTCGCCCCAGTTGAGGTAGAGCATGGCGCTGTTGATGTTGATGCCTTCCTCGTAGGCATGCAGTTCGTCGGTCTCGATGGTGGACAGGCCGTCGGTGAACATGCCGTTGCGGTAGTTGGCGTCGGACAGCGCGGTGAGCGAGGCGTTGAGCTTGTCCGGGTCCACGCCCATCAGGGCGACGCCGGGCCATTGCTGGGTGAGGTCGGAGTCGTCGGAGATGCCGCCGCCGAAGTCGCCGTAGGCCACCTGGCGCTGGTCGATCCACCAGTTGATGTAGCGGCGCGTGGCCTTGAGGTCTTCCAGTTGCCAGAACGCCCAGGCCGGCACGCCCTTGGGCGGGGTGGGCAGCTCCACCGGCAACGCGCCCTGGTTGCCGTAGCTGATGTCGTTCCAGTATTCGCGGCCGAGCGCGTTGTCCGGATCCACGCGCAGCAGGTCGCCGATGTCCGCATCCAGGCGCGCGTACAGCAACTGGCGCTTGGAGGTGGTGTGTTCCTCGACCAGGAAGCCCCAGTTGTCCTTGACCTGGTTGAAGCGGTCGGCGATGTGTTCGGTCTTGGCCTGGTCGCGCGGCTTGAACAGCAGGCGGAGTTGCGCGCCGTCCAGCGCGCGCGCGTCGAAGCCGGGCGCAGCGGAGGCGATGCTGAGCATCAGGCTGTCGTTGGTGAGGATGCGGTCGCGCAGGTCCAGCCACAGCGTGCGCGCCTGGCCGGGCTTGACCGACACCGACACGTCGAGCATGTCGCGCGCCGGCCAGATCGGGTCCTTGATGCGGAGGTTGAGCGGGATCAGGCCGTCATGGGTGGCCGGCAGGTCCAGCGCCGGCAGGTCGATGGCAATGCCGTCCAGGCCGTCGTGCATGTTCTCCCAGCCGTAGGACCAGCTGCGCATCAGCGGTTGGTCCGGCGGGGCGTCGCCGAGGCTGGAGGGGATCAGCACGTGCACGATCGGCAGCGACGGCGCGGCGGATTTTTCGTCGCTGCGCTTGCGCGTCGGCGCCTTGCTGGGCAGCGCGACTACGGTGCTGCGTTCGGCCGGCGGGTAGCGGCCGGCGATGTAGCCGCGCAATGCGGCGAGGTTGGCGTAGTCCGGCGCGATGTCGCTGCGCACGGTGTAGCTGAGCGTGGCGCTGGGGTCGGACGGCGGCGCGCCGGCGCTGACGTCGTAGGCCCAGATTTCCTGGATCGGGGTTTCCTGCGCGGTGTTGGCGAAGCGCAGGTGGCCGCCGCGGCGGCGCTCGAACTGGTCCACGCTGCGCACGGTGCCTTGGCTGCGCTGGAACAGCGGCGCGGGCGTTGCGCCGGCGGCGGCGTAGCTGGCCTGGCCGTAGGCGGCGCCGCGCAGTTCGATGCGGTTGAAGGGTTCGTCGGGCAACGTGAGGTCCAGCGCCTTGCCGCCTTCGACGTAGACGTTCCAGTCGGGCAGCTGGAAGTAGTCGTCGCGGCCGGGCAGGCGTGAGCGGTTGTAGACGCCGGGCCAGGTGGTCTCGGCGATGCCGTCGGTGGCCTTCCACATCCACTGCTTGAGGTCCTTGGCGTCGGCGAATTCGACCTTGCGGATGCGGGTGGACGGTGCGTCCAGCGCGGGTGGGGCGTGGCCGTGGTCCCAGCCGTAGCGGTGCAGCCAGGCGTTGCGCGCTGCGTCGGCGCGCGGCGGTTCGGCAGTGCGCGGTTCCTGCTGGCGCGCCAGGGCGGCGGCGCCGGCGGCGTCGAGCATGCGGTCGTAGACGCGGATCTCGTCGAAGTCGCTGCCGCGCAGGAAGTTGTAGCGGCTCTGCACCTGGTGCGGCGCCATCACCCGCCCGGCCAGGCCGAGCTGGTCGAGCGCGGCGTCGAAGTCGAGCGAGCCGCCGTTGGCGCAGGCCTGCGCGCAGTCGGCGCGCGCGGCTTCCTTGCCGTCCACGTACAGGCGCACGCCGCGGGTTTCGTCCCAGGCGAAGGCGAGGTGGGTCCAGGCGCTGGCGGATGGGTTCTTGTCGAGGGTGAACGACACGCGCGTGCGCGCCAGGTTGGCGTCGGTGACGAAGGCGTCGAAGCCGTGGCCGTTCCAGTCGATGCGCAGCCAGGCCATGTCCCAGCTGCTGTGGTCGGCGTAGCCGACGCGGAAGATCACGAACGGCGCTTCGCCGACCGGATAGCGCGAGCGCCAGAAGAAGGAGAGGGTGCCGCGTTGGGTGTAGAGGTTGCCGGGCGCGTTCCAGGCGAGGACGCCGTCGTCGGCCCATTCGATGGCGTTGCCCTTTACGCCGGTGGGGACCAGCGCGACCTTGTCGCGGAAGTTGGGTTTGGCGTCGCCTTGGGCGATGTCGGCGTCGAAGCCTTTGTCGGCGGAGACGCGGAACAGGAGGTCGGGGGTGGTGGTGGTGGGTGCGGGGGCGGCGAAGGCCGGGAGTGCCAGGCAGGACAGCATGGCCAGGCAGTGGGCCAGGATGCGATTGCCGGTGGTGGGGGGATGTTTGACCTGTCCGTGCGGAGCATTGCGCGTGCGGCGCGATGTCGCGGGATGGTGGGTTTGTGTCGCGGCTGAAGCCGCTCCTACAGCGGGGTGCTTCGGCTGCGATGGGTCTTGTCGGTAGAGCCCGTCGCGACTGAAGTCGCTCCCACAAGGGGTCATGGCGCCGACGGCGCTAGCGGCAGCGCGCGTGGCGCTGCGGCGGATTGCCTCTTTCATGTCGCTCCTTTGCGATCGCCGTGCGCGCGTGCCGCCGCATGGCGATCCTCCCTACCCCCGATCCGGCGAGTATGCAGGCAGCGGCGCGCTGCCGGTGCCGCGCACGGGGCGCGACACCGGCGGGCGCAGACTTCAGAACTTGTAGCGCACGCCCAGCAGGTACTGGCGGCCGCTCTCGGTGTACTGCAGCGGCAGGCGGCCCGTGCTTGGCGAGTACACCCACTCGTCGGACGCTTCGTTGGTCAGGTTGACGCCTTCCAGGCTCAGTTCCAGCTGATCGCTGATCCTGTAGCGCAGCGAGGCGTCGATGACGGTGGTGCCGGTCATGCCGTGGGTGCCGTCGACGTTGAAGCCGGCTTCCGTGCCCGGCGCCTGGGTCAGGTAGTCGTCGCGGTTGGTGGCCGAGACGCGCCCGGAAAACACCTCGCCTTCGTAGAACACGGTGGCGTTCCACGAGGACTTGGACAGGCCGGTGAGGTCGTTCTTCATCACCGGCTTGCCGGTATTGTCCAGGTACTGGATCTGCGAATCGACCCAGGTGTAGTTCAACTGCACGCCCAGGTTGGACCACTTGCCCGGCAGGAAAGTGAAGGGCTGGATGTAGTTGGCTTCCACGCCCTTGAGCTTGCCGCCGGGAGTGTTGAGCGGGATGCTGAAGGTGAAATCGTCGTTGACCGTCGCGTTGGTGCCGTCGAGCAGCGATGCCGGCAGGCCGCTACTGGAATACGGACGCACTTCGCGCGCGGTCTGGATGAAGCTGTCGATGTCCTTGTAGAACAGGCCGATGCCCGCCATGGCGCCTTCGTCGAAGTACCACTCGAAGCCCAGGTCGACGTTGGTAGCGCGGATCGGGTCCAGATCCGGGTTACCGCCGCTGACGGTGCGCGCGCCGCCGGCCACGGCGACGGTCACGCCCGGGGTCAGGCTGCCCAGGCCCGGGCGGGTCATCACCTTGGCCGCGCCCAGGCGGATCAGGAAGTCCGGGGTGATCTCGGCGACCAGGTTGAACGAGGGCAGGGTGTCGTCGTAGCTGCGCTCGACCGTGGTCTGCGTCGGCACGTTGTTGATCAGCGCATAGCCCGTGGAAGCCTGCTTGGTGCGCACATAGCGCACGCCGATGTTGCCGGACAGCGGAATGTTGCCCAGATCGGTGGAGAACTCGCCCATCAGGTAGGCGCCGCGGTCCTTCTCTTCCACGCTGCGGCTGTTGTTGCTGCGCGGGGCGACGGCGAACAGACCGCTGTTGCTGTAGAGGTCGAATCCATCGACGAATGCGTTCAGATCCGGGACGACCCAGTTCGATGGGCTGCCCTCGATGCCCTTGAGACCGGCTTGGCCAGTCATATCCACCGGTACGATCTTGGTCCCGTTGGCGAAGTTGGGCACGGTGCTTTCCGAGGCGCGGCGCAGCTCCACGGTCTTGAAGGTGTAGTCCTTGGCCAGCACGCCGCCCTTGAGGCGGAAGCCGGGACTGATGTTCCAGTTGAAGTCGATCTGGCCGGTGTCGAAGTCGTTGTCTACGTACTGCGGACGCAGGCGGATCTCGGCCAGTTCCCAGCCACGCGGATCGGTCGTGTCGATGCCGTAGTTGATCACCGGCGCACGGCTGTTGCCGCGGTAGTCGTAGCTGTAACCATCGACATCGTACTTGTCCATGATGATGGTGGTCTGCACCGGGTTCTCGTGCTTGGAGCGCGAGGTGCCGACCTTGCCGGACAGGGTGAAGTCGTCGCTGAAGCGGTGCTGCGCACTGAGGCCGATCTGCTTGAACACGGTGTTCCACTCGTCGTGGCGGTTCTCGCTGCGGATGTCGACGTTGTCGAATTCGCCGTAGACCAGCGCGTTGTTGCGGATCTCGCCGTTGCGCACGATGGTGTTGGGCTTGCCGTCGCGGTCGGGGCGGCGCGCCGCGCCGGTGGCCGCATCGCGGTTGCGGCTGAAGGAGATCGCTTCGATGTAGTGTTCGTCGCGCTCGGCGTCGATCTTGGAATACAGCGCGTCCAGCGAGATCTCGGTGGCGTCGCTGGGCTTCCACTGCAGCGAGCCGGTCACGCCCAGGCGCTTTTGCTCGTGTTCCATCTGTACGTAGCGCGGGAAGCGCGGGTGGTAGACGTTGGCCGCGCGCGCGGCGGCGTACGGCGAGGACGCCGCGAAGCCGCCGTTGCTTGTGCCGCCGGCCCAACGGCCGGTGTTGGAGCCTTCCTCCAGCGCCTGGCGCTCGGAATAGGCCACCGACATCAGTGCGCCGAAGGTGCCGTCGGCGAAGGTGTTGGAGATCAGCGCGGCCAAGCGCGGATCGGCCTTCTGCGCCATCGCGTTGTAGCCGGCCTGGCCGCTAGCGACGAAGGTGAAGCCGCTGTAGTCGAACGGGCGCGCGGTCTTCAGGTCGACGGTGGCGCCGAGCGAACCTTCTTCGACATCGGCCGAGGCGGTCTTGCGCACGATCAATTGCGAGAACAGGTCGGAGGCGAAGACATTGAAGTCGAAGCCGCGGCCGCGATTGGTGCCGCCGCTCTGGTCGCCAGCGCCGACCGTGGTCAGCGCTTCCATGCCGTTGATGCGCACACGGGTAAAGTCTGGGCCGAGGCCGCGCACCGAGATGCTGCGTCCCTCGCCCGCCTCGCGGGTGATGACTACGCCCGGGACGCGCTGCAGCGATTCGGCCAGGTTGAGGTCGGGAAACTTGCCGATGTCTTCAGCCACGATGGCATCAACCACCCCGGCTTCGCCGCGCTTGATGTCCAGCGCCTTCTCCACGCTGGCGCGGTAGCCGGTGACGGTGACCGTGTCGAGCTGGGTGGCCGGCTCGGTGGAGCCGGTGGCGGGCGCAGGATCCTGCGCGGGCACGTCCTGCGCCTGAACCACGCCGGTCTGCAGAGCCAGACCGATCGAGAATGCGAGCAAGGTAACCGGTGTCTTCCGGCGTTCGGTACGAGATTGCATGTCCTCCCCTCCCAAGGGTTACATGAACTGCGTGATATTTCGGGCTGTTGCCGCGGATGACACCGCTGGTCAAAACCGACGTTAACAGTTGCGAAACATTGCGGCATCTTGCAGCGCAACAGAAAATCCGGCGAATTTGCAGGCTTTCGGCACAAAGCCTTGCCTGGCTTGGCGCGGCCGCTGCGACCGCTCGGCGTAGGTCGCCGCAAAAAATGACACCGATAGCCAATGGACTTGGCCGGGGCGGCCGTTCCCGGCATGCTGGGCCCCCTCTTCGACCGATCAGGATCTTCCCTGCCATGACCGCCTCCCGCATCGTCTGCTTCGGCGAACTGTTGCTGCGCCTCGGCGCCCCCGGCCACGAACGCCTGCTGCAATCGCCGCGACTGGACGTGCATGTCGGCGGCGCCGAGGCCAACGTCGGCGTGTCGCTGGCGCATTTCGGCCACGACGTGGCGATGGTCAGCGTGCTGCCGGACAACCCGTTGGGCGAAGCGGCCGCCGGCGAATTGCGCCGGCACGGCGTGGACACCCGCGGCGTGCGCTTCGTGCCCGGGCGCATGGGCCTGTATTTCCTGACCACCGGCGCCGGGCATCGCCCCAGCGAAGTCACCTACGACCGCGCTGGCTCGGCCTTCGCACTGGCAGAAGCGGACGCCTACGACTGGCCGGCGCTGCTGCAGGGTGCGGACTGGCTGCACCTGTCCGGGGTGACCCCGGCGCTGGGCGAACGCGGCGCGGCCGCGGCGCTGGCGGCGGCGCGCAGCGCGCGCGCGCTCGGCGTGCGCGTGTCGTTCGACGGCAACTACCGGCCCAAGCTGTGGGAGGCCTGGAACGGCGACGCGCCGGGCATCCTGCGCCAGCTGCTGGCGCAGGCCGACGTGCTGTTCGCCGATTACCGCGACCTGGGCGTGGTGCTCGGCCACCAGTATCCGCAGGACAGCGCGCAGGCGCGGGTGGAAGCCGGCGCGCGCGACGCCTTCGCTGCGTTCCCGCAGCTGCAGGCGATGGCCTGCACCCAGCGCGTGGCGCACAGCGTGGACCACCACAGCCTGGGCGCGATGCTGCTGCGCCGCGACGGCCGCGTGGCGCAGGCGCCGAGCGAGGAGCTGACCGGCATCGTCGACCGCATCGGCGGCGGCGATGCGTTCGCCGCGGGCGTGCTGCACGGCCTGAGCCAGGGCTGGGACGACACCGCCACGATCCGCTTCGGCTTGGCCGCCGGCTGCCTGAAGCACTCGGTGCCGGGCGATTTCCATCCGCTGGGCGAAGCCGATGTGCAGGCTTGCGTGGGGACGTCGCGGTTCGATGTGAAGCGGTGAGGGGCTGGGATTGGGGAGTGGGGATTGGGGATTGGCAGAAGCGCTGGTTGCGGCATTGGTGCGCGTGATCTGGTGTTGCCGGCGTTTCGTTTCTCCTGTCGCGGCTGAAGCCGCTCCTACAGGGGCAGCGCGCGCGGTTCTTTTGTAGGAGCGGCTTCAGCCGCGACAGGAAAATGAGGCGGTCGCGATGCCAGGCCCCCATGGGAATCGCGGCATCGACGCCACCACGAATCCCGAATCCCCCATCCCCAATCCCCAATCCCGGCCTTTGCAGAAGCGGCTTCACCCGCGAGCTGCGACACGCTTCAGCCGCCGGGCGGCGTCCATTGAGGCGTGGTGCGGACCTTCCTGCAATGCTCGGCACCGCGGCGCCCTGGTTTCCCGCGTCGCGACTGAAGTCGCTCCCACAGTGGCGACCTGCACCATCTCCGCGGCGGCCAGCGGCGCTCCTTGTGGGAACGACTTCAGTCGCGACGCAGGACGCCATCGAACGCGCCTGGCTCCAGGCGCCGGCCGGACCTTCGATCCGATGCGCGCCGCGGTAGTTTCATCGGTCCGGTCGCGGCTGAAGCCGCTCCTACAGAAGCGCGCATCTGCCCTGTAGGAGCGGCTTCAGCCGCGACAGACACCCAACGCAAAACGGCCGGCATCGCTGCCGGCCGCCTCTCCAATCCCGAATCCCGGCTCTTCCAATCCCGAATCCCGAATCCCGAATCCCGAATCCCGAATCCCCAATCCCCAATCCCCAATCCCCAATCCCCAATCCCGGCTGTTCCTACAGCTCGATGCAATCGAACTTCACGTCCGGATCCACATCGGCGTCGTAGTCCACGTCCTTGCGCTCGAAGCCGAACAGCTTGAGGAATTCGTGCTTGTAGCCGGCGTAGTCGGTGAGCTGGAACAGGTTCTCGGTGGTGACCTGCGGCCACAGCGCCTTGCACGCGTCCTGCACGTCGTCGCGCAGTTCCCAGTCGTCCAGGCGCAGGCGGTTCTGCTCGTCGGTGGCCGGCGCCTGGCCGTCTGCGCGGTACATGCGCTCGCGGAACAGGCGGTCGAGCTGGTCGATGGTGCCTTCGTGCAGGCCCTTTTCCTTCATGATCTTGTAGACCATGGAGATGTACAGCGGCATCACCGGGATCGCCGCGCTGGCCTGGGTCACCACCGACTTGAGCACCGCCACGTTGGCGCTGCCGCCGCTTTGCTGCAGGCGCGCGTGCAGGCGCTGCGCGGTCTGGTCCAGATCCACCTTGGCCTTGCCCAGCGCGCCGTGCCAGTAGATCGGCCAGGTGATCTCGGTGCCGATGTAGCTGAAGGCGACGCTGCGCGCGCCCGGCGCGAGCACGCCGGCGGCGGCCAGCGCGTCGATCCACAGTTCCCAGTCCTGGCCGCCCATCACGGTGACGGTGTCTTCGATCTCCTGCTCGGTGGCCGGCTCGATCGATGCCTCGATGATCGCGTCCTTGTTGGTGTCGATCGCGGTGGCGGTGTAGGTCTGGCCGATCGGCTTGAGCGCCGAGCGCTTCACTTCGCCCGTGCCGGGCAGCTTGCGCACCGGCGAGGCCAGCGAATACACGACGAGATCGACCTGGCCGCCCATCTCGGTCTTGATCAGTTCGATCACCTGCGCGCGCGCTTCGTCGGAGAAGGCGTCGCCGTTGATCGACTTGCTGTACAGGCCCTGCGCCTTGGCGAATTTGTCGAACGCCGCCGAGTTGTACCAGCCGGCGGTGCCGGCCTTCTTGTCGCTGCCCGGCTTTTCGAAGAACACGCCCAGCGTGTCGGCGCCGAAGCCGAACGCGGCGGTGATGCGCGAGGCCAGGCCGTAGCCGCTGGAGGCGCCGATCACCAGCACCTTCTTTGGCCCATCGCTGCGCACGCCGCGCGCACGCGTGGCCTCGATCTGTTCGAGCACGTTGCGCTCGCAGCCGAGCGGATGCGTGGTGGTGCAGATGAAACCGCGAACTTTCGGGTGGATGATCAACGTGGTGTCCTCTCGGCAAGATGCCCCGCGGCATCTTAATGTCTGCGGCGCGGTTGATGAAGCGCCACCGTGTGCACACGCACACGTATGGAAGCGCCCGCCCATGCCGGCCCCGCTGGCGCGGGGACGTCTCCACTCTGTCTACGCCACAGCCCGCGAAGCTGGATGCAGTCGATGAAACCTCGCGCGGCGATGGAACATCATCGCCTGTCGTCGATACGCGCCTGGCGACAGCAGGGGGGCCTGGCGGACACCGTGTCCGTCATCCTGCGGGCATGGCCTGTGCGGCGCGGACCGAGGTCCATCGATGTCGCAGAGAAGCGAGCGGGTGACCCAGCTCCGCTCCGTGCCGCGGTTCCGTCTCGGACCGCTGCTGGTGGAGCCGGAACGGCTGGTGCTGATCGACGCGGGCACGGAGATCGCGCTGGAACCGCGGATGATGGAAGTGCTGGTGGCCCTGGCCGAACGCGCCGGCGAGGTGGTCAGCGCCGAGCAGTTGCTGATCGAGGTCTGGCACGGCAGCTTCTACGGCGACAACCCGGTGCACAAGACCATTGCGCAGTTGCGCCGGCGCATGGGCGACGACAGCCGCCAGCCGCGCTACATCGAGACCATCCGCAAGCGCGGCTACCGGCTGCTGCCGAAGGTGAGCTTTCCCGACGACTACCGCGGCGCGCTACCCTGCGCGCGGCACTGGGGCCACGGCAATCCCTACGTCGGCCTGCAACCGTTCGATCCAGCGCATGCGGAAGTGTTCTTCGGCCGCAGCCATGCCATCGCCCAGATCATGGGTTCGCTGCGCGCGCAGTTGCAGAGCCGGCGCGGCCTGGTACTGGTGTCCGGGGCCAGCGGCTGCGGCAAGACTTCGCTGCTGCGCGCAGGCGTGGTGCCGCTGTTGTGCCAGCCGGGTGGACTGGACGGGCTGGAGGCGCTGGCGGTGGCGTACTGCAATCTGGCCGTGTGCCACGGCGGCGACGTGCTGGGCACGCTCGCGCAGGCGCTGGCGCAGTGGGTGCCCGACAAGCGCGCGGTGTTTTCCGCCGCGCAGATGGGCTCGCTGCCGGCCTGGCTGCAACATCCGCCGCCGTTGCACGCTGCCATTGCCGAAGCCCTGCTGCGCTGCCCGGCGGCGCGCGCCGGCGCAGCGGCCGAGCGCCATCTGCTGCTGGTGATCGACCATGCCGAAAGCATGGTCGCCTCGCCGGACATCGGCGAGGCCGATCGGGCTGCGCTGGACGCCGCGCTGCGCACGTTGTGCACCGCGCCGCAGGTCGCCGTGCTGCTGCTCACACGCAGCGACTTCTACCCGCGGCTGATCGAATCGCTGCCCGGCGTCGCCGAGCTCAAGCGCGGCGATGGCCACGTCGATCTGCTGGCGCCGCGCGCCGGCGAGATCGGCCAGATCATCCGCATTCCGGCGGCGATGGCTGGGCTGCGGTTCCAGGAGGACCGCGACAGCGCCAGCCGCCTGGACGATGTGCTGCGCGACGCCACCGCACACCAGCCCGATGCGCTACCGTTGCTGCAGCACACGCTGCATGCGCTGCACGAGCGCCGCACCGCGGAGGGGATGCTCACGTTCGCGGCGTATCACGCACTCGGCGGCCTGGAGGGCGCATTGGCGCACCACGCCGAACAGGCGTTCCGCGCGCTGGCGGAACCGGCGCAGGCCGCATTGGGCAGCGTGTTGGCGCGGCTGTGCGTGATCCATCCGGACAGCGCCGCGGTGACCTCGCGGCGCGTGCCGTGGTCGGCACTGCAGGCCGAGCCGGCGGCGCGCGCCATGGCCGAGGCGTTCGTGCAGGCGCGCTTGTTCGTCAGCGAACTGGCGGTCGGCGTGCCCGGCTTCGCCGTCGCCCACGAGGCCTTGCTGCGACAGTGGCCGCGCGCGGCCGACTGGATCCACGAAAACCGACGCCTGCTGCAGGCGCGCAACCGCCTGCAGCAGGCCGCGCAGCGATGGGCGGCCGAGGGCCGGCGCGCCGATCACCTGCTCAACAGCGGGCGCCCGCTGAGCGAGGCGCGCGAGGCGGCCAAGCGGCTGGCGCACGATCTCGACGCCACCGACCTGGCCTTCCTGCGCGCCAGCGAGCGTCAGCGCGACCGACGGCGCTGGCTGTACAGCGGCGCCGCCAGCATGCTGGCGGCGCTGGCCAGCGCGTCGATGCTGCTCGGTTGGCAGGCGCGGCAGGCGCAACGGATCGCCGAGCAGCGCCGCGATGAAGCACAGCAACTGGTTGGCTACATGCTGGGCGACCTGGCCGATCAGTTGCGCACCACCGGCAACCTGAAACTGCTCGACAGCGTCGGCAGCCGTGCCCTGGCCTATCTGGAGCGGCTGCCCAGCACCAGCATGGGCGCGGCCGAGCTGCTCAACCATGCGCGCGCCCTGCGCACCGCCGGCGAGGTGCTGATGAACCAGGGCAACCTGGGCGAAGCGCAGGCCGCATTCGACCGCTCGGCATCGACCGCGCGCCAGGCCAGCGCCGATGCGCCGGCCTCGCTGGACGCCTTGGCCGAGACCGGCCTGTCGGCATACTGGCTGGGCTATCTCGCCTACCAGCAGAAGCGTCCGGCGCAGGCGCGCCGGTACTGGGCATCCTACCTGGCGACCGCCGAACAGCTGACCCGGCGCGCGCCGCAGGAGCCGCGCTGGCAACTGGAGGTGTCCTACGCGCTCAACAACCTCGGCAGCCTGGCGCGCAGCGAAGGCCGGCACGAGGCGGCGATCGCGTTGTTCTCGCGCTCGGTGGCCTTGAAGCGGCAGGTGCTGGCGCGGGCCCCGGACAACGCCGCGGTGCGCTACGAACTGGTCGACAGCCTGTCCTGGCTGAGTACGGCGCAGGAATCCCATGGCGCGCTGGCGGCGGCCGAACAGGGCTATCGCGAACAGGTGGCGATGTTGCAGGCACTGGTGCAACGCGAGCCGAACGCCGATGCCTGGCGGCGCCGCTGGGCCACCTCGTTGCTGCGCACCTCCAATCTGGCGCTGGCGCGCGGCCACCTGGAGGACGCGCAAGCCGATGCGCAGCGCAGCGTGGCGATGCTGTCGGCCTTGGTCGCAACGCAACCGGACAACCGCACGTGGCGGCGCGACCTGGCCCACGCCTATGCGCAGGCAGGCTGGGTCGCCACGCTGCGCGGACAGCACGAATCGGCGCGGCGGCAGTTGTTGCAGGCGCAGCGCGCGCTGGCGCCGCTGCTGCAGGCGCAGCCGCTGCCGGAATGGCAATGGCTGGATGCGGTCATCGCGCTGCGCATCGCGCAGAACCAGCCACTGGGCGCGCGCGCGGAGCGCGAACGCAGCGCGCGCATCGTCGCGCGGCTGGAGGTCTTGCACCGGGCGATGCCGGACGACCTGCTGGGCCTGTCGGCGCTGGCACACGCGCGGGTGTGGCGCGGCGAACGCCTGGCCGCCGCCGGCGCGCAGGCCGAGGCGCGCGAGGAATGGCAACGCGTGGTGCAGTTGCTCGAGGCGCGCGCGGCCGGGTCGCGCGACAAGACGCTGCTGGATCCGTGGATTCGCGCGCAGGTCCATCTGGGCCGGCGCCAGACCGTGTCGCAAGCGCTCGCATGGCTGTCTCTGGCGGGCTACCGCCATCCGGGCTTCGTCGCTCTCTATGACCCGCCGCCCAAGGAGAACATCAAGTCATGACGGCCATTGTCGAAATCACCCTTACCGCCGCCCACGTCGTGTTCGGCGGCAACGCCGGGCATGGGCGCTACTTCTACAGCTTCTCGCCGGACGTGATCACCGTCGGCAAGGGGCAGACGCCGGTCAAGCTGATCTATCGCCTGGACAAGGAGGTCTCGCAGCATTTCAAGATCCGGGCGGTGCTCAATTCCGATGCCCGCGGGCAGATCGAGCACACCACGATCGCCCCGGACGGGCGTAGCGCCGACGTGTACAACCTCAACACCGTGCAGACGCTGATCTTCTTCTCGGTGCTGATCTGCGACGACAAGCGCGACCAGTTGTTCAGCTGCGACCCGCAGGTGGGCAACGACCCGGAAATCTCGCCGCAGCCGTAGCGGTAAGGGCGCCGCAGGACCCTGGCGGGCCGTGCCCGCCAGGGTCCTGCGCTCAGTTCACGATCTTCTTGCATTCGTTCAAGGTGGCGGTCGCGTTCTTCAGCGCGAGCGCGTGCCCCGGCTGGCCGTCCTTGATCTTCTTGATCAGCTTGGCCATCGCGTTCTTGCCCGGCTGCCGCCAGTTCTTGTAGCTCGGCCCCTTCTTGAACGCTTCCAGGTCCTTGAGCGTGCTGGCGAACGCGCCGTTGATCGACGTGCGCCGGTCCACGCAGCTCTGCCACGCCGCCAGGCGCAGGCGGTTCGCGGCGTCGCCTGCGGCCCGCTGGCATGCCAGCGCACCGCAGGCGGTGACGCCATGCAGGTCCACATTGTTGTCCACGCAGGTCTGGCGCCTGTTGTCGTAGGGGATCAGTTGGCAGCCTTCCATCTCCGAGCGCGCGATCACATCGGCTTCGGAGACGTCGTTGCCCTTGAACAGCGCCTGCGGCGGCGCGGAGGGCGCAGGCTGCTGGAGCGGGGTGCTGCATGCCGCGAACAGCAGCGACAGCGTCAGCAAGACGCACTTACGGAACAAGCTCATGGCGGTAGTCCTGGTCGGAGGCCGGAGCGCGCGATGCGGTTTCCGGGCGGCGCGAGGTGCCGCCGCGCCACCCTGACGGCAACCCGCCAAGCGGACCTGACGGATAGCTTACGGTTGCGGCCGGCACATGCCGGCAGGTCCCGGCGACCGCGGCGCACGTCGCTACCGGCATCGCCGTCGGTACCCGTGCCACGCCGGAATCCAATGTGATTCATGGACTTGCATTCCGGCAGATTGCGGTAAGGCGACGCCGGGACGCGGCGCGCACGGTAGGCGCCGTCCGGCTCCGTGCCGACCGGACGTCACCGCCGCGACGCCGGCGACCCAGGCACCTGCCGCGGCGATCGCTGCGGTCCATCGAGACGCACCCATGCTCACCCGTACCGACAACGCTACCGAGACCCTGGCCACCGAGGACCACGATTCCCCGGTGTCGCTGTTCCGCCATACCGCCGCGCAACGCCAGCAGTTCGACGCTGCCGCCCTGCAGGCGGCGGACTACGACCAGAAGCCCTGGGGCCTGCTGTACCGCGCGCTGACCGAGGCCATCGGGGCCAGCCCGGAGACCTTCCAGATGGTCTATCCGTTCACCACCTGGGCCTGGCCGACGCCGCCGGTGGGCTTCATCGGCACCGCGCAGTACGACTTCTGCTCGACCTCGCCGCAGTGGAGCGCGGTGGGCGCCTTCGTGTCCAGCGGCGACCGCTTCAACCAGGCCTACCAGGAATTCCTCAACGTGATTCCGGCGGCGACCGACGACCCCTCGCTGCGGCAGCGGATCAAGGCCGCCGACGACGCGGTGACCGCCGCCAGCAACGGTTACACCCTCGCCTACACCCAGGCGCGCTCGGTATACGAGGACGAGGTCACCGACAACGATCCGACCTTCACCGAATGGCTGGGATCGCCGGCCGGCGCCGGCTGGCAGATCAAGATCAGCAGCATGCAGACCAAGATGGAGCAGGCGCAGGTCACCTACAACGCGCTGGTGGCGCAGGCCAACACGCCGGGCCTGGGCGATGCGCAGAAGCAGATGGCCAATCACGCTTTCTGGGCCAAGCTCAACGACCCGGCGCTGGCCAAGTTCCCGCTGGTGCCGAATTGGTCGGTGGCGCAGAACGCCAGCGAGTGGCTCGATGCGGTGCAGGCCGGCCAGGGCCCGGCGGGCGCCAGCATGGGCTTCAACAACCGCGACGCTTCCTACGACTACAGCAAGACCTGGGCCGGCGGCTCGGCCAAGATCCGGCAGCTGTTCTGGCAGGTGCGCGTGGCGGGCAAGTGGGAGCGCGTCACCGAGTTCGAGACCGACAACGAACTCAACGTCGCGGTGGAGTTCGAAGCGCTGGATCATATCCAGATCCAGCCCAGCGACTGGTACAACGGCCCGTTCGTGCGCAGCAAGCGCAATGGCCCGTTCGTGAAGGGCTACAGCGCGTTCGGCGAGGACGGCACCCAGGCCGTATTCGGCGAAAAGGGCTTCTTCGGCCTGCTCAAGACCGGCATGTACGTGGGCTACAAGCCGACCTTCACCATCACCGCCAGCAAGGCGTCCTTCTCCAAGTTCTCCGAGAAGTTCAAGGTCTCGACTGGCTTGCGCATCGGGCCGTTCACCTTCGAGGCCGACGGCGGCAGCGAGAAGGCCGGATGGACGCTGAGCGAATCCGGGCATAGCTTCACCGGGACCACCAGTTCCGAGCAGCCGCTGATCATCGGCATCGCCATCTCCAAGCTGCCGCCAGAGTAATCTCGCGCCGCGTCACCGACGCGCCTGCGATGCATGACCGCGTTGCAGGCGCGCCGGGCGGCGGCCGCGGGAAGTGGCGGCCGCCTGTTGTGGCGGCCGTCGCTCTTGCCGTGGTCGTGCTTTCCGCAGTGCATGCAATTGCCGCCGCGGGCGCTCGGACGCACTGCGGCGAAGGAACGGCGGCGACGCCGGTTCAGATGATCCGCAGCGTGATCGCCTTGAGCACCGCGCGGGTGCGGTCGCGGGTGCCGAGCTTGTCCAGGATCGTGGAGACGTAGTTCTTCACCGTGCCTTCGGCCAGGAACAGGCTGCGCGCGATCTCCTTGTTGGAATAGCCGCCGGCGAGCAGGCGCAGGATCGCCACTTCGCGTTCGTTGAAGGTGTCGCGCGGCGCGTCCTCGTCGCGGTAGCGGTAGCGCGCGCGGACCGGGTCGGTGCTGACCGGCTGCAGCAGGGTCTCGCCCGCGGCCACGCGCACGATCGCATCGCGCAGGTCCTCCGGTGCGGCGTCCTTGAGCAGGAAGCCCTGCGCGCCGGCGTCGGTGGCGCGCAGCAGCAGGTCGGCGTCGTCGAAGGTGGTCAGCAGCAGCACCGGGGTGGCGTCGCCGCGCGCGCGCAGCCGTTGCAGCGCCTGGATGCCGTCCAGCCCGGGCATGCGGATGTCGCTGAGCACCACGTCCACCGGCGTGGCCGCCAGCGCGGCCAGCAGCGCTTCGCCGTCGTCGGCCTCGCAGGCCACGACGATGTCCTGGGTCTGCAGCAATGCGCGCAGGCCGGCGCGCACCAGGATCTGGTCGTCGGCCAGGGCGATGCGCAAGGCGCTCACAGCGGCAGCCGCGCGGTCAGTTGCATGCCGCCCAGCGGCGTGCGGCCCAGCTCGAGCCGGCCGCGCAACGCGGTCAGGCGCTCGCGCATGCCGGCGATGCCGTTGCCTTCCTGGATACGCTCGGCACGGCGGCCGTCGTCCTCGATGTCCACGCGCAATTGCCCATCCTCATGATGCAGACGTATCTGTACCTCATCGGCATCGGCATGCCGGGCGGCGTTGGTCAGCGCTTCCTGCACCAGCCGCAGCAGGGTCTCGGCCAGCTGCGGATCGGTGATGCGCACGTCCGGTGCGATCTGCAGCCGCAATTGCGGCCGCGGGAACGGCGCGGCCAGCGCGCGCAGCGCGGTCTCCAGGTCCAGGCCGCGGTCGTCGCGCAGCGACTGCACCACGTTGCGGATATCGGCCAGCAGCTCGCCGGACAGGCGCTCGACCACGCCGAGTTCCTCGCGCCGCGCCAGGTCCGGATCGGCCAG
The DNA here is from genome assembly GCF_013410075.1 of Xanthomonas sp. JAI131. Classification (NCBI taxonomy): domain Bacteria; kingdom Pseudomonadati; phylum Pseudomonadota; class Gammaproteobacteria; order Lysobacterales; family Lysobacteraceae; genus Xanthomonas; species Xanthomonas sp. JAI131. The sequence goes on along the minus strand of NZ_JACCCN010000004.1, from coordinate 551,167 downwards.
CAGCAGGCGCAGGTTGATCCGCATCGCGGTCAGTTTGTGCCCGGCCACGTCATGCAGCTCGCGCGCCAGGCGCAGGCGTTCGGCGTCGCGGGCGCTGTCGGCCAGCAGCGCGCGCGTGGCCAGCAGGTCGGCGTTGACCCGGGCCAGCGCTTCGCGGGCGAGTTCGGTGGTGCGCGCGTAGTGCGCGGACAGCGTGGCGAAGGCGTGGAAGCCGGCGTAGATCAGGGTGGTCAGCAGCGCGCGCTTGAAACCGGCCGTGGACAGCAACAGGAACGTGCCCAGGTTGACCAGCAGCGCCAGCATCAGCACCCGGCGCGGCTCCCACAGCAAGGCCACCTGCGTCACCACCACCACCAGCAGCACCGGCGCGGTGCCGACGCCCGGTTCCAGCCACACCAGGGCCAGCGCCGCCGCGGCTTGCAGCCATAGCGCGGCATCGCGCAGACGCGGGGCGGGCAGATATCGGTAGCCAAGCAACAGCAGCACGAACAGGCCGGCCACCGGCCAACGCAAGACGGCCGGCGCTTGCGGCTGCAACTGAAACGACCACAGCACGGTGGCCACGGTGGCCAGCCCGGCCAGGCGCTTGGGTTCGATCAGATCGTGCAGGAAGCGGTGCATGCCGCGGATGCTGACCGCGCGGCGCGGCGCCGGCAATGGGGCCGGCGCAGAAAGTGACTTCCGGCAGGTCGGATCGATGACCAGCGGCCCCTGTCCGCGCGCGCCGACACGGCCACACTGGCGGCACGCCATGGATGACGCGGCGGCCCGTTCACCAGGCGTCCAGCGCGATGGCGTACACCGACACTGCTCCCCACGAGGAAACGACGATGCACCTGACCCTGCGACATCCCGATCTGTGGTTCACCGTGCTGGGCGTGTGCTGGGGCGTCTACGAGATGCTGCTCAGCCACCGCCGCCGCGCGGCCGATGGCGGCGCGCGCGACCAGGGCACGCTGCAGCTGCTGTGGCGCGTGCTGTACGCGGCGGTGGCGCTGGGCGTGCTGCTGGCCTTCGTCGGCGTGTGGCGCTATGCGCCGGCGCTGCAGGAGCCGGCGCGCTGGCTGGGCTGCGCGCTGCTGGCCGGCGGCCTGGCGCTGCGGCTGTGGGCGATCCGGGTGCTGGCGCGCTGGTTCACGGTGGACGTGACCATCCAGGACGACCATCGGCTGATCCGCCATGGGCCGTACCGCTATCTGCGCCACCCTTCCTACACCGGCGCGCTGCTGGCGTTCTATGGACTGGCGGTCGGCCTGGGCAACGTGCTGTCGCTGCTGGTGATCGTGCTGCCGGTGACCTGGGCGTTCCTGCGCCGCATCCGCGTGGAGGAAGCCGCGCTGACCCAGGCGTTCCCGCGCGAGTACCCCGACTACGCCGCGCACAGCTGGCGGCTGCTGCCGTTCGTCTGGTGAGGGACGGCCGATGGGCGCGCTCGACCTGATCCTCGCCGTCCTCCACCACCTCGCGTTCCTGCTGCTGACCGCCGCGCTGGTGGTCGAGTGGACGCTGCTGCGCGAACCGCCGCACGCGCTGCGGCTGGCGCGGCTGCTGCGCGCGGACGCCGTGTACGGGGCGGCGGCACTGCTGATCCTGGTCGTCGGCGGCCTGCGCGTGCACTACGGACTCAAGGGCCAGGACTACTACCTGCACAACCCGTGGTTCTGGGCCAAGCTGGGCGTGTTCGCGGCGATCGGGCTGCTGTCGCTGCTGCCCACGCTGCGGCTGCTGCGCTGGCGCCGCCAGGCCCGCCTGCAGCCGGGGTTCGTGCCGCCGCCGGTGCAGGTGGCCGCGCTGCATCGCATCGTCAGCGCCGAACTGGCGCTGCTGGCGCTGCTGTTCGTGCTGGCCGCGACGATGGCGCGTTATGGCATGCTGTGATTGGTATGACCAAATTTTGAGGAAAAGTCCCTCCCGCAGTTGACTTTGCGGAATGCGCGGCGATCTAATGGCTGTCCTGTTACGCCATCGGCAGTTATTGGTATGACCAATCCATCAGCGCCCGCGACGACAGGCGTGATGGCCCCGCCAGCGGCAGGTCGCGGCTCGCGCGATGCGGCGCCGCCGGATGCGGCGTCGGCTCCCGGCGGCCCCCGCCTCAGCGATCGCGTTGCCGCGCAGCTGCGGGCGCTGATCGCAGAACGCGGGCTGCAGCCCGAGCAACGCCTGCCGGCCGAGCGCGCATTGGCGCTGGAACTGGGCGTGTCGCGCACCGCGTTGCGCGAGGCCATCGCCCAGCTCGCCAGCCAGGGCCTGCTGCGCGCCCGCGCCGGCGGCGGCACCTACGTGCAGCGCCCGCACACCCCCGAAGAGCGGGTGGTGGCGCCGCTGCAACCGTTCCTGCCGCTGCTGCAGGGCGATCCGGAATACCGCTTCGACGTGCTGGAGACCCGCCACGCGCTGGAAGGCGCCACCGCCTGGCATGCCGCGCTGCGCGCCACCGACGCCGACCGCGCGCGCATCGCCGCTGCGTTCGAGGCGATGCTGCAGGCGCATGCGCAGGGCGATGCGGCCGCCGAGGCGCGCGCCGATGCCGACTTCCACCTGGCCATCGCCGAGGCCGCGCACAACCGCGTGCTGCTGCAGGTGATGCGCGGGCTGTTCGACCTGCTGCAGACCAATATCTCGCAGAGCCGGCAGAAGCTGTTCCAGTCGCCGCGCACCTTCGCCCCGCTGCTGGCGCAGCACCGCGCGCTGCGCGACGCGATCCTGGCCGGCGAGCCGGAACAGGCGCGCGACGCCGCACACGCGCACCTGGCCTTCGTGCACACCTCGCTGCGCAGCCTCGACGAAGACGACGCGCGCCGCGCGCGCGCCTCGCGCCTCCCCTCCTCTCCCGACGACCCGCGCCGATGATCATTTCCGCCGCTTCCGACTACCGTGCCGCCGCCGAAGCGCGGCTGCCGCCGTTCCTGTTCCACTACATCGACGGCGGCGCCTACGCCGAGCACACGCTGCGGCGCAACGTCGCCGACCTGGCCGATATCGCGCTGCGCCAGCGGGTGCTGCGCGACATGGCCGCGCTGAGCCTGGAGACCGAGCTGTTCGGCGAGCGCCTGGCGCTGCCGCTGGCGCTGGCCCCGGTCGGGCTGACCGGCATGTACGCGCGCCGCGGCGAGGTGCAGGCCGCGCGCGCGGCGGCGGCCAAGGGCGTGCCGTTCACCCTGTCCACGGTGTCGGTGTGCCCGATCGAGGAAGTGGCGCCGGCGATCGACCGGCCGATGTGGTTCCAGCTGTACGTGCTCAAGGACCGCGGCTTCATGCGCAACGCGCTGGAGCGGGCCAAGGCCGCCGGCGTGACCACGCTGGTGTTCACCGTGGACATGCCCACGCCCGGTGCGCGCTACCGCGATGCGCATTCGGGCATGAGCGGGCCGCACGCGCCGCTGCGGCGCATGCTGCAGGCCGCAACCCATCCGCGCTGGGCCTGGGACGTGGGCCTGCTGGGGCGGCCGCACGACCTGGGCAACATCTCCGCCTACCGCGGCAGCCCGACCGGGCTGGCCGACTACATCGGCTGGCTCGGCGCGAACTTCGACCCGTCGATTTCGTGGAAGGACCTGGAATGGATCCGCGAGTTCTGGACCGGGCCGATGGTCATCAAGGGCATCCTCGACCCCGACGATGCGCGCGACGCGGTGCGCTTCGGCGCCGACGGCATCGTGGTCTCCAACCATGGCGGGCGCCAGCTCGACGGCGTGCTGTCCAGCGCGCGCGCGCTGCCGGCGATCGCCGACGCGGTGAAGGGCGAGCTGAAGATCCTGGCCGACTCCGGCATCCGCAGCGGGCTGGACGTGGTGCGCATGCTCGCGCTCGGCGCCGACGCGGTGCTGCTGGGCCGCGCCTTCGTCTATGCGCTGGCCGCGGCCGGCCAGGCCGGCGTGGAAAACCTGTTGTCGCTGGTGGAAAAGGAGATGCGGGTGGCGATGACGCTGACCGGGGCCAAGTCCATCGGCGCGATTTCGCGCGACTCGCTGGCGCGGGTCACCCGCGAAAGCACCGTGTCGCCGTAGCACCGATGTCGGACACGCGCGTCCCGGTGGCCGAAGCAGGCCTGCTGCGCCAGCTGCGCGACGCGGTGGGCCGCCGCCACGTGCTGGTCGGCGACCGCGCGACGCGGCGCTTCCGCAAGGGCTACCGCTTCGGCGAGGGCCGGGTGCTGGCGGTGGCGCGGCCGGGCACGCTGCTGGAACTGTGGCGGGTGCTGCAGGCGGTGGTCGCCGCCGGGCGCATCGTCATCGTGCAGGCCGCCAACACCGGCCTCACCGGCGGCTCCACCCCGGACGGCGACGGCTACGACCGGCAGATCGTGCTGATCAGCACGCTGCGCCTGCGTGGCGTGCAGCCGCTGCACGACGGCCGCCAGGTCGTCTGCCTGCCCGGCGCCACCCTGGATGCACTGGAACGGCAGCTGCGGCCGCTGCAGCGCGAGCCGCATTCGGTGATCGGCTCCTCGTGCATCGGCGCCTCGGTGCTGGGCGGGGTGTGCAACAACTCCGGCGGCGCGCTGGTGCGGCGCGGCCCGGCCTATACCCAGCTGGCGCTGTTCGCGCAGCTCGGCGCCGACGGCCATTTGCGCCTGGTGAACCATCTCGGCATCGCGCTGGGCGACACGCCCGAGCAGATCCTGGCCCGGCTGCAGGCGGGCGACTACGGCACCGCCGACATCCACGACGACCCTGCCCTCGCCGCCTCCGACCCGGACTACGCCGCGCACGTGCGCGACGTGGACGCGGACACGCCGGCCCGCTTCAACGCCGACCCGGCGCGGCACTACGAGGCCTCCGGCTCGGCCGGGCGGCTGTGCGTGTTCGCGGTGCGGCTGGACACGTTCCCGCGCGAGGACAGTACGGTCTTCTACATCGGCAGCAACGCCACCGACGACCTGACCGCGCTGCGCCGCGGCCTGCTCACCGCCTTCGCGCAACCGCCGATCAGCGGCGAATACCTGCACCGCGACGCGTTCGACATCGGCGCGCGCTACGGCAAGGACACCTTCCTGCTGATCGACCGCTTCGGCACCGGCGCGGTGCCCAGGGCGTTCGCGCTGAAGAGCCGCGTGGACGGCTGGTGCGAGGCGCTGGGCCTGCCTGGGCTGGCCGATCGCGCATTGCAGGCGCTGACCGACCGGCTGCCCGACCACCTGCCGCCGCGCCTGCGTGCCTACCGCGACCGCTTCGAGCACCACCTGCTGCTGCGCGTGTCCGCGCAGGACGCCGCCGCGACCGACGCCTTCCTCGCCGGCCACTTCGCCGGCAGCGACCGCGGCGCCTATTTCCGCTGCGATGCCGACGAGGGCCGCAAGGCGTTCCTGCACCGCTTCGCCGTGGCCGGCGCGGCGGTGCGCTATCGGCAGGTGCACCGCGACGCGGTCGAGGACATCGTGGCGCTGGACGTGGCGCTGCGCCGCAACGACCGCCAGTGGCAGGAGACGCTGCCGCCGGAACTGGAGGATGCGCTGCTGGGCAAGCTCTACTACGGCCATTTCTTCTGCCACGTGTTCCACCAGGACTACCTGGTGCGCAAGGGCCACGATCCGCTGGCGATCGAGCATGCGATGTGGGCGCTGCTGGACCGGCGCGGGGCCGAATATCCGGCCGAGCACAACGTCGGCCATCTATACCGCGCCAAGCCGGCGCTGGCGGCGTTCTACCGCGCGCTGGACCCGACCAACAGCTTCAACCCCGGGATCGGGCACACGCCGAAGGGCAGGCATTGGCGGGCGTGCGATGGCGGGCATGAGGAAGCGGAGGCGCGGTGAGCGCGCGCGTCATGCATGGCGTTGGCGCAGTTCGCCGCGGATGGGGTTGCGGTGTCGGCATGGAGCGGCTTGCACCAGCGTTGAGATGCGGCCTCCGTTCGTCGCGACTGAAGTCGCTCCTACAGTGGAGACGCGAGGACCAACCTGTCCATAGCAAGCGGCGCTTCCTGTAGGAGCAACTTCAGTCGCAACGGCATCCGCAGCCCGGAACAGGCTGTACTTGCAGATTGCGTGTCGCGGTGGACGCGGTCGGCATGTGACGGTTCGCGCCAACTGATGGATCGGGGCTCCGCTCGTCGCGACTGAAGTCGCTCCTACAGTGGAGACGCGAGGGCCAACCTGTCCGTAGCAAGCGGCGCTTCCTGTAGGAGCGACTTCAGTCGCGACGGCATCCGCAGCCCGGAACAGGCTGTACCTGCAGATTGCATGTCGCGGTGGACGCGGTCGGCATGTGACGGTTCGTGCCAACTGATGGATCGGGGCTCCGTTCGTCGCGACTGAAGTCGCTCCTACAGTGGAGACGCGAGGACCAACCCGTCCGTAGCAAGCGGCGCTTCCTGTAGGAGCGACTTCAGTCGCGACGGCATCCGCAGCCGGGAAGACGAAGCTGCCGCAATCGGTAGCGACCGTACCTGACATCGGCAGCGGGCATCGCCGCCGTCTCCGTGTCGACGTTTCACGATCGGTGACCAACGTGACCCGTTGTGGCTCCTGCCGGGGTTGCCATCCGCAGGCAGCCGCACGGCGATGCGCCCGATCGCCGTTTCACGTCCCCGGCAAGCGCTGCCGCAGCTTGTCCATCTCCTTCCACGGATGCTCGCGCAAACGCGCGGCGCGTTGCAACGCCTTGGCCAGCGGGAACGCCTGCGGCGAGGCGATCCGCGCCAGCTCCTCCCAGCGCAGCGGCACCGCCACCGTGGCGTGCTCGCGCGCGCGCAGCGACCACGAGCACACGCTGGTGTTGCCGCGGCCGTTGCGCAGCCAATCGACGAAGATCACCCCGGTGCGTTTGGCCTTGCTCATCGTGGCCACGTAGCGGTCGGGCGCGGACGCGGTCAGCGCCTGGGCGAAGGCTTCGCAGAAATCGCGCGCCTGCTCCCAGTCCGCGCCGGGCACGATCGGCACCACCACGTGCAGGCCCTTGCCGCCGGACAGGCGCACGAAGCTTTCCAACCCGGTCTCGCGCAGGCGGGTGCGGATCTCGCGCGCGGCGGCCTTGATCTGCGCCCAGCTCACGCCCTCGCCCGGATCCAGGTCGAACACCAGCCGGTCGGGGTGCTCGGGATCGTCCACGGTGGACCCCCAGGGATGCAGCTCCAGGGTGTTCATCTGCACCAGTTCCAGCAGGCCGGCGAGATCGTCGATGTACAGGTAGTCCTCGGTGCCGCTCTTCTGCTTCAGCGCGATCGCATGCACATGCTGGCCGAGCGCGCGGTTGTTGTGCTTCTGGAAGAAGCATTCGCCGCCGGCGCCATCGGGGCAGCGCAGCAACGACAGCGGACGCCCGGCGACTTCCTGCAGCAACCATGGCGCGATGGCGCGGTAGTAGTCGGCGACCTCGCCCTTGCTGATGCCGGCGCCCGGATACACCACGCGCTCGGGATGGGTGATGACAACCGCCGCGGCCGCGGCATCGGCGCTGGCGGAGGAAGCGGCTTTCTGCGCTGCGGTGCTTGCGCGCGGCGCGGACTTGGCGGCCGCCGGTTTGCGCTTGGCGGCGCCGTTTTTCCCGCCATCGCCGGCCGACGCGCCGCGTTTCGCCGGCTTGGCCGATTCGCGCGCGGCCGGCGCGGTCTTCTTTGCCGATGCCGCAGCGCGCGCCGCCACGGCATGACTGCCGTGGCCTGCCGCCTGTGGCGGTGGTGGCGCACGATCGCTGCCGAGATCCTGCAGCGGCTTGTCCTCGCGCAGGCGCTTGAATGCGGCCTGGCGCAACAGGCCTTCCTTGGCCCAGCCACGGAAGGCGACTTCGGCCACCAGCTGCGGCCGCACCCAGTGCACGCTGCGCCGCGGGAACGGCGCATGCGCAGGAAGATCCACCACCTCCTGCGCGCTGTGCAACGCCTGCAGCTGCGCAAGCAGCCGCTTCAGGCCAGCCTCGTCGAAGCCGGTACCGACACGGCCGACATAGCGCAACCCGCCATCGCTGCGCTGCGCCAGCAGCAGCGAGCCGAAGCCGTTGCGCGCGCCCTTGGGATCGGTATAGCCGACGATGACGAAATCGTCGCTGTTCTCGTGCTTGGTCTTGACCCAGTCGCCGCCGCGGCCGCCGTGATGGCGCGCGTCCACGCGCTTGCTGACCACGCCTTCGTAGCACTTCGCGGCCGCCGCGGCGAACACCTCCGGGCCATGGCCGAGCACGTGATCGCTATACGCCAGCACCCCGGGCGCATCGCCCAGCAGCGCGCGCAACAGTTCCTTGCGCTGCAGCAGCGGCACGTCGCGCAGGTCCACGCCGGCCACGCCGAGCAGGTCGAACACCAGGTAGCGCAGCGGCTGCTTGGAGCTGCCCTCGATGACCCGTTGCAGCGCGGAGAAATCGCTGCGGCCGTCGGCATCGAGCACCACCAGCTCGCCGTCCAGCCGCGCTTCGCCGACCGGCAAGGCCTGCACCGCGTGGGCGACCTCGGGGAAGGTCTCGGTCCAGGCCTGGTCGTTGCGCGAGCGCAGCGTCGCCTGGCCGGCGTCGAGATCGGCAAGCAGGCGATAGCCGTCCCACTTGATTTCGTGCAGCCACTGCGCGCCGTCGGGCGCGCGCTCGCGCAGGGTGGTCAGCTGTGCGCGCTCGCCTGGCGGACACGGACGCTCGTGCGCGCCCTCCAGCGCCAGCGCGCGCTTGCGCCAGGCCGTGTCGCTGCGCCGCGGTCGCGCTGCGGGTGTCGCGGCCGATGCTTGGCCGCGCGCGGGTTTTGCCTTGCTGGCCGCGCCGGCCTTGCTGACTTTAGTGACCTTGGTGACTTTGGTCGCCTTGGCGGCACGCGTCGCAGACGCCGCAGGCGAATCCTGCAGCAGGTCGTCGGCATCGCGATCGGCGGCGAACGCGTCGTCGCGCTTGATCAGCAGCCACTGCGGCTGCTTGCCGCGCAACGCGGTGCGTACCAGTTTCCAGTTGCCGTTGAGGCGCTCGCCGTGCAGCACGAAATCCAGCTTGCCGGCGGCGATCGCAGCCAGCGGCTCGCCGTCGCACGACCAGGTGCCGTGGTCGAACACATCGACATGGCCGGCACCGTAATGGCCCTCGGGAATATCGCCGGCGAAACCGGCATAGGACAGCGGATGGTCTTCCACCTGCACCGCCAGCCGCTTTTCGCCGACCCGCAATGACGGGCCCTTCGGCACCGCCCAACTCTTCAGCACGCCATCGGCTTCCAGGCGGAAATCGTAGTGGCGCGAGCTGGCGTGGTGCAGCTGCACGACGAAGATCGGCCGCCGCGACGGCGTCGCGACGCTGTCGTCGGCCGGTTCCGGCGTCGCGCCGAAGCGGCGTTTGCGGGCGTACTCGCGCAGCGTCATCGCGCCCTACCCCGCCTTGCGCCGCGCCGGCGCCTTGCGTGCGGCGGCCTTCTTCGCCGGCTTGGCCTTGCTTGCCGATTTCACGCCAGGCTTGGGCGCCTTCTTCGCCGCTTTCTTGGCCGGCGTTTTCGCGGTCTTGCGCACCGGCACGGACGCCTCCGCCTTCTTCGCCGGGGTGCGGCGCTTGGCGTCCAGACTCTTCTGCAGCAGCGACATGAAATCGACCACGTTGGTGGCGGCATCCTCGCGCTGCGGCGCGTCGGCGTCGTCCTCCACCTGCGCGGTGCCCTCCTGCGCCTTGATCCGTTTCTGGATCACCGCCTGCAGGCGCTCGCGGAATTCGTCGTGATAGGACCCCGGGTCCCACTTCCCCGACATCGAGCCGATCAGCTGCGTGGCCATCTCGGTTTCCTTGGCGCTGATCCGGTAGTCGGCGGCCTTGCCGCTGGGCAGGGTGTAGTCCTCCAGGTCGACCAGTTCCTGCGGATAGCGCAGCAGGATCAACACCAGCGCGTCTTCCTGCGGCAGCACCGCCGACAGGTATTCGCGGGTGCGGATCACCACCCGCGCGATGCCGACCTTGCCGGTGGCGCGCAGCGTCTCGCGCAGCAGCACGTAGCCCTTCTCCGCCTTCTTGCCCGGCACCAGCACGTAGGGCTTCTCGAAGTAGCGCAGGTCGATGTCGGCGGCGTCGACGAAGGCTTCGACCTCCACCGTCTCGTGGCTTTCCGGCGCGGCCGAGGCGATGTCCTTCTGCTCGACCACCACGTAGTTGCCCTTGCTGTACTCGAAGGCCTTGACGATGTCCTTCCACGGCACCTCTTCGCCGGTGTCGGCATTGACCCGCTCGAAGCGGATCGGGCGCTTGTCGCGCGCATCGAGCATGCGGAAGTGCAGGTCGACGCGGCGTTCGCCGGACATCAGCGCGACCGGCACGTTGAGCAGGCCGAAGGACAGGGTGCCGGTCCAGATCGGGCGCGCCATCAGTGCGCCTCCATGCGCAGCGCCGGCGCCGGCAGATGATCCAGCGCCTGCCACGCATCCTCGATCACCGGCCGCGCCTGGCGCCAGTCCAGCTGCGATTCGCCGCGGACCTGCTCCCAGTGCGCGGCCAGGTCACTGTCGGTGTCGGCCATCGGCGCGCGCGGCCAGCCGCCGGCGTGGGTGCGCAGCGCGAAGGCATAGGCCGGGCACAGGTCGCGCCACGGGGTGCCGTCACGGTCGCGGCGCTGGCGATAGTCGGCCAGGCTGTAGTGGCGGTAGTCCGCTGCGTCGTGCGGACGCGGACCTGCCGCGTCGGCGCCGTGCGGCGGCGCGGCCGGCAACGGATCCAGGTGGGCATTGAACAACGGCGGTTCGGGGCGGGCGCTGGGGCGCATGGCGGAAGCTCCGGGCGGCATCGGCGGCATGGGGAGGGGCAGCAGTAGCGCCGGCGCCGTTAGGCGTTCGTGACAATCATGTGGACGCGGTGCGATTCGCAGGGGTTTCACCGGGAACGCACTGCACTGGGCGCAGCGTTGCCCTACCCCACAGGAGGAATCGGCCATGTCCACACCCACCGACCCGCTGCGTCGCAGCGACCCCGTCCCCGGCGAACAACGCGGCAAGCGCGACGGCCAGGACCGCGAGGATCGCGGCGCCGGCGACCGCCCGCAGACCATCGTCGAACACGAGCCGCGCACCGGCGCGGACCGCCATGCGCCCGACGCCGGCACGGATAACGCCAGCGAGGAACACGCGCGCAAGCACCATAGCGACGCCAACCAGGACGAGGCGCTGGAAGAGACTTTCCCGGCCAGCGATCCGGTGTCGCCGTTCGTGCCGTCCAAGGCGCCTTAGGCCTGTAGGCCATCGCCCCCCCTGTAGGAGCGGCTTCAGCCGCGACAGGCTGCATGAATCGACAGATCCTGTCGCGGCTGAAGCCGCTCCTACAGTCCTTCGGCAGCTCCCGCCGTCAACGAATCCCCAATCCCCAATCCCCGCTCCTCACACCTTCCCCGCCGCCTGCAACGCCGCGTACTCCGCGTCGCCGAACAGCCGCGAGCGCACCAGGAAGCGCACGCCCTCGCCGTTCTCCAGCGAGAACATGCCGCCGCGTCCGGGCACCACGTCGATGATCAGCTGGGTGTGCTTCCAGTATTCGAACTGTGAGGCACTGATGTAGAACGGCGCGCCGCCGATCTCGCCCAGTTGCACGTCGCGGTCGCCGACGATGAAATCGTCCTGCGGATAGCACATCGGCGAGGACCCGTCGCAACAGCCGCCGGACTGGTGGAACAGCAACGGCCCATGCCGCGCGCGCAGCGTGTCGATCAGCTGCAGCGCCGGCAACGTCGCCAGCACCTGCAGCGGCACGCCGAAGGCGGGCGTGGCGGCGTCCATCAGGCCGCCATGTCCAGCACGATGCGGCCTTCGATCTGGCCGGCGCGCATGCGGGCGAACACCTCGTTGATGTTCTCCAGCGTGGCGGTGGCCACGGTCGCGGCGACCTTGCCCTGCTCGGCGAAGTCCAGCGATTCCTGCAGGTCCAGGCGGGTGCCGACGATGGAGCCGCGCACCGTCACGCCATTGAGCACCATGCCGAAGATGTCCAGCGGGAACTGGCCCGGCGGCAGCCCGTTCAGCGACACCGTGCCGCCGCGGCGGACCATGCCGATCGCCTGCTCGAACGCCTTCGGCGACACCGCGGTGACCAGGGCGCCGTGCGCGCCGCCGATCTCCTTCTTCAGGTAGGCCACCGGGTCGGTGGTCAGCGCATTCACCGTCACCGTGGCGCCCAGGCGCCTGGCCAGCGCCAGCTTGGCGTCGTCCACATCCACCGCGGCCACGTTCAGGCCCATCGCCTTGGCGTATTGCACGGCCATGTGGCCGAGCCCGCCGATGCCGGAGATCACCACCCAGTTGCCGGGCTTGGTGTCGGTGACCTTCAGGCCCTTGTACACGGTGACGCCGGCGCACAGGATCGGCGCGACCTCGACGAAGCCGATGTTCTTCGGCAGATGGCCGACGTAGTCGGCGTTGGCCAGCGCGTACTCGGCGAAACCGCCGTTGACCGAGTAGCCGGAATTCTGCTGCGCCTCGCACAGCGTCTCCCAGCCGCCCAGGCAATGCTCGCAATGTCCGCAGGCCGAATACAGCCACGGAATGCCGACCCGGTCGCCTTCCTTGACGTGGTCCACGCCGGCGCCCACCGCGACCACATGGCCCACGCCCTCGTGGCCGGGAATGAACGGCGGGTTCGGCTTCACCGGCCAGTCGCCCTCGGCCGCATGCAGGTCGGTATGGCACACGCCGCAGGCTTCGATCTTGACCAGGATGTCGCCGGCCTGCGGCCGCGGCACCTCCACTTCCTCGATCGTCAGCGGCTTGCCGAATTCGCGCACCACGGCGGCTTTCATCGTCTTGTTCATGCAGCACTCCTTGGGAGAACGGGTGACAGCACCATCGCTGATCCGGCGATGGCGCGCTTTGATCCAAATCAGGAAGCGGCGTCCGCTGCGGCGCCATGGCGCACCACGGCAGGTCGGGCCGCACGCGCGCGCCGCGACCAGGGCGACAGGCAGGCACACATGGCAATGGCGTGCGTCACCATGCGCCGGCAGCGCGACGTCCGGCGTGAGCACGGGCGACGCGCGGGGCCACCGCTGAGCGCGGCGGCCCCGGCGACGCGGCCGGACTCAGAAGAACCCCAACGCCTTCGGCGAGTAGCTCACCAGCAGGTTCTTGGTCTGCTGGTAGTGGTCGAGCATCATCTTGTGGTTCTCGCGGCCGATGCCCGACTGCTTGTAGCCGCCGAACGCGGCATGCGCCGGATAGGCGTGGTAGCAGTTGGTCCACACCCGCCCGGCCTGGATCGCACGGCCCATGCGGTACAGCCGCGACGCATCGCGGCTCCACACGCCGGCGCCCAATCCGTACAGGGTGTCGTTGGCGATCGCCAGCGCCTCGGCCTCGTCCTTGAACGTGGTCACCGATACCACCGGCCCGAAAATCTCTTCCTGGAACACGCGCATCTTGTTGTGGCCCTTGAACACCGTCGGCTTGACGTAGAAGCCGCCGGCCAGCTCGCCGTCGAGGGCGTTGCGCTCGCCGCCGATCAGCACCTCGGCGCCTTCCTGCCTGCCGATGTCGATGTAGGACAGGATCTTCTCCAGCTGCTCGCTGGAGGCCTGCGCGCCGACCATGGTGTTGGGATCCAGCGGATTGCCCTGCTTGATCGCGGCCACGCGCTTGAGCGCCTTCTCCATGAACTTGTCGTAGATCGATTCCTGGATCAGCGCGCGCGACGGACAGGTGCACACCTCGCCCTGGTTGAACGCGAACAGCACGAAGCCTTCGATCGCCTTGTCCAGGAAATCGTCGTCCTCGGCCATCACGTCGGCGAAGAAGATGTTCGGCGACTTGCCGCCCAGTTCCAGCGTCACCGGGATCAGGTTCTGGCTGGCGTACTGCATGATCAGCCGGCCGGTGGTGGTCTCGCCGGTGAAGGCGATCTTGGCGATGCGCGGGCTGCTGGCCAGCGGCTTGCCCGCTTCCAGACCGAAGCCATTGACCACGTTGAGCACGCCCGGCGGCAGCAGGTCGCCGATCACCTCCATCAGCACCAGGATCGAGGCCGGGGTCTGCTCGGCCGGCTTCATCACCACGCAGTTGCCGGCGGCGATCGCCGGCGCCAGCTTCCAGCACGCCATCAGCAGCGGGAAGTTCCACGGGATGATCTGCCCGACCACGCCCAGCGGCTCGTGGAAGTGGTAGGCGATGGTGTCGCTGTCGATCTCGGAGATGCCGCCTTCCTGCGCGCGGATGGCGCCGGCGAAGTAGCGGAAGTGGTCGGCGCACAGCGGCACGTCGGCGTTGAGCGTCTCGCGCAACGGCTTGCCGTTGTCCCAGGTCTCGGCATAGGCCAGCAGTTCGAGGTTCTGCTCGATGCGATCGGCGATCTTCAACAGCACGTTGCTGCGCTCGGTGGCCGAGGTCTTGCCCCAGGCGTCCTTGGCCGCGTGCGCGGCGTCGAGCGCGGCCTCGATGTCCTGCGCGTCGGAGCGCGCCACCGAGGTGAACACCTTGCCGGTGATCGGGGTGCTGTTGTCGAAGTAGCGGCCGCTCTTGGGTTCCACCCATTGTCCGCCGATGAAATTGCCGTAGCGCGACTTGAAAATGGATTGCGGATCGGTGGCATGCGGCTTGGCGGTGGTGACGGCGTTCATCGGGGTCTCCTGCGGCGGTGGGAAAGGAATGGGCACAGGCCCATCCAGGTAGGCGGTAACCGCAAGAGCGATGCCAGGTTTTCGCTGTTGCGCCGCGTCATGGCCGCGCGCCGCGGCCAATCGACACGGCGGCGCCATTCCTGTTGCAGCGCGTCACGCGTGCCGATTGCGCGGCGGCGGCGGATGTGGTGTTTATCGGAACACCTGTCCCAACACCTGTCGCAATTTGCGACAGCGGAGCCGTCATGGCGCAACAGCAATCGCAGCACCAGCTCGGCCACGCCCGCCGGATCTTCTTCGAGCGCGGCGGCGCCCCGGTCGGCCATGTGCCCGACACCATCCTGCAGTCGTGGCAGCGCTGCCAGCGTCTGGGCCTGCCCGCGCAGGGCACGCCGCCGATCGAGCCGGTCAGCGCGCCGCGCCTGCGCGAATTGCGCGAGGCGCACGAGCGCCTGTGGCGGCTGGCCCGCGCCGAACTGGAAGGCCTGGCCGGCGATGCCGCCGCCACCGGCAGCATCGTGCTGCTGACCGACGAGGCCGGCTGGATCCTCGACGCCGAAGGCAGCCCGGGCTTCCTCGACAAGGCCGGGCGCGTGGCGCTGATGCCGGGCGCGTGCTGGAGCGAGACCCAGGTCGGCACCAACGCGATCGGCACCGCCATCGTCGAGAGCCGCTCGGTGGAAGTGCGCGGCGGCGAGCATTACTTCGCGCCCCACCAGATCCTCAGCTGCGCCGCGGTGCCGATCTTCGACCCCTACGGCCAGCTGGCCGGCGTGCTGGACATTTCCGGCGACGCCAGCGTGCAGCACATGCACGCGCTGGGACTGGCGCGGATGGCGGTGGCCAGCATCGAACACCGCTATTTCGACGACGGCATCGCCGATTGCGAACTGCTGCGCGTGCACCACGATGCGGCGCTGCTCGGCACGGCGCGCGAAGGCCTGCTCGCGTTCCGCAACGGCAAGCTGGTCGCGGCCAACCAGGCCGGCTTGCGCCTGTTCGGGCTGGAGCGGCACGACCTGGGCCGCGCGCCCTACGCGACCTTGTTCGAAGAGCCGCTGTCGCGGCTGCGCCAGCAGGGCAGCGTGTTCGACCTGCAGGGCCGCGCCCTGCACGGGCGCGTCGACAGCATCGGCGACGCGCGGCCGCGGCGGCGTTCGCAGCAGCCGCCGATCACCGTGTCCGCGGCCACGCGCGCGCAGCACGGCGCCGATGCGCCGCTGTTCGATGCCGCGCAGGAACTGGCGCTGGAACGCGCGCGGCGCGTGCTCGATGCGCAGTTGCCGGTGCTGGTGCAGGGCGAGACCGGCACCGGCAAGGAAGTGTTCGCGCGCGAACTGCATCGGCGCAGCGCGCGCGCCGGCAAGCCGTTCGTCGCAGTCAATTGCGCGGCGCTGCCGGAAGGCCTGATCGAAGCCGAACTGTTCGGCTACGAGGACGGCGCCTTCACCGGCGCGCGCAAGCACGGCAGTCCCGGCCTGCTGCGCCAGGCCGACGGCGGCGTGCTGTTCCTGGACGAGATCGGCGACATGCCGCCGGCGCTGCAGCCGCGCCTGCTGCGCGTGCTGCAGGAACGCGAACTGCTGCCGCTGGGCGGCGGCAAGCCGGTGAAGCTGGATTTCGCGCTGATCTGCGCTACCCACCGCGACCTGGACGAGGCGATGGCCGAGCGGCGTTTCCGCCCCGACCTGTACTACCGCATCGCCCATCACAGCGTGCAGATTCCAGCGCTGAGCGTGCATCCGGATCGGCGCGGCTTGGTGCAGGAACTGTGGGCGCGGGTGGGGCAGGGCCGGCGCCTGACCGATGCAGCACTGGCCACGCTGAGCGCCTATCCGTGGCCCGGCAACCTGCGCCAGCTGGTGGCCTGCCTGCGGACCTTGGTGGCACTGAGCGACGCCGGTGCCGTGGTGGACGTCGACGCGTTGCCGGCCTACCTGCCCGGCGCGGCGCGCGGCATGCGCGCGGCCGGCGGCGATGCGGTGCCAGGGCAGGGCGGATCGCCCGGCGACTCGCACGCGGTACGCGCGGACGCGCCACTTCCCCGGACCGACCTGGACAGCCTGGCCCTGGCGGCGATGCGCCAGGCCCTGGATGCGTGCGGCGGCAACGTCGCCCGCGCCGCGCGCCAGCTCGGCGTCAGCCGCAGCACGCTGTACCGCCGGCTCGGACTCGGCGCGGGTTGAGCGATCGCGTGTGCAGGCACTGCCGTTGTCCCTGCATCGCTGCGGCACTGGCGCATTCCGATGCGTAGAAATGCCCCGTGTAGAAGCGACTTCCGTGGCGACGGGGATTCCCGGTAGAGCCTGTCGCGACTGACGTCGCTCCTACATGAAGATCTCCTGCGCGTCGCATGCGCCACGCCGTGCCAGCGACGTGCCGACGTCCGCGCTTGCCGGACGCAACGCGGCATCGGCAGCGCGTCGCCTGAGAGGGCGACGCGCTGCCGGCTGCGCTCAGTCGTAGGCGTTGTTGAGGCACGGCGAGCTCTTCGGCGTGATCACGCTGAAGCTGTCGTCGTACAAGGCGATGACGCAGGTGTTCGGCGCATCTTCGGTCTCGTAATTGCATTGCTTGCTGCTGCGGCTGCGCGAGACGTTGCCCATCTGGAACGACAGGCTCCAGTAGTCGTTGGAACCGGTCTGCGCTTCCAGTTTCACCGGCGGGGCCGACTCGCCCGGCGCCAGCGACACGGCAACCGATGTGTTGACGAAATTTCCGCAGGTGTGTTTGACGCTGACGTTGGTGATGGTCTGCCCGGTGCCGTTGTTGACGACGAACGTGCCCTGATAGAGCGTCGCGCTGACGCCCTCGGCCAGGACGGCCTTGTCGGCTTTCTCTGCCATGTGCTCTCTCCGGCGATGCATCGATTGAGGTGCGGATGGGTCCTTCGAAACGCGGCTTTAAACTAATCCCGCCAGCGCCGCAGCCGCCAGCGAACCAGCCGTGGCCGGTAGACACCTCAACCGTGTTTTGTAGACGGAACGAGGGGGATTTTCTGATTTTCGTCACGGCACTTCGCCTATCGCGCCTGCGTCGTGTCTCCCGGCTCGCGCATCGGATCGTGGCACCTGTCTGACGCGATTCGCTGGCGGCGGCCACGGCATTCCGATTCGATCGCGGCGCTCGCGCACGATGGCCATCGCTCCGCATCGGATGCACGGGCGCAATGCACCCTCGTGCATCAACGCGGCCGCGCAGGCGGGAGCGACGGCGACGCGGCGGCCGGCGAGGGCAGCATTGGCGCGTTCGCTGCCGGTGTCCCGTTCCCGTTGTCGCGCTGGATCTGCTGCCGGGTGGCCTCGGCCTGGGTCTTGATCGACGGCGACGCGGCGGGGTTGGCCGCCACGAACGTGGCCAGCTGCAGTGCCAGGCCCGGATCCATCAGCCGCAGCAGGCCCAGCGCATTGCCCTGCCGCTCGGGATCGCCCGAGGTGATGTCGGCATAGAACAGTTCGACGTACTTGCTCTGCAGCGTGCGTGCGAATTCGTTCTGCTTGTCCTGCACGCCGAGCCTGGCCAGCGCCAGCTGGCCAGCGGAGATCTTGTCGGCGGCCGTGTTGCCGTAGAACGCCAGCACCGCGATCGCCAGCGGCGCCAGCGTCTTCTCCATGACCCAGAAAATGCGCTCGGCCACGGTCTTGTCCGCCTCCAGCTTCTGCTTGAGGTGCGCGATGTCGGCCAGCAAGCGATCGAGTTTTTCTTCCACGGCAACGTCTCGCGAGGTCGGCGCCTGCACGGACCATCCATGCGGCGGCACCTGTCGCGCGGCATGCGGAGTGGCACGCGAGCTGACGCATGCCTCGGTGCGCAGGTCGGACCGCCGTTCGATCGGTGCTCCCACCTAAGCGTCGCTAGCGGCCGTTTGTGAAAAGCGCATATGTCATGCGCTGCGTGCGGCATGGCTTGCGCTTACGCGCAGACGCACCACGGCTGCACTTCGCGCCACCGACGTCCGCGAGGAGCCGCGTCGTGCGAACGCGGCCTCACGGAACGATGCGCACGCTTTTCACGAACAGCAGCCGGTCGTCCGGACCCGGGCCGGCGATCCGGTCGCCGTTGGCTTCGGTCGCGTAGTCCAGCGCGACCCGCTTGCCCTTGAATGCCTTGTTGAGCGCGAACACGTCGCTCTCCGGCTCGGCGACGAACCAGTCGCCGCAGCGGGTCGCGCAATACGCTTCGACTTCCCGGCCATCGGCCGCGCGCACGACGATGGTCATGTCGTCGACACCGCCTCCGCCGACCAGTGTGCCGGTGACGGAAGCGGCCAGCGCGGTGGCCGGTGCGAGGACGGCGAACGCCAGCAGCAATGCAGCTTTCATCAGCGTCTCCAAAGCGTGGCGGGGGTGGCCGTGAGGGCAGGGGACAGGTACGCGCCGAACGTTTGCGACGTTCGGTTGCATGGGCTTCGCCCGTCCCTGCCGGGCACCTTCCGAAACAGGATCATGGTGCCGAAGGGAGGGCGTTACTTCGAAAGCCGCCTCAATGCGCGAAATCCCAATGCAGCCCGACCGTGTAGCCGCGATCCGGTCCCGGCTCGTAGTAGCGGCCATTGCTGTCGTTGACGATGACCGAGCCGATGTAGGCGTGGTCGAGCACGTTGTCGATGCGCGCGAAGGTGCGCAGCGCGCCATGCGCGGTGCTCCAGCGGCGCGAGGCCTCCAGGTTCAGCAGCGCGTAGCCGGGGGCGGTCTCGGTGGCCAGGTCGTTGGCCACGGTGTCGCCGGCGGCCACGGCTTCGACCGCGAACTGCCAGGCGCGCGGCTGCCACTGCCAGCGCGCGAAGAACTGCTGGCGCGGCACCCCGGGCAGGCGCGAACCGGCCGCGACCCGCGCGGTGGGCGTGGCGCAGCCGCTGCTGGCGCAGGTCAGGTAGGCCTGGCGCACGGTCGCCTGCAGCCAGGTGTAGGACAGCTGCAGCTGCGCGGTGTCGCCCAGCGGCAGCAGGTAGCTGGCCTCGGCGCCCTGGCGGCGGGTGCGGCCGATGTTGCGGTAGGTGCTGCGGCCGTTGGTGTTGCTGGCCACCGCCAGTTCGTCGTCGGTATTGGCGCGGAACAGCGCCGCTTCCCAGGCCGCGCCGGCCTGGTCGCGCCATTTCGCGCCCAGTTCCAGGTTCTCGCTCCTGGCCGCGGACAGGTCCAGCGCCAGGCCGGCGCCGCCGTCGTTGCGATAGCCCAGCTCGTTGAAGGTCGGCGTCTCGAAGCCGCGGCCGGCCGAGGCGTAGAAGCGCAGGTCGTCAGTGGCGCGGAACACCACCCCGGCCACCGGCGTGGTCGCCGAATAATCGGTGCTGCCGCTGTCGTCCGGATTGCGGCCAACGATGTAGGCGTCGTCGGACCGGAACCGCACCTGGCTGTGGCGCAGCCCGGCCAGCAGCGACCAGCGCTCGCTGAACTGCCACCAGGCCTGGGCGAACTGGTCCACGTTCTGCACCTGGTCCTCCTGGTCGCGGCGCAGCCGGCCCTTCACCCCCAGCGTGCTGCCGACGAAATTCTCGTAGCCGGTGCGGTGCTGCTTCTGGCGGTCGGCATTGGCGCCGACGGTGAGCTGGAACGGTCGCCCGCCGAGTTCGCCCTGCCAGGCCCAGCGCGCGTCCACGCCGCCGTAGTCGCCGTCCAGGTCGATCAGCCCGCCGGCATGCAGCGGATTGGCCTGCACCGCCACCGGCACCGCCAGGTACTGCTGCACGTCGCGGCGCCCGGCGTAGCCCATCAGCCGCCAGGTCTGCTGGTCCACCTGCTGGGTGAAGATCGCCCCGGCCTGCGCCTGGCGGGTGGACTTGCGCGTATCGAACTGGGTCGCCACGGCGGTGGCCTGCTGCGGATCGGCATGGAACTGGGCGCGGGTCAGGCCCAGCGGATCCTGCGCCCACGGCGCGTCCAGGTAGTTCAGCACCAGGTCCAGGCGCCGGCCGGGGGCCAGGTCGAAGCCGAACTTGGCGTTGACCGATTCGCGCCGCGCCTGGCTGTGGTCGCGGTAGCCGTCGGTGCGGAAGTGGGTGGCGGCCACGTTGTAGTGCACGTCGCCTTGCTGGCCCTGCAGCTGCGCGCCGGCGCTATACGTGCCGTTGCTGCCGACGGTACTGCGCAGCCGCCACGGGTCGTCGGGCGCGCCGTCGGCGCTCCACAGTTGCACCACACCACCGGAGGAGTTGCCGTACAGCGCCGAGAACGGGCCGCGCAGCACTTCGATGCGCTCGGCGCCCAGCATGTTGAAGTGCGACAGCTGGCCCTGGCCGTCCGGCATCGTCGCCGGGATGCCGTCCAGCAGCAGGCGCACGCCGCGCACACCGAACGCCGAACGCGCGCCGAAGCCGCGGATCGACAGCTGCGTGTCCTGCGCATAGTTCTGGCGGTCGCGGGCCAGCAGCCCGGGCACGCCGGCCAAGGCCTCGGCGACCTGCACGCCGGTACGGTTGCTGTCGCCGACGGTGATCGCGGTCAGCGAGGCCGGCAGGTCGAAATCGTCCACCCCGCTGACCCGTGCGGCCTGCACCTGCACGACCGGCAGGGTGGCGGGATCGGCATCGGCCGCGGCGGCGCAGACGACGGGCGACAGCCCCGCGGCGCAGAGGCCGCAGAGCAGGGCAAGGGGATGGCGATTGGGCATGCGTGCATCATCGCCCAAGCGCCGCCCGGCCGCACGCCGCCCAGGGCGTGTCATCGATTCCCAAGTAGGCCGCGTTGGGTCTGTCAGGCCCAACCCGCAGGGCCGCGCGTGTGCGTCCTTGGCGCTACGTCATTGCCCGGGTGGAACCATCCTCCACGCCTTTTAGTGCTTGCCTCGTGCACGCACACGAGTGGCGCGATCTGCTTGGGGATTGAGGACGCGCCCTAGCGCAAAGCCCCGCCACGCAAGGACCTGCGTTTGCTAGGATGGGGCGTTTGACCGCGCCGGCTCCGGTCCCTCCCGGCCCCCACCTTTCGCCACCAAACGAGTACCGCCGTGTCCTTCTTTGCAAACGTGGAACAGGTCCCAGGCGACCCGATCCTGGGCCTGACCGAGGCCTACAACGCCGATTCCCGCCCGACCAAGGTCAACCTGGGCGTGGGCATCTATTACGACGAGAGCGGCCGCATTCCGCTGCTGCGCGCCGTCCAGCAGATCGAACGGCAGCTGGCGCAGGACGCCAAGCCGCGCGGCTACCTGCCGATCGACGGCCTGCCCGCGTACGACCTGGCCACGCAGAAGCTGCTGTTCGGCGCCGAGTCGCCGCTGCTGGCCGCCGGCCGCGTCGCCACCTCGCAGACCATCGGCGGCAGCGGCGCGCTGCGCGTGGGCGCGGACCTGCTGAAAAAGCTGCTGTCCACCTCGACCATCGCCATCAGCAACCCCAGCTGGGAGAACCACCGCGCGGTGTTCTCGGCCGCCGGCTTCGACGTGGTCGACTACACCTATTTCGATGCGGCCACGCACGGCCTGAACTTCGACGGCATGCTCGCCGATCTGAACAAGCTCGCGCCGGGCACCGTGGTGCTGCTGCACGCCTGCTGCCACAACCCGACCGGCGCCGACCTGACCCAGGAGCAGTGGCGCACGGTCGCCGCGCTGCTGAAGGAACGCAACCTGTTCCCGTTCGTCGACATCGCCTACCAGGGCTTCGACAAGGGCATCGACGAAGACGCCTACGCGGTGCGCCTGCTGGCCGAAGCCGGCGTGGACAGCTACGTGGTCGCCAGCTCGTACTCCAAGTCGTTCTCGCTGTACGGCGAGCGCGTCGGCGCGCTGTCGGTGGTCTCGGCCACCGCGGCCGAGAGCAAGGCGGTGCAGTCGCAGGTCAAGCGCATCATCCGCACCATCTACTCCAGCCCGTCCACGCACGGCGCCGCGCTGGTGGCCGGCGTGCTCACCAGCCCCGAACTGCGCGCGATGTGGGAGCAGGAGCTGACCGAAATGCGCGAGCGCATCCACGCGCTGCGTGCCGGCATGGTGCAGAAGCTGGCCGCCCTCGGCGCGCCGGAGTTCGGCTTCATCCAGCAGCAGGCCGGCATGTTCTCGTACTCGGGCCTGAGCAAGGCGCAGGTGGACCGGCTGCGCGAAGAGTTCGGCATCTATGCCGTCGGCACCGGCCGCATCTGCGTGGCCGCGCTGAGCCAGGCCAACCTGGACTACGTGACCCAGGCCGTGGCCACCGTGCACAAGGGCTGATCCGCACGGCGGCGCTGCACTCGCCAGGACCTGCATCTGCCGGTCCTGGCGTTCCGCGGCGTTTCACCGCCAGGCGTCGCGGAGAGTGGATAGTTGAAGCGGCAGCATGGGCATCTGTCGCGCGCACCGTCAGCGCAGCAGCAGCGGGCCCGCTGCTGCCAGCAGCGCCGCTAGCAGACCGGCGGTCACGCGCAGGCCATACGCCTGCCCACCGCTGACCCACGCAATCACCGATTTGGTTCCCAGGCTGGCCGCCAGCAGCCCCAGCAGCCACGGCCGCGCACTGTCCGCGGCGATCTCGCCGGTTCCGGCCAACGTGGCCATCGTGGCCACCGCCGCGTGCAGTTCGGCGCACGCCGAGACGACCGAAGCGGCGATCGCGCCAGCGGGCCCGATCCAGCCTGCCAGCAGCGCCGATCCCCAGGTCAACCCCGCCAGCACCGCTGCAAAACCCAACGCCTGGCCGAAGCGGAACATGCGCCCCTGTGCGGTCGCCAGTGGCGGTTCGTTGCCGTCGCCGGCGCGCAACCCCAGCACCCCACCGACCAGCAGCGTGGCCCCGGCCGCGGCCAGTTCCGGCCACAACAGCTGCAGCAGCGACGGCGAGATCGTCAGCAGGATCGGCACACACAGGCTCAGCGAGGCCAGGTTGGCGAACAACGCCGCCGCCACACCCGGCCGCAGCAGCGTCGGATCCGCGCGCACCTTGCGGCCGAAATCCAGCACCGCCGCGGTGGACGACACGAAGCCTGCCAACAGGCCGGCGATCGCCAGCCCCCAGCGATTGCCGACCACGCGTAGCGCGACGTGGCCGAGCGCACCGACCACCATCACCAACACCACCAGCCGCCACACCTTGGCCGGATTGATCGCACCCAGCGGGCCGTAGCCGCGATCGGGCAGCAGCGGCAGCACCACCAGCGCGGCGGCGAGCAACAGCAAGCCATCGGCCACCTCGCGTTGGCTGAGCACCGTGCGACTGAAGCGGTGCAACGGCGCCTTGGCGTACAGCAACAGCGCCACCACGATTCCCAGGGCCGTGGCCACCGCCGGCATCCGCGTCGCCAGGCCACCGAGCAGCCCGGTCAGCAGCAGCGTCACCTCGCCGGTGAGACCCGCATCGCGCGCGCGCGTGTTGCGATACGCCAGCGCGGAGAACACGCCGATGGTCGCGATCACCACCACGAAGCTCGCCTCGCCCAGGCCAAGCGCCACCGCCCCCGCCACCGCGGCCAGCGCATGCGTGCGCAATCCCGCGACACGGTGCGCGGCACCGCCGCGCTCGCGCACCAGCCCGATCAGCAAACCCAGTCCGAGCGCCGCTGCCAGCGTGCGCACCAGTGCAGGTTCCAACTCCAGCGCCATGATCGCTCCCCGTTGCGCCCAGCATAGCCGCGCTTGGCAGTGTGGGCCGCAATCCCGACAATGGCGGTCAATCCCCCACGAAAGGCTGCCTGCGCCCATGTCGCGAACCTCGCTGACCCGCTTCCTGATCGAAGAACAGCATGCCGGCCGCATCGGCCCGGAACTGCGCCAGCTCATCACCATCGTGACCCGCGCCTGCAAGCGCATCTCCATCGCAGTCAGCAAGGGCGCCCTGGGCGGCGTGCTCGGCGACGCCGGCACCGGCAACGTGCAGGGCGAGGCGCAGAAGAAACTGGACGTGCTCAGCAACGACATCCTGCTCGAAGCCAACGCCTGGGGCGGCCACCTGGCCGCCTGCGCGTCGGAGGAGATGGACCACAGCCAGCCGGTGCCCGACAAATATCCCAGCGGCGACTTCCTGCTGCTGTTCGATCCGCTGGACGGCAGCTCCAACATCGACGTCAACGTCTCCGTCGGCACCATCTTCTCGGTGCTGCGCGCGCCGCCCGGCACCGACAAGCCCGGCGACGAACACTTCCTGCAACCGGGCACCGCCCAGGTCGCCGCCGGCTACTGCATCTACGGCCCCAGCACGATGCTGGTGCTGACCCTGGGCCACGGCACCCATGCCTTCACCCTGGAACGCGAGGAAGGCAGCTTCCTGCTGACCCAGGCCGACATGCGCATCCCCGAGGACACCGCCGAGTTCGCGATCAACATGTCCAACCAGCGCCACTGGGAAGCGCCGATGCAGCATTACGTGGCCGATCTGCTCGCCGGCAGCGAAGGCGCGCGCGGCAAGAACTTCAACATGCGCTGGATCGCCAGCATGGTGGCCGACGTGCACCGCATCCTGACCCGCGGCGGCATCTTCATCTACCCGTGGGACAAGAAGGACCCGGGCAAGGCCGGCAAGCTGCGCCTGATGTACGAAGCCAACCCGATGGGCCTGCTGGTCGAACAGGCCGGCGGCGCCGCCAGCACCGGCCGCGAGCGCATCCTCGGCCTGCAACCGGAGCAGCTGCACCAGCGCGTGCCGGTGTTCCTGGGTTCGAAGAACGAAGTGGCCGAGGCGGTGCGGTACCATACGGAATACGACGACAAGCGGGGCTAGGTCGTCATTTACCAGTCATGCGGCGCAGGCGGCTTCTGCCTGTGTCGCATGTGGGTAGTTGTCTTCGGGGGAAGACACCACATGGCGGATGCATGTGCACGAATCGGGTGCCTCGGGATTTCTTCTGGCTTTAGATGCCAGAAATTCAGTCGGTACATTATTTTTTGATCGAACAGGGGGATTGAATGAAGTTTGCACTTGGCCTGCTATTACTTCTTGTCTCCGGCTTTGCTTTTGCGGACACCACTCAGCGAGGAAAGATATCGCGCGTGGTCGTCGAAGGCAGTTACGCATCGGTGTGGATCGAGGACCAGCCAACGAACAACGAATGCGCATCCGATGGCAGATGGGTCATAGATTTTTCAAGCGACCAGCTGGCCAAAGAAAAATATTCGGCGATCCTCTCGGCGGCGAGTTCCAGGACAACCGTGGTGCTTCAGTACACCTCGACCCAGGGATGCGGCGCTTTCGGAGCGAAGAGAATCTATTACGTCGATCTGTTGTATTAGCCATATCCTGATTTTCATAAATCGGCGATAGAATTTCCGATTCTTCATGCGTGCGTGGTTCCTCATGCGCCATGCGCTGTTGCAGTGCATAGCAGCAAGCTCATACCAGGGGCTCATCGCGGCATGGCTTGACTCGATCATTCGACGGCAACAGCGATGTCTGTGATCCTCACTGCCTGCACGCCGTTCGACCGCCGCCGGTTCCCGCTTCGCCGTCGCCGTGCGCAGGCCTGACAGCGGCATTCGCCGCCTGGAAGTCGTGCGGCACTCCGTGAGTGGCGGGCGACGGCGCTCCCTGCATGGCGTACGTTCCGCGCCGTTGCTACGATGCGATATCACTTCCCGCGAGCCGCTGCGCCATGAGCCTGCATGTCTGGTGGATGTTCTTGCTGACGGTGTTCGTGTTGTCGGGCACGCCGGGGCCGAACATGCTGCACGTGATGACGCGCAGCGTGCGTTTCGGCGTACGCCGCAGCCTGCTGGCGATGGCCGGCTGCCTGCTGGCGGTAGTGCTGGTGCTGCTGGCGTCGGCGGCGGGCCTGGGCGCGGTGCTGGACGCGTCGCCGCGCGTGTTCGAGGTGCTGCGCTACGCCGGCGTCGGCTATCTGCTGTGGCTGGGAATCGCCGCCTGGCGTAGCGGAGAGGCGCCGTTGGACCCGCAAGGCGCACCGCCCCTGACTGCGTCGCTGTCGCCGCTGCAGTTGTTCCGTGGCGGGCTGGCGATCGGATTGAGCAATCCCAAACTGCTGTTGTTCGCCGCCGCGTTCCTGCCGCAGTTCGTCGACAAGACCCAGCCGCAGTGGCCGCAATTCGCGATCCTGGTGGCGACCTTCGCCGCGTGCGAGCTGTTCTGGTACGCGGTCTACGGCATCGGCGGGCACGGCATCCGCCGCTACCTGTCCCGGCCCGGCCTGCGTCGGCTGTTCGACCGCGTCGTCGGCACCATCTTCATCGGGTTCGGCGTCGTGCTGTTGCGCTTCCGGCCGCAGTAGCGGCAGGGCCGCGGCGGCGGACAGGGATGCCGTAGCCCGCCGTCGATTGCCGTCCGCGCGATGATTGCGCTGCGGAGCATCCCTTCACTCCGGCCAGGCCGCTTCGGCGCACGGTTTGGCCACAGCATCAGGCGATCCACGCATGACATGGCCCTTCGCATACCAAAACGCATCGCTGGAGTTCGAACGCTTCATGGTCGATGCGCGTGACGCTTCGGATCTGGCGACGACCAACATGGCCTGGAACATGGTGGTCGGCGTGCTGCACACCTTCCGGCGTCGCCTCACTGTCCAGGAAGGCCTCCGTTTTGCCGACATCCTGCCGCCAGTGCTGCGTGCGCTGTTCGTCGAAGGCTGGGACAGCGAAGCGCCGATCCTGGCGTTCGGCCCGGATGAGGACTTGTTGGCGGAAGTCCGCTCGGTTCGCGCCGCGCACAATTTCGCCCCGCCCAACGCGGTGCAGGCGGTCGCCCAGGCATTGCGCAGGAACGTCGACAACGCCGAGCTGGACCGGGTATTGGCGACGCTGCCTGCCGGCGCCGCCGCGTTCTGGTCCGTCGCGCCGTCCGTTCACGTCGCCTGAGCCTGCCCAAGAAGGTACCTTTCAAGTTGAAACGCCCCATCTTGGGAGGGCGGCAGGGAACAGGATTGCGATGAACCAGACGGTCTTCCTCATGTTCTTCTTCGCCACAGCGCCGGTCGCGCTGATGCCGAGCGTCATTTCCTGGCTCACCCGGCACCGTTCGCGCCGGCCGATCGTGATCGCCAACGTGGCGCTGTGGGTGCTCATCTTCTTTGCGGCGAGGAGCTTCACCCTCGGCACGTCGAGCAAGTTCCAGTTGCCGACGCTGCTGGCCCTGATCGCGTGGCTGGTGTTGCTCGGCTATTCGATTCGTGGCAGTTCTTCGAAAGGAAGCTGAGCTCCCAGGAGATCAACGTTCCTTCGTAGCGGTACCGGTAGTGGTTGCGCCTGGTCCAACCGGTCGAGTCTACGGTCACGATTTCTATGGTTGTTGGTTGACACGAACGGCGCGCGCGACCGGTCCTCATGCCGCTTCGCTCAGCGCGCCTGTACCTATCCCTCCACGCCCAGATCCTCCCGCAACCGCGCCAACGCGCGCCGCGCGTCGCCGACCACCAGCGGCGCCGGGACCGCCAGCATCAGGTTGAGCGGCAGGCCGAATTCCTCGAAGTGCCAGCCGTGGGTGTCGACGCGGCCGTCGGCGCCGATCGCGCCGGGATGGCGGGCGCGGATGCGCTGGGCGAAGCTGCCGTCGTCGGGGATGTAGCCGTACACCGGCTTGCCCAGGGCGACGGCGTAGCCGACCTCGAAGCAGGTGCCGCTGTCCGGCTCCGGGCCGCGGAAGAAGTCCAGGTTGGCCAGTACCGCATCGGCCTGCGCGATCAGGCCGATGTTGGCCTCATAGATCCAGCGCGCCTGCGCGGCGGGGTCGGCGATGTGCGCCGGCACCGCCTGGTCCAGCGGGAACAGGCCATCGAATCCGAATTCGCGGCACAGCGCCTTCAAGGCCTCGCCGCGGGCGGCGGCATCGGGGCGGAACACGTCGGGGCCGGCGAGGTACAGCGTGCGGATCATCGGCGAGGGCAGGGTGGGCAGTGGGGCGCTCATTGTCGGCGCGCACATGGAGGGATGCCAACGACACAGCTGCGATGCCGCGGGATCGCTGGTAAGGTCGCGCGATGTCCGATGCCACTCCCGATTTCATCGAGGTCTTCGATGGCGCCATGTCCCGCGAGGACTGCGCCGCGATCATGCGCCGCCTGCGCGGCAGTACGCAGTTGCAGCCGGGCGAGGTCGGCAGCGGCGTATTCCCCGAGCTCAAGCATAGCCGCGACCTGCGCATCAGCGGCCTGGAGCCGTGGCGAGACGTGGAACAGCGGCTGCAGCAGGCGGTATTCGCCGGCCTGCTCGGCTATCTGCGCAAGTACCCGCAGGCGCTGATCTCGCCGCTGATGCTGCAGGTGCCCGGCGCCGACGGCCAGCCGCACCGGCTCGGCGCCGACGATTTCGCGCTGCTCGACGACGCGGCGCTGTCCAACCTGGCCCGCACCTGCCTGCGTCCGGGCGCGATCAACCTGCAGTGGTACGCCGCGGGCGAAGGCGGCTATCCGTACTGGCATTGCGAGCTGTACCCGCGCGATCCCGGCGCTGAGACCCTGCACCGGCATCTGCTGTGGACGCTGTACCTCAACGACGACTTTCAGGACGGCGAAACCGAGTTCCTGTTCCAGCAGCGCAAGATCGCGCCGCGCGCCGGCAGCCTGCTGATCGCGCCGACCGCGTTCACCCACACCCACCGTGGCAACCGCCCGCAGGGCGGCGACAAGTTCATCGCCACCAGCTGGATCCTGTTCCAGTCGGCGCAGGCGCTTTACGGCCGGGAGTAGGGAGTCGGGATTGGGGATTCGCAACAGCGGGATGCGGCGGCTGTTGGCCTGCCGGCTTTTGTTTGGCCACTGACGGGCGCACGTTCTCTTCGCCAGCCGGATCTATCCCGGTCACCGCGGCCGCCTTCCGGCGAAGCTAGGGACGAAGCAGCGGCTACCGCAGCACGCCTTTGCGCACTCTTACGAATCCCCAATCCCGACTCCCGAATCCCCGCCTCAAAACAGCACGCCCTGCGGCGAGGGCGCACGCGGCGGCAGCGGCCTGACGAAGCGGCTGCAGTCCAGCGCCGGGCGCGTGCGTTCCGCGTAGCCCAGCCGCTTGTGCGCCAGCGCGAAGCGCCGCGCCAGCAGGTCGGCATAGACGCCTTCGCCGCGCATGCGCTTGCCGAAGGTGGCGTCGTAGTCCTTGCCGCCGCGCAGCTGCTGCACCGTGCTCATCACGTGCGCGGCGCGGTCGGGATGGTGCGCCTGCAACCAGTCGCGGAACAGCGGCGCGACCTCGTGCGGCAGCCGCAGCAGCACGTAGCCAGCCGAGTCGGCGCCGGCGGCATGGGCTGCCTCCAGCACCGCTTCCAGCTCGTGGTCGTTGATCCACGGGATCACCGGCGCCACCATCACCCCCACCGGCACCCCGGCCTCGTGCAGGGTGCGCATCGCGCGCAGCCGCGCGTGCGGCGCCGAGGCGCGCGGCTCCAGCCGCGCCGACAGGCGCGGGTCCAGCGAGGTCACCGAGAAGTGCACGCTGACCAGGTTCTCGCGCGCCAACGGCACCAGCAGGTCCAGGTCGCGCTCGACCAGCGCGTTCTTGGTGATCAGCGAGAACGGATGGCGGGTTTCCCACAGCACCTCGATCAGGCGCCGGGTCAGCTGCAGCTTGCGCTCGATCGGCTGGTAGGCGTCGGTGTTGATGCCCAGCGCGATCGGGCTGGGCACGTAGCCGGGCTTGGCCAGTTCGCGGCGCAGCAATTCCGGCGCATTGGTCTTGGCGAACAGGCGGGTCTCGAAGTCCAGCCCCGGCGACAGGTTCAGGTAGGCGTGGCTGGGACGCGCGAAGCAGTAGCTGCAGCCGTGTTCGCAGCCGCGATACGGGTTGACCGACTGCGAAAAACCCACGTCCGGCGACTGGTTGCGGCTGATGATGCTGCGCGCGGTCTCCTCGCGCACCTCGGTGCGCAGCCGCGGCGCAGCGAATTCCTCGCTGTCGTCGGGATGCCAGCCGTCGTCCTCGGCCTGGCTGATGGTGCGTTCGAAGCGGCCGGGCAGGTGGCTGCCGGCGCCGCGTCCCTTGATGGCCGTGCTCATCGGCACAGGCTACGCCGCCACGGTCTCAGCCACTGCGACGGCACGCGGGCAACGCTGAATCTTTCAGCGCCACGCGCAGGAGCCGCGCCGGCCCCGTAGAATCCGCCGATGTTCGTATTCGCGACCCTGCAGAACACCTGGGACTGGCTGACCGGCATTCCCCATTTCGGCGCCTACCTCACCGCCGCCTATCTGCTGTACATCCTGTGGCTGAGCGGCTGGATCGTGCTGCAGAAGCGCGAGCCGGCGGCGACGCTGAGCTGGGTGCTGTCGCTGGCGGCGCTGCCGTACCTGGGCTTCGTCATCTACTACCTGCTCGGGCCGCAGAAGGTGAAGCGGCAGCGCCTGCGCCGCGGCCGCTCGCGCTCGGGCATGGAGCACTACAGCAGCGTCTGCCCGCCCGACGCCGATTGTACCGAGCTGGCCAAGATCGCCCAGGCCACCACCGGCCTGGCGCCGAGTTCGGCGACCACCGCGCAATGGCTGGTCGACGGCGCCGCCACCTACGACGCGATCGTGCGCGACATCGCCGCCGCGCAGCACCACGTGCACCTGGAGTACTACATCTTCAATCCCGACCGCAGCGGCACGCGCATCCGCGACGCGCTGGTCGAGCGCGCCCGCGCCGGGGTCAAGGTGCGCCTGCTGCTGGATGCGGTGGGTTCCTCGCAGGTGCGCAAGCGCTTCCTGCAGCCGCTGCTGGACGCCGGCGGCGAGGCGGCCTGGTTCCATCCCACCCAGCTGCTGCGCCCGTTCAAGTTCAAGCGGCCGTGGGTCAACCTGCGCACCCACCGCAAGATCGTGGTGATCGACGGGCGCATCGGCTTCACCGGCGGCATCAACGTCACCGACGAGGAGAACGAGGCGCTGCGCCCCGACGCCTACCGCGACCTGCACGTGCGCTGCGAGGGCCACGTGGTGCGCAGCCTGCAGCTGGTGTTCGTCGAGGACTGGCTGTACGCCACCCGCCAGGGCCGCGACGCCTTCGACATGGCGAAGATCTGGCCGCACGACATGCCCGGCCGCGACGACGGCGCGATCCAGGCGCAGGTGCTGGTGTCCGGTCCGGATTCGTCGTGGGAGAGCATCCACCGCATGCAGGTGGCGGCGATCTACGAGGCGCAGCGCAGGGTGTGGCTGGTGACGCCGTATTTCGTGCCGGGCGAGGCCGCGCGCATGGCGCTGACCTCGGCCGCGCTGGGCGGGCTCGACGTGCGCCTGCTGGTGCCCAAGCGCAGCGATTCGCGGCTGGTGACGCTGGCGGCGCGCTCGTATTTCGACGAATTGCTGCAGGCCGGGGTCAAGATCTACGAGTACGGCCCGCGCATGCTGCACAGCAAGGCGCTGATCGTCGACGAGGAACTGTGCATCGTCGGCAGCGCCAATTTCGACAACCGTAGTTTCCGCCTCAATTTCGAAGTCTCGGCGATGTTCCGCGACCGGCAGATGACCCAGGAGCTGGCCACGCTGATCGGCCGCGAGATCGCCGATGCGGTGCAGGTGCGCGACGACCGCAAGCGTTCGCTGTGGCGCTACCGGTTGCCCGAGGCGATGGCGCGGCTGACCTCGCCGCTGCTGTAGGCGCGTCGTCGACCCCCGGACAGGTCGCGCCTTGCTTGCGCGTGCCAGGGAGCGGGGACGTCCACGCCCGGACGAAGCGGCCGCGGACGTATGCGAGCGAGACCCTGCGGGCTCGGCTCGAATGGCGGCATGCCGCCGGTTCCGACGGTTCGCCGTGGAACCGGTCGCCCGGGCGGCGCTACACTGCGCCCATCCTTGGGGAGATCGTCATGTACTGGCTTTTTCTGCTGCTCGCGCTCGCTGCCTTCGTCCTGGCGTTCTCCACGCCGCACATGTCGTTGCTGGTGCTGGCCTTGTTGGCGGCGCTGGGATTCCTGCTGGCCTGGGCGCGCGGCTGGTACGTGGCCAAGATCGGCGACGCCAGCCAACGCGATGCGGCGCCGATGATCGATCCGGCCGAGCTGCGCCGGCTGCGCGAACAGGCCGAGGCCCGCCGCGCGGCGGCCGCCGCGGCCAGCGACGACGCGATCTCCTCGTAGGCGCTGCCCGCCGATGACCCGACTCAGCGTCAACGTCAACAAGATCGCGGTGCTGCGCAATTCGCGCGGCGGCGAACTGCCGAGCGTGCTCGAGGCGGCGCGCGCCTGCCTGGACGCCGGCGCGCACGGCATCACCGTGCACCCGCGCCCGGACCGGCGCCACATCCACGCCGAGGACGTGCTGGCGCTGGCCGAGCTGACCCGCGCGCGCGGCGTGGAATTCAACATCGAAGGCAATCCGTTCGCGCCACCGCGGCCGGGCTATCCGGGGCTGATTCCGCTGTGCGCGCAGGTGCGTCCGGCGCAGGCCACCCTGGTGCCGGACGGCGACGGCCAACTGACCTCCGACCATGGCTTCGACTTCGCTCGCGACAGCGAACGGCTGCGCCCGCTGATCGCCGAGCTGAAGGCCCTGGGCTGCCGTGTCAGCCTGTTCGTGGATGCCGACAACCCGGACCTGGCACGCGCCGCCGAACTCGGCGCCGACCGCGTCGAGCTGTACACCGGGCCGTATGCGGAAGCGTTCGACCGCGGCGACGCCGCAGCGCCGGCCGCCTTCGCCGCGGCCGCACGCCGTGCCCAGGCCGCCGGTCTCGGCGTCAATGCCGGCCACGATCTGGCCCAAGCCAACCTTGGCGCGTTCCTGGCCGCGGTGCCGCAGGTGCTGGAGGTGTCGATCGGGCACGCGCTGATCGGCGAGGCGCTGTACGCCGGACTCGATGCCACGGTGAAGGCGTATCTCGAGATCCTGGCTGCTGCGCGGTAGCCCATCTGCGTTTCGAGCAGAGACGGGAGCTTGTGCGGGAGTCTCTGGGGGAGAGCAGGCCATCGGCAACGGCCGAGCCTGCCGACCTGAGGCCGTCGGAACCAATGGCCTGGGCCGCCCCGTTGCGAATCGCTATGCCAATTGCGACCTGTGGGAGCGACTTCAGTCGCGACGGGCCTTATCGATAGAGCTCGTCGCGATTGAAGTCGCTCCCACGATGGGCATTGTCAGCCGGCGCTAGTGCCGCACTGGACGGTAAAAGCGGAGCGCGCGCATTCGGGAGCCAATCCATTTCATATGGATCGGGCGTGCGCTGCACCGTGGCGATCGGAAGCTCGCTCTTCTCGAGAAGTTATATCGGCCCAACCGACGCCACAGCAAAACCGACACTGGCACTTTTGTTTTCGCTCCATCGCCAAACAAAAGAACGCCACCGTTGCCGGTGGCGTTTGCAATCCGTCACGGCGGAGTTGTTGCGCTAGAACGTATCACTGCACGAAGCCGATGCGGTCCACCTGCGCGTTCTTGGCCGCGGCCAGCACCTTGGCCATCACCTCGTATTCGGCATCGGGGTTGGCCTCGATGCGCAGCTCCGGGGTGTTGCCGGCGGCCTGCGCCATCGCCTCCTGCAGCCGCGGCTGCAGCTCGGCCAGGGGCAGGGGACTGGCGTTCCAGAACAGCTGGCCGCTGGCGTCCAGGCGCAACTGGATCGGCGGCGGCGGCTCGAGCGGCCGCTGCGGCGTGTCGACCCGCTGCGGCAGGTTCATGGTGATCGGCCGCGTCACCAGCGGCACGGTCACGATGAAGATGATCAACAGCACCAACATGACATCGACCAGCGGCGTGACATTGATTTCCGACAACGGTCCCCGGTTCCCTGCGGTACTGAAAGCCATGGCCTGCCTCCTGTCCTGTGGTTGTGGTGTCGCGTCTCCAGCCTACACCTGGGACCGGGCGTCGCGCGAGGGGCCAGGCGCAGGACGCTGGGGATGCCGTGGGGCGTGATTGGCGGTGCGGCACCGCGGCGCATCGCGCAGCCGTCTGCCAACGCGGTTTTCCGCTTATGGGCCAGGAGGAGGAAAGCATCGGCTTTCGGCGCAAACGGTCGTCGGTTGCCGACAGGCGTTGCATCGAGAGTGCAGCCGGTCGGGACTGAAGTCGCCTCCCACAATGGGTCCGACGGCGCGTTGCCGAACCTGCGAGCAGTCGTATGCCGGCGTCGATCTCCTGCCGGTTTGCACGACGCCGCCCAAAAAAAACGCCACCGTTGCCGGTGGCGTTGCAGTCGCGTCATGACTGAGGTGTTGCGGTAGAGCTTATTGCTGCACGAAGCCGATCTTTTTCATGTCCGAATTCTTGGCGGCGGCCAGCACCTTGGCCATCACTTCGTATTCGGAATCCGGATTGGCATCGATGCGCAGTTCCGGCTGGTTGGTCGGATCGCGCTGTACTTCGTTTTCCATCATCTGCGGAAGCGCCGTCACAGCCACCGGGCTGTTGTTCCAGAAGAGCTGGTTCGACGCATCGATACGCAGATCGATCGGCGGCGGCGGATCGCGCAACTGCGGCGGCGGGTTGATCACTCGCTGCGGCAGGTCCACGTCGATCGGGTAGGTCATGATCGGCGCGGTCACGATGAAGATGATCAACAGCACCAGCATCACGTCGACCAGCGGCGTGACGTTGATGTCGGCCATGGGACCACGGCCGCTTCCTGAGCTGAACGCCATGGCTCAGTTCCCCTTCTCTTTGGTCGCAACGAAGCCGACGTCCAGCATGCCCTGACCCTGCGCGATCTTGGTGATCTCGTTGATCGTACGCATCTTGGTCGTGCGGTCGCCACGCAGGTTGAGCGGCGGCTGCGGGGTCTGCTGGGCAGCGGTGGAGAAGCGCGATTCCAGGGCTTCCTTGGAAATCGGCTCGTCGTTCCAGTACAGCGACCCGTCTTCCTTGACCGCCAGCGTGATCGGATTTGGGCGTTTTTCCGCTTCGTCCGGGTTCTGCTTGAGGTTGGCTTCGGGCAACTCCACCTTGACCTTGTGGGACATCAGCGGTGCCGTGATGATGAAGATGATCAGCAGCACCAGCATCACGTCCACGAGGGGCGTGACGTTGATGTCGGCCATGGGGCCGCCGCTGTTACCACTACTGAAAGCCATAACGGGCTCCGTTAATCGTTGCGTGGACTACTCGACCGCGGATCAGCGAACGCGCGAACCAGTGGCGAAGAAGTCATGCAGGTCGTGGGCGAACGTATCGAACTTGGCGATCGTCGAGCTGTTGACCTTGCTGAAGAAGTTGAACGCGAACACGGCCGGGATCGCGACGAACAGACCGATCGCGGTCATGATCAGCGCTTCACCAACCGGGCCGGCAACGGCGTCGATCGAGGCGGAGCCGGTGGCACCGATCTTGATCAGCGCGCCGTAGATGCCCCACACCGTACCCAGCAGACCGACGAACGGCGCGGTCGCACCGACGGTGGCCAGCAGGGTCATGCCCGACTGCAGCTTGGTGCTTTCGCGGGTCACGGCCTGACGCAGGGCGCGGTCGACGAACTCCGAACGGCTCAGGGTCTCGCCCAGGCCGGTACCGGCACCGGCTTCGGCGCGCTGGTGGTGCGCAGCGGCCTGAGCGGCGTCGAGCGCGATCTTCGAGAACGGCTCGCTGGCCGGCTGCTCTTCCATCGCACGGATGGCGTCCTGCGCGTTCGGGGTGTCCCAGAACAGGCTGGTGACGCGATCGGCCTGGCCCTTCAGACGGGTGGCGCGGAAGATGTTGATGACGGTCCAGTACCAGGACGACGCCGACATGATGATAAGGGTGATGAGCACCACCCAGGAGACGGCGAAGTCACCCGGCTTGGAGGTCATCTCGGTGATCAGGTGCTCGAAGCCCATCTGCGACAGGGCGTTCGATGCGTTGTTGCCCCCCGCAGCAGCGGCGATGAAAATTTCCTGCAGCATGACGCTTACCTTTGTTGTGTGTGGTGATGAGGGTGGTGCAAAGAGTAGACAGGGCCTGCAGACCGGCGGGTGCGCCGGCCTGCTGCCTTTGTATCAGTTCAGCGCGAAGTTGACCGGTACGCGGACGCGGCCGGCGGTCTTCTGTCCATTGACGACAGCGGAATTGAACCGCCACTTGCGCGCTGCTTCCATGGCGGCGCGGTCCAGATCGCGATTGCGGCTGGATTTCTCGACGGAAACGTTGGTGACGTTACCGTTTGCATCGACATCGATGATCAGGATCACCTCGCCTTCCGCGCCCGACCGGAATGCGGACGGCGGGTACTTCGGCGGGTTCATGTTCTTCGACGAAATATCGACGCTGGCGCCGATGTCGGTCGCGGCAGCAGGCGGCGACGGCGGCGACGGCGGCGTGGCGATGTCGCTCGGGCGCGGCTCCGGCACATCGATCACCGGGGCTTCCGGCGGCGGCGGCAACGGGGTCGGCTTCGGCGGGGCCAGGTTCTTGACCGGCGGCGGCGGGGTCTCCGGCGGCTTCGGCGGCGGCGGCGGCGGGGGTGGCGGCGGCGGCGGGGCGTCGACCAGGGTGACGACGATGTTGCGTTCCTTCTCCGCTGCCGCCTTCGGCGCAACGGCTGGAATCAGCAACAACATCAGCGCTGCCAGATGCAGTGCGATTACGAAGGCAATACCGATGATGCGCGGCCAGCTGAGGCCGGAAGCTTCATCTCTGTCGTAATGCCGATTGATGACCAATTGTTCCGTCATGCGCCAATGACTCGATTTAGGGGGGCCGGGATTCGCGACGAATCTGAATCCCAGTTCAGGCGGCTTGACACCGCAGGAACCTCCAAGCTTATACCAATCCCTGCGACCTGCACTACTTTAAGCACTGGTTTTCGGGGGCTTTTTTTGCTTTTTACTTCAGATTGATGATCTTCTTGGCGTCTTCCGGCTTCTTGACGCCCTTGGCGAGCGCCTGCTGCGCGGCCTGCTTGGCTTCCGGGATGCGGCCTTCCTGGTGCAGCACCTTGGCCAGGTTCAGATAGGTTTCGCCGTCCTTGGACAACGGCGCGGCCTTCTGCCAGTTCTCGATCGCCTGCGGCACCTGGTCGGTGTAGTAGTACGACTGCGCCAGCGCCAGATAGGTCTGGTAGTCAGGCTTGAGGATGCCCTTCTGCAGGCCTTCGTTGATGACCGAGATGACGTCCTTTTCCTTCTTGTCGGTGTTGGCGTAGATCGAGTACAGCTGCTTGTACTCCTTCTCGTCGGTCAACTGCCCTGCGGCACGCAGCTTGTCCATCACCGCGGCGGCCTTGTCCATCTGGTCGGCCTGCATGTACATGCTGGCCAGGTTGAGCTGGGCCTTCTTGTCGTTCGGCGTCTTCGCCGCCAGCGCTTCGGCGGCCTTGACCGCTTCACCGGTCTGCCCGGCGGCGGCGTAGGACGCCATCAGCAGCTGGTTCCAGCTGTCCTTGGGCTGGGGCGAGGCGGCGATGGCCTGCTGCAGCACCGGGATCGCCTCCTGGTAGCGCTCGGTCTGGTACAGCGCCTGGCCCTTGAGGATCAGGTCTTCCGGGCGGGTCGACTTGGATTCGGCCAGGAACTTGTCCAGCGAGGCCAGGCCGGCGGCGGTCTCGTCGTCCTGCAGCTGCAGCTGCGCCAGCATCAGCATCGACTGGAAGTGGCCGTTGTTGTCCAGGCCGTTGAACTGGATCGCCTGCTGCAGGTACTGCTTGGCGGCCTTGCTGTCGTCCAGGTTGTAGGCGGCCTGCGCGGCCAGCTGCGCGGCGATCGACTTGTCGTATTCGTTGGCCGCGCTATTGGCCAGGATCTCGTCGGCCTGGGTGCGCACGCCGGCGTAGTCCTCGCCCTTGTTATAGGTGTCGATCAGCTTCTGCAGCTTGCTGCCGAGCTTGGCCGACGGCTTGCCGGTCGGCTCCTGGCGGGTGGCGTTGGGGAACATCACCGCGGCCTTTTCGTTCTTGGACTTGCGCGAGGAGCGCTGCTCGGAACGATCGGACTGCGCGACAGCGTCGGTCACCACCGCGCCGCCGAGGGCAGCAGTGATCACCAGGGACAACAGCGCTTGCTTGCGAATACTGAATTTCATGGATCACCTCGGTGGAACCGCCCTGAGCGGCACGGAAGACGGAGCGGCCATCCAGGGCCGAGCCAGCAAAACTAACAGAAACCTGTACGTGGTGAAAACGTTTTTAGGACGCATTGCCATGCACGGCGCGCGCCCACGCGCGGCGGCGCCGATGCGCTCAACCGCACTTCGGCGTCCGTCCGGCACTGCGCGCCTGCGCATACACGGGCTCAAGCGTAGCGACATCGCGTTGCAGTTCGCCGATGCGGGCACTGGGATCGGGGTGGGTGGACAACCATTGCGGCGGGCGCTGGCCGCCGGCGGCCATCATGTTCTTCCATAGATCCACCGCCTGCGCCGGGTCGAACCCGGCCTGCGCCATCAGCCGCTGGCCGACCACGTCGGCCTCGCTTTCCTGGGTGCGCGAACCCGGCAGCAGGAACGCGGCCTGCGCGGTCATGCCGCCGACCTGGCCCACCGTGTCGGCCGCGGCGCTGCCGTAGCGCGCGCCGGCCAGCGCGCCGAGCAGGCTGAGACCGGTCTGGGTGCCCATCTGGCGGGTGATGCGTTCTTCGTGGTGACGCGAGATCACGTGGCCGATCTCGTGGCCGAGCACCGCCGCCAGCTGATCCTGATTCTTGGCCACGGTAAAGATGCCGCTGTTGACGCCGACCTTGCCGCCGGGCAGCGCGAACGCGTTGGGTTCCTTGTCGTCGAACAGGGCGGTTTCCCATGCGGTGCCGCGCCACTGCGGCGGCAACTGCGCGACCAGGGCGTTGACCACGCAGCGCACGTAGGCATTGCGCTTCGGATCGGAGTCGATCGGCTCCTTGGCCTTGGTCTCGGCAAAGGCCTTCAGGCCGAGCTGATCGAGTTCCTGCTGCGATACGCCACCCACGACCTGGGTACGCCCGGTCGGCGAAGTGGTAGTCGCGCACGCTGCCAGCAGCACCGCGATCGATGCCCCCAGTACAACCTTCTTCATACGGGTCCCCCTATGACACGCATCGCAGTGTGGTGGCACACGTCTTAACTTTTCGTCAAACAAATCTTCAAGTTGTGCCAAACCAGTACAACGCCGCGACAGCGACGGCATTGTTCAGCCCGTGCGCGGCGATCGGCGCCCACAAGGTGCCGGTGCGCTTGTACAGCCATGCGAACGCGGCGCCCATGCTGCCGTAGACCAGCCACAGCTGCAGGGTTTCGGCCACGCCATTACCGGTGGTGCCGGGCAATTCGTGCACCAGCGCGAATGCGGCGCCGCTGAGCACCATGCCCAACCGCGGCCGGCCGGCATCCCACAGGCGCCCGAACAGCACGCGGCGGAACAGCAGTTCCTCGTAGGCCGGGGCGATGAGCACCGCGAACACGACCAGGAACAGCGGCATCTGCGTCATCGCTTCGCGCATCAGCGGCAGGTTGGTCGGCACCGGCTTGATCCCCAGCTGCGCGCCGAGGTTGGACAGCACGCTGCTGCCCACGAACACCGCCACCGCGACCAGCAGCACCCAACCCCAGGTCGCCGGCACGCGCGCGGCCTGCCAGGAGGCGCGGCGTTCGGCCGCGCTGGCCGGGCGGCGCAGGAAGTACAGCAGCAAGGCCGCGGACAGGGTGCTGACCAGGGCGATCAGCAGCTGCGCCAGCGCCCCAGGCTGGCCGAGCTGGGAGGCCACGGCCGAGGCCAGCCGATCGGCGGCAATGCCCTGCGCCCGCAGTTCCATGGTGACCTGGAAGCCGCGCACCACGCCCCAGACCAGGCCGGACAGCACGCTGACGGCCAACAGCACGACCGCGGCAAGCAGCACGTCGAGGACGAAACCGAGCACCGGCTTGCCCCAGCCGGACGGCGGCGCGGCCTGGGTGAGCGGGGGCGTGGCGGGCGTAGGCGACGGCAGCGAGGTCATCGCGATCCTGGGCGAGAGCAGGCTAGGGGAGCGGAACGATGCCGGCCCCCGGCACGAGCCGGGGGGCGGCGATGCCGCGTCAGATGTCGAGGTTGGCGACCTTCAGCGCGTTTTCCTCGATGAAATCGCGGCGCGGCTCGACCACGTCGCCCATCAAGGTGCTGAAGATCTGGTCGGCGGCCACCGCGTCCTCGATGCGTACCTGCAGCAGGCGACGCGTATCCGGGTTCACCGTGGTTTCCCACAGCTGCTCGGCGTTCATTTCGCCCAGGCCCTTGAAGCGCTGGATCTGCCGGCCCTTCTTGGCCTCGTCGAACAACCAGGCATGCGCCTGGGCGAAGCTGCTGATCGACTGGGTCTTGTTGCCGCGCACGATCTGCGCGCCTTCGCGGACCAGCCCGTTCAACGCCAGCGCGACCTCGCGCAGCGGACGCAGTTCGCCGCCTTCGAAAGCCGCCATGGGCACCCAACTGATCAGTTCTTCGCCCATGTGGCGACGAACAACAGTCAACGTCGCCGATTTCTGCTCATTTGCCGATTCGAAGCGCAGCTCGTAGCGGGCGGTGCCCAGGCTGCCGCGGTTGAGCACGGCCTGCAGGGCCTCCAGGCTCGGGTGGCGGTCGCCCTCGGCTTCCAGCTGCGCCACGTCCAGCGGCGGCAGGTCGATCAGCGCGGTCAACAGCGCCGGATCGTAACGGTGCGCATTGCGCGCCACCGCCTCGTTGGCGCTGGCAAACAGCAGCAGCAGCTTCTCCAGCGCCGCACCGGTGATCGGCGGCTCGTTGCTGGCGGGAATCAGCGCGGCCCCCTCGACCGCGCTGTTGGCCAGGTAGGCGTTGAGCGCGTTGTCGTCCTTCAGGTATAGCTCCTGCTTGCCCTGTTTGAGCCGGTACAGCGGCGGCAGGCCGATGTAGATGTAGCCGCGCTCGATCAGCTCCGGCATCTGCCGGTAGAAGAACGTCAGCAGCAGGGTGCGGATGTGCGCGCCGTCGACGTCGGCGTCGGTCATGATGATGATGCGGTGGTAGCGCAGCTTGTCCGGGTTGTACTCGTCGCGGCCGATGCCGGTGCCCAGCGCGGTGATCAGCGTGCCGACCTGGTCGGAGGCCAGCATGCGGTCGAAGCGCGCGCGTTCCACGTTGAGGATCTTGCCGCGCAGCGGCAGCACCGCCTGGTTCTTGCGGTTGCGGCCCTGCTTGGCCGAGCCGCCTGCCGAGTCGCCCTCGACGATGAACAGCTCCGACAGCGCCGGATCCTTCTCCTGGCAGTCGGCCAGCTTGCCTGGCAGGCCGGCGATGTCCAGCGCGCCCTTGCGGCGGGTCAGGTCGCGCGCCTTGCGCGCGGCCTCGCGGGCGCGTGCGGCATCGACGATCTTGCCGGCGATGGCCTTGGCCTCGTTGGGGTTTTCCTGCAGGAATTCCTCCAGGCGCGCGCCGAACGCGGTCTCCACCGCAGGCCGCACGTCGGAACTGACCAGCTTTTCCTTGGTCTGGCTGGAGAAGCTCGGATCCGGCACCTTCACCGACAGCACAGCGATCATGCCTTCGCGCATGTCGTCGCCGGTCAGGTTGATCTTGGCCTGCTTGGCGATGCCGTTCTGCTCGATGTAGGTATTGAGCACGCGCGTCAGCGCGCCGCGGAAGCCGGCCAGGTGGGTGCCGCCGTCCTTCTGCGGGATATTGTTGGTGAAGCAGTACATCGTCTCCTGGTAGGAGTCGGTCCACTGCAGCGCCACTTCCACGGTGATGCCGTTGTGCTCGCCGCTGACCGAGATCACGTGCGGGTGCAGCGGGGTCTTCAGCTGCGCCAGGTGCTCGACGAAGCTGCGGATGCCGCCTTCGTAGTGGAAGTCGTCGCGGCGGCCTTCGCCGCGCTCGTCGGCGAGCACGATCTTGACCCCGGAATTGAGGAAGGACAGCTCGCGCAGGCGACGCGCCAGGATGTCGTAGTGGTATTCCACGTTGTTGTGGAACGCCAGGACCGATGGCCAGAAACGAACGGTCGTCCCGCGCTTGCCGGTCTCGCCCAGCTTCTTGAGCGGGGCGACGGCCGCGCCGTTGCTGAATTCCTGCTGGTAATGGGCGCCGCCCTGGAACACGTCCAGCAGCAGCTTCTCCGACAGCGCGTTGACCACGCTGACGCCGACGCCGTGCAGACCGCCGGAGACCTTGTAGCTGTTGTCGTCGAACTTGCCGCCGGCGTGCAGCACGGTCATCACGACCTCGGCCGCCGACACCTCGCGGCCGAGCTTCTTGCTCATCTGCTCGTGCTTGCCGACCGGGATACCGCGCCCGTTGTCCGACACCGATACCGAACCGTCGGCGTGGATCGTCACCGAGACGTGGTCGGCGTGTCCGGCCAGGGCCTCGTCGATGGAGTTGTCGACGACCTCGAACACCATGTGATGCAGGCCGGTGCCGTCATGGACGTCGCCGATGTACATCCCAGGCCGCTTGCGAACCGCCTCGAGGCCTTCCAGGGCGGTGATGCTGTTCGCGTCGTAGTTGCCGGTGCTTGGTGGGGTGTTCTGTTCGTCGGTCATTGCGCGTGCCGTAGGCTCCACAAGGCGGCGAAGACAGGCCGGGGCCGGTTCGCGCCGCTCGATAAGGGAATGACAGGAATTATAGCAGCCACGGGCACCCAGCCCCCGCGAGCCTAAGGCTGGACCAGCAGGCGCCCATGTTCCACGTGGAACCGCGCGATCGGCAACGCCATGTCGGCCAGGGCCTGCGGGGTTTCGGTCGCGGTGACGAACACCTGCGCCGGCCCGGCCTGCAGCCGCTGCAGCACGCGCCGCTGGTGGTGCTGGTCCAGTTCCGAGGCCAGGTCGTCCAGGGCGATCACCGGCCACTCGCCGCGTTGCTCGGCATAGTCCTCGGCCTGGGCCAGCAGGCAGGCCAGGGCGGTGAGCTTGGCCTGGCCGCGCGACAACGCGTCCCGACCGGGGATGGCCGCGAACTCCAGGCTCCAGTCGGCACGGTGCGGCCCGACCGAGGTATAGCCGTACTGGCGGTCGCGCTCGCGGTTGAGCAACAGCGCATCGGCCAGCGGCACCTCGTGGCGGCGCCAGCCCGGCGCGAACTGCAGGTGATGGATGCCCAGCGCTGGCGCCAACTCCGGGCCCAGCGCCAACAGGCGCTGCAGCAGGCGTTCCAGGTAGTGCTCGCGGCAGGAGGTGAGCGGTTCGCCAGCCTCGGCCAGCTCGTGGTCCCAGGCATCCAGGGCCGCGCCGCCGCCGCCGCTTTTCAGCAGGGCATTGCGCTGCTTGAGCGCCCGCGCATAGCGACGCCACAGCGCCAGGAAGTCAGGTTCCACGTGGAACAAGCCCCAATCGACGAAACGCCGGCGCGGTTCGCCGCCGCCGCTGACCAGCACATGGCTCCCCGGTTCGAAGGTGACCACCGCCAACGCCGCGCAGAGCGTGCCGAGGTAGGCGACGTCTTCACCATCGAGCCGGCCACGCCAGTCCTGCCCGCTATGGCGCAGCCCGGCGCGACGGCGGCGCGGTTGCTGCGGCTCCGGGCCGCGTTCCTGCCATTCGACGAACACGTCCAGTGCGTCCTGGCCCTGGCTGACCAGGCCATCGCGCACCCGCCCGCGGAAGCTGCGGCCGTAAGCCATCAGGTGCATGGCCTCGAGGATGGTGGTCTTGCCGGCGCCGTTGTCGCCGGTGATCAGGTTCAAGCCCGGCGCAGGCGCCAGTTCCAGCGCGGCGAAGCGGCGCAGGTGATGAAGATCGAGGCGGGAGACGTGCATACGCG
Organism: Xanthomonas sp. JAI131; assembly: GCF_013410075.1. Taxonomy (NCBI): domain Bacteria; kingdom Pseudomonadati; phylum Pseudomonadota; class Gammaproteobacteria; order Lysobacterales; family Lysobacteraceae; genus Xanthomonas; species Xanthomonas sp. JAI131. The sequence goes on along the minus strand of NZ_JACCCN010000004.1, from coordinate 507,301 downwards.
GAATCGGGGCGAGGCGCTCGCACCGGGCGCACGCGGGTCGGCTCATCAGGGGAGGGCGGCAGCATACCCAAAGCTGTCGCGAACGTCCTGTCGCGGGCGGCGCCTGGCGATCGGGGGTTTGGGTCGATGCGGTCGGCGAGCCTGGGCAATGGCTGGTCCTGCGAGGCCATTCGCGCCCCAAGGCGTGTTCCTGGAGACATCAATCGGCAGCGGTAGGGCCCCGTCGAGACTGAAGTCGCTCCGACAGGGAGCAGGTCAGGGCGTAAAGAACGCCGGCTCACCCGGGCAAAATAAAACCCGGCGCGAGGCCGGGTTTCTTGTTGTGTTCCACGTGGAACACGAGTTCTCTGCGCAGGTCAGAGGCGCAGCGGCATCACCACGTGGCGCGAGCGGGCGCTGCTAGCCTCGCGGACCAGGGCCGAGGAGTTGGCGTCGCGCAGCTGGATCACGATGAACTCCTCGCGCAGCGCCGACAGCGCGTCGAGCAGGTAGTTCACGTTGAAGCCGATCGCCAGGTCGCTGACCTTGGTGTCGGCCTCGATCTCTTCCTGCGCTTCTTCCTGCTCGGGGTTGTGCGCGCTGATCTTCAGCTGGCCCGGCGAGACTTCCACGCGCACGCCGCGGTACTTCTCGTTGGACAGGATCGCCGCACGCTGCAGCGCGGCGCGCAGCGCCTCGCGATCCAGCTTGACCTCGCGGTCGGCGCCGATCGGGATCACCGCTTCGTAATCCGGGAAACGGCCGTCGATCAGCTTCGAGGTGAAAGTGACATCGTCGCGCTTGACCCGCACGTGGCTGCGGCCCACTTCCAGCTCGACCTCGCGATCGCCGCCTTCCAGCAGGCGTTGCAGCTCGGTCACGCCCTTGCGTGGCACGATGATCTGGCGCTTGGCGCCGCCGGCGTTCTCCAGTTCGGTCTCGCACAGCGCCAGGCGATGGCCATCGGTGGCCACGCAGCGCAGAGTCTGGTCGCGCAGGTCGAACAGCAGGCCGTTGAGGTAGTAGCGCACGTCCTGCTGCGCCATCGCGAACGCGGTGCGCTCGATCAGTTCCTTCAGCGCCGCTTCCGGGACCAGCACCCGCTCGGTGGCTTCCACTTCGTCGACCGAGGGGAAATCGTTGGCCGGCAGCGTGGCCAGGGTGAAGCGGCTACGCCCGGCCTGCACGGTGATCTTGTCGCCGGTCTGCGAGACGGTGATCTTGCTGCCGTCGGGCAGCGCCCGAATGATCTCGAACAGCTTGCGTGCCGGAATCGTGGTTTCGCCGTCCTGGGCGTCGTCGACCGCGATACGCGACACCATTTCCACTTCCAGGTCGGTACCGGTCAGCGACAGTTGCCCGTCGTGCACCTGCACCAGGAAGTTGGCCAGAACCGGCAAGGTCTGGCGGCGTTCGACCACATTGACGACTTGCGCCAATGGCTTGAGGAAGGCTTCGCGCTGCAGTGTGAAACGCATGTGGTTCCGTGCCCCTATGCTTTAAAAAGATATGGAATAAATCAAAAGCTTGGTGGTGATGGTAGAGCGATTTTCGGTGCAAAGGTAGCTTAACTATCTGGAATGCAAGGGTTTTTCGCCCTCTCAATCCCGGGTATTACTGCCCCTGAAGGGGTGGGGAAACCTGTGGATAGTTTTGCCGGCGCCGCCGCGCTGCACTTTATCCACAGTTTCTACCGGATTTGTCGCGAAGTCATGCACCGATTTATCCGTCGCTTCCGACCATGCCGCACCGGCGCGTTCGCAAGGGTGCGGATCCGCGCCTCTCCAGCGCAGTGCCGGCCCGCTACTCGCTCAGCTTGCGGATCAGCTTGTCCCAGTCCTCGCGCAGCTTGCCGTCGGTCTCCATCAGGTGCTTGATCTGCCGGCAGGCGTGCAGCACGGTGGTGTGGTCGCGGCCGGCGAACGCATCGCCGATCTCCGGCAGGCTGTGTTCGGTCAGTTCCTTGGTCAACGCCATCGCCACCTGCCGCGGCCGCGCCAGCGAGCGGGTGCGGCGCTTGGACAGCAGGTCCTTGATCTGCAGGCCGTAGTAGTCGGCCACGGTCTTCTGGATGTTGGGGATGCCGATCGCCTGCTGCTGCGCGCGCAGCAGATCGCGCAGCGTCTCCTGGGCGAACTCGGTGGTGATCGCGCGGCCGGTGAAGTTGGCGCGGGCGGCCAGCGTGTTGAGCGCGCCTTCCAGGTCGCGCACGTTGGAGCGCATCTTCTTGGCGATCAGGAACGCCACGTCGTCGGGGATCTCGGCGCCGCGTTCGCGCGCCTTGGCCAGCACGATCGCCGCGCGGGTCTCGAAGTCGGGCGGATCGATCGCCACCGACAGGCCCCAGGCCAGGCGCGACTTCAGCCGCGGCTCCAGGCCTTCGACCTCGCGCGGGTAGCGGTCGCAGGTCAGGATGATTTGCTGGCGGCCGTCGAACAGTGCGTTGAAGGTGTGGAAGAACTCTTCCTGGGTGCGGTCCTTGCCGGCGAAGAACTGGATGTCGTCGATCAGCAGCGCGTCCACCTGCTGGAACTGGCGCTTGAACTGGTCCATGGTCTTGTCCTGCAGCGCGCGGATCATCGCGCTGAAGAACTGTTCCGAGCGCAGGTACATGACCCGCGCGTTGGGGTTCTGCTCGCGCATCGCGTTGCCGGCGGCGAACATCAGGTGGGTCTTGCCCAGGCCGGTGCTGCCGTACAGCAGCAGCGGGTTGTGCGCGCGGTCGCCGGGCTTCTGCGCCGCCTGCGTGGCCGCGGCCAGGCCGAGCTGGTTGCTGCGGCCTTCGACGAAGTTGGCGAAGGTGTAGTGCGAGTCGAGGTTGCCGGCGAACGGTTCCAGCAACGGCGCCGGCGGCGTGCGCGCGGCGGCCGCATCGCTGGCGACCGGGGCCACCGGCTCCGGCGCGCGCGGACGCGAGCCGACCTGCAACGCCACTTCGCCGCTGCCGGCGAAATAGGTCATCAGTTCGCGGATCCGCGCCAGGTAGCGCTCGCGCACCTGTTCGACGATGAAGGCGTTCGGGGCGTACAGGACCATGCTGTTGTCATGGCGCTGTTCGGCTTGCAGCGGTTTCAACCAGGTGTGAACGTCCTCGGCTGGAAATTCAGCTTCCAGACGTTCCAGGCAACGGGGCCAAGCATCCATCAGATGTAATTCATTGAGAGACCAGGCGTGAGGCGCGAACGATCGCGGCGCACTCGGCCGGTGAGAAGAGGAAAGCGGATGGGTCAGACTACCATCGGCACGCAGGGTCTGGAATGGTTTTCCCGTATCTATTCACAGATCCATCCACAGGCAGCACGCGGGCCCCGCTCTGGCGCCGGATAGACAGCAGTTGACCGCACCCCGGTTGGTTCTATAGAATTTCCGGTTCTTTCCGCCTCATTCAGACAGAGCGCCCCGATGGCCACCAAGCGCACATTCCAGCCCAGCAACCTCAAGCGCAAGCGCGACCATGGCTTCCGTGCCCGTATGGCGACCGCCGACGGCCGCAAGATCCTGGCCCGTCGCCGCGCCAAGGGCCGCAAGCGCCTTAGCGCTTGATTGCTTCGCCGCCCCAGGCGGCGCCTGCAATCCGGACCGTGAAACATCCCGACCCGCGTAGGCGATTTCCTCGCTCTGCGCGGGTTCGCACGTCTGCGGAATACCGCGTCGTGTTCGATGCCGCGCGCCGCTGCTCCGAACCGCTGATGAGCCTGCACTGGCGCAGCGCCGATCACCCGGCGCGGCTGGGCCTTGCCGTGTCGCGCAAGGTCGACAAGCGCGCCGTGGTCCGCAATCGCATCAAACGCGTCCTGCGCGACGCCACGCGGCATCTGCTGCCGTGGCTGGCGCCGGGCGACTATGTGGTGGTGGCGCGCAGCGCCGCCGCCCAGGCCAGCGGCGAACAGCTGCGTCAGGCCTATCTGCGCCTGCTGCGTCGCGCTGGCGCATTGCCGGCCCCGGCTGCGGACGGCACAATGCCGCCGCCCCTCTCTCCTTCTTCCCCCACTTCCAAGTCAGAACCCGTTTCTGGCTGAGCCGAGCTTGCCTGTCCGATGAACCAGACCCGCCTTTTCCTGATCTTTGCCTGGCTGATGGTCGCGGCCCTGTTGTGGATGGAGTGGAACAAGGAGCACGCCGCGCCTGCGGCCGATGCGACCGCCATTGCGGCCGCGACCACGGTACCGCCCGCGCAGGACGCCGATGCCGGCGCCAGCGGCGCCCCGGCCGTGCCGCGCGCCACCCAATCCGGCGCCCCTGCCGTGCCCGGTGCCAGCAGCGCGACTGCCGCGCCGGTCGCCGCCGGCGCCGCGCCGCGCGTCACCATCACCACCGACGTGCTGCACCTGACCCTGGACGGCCGCAGCGTGTTCGATGCGGACCTGCTGCTGTTCCCGCAGACCAAGCAGCCCGGCAGCCCGCCGGTGGCGCTGCTGACCGAGGACCCGGTGCATCCGTACACCGCTACCAGCGGCTGGGTCGGTGAGAACAACGCGCCGTCGCCGGGTCCGGGCGGCTTCCGCCCCGAGCAGCCGGGCAAGGACTACGTGCTGGCCAAGGGCCAGGACGCGTTGCAGGTGCCGTTCGTGTGGAACGGCCCGGACGGCATCAGCATCCGCCGCGTCTACACCGTGCAGCGCGGCCACTACGCGGTGCAGATCAAGGACGAGATCATCAACCAGGGCAGCAAGCCCTGGCAGGGTTACGTGTTCCGCAAGCTGAGCCGGGTGCCGACCATCGTCAGCCGCGGCATGACCAACCCGGATTCCTTCAGCTTCAACGGCGCCACCTGGTTCAGCGCGCAGGACGGCTACCAGCGCCGCGCGTTCAAGGATTTCCTGGAAGACGGCCCGGTCAACCAGACCATCAAGGGCGGCTGGATCGCGCTGCTGCAGCACCACTTCTTCACCGGCTGGATCCCGCAGGCCGACCAGGAGGCGGTGTACGTGCTGTCCAACGACGGCCCGCGCCACGTGATCGAGGCGCGCGGCCCGGCCTTCACCGTCGCCCCCGGCGCGCGCGCCAGCAGCGAGGCGCGGCTGTGGGTCGGCCCGAAGCTGGTCAACCAGATCGCCAAGGAAAACGTGCGCGGCCTGGACCGCGTGGTCGACTACAGCCGGTTCTCGCTGATGGCGATCCTGGGCCAGGGCCTGTTCTGGGTGCTCAGCCACCTGCACACCCTGCTCGGCAACTGGGGCTGGTCGATCGTCGGCCTGGTGATCCTGCTCAAGCTGGTGCTGTATCCGCTGTCGGCCGCGCAGTACAAGAGCATGGCCAAGATGCGCAAGTTCCAGCCGCGCATCCAGCAGCTCAAGGAGCGCTACGGCGACGACAAGCAGAAGTTCCAGACGGCGATGATGGAGCTGTACAAGAAGGAGAAGATCAATCCGATGGGCGGCTGCCTGCCGGTGCTGGTGCAGATGCCGATCTTCTTCGCGCTGTACTGGGTGCTGGTGGAATCGGTGGAGCTGCGCCAGGCGCCGTGGTTCGCCTGGATCCAGGACCTGACCGCACGCGATCCGTACTTCATCCTGCCGGTGATCAACGTGGCGGTGATGTGGCTGACGCAGAAGCTGACGCCGTCGCCGGGCATGGACCCGATGCAGGCGCGGATGATGCAGTTCATGCCGCTGGTGTTCGGCGTGATGATGGCCTTCGTGCCGTCGGGCCTGGTGCTGTACTGGGTCACCAACGGTTCGCTGGGCCTGCTGCAGCAATGGTGGATGACCAAGCGCCACGGCGAGCCGGCCACCGCCGGTGCCGGCGCCAAACCACCGGCCAAGACGAAGAAGTAAATCCGACAACGCCCGCCGCCAGGCGGGCGTTGCGTATGCGGCCGCGGCACTGCGCGGTCGCGTGTCCTGCCACCGTCCTTGCGAGCCCCGGGCCATGCTCGACCGCCGTTCCGTCTCCCTGCTGTCCACCGCGCTGTGCCTGCTCGCGCTTGCGCTGTCGGGCTGCCAGCGCAGCACGTCGTCCACGACCACCGCCGCGGGCGCCGCGCCGTCCGCGCACGCGGCGGACACCGACGCCACGCCGTTGCCGGGTTCGCCCGCCCTGCAGGCGCAGGCCGCGGCGATCCGCACGCAGCTGCAGGAACAGCTGGCGGCGCAGCGCAAGATCATCGTGCTGCTGGCCGACGAGGCCAAGCAGTCGCCGGCCGAGCGGCAGACCTCCAGCGGCGTCGGCCAGCAGCTGTTCCACGAAGGCCTGGAGCGGCGCGACGCGTTGGCCAGGCAATTCGATGCGTTGCTGGCGCAGCCGGACGCGCAGCGTTTCGCCGCGGTCGGCGCGCTGCTGGACTACGTCGAATCGGCGCCGGACCTGTACGACGCCGACCGCCTGGCGTTCCGCGAGATCCTGGCCGACTGGCAGGCGCGCATCGGCAAGGATTCCTCGCTGCCGGCGATCAAGCTGCACCAGCGCATCGGCGAGGATCTGGAAGCGCTGGACGAGATCGAGCGCAGCTACAACCGCGAGATCACCGCGATCTTCAGCCGCTTCGACCGCACCCGCGCGATCGTGCAGAAGCGCGAGAAGTGGGAGGACTACGTCGCGCACCTGGGCACGCTGTACACGCGCGAGCGGATCCTGCGCGATTACGGGGTGATCACCCCGTATCCGATGTCGATGCAGGACAGCGACCGCGAAGTGTTCGGCCGCGACCTGCCGCCGAAGACGGTGGTGCTGAGCTTCGACGACGGCCCGCACCGCGAGTACACCGACGAGATCGTCGCCATCCTCAAGCGCTACGACGTGCCGGCCACGTTCTTCGAGGTCGGCCGCAACCTGGGCAAGCTCGATGCCGACGGCAAGGTCGAACTGGCGCCGCTGGCCAGCGTCAGCCGCGAGCTGATGGAGCAGGGCTATACGGTCGGCAACCACAGCCTGACCCACGCGCAGCTGTCCAAGGAAACCGGCGCCGCGCTGCGCAGCCAGATCCTGGACACCGACCGCATGCTGCGCGCGGTCGATGCCAAGCGCGCGCCGCTGTTCCGCTTCCCGTACGGCGCGCGCAACGCCGAAGGCATGCAGATCCTCGGCGAAGCCGGGCTGAAGTCGGTGATGTGGAACGTGGACTCGCTGGACTGGGCCGATCCGGTGCCCGAATCGATCGTGCAGCGCGTGCTCGAGCAGGTCGGCCGCGAGCAGCGCGGCATCCTGCTGTTCCACGACATCCACGCGCGCACGGTCAAGGCGCTGCCGCAGATCCTGGACCGGCTCAGCGCCGACGGCTACCAGTTCGCCGCCTGGAACGGGCGCGACTTCAGCGTGGCGCGCGCGGCGGCCAACGCCGCGGCGCCGGCGGTGACCAGCGGCTACGACAAGTCGTGGGCGATCGTGATCGGCATCGACGACTACGCGCACTGGCCCAAGCTGCAGTACGCGGCCAACGACGCGCAGGCGATCGCGCAGACGCTGACCGGCAGCTTCGGCTTCCCGTCGTCGCAGGTGATCGTGCTGAAGAACCAGGAGGCCACCCGCAACAACATCCTGGCTGCGTTCCACGACCGCCTGGCGCACGGCGGGGTGGGCAAGAACGACCGCGTGTTCGTGTTCTTCGCCGGGCATGGCGCCACCCGCAAGCTCGCCTCCGGGCGAGACCTGGGCTACATCGTGCCGGCCGACTCGGACCCGGCGCAGTTCGCCACCGACGCGATCCCGATGACCGAGATCCAGGACATCGCCGAGAGCCTGGAAGCCAAGCACGTGCTGTTCGTGATGGACGCCTGCTACAGCGGCCTGGGCCTGACCCGCGGCGGCGGCGGCACCGGCGCCTACCTGCGCGAGAACGCGCGGCGCGTGGCGCGGCAGATGCTCACCGCCGGCGGCGCCGACCAGCAGGTCGCCGACAGCGGCCCCAACGGCCATTCGGTGTTTACCTGGGTATTGCTGCAGGCGCTGTCGGGCAAGGGCGATCTCAACGGCGACGGCCTGATCACCGGCACCGAACTGGCCGCGTACGTCGCGCCGGCGGTGTCGAGCATCTCGCCGCAGACGCCGGCGTTCGGCAGCCTGCCCGGCTCGCAGGGCGGCGAGTTCGTGCTGCAGGTGCCGGACGGCGACGAGTTCCTGACCGCCAACACCCAGCAGCTATCCTCGGCGGCGATCGCGATGAACGACCGGGTCGCGGCGGCGGTGCCGGCGGTGGCCACGCCCGCCACGGCGACGGCTGCATCGGCCACGGCGCCGGCGGCCAAGCCGACCGTGGTCAAGGACCTGCAGGGCGGCGAGCGGCCGCTGGCGGTGCCGGCCGCCGCCGGGCCGCTGTCCGATCGCCAGCAGGCGCAGCGCGCCAACGACCGCGGCCTGCAGCTGTACAAGGAAAAGCGCTACGACGAGGCCGAGGCGCAGTTCACCGAAGCGCTGAAGCTGCGACCGGACTTCGCGCTGGCGGCCAACAATCTCGGCTTCATCTACTACCGCCAGGGCAAGTACGCGCAGGCCGCGCGCTGGCTGGAGAACACGCTGAAGATCGATCCGTCGCGCGCGGTGGCCTACATCAATCTCGGCGATGCGTACCGGCAGATGGGCGACGCGGCCAAGGCCAAACACGCGTTCCAGACCTATCTGGAACTGCAGCCGAGCGGCGCCTCGGCGGCCTACGCGCGCACCCAGCTGCAGACGTTGTAGCCTGCAGCGCCGCCGGAACGTTCTTCGCCATGCCGCACGCCGCCGACACCATCGCCGCCATCGCCACCGCCCCGGGTGCGGGCGGGGTCGGCGTGGTGCGCGTGTCCGGGCGCCTGGCCGCGGCGATCGGCGCCGGTCTCGGCCTGGGCACCTTGCCCGCACGCACCGCGCGCTATGCGCGCTTTCGCGATGCGCAGGGAGAGACGCTCGACGACGGCATCGCGCTGTGGTTCCCGGCGCCGCGCAGCTTCACCGGCGAGGACGTGCTGGAACTGCAGGCGCACGGCAGCCCGGTGCTGTTGCGGCAACTGGTGGCGCGCTGCTGCGAACTCGGCGCGCGGCCGGCGCGGCCGGGCGAGTTCAGCGAGCGCGCCTTCCTCAACCGCAAGCTGGACCTGGCCCAGGCCGAGGCGATCGCCGACCTGATCGCCGCCGGCGACCTGCGCGCGGCGCGCGCGGCGCGCAGGTCGCTCGACGGCGTGTTCTCGCGCCGTGTCGAAGCCCTGGCAGAGCATCTGGTCCGGCTGCGCATCCACACCGAGGCGGCGATCGATTTCGCCGACGAATCGCTGGACACGCTGGGCGGCGAACAGGTCCGCGCCGGCCTGGAACAGGCACGTGCGGACCTCGCGCAACTGCTGCTGGACGCCGAGCGCGGCCGGCGTCTGCGCGACGGCCTGCACGCGGTGCTGGTGGGGCCGCCGAACGCCGGCAAGAGTTCGCTGCTCAACGCGCTGGCCGGCAGCGAGCGCGCGATCGTCACCGACATCGCCGGCACCACCCGCGACACCTTGCGCGAGACGGTGCGCCTGGATGGCGTGGAACTGACCCTGGTGGACACCGCCGGCCTGCGCGACGGCGGCGATGCGATCGAGCGCGAAGGCATGCGCCGCGCGCGGCTGGAGCTGCAGCGCGCCGACCTGGCGCTGATCGTGCTCGATGCGCGCGACGCGGACGCCGGCCGCGCCGCCATCGCCGAAGCCATCGCCGACGTGCCGCAACGGCTGTGGATCCACAACAAGAGCGACCTGCTCGAGGCGATACCCCAGGCGACAGCCGACAGCGTGTACGTTTCCGCCGCCACGGGCAGCGGCCTGGCGCAACTGCATGCACACCTGCGTGCGATCGCCGGGCATGCCGCCGGCGACGGCAGCGACGGCGAATTCTCCGCGCGTGCGCGCCACGTGGAGGCGCTGCAGCGCGCCGCGGAACACGCCGCCGCGGCCGCCGCCGAACTGGGCTACGAGCGGCTGGAACTGGCCGCCGAGGAACTGCGCCTGGCGCACGCCGCGCTCGGCGAGATCGTCGGCCATCTCAGTGCCGACGATTTGCTGGGACGGATCTTCTCCAGCTTCTGCATCGGCAAGTAGGGCACGCTCCCCCTTGCCCGCGGCGCTCAGGGCGCCAGTGCGGCGAGCTGCGCGCGGTTGGCCTGCAGCCACTGTTCGAACGGCTGCGGCGCCTGCCCGGTCAGCGCCTGGTAGTCGCCGGTGACGGTGGCCACGCGGCCGGCGGCGGTGTTGCTGTCGAACGAGGCCAGCACGCGCGCCAGCGGCTCCGGCAGCCCGGCGCCGACCATGCCCTGGACCAGGCCTTCGACCGGGACCGGCACGACCTGGATCGGCCTGCCGAGCGTCTGCGCGACCAACGCGGCGATCTCGGCGGTGCTGTAGGCGCGCGCGCCGCTGAGGGTCAGCGTGCGCCTGGCCTCGCCGCCGCCGGCCAGCGCGACCGCGGCAGCGCTCGCCAGGTCGTCGCGGGCGATATGCGCGATGCGGCCGTCGCCGGCGGCGCTGTACCAATGGCCCGAGGCCAGCACCGACGGCAGGCTCATGAACAGGTTCTCGAAGTACCAGTGGTTGCGCAGCACGGTCCAGCCGGGCAGGGCGCTGGCGGCGATCGCATCCTCGGTGCCGGCGTGGTCCTGCGCGATCAGCAGCGGCGAATCGTGCGGCTCCACGCAGGAGGTGTAGACCAGATGGCGCACGCCGGCGCGTGCGGCCGCGGCGATCGCCGCCTGGTGTTGGGCGAGGCGATGGCCGGGGCGGTCGATCGCGTCGGTGCTGATCAGCAGCAGGCGCGCCACGCCGTGAAACGCAGCGTCCAGCGAGGAGGGGGCATCGAAGTCGCCCTGGCGCACCTCGATGCCGCGCTCCGCCCAGGCGCTCAGGATCTCGGGGCGGCGGGTCACCGCCACGATCCGCGTCGGCGGCAGCTGCAGCGTGTCGAGCAGATGGGCCAGCACGCGCTGGCCGAACTGGCCGCCGGCGCCGGTGACGAGCAGGGAGTCGGAATGAACGGACATGCGTGGATTTCCTTGTGGATGCGGTGGCGAGGCGCCAGCAACGGCGGCGCGGATGTGGAGCGGAGGGCGGGAAGCCGTGGTCTACAAAAGGAACCTGGTGCATAGTAAAGATCGCCGCCGGGCTGTAAATACGGCAGTTTTTGCGCCCCTGATTACTTTGAGGTAACCACCATGCAGGTCACCGCCACGCGCGCCGACGTGCCCGCCGAGCCGCCGCTGAGCCAGAAGTTGCGCGACTATTGGGGTATCGAGCAGTGCCCGGTGCGCGACGTGCTGGCGCAGATCGGCGACAAGTGGAGCACCCTGTTCCTGTTGCTGCTGGCCGAGCGCCCGCACCGCTTCGGCGAATTGCGCCGCGCGGTGCCCGACATTTCCCAGCGCATGCTGACCCAGACCCTGCGCGACCTGCAGCGCGAAGGCCTGGTCGCGCGCGCGGTGCTGCCGCTGGTGCCGCCGGGCGTGGAATACCGGCTGACCACGCTGGGGCAGTCGCTGGCCGCGCCGCTGGCGCAACTGGTGCAGTGGGCCGAGGCCAACCACGCCGCGGTGCGCGCGGCGCGTGCCGCGTTCGAAAGCGCACTGCCGGATGCCACGGCCACGGCCAGCGACAGCCGCCGCCGCGCGTAGCCGGCGCCGCGCCGCGGCGCGCACGGCGGCGCAAGACCGCGCCAATTTCCAATACCTCCGCCGCGCGCTCGCGCAGCATGCCGTTGCCGGCGCATCGCGTGCCGGTTGCCAGCGCCGTTGCCGCGGTGCCGGCCTTCGTGCAGCCGAGGAAGTCCGTATGCGTTCGAAAATCGCCGCCGCCCTGCTGTCGTCGAGCCTGCTGTCGCTCGGCGCGTTCGCCGCGATGGCCGCGCACTCGCCGTCGGCGGCCGTGCGCTCCGCCGCCACGCCGCCGGTCGCGGTCGCCCCGCAGTACGACACCACCCACGTCTACGTCGCGCCGGCCGATGTGGACCGCTTCGTCGCCAGCTTCCTGGCCACCTTCGGCGGCACCAGCACGCGTCAGGTGGTGGCGACGGTGACGCCGACGCCGAGCAGCACCACCTCGCAGCTGCTGCAGACCCCGGTCGGCACGGTCTCGCTGTTCGGCTTCACCACGCCGGTCCCGCATCCGTTCGGGGCCGAGCGCAACGGCTTGCTGGTGCGCGACCTGGACCAGGCGGTGGCCGCGGCGCGCGCCGCCGGTGCCGACGTGCTGGTCGCGCCGTTCCCCGACCCGATCGGCCGCGATGCGGTGGTGCAATGGCCGGGTGGGGTCAACACACAGCTGTACTGGCATACCACCGCGCCGTCGTACGCGGCGTTCCGCACGCTGCCGGAGAACCGCGTGTATCTGTCGCCGGACCGCGCCGACGCCTTCGTGCGCAGCTTCCTCGCCTTCTCCCACGGCAAGCTCGTGGACGATGCGCGGCAGGCGCCGGGACAGGAGATCGGCCGCCCCGGCGAACACTACCGGCGCATCCGCCTGCTCTCGGATTTCGGCAAGACCACGGTGGCGGTCAGCGACGGCCACCTGCCGTATCCGTACGGCCGCGACACCACCGGTTACGAAGTCGAGGACCTGCAGCAGACCCTGGACAAGGCCAAGGCGGCCGGCGTGCGGGTGCTGGTGGCGCCGTTCGCCGCGCAGGACCGGCGCAGCGCGGTGGTGGAATTCCCGGGCGGCTACGTCGCCGAGATCCATAGCCCGCTGGCGCATTGAGCGGGGACGTGCACGGCGCCCGGCGCATGCGGCACGGTGCGTTGCTGGCGCTGGCCGGCACGATCGCGATCGCGGCGCCGGTGCGCGCCGAGGAACAAGCGCCGCAGCCGGACGCGCCGGCGACGCGGCCGCGGCCGAGTACCAACCGCTGGCAGGAAGACTGGTCGGCGCTGGCCGATCCGGCCCTGCGGCAAACGCCGCTGGACCGCTTGAAGTACCTGCCGTTGGCTGCCGACGACACGCAACGCTACCTGTCGCTGGGCGCCAACCTGCGCGAGCGTTTCGAGTCGAACGATGCGCCCGGCCTGGGTACCGGCGACGCGGCCGACGCCTACCTGCTGCAGCGGCTGCAGCTGCACGCCGATCTGCGCCTGGGCAGCGACTGGCAGGCGTTCGCGCAACTCGAGGACGTACGCGCCTATGCCAAGCGCGTGCATTCCGGCGCGGACCAGAACCGGCTCGACCTGCGCCTGGCCTTCGTCGCCTACCAGCATGCCTTCGCCGCCGGCACCTTCAAGGCGCGCGTGGGGCGGCAGGACTTCGCCTTCGACCTGCAACGCTTCGTGTCTTCGCGCGATGGCCCCAACGTGCGCCAGTCGTTCGATGCGGTGTGGGCCGACTGGGAAACCGCGCGCTGGCGCGTGCTCGGGTTCGTCAGCCAGCCGGTGCAGTACGCCGATGCGCGCGCCTTCGACGACAGCTCCAGCCGCCGCGTGCGCTTCGGCACGCTGCGCGCCGAGCGCAAGGTGCTCGGCGACAACGAACTGTCCGTCTACTACGCGCTGTACTCGCGCGATCAGGCGCACTACCTGGATGGCAGCGGCCGCGAGCGCCGCCATGTGCTCGACCTGCGTTTCGCCGGCGCCGCCAGCGGCGCGGACTGGGACCTGGAAACGATGGCGCAGCGCGGCAGCGTCGGCCAGCAAGCGATCCGTGCCTGGGCGGTCGGCGCGCGTGCCGGCTACACGTGGCAGCGGCCCGCCACGCAGCCACGCCTGGGTCTGCAACTGGATGCCGCCTCCGGCGACGCGCACGCCGGCGACGGCCGCGTGGGCACGTTCAATCCGCTGTTCCCGAACGGCTACTACTTCGCGCTCGCCGGCTACACCGGCTACAGCAATCTGCTGCACGTCAAGCCGTCGCTGCAGTGGCAGGCCGCGCCGGCGCTGACCGCGACCCTGGGCGTGGGCCTGCTGTGGCGGCAGAGCACCGCCGATGCCGTGTACCTGCAGCCCACTGTGCCGGTGGCCGGCAGCGCCGGCCATGGCGGACGCTGGACCGGCCGCTACACCCAGCTGCGGCTGCAGCGCGCGTTGTCGCCGCAACTCACCGCAGCGCTGGAAGCGGTGCGCTATGACGTGGGCCGCGCGCTGCGCCAGGCCGGCGCGCGCGACAGCGACTATGTCGGCGTGGAACTGCGCTGGGCCTGGTAGGCGTTCGCTGGACGCCGCCGCCCCGCACTTGGCGCACAACGCGACACGAATCTCCAAGACGCCGCCGCCATCGCGCGCCAGCATCGCGCTTTCCCCCGCATACCAGGATGTCGCCATGCCGCTCGCCGCTCTGCCCGTTCCGGGCGCCACGTTGCTCACGCCGGGCGACCATACCCTGATCATGATCGACTTCCAGTCGCAGATGGCCTTCGCCACGCACTCGATCGATGCAGGCGCACTGCGCACCAACGCCGCCTTGGTGGCCAATGCCGCGGCCAGCTTCGGTGTGCCGACGATCCTGACCACCGTGGCGGAAAAGAGCTTCTCCGGGCCGATGTTCGACGAAGTGGTCGCGCCGTTCCCGGGCCAGGCGCTGCTCGACCGCACGTCGATGAACACCTGGGAAGACGCGGCGGTGATCCAGCGGGTCAACGAGATCGGCAAGCCGCGGATCGTGCTGGCGGGGTTGTGGACCAGCGTGTGTATCGTCGGCCCGGCGCTGTCGGCGCTGGATCAGGGCCTCGAGGTCTACGTGATCGCCGATGCCTGCGGCGACGTCTCGGCCGAGGCGCACAACCGCGCCATCGAGCGCATCGTGCAGGCCGGCGGCCGGCCGATGACCGCGCTGCAATACCTGCTGGAACTGCAGCGCGACTGGGCGCGTACCGACACCTACGCCACCACCACCGAGGTGGCGCGCAAGTATGGCGGCGCCTACGGCCTGGGCATCGTCTATGCCCGGACCATGTTCGGTGCCCACGAAGGCTGAGCGGAGCGCGCCGATGAAGACCTATCTGGTATCGCTGGGCCTGGGCCTGCTGGTCGGCGTGATCTACGCGCTGTTCAAGGTGCGTTCGCCGGCGCCGCCGGTGATCGCGCTGGTCGGCCTGCTCGGCATCCTGCTGGGCGAGCAGTTGCCGCCGCTGGTGCAGCGGCTGCTGCGCAGCGACGCCCACCCGACCTCGTGGTTCCACCACCAGGTCAAGCCGCACGTGTTCGGCGAACTGCCGCAGCGCACGCAAGCGCCGGCGCAACCGGAACGGGGAGAGCACGACAATGGCTGAGCCGCATGCGACCGATGCCGCGCCGGACCTGATCCTGTACCGCGGCCGCTTCACCACCCTGGACCGCGCGCGTCCCAGTGCCACGGCGGTGGCGATCCAGGACGGCCGCTTCCTGCAGGTCGGCAGCGACGAGGAGATCCTGCAGTTGGCCGGCACGCACACCCGGCGCATCGACCTGCAGGGCCGCTGCGTGCTGCCGGGCCTGATCGACAACCACCTGCACCTGATCCGCGGCGGCCTCAACTACAACCTGGAACTGCGCTGGGACGGCGTGCGCAGCCTCGCCGACGCGATGGACATGCTGCGCCGGCAGGTGGCGATCACCCCGGCGCCGCAGTGGGTGCGCGTGGTCGGCGGCTTCAGCGAGCACCAGTTCGCCGAGAAGCGCTTGCCGACCATCGCCGAACTCAATGCGGTGGCGCCGGACACGCCGGTGTTCCTGCTGCACCTGTACGACCGCGCGCTGCTCAACGGTGCCGCGCTGCGCGCGGTGGGCTACGGCAAGGACACGCCGGCGCCGCCGGGCGGGGAGATCGTGCGCGACGCCGAGGGCAACCCGAGCGGACTGCTGCTGGCCAAGCCGAACGCATCGATCCTGTACGCGACGCTGGCCAAGGGCCCGAAGCTGCCCTACGACTACCAGGTCAATTCGACCCGGCAATTCATGCGCGAACTGAACCGGCTCGGCGTCACCGGCGCGATCGATGCCGGCGGCGGTTTCCAGAACTACCCGGACGACTACAAGGTGATCCAGGAACTGGCCGACGCCGGCCAGCTCACCATCCGCCTGGCCTACAACCTGTTCACCCAGAAGCCGCAGCAGGAGAAGGAAGACTTCCTCCACTGGACCGCCAGCTCGCGCTACCAGCAGGGCGACGACTACTTCCGCCACAACGGCGCCGGCGAGATGCTGGTGTTCTCCGCCGCCGACTTCGAGGACTTCCGCCAGCCGCGGCCGGACATGCCGCCGCAGATGGAGACCGAGCTGGAAGACGTGGTGCGGATCCTGGCGCAGAACCGCTGGCCGTGGCGCCTGCATGCGACCTACGACGAGACCATCAGCCGCGCGCTGGACGTGTTCGAACGCGTGGACCGCGAGATCCCGCTGCAGGGCCTGCACTGGTTCTTCGACCACGCCGAAACCATTTCCGAAAAATCCATCGACCGCATCGCCGCGCTCGGCGGCGGCATCGCCGTGCAGCACCGCATGGCCTACCAGGGCGAGTATTTCGTCGAGCGCTACGGCATCGGCGCGGCGCAGGCCACGCCGCCGGTCAAGCGCATGCTGGAGAAGGGGGTCAAGGTCTCGGCCGGCACCGACGCCACCCGCGTGGCCTCCTACAACCCGTGGGTGTCGCTGGCGTGGCTGGTGACCGGGCGCACCGTCGGCGGCCTGCGCCTGTATCCGCAGCGCAATTGCGTGGACCGCGAGACCGCGTTGCGGATGTGGACCGAACACGTCACCTGGTTCAGCAACGAGGAAGGCAAGAAGGGCCGCATCCAGGCCGGCCAGTTCGCCGATCTGGTGGTGCCGGACCGCGACTTCTTCGGCTGCGCGGAAAGCGACATCGCCGACACCACCGCGCTACTGACCATGGTCGGCGGCAAGGTGGTGTGGGTCAGCGGCGCGTTCGCCGAACACGACGAAGCGCCGCCGCCGCCGGCGCTGCCGGACTGGTCGCCGGCGCGCAGCTTCCGCGGCTACGGCGCCTGGGGCGAGGCGCCGCCGGCGGCACTGTCGCAACGGATCGCGGCCAGTTGCGGCTGCGCCCACGACTGCACGATCCATGGGCACGAGCACGCCACCGCGTGGAGCAGCCAGTTGCCGATCGCCGACCTGAAGAGCTTCTGGGGCGCGCTGGGCTGCGCGTGCTGGGCGGTATGAGCCGGATGCGCACGACGCGCGCGATCTGCACGCAGGCCGGCGGCGGTGCGCTTGGCGTGCCGCGCGCCGCCAGCATCGCGCGGAGCGTGCGCCATGCGTGAGGCGACCCGCTCGGTCGGCACGCGCTTCACCCCGGCATGGCTGCGCTGGCTGGCGCTGCTCGGCCTGTGCGCGGCCTATCTGCAGGGCGGGCTGGTCAAGGCCTTCGCCTTCGACGGCGCGGTCGCGGAAATGGTGCACTTCGGCATGGCGCCGGCCGCGCCGCTGGCGGCGGCGGTGATCGTGCTGGAACTGGGCGCGTCGCTGCTGATCCTGAGCGGCGCGTATCGTTGGCTGGGCGCCCTGGCGCTGGCCGGCTTCACCCTGGTGGCCGCGTGCGTGGCCAACCGCTATTGGGAGATGAGCGGCATGCAACGCTTTGCGGCGATGAACGCGTTCTACGAACACCTGGGCCTGGTCGGCGGCTTCGTGCTGGTGGCCTGGCACGACCTGCGCGAGCGCGCGCATGGCTGAGTCCACCGCACCCGCGCCGGCGACCGGCAGCTTCGCCCCGCTGCGGCATCGCGTGTTCGCGGTGCTGTGGGCGGCCACCGTGCTCGGCAACGTCGGCAGTTTCATGCGCGACGTCGCCAGTTCCTGGCTGGTCACCGACCTGTCCGACAATCCCGCCGCGGTGGCGCTGATGCAGACCGCGGCGACGCTGCCGGTGTTCCTGCTGGCGATCCCGGCCGGCGTGTTGTCGGACATCCTCGACCGGCGCCGCTTCCTGATCTGCGTGCAGCTGCTGCTGGCCAGCGTCAGCGCCAGCCTGCTGCTGCTGTCCAAGACCGGCGCGCTCACGGTCGAATACCTGGTCGCGCTGACCTTCGTCGGCGGCATCGGCAGCGCGCTGATGGGGCCGACCTGGCAGGCGATCGTGCCGGAGCTGGTGCCGCGCGCCGACCTGAAGAACGCGGTGGCGCTGAACTCGCTGGGCATCAACATCGCGCGCGCGCTGGGCCCGGCCGGCGGCGGCCTGCTGCTGGCCAGCCTGGGCGCGGCCGCCGCCTACGCCAGCGACGTGCTCAGCTACGTGTTCGTGGTCGCCGCGCTGCTGTGGTGGCCGCGCGCCAAGGTCGCCGACAGCGGCCTGTCCGAGCAGTTCTTCGGCGCCTTTCGTGCCGGCCTGCGCTATGCCCGCGCCAGCCGCGAGCTGCACGTGGTGCTGCTGCGTGCGGCGGTGTTCTTCGTGTTCGCCAGTTCGGTGTGGGCGCTGCTGCCGCTGGTGGCGCGGCGCATGCTCGGCGGCAGCGCCGGGTTCTACGGCGTGCTGCTCGGTGCGGTCGGGGTCGGCGCGATCCTCGGCGCGATCGTGCTGCCGCAGTTGCGCAAGCGCCTGGACGCCGATGGCCTGGTGCTGCTGGCCGCGGTGCTGACCGCCGCGGTGATGGCGGCGCTGGCGGCCACGCCGTCGCAGACGGTCGCCGTGCTGTTGTTGCTGGTGCTCGGCGTCGGCTGGATCGTGGCGCTGACCACGCTCAACGGCGTGGCGCAGGCGGTGCTGCCGAACTGGGTGCGCGGCCGCGGCCTGGCGGTGTACCTGACCGTGTTCAACGGTGCGATGGCCGGCGGCAGCCTGGGCTGGGGGTTGATCGCCGCGCAGCTCGGCATCGCCGCCACGCTGCTGCTCGGCGCCGGCGCGCTGCTGCTGGTCGCGCTGGTGTTCCATCGCCTGCGCCTGCCCAAGGGCGAGGCCGACTTGCAGCCATCCAACCACTGGCCCGAGCCCTTGCTCAACGCACCGGTGGCGCACGACCGCGGCCCGGTGATGGTGCAGATCGAATACCGCGTGCGTGCTTCCGGCCGGCCGCCGTTCCTGCACGCCTTGCGCGAACTGTCGCAGGAGCGGCGCCGCGACGGTGCCTACGCCTGGGGCATCACCGAGCACAGCAACGAGCCGGAGCGGGTGATGGAATGGTTCCTGGTCGAATCCTGGGCCGAGCATCTGCGCCAGCACCAGCGCGTCTCGCATGCCGACGCCGACCTGCAGGACGCCGCGCTGCGCTACCACATCGGCCCGGAGCCGCCGGTGGTGCACCATTTCCTGGCGCTGGATCTGCACCAGGCGCAGCCGCCGGCTGCCGATGGGCGTGGCGGCTAGCGTGTTTTCAGCGCGGGGTTCCACGCTTGGCGAAGTGGAAGGAGCAGACGTGGTGGGGGGAGGAAGGGCTTCAGTTGCGATGGCGTGTCGGTACCGCCCGTCGCGACTGAAGTCGCTCCCACAGGTGTTGCCCGCGATACGACCGGATGCGCAGACAAACAGACCCGCTGCTCCAGCATGCCCGTGCGTTAGCCGATGCAGCAACGCCATAACGCCATAGCGCCACCATAGGAGCGACTTCAGTCGCGACGAACGAAGTCATCGGCACGGCTGTCGAGTGGACGCATCGGCGCCGATGTCGCGGCGGCATATCCGGCTCTCACATCGCTGGCCATGAAAGACCAGCGTCGACGGCAGTTCGCAGACCAGAAGCCCGCACCGCCGCCTATTCCACCTCGGCCACGCTCGCGCTATAGGTCGCACCATCGCGGCGCACCCGCACCGCGCCGCCGAACACCGCCGACAACGGCGCATCGGCCAATAGTTCCTCGCGCGTGCCGTCGGCATACACATGGCCGCCGCGCAGCAGGATCACCCGCTCGATCTCCGGCACGATCTCCTCGATGTGGTGGGTCACCAGCACCAGGGTGATGCCCTGGCGGGCGAGGTCGCGCATCGTCGCCAGCAGGTGCTGGCGCGCGATCAGGTCCAGCCCGGTGCTGGGTTCGTCCAGCAGCAGCGCCTGCGGCCGGTTGACCAGCGCCCGCGCGATCAGCACGCGCCGGGTCTCGCCGGACGACAGTTCCGCATACGGCCGCTGCAGCAGCGGCAACGCATGCGCCAGCTGCAGCGCCTCGCGCGCGCGGTCGCGCATGGTCTGGGTCACCTCGCGATGCGGCGGCACCACGTAGCTGGCGAAGAAGCCCGACAGCACCGCGCTCTCCACGTCCAGCCCGGGCATGTCGGCGAGATTGACGCTGAGGTCGCCGGTGACGATGCCCAGCTGGCTGCGCAGCCGGTCCACCTGCCAGCGGCTCTGTCCCAATACCCGCACCGGCGCGGCTTCGCCGGCGCGCGCCAGCGGATACAGCTCGCGCGTGATCAGCTTGATGAACGAGGACTTGCCGCAGCCGTTCGGGCCGAGCAGCGCGGTGTGCTGGCCGAGCTCGATGCGCAGGCTCAGCTCGTGCAGCACGCGCACCTGGCCGCGCACCACGCTGGCGCGGTCAAGTTCGATCAGCGGCGCGGCGGCCGGCATGGGAGTTGCATCGGGGAGGGGGACGGACATGGAAGTGAAACCGTTCTGTGATCAAGAGCGCGCAGCGGCTGAATACCGTACGCAGGCGATGGGTGAAGTTTGCCGCCACTGGCCCCATCATGTCTCCTATACCAACCTGGCGCACGCCTTCACCGGCCTGGAGTTCTGGCAATGTCCGACGCGATCCTCGATTTCCTCAGCACCGGCCTGCTCGACGTCGGCTGGTGGGGCATGCTGGCGGTGCTGCTGGTGTTCACCCAGCTGACCATCTTCGCGGTGACCCTGTACCTGCACCGCAGCCAGGCGCACCGCGGCGTCGATTTCCATCCGCTGCTGTCGCACTTCTTCCGCTTCTGGACCTGGTTCACCACCTCGATGATCACCAAGGAGTGGGTGGCGATCCATCGCAAGCACCACGCCAAGGTGGAAACCGACGAGGATCCGCACAGCCCGCAGACCAAGGGCATCGGCCGCGTGTTCTGGCGCGGCGTGGAGCTGTACCGCGAAGCGCGCGCCATGCGCGGCGACATCGAGCAGTACGGCAAGGGCGCCCCGGACGACTGGATCGAGCGCCGCCTGTACACCGCGCACGCGAACTGGGGGCCCATCGCCCTGTTCGCCTTCAACTTCCTGCTGTTCGGCCTGCCCGGCATCGCCCTGTGGGCGTTGCAGATGGCCTGGATCCCGTTCTGGGCGGCCGGCGTGGTCAACGGCCTCGGCCACTGGTGGGGCTACCGCAACTTCGAATCGGCCGACACCTCGACCAACCTGACCCCGTGGGCGCTGTGGATCGGCGGCGAAGAACTGCACAACAACCACCACGCGTTCCCGAGTTCGGCGCGCTTCTCGATGCGGCGCTGGGAACTGGACATCGGCTGGGTCGCGATCCGCGCGCTGGCCGCATTGCGCCTGGCCAGGATCCTGCGCGTGGCGCCGACCCTGGACGTGCGCCCGAACATCGCCGTGCCCGATGCCGACACCCTGCGCGCGCTGCTTTCGCACCGTTTCCAGGCGATGACCGACTACCAGCGCAACGTCTTCACCCCGGCGCTGAAGGAAGAGGCCGCGCAGGCCGGCGCCAAGCTGCGCCAACTGCTGCCGCGGCGCCTGCGCAAGGGTTTGGTCGACGACGGCCGCTGGCTCAAGCCGGACGCGCGCGAACAGCTGCAGCACTGGGTCGCGCAGCGCCCGCGCATGCGCACCCTGGTCGAGCACCGCGCACGCCTGGCCGCCCTGCTGGAAGCGCGCAGCCACGACGCCAGCGAACGCCTGAAGCAACTGCAGGCCTGGTGCCACGACGCCGAGGCCAGCGGCATCGCCGCGCTGCAGGCGTATGCGGCGCGGTTGAAGGGCTACGCGTTGGCATGAGCCGCGGTTTCCCGCAGCCGTTTCGCGAACGCCGCCTCGTGCGGCGTTCGTCGTTCATGGCAGCGCTCGTTCTGTTGACGGCGCTGAGCTGCGCGATCGCCGCCGCCAGCGCGCAAGCCGTCGATAGCACAGGAAGCTACCTGCAGCGCATGGACCGCGACGGCGACGGCCGCGTCAGCCTGGACGAATACCTGGCCTGGATGAGCTACGCCTTCGACGCCCGCGACCTCGACCACGACGGCGTGCTCAGCCCCGCCGAACTGCCCGGCGGCCGCGGCAAGCCGATCACTCGCGCGCAGCACCAGGCCATCTTGACAGCGCGCTTTCGCAAACAGGACGGCAATGGCGATGGGTATCTCAGCGCCAGGGAGCTGGCGGCGCCGCCGAGGTGAGGCGTCACGTCGGTTCCCAAGTCTGCTTTCTTCCATCTATGCAGCCTGCTCTTGTCCGTAAAAAATGGGCCCCGAAAAGCTTATTAATCTGACCGTATTCGGGGCGCAACGCTTCGCTTAAAAAAATATGCTGCGCACCACGCACGTTCTTGCTTTAATCAAGCCTTGTTATCACAGGAGAGCGCTCTGCTGAGATGTGTTAAGGATGGTTTCTCATCGAATTTTGAACATGTTGTATGAATGTAATCTGCAACTCTATATTGCTTTGGCCATAGATCGGCATGGGTTTCTTAAGTGGAATAGTTTATAGATCAACAGAGCCGGCAATCTTGCGTGGTGCCTTGCAGTCCTCGGGCCATCCGAGCGGGCTTACTAGCCTAAATTGGAGGTTGTAATTAAGGGTGGTATTTTGTGCTGATTTGCTAATATTTACGGAGCCATCTTCAAGAATGCCGACGCAACCAGACTTTCCTGTTAAATCGAATAAGCCTTTCGAATAAAAAGCTTTGAATTTGGTAGGGCCCACCTCATGCACAGCACTAGCCGGCTGAATAAAGATAGATGTCATCTCTCTTTCAGTGGCATCGCTATGCATGGATGCGGTTCTGGTTGTGCTTGAGATAAGCACTTGAACGCCATTTCCAATGGCGCCTTGATGGCATCCAATCTGCGACGAGGCGATTTCACTGGCGATTGTTGAAGTCGGGCGACAGCTAACCACATTTGGCACCACATCATTCTTAACATTCAGCGATGTGCTATTGCATCCTGCTAAGAATGCCAAAGCCATCAGGCAAATAATTTTTTTATTCCGGGCAGTCATCGCTTTTTCCTTCAATGCTTTGCTTGACAGCTTCTGTCCGTCTAGCTGCTTCCTCATAAATCTTGGGATGGTTGCGCGCGCTATAAAAAACTCCCTTGGTAAGATGGAGACCTTCATGGACGATAGTATCGTACAAATCAACGCGCTGAGCTGCAGTAAGGACAGCCAAATAGCGGTCATCTATCGTGATTGTCCTTGCCGCATAGTTTGTATGGCCCACCTTGTCACCACTTAGGTCCTTTACTTTTAGCGCTGTGGGGAATTTCAAGTCCGTTTCCCTTTCTTTCGCCAGTGCGAATAGGTAATCAATATCCTCTTGCGTCAAGCCAAACAAATCAAAAAAAGCCATTGGTTTGCCAGAAACATAAGCATATGTACTTTTCCCCCCAGCTAGCCCAATCGGATCACTCTGCCCATACCGTCCGGTCGCGGGTTCGTAGTCCCGGAAATAGTTCTGATTGAGTCCAGTCGCCGTATCGTAACGCTGCCCGGGGAAGCGCATGTCGAATACGAACGTAGCGCCGTCGCCGTCCGGATCTTGGTCCGGCGGTGTGCTACCGAAAGCCTCACCCTTCAAGTCCCACTTCCAGATCGCCAAGTCGCGCACCGGGTCGATCACCGCGCGCGGGGTACCCAGGTGGTCCGGCTGCACGTAGTGCAGGCTGTTGTTGGCCAGCACGCCCGCCGGCAAGTCGTCCAGCCAGATCGCCTGCTGCAGCGGGGCACCGTTGTTGTTGTAATCGCCCAGCCAATGGCCGTTTTCGTCGTATAGCGTGTAGGTATTGGTATTGCCGACTCGGCGCACCTGCTCGCCCCGGCCGTTATAAGCGTAGTTCATCACAACCGTTCCAGCGCGCTTGGCCTGTCCGATCCTGCCATTGGCTCCGTAAACGAATTCCAGTGCCGTGCCTCCGATCGAGGTCATGTTGCCCATCGCATCATAGGTGCGCGCCGTTCCTGCCACTGCGCTCAGGCGATGACTGGTGCTCGGGTAGGTGTACGTCTGCGTGCTGGTATTGACCTTGGCGCTGAGCCGGTTGCCGGTGGCGTCGTAGCTGTAGCCGTCGATCACCGTGCCAGTCGGGCCGTCCTTGAATGCAGTCAATCGGCCTAGGGCGTCGTAGTCCAGGCTGACAACAGGGGCCGTGTTGCCGGCCGCGGTCAGCGCGCTGAGATTGCCGACCGGGTCAAACGCGAAGCCGGTGCTCAGGCCGTCGCTGCGCGTGTCGCTGACCGCCAGCGGACGGTAATCCTGGTCCAGCACGCGCTGCATCGGGCGGCCGTTGCCGTAGGACCAACTCGCCACCGGACCGAACGGGTAGTAGGTCGCGTTGCCCAGCAGCATCTGGCGTGTGCCGCCGGCTGGGGTCACGCCAACTTCCGTGATCTGGCCCTGGGCGTTGCGCACATAGTCCACCCCCGTGCCGTCGGGATAGGTCAGCCGGCTCAGCTGGCCCGCCTTGGTGTAGGCGTAGCGCAGTACAAACACCTTGCCGTTGGTGGTCTGCACCTTGCGCACCAGATCGCCGAAGCGGTCGTAGCAGTAATCGGTGCTGCCGCTGCCGTCCTGCATTCGCGCCAGGCGGCCGACCGCGTAGGTCTCGCCGCTAGCGCATGTGGTCTGGCTGACGTCGTAGGTATAGGTAACGTTGAGACTGCTAGTCGGATAGGCGACTTGGATCAGCCGGTTCAGGGAGTCGTAGCTGTAAGTGGTGGTGACGTTACGAGCGTCGGTCTGGCTGGCCCGGTTGCCGGCGCTGTCATAGGTATATGTGGTGATGCCAGCATCCGGGCTGGTCAACGTGATCAGGTCGCCCAGGCCGTTATAGGCATAGATGGTATCTAGACCCTTGGGGTCGGTGACCTTGGTCAGATTGTCGAGCGCGTCGTAGGAGAACTTGGTTTCCGCCGCGATGCCACCCACGTCCTGTAGCGTGCGCGCCAGGCGGTTGAGCGGATCGTACTCGTTCTGGGTGACATGGCCGAGCGCGTCGGTCACCGTCTCGGTGTTGCCGTTGGCGTCATAGCCGAAATCGGTCGGGTCGCCGCTGGCAGTGGCCTGCGTGGCCAGCTGGCCGAGCTGGTTGTAGACCCGCGACAGCGTGCGCTTGAGCGCGCCCGCCGCGTCCTTGGTATCTTCCTTGGCCCGGTTGCCGGCGTTGTCCAGTATGTAGTGGACGGTGTTGCCGGCGTTGTCGGCAATGTCGGTCAGGCGGTGCGCCGCGTCGTAGGTGAAGGCAGTGAACGCGCCGTCTGGCTGAGTCACCTGCTTGACCAGCCCGGTCGGCCAGTAGTCGATGCTGGTGATGCGGTCGTCGCTCTCGCTGGTGTCGTCGGCGCCGCGGACTTTGCTGGCGGTCAGCCAACCACGCGGGTGGTAGGCAAAGTCGGTGACAACGCCATTGGCGTCTTTCACCGCCAACACGCGCCCAGCGCCGTCGTAGGCCAGGTACTCGGTAACCTGCCCGATGGCGTTGCTGGCCTTCCACAGGTCGCCTTTTCGATAATGGCAGATTCCAGCAGGGCTCGCGCAACCAGCCTCGTCGCTTGGGTAATAAGCGTATTGCATAGTATCGGCGACGTCGGTGCGCGGGCCATCAACCAATTTAACAAGCCCGAGGATGGGACAAGTACTGCCAGGGGCTGCAACATCTGCAGCTTCGCAGTAGCTAATCGAGGTAATACGGGTTTGATTGGTATCTATATCCGATGTAGCCACGGCCTGCGGCTGCAGCCTTGCGTTCCTCGAATACTCGGTAAGTACACGATCGGACTGGATGCGCAAGACACGATTCGAATCAGTGGCTGTGTGAGTAATGAAGGTACTCTGTTCTGGAAGCCCGAACGCCTTCTGCACTGTGTGTGCGGTAACTCTTATGCCAGACTCAATCGTGTCGGCATAAGTATGCTTGGTCACTACGCCAGCGCGATCGGTCTCACTATTTACGCGGCGGCGAAAATCGGCGGAAGCATCAAAATAGGAATAACTTTCGGTACCGGCGCTGTTCGTAATCGACGATATTCTTGGCGTCCCTTGGCTAGGGTCTGTCATAGCATAGGTGTACTGCTCGCCAAGTGCATTGGTTGCGATCGTACCAGTTGACGTATAAACAAAGTTGCTCGCATCAGCCCCATCGGTGTGGGTGCTGGATATGGTTCGCCCTGCATCGTCGTATGCAAATGTGCTGAATCGTTGTCCATCTTCAGCAGTGATTCCAGTCAGATGCCGTGGAAAGCGGCTATCTTCATAGTGATATACACGCTGACCTTGATCTGCATACGTAACGGTGCTGAGGCGCCCGTTATCGTACGTATACGAGGCTAGGATAACTCCTCCGGAATTGATCGCTGTAATTCTGGCGTCACTGGATGTATCCGTGTAAAAAAATTCAATAGCGCGTCCTTGTTCAGACGTGATCGACTGCAGTCTTCCATGCTGATCATACCCATAGAAAAGCCGGCTAGCATCTTCGTTTTCAAGCGAAATGAGGCGGCCGGAACCATCAAATATATAAATGCCATCTTGGCGATACAGCTTCCAATTGCTTCCGTCCGCGGCGATACGTTGGCCGCTTCCATTGGCTGCTAAATATTCGCCGCCTGCCGCCATGAAAAGCGTCACATAGCCACTTCCTTCAATGACTCCGGAGAAAGAAGGCGCTAGGGCGAGGTGGATTTGGTGGGAGTCCGACCATCCAAGGCCCCAGCGCCCGGACGTCGCCGCCACACCGGACTGATAATGTCGCTCCAGGCGTATCCAACCGAGATCGATGTCCTTTTCCCTCTCGTATTTGTCGCCCGTTTTGACATCGCAGGGATTACCAAAGAGTCCCGATGGGCCACTAGTGCCAGGGCATTCTCTACGCGGGGCAGCTATGGTTGCCGTGAATTCTTCGTTTACGCATGCGCCCTGGTCGTCATCCCAGTTCATATAAGGGTTCGGACAACTAGAAATGCGCATGAGCTGAGCTTCGCCCGATTCTACGCTGCAAGTTCCTTCATCGTCGTTGAAGTCTGGATAGGTGTAGACGTAGTTCGCGACATCGAGGCCTTTAAACTCAGGTGAGTAAGGTGCCCACTCGTCAGTGCGTACGAATGTTGCCGATGCACATGGTGGGCTGCCACCTTGGTTGAGCGTGCCAATAGAACCGGCAATCAGCTCGTCTTCCGTTGCGTAACTCTGACCATTAACGCCGAAATACTGTAGCGTGCGTTCCTTTCGTCCCATCCAATAAACAATCGAAACCTGGCCATCGGCAGTGGGCGTGGTCGCTTTGATCTCGGTTACATATTGATATGCGTCGGGTGCGTTTGGAGGCCCGGGAATGGTTCGAATTGCTGCTTCAGCCTGCTCCTGGGTCGCGTAGGTACCAATCAATGCGCCGTCACTCTTACGCACGCTAAAATTTTTATTTGACTCTTGTCCAAACGCCGAAAAAGGCAGGCAGATAAACAGTACCAAGCCGGCAACCGCGCTCGGCCAAGTGAATTCCAAAGTGGAGAGCCACGCCAAAGGACGCCGCTTCTTCTTTTCGTACACCATGTTACTTCCCTGTAGATTGGACCGATTTGACCAATAGCTAGAATGAGATATTGGATATCTGCAAAGCGCACGCGAACTCGCGGGCGCGCCGTGGCGCAATCAAGTGCCGGCTTCTAGGGAAATTTTTTAGCACCGTAAGTGCTCGCTATAAGTGCGTATGCATATCCCTTTGTGCCAGCTCTTGCAGCTATCCAACCCAGATCCTTAGGAACACGCTACAGGAGATCAACGGTGGATAGAATTGCTCGCCTTCCCTTTTGTGATCAAATTCTCCTTGCCCAAGGAGGGCACCACTCATCCAAAGGGTGTGCGTAAGTTCCCCCCTAGGTACCTCTTCTACAGGCGACCTTAGCGACGTGACGGATGACAATCTGCTAGTTCACACCACCGATATCGCCTGCTTCCAGCGCTGGATCTGATCCCTCGATACACGTCGCCGGCTAAACTCGTCAATCGATTATTTCGCAGTCCAGCCCCCATGCCCGAACTCCCCGAAGTAGAAACCACCCGGCGCGGCCTGGAGCCGCATCTGCTGGGGCGGCGCATCCACGGCGTGATCCTGCGCCGGCCGGACCTGCGCTGGCCGATCCCGCCGGAAGTGGCGCAGCAGCTGCCGGGGCAGCGCATCGACGGCATCCGCCGCCGCGCCAAATACCTGCTGATGGACACCGACGCCGGCAGCGCGCTGCTGCACCTGGGCATGTCCGGCAGCCTGCGGGTGCTGCCCGGGGACACGCCGCCGCGGGCGCACGACCATGTCGACATCAGCCTGGAAGACGGGCGCGTGCTGCGTTTCAACGATCCGCGCCGCTTCGGCTGCCTGCTGTGGCAGGCGCCGGGCCAGACCCACCCGCTGCTCGAGGAGCTGGGGCCGGAGCCGCTGTCGGACGAATTCGACGGGGATTACCTGTTCCGGCGCAGCCGTGGCCGCAGCGCGCCGGTAAAGACGTTCTTGATGGACCAACGCATCGTGGTCGGGGTCGGGAACATCTATGCCGCCGAAAGCCTGTTCCAGGCAGGAATCAGTCCGCTGCGCGAGGCCGGGGAGGTCTCGCGGGCACGCTATGCGCGCCTGGCCGAGGCGGCCAAGGCGATCCTCGGCTATGCCATCGCCCGCGGTGGCACCACCTTGCGCGACTTCATCAGCCCGGACGGCGCGCCCGGCTATTTCGAGCAGGAACTGGCTGTCTACGGCCGCGAGGGCGAGGCCTGCAAGCGCTGCGGGCGGCCGCTGCGCCACGCCAGCATCGGCCAGCGCGCCAGCGTCTGGTGCGGGAGCTGCCAGCGCTGACGGGCGGCCGCCGCTGGCCGCCGGCGCGCGCTATAGTCCGCGCGACTCCCGGCCGGAGGAGAGACCGCCGTGGTAGAGACTGCACCCGAGATCACCGTGTGGCTGGACGCCGCGCGCGGCGGCGACCGCGAGGCGCTGGACCGCGTGCTCAGCACGCTCTACCAGGAATTGCACAGCATGGCCCGGCGCCAGCTGGCCGGGCAGCAGGCGCAGACCCTGGACGCGACCTCGCTGGTCCACGAGTCCTACCTGAAGCTGCTCGGCGCGCACGGCATGGCCCGTTTCGACGGCCGCGCGCACTTCTTCGCCTACGCCGCCTCGGCGATGCGCAGCGTGGTGGTGGATTACGCGCGCAACCGCCTGACCCGCAAGCGCGGCGGCGATCTCAAGCGCGTCGCCGAGATTCCCGAGGACAGCGGCGGGGTGCGCCTGGACGAGGATCTGCTGGCGCTGGACGTGGCGCTGGACCGGCTGCAGGCGATCGACGAGCGCCTGGCCAAGGTGGTGGAGCTGCGCTATTTCGCCGGGCTGTCCGAACAGGAGATCGCCGAGCTGATGCAGCGCTCCGAACGCAGCATCCGCCGCGACTGGCAGAAGGCGCGCATCTTCCTGCTGGCGGCGATGCAGGATCACTAGGACCGACCGGAGCACCGCATGGACGCGCTGCAGTGGCAACGCCTGTCGCCGTTGCTCGACGAACTGCTGGAGCTGACCCCGGAGGCGCGCGCGGCGCGTCTGGCGCAGCTGCACGCGCAGGATCCGGCCAGTGCCGATGAACTGGTGCGCATGCTGGCGCTGGACGCGGCCGGCTCGGACCTGCTCAGCGAGCCGCTGCTGGCCAGCGCCATGGAGTGCCTGTGCGCCGGCAGCCGGATCGGGCCGTATGCGCTGGAACGGCTGCTCGGCGAAGGCGGCATGGGCCAGGTCTGGCTGGCGCAGCGCGCCGACGGGCTGTACCAGCGCCAGGTCGCGCTGAAGCTGCTGCGTCCCGGCTATGCCGATGCCGCGCTGCGCCAGCGCTTCACCCGCGAACGCGAGATCCTGGCGCGGCTGGAGCATCCG
This sequence comes from Xanthomonas sp. JAI131, assembly GCF_013410075.1. Lineage (NCBI taxonomy): Bacteria > Pseudomonadati > Pseudomonadota > Gammaproteobacteria > Lysobacterales > Lysobacteraceae > Xanthomonas > Xanthomonas sp. JAI131. Next base: position 477,494 of record NZ_JACCCN010000004.1, on the reverse strand, counting down.
CACCTGGCGCGCTTGCTCGACGCCGGCATCGCCAGCGACGGGCGCCCGTACCTGGCGCTGGCCTATGTCGAAGGCGAGCCGCTCACCGACTATTGCCAGCGCCTGCACCTGCCGGTGAGCGCGCGGCTGCGGCTGTTCCTGCAGGTGTGCGAGGTGGTCAGCCATGCGCACGCCAACCTGATCGTGCATCGCGACCTGAAGCCGTCCAATATCCTGGTCAACGCCGCAGGCGACGTGCGGCTGCTCGACTTCGGCATCGCCAAGCTGCTCGACACCGAGGCCGACCCTGCGGCCGACGCGCATCCGCGCACCGAGGCGCGCGCGTTCACCCTGCACTACGCCGCGCCGGAGCAGGTGCGCGGCGAACCGATCACCACGCTGACCGATGTGTATTCGCTGGGCGTGGTGCTGTACGAACTGCTCACCGACCAGAAGCCCTATCACCTGCGCCGCAGCAGCGATGCCGAATGGGAGCGCGCGATCCTGGCGGTGGAGGCACCGCGACCGTCGGCGGCGGTGGTGCGCGCGGCGCAGCAGGGACAGCGCGATCCGGCCGAGGCGCGGCGCCTGGCGCGGCGGCTGAGCGGCGATCTGGACAACATCCTGCTCAAGGCGCTGCAGAAGCCGCTGCCGCAGCGCTATTCCTCGGCCGAGGCGCTGGCCCAGGATCTGCGCCGCCATCTGCAGGGACGGACGGTGCAGGCGCGCCCGCAGGGCGTGGCCTACCGCCTGCAGAAATACCTGCAGCGGCACCGTTGGAGCGTGGTACTCGGCAGCCTGACCGCCGCCGCGCTGCTGGGCGCCGCAGGCGTGGCGCTGTGGCAGGTGCGCGAGGCGCATCGCGAAACCGTGCGCGCGCAGGCGATGCAGGACTTCGTGATCGGCCTGTTCGATCGCGCCGGCAACGCGCAGCGCGGCGACGGCTTCGACCTGCGCGGGCTGCTTGCCAGCGGCGAACAGCGCGGCGAACGCGAACTGCTGCGGCAGCCGCTGGCGCGTGCGGAACTGCAGGGGGTGATCGCGCGCCTGCGCATCGGCCTGGGCGACTATCGCGAAGCCTTGCTGCTACTGGAACGGCAGCGCGCGCTGCTGGCCACGCAGGACGACGTGCCGCTGGCGCTGCGCCTGGAAGCGGCGGCGCAGCATGGGCGCGCGCTGCGCCTGCTGAGCCGTTCGCAGGAGTGCGTGGCGATGCTGCAGCCGCTGGCGGCGCAGGCGCAGGAAGCGCAGGCGCAGCTGCCGCTGCAGGCCGCCGGCTTCTTCTCGCAACTGGGGCGCTGCCGGCGCGTGCTCGGCGAACGCGCATCGGCGCGGGCCTGGTTCGAGCGCGCGCTGGCGCTGCACCGCGACGTGCTCAAGGACCCGGCCGGCATCGTCGAGAGCATGACCGACGTCGCCTCGATGGACAGCGACATCGGCCACACCGACGCGGCGATCGCCGGCTACCTGCAGGCGCTGGCCTTGCTCGACCGCCAGGCCGGCCCGCGGCATCCGCTCAGCGTCAACCTGCTGCGCAGCCTGGGCGTGGCCTACCGCGATCGCGGCGATGTCGACCAGGCCGAGCAGGCGGTGAGCGCGGCGCTGGCGTTGTCGCGCAGCTTGAACGGCGACCGCCATCCGGTCAGCCTCGGGCTGCGGCGCTTGCGGGCGGCGGTGATGATCGACCAGGGCCGTCTCGATATCGCCGAGCGCGAACTGCGCGCCGCGCATGCGCTGACCGTGGAGCGGTTGGGACCGACGCACCGCGACACCGGCATGAGCTGGAGTTCGCTGGCGATGCTGGAACTGGAGCGCGGCCAGGACGCGCAGGCGATCGCCGACATGGCGCGCTCGGTCGCGATCATGCGCGCGCCCGACAGCCAGGCGCTGCTGCCGTACATGCTGCTCAACCAGGGCCTGGCGCTGTCGGCCGCGGGCCGCTACCGCGACGCGCTGGCGCCGCTGTACGAAGCGCGCGCGCGCTGGATCGCGCAGCTCGGCCAGAACAACCCGGCGGTCGGCGACAGCGAGCGGTTGATCGCCGAGGCGCGCGCCGCGCTGGGCGAACCGCGGCAGGCCGATGCGCTGCTGGCGCAGGCGCTGCGCCGTACCGAGAGCGGCTACGGCCCGACCCATCCGCGCACGCGCGCGGTGCGCGTGGCCTGGGCGCGCAACCTGGGCCGGCTCGGCCGCGACGCGCAGGCGCTGCACGAACTGGAGGCGCAGGCGCGGCAGGGCGGAGACGGCATCGAAAGCCGCAAGCTGCGCTGGCGCGCCCGCGCCTATGCCGCCGAGCTGCATTGCCAACGCCGCGGCGGTGCGGGCAACGGGCGTGGCGAACTGCAGGCGCTGCAGCGCGAACTGGCGCAGGCGCAGCCGCAGGGCGGCACGCTGGTGCACGAGGTGGAGGGGCTGAGTGCGGCTTGCGGCGCTCCCGCGGTGCTGACCGCCGCGCGTTGAGTCTCGACCACGAAACGGCGCTCGCAGCGCGGCCGCGGACCTGCGCCCTTGGCGGCGACAGCGGCCTGCCTGCCGGGATCGGCGTCTGCGAACGGCCGGCGATCGCCGCTACCATGGGCCACCGCCCTTCGACCCGCCGCGCCGTGCCCGTCCGCCATGTCCTGTTCCTGTGCGCCCGCAACCGGCTGCGCAGCCCGACCGCCGAGCAGCTGTTCGCCGACTGGCCCGGCATCGAGACCGCATCGGCCGGGATCAATGCCGATGCCGAGACCGCGGTGACGCCGGAGCTGCTGGCCTGGGCCGACCTGATCTTCGTGATGGAACGGCGCCACCGCAGCAAGCTGTCGGCCGGGTTCCAACGGCACCTGAGCGGCAAGCGCATCGTCTGCCTGGACATTCCCGACGACTACGCGTTCATGGATCCGGTGCTGGTGCGGCGGCTGCAGCAAACGGTGACGCCGCATCTGCCGCGGCGTCATCCGGCGCTCTGAGTGACACGCGGCGTGGGCGCGCGCCGCAGCCCGTCGCCTGACGCGCCGAGCGCGGCAGCGAGTTTCTCACTTGCCGCGCGGGCGCATGGCACCGCTTGCTACGGCTGTGCCGGTGACCCCTGCGGTTCCTCCGCCACCGCGTCGTCGAAGAAGCGGCGGAGCTGTGGCGTCCGCTCGAGGACTTCGCCAGCCGCGACCGAAATCGCCACGACCGTCGCCTTCGCTGGTGCCACAGGTGCAGGTGTTCGAATCGGCCCGTGGCCGAAGCCGTGCGCCCTTCTGCGACAGCCGCGGCCGTGGGATTGCGCCGAGCGGCAACAGCCGCGGCGCGCAGGCGCAACCGATCGGCTGTCGCCGCGGCCGCAGAGTCGCCACAATCGGGCTCCCTTCCTCGATCACAGGTTCGCCATGCGCACCAATACGCAGAATGGACGGTGGCGCCCGCGCGCGGCGCTGCTCGCGCTTCTCGGCGCCTGGCCGTTGCTCGCCGCCGCGGCCCCGGCAACCGCGCCTGGCACCGATGCGACGGCGCCGTGGATCATGGACAACGGCGTGGTCCGGCTCACGGTCACGCCGACCCTGGGCGGGCGCGTGCTGGGCTTCCAGCGCAGCGGCGGGCCCAACCTGATCAAGGTCGGCGACGCGGTGCAGCGCCAGCCGCTGCCGACGGTCAGCGCAGCGGCCAACGATATCCCCTATTTCGGCCACGACGTCTGGGTCGGGCCGCAGAGCGCGTGGTGGCAGCACCAGGACGCCAATCCGGCGCGGCGCGCGGCGCATGCGAACTGGCCGCCGGACCCGTACCTGAGCTTCGCCACCACCACCGTCGTCGCGCGCGCGCCGCAGCGCCTGCAGCTGCGCGGCGTGGACAGCCCGGTCAGCGGCGTGCGGCTGCACAAGACCTTCGCGCTGTCGCCGCAGCGCGCCGACAGCGTGCTGCTGCAGGTGCAGGCGCAGAACGTGCGCAAGACCGCGGTGGCCTGGGACCTGTGGTTCAACACCCGGGTGAGCGCGGCCACGCGGGTGCTGGTGCCGGTCGCGGCCGCTGCCGATATCCGCGTGCAGCCCAGCGATGGCGCCGGCTACGCGCCGCCGCAGTACGTGGTGCAGGACGGCCTGATGACGCTGGCGGCCGCGCCGCCGGGCAGCGCCGGACAGCGTGGCAAGCTGCTGCTGCAGCCGTCGGCCGGCTGGATCGCCGCCTTCTCCGGCGGCCAGGCCTGGGTGATCCGCTTCGCCCGCCAGCCGCTCGCGCGCATCCATCCCGAGCAGGGCCAGGTCGAGTTCTACCTGGATGCGTCGGCTTCCGATCCGGGCGGCGGCCTGCTGGAAATGGAAGTGCACGCGCCGTACCGGACCCTGGCCCCGGGCCAGAACATGCAGGCCGAGGAGCAATGGACGTTGCTGGACTACGCCGGCGGCGACGACCCGGCGCAGCAGCGCAGTTTCCTGTGCCGGCACGCCGCAGCGCTGGCGTTGAAGGGGGCGTGCGCGACGCCCTAGGGCGCGTCCTCAATCCCCAAGCGGATCGCGCCGCTCTTGTGCGTGGAGGCAAGCAAGGGCGAGACGGCGTGGCGGCGTTCCGCCCGGGCGATGACCTAGCGCCGAAAGCGCACAAACGCGGCCCCGCGGGTTGGAGCCAGGCCGCCAGTCGGCGCCGCGCGGCTTGACCTGACCGCCCGTCAGGCGCTGCGCCATGCAGCACCGGCTGACGGCCCGACAGACCCAGCGCGCCCTACCCGGGAACCGATGACGCGCCGCCCCAGCTCTCGCGTTTAACGCCGCTTGTCTATGATGGAGGCCCTTTCCGCTTCGATCCGGCCCATGCAACGACGCGATTTCCTCAAGAACGCCGCCGCCGCCTTCGCCGCCATGGGCTTGCCCGCAATGCCGATGCTCGGCCAGGCCGCCCCCGCGGTCGGCCTGCGCCGGCTGGGCAAGCCGCAGCCCTTCGATTACGCCTGGCTCAAGGGCCATGCCCGGGCCATGGCCCAGGCGCCCTACCAGAGCCACAAGCGGGTGCTGCCGGGACCGCTGGAATCGCTGAACTGGGACCAGTACCAGTCGATCCGCTACCGCCAGGACCACGCGTTGTGGGCGGTGGACAACGCTTCGAAATTCCAGGCCAAGTTCTTCCACCTGGGCCTGTACTTCAAGTCGCCGGTGCACATGTTCGACCTGGTCGACGGGCAGGCGCAGGAGCTGGCCTACGACGGCGCCGCGTTCGACTACGGCAAGAGCGGTCTGCAGGGCAAGCACCTGCCCAAGGAGCTGGGATTCGCCGGCTTCCGCCTCAACACCAAGCAGGACACCGACCGCGACTTCGCCGCATTCCTCGGCGCCAGCTATTTCCGCGCGGTGGGCAAGGAAGGCCAGTACGGCCAGTCCGCGCGCGGACTGGCGATCGATACCGGCACCGGCGGGCCGGAGGAATTCCCGGACTTCATCGCCTACTGGCTGGAGCAGCCCAAGGCCGGTTCGGACACGGTGGTGGTGTACGCGCTGCTGGATTCGCCGAGCGTGGCCGGCGCCTACCGCTTCGCGATCACCAACGGCGACGTGCTGCTGATGGACATCGACAGCGCGCTGTATCCGCGCAAGACCATCGAGCGGCTGGGCCTGGGGCCGTGCACCAGCATGTACCAGGTTGGCGAGAACGACCGCCGCATGGACTGGGACTGGCGCCCGGAGATCCACGACACCGACGGCCTGGCGATGTGGACCGGCGGCGGCGAATGGATCTGGCGGCCGCTGTGCAATCCGCCGCAGCTGCGCTTCAACATGTTCGTCGACGAGAACCCGCGCGGCTTCGGTCTGCTGCAGCGCGACCGCAACTTCGACCACTACCACGACGACGGCGTGTACTACGAGAAGCGCCCGTGCCTGTGGGTGGAACCGAAGCAGGGCTGGGGCAAGGGGTCGGTGCAGCTGGTGGAGATTCCCACCGTCGACGAGACCTTCGACAACATCGTCGCGTTCTGGAATCCGCAGGACAAGCCGCAGCCCGGGCAGGAGCTGCTGTTCGGCTACCGGCTGTACTGGGGCGCGCAGCCGCCGGCGTCCTCGCCGCTGGCGCAGTGCGTGGCCACGCGCACCGGCCTGGGCGGCGTGGTCGGGCAGAAGCGCAGCCATTTCTCCTGGCGCTTCGCGGTGGACTTCGTCGGCGGCGAGCTGGCCAGGCTCGGCAAGGACAAGGACGCCAAGGTCGAGGCGGTGCTGCAGCTGAGCCGCGGCAGCACCGAGATCGTCTCGGCGCGGCCGCTGCACGAACTCTCCGGCTACCGCGCGATGTTCGACGTGGTGCCGCCGGACGAGGGCACGCAGCAGATCGACATCCGCCTGTTCCTGCGCGCCGGCGACACGCCGCTGACCGAGACCTGGCTGTACCAGTGGACCCCGCCGCCGGCGGCCGAGCGCAAGCTGTATTGAGTTGCAGCCGAGCGCTGCCGCGTCACGCGCGGCAGCGCCTCGCCGTGTGCGGTGCCCGACTTCGTTTGTCGCGGCTGAAGCCGCTCCTACAAAAGCGTGCAGTCGCCGTGCTGGGTGCACGGCAGGAGGAGTTTCAACCCCGACGCTTTTTGCAGTGCGATGAAGGTGTCGGCTTCGCTCGTCGCGGCTGAAGTCGCTTCTACAGTGGCGTGCGTATAGCAGCTGGGTGCACTGTGGGAGGGACTTCAGTCCCGACGCGCGACGTGTCCGGCTTCGCGCGGCTGCCGCAGACTCAAGGCTTGGCCGGTTCCTGCGGTTTCGGCGCGGTTTCCTGGGTGATGTCCTCGACATCGCCGATATCCACGCGGCCCGGCGTGCGGCCGTCCCAGACCCGGTCCTGCAGCTTCCAGTACGCCGCCGGTTCCCAGAATTCCTTGGCGTAGAACACTTCCGGATCGACGCTGCCGCCGCGCGGACCGTTGATCTGCAGGGCGGAGGCACCGGAGTGGCCGAGCATGCTGCCGGTACTGCGCCCGGCTTCGCGGCGCAGCACCGCTTCCTGGCGCGGCTTGGCGACCGTATCGCCATACGTGGCCAGCATCTTCTTGTCCTGCTTGATCGCGCGCTGCCGCTCTTCGGGCGTCAGCTGGTTCCAGTACTCCATCTTGCGCGTGGTGAAGGCGTCGTAGCCGCGCTCGGAGGCCAGCGCCATCCACAGGAAGCCCATCGCGCGATCCTGCGCGCCGCCCTGGCCTTCCCAGTACATCTCGCCCAGGCGCGCCTGCGACGGCTTGTCGGCATAGCGCGCGGCGAGCTGGTAGTTCTTCCTGGCCTCGGCGAACTCGCCCTTCTTGTCGGCGCGGATACCGGCGCGGCGATAGAACAGGTCCAGGTGCGCCTCGAGGAAGCCGTCGGTCATCACCTGCGCCGGAATGTCGTCGAACGTACGCGCGTTGTCGGCGGCGCCAGCCGGGCCGGACAGCGCGAGCGCAACCGCAATGGCCAGCGCGGTGCAGCCGCCGACGGCATATCCCTTGAACCGATGCATAGAACTCTTCCCGTGAGTGCGATCGCCGACGATTCTAAATGGGCGTTGCAGCCGCGATCCATAGACTGATGGCCTATGCAGCCGAGGGCCGTGGCGCAGTTTTCAACCGACGTTCATGGTCGGTGTCGCGCCGACTGCAGCCGAACAGGGGCGGCGGATGGACGCACCAAGGCAGTGCAGAGCGCTTGCGCGGCGTCCGCCTGCGCATGCGGCTGAACTGCCAAACGCGGCGTCGCCTTCGGCTTACACAGTCTGGCTTACACGGTCTTTCGTCTGGCGCCGTAGCCGTCAGCCCGGCGCGGCGGATGGACTACCGTTGCAACGCGATCTGCAACGGATCGATACGGCCCTCGCCGCGCATGATCTTCTTGAACTCGGCGCGGCTCACCGACACGTAGCGTTCGTTGCCGCCGATCTCCACCTGCGGGCCGTCCTGCACGGCGTGGCCGTCGGCGTCCACGCGCACGGTCATCGTCGCCTTGCTGCCGGTGTGGCAGATGGTCTTGATCTCCTGCAGCTCGTCGGCCCAGGCCAGCAGGTACTGGCTGCCCTCGAACAGTTCGCCGCGGAAATCGGTGCGCAGGCCGTAGCACAGCACCGGGATGCGCAGCCGGTCGACCACCTCGCTGAGCTGCCAGACCTGCGCGCGGCTGAGGAACTGCGCCTCGTCCACCAGCACGCAATGCAGCGCGCCGTCGCGGGCGATGTCGTCCTGCAGCAGCGCCAGCAGGTCGGTGTCCGGCACGAAGGTGCTGCCGTCTGCGCGCAGGCCGATGCGCGAGGCCACCACGCCGCTGCCGTCGCGGTGGTCCAGGCGCGGGGTCAGGATCGCGGTGCGCATGCCGCGCTCGCGATAATTGTGCGCCGACTGCAGCAGCGTCGTGGTCTTGCCGGCGTTCATCGCCGAATAGTAGAAGTACAGTTTCGCCATGGCCCGATTCTAGCGCGGCGGACAACTCCGTCGCAGGCCGGATGCGCCCGGGAAAACCCGTTCAGCGCCCGCGCAGCGGCGCGGTCCTCGCCGCCGGCCGGCGCCCGCTACAATGCGCGGCCCAGGGAAGTCTTCATGCACGGTCTCAATCCCCCCCAACGCGCCGCGGTGCTGCATTGCGAAGGCCCGTTGCTGGTGCTGGCCGGCGCCGGCAGCGGCAAGACCCGCGTGATCGTGGAAAAGATCGCGCACCTGATCGCCACCGGCCGCTACCCGGCCAAGCGCATCGCCGCGATCACCTTCACCAACAAGTCGGCCAAGGAAATGCGCGAGCGCGTGGCCAAGCGCATCCGCGGCGATGCCGCCGACGGCCTGACCATCTGCACCTTCCACGCGCTGGGGCTGAAATTCCTGCAGATCGAGCACGCCGCGGTGGGTCTGAAGCGGGGCTTCTCGATCTTCGACGCCGACGATGCCGCGGCGCAGATCAAGGACCTGATGCACGGCGCCAAGCCCGATGCGATCGACGACGCCAAGAACCTGATCTCGCGCGCCAAGAACGCCGGGCTGTCGCCGGAGCAGGCGATGGCCGCGGCGCGCAGCAACCGCGAGCAGGAAGCGGCCAGCCTGTACGAGCGCTACCAGGCACGGTTGAGCACGTTCAATGCGGTGGACTTCGACGACCTGATCCGCCTGCCGGTGCAGGTGCTGGAGGAGAACGAGGACATCGTCATGGCCTGGCGCGAGCGCATCGGCTACCTGCTGGTGGACGAGAGCCAGGACACCAACGACGCGCAATACCGGCTGCTGAAGATGCTGGCCGGCCCGCGCGGCAACTTCACCTGCGTGGGCGACGACGACCAGAGCATCTACGCCTGGCGCGGCGCCAATCCGGAAAACCTGATGCAGATGGGGCGCGACTATCCGGCGCTGCAGATCGTCAAGCTGGAACAGAACTACCGCTGCTCCAACCGCGTGCTGCGCGCGGCCAATGCGCTGATCGCGCACAACCCGCACGAGCACCTGAAGACCCTGTGGAGCGACCAGGCCGACGGCGAGCGCATCCGCGTATGGGAATGCCGCGACAGCGAGCACGAGGCGGAGAAGGTCGCCGCCGAGATCGCCTACCTGGGCACCGCCAAGCAGGTGCCGTGGAGCGATTTCTGCATCCTGTTCCGCGGCAACTTCCAGTCGCGGCCGCTGGAAAAGGCCTTGCAGATCGCCGGCGTGCCGTACCACATCACCGGCGGCACCGCGTTCCTGGAACGTCAGGAAGTGAAGGACGTGCTGTCGTGGCTGCGGCTGCTGGTCAATCCGGACGACGATGCCGCGTTCCTGCGCGCGGTGCAGGCGCCCAAGCGCGAGGTCGGCGCGACCTCGCTGGCCAAGCTGGCCGAACTGGCATCGGCGAAGAACCTGCCGATGTCGCGCGCGGCCGAGTCGATGGGCGCGCTGCAGCAGTTGCCGCCGCGCGCGGCCAACGGCCTGAGCGATTTCGTCGACGTCCTGCACGAGTTGCGCACCGCCTCGCTGACCCTGTCCTCGGCCGACGTGGTGCGCCAGCTCGCCGAGCAGTCGGGACTGATCCGCGAACTGCGCAGCCAGTGCAAGGACGAAACCACGTTCCAGCGCCGCCGCAGCAACCTGGAAGAACTCGCCAAGTGGTTCGAGGGCGGCCCGCGTGGGGCCACCGTCGGCGACCTGGCCGCGCAGCTGGCGCTGCTGTCGCGCAACGACAAGGACGATGGCGGCAACCAGGTGCGGATGATGACGATGCACGCGTCCAAGGGCCTGGAGTTCCGCTACGTGTTCATCGTCGGCTGCGAGGACGGCGTGCTGCCGCACGAGGTCAGCCTGGAGGAGGGCAACCTGCAGGAAGAGCGGCGCCTGCTGTACGTGGGCATCACCCGCGCCAAGGAGCAGCTGTGGATGAGCTACAGCAAGCTGACCCGCAAGTTCGGCGAACACATCCGGCTCAAGCCCAGCCGCTTCTTCGACGAGATTCCGGCCGAGGAGATGCAGCGCGACGGCGCCGACCCGGTGGCCGACGCCGAGCGCAAGAAGGAGCGCGCCAATGCCGGGCTGGCGGCGATCCAGGCGTTGTTCGATTGAAGGCCGGGATTCGGGAGTGGGGAGTGGGGATTCGTAACGGCGGTTGTGCGCAGCACTGTACGTGGCAGGCCTGCGCGAAGTGATCTCCCTTCTCCCCTCGGGAGAAGGTGCCCCGAAGGGGCGGATGAGGGTACGGGCGCAGCCCCGCGCGCCCAAACCCAACGAGACGCTGCGCGCCGTACCCTCACCCCAACCCCTCTCCCGAGGGGAGAGGGGCTCGACGCGGTGCTCGTACATGGCCAGCCGGGTGCACTGTAGGAGGGGCTTCAGCCCCGACGCTTTTTTCTCAGCATTGCGGAATTGCAGCTTCGCGCATCGCGACTGAAGTCGCTCCCACAAGAAGCGGTGTCACCAGAGCCGCGGCACTCTCAAGCAGCGTCGATCGGCAGGCGCTCGGACGGAGCCGGTCGGGTGCACTGTGGGAGGGACTTCAGTCCCGACGCGGCTTCACTTGGTTGTGGCGCTGCCAGCTTCGCGCGTCGCGGCTGAAGCCGCTCCCACAAAAAGAAGAGGCTGCTTTCGCAGCCCCTACCTGCAGCAGTCCGCTGCCCTGCTTACGACGACAGGTGCTCGATCGCGGCGACGCTGCCGAGGCGGTCGCCCAGGCGCTTGAGCAGGGCCAGGCGGTTGCCGCGGATCGCCGGGTCCTCGACGTTGACCATGACCCCGTCGAAGAACGCGTCCACCTGCGGCCGCAGCCGCGCCAGGAAGTTCAGCACGGTGACGTAATCGTGCTGGCGCAGGGCGCCGTCGGTTTCCACGATCGCCGCTTCCACCGCCTCGGCCAGTGCGCTTTCGGCCGGCTCGCGCAGCAGGGTCGGGTCGATCTGCGCAGGAATCGCGCCCTCGGCCTTGCGCAGGATGTTGCGGATGCGCTTGTTGGCCGCGGCCAGCGCCTCGGCCTCCGGCAGCGTGGCGAAGATGCCGATCGCTTCGATGCGGCGGTCGAAGTCGTAGAGCGATCCGTGCGTGGCGGTCGCGGCTGAAGCCGCTCCTACAGGAGCCGCGCTTCCTTCAACCCCGCCCGAGAACAAGGCCGCCACCGCGTTGAAATGCGTTGCCGGCACGCCTTTGTCGGCGTAGTAGCCGCGGAGGCGCTCGAGGATGAAGTCGAAAAGAGCATCAAGTTCGCTGCTCGAGAATTCTGAACTTCCTTCCTGAGATAACTCGAGTTTTACGCCCTTTTTTGCGGCTACAAGGGCCGCTTGAGTTTTCTGCTCCGCTAGCGTAGCCGCAATGTCCTTGTTTACTTCGGCATAAGCGATGAAAAGAAGATGCCTTAGATCCACATCAAACCCACTCTCGATCACCGTCCGTGCCAAGCCCAGCGCATTGCGCCGCAGCGCGAACGGATCCTTGTTGCCGGTCGGCTTCAATCCCGCGGCGAAGCCGCCGGCCACGGTGTCCAGGCGTTCGGCGATGGCCAGCACCTTGCCCAGCGGCGACAGCGCGATGTCGTCGCCGGCGAAGCGCGGCTGGTAGGCCTCGTCGATCGCCAGCGCGATCTCGCCCGACTCGCCGGCGGCCTTGGCGTAGTGGCGCCCGGCGATGCCCTGCAGTTCGGGGAACTCGTTGACCATGCGCGACTGCAGGTCGTTCTTGCTCAACTCGGCGGCGCGGCGCGCCTGCACGGCGTCCACGCCGACCAGCGGCGCGATCGCTTCGGCCAGCGCGGCCACGCGCTGCACCTTGTCGGCGATGCTGCCGAGCTTGGCCTGGTAGGTCACGCTGGCCAGGCCCGCGCCCATCGCCTCGAGACCCTGCTTGAGGTCCTCGTCGAAGAAGAACTTGGCGTCGGCGAAGCGCGGGCGGATCACCCGCTCGTAGCCCTTGGCCACTTCGGCCACGTCGCGCGAGACGATGTTGGCGATGCCGATGAAGTGTTCGGTCAGCTTGCCGCCGGCGTCGAGCACCGGGAAGAACTTCTGGTTGCTCTCCATCGTCTCGATCAGCGCTTCCTGCGGTACCGCCAGGAATGCCGGTTCGAAATGGCACAGCACCGCCGACGGCCATTCGACCAGGTTCACCACCTGCTCCAGGTTGTCGTCGGAAATGCGCGCGCTGCCGCCGGCCTGGCGCGCGGCCTGCTCGACCTCGGCGACGATGCGCGCGCGGCGCGCATCCGGGTCCACCAGCACCTGCGCCGCTTCCAGCGCGGCCACGTAGTCGCCCGGCTGGGCCAGCGTGACCGGCGCGTCGTGCAGGAAGCGGTGGCCGCGGCTGACCCGGTCGGCCTGCACGCCGAACAACTGCACCGGCACCACGTCGTTGCCGAACAGCAGCACCAGCCAGTGCACCGGCCGCGCGAAGCCGTAGTCGTGGTCGCCCCAGCGCATCGGCTTGGGGATCGGCATCGCCGCGATCGCCTCGCGCAGGATCTCCGGCAGCAGCGCGGCGGTCTGCGCGCCGGGGGTCACCGCACGGTGCACGAAGCGCTCGCCCTTGGCGTCGCTGGTGCGCTCCAGCGCGGTCCAGTCGATGCCGGCCTTGGCGGCGAAACCGGCCAGCGCCTTGGTTGGCTGGCCGTCGGCGTCCAGCGCGATGTTGAGATAGGGGCCGAGCACTTCCGAGCGCTGCTCCGGCTGTTCGGCGGCCACGCCCGGCAGCAGCACCGCCAGCCGCCGCGGGGTGGACAGCGGCTTGGCGTCGCCGCGTTCGACCGCGATGCCGCGCTTCTCCAGCCCGGCGATCACGCCGTCGAACAGGGCCTGCGCCAGGCCCGGCAGCGCCTTGACCGGCAGTTCCTCGGTACCCAGTTCGATCAGCAGGGGATGTAGTGCGCTCATGTGTCAGACCTTGCTAGCGGTTCCCTTCTCCCTGCGGGAGAAGGTGCCCCGAAGGGGCGGATGAGGGTACGGCGGAGCCTGTGGAAGTTCAGGTCTGCAGGGCTTCGCCCCGGACCCTCACCCCAACCCCTCTCCCGGTGGGAGAGGGGCTCTATGGCCTCAGCGCTTCACGCCGGGGAAGCCCAGCTTCTCGCGTTGCGCGTGGTAGGCCTTGGCCACCGCCTGCGCCAGCGCGCGCACGCGCAGGATGTAGCGCTGGCGTTCGGTCACCGAGATCGCGCGGCGCGCGTCGAGCAGGTTGAAGGCGTGGCTGGCCTTGGTCACCTGCTCGTAGGCCGGCAGCGGCAGGCCGAGCTCGACCAGGCGCTGCGCCTCGCGCTCGCAGGCGTCGAAGCGGTGGAACAGCTCGGCCACGTCGGCATGCTCGAAGTTGTACGCGCTCTGCTCCACCTCGTTCTGGTGGTAGACGTCGCCGTAGGTCACCGGCGCGCCGTCCGGGCCGTAGGTCCACACCAGGTCGTAGACGTTGTCGCAGTTCTGCAGGTACATGCACAGCCGTTCCAGGCCGTAGGTGATCTCGCCCAGCACCGGCTTGCATTCCAGGCCGCCGGCCTGCTGGAAGTAGGTGAACTGGGTGACCTCCATGCCGTTGAGCCACACCTCCCAGCCCAGGCCCCAGGCGCCGAGCGTCGGCGATTCCCAGTTGTCCTCGACGAAGCGCAGGTCGTGCACCAGCGGGTCGATGCCCAGCGCCTGCAGCGAATCCAGATACAGCTGCTGGATGTTGTCCGGGTTCGGCTTCATCGCCACCTGGTACTGGTAGTAGCGCTGCAGGCGGTTCGGGTTCTCGCCGTAGCGGCCGTCGGTGGGACGGCGGCACGGCTGCACGTAGGCCGCGTTCCACGGCTCCGGCCCGAGCGCGCGCAGGAACGTGGCCGGGTGGAAGGTGCCGGCGCCCACTTCCAGGTCCAGCGGTTGGATCAGCACGCAGCCGTGCTGCGCCCAGAACTGGTTGAGGGTCTGGATCAGACCCTGGAACGTGATCGGAACGGACCGGGAGACGGGCATGCAGCAAAGGCCGGCAAAGGGGGTGCGCTAGTATAGCGACCGACTTGCGGGGACTTCCGCGCACCGGACCTGACCATGGATTCGCGACCTGCCGCGCAGCCGCCCGCCGTGCCTGTACCCGCCACCGTGTCGCTGCCGCCCGGGCGCCTGAATTTCGAACGCGTGGCCGCCGCGCTGCTCGCCGACGGCCTGGTCGCGCCGGCCGAGCGCGGCCGCATGCAGTTCTCGGTGCAGTCCGCGCGCACCGTCAGCGACGTGCACCCGCTGGTGCTGCTGTCCAACCTGAAACTGGCCGCCACCCGTCCGCCGGGCAGCGAGCTGGGCCTGGAACGGCTGACCGAATGGCTGGCGCAGCGCTGCGGCCTGCGCTACCTGCGCATCGACCCGACCCGGGTCGACGTGGCCGCGGTCACCGCCGTGGTCTCGCACGCCTACGCGCGCCGCCACCGCATCCTGCCGCTGGCGCTGGACGCCGAGCGCCTGCTGGTGGCGACCAGCGAGCCGCTGGCGCTGGACTGGCTGGGCGACGTGCAGCACCTGGCGCGGCGCCGGATCGAGATCGCGGTGGTCAACCCGCTGGACCTGCACCGCTACACGATGGAATTCTTCGGCGTGACCCGCTCGGTGCGCGGCGCCAAGGACGGGCGCAACGAGCAGAGCAGCGGCCTGCCCAGCTTCGAGCAGCTGGTGGAACTGGGCCGCGGCGGCGACGTGAACGCCGACGACCACCACATCGTGCACATCGTCGACTGGCTGCTGCAGTACGCCTACGAGCAGCGCGCCAGCGACATCCACCTGGAGCCGCGGCGCGAGGCCGGGCGCATGCGCTTCCGCATCGACGGCGTGCTGCACAAGGTGCTGGAAGTGCCGCCGGCGGTGATGACCGCCATCGTCAGCCGGATCAAGGTGCTCGGACGCATGGACCTGGCCGAGCGCCGGCGCCCGCAGGACGGGCGCATCAAGACCCGCTCGCCGGGCGGGCGCGAGACCGAGATGCGCCTGTCGACCATGCCCACCGCGTTCGGCGAGAAGTGCGTGATGCGCATCTTCGACCCGGACGCGGCGTTCAAGAGCGTGGACCAGCTCGGCTTCAGCGCGCAGGAAGCGGCCGGCTGGGCGGCGCTGGTCGAACGCCCGCACGGCATCGTGCTGGTCACCGGCCCGACCGGCTCGGGCAAGACCACCACGCTGTACTCCACGCTCAAGCGCCTGGCCACGCCGGACGTGAACGTGTGCAGCGTCGAGGACCCGATCGAGATGATCGCGCCGGAGTTCAACCAGATGCAGGTGCAGACCAACATCGACCTGGACTTCGCCAGCGGCGTGCGCACCCTGCTGCGGCAGGACCCGGACATCATCATGATCGGCGAGATCCGCGACCTGGAGACCGCGCAGATGGCGGTGCAGGCCTCGCTGACCGGGCACCTGGTGCTGTCCACCCTGCATACCAACGACGCGCCCTCGGCGATCACCCGCCTGCTCGACCTGGGCGTGCCGCACTACCTGGTCGCTTCCACCCTCAACGGCGTGCTGGCGCAGCGCCTGGTGCGCACGCTGTGCACGCACTGCAAGCGCCCGCACACGCTCAGCGACATCGAATGGGACGCGCTGCGCGAGCCGGGCGAAGCGCTGCCGGAAGAGCTGCAGGTCCACGCCCCGGTCGGCTGCCTGGAATGCCGCCGCACCGGCTACCTGGGCCGGGTCGGCCTGTACGAACTGCTGCCGGTGACCCCTCGCCTGCGCGCGCTGATCCGCGCCGACATGGACCTGGCCGGCTTCAGCCGCGCCGCGCAGGCCGAGGGCGTGCGCAGCCTGCGTCGTGCCGGCCTGGAAAAAGTCGCCGCCGGCCTGACCACCATCGAGGAAGTGCTGTCGGTGCTGCCGCCGCGCGAGTGAGGCGGCCACGGGCGATTTCACCGCGCGGGTGCACGCCGCCCGGGGCGAAGCGCCGATCGCCGATGCGCGCGATGGCGTGCGGCAACTCCGCGAGGCGGCTGTGGCGAAGATCGCGACCATCGCCGCACGCGAAATGCTGGCGGTCATCCCCGCCGCGTTCACCGGCGCGGACGCAGCGCTGATGCCAAAACCGACGTGCGGCGGCGGCAAACGACTGTCGTGCAGCTGAATTGCGACGCGCGACAGCCCCGCAGTGCGCCGCAGACTTGGAAAAAGCCGCGAAGGTCTGTCTACAATCGGGTCGACCCCCTCCGAGTTGCCGCCCGCCGATGACGCCTGCGCCCTTCCTGATCCTCGAAACCGGCGAGCCGGTGGCGACGATGCGGCGCTATGGGCGCTTCCCGCACTGGATCCGCGTCGCCGCCGGGCTGGCCGAGCGCGACACGGTGGTCGCCAATGTCGCCGGCGGCGCCGCATTGCCCGCGCGCACGGGCTTCGCCGGCATCATCGTCACCGGCTCGGCCGCCTTCGTCACCGACCGCGCCGACTGGAGCGAGCGCTCGGCCGACTGGCTGCGCGAGGCCGCCCACGCCGGCACGCCGCTGCTGGGCATCTGCTACGGCCACCAGCTGCTGGCGCACGCGCTGGGCGGGGAGGTGGCCTACAACCCGGCGGGGCGCGAATCGGGCACCGTGCACATCGACCTGCATCCGCCGGCGTTCGACGATCCATTGTTCGCCGGCCTGCCCGAACGCTTCCCGGCGCACGCCACGCACCTGCAGACGGTGCTGCGCGCGCCGGCCGGCGCCACCGTGCTGGCGCGCTCGGCGCAGGACCAGTGCCATGCCTTCCGCTGGGGCGAGGCGGCCTGGGGCGTGCAGTTCCACCCGGAATTCGCCACCCACCACATGCGCGGCTACGTGCACGCCCGCGCCGAGTGTCTACGCAGCGCCGGCCGCTGCGCCCGTACCATCGCCCGCGAGGTCAGCGCCGCGCCGCTGGCGCGCAAGCTGCTGCGGCGCTTCGTTCAGCACGCGCGCGGCCAGCAAACCGCCGGCGGCCAGGCAAAACCGCGATAATCTGTACAGGCGCCGCGCTGTACGGCGTCCCCCACTTCGGATTGGCAATGATCGAGATTCGCAAGCTGCCGGCCTCGGCCGGCGCGGAATGGCTGTTGAGCGGAATTGCGCTGCTGCGCCGGGCGCCGCTGGCGCTGGGGCTGCTGGGCGTGATCTGGGGCCTGGCGGCGCTGTTGGCGCTGCTGATGGGCGCGCTGAATCCGACCCTGGGCATGCTGGCGCAACTGCTGCTGGGCCTGGCCGGACCGCTGCTGTTCGGCGGGCTGGTGTGGGCGGTGCGCGAAGTGGACCAGGGCCGTGTCGCGCAGCCGGCGCATCTGCTGCAGGGCCTGCACGACGGCCGTGCGCCGCGCCTGCTGGTGGCGCTGCTGCCGCAGGTGCTGGTCGGCCTGGCGCTGGGTGCGCTGGCCCTGGTGGTGGTCGGCCAGAGCGGCTGGGAGCAGCTGGGCACGGTGATGAACCAGCTCAACGAACTCGGCCAGTCCAGCGCCCAGCCGGATCCGGCGCAGGTCGAGCAACTGGTGGCCACGCTGCCGGCGATGCGCATCCTGCTGTGGCTGCTGATGGTGTTCGTCGGCTTCGTGGCGGTGACGCTGACCCTGTTCGTGCTCGCCCCGCAGGTGATGTTCGACGGCCGCGGCGGCCTGGCGGCGATGCGCAACAGCCTGCGCGCCTGCCTGCACAACCTGCCGGCGATGCTGGTGTTCTTCGTCCTCGCCTTCATCGCGATGTTCGCGCTGTATTTCGCCCTGGTGCTGGTGATCCTGCTGGTGCAGGCGCTGGCCGGGCCGACCATCGCCGCCCTGGTCGCGCAGTTGCTGCTGATGGCACTGGCGATGCCGGCGCTGGCCGGCGCGGTCTACGCGGCCTGGAAGCAGATGTTCGTGCACAGCGGCGACGCCGCGCCCGCGGTGCCGCCGCCGCCTTCGAATGTGTTTGCGGCTTGATTGAAGGCCGGGATTGGGGAGTCGGGATTGGGGATTCGTAAAAGCGGGAGCTGACGGTTTTCCGGTCGTCCGCTTTTGCAGAGCTCTGGCCTTGCCAGGTCGTCGCATCTGTAGGCGCGGCTTCAGCCCTGACGCTTTCGGCTTCGTGGATTGCCGCGATTGACGAAGCCTGAGGTTCCTGGAGCCGCGCTACGTGGCGAAGGCGCGGCCGCCCCGGCCTTTGCGAATCCCCAATCCCTAATCCCGAATCTCTGCTTCAGACGGCTTCTTGGTTACCGCACTAGCCGCAATGATGCCGATCTCGTACAGCAGGCACATCGGGATCGCCAGCATCAGCTGCGAGACCACGTCCGGCGGGGTCAGCACCGCGGCCAGCACGAAGATGCCGACCACCGCGTAGCCGCGGCCTTCGCGCAGCTGCTGCGGGGTGACCCAGCCGAGCAGGGCCAGGATCACCAGCGCCACCGGCAGCTCGAAGCTGGCGCCGAAGGCGAAGAAGATCGCCAGCACGAAATCCAGGTAGGCGCCGGCGTCCGGGGTGAGCTGGATGATGTCCGGCTTGAACGTGGTCAGGAAGTGGAACACCGCCGGCAGCACCAGGAAATAGGCGAAGGCGCAGCCCACGTAGAACAGCAGCACGGCCGAGGCCAGCAGCGGCAATGCCAGGCGCTTCTCGCGCTGGTACAGGCCCGGGGCGACGAACGCCCAGGCCTGGTACAGCAGCCACGGCACGGCGATGAACACGCCCACGAAGAAGGTCAGCTTGAGCGGGGCGAACACCGCGCCGGCCGGGTGGGTGGCGATCACGCTCTGCCCGATCGGCAGCTGCGCCAGCATCGGCGCGGCCAGCCAGGTGTAGATCGGCTTGGAGAAGGGCAGCAGCGCCAGCACCACCACGCCCAGGCCGATCAGCGCGCGCACCAGGCGCGCGCGCAATTCGACCAGATGCTCGATCAGGCTGCTTTCGGCTTCCGGATTCATCGCGGCGCCTCAGGGTCGCCGTTGGGCGGTGCGGCGCCAGGCGCCGGCGGTGTGGGGGCAGGGTCGTGCGCGGCGGGCGCCGGCGCCTCGCTTGGCGCGTGCGCATGCGCGGTCGGCGCGGCTGGCGTGGTAGCCGGCACCGCGTGGTCGGCGGCGGGAGCGCCGGACGGCGGCAGTGGTTCCGGCGCTGGCGTCGTCGTCGGTGCGCTGGCCCCAGGCGCGCCCTCGGCCAGCGGTTCCGGCCCGGTCGGGTCGATCTCGCGGCGCAGCGCGTCGGTCTCGCGCTGCAGCTGCTGCCCGCTGTCGCGCAACTGCGATTCGGCCTGGCGCAGCGAGGCCTGCACGTCCTGCAGGCTGCGCTTGAGTTCCTCGGCTTCCAGTTCGCGCTCCAGTTCCTGCTTCACCGAGTCCCACTGCGCGCGCGCGCGGCGCACCCACAGGCCGGCGAAGCGCGCGGCCTTGGGCAGGCGTTCCGGGCCGAGCACCACGAGGGCCACCACTGCGATCAGCAGCAGTTCGCTGAATCCGATATCGAACACGCCGACAGCGTCCTATTCAGCGCGCGTCGCGGTCGCGCTCGGCCTGGGTCTCGCGGGACTGCTCGCTGCTGCGCGACTCGTCGCCGAGCTGGCCGGCGGGCTTGTCCTCGTCGCGCATGCCTTTCTTGAATTCCTTGACCGCACTGCCCAGATCCTTGGCGCCGCTGGTCAGCCGCTTGGTGCCGAACACCAGCAGCACGATCACCAGCACGACAAGCCAGTGCCAGATGCTAAAACCGCCCATGATCCGCTCGCAGAGAAGTCGTAAGGAATAAGGAGGATAACGCACCGCGCCGCGGTGCGTTCAGTGCGGCATGCCGTGCCGCGGATTCTAGCGGTTGCCGTCCAGCGACTCGGTGCGGATCTCGCCCTCGGACACTGGCTGGAAGCCCTGCTGCGGCGGCGTCTGCGGTGGCGCCTGCAGCGGCGCGGTGCTGGCGCCGTCGGCGGGTTCGGCCACCGGCGGCGGTGCGGCCTGTGCGGAAGGTTGCGGCCGCGGCGGCGGCGGGCCCATGGCGGCGCGTCCGGCGCTGTCCGTGCCGCGGTTCTGCCGCGCGGCGTAGGTGGCTTCCTCGAGCTTGTCGCGGAAGGCGACCACGTCGTTGGACGGCAGGCCGGTGGTGCGGCCTTCGAAGATCATGCGCGGGGTGGTGTTGCTGCCGTACACGTTGAGGTCGGCGGCATCGTCGATCTGCAGCGCCGCGCCGTCCAGCGCCACGCCGGCGAACAGGCCGCGCGCGCGCGACCACGACCAGATCTCGGCCTTGAGCTGGCCGTCGGTGGCGGCGGAGGCGTTGCGCCCGACCGGGCCGGCGGCGACGCCGGCATCGGCGCCGAGGGTGAACTTGCCGTTGACGATGTTGTCCAGGCTGCGGTCGTTGCGGAACACCAGCACCACGTCGGAGGACTGCACGCCGACCTGGAAGCCGATGCTGCCGCCGGTGAGCTTGACGAACACCGGATTGGACCAGGTGCCGTCGGGGCGCTTGACCGACATCAGGCCGTGGCCGCGGCGGCCGCCGATGACCAGGCCGGCCTTGAGCGTGTCCGGGATCACCACGATCGCGCGCCCCTCGTCGAGCAGCTTGTCGGGGATGGATTGCTCCGGGATCTCCTGGATGTCGGTCAGCACGCGCAGCGCGTTGCGGGCGCGCTCGTCTTCTTCCGGGCCGGCCACGGCGTGGCCGACGAACAGCGTGGTACTCAACAACAGGGCGAGGCGCGGCAGGCGGGGCATGGCGGGCTTCCGAAATAGGTCCGCAGCAAGATACTGCAAGTCCTTGAACTTAGTCACAGCGCAATGAATCGGCAATGAGTGCCACCGCAATACGCGGGCGTGTCGATCGTTGCGATAGACACGATCGCGACACGCGCGGCAGGCGGCTCTGCCACAATGTATGCATGAGCGACGCACCCGAAACCGCCGTGCTGGTGGTGAATCTAGGCACGCCCGAGGCGCCGACCGCGCCTGCGGTCGCCCGTTACCTGGCCGAGTTCCTCGGCGACAAACGCGTTGTGGCCATCCCCAAGCTGTTCTGGTGGCCGCTGCTGAACTGGGTGATCCTGCCGCGGCGCTCGCCGCGTTCGGCGGAGAAATACGCGCTGGTGTGGCTGCCGGAAGGCTCGCCGCTGGCGGTCTACACCCGGCGCCTGACCGAGGGCATGCAGCGCGAACTGCCCGGGCACCGCGTGGCCTGGGCGATGCGCTATGGCACCCCGGCGCTGGCGCCGGCACTGGACGCGCTGCGCGACGGCGGCGTGCGCCGGATCGTGGTGCTGCCGCTGTATCCGCAGTATTCGACCACCACCACCGCCTCGATCGAGGACGTGGTGCAGGCCTGGCAGGCGCGCAATCCGCAGCTGCCGGTGACCCTGATCGAGGACTATCCGACCGACCCGGCCTGGGTCGAGGCGGTGGCCGACAGCGTGCGCGCGCACTGGGCGCAGCACGGCCGCGGCGAGACCCTGTTCTTCTCCTTCCATGGCCTGCCGCAGCGCGTGGCCAACAATGGCGACCCGTATCCGCAGCTTTGCGAGGCCAGCGCGCAGGCGATCGCCGCGGCACTGGGCCTGGGCGCCGGCGAATGGCAGCTCGGCTACCAGTCGCGCTTCGGTGCCGAGCGCTGGCTGCAGCCGTATGCGGAGCCGAGCCTGTGGCAGCTGGCCGAGCAGGGGACCAAGCGGGTCGACGTGATCTGCCCGGGCTTCGCCACCGACTGCCTGGAAACGCTGGAGGAAGTGGCGATGGGCTTCGTCGAGACCTGCGCCGCGCGCGGCATGCAGGTGCGCTACATCCCCTGCCTCAACGACGCCCCGGCGCACGCGCGCGCGTTGGCGCAGCTGGCTGCCCGCGCCGCATGACGCTGCGCACGTTCGCCTGCCCGTCGCGGGTGGGCACGCTGGCCGGGCTGCGCAGCGGCGATCCGCACGGACCGAAGGTGCTGGCGCTGCACGGCTGGCTGGACAACGCCGCCAGCTTCGTGCCGCTGAGCGTGCAGCTGCCGCAGCTGGACCTGGTGATGCTGGACCTGCCCGGCCACGGCCACAGCGACGCCCTGCCGGCCGGCGCCGACTACCTGCTGACCAGCGCGCTGCATCCACTGCTGGACGCAGCCGACGCGCTGGGCTGGGAGCGCTTTGCGGTGATCGGGCATTCGATGGGCGCGGCGATCGCCAGCACCCTGGCCGCGGCGGCGCCGCAGCGGGTCGAGAAATTGGTCGCGATCGAGATGCTCGGCGGCCTGGCCGAGACCGTGGAGGGCACGCTGGAGCGGCTGCGCGACAGCGTTGCCGCGACCCGCCGCGCCAACAGCGCGCCGCTGCGCGTGTTCCCCGACCTAGCCGCACCGGTACGCGCGCGGATGCAGGCCAACCAGCTCAGCGAGCCGGCGGCGCGGCTGCTGGTCGAGCGCGGGGTCGAGGCGGTGGAGGGCGGCTACGTGTGGCGCAGCGACCGGCGCCTGACCCTGCCCACCGCGGTGCGGCTGAGCGAGGCGCAGGTGCAGGCGCTGCTGGCCGGCATCGACTGCCCGGCACGGGTGATCTACGCCGACCCGGCGCAACCGTATTTCCCCGAGCCGCTGCGCAGCGAGCGCGCGGCGCTGCTTCGCCATGGCCGCGTGCACCTGCTGCCGGGCACCCACCATCTGCACATGGAGCAGCCGGCCGCGGTGGCGGCGCTGTTGCGCGACTTCTTCTGAGTTGCTGGCCGGCGCCGTTCGCCGCCCTGCCACCGCTGCATCGCGCGACAGCCGCAGCGGGACGCTGCGCCGCTGGCCCGAGCCGATGCCGTCGCACGTCCAGCACACGCGTGTGGACGCCGACGCGTGCGCGGAGGTCGCGTGCGCCCGCTCAAGTTTCCGGCATCGCCGCCGATACACGCCTTGGGACGCGCGGCACGCCGCGGTTGCGATCCACCCGGCGTCACAGTTCGCCATGTTGTCGTAGGCCGGTCGCGTTTCGGTAAAGCTTGATGGCCAGGGTACGCGTGGGCAATTGCGCCCGAACCTCTCCCCGCCCCGATGATCCGTCTCCTCCGTCGTTATCCAGTCGGTCCTCGACTGACCTTCGCCTTCGCGGCCTTGCTGCTGCTCTGCGGCGCACTGATCGTCGCCAGCCTGGCCTCGATGGCCATGGCGCGCCACCAACTCGACGACATCAGCCTGGACAAGATGGAGAAGATCCGCCTGTCCGATGCCATGGTCACCGCCCAGGCGCGGCTGGAAATCGGCCTGCTCAACGATGTGATCCTGACCAACCCCGACGAGAAGCGGGAGATCGTGCGCGCGATCGGCCAGGCCGCGCGCGATTACGCGCAGGTGCGCCGCAAGCTGTTCGCGATGCGCCTGGATCCGGCCGACCGCACCGGCGCGCAGCGCCGTGCCGCGATCGACCAGGCCTATGTCCAGGTGCAGCCGTTCCAGACCCAGGTGCTGGCGCTGGCCGCCGACAACCAGAACCTGGACGCGCAGACCCTGCACCTGTACACGCTGCAGCCGCTGCTGGCGAACTGGCAGCAGGCGATCCAGCGCAATGCCGCGCACCTGCGCACGCTCAGCGACCAGGCCTATGTCGATGCGGTGGCGACGATGGCCCGCGCGCGCTGGATGCTGCTGATCGGCGGCGGCCTGCTGCTGGCGGTGGCCACCTGGCTGGGCTGGTGCATCACCCAGAGCCTGGTGCGGCCGCTGCGCGAAGGGACGCGGATCGCCGCGGCGATCGCCGCCGGCCGTCTCGACGCACCGTTGCCGGTGCACGGCAACGACGAGGCCGCCGAGCTGCTGCGCAGCATGCAGACCATGCAGGCGCAGCTGCGCGCGGTGCTCGCCGAGCAACGGCAGATGGCGCAGCGCCACGCCGCCGGCGCGGTCGCGCACCGCAGCGACGCGGCGGGGTTCCCGGGCGAATACGGGCAACTGCTGCACGACGCCAATGCGCTGGTCGATCTGCACGTGGGCACGGTGCAGTCCACCGTTGCATTGATGCAGCGTTACGCCATCGGCGACCTCAGCGAGGACATGCCGCGCCTGCCCGGCGAGCAGGCGGCGATCTCCGACACCATGGACGCGATCAAGGCCAACCTCGGCGCGCTCAACCGCGACATCTGGCACCTGGCGGCGGCCGCGGCGGCCGGCGATTTCAGCGCGCGCGGCGACGTCGGCCGCCACCAGCACGATTTCCGCACCATGCTGGAAAGCCTGAACCAGCTGATGGCTACCGTGGACGGCAACCTCGGCGCGCTGTCGACGCTGCTGCGCGCGATCGCCTGCGGCGACCTGGGCGTGCGCATGCACGGCGAATTCCATGGCGTGTTCGCGCGCATGCGCGACGACGCCAACGCCACCGCCGACCAGCTGGCGGGGATCGTGGCCGGCATCCAGCAGGCGGCGGCGGCGATCGACAGCGAGGCCGGCGCCATCGCCGGCGGGCACCAGGACCTGTCGCGCCGCAGCGCCGAGCAGGCCGGCGCGCTGGAGCGCACCGCGGCATCGGCGGCGCAACTGACCGAGACGGTCAAACAGAACGCCGCGCACGCCGACCAGGCCAACCAGCTGGCGACCGCCGCGGCGTCGGTCGCGCGCCAGGGCGGCGCGGCGATCGACGAAGCGGTGGCGGCGATGCAGGGCGTGCAGTGCTCGTCGCGCAAGATCGGCGAGATCATCGCGGTGATCGACAGCATCGCGTTCCAGACCAACATCCTGGCCCTGAACGCGGCGGTGGAGGCGGCGCGCGCCGGCGAGCAGGGCCGCGGCTTCGCCGTCGTCGCCAGCGAAGTGCGCGCGCTCGCGCAGCGCTCGGCCGGGGCGGCGAAGGAGATCAAGACGCTGATCGAGGCCTCCCTGTCCCGGGTCGCGGTGGCGTCGGCGCAGGTCCACGGCGCGGGCCAGACCATGGGCCGGGTGCTGGCCTCGGTGGGCGAGGTCAACGACGTCGTGGCCGGGATCGCGGTGGCCTCGCAGGCGCAGTCGGCGGGCATCGAACAGGTCGGCCAGGCGATGGCGCAGATGGACCGCACCACGCAGCAGAACCTGGCGCTGGTGGAACAGGCCACCGCGGCCTCGCATGCGCTGGAACAGCAGGCCGGCACGCTGGCCGCGGCGGTGGCGGTGTTCCGGCTGCAGGCGCGCGCCGAGGCGCCGCGACAGCGGCCCGCCATGGCCGCTCCGGCACCGGCCGAGCTCGACCTGGCCGTCGGCGCCTAGCCGGGCACCGCGTGGTCGCGCGGTGGCGTCGTGCACGGGGGCTTTCCGCCTGCGCGGCGCTGCCGGAGCGCCCAGGACGGCCAGCGCGCGGGGATGGCCGCTGGCGGCTGAATGCGTCGCCTACACGGTGTTCGTGAAGCTTGTGTGTAGAAAAAATTTCGCTTAAGTTCCCGCCACGCCTGCCGACAAAACAGGCATAGACGCGATACGTCTTGCGTACGCGGCCCGATCCCGGCGTCCTGACATGCCGGCGTAGTGCCGCTCGGACCGTATCGTTCGCTGGTGCCGGAGGTCGCGCCAGGTGTGAGGTAGGCGGGGAGAGGGGGCCTGCCGGGCGCTGCGCATGGAGTTCTTCTTCCGCAGCGCTGAGGCGAAACCCGCCGTCCTTCCGTTTTCTCCGAATCTGTCCATCGCCACGGCGCTGCGCGCCTCGAGGCGAACGATCCGTTCCCGAACGCCGCCGGATTCACCCGGCCTGTCGCGACTGCCTGCCTCGCCACCGTGGCGCATTGTGCCGGCAGGGCGGTGCTGCGCCGCACCGGTTCACTGCGCCGCGGCCAACCGCGTGGTCGGCGACGCGAGGGCGATCCCTGTGCCGGGTGCAGTCGCTGGTGTCCGGCGACGATTTCGTTGTGCATCGCGACCTGTAAGACCGTTTCTGCGAGCGGCTGTCCCCGTGCCAGGCGCTGGGTCAGCGTCCGGGCTGAAACAGCCCCATGCTTCTGCGTTTCCTTGCCTCGTGCGCGCGCAACGACGGCGCGCGAGACGCCCTAGCTCAACAGCCGCCGCAGTTGCGCCTTCAGGCGCCGCCCATGCGCGTGGAAATAGTCGCGCTCGGCACGCCAGGCCGGGAACCGCGCTTCCACTTCGCGCCAGAACGCGGGCGAGTGGTTGGCCTGGATCAGGTGGCACAGCTCGTGGACCAGCACGTACTCGAACGCCGAGGGCTGTCCCAGCACCAGCGCCAGATCCAGCGCCATCGAGCCGTCCGGCGCCAGCGAGCCCCATTGCGAGGACATCACCTTCAGCCGCACCCGCGCCGGCGCGCGCGGCAGCGAGGGCAGGTACTTGGGCAACCAGCGGCCGACATCGGCGCGCGCCTGCGCTTCGTAGAACTCGCGCAGCGCGCGCGCGATCGCCGCATCGCCGGCGCGCGCCGGCAACTGCAGCTGTGCGCCCTCGGCATCGACCTGCAGCCGCGCGTAGCGGCCCTCGCTCCAGCGCAGCGGCAGGCGTTCGCCGCGCAGCGGCAACCAGCCTGGCACGCCGCGCTGCAGGCCGGGTTCGTTGTCGTCTTCCTGATAGCGCGCCAGCTGCTCGCCGAGCCAGTGCCGGTGTTCGAGCAGGAAGCGCTCGCCGGACACCAGGCTGGCGCGCAGCGGCAGGGTCAGGCGCGCGCCGCGTTCGTCGACGCTGAGCTTGATCCGCCGCGCACGCGGGTCGCGCACGCGCAGCACCTCGATCTCGCGCTCGTCCAACCGCAGGCGGACGAGGTCGCGTTCGACGGCCGTTGCGGGCGGCGCGATCAGGCGACGGAGGAAATCGGGCATGCGCACAGCATACCGCTCATGCGCGCGCGCACGGTGACAGCGTGCACCGATCGCGCTGCATGCTTCAGCTGAATTTTCGTCACCGTCGCCGCCGGAGCGTTCGGCAGTGGAGCCGAGCAGCGTACGCCGCGGCCCCTGTAGGAGCGGCTTCAGCCGCGACGAACGAAGCCGGCAAGTTGTCCGGCTTCGGTAGCTGCCGGTTGGGGCTGAAGCCCCTCCTACAGTGCACCCAGCGAGCTTGCAGAGGCCTCTTGCGGGAGCGACTTCAGCCGCGACGAGCGGCGCCGGGAAGTTGTCCGGCTTCGGCAGCTGCTGGTCGGGGCTGAAGCCCCTCCTACAGTGCACCCAGCGAGCGTGCCGAGGCCCCATGTGGGAGCGACTTCAGTCGCGACGAGCGAAGTCGGGAAGTTGTCCGGCTTCGGTAGCTGCCGGTCGGGGCTGAAGCCCCTCCTACAGGGCACCCGGCCGGCAGGTGCGCGGCTTGTGTAGGAGCGGCTTCAGCCGCGACGAGCGGAGTGGCGGAGTCGGCCGACTTCCTAGTCCGTCGGGGGCTGAAGCGCATGCCTGCAGTGCAGATGACCGGCTTGGCGATCCACCCTTGTGGGAGCGACTTCCGTCGCGACGAGCGGAACCGGCAAGCCGAGCGGCGCGCTGCCGGCCTCGCCTCAGGTCTCCGCCTTGCTCAGCTTCAGCGCCTCTTCCAGCAGCAGGAACAGGCGCCGCACCTCGGCGCTCATCAGCGCGAAGCGGGCGTCCAGTTCGGCGCGCACGCCGTCCTGGTCGGCGTTCTCCAGCTGGTCCAGGGCGCCGTCGAGGAACTTCAGCTTGCGGATCACCAGGTCGTCGCCGAGCACGAAGGAGACGTGGTCGTCCAGGATCAGCGCCAGCTTGGTGACCTGCTTGCCGGCTTCCAGGTGCTTGTCGATCTCGTCGCAGCGCAGTTCCTGGTGCTGGCACTTGACCACCGCGCCGCCTTCGATCGGATCCTTCATCTCGCACTCCTCGCCCAGGCTCAGGCCTTCGGGCAGGGGCTCGCCGGCGATCCAGCCGGTCAGGATCGAGCGCGGCGCCACTTCCGCGTTCAGCGGCAACGCCGGGAAGCTGCCCAGCGCGCCGCGGATCTCGGACATCACGTTCTCGCCGGTCTTGCGGCTGGAGGTGTCCACCGCGACATAGCCGTGCTGCAGGTCGAGCATCGCGTCGGTGCGCGAGGACTTGACGAAGGCGCGCGGCAGCAATTCGTGGATCAGGTCGTCCTTGAGCCGCTTGCGCGCCTTGCCGCCGGGCCGGCGGCCTTCCTTCTCCTCGATCTCGGCGACCTTGCGCTCGAGCAGGTCGTTGACCACCGAGCCGGGCAGGATCTTGTCCTCGCCGCCGACGGTCAGCCACAGGAACTCGGCGATGCGGTGCGACAGCACTTCGTGCTCGTCGCGGCCGAACGGGGAGATGAAGCCGCGCGAGCTCATTTCCAGCGGGCCGACCGGCTTGAGCTGCACCTCCGGCAGGAGCTTGTCGATCTCGGAGAAGTCGAGGGTGGTGGGGAAGCGGAACAGGGTCAGGTTGCGAAAGAACATCGAGCATCCAGCAGAAGGAAACGGAACGGCCCGGCGCCGTGCGCAGGGTGGGCGGCGGGCATTGTCGCATCGCTCCCGCCCGGATACCGCAACGCGCGGTTCAGCGGCGCGCGCGCACCGCCGGCGGCGGCCTCATGCGTCGTCGTCGTCGAGCGGCCAGCCCATGGCTGGCGGGGCATCGGCAGCGCCGAGCGTGCGGAAATCGAACAGCGCCGGGTCGGCCAGCTGCGACGGCTGCACGTTGCCCATGGCGCGCGCGATCTGCTCGACGCGGCCGGGATGCTCGCGGTCCCACTGCTGCAGCATCAGCCCGACCTGGCGCCGCTGCAGGGTCTCCTGGCTGCCGCACAGCGTGCACGGGATCAGCGGGAAGCCGCGCGCCTGTGCGTACTCGGCGATGTCGGCCTCGCGCACGTAGGCCAGCGGCCGGATCACCACGTGGCGGCCGTCGTCGCTGCGCAGCTTCGGCGCCATCGCCGCGAGCCTGGCGTGGAAGAACAGGTTCATGAAGAAGGTAGCGACGAGGTCGTCGCGGTGGTGGCCCAGCGCGATCTTGCTGATCCCGTTTTCGGCGGCATACCGGTACAGCGCGCCGCGGCGCAGCCGCGAGCACAGCGAACACAGGGTCTTGCCCTCGGGCACCACGCGGCTGACCACCGAGTAGGTGTCCTGCTCGATCACGTGCCAGGCCACGCCGAGCGTGCGCAGGTAGTCGGGCAACACCTCGGCGGGGAAGCCGGGCTGCTTCTGGTCCAGGTTCACCGCGACCAGCTCGAACGGCACCGGCGCCTTGCGCTGCAGCTGCAACAGGATGTCCAGCAGGGTGTAGCTGTCCTTGCCGCCGGACAGGCACACCATCACCTTGTCGCCGGCTTCGATCATGCCGAAATCGGCGATCGCCTGGCCCACCTGCCGGCACAGGCGCTTGCCCAGCGCCGAGGGCGTGCGCCGGTCGCGCGGGGCGGGATCGGCGAGGTGGTGCGGCAGCGGCAGCGGCGTAGGGGTCATCGGCGCGCATTGTAGTCGGCGCGACCCAAAGCGCGTTGCGCGCGACGGATGCGCTCCCCGCGCGCGATCGCCACGCGGCCACACTGCTGCCGGCGTGTCGCACTGTGCTGGCGCGCACGCCGCGCGCGCGGATGGCGCAGCGCAGCAAGCGTTTCGCCGATGGGCTGGGTAAAGTCCGCCTGTCCCCCGGCTTGCGAACCGCATCTAATGGCCCCGTCGGCTTCCCTCCGCAGCGAAGCTTTTTTTAGCGCGGTTTCTGG
The DNA here is from genome assembly GCF_013410075.1 of Xanthomonas sp. JAI131. Taxonomy (NCBI): domain Bacteria; kingdom Pseudomonadati; phylum Pseudomonadota; class Gammaproteobacteria; order Lysobacterales; family Lysobacteraceae; genus Xanthomonas; species Xanthomonas sp. JAI131. Next base: position 447,654 of record NZ_JACCCN010000004.1, on the reverse strand, counting down.
TAGCGCTACCATAACCTCGCGTATGGCGCGGCGCGCCAGGCGCGCAGGCGACCGGATGCGGCGCCTGCATGCCGCCCGGGACCGCGCCTGCAGCATTCGCGCGACAGGTGCACGGGCCGGCCTTGGCGATCGCGCCGTGCGCACGTCCGGGCCGGCGCTGCTCGATCCATGCGCGCCCGGGTCCATCCCGCTGCCCGCCGCCGCCGCCGCGGCCGAACCCACGTCTGCTTGTTCCTCCCACTCGACAGGATTCCACTTCCCATGAGCAACTCCGTCTACATCGGCGCCAAGGAATACTTCCCGGGCATCGGCCGCATCGCGTTCGAAGGCAAGGCCTCGGACAACCCGCTCGCCTTCAAGGTCTACGACGCGAACAAGCGCATCGGCGACAAGACCATGGCCGAGCACCTGCGCTTCGCGGTGGCGTACTGGCACAGCTTCTGCGGCAACGGCGCCGATCCGTTCGGCCCGGGCACGCGCGCCTATCCGTGGGACGCCGGCAGCGACGCGCTGGGCCGTGCCGAGGCCAAGGCCGATGCCGCGTTCGAGTTCTTCACCAAGCTCGGCGTGCCGTACTACTGCTTCCACGATATCGACCTGGCGCCGGACGCGGACGAGGTCGGTCAGTACGAGAAGAACCTCAAGCACATGGTCGGCATCGCCAAGCAGCGCCAGGCCGACACCGGCATCAAGCTGCTGTGGGGCACCGCCAACCTGTTCTCGCATCCGCGCTACATGAACGGTGCCTCGACCAATCCGGACTTCGACGTGGTCGCGCGCGCGGCGGTGCAGGTCAAGGCGGCGCTGGAGGCCACGGTCGAGCTGGGCGGGGAGAACTACGTGTTCTGGGGCGGCCGCGAAGGCTATGCCAGCCTGCACAACACGCAGATGAAGCGCGAGCAGGACAACATGGCGCGCTTTCTGACCATCGCCCGCGACTACGGCCGCAGCATCGGCTTCACCGGCAATTTCCTGATCGAGCCCAAGCCGATGGAGCCGATGAAGCACCAGTACGACTTCGACAGCGCCACGGTGATCGGCTTCCTGCGCCAGCACGGCCTGGACAAAGACTTCAAGCTCAACATCGAGGCCAACCACGCCACGCTGTCGGGCCACAGCTTCGAGCATGACCTGCAGGTGGCCAGCGACGCCGGCCTGCTCGGCAGCATCGACGCCAACCGCGGCAATCCGCAGAACGGCTGGGACACCGACCAGTTCCCGACCGACCTGTACGACACGGTCGGGGCGATGCTGGTGGTGCTGCGGCAGGGCGGGCTGGCGCCGGGCGGGCTGAACTTCGACGCCAAGGTGCGGCGCGAGTCGTCCGATCCGCAGGATCTGTTCCTGGCGCACATCGGCGGCATGGACGCGTTCGCGCGCGGGCTGGAAGTGGCGCATGCGCTGTTGACCTCCTCGCCGCTGGAGCAGTGGCGCGCCGAGCGCTACAGCAGCTTCGACAGCGGCGCCGGCGCGGCGTTCGCGGCTGGCAGCAGCACGCTGGCGGACCTGGCGGCGCACGCGGCCAAGGCCGGCGCACCCAAGCAGGTCAGCGGCCGCCAGGAAGCCTACGAGAACCTGATCAACCAGTACCTGATCCGCTGATGCGGACCCTGCCGCCCGCCGCCGCGTCAGCGCCGTTCGGCGCGCGCGGCGGCCGGTGCGGCCACCGAATCGCGCTTGACCAGCTGATGAGCGAGCACATGATCGATCTTCGTCCGGGCCGTGCGTTCCTTGCTGCGGATGCTGCGCAACAGGATGTCGATCGCCGCATCGGCCATCGCCGCGATCGGCTGGCGGATGGTGGTCAGTTCCGGCCACACGGTGGTCGCGGCGGAGGTGTCGTCGAAGCCGACCACCGACAGGTCGCGCGGCACGTCCAGGCCGCGCCGGTGCGCGACCGAGATCGCCGCGGCGGCCATGTCGTCGTTGCTGGCGATGATGGCGCTGGGCCGATGGCGGCGCGACAGCAGTTTCTCGGCGGCGTCCAGGCCGGAGCGGTAGGTGTAGTCGCCCGGCTGCAGCAGGTGCCGGTCCAGGCGCAGCCCGGCTTCGGCCAACGCCGCCTGGAACCCTTCGAAGCGGCGCGCGCTGGCCGACAGGTTGGAGCGGCCGGCGATGTAGCCGATGCGGGTGTGGCCCTGCGCGATCAGGTAGGCGGTAATGTCCTTGCTGGCGTTGAATTCGTCGATGCGCACGCAGGCGACCTGGTCGCTGAAGCGGTCGGAGGCGATCGCCACCACCGGCACCTTGGCGCGCACCAGCTCGCGGATCGCCGCATCCGATTCGCACAGCGGCGGCGGCAGGATCACCCCGGCGACACCGCTCTTGGCCAGCTTGCGCGCGGCCTTGCGTTCGGCTTCCGGGCCGAGGTCGTCCCAGTAGTCCATCACCACCTGGATCGAGGTGCGCGAGGCCGCGCGCAGCACCCCGACCAGCAGCTCGCCGAGGTAGGCGCCGCTGGGATTGCTGTAGATCAGCGCGACCCGCGTGCTCTGCGCGGCGGCCAGCGCACTGGCCGCCAGGTTCGGCGTGTAGCCGAGCGTGTCGACCGCGCGCATGACCTGCTCGCGGGTACTGTCGCGCACGTTGCCCTGGCCGTTGATCACCCGCGACACGGTCATCGGCGAGACCTTGGCCAGTGCGGCCACCTCGTCGATGGTCACGGCGAGGCTCTTGCGGCGAACCGATTTCCTGACCTTCTCCAAGATGCGCCTCTTCGTTGGCTTGCGGGCGTGGCTCGCGACCGGGGACATGCTGCGCAAGCCGCGTGTGCGGCGGCGCCGCGACACGGTGTGGATCCCGACACGAGTGACGCCTGCATGGTACCGGGAAGCCGGGTGGGCGGCGACCGCAGGCGTGCGCCGGCGCCGTGCCGGCGGGGGCGCGCATGAGCGGCCACGCGCGGCTGCGCGCGCTGCAGCGTCGGCGTCCGTTGCGCGGCGGCTGGCTGCGCAGTGCCTGCCTGTGGCTGGCGTTTTTATTGCCGATCGCCGTGGCGCAGGCCGAGGACGGCTACGATCTATGGTTGCGCTACCAGCCGCTGGCCGAGGCGCAGGCCGCGCCATGGCGCGCGGTCGCCACGCAGCTGGTGGCGGATGCCGACACGCCGATGCAGCGGGCCGCGCGCGACGAACTGCGCCGCGGCCTGGGCGGCCTGCTCGGCGCCGAGCCGCCGCTGGCGGCCAGCGCGGACCGTGCCGGCGCGATCGTGCTCGGCACCCAGGCGACGCCGGCGGTCGCGCGGCTGCGGCTGGACACGCGCGGCCTGGGCGAAGAGGGCTACCTGATCCGCAGCGTGGTGGTCGAGGGGCGCCCGGTCACCGCGATCGTCGGCGGTGGCGAGCGCGGCGCGCTGTATGCGGCGTTCCGCTTCCTGCGCCTGCTGCAGACCGGCCAGGCGCCGGCGCCGCTGGCGCTGCGCGATGCGCCACGGGTGAAGCTGCGCGTGCTCGATCACTGGGACAACCTGGACGGGGTGGTCGAACGCGGCTATGCCGGCGCCTCGCTCTGGGACTGGCAGAAACTGCCCGGCTACGTGGACCCGCGCTACACCGACTACGCGCGCGCCAACGCCTCGATCGGCATCAACGGCGCGGTGCTGAACAACGTCAACGCCAAGGCGGTGAGCCTGACCCCGGCATACCTGGACAAGACCGCGGCGCTGGCCGCGGCGCTGCGCCCGTACGGCATCCGCGTGTACCTGAGCGCGCGCTTCAGCGCGCCGATCGAGATCGGCGGACTGCGCACTGCCGATCCGCTGGATCCGGCGGTGCAAGGCTGGTGGCGGGCCAAGGCGGACGAGATCTACGCGCGCATTCCCGATTTCGGCGGCTTCCTGGTCAAGGCCAATTCCGAAGGCCAACCCGGCCCGCAAGACTACGGGCGCAGCCATGCCGACGGCGCAAACATGCTCGCCGACGCGCTGGCGCCGCACGGCGGGGTGGTGATGTGGCGCGCCTTCGTCTATTCGCACGAGCAGCCGGACGACCGCGCCAAGCAGGCCTACAGCGAGTTCGTGCCGCTGGATGGGAAATTCCGCGACAACGTGGTGGTGCAGGTCAAGAACGGCGCCATCGACTTCCAGCCGCGCGAGCCGTTCCACCCGCTGTTCGGGGCGATGCCGAAGACGCCGCTGATGCTGGAGTTCCAGATCACCAAGGAGTACCTGGGTTTCGCCACCCACCTGGTCTACCTGGGTACGCTGTACCAGGAAACCCTGCAATCCGACACGCGGCGCGGCAAGCGCGCGACGGTGGCGCGGGTGGTGGAGGGCGCCGTGGATGGGCACGTGCTCAGCGGCATCGCCGGGGTCGCCAACATCGGCGCGGACCGCAACTGGTGCGGCTCGATCTTCGACCAGGCCAACTGGTACGCGTTCGGGCGGCTGGCCTGGGATCCGCAGGGCGATGCGCAGGCCATCGCCGAGGACTGGGTGCGGATGACCTTCGGCAACGATCCGGCGCTGGTCGCACCGGTGGTCGGCATGATGATGGCCTCGCACCAGGCGGCGGTCGACTACATGACCCCGCTCGGCCTGCATCACCTGATGGGCCGCGGCCACCACTACGGCCCGGCGCCGTGGGATGCGGGCAGCGCGCGGCCGGACTGGGACCCGGTGTACTACCACCGCGCCGACCGCAACGGCATCGGCTTCGACCGCAGCGCGACCGGCAGCAACGCGGTGGCGCAGTACGCGCCGCGGCTGGCACGCCGCTTCGGCGACGTGCGCACGGTGCCGGAGGACTACCTGCTGTGGTTCCACCACGTGTCGTGGGACCACCGCATGGCCTCGGGCCAGCCGCTGTGGAACGCGCTGCTCGGCCGCTACGACCACGGCGTGGCCGAGGTGGCACGGATGCGTGCGACCTGGGCCGGGCTGGCGCCGTACGTGGATGCGCAACGTTATCGCCAGGTCGCCGATTTCCTGGCGATCCAGCAGCACGAGGCGCAGTGGTGGCGCGATGCCAGCATCGCCTACTGGCAACAGGTGTCGGGCCGTGCGTTGCCGCCAGGCATCGCGCCGCCGCCGCATCCGCTGGCGTATTACCAATCGCTGTCGTTTCCGTACGCACCGGGAAATCCGAAATGACGCCGCACCGTTCCGCTGTCCACATCGCCCGCCGCCTGCTGCTGGCGGCGCTGTGCGTACCCGCGTTCGCGCATGCCGACGACGCGCCGCTGTTGAATGCCCTGTTCCAGGACCACGCGGTGCTGCAGCGCGATGCGCCGATCCGCGTCTGGGGGCAGGCCGCGGCCGGCGAGACGGTGACCGTGCAGTTGGCGCAGCAGCGCGTGCAGGCGCGCGCCGACCGCCAGGGCCGCTGGCAGGCGCAGCTGGCGGCGTTGCCGGCCGGCGGGCCGTACGTCTTGCAGGCCAGCACCGCGCACGGCCGCGTGCAGCGCGCCGACGACGTGCTGCTGGGCGACGTGTGGCTGTGCTCGGGCCAGTCGAACATGGAGCTGCCGGTGCAGCGCACGCTGGATACGCGCAGCGAGATCGCCGATGCGCAGCAGCCGGCGATCCGCATGTTCAAGGTGCCGGCGCAGTCCAGCCCAACCCCGCAGGCGCAGTTCGGCGGCGCGACCGCGTGGCAGCCGACCACGCCGGAGACGGTGGGCGCGTTCTCCGCGGCCTGCTATTACTTCGCCCGCGAACTGCGCAAGACCGCGGACGTGCCGATGGGGCTGATCAACGCCTCCTGGGGCGGTTCGCAGATGCAGGCGTGGATCGGCGATGCGGCCCTGCGCAAGGTGGACGGCAACGCGCCGGCGCTGGACGTGCTGGCGCGCTACTCCATCGATTCGCAGCAGGCGGCGCCGCGCTGGGGCACGTTGTGGGAAACGTGGTGGCGCGCGCACGGCAGCGGCGCGCCGTGGCAGCCGGACGATGCAGGCGGCGACTGGCGCGACGCGCCTGCGGCGCTGGGCGCCTGGGACGACTGGGGCGTACCGCAGCTGGTCAATTTCAACGGCATGGTCTGGTACCGCAGCACGGTCACGCTGAGCGCCGAGCAAGCGAAACAGCAGGCGACGCTGGCGTTGGGGCCGGTGGACGAACTCGACCAGACCTGGGTCAACGGCCGGGCGGTGGGCAGCAGCTACGGCGCCGACCAGCCGCGCAGCTACCGCTTGCCGCGCGGCGTGCTGCATGCGGGCAAGAACACCGTGGTGGTCAACGTGTATAACAGCTACCGCCGCGGCGGCCTGCTCGGCGACGCGCAGGCGCAGCAGCTGCAACTGGGCGACGGCAGCCGGGTGGCGCTGGCCGGATGGCAGTACCGCATCGTGCCGCCGCAGCTGGGCACGCCGCCGCGCGCGCCGTGGTCCTCGGCCGCGGGCCTGACCACGCTGTACAACGGCATGATCGCGCCGCTGGGCCGGGTCGGCCTGCGCGGCGTGCTGTGGTACCAGGGCGAATCCAATACCGGCGATGCGGCCGGCTATCCGGCATTGCTCGACGCCTGGCAGCGCGATTGGCGGCAGCGCTTCGGCGCGCAATTGCCGCTGCTGCTGGTGCAGCTGGCCAATTACGGCGCGCCGCCCACCCAGCCGGGCGACAGCGGCTGGGCGCAGCTGCGTGAGGCGCAACGGCGCTTCGTCGCCGCCGATCCGCATGCCGGCCTGGCGGTGGCGATCGACATCGGCGACCGCTACGACATCCATCCGGCCAACAAGCAGGAACTCGGCCGGCGCCTGGCGCGCGCGGCCCGGCACGTGGTCTATGGCGAGGCGTTGGCGCCGTCCGGGCCGGTGCCGCATGCGCTGCGTCGCGATGGCGCGGCATTGGTCGTCGATTTCGACGACGTCGATGGCGCATTGCAGGCCTACAGCGCGGACGCACCGATCGGGTTCGAACTGTGCGGCGCGTCATCCGCCAGCTGCCGCTACGCGCAGGTCGAACTGCAAGGCCGCAGCGTGCGCCTGCCGGTGCCCGCCGGCACCGCGCCTACCCGCGTGCGCTACTGCTGGGCCGACAGCCCGGTGTGCACCCTGTTCGATCGCGCCGGGCTGCCGGCCGGTCCGTTCGAGCTTTCCCTCCCGTCCGCGACCCGTGCGGCCGCGGCTTCTTCCCCGTGAGCGATCCGCGATGACCCAGACTTCCGATAGCGCTTCTTCCGCCCAAGGCTCGGCCCGCGATCGCGAGATCGTCGAGGCGCGGGTCATCGTCACCTGCCCGGGGCGCAATTTCGTCACCCTCAAGATCGTCACCCGTTCCGGCGTGTACGGCCTGGGCGATGCCACCCTCAACGGCCGCGAACTGGCGGTGGCGTCCTACCTGCAGGATCACGTGGTGCCGAACCTGATCGGCCGCGACGCCGGCCGCATCGAGGACATCTGGCAGTTCTTCTACCGCGGCGCCTATTGGCGGCGCGGGCCGGTGACGATGACCGCGATTGCCGCGGTGGACGTGGCGCTGTGGGACATCCTCGGCAAGATGGCCGGCATGCCGCTGTACCAGCTGCTGGGCGGGCGCTCGCGCGAAGGCGCGCTGGTCTACGGCCACGCCAACGGCCGCGACATCGCCGAGACCAGCGAGGAGGTCGCCCGTTTCCGCGAACTCGGCTTCATCGCCATCCGCGCGCAATGCGGCGTGCCCGGGATCAAGAAGACCTACGGCATCTCCAGCGGCGGCAAGCCCTACGAACCGGCCGAGAGCGAGTTGCCGACCGAGACCGTGTGGTCCACGCCGCGCTATCTCAGCGTGGTGCCGAAGCTGTTCGAACAGCTGCGCGCCGACCATGGCGACGAGATCGAACTGCTGCACGACGCGCACCACCGCCTGACCCCGATCGAGGCGGCGCGGCTGGCGCGCGACCTGGAGCCATACCGATTGTTCTGGCTGGAAGACGCCACGCCTGCGGAAAACCAGCGCGCGTTCGAGACCATCCGCCAGCATTCGGTGACGCCGCTGGCGGTGGGCGAGGTGTTCAATTCGATCTGGGACTGCAAGCACCTGATTGAGCAGCAGCTGATCGACTACATCCGCACCACCATCGTGCACGCCGGCGGCATCACCCACGTGCGCCGGCTGGCCGACTTCGCCGCGCTGCACCAGGTGCGCACCGGTTTCCACGGCGCCACCGACCTGTCGCCGGTGTGCATGGGCGCGGCGCTGCACTTCGACACCTGGGTGCCGAACTTCGGCATCCAGGAATATATGTTCCATTCCGACGAGGCCAATGCGGTGTTCCCGCACGACTACACCTTCCACGCCGGCCGCCTGCATTGCGGCGAAACGCCCGGGCATGGCGTGGACATCGACGAAACCCTGGCTGCACGTTATCCGTACGCGCCCAAGCAGCTGCCGGTGGCGCGGCTGGAAGACGGCGCAATGTGGGACTGGTGAGGCGCATGCGCTGGGGACGCGCACTGGTTGTGGCGCTGCTGTGTGTCGTGGCGATGCAGGCTGCGTCGGCGCAGCGCGGGCGGGCCGCCGACATCGCCGAATTCGATTGGTTCGAGTACCGCGGTGACGACGCGGTGTTCGCCACGCCGCTGCCCCCCGGCCATTACCGCAATCCGGTGCTGGCCGGCTTCTATCCCGATCCCAGCGTCGTCCGCGCCGGCGATCGCTACTACCTGGTCAATTCCACCTTCGCCTATTTCCCGGCGCTCCCGGTGTTCGAGAGCCGCGATCTGGTGCACTGGCGGCAGGTCGGCAACGTCGTCGAGCGCGCCGGGCAACTGGACTACGACGGGCTGCGCGTGTCGCGCGGCATGTTCGCCGCCAGCATCGCGCACCATGACGGCCGCTTCTACGTGGTCGGCACCGCGGTGGACAGCGGCGGCAACTTCATCGCCACGGCGGACGACCCGGCCGGGCCTTGGTCGCCGCTGCACTGGTTGCCGGACATCGACGGTATCGACCCGTCGCTGTTCTTCGACGACGACGGCATCGCCTACCTGCTCAACAACGGCCCGCCCGACGGCGCGCCGCTGTACGAAGGCCACCGCGCGATCTGGATGCAGCGCTTCGACCTGGCGCGGATGCAGCCGGTCGGCCCGCGCAAGGTGCTGGTCAACGGCGGCACCGATCTGGCCAGCAAGCCGATCTGGATCGAGGGCCCGCACCTGTACAAGCGCGACGGCTGGTACGTGCTGTCCTGCGCCGAAGGCGGCACCGGCCCGCAGCACTCGCAGGTGGCGCTGCGCAGCCGCACGCCGTGGGGGCCGTACGTGCCGGCGCCGCACAATCCGATCCTGACCCAGCGCGACCTGCCCGCCGAACGCGCCGACCCGATCAGCAACGCCGGCCATGCCGACCTGGTCGAAGGCCCCGACGGGAAGTGGTGGGCGCTGTTCCTGGCCAGCCGCCCGTACGCGGGCGAGCGCTACAACACCGGCCGCGAGACCTTCCTGCTGCCGGTGACCTGGCACGACGGCTGGCCGTCGATCCTGCCTGCCGGGCAGCCGATTCCCTATGTCGCGCCGGGGCCTGCAGGGATGCGCGCCGACGCCGATACAGCACCGCTGACCGGCAACTTCACCTGGCGCGATGGCTTCGATGCACCGCAGCGCGATCCCCGCTGGCTGCTGTTGCGCACGCCCAAGCGCGAATGGCTCGACCCGCGCGCGCGCCCGGGCTGGCTGACGCTGCAACCCGATGCGCAAGGCCTGGACGGCAGCGGCAATCCCGCGTTCCTGGGCTACCGGCAGCAGCACACGCGCTTCGACGCCAGCACCGCCGTGCAGATACCGGCGCAGCCGGGCCTGGTCGCCGGCCTGGCCGCGTTCCAGAATGCCGATGCCTGGTACGTGCTCGGCGTGCGCCGCCGCGGCGGGCGCGCCGAAGTGTTCCTCGACAAGCGCGACGGCAAGCGCACCACCACCGTCGCGCGCAGGACGGTCGATGCCAAGGGCGCACTGCGCCTGAAGATCGCCGGCGACGGCGGCCGCTATGCCTTCGCCTTCGCCGCCGATGGCCAGGACTGGCAGTGGCTGCGCCGCGACGACGATGCGGCGATGCTCAGCACGGCCGTGGCCGGCGGTTTCACCGGCACCACCCTCGGGCCGTACGCCCGCCGCGAACCGGATCGATCCAGCAAGGAGTAGGCAATGCACACCGAGACTGCGCCGTACCAAGGACGTGGCCGCCGCGTCGCGACGCTGGCGTTGCTGTTGGCCATCGCGCCGTGCGCGGCATCCGCCGCCGAAGCGCCGCCGCCGTACCTGGACACCCAGCGCAGCTTCGAGCAGCGCGCCGCCGACCTGGTGTCGCGGATGACCCTGGAGGAAAAAGCCGCGCAGATGCAGAACGCCGCGCCGGCGATCCCGCGCCTGGGCGTGCCGGCCTACGACTGGTGGAACGAGGCGCTGCACGGCGTGGCCCGCGCCGGCGGCGCCACCGTGTTCCCGCAGGCGATCGGCATGGCGGCCACGTTCGATGTGCCGCTGATGCACGACGTCTCCACCGCGATCAGCGACGAGGCGCGCGCCAAGCACCACGAGGCCCTGCGCCACGATCAGCACGCGCGCTACCAGGGGCTCACGTTCTGGTCGCCGAACATCAACATCTTCCGCGACCCGCGCTGGGGCCGCGGCCAGGAGACCTACGGCGAGGATCCGTTCCTCACCGCGCGCATGGGCGTGACCTTCGTGCAGGGTTTGCAGGGCGAGGGCGCGGATGTGCCGAAGAACGCGCGGGGCGAGGCCTACCGCAAGCTCGACGCCACCGCCAAGCACTTCGCCGTGCACAGCGGCCCGGAGGCCGACCGCCACCACTTCGACGCGCACCCGTCGCAGCGCGATCTCTACGAGACCTACCTGCCGGCGTTCGAAGCGCTGGTCAAGGAAGGGAAGGTGGATTCGGTGATGGGCGCCTACAACCGCGTGTTCGGCGAATCGGCCAGCGCCAGCAAGTTCCTGCTGCGCGACGTGCTGCGCGACAGCTGGGGCTTCGACGGCTACGTGGTGTCCGACTGCTGGGCGATCGTGGACATCTGGAAGAACCACAAGATCGTCGCCACCCGCGAGGAAGCCGCCGCGCTGGCGGTGAAGCACGGCACCGAGCTGGAATGCGGCGAGGAGTACTCGACGCTGCCGGCCGCCGTGCGCAAGGGCCTGATCAGCGAAGCCGAAGTCGACAAGGCACTGCAGAAGCTGATGTATTCGCGTATGCGCCTGGGCATGTTCGATCCGCCGGAAAAACTGGCTTGGGCGCAGATTCCCATCTCGGCCAACCAGTCGCCCGAACACGACGCGTTGGCGCGGCGCACCGCGCGCGAATCGCTGGTGCTGCTGAAGAACGACGGCGTGCTGCCGCTGTCGCGCGCGAAGATCAAGCGCATCGCCGTGATCGGCCCCACCGCCGACGACACCATGGCGCTGCTCGGCAACTACTACGGCACCCCGGCCGCGCCGGTCACCGTGCTGCAGGGCATCCGCGAGGCCGCGCCCGATGCCGAAGTGCTGTACGCACGCGGCGCCGACCTGGTCGAAGGCCGCGACGATCCCGCCGCCACCCCGCTGATCGAGCCGCAGTACCTGCGTCCGTCGGCCGATTCGCCCGAGCGCGGCCTGCGCGGCGAATACTTCCGCAACCGCGACCTGTCCGGCCCCCCGGCGCTGGTGCGCACCGATGCGCAGATCGGGTTCAAATGGGACCGCGGCTCGCCCACCGACAACCTGCTCGCGCGCGGCGAAGCCGGCCCGGACCAGGCCATCCCGGCCGACAACTTCAGCATCCGCTGGAGCGGCAAGCTGGTGCCGCCGGCCACCGGCACCTACCACCTGGAAACCGCGGCCGACGACGGCGTGCGCCTGTATCTGGACGGCAAGCGCCTGATCGACCGCTGGAGCGCCAGCGACCGCCTGCACGCCGACGGCGTCGACGTGCGCCTGGAAGCCGGACGCAGCTACGACCTGCGCCTGGAGTACTACGAAGGCGAGCGCGATGCTGGCATCCGCCTGGCCTGGCGCCAGCCCGGCGCCAAGCCGCCGCTGCAGGACGCGCTGGACGCGGCGCGCCGCGCCGACGTGGTGGTGTTCGTCGGCGGCCTGACCGGCGACGTGGAAGGCGAGGAGATGAAGGTCAACTATCCCGGCTTCGCCGGCGGCGACCGCACCGACCTGCGCTTGCCCAAGCCGCAGCGCGACCTGCTCGAAGCGCTGCAGGGCACCGGCAAACCGGTGGTGGCGGTGCTGACCACCGGCTCGGCGCTGGCCATCGACTGGGCGCAGCAGCACGTGCCGGCGATTCTGCTGGCCTGGTACCCCGGCCAGCGCGGCGGCAGCGCCGTGGCCGACGTGCTGTTCGGCGACGCCAACCCCGGCGGCCGCCTGCCGGTGACGTTCTACAAGGAAAGCGAAAAGCTGCCCGCGTTCGACGACTACGCCATGCGCGGCCGCACCTACCGCTATTTCGCCGGCACCGCGCTGTACCCGTTCGGGCACGGCCTGTCGTACACCCAGTTCGCCTATTCCGACCTGCGCCTGGACCGCAGCAAGCTCGCGGCCGACGGCAACCTGCACGCCACGCTCAAGGTGAAGAACACCGGCCAGCGCGCCGGCGACGAAGTGGTGCAGCTGTACCTGCACCCGCTGTCGCCGAAGCGCGACCGCGCGACCAAGGAACTGCGCGGCTTCCAGCGCATCGCCCTGCAACCCGGCGAAACCCGCGAAGTAAGTTTCGCCATCTCCCCGCAGACCGACCTGCGCATCTACGACGAAGCGCGCAAGGCCTACGTGGTGGACCCGGGCGACTACGAACTGCAGGTCGGCGCCTCCAGCAGCGACGTGCGCGTGCGCCAGCGCTTCAGCGTGCAGCCGTCACCCGGAGCGGAGGCAAAGCCGCGCAAGTGACCGCGATCGGTGGTGCGAGCAGCCAACGCGCGCACCACCGAAAGAGCGGGCGCGGACGACCGAGATCAGCCCCACGCACGTCACCGACCCGGCACCGCCCCCCGCGATCACCCGCCGGCCCCCACGATCCCCTGTAAGAGCGGCTTCAGCCGCGACCGCCTCACCGACCAACCACCAGCCCGCCTCAACTCCCCTGTAGGAGCGGCTTCAGCCGCGACCGCCTTACCGACCAACCACCAGCTCGCCTCAGCTCCACTGTAGGAGCGGCTTCAGCCGCGACCGCCTGACCGACCAACCACCAGCGCGCCTCAGCTCCACTGTGGGAGGGACTTCAGTCCCGACAGCCTTACCGACCAAGCCTCAGACCAAACTCCTCCCCATGGAAATCCCGTGACCGAACCACGCCTCACCGCCGCCAAGCTCCCCAACCTGCCGCCGGCCATCGCGCGCCCAACCTACGCTTTGGACCGCGTCCGCATCGGCATCGTCCACCTCGGCGCCGGCGCCTTCCACCGCGCCCACCAGGCGGTCTACCTCGACGACCTGCTCGCCGACGAACCGGACTGGGCGATCAGCGCCGTCTCCCTGCACAGCCCGCAGGTCCGCGACGCACTGCGCCCGCAGGACGGCCTCTACACCCTCGCCCTGCTCGACGCCCCCCCCGAGCTGCGCATCATCGGCGCCATCCGCGAAGTGCTCTGCGCGCAGGACGAACAACCCGCCGTCCTCGCCCGCCTGGCCGACCCCGCGGTGCGCCTGGTCACCCTCACCGTCACCGAGAAAGGCTACTGCCTGGCCGGCGAACAGCTCGACTTCGCCCATCCGGACATCGTCCACGACCTCGCCGCCCCGCACGCCCCGCGCAGCGCCATCGGCCACCTCGTCGCCGGCCTGCGCGCACGCCTGCGCCTGGGTCTGGCGCCATACACCGTGCTCAGCTGCGACAACCTGCCCGACAACGGCGGCAAGCTGCGCCGCGCCGTCCTGCAGTTCGCGCACACCATCGACCCAGCGCTGGCTGCCTGGATCGAAACCGAAGCCGCGTTCCCGCGCTCGATGGTCGACAGCATCACCCCGGCCAGCGACGACGCCCTGCGCGAGCGCGTTGCCGCGCAACTCGGTTGCCACGACGCCTGGCCGATCCAGCGCGAGCGCTACAGCCAATGGGTGATCGAAGATCGCTTCTGCAACGGCCGCCCCGCCTTTGAGCGCGCCGGCGTCACCCTGAGCGACGACATCGCCGGCTACGACCGCGCCAAGCTGCGCCTGCTCAACGGCCCGCACTCCGCGCTGGCCTACCTAGGCTCCCTGCTCGGCCTGGACACCGTCGCCGACGCCATGCGCCACCCGCAGCTGGCCGCCTTCGTCGAAACCCTGATGCGCGAAGACATCGCGCCGACGCTACAGCCGATGCCCGGCTTCGACCCGCAGCGCTACACCGGCGCCATCCTCGCCCGCTTCCGCAACCCCGCCATCGCCCACCGGCTGGCGCAGATCGCCTGGGACGGTTCGCAGAAACTCCCAGTGCGCCTGCTCGGCACCATCGCCGACGCTCTGGCCGCCGGCCGCCGCATCGACCGCCTGTGCCTGCCGATCGCGGCGTGGATGCAGTTTGTGAGGCGGCAGGCGCGCGATGGTGTGGCGTTGGTGGACCCGATGAGCGAGGTGCTGACCGGGATCGGGCGCGGTGCGACTGGTGATGCAGGAGGCGATGTGGAGGCGTTCCTCAAACTGGATACAGTGTTCGCTCCGCTATCGCAGGATGCGCGTTTCGTCGAGACGTTGCGAACGGCTTTTGCAATGCTGAGCGGCGATGACAGCGGGTCGAGTAGTGTGAAAAGAGCCCTTGAGTCGGCATAGATCCGCAGCAGTCATTCGACGACAAAAACGAATGACCTCAAGGATGTCATGCGCGAGATGGTCGACCTCCCGCCAAGTTCATTCGGAACTGATAGTGACGCCATAGACTTCATAAAAGGGGGCTGCTGGAGGTTCCGGATACTGGCGGCCCACCATCTGCTTGGCGAAGCATCGCAGCGCGGGAACGTTCGGATTGACTAGATACTCGGTCACCTTGCCTTGGCGGTCGACGGTTGCGACGGCCTTGAAGCTGCCGATGCCGGCAGCTCTCGCCTCGGGCGCGCAGGCCTGATACACCTGAGCCCAGAATTGGTTGTGCACCAAAAGCATCTCCCTTTCCCACAGCATGCCGCGGAAGGTCGACGTTTGCCGATCGCTTTCATCCTTCAATCCGTCCCAACGATCGGTGGATGAAAGCGGCGAGCAGTCGGCGCTACTCATGAAAACAGCGAGTACGAATGAAATCGCCAGCAGCGGCCGCATAGCTTTCCTTGGGGTGTACCTGATCTTGAGGTTTGAGCGTATCAGTGTAAGGCTGCAGCCACGCATCCAGCCATCCGAAGAGCAGCGCAAGCCCGCCTCACACGCATGGAACGAAATCAGATCGACCCCGCCTGGCCCAACGCACTGCGCTGGTTCCTTGCGCAGGCCCTGACCAGCTTCACCCCTTGGCATTTCATCACCGAAGCGTCCGAGCTGGCGTTCGCGTCGCGCGCATTCGCTCGCGAGGATGTGAGCGGTGGCGCCGTCTTCACCTTCGCCAGGCGCCAGGACCGCGACGACTTCGCGGGGTTGCTGGTGGTCGATGGACGCATCAGCGACACCGTCGTCTGCTTTCATCCCGTGTTCGCCGACAGTTCCCAGCCATCGCCGCGCACCTGGAACATCGTCGTCGCCAGCTTCGAGGACGTCTTCGCGTTCGTGGCGGGACAGGTGATCCCGGACATGAAGGAATGGGCGCTTGCGGAGGATGCCGCGGAGTTGTGAGCAAGACCCGGCGCTTCTCGGTGTTACCGTAGCTCCAGCCGCCAGCAGGCTTCCAGCGCAGGAGACCCCGATGTTCAAGAACCTCATTCCGAAGATCTTCTACGACCGCCTGCAGGACGGACTCGACTTCTTCGTCGACGGCCTGGGCTTTGCCGTCCAGTACCAGGACGGCACGATGGCGGTCGTCGCACGCGACGGCGCCAAGGCCTATCTGGTCGAGAACCCCGAGTGGGCGGCGAAGGACCGTCCGGAGCTCAGCATCGACACCGACGATGTCGATGCGATCTTCGCGGAAATGTCCGCACGCGTGCCGCATCTGCTCCACCCGAATTGCAACACCGTCGCGCTCCGGCCCTGGGGCTCGCGCGAGTTCGCGATGCTGGACAAGAGCACCGTGTGCGTGAATTTCCGTGAGTGGCCTCCAGAGGAGTGAGCCAGGGCGAGCGGCATCACCCGGATCGTGTCCGCACGCGGTGCGTGCATCACTGCAGTTCGGCGTCCAATTTTCGAGTCCGCCCGCTACCGTAGCTCGGGCAGCGTCGCGATCACCTTGATCTCGAACTGGAGTCCGTACAGTCAGGTGGCGCCGACGGCGGTGACCGTCGGGTATGGGGCGCTGCCCCTATCGGTGAAGGATCGCCAGCCGTGGCTCGCCAATCACCGATGCAGGGTGGGAGCTGTTCTCTTCCCAGGCTTCTGGCGTTCGCGGATACTCGCCGCAACGCCGCTTCCAGGCGCTTACATGACAGCTGGATACCAAGAGAACGACATGGCGTCTCAGAGAGATACGCCCTTCTGCTCGCAAGCTTGCAAGGCGGCTGAACGCAACCGCTCTTTCCGCAGCTGTACGCTGTGCGGCGCAACCTGGAACGGTCAAGGCGGCGCTGCAAGCAAAAACTACTGCAACAGTGCCTGGAAGATTTGCGTTGACTGCGCGACGCTTCAGCAGCGCTGTGTCGTCTGCGCCGAGAGGACGCCGAGGGTGGCACCGAGATGACGTTACGATCCTGCTCCATCGCCATGTTGGTGCTGTCGGTGCTCGCGCCGGCCGCGTACGTCGCCTATTTTTCCTGGCGCTTCAGCCAGTGGGCCGAGACGCAGGACGGTGGCGTGTGCGGCATGCCCCTGCTCGGGGCCTGGGGGCTCGGGTTGTTGGCCATGTGCTTTCTTTCCTTGGTTGCCCTGGGTCTCGGGGTCGGGTCGTTTGTGCGTCTGCCTGCGCCTCGGCCGCGTCGCCGCCTCGCGGAGCTGCTGCTCTTGGCCTTGCCACTTCTCGTGGCTTCATCCGTCGTTGCCGTGGTCGTACTATGGAACTGACGTATTCGGGCGGAAGGTTTCGCAACCGCCCACGCCCCATGTGAGGCCCTGGCAGCATGTTCATGTACGCGGTTTTGGCATTCGCGGTGGTTGGCGGTATCGCTGGCGGTGCAGCGGTGCTGGTCGTGGCGTTCCTGCTTCCTCGCAAGTCGTGCCCGAAGTGCAAGACGCTCCTGCCGAGGTTCCGCAAGCCAAGCAATGCGCGCGAAGCGATGCTGGGGGGATGGCACTGCCCGGCGTGCGGCGCAAGAGTCGCGCGGGATGGCTCGCTCTTGTCCAGTGGTCCCGATGACGGGCTCGCCTGATACTTCAGGCCACATCGCTTCGCCGCATGGCTTAAAGCCTTGGCTGTCGTCGCGTGCAACAGCGAAACCTCAGAAACCTCAGGGTCAAGTTGGCTTCTTAAGTGAATCTGACCCTGTTACTTGGGATGAGACCTTACATCAACCGTTCTTCCATGGCATAGGCCAAGCGGTGCGATGGTGAAGAAGGCGACCACAGGGATCGCAACAGCTGCATCGGAGGGAGTGCGCGACAAAAATGGATCTTCCTCGTGCGCCCAATACGATGCGTCGCTACAGTGACTCGGGCAATGTCGCGATCACCTTGATCTCGAACTGGAACCCATACAGCCAGGTGACGCCCACGGCGGTCACGGTCGGATACGGCGCCTCGCCCCAATACGTGGGCAGCACCTTCCAGACGGTGTCGAACGTGGTGTCGGGGTCGACCAGAAAGAAGGTGACATCGACCACGTCGTCGAATGTACAACCTGCCGCGGCGAGGATGGCGTTAAGGTTGTCGAACGCGCGCCGCACCTGCGCTTCCAGGTTCGGCTCGGGCGAGCCGTCCTCGCGGCTGCCGACCTGCCCGGACACGAACAACAAACCGTTGGCCCGTACCGCCGGCGAATAGCGATTGCGCTCGTACAGGGCCTGTCGCCCCGGCGGAAAAACAACGTCGCGTGTGGCCATCTGTGTTCTCTTCCTCGGCCCGCGCGGGCCAGTCATGACAAGGGCAAGACGGTACGCGCAGGATGCCGGCGGATAAACCGACGCATCGCTGCAGCACTGTTTGTAGAATCCAAACAATCCCAATGCCCCTGGAGCACGGATGGACCGGTTCGAGGCGATGCTGGCCTTCGCGCGGGTGGTCGAAACCGGCAGCTTCACCAAAGCGGCGGAGACCTTGCGCGTCGGCAAGGCCAGCGTTACCCAGGCGGTGCAGCAGCTGGAAGCGCGTCTGCGCGTGAAGTTGCTCAATCGCACCACGCGTAAGGTCAACGTGACGCCGGACGGCGCGGCGTTCTACGAGCGCGTGATCCAGCTGCTGGCGGATCTGGACGATGCCGAAACCAGCCTGTCCGGCGCCGCCGCCGCGCCACGCGGCCGGTTGCGGGTGGACGTGCCCAGCCCGCTGGCGCGCTTGATCCTGGTGCCGGCGCTACCGGCGTTCCACGCGCGCTATCCGGAGATCCAACTCGATCTGGGGGTCAGCGATCGCCGCGTGGATCTGATCGGCGAGAACGTGGACTGCGTGGTGCGCGGCGGCGTCCCCAACGACCAATCGCTGAGCGCCCGGCGCATCGGCGAGCTGCAGGCCGGCGTGTTCGCCGCCCCGGCCTATCTGGAGCGCGCCGGCATGCCGGCGCACCCGCGCGAGCTGGAGGACACGCACCATCGCATCGTCGGCTTCACCGGTTCCAGTCGCGGCAGGAAGATCGTGGCCTATGCCATGCAGCGCGACGGCGAGCGGCTGAACGTGCAAGGCCGCCATGTACTGGCGGTGGACGACGGCAATGCCTATCTCGCCGCGGGATTGGCGGGCATGGGCGTGCTGTGGTTGCCGGACTACATGTCCAGGCCGCATGTGGCCAGCGGCGAGCTGGTGCAGGTGTTCGCCGACTGGCGGCTGGAGCCGATGCCGCTGTACGTCGCGTTTCCGCCCAACCGACACGTCAGCGCCAAGTTGCGCGTCTTCATCGAATGGATCGCGGCGCTGATGGCGGTGCATGCGCCTGTGCTGCATCCATCGAAAGAGTGAGGAAGTTGCGGTCAAAAAGCTGGAGAAGGCAAGAAGAAGGAGTGTGCGCCTGAGGTTGGATATTTCCTCTGGCCACATTTTGTGACCTTCCTGCGGCCCGACGTTTGCATGCCTCAGGTCCGCCGCTTGAACACCGCCTTCAGCCCGAGCCACGCAAGGCCAATGACGCCAGCGAGCAGGCAAACGATATGAAGCTGATCGATGTCAACGACGCGAAACAACGGGTTGCCTGACACCAGTGGCCACAGAGGCATGATGTCCGAATGCATGATGCCGTCAAGCACGATATGGGAGTAAGTCCCGACGAACGCGCCCGACACTGCGGCAGTCCATGTGAGTGGCGGGTGGGGAATCCTGAGAAGTTTCAACACAGCTGAGCTGACGGGTTTGCCAGTGGCCGCCGCTAGACTGCCGATGACCATGGCGCCGAACAGTGTGTGTGTAACGCCGTGGAGGATCGGCTTGTTTTGCAGGATTCCAATCAGAGGCTCGATGTCCATGAGGACTTGCGAGCCGCCAAACACCATAAAGCTGAAATGGCGACCTCCTGCGGCCTTGAAAGCCAGCCCTGGACCGAGATGTATGGGTGTGAAGGGCATTTCGGTCACGGACCTAAGATGTGAGGTAAAACCATATGCCGAGCTCATGATCTCGGAAGGACTGTCTCATGATCCCAGCCTGTGGTGAAGTCGCCTGCCTGCCGCTGTCGTGCGATAAGAACTGGGGTCAGAGTGCACTTCTACGCGCAAGACCTGGACAAAATTACGCTCTGACCCAAATTTTTCGCACTTGGGCGCTGCCCTGATGTGGGCTCGGATTGAATGAATTGTTAGGGTGGAGCAGGCCTACATTGCAATTGAAATGGACACATCCTCAACCACGTCTTTGTCGTCGAATGAGAAGCCAATCGAGCAGTAGCCACCGCCCCGCCAGTTGCTTGAGATCGGGCGAGTAAGGCTGTACCAGTGTCGCGATGTCCGCGGATTGACCCAGTCGGGCTTTCCAAGCCTGCGATAGAGCTCTTGGCGGTCAAGGCCGATGTAGCCATGCAAAATACCGTCAGAAGGGCAGGCGACGGGTGTTGGCGAGGGGTCCCCAACGGGCATGGCGCGGAATGCAGCAAGTTGGCGGCCTAATGTATCCAATCCAGAAGTCGTATGGTTTTGTTCATGCGCAGCAGGCACAGATACCAGAAAAGCGAGTAAGACGGTCGCGAATTTCATGACCTGCACCTAAAACCTGAATTAAGTCGCGCCGCGAAGCGGCATCGGCTTGAATGGACTGTTGGGAAATCAGACCTCATGTCTATATATGGCTGCTTTTTCCTCAACGCTTGAGGTGAAGGGCATTAGGTACGTATCGGAAAATCTGGTTTGCAAAAACAAATGTTCAAGTATTTGCGCCCTTCCAGAGGCCGAGGAGTACATTTCCATTTCCGTCGGCGTGCAAACATACTGCGCAACTGTGGCCGGATATGGGTACGTTACGGCCAGCTGCGCCATATGAGATGGTGAGCATTTGACTAAAGTGTTTCGTGCTTGGATTTCGTTCGTTTGCTCAGGCGAAAGACAGTAGATCATCTTTGATACCGGGTGCATCGCATGCAAAGTTGAGCTTGGGTCGGCGTACGCACCGTAGCCTCCCAAGTCGTAGCCAGCCTCAAGAACTCCACCAACCTCGTCTATAGCAACTGAGTCGCGAGCTAGGTCGTTCTCGCCCTCTTGATTAGCGGCAATTCGAGCCGCAGTGCTCTTGCCGTGTCCCAGAATTACGCAAATCTTGGTGTTGATACGGAATATATCCGCATAGTAGATCCGATCGATCCGTGGGCTTTTAATGAAGCTCAGCATGAACCCCCCTAAGTACGTAGCGCCTGAATTAAGCCGCGCCGCGAAGCGGCGTCCGCTTGAATGAATTGTTAGCTGCCTAACCGAGGCCAAGACTCTGCTTAACCAGCTGTGTTAGTACAGATTGCCAGACTTGGAAAGAGCCGCCGCCAGCCTTGTGCATAAGATCCTTGGCTTGCGACCAAGCTTTTGGTGAGCGAGCCGAAGCCAAGAACTCGTGACCTATCCATGTGACAGTTTTGATTGAAGCATACGGGCTCTTGCGCGAGATATTGGTGCGATCTATCGACTCAACCAGCCCGGCTTGACCCAAAAGGTAAACGTGGTACCCAATTTGCTCATCGGTGTATCCGTCAATTGCTAGCTCGGTCCGACCGAAGCCATGCGGCTTTGATTCCGCAGCTAACAGAATTTGGCGTACGAGGTCCATGTCACGTTGCATGTCGCTCTCCAAGGCATAACACCTGAACTAAGCCGACCCGCGAAGCGGGTTCGGCCTGAATGAATTGTTAGCCCTCAACCGGTGCATGCGTATTTGCCGCCCAAAATGACAGTGCGAAGAGCAAGTTTGGAAAGTGGGAGAGGCGCCAGGTTGAAAGTGAGATGTGATGAAACCCCAACTGTTGATGGGTGTGCTCCGCGCGGCGCTCTAGTGTGCTCTCACTGTTAGTGTCAGATAGCCAAGCATCTACAGCCAACGTATTGTAGCCAGCGAATTGTCCACCGTTCAAGACTACTAGTTCATCGCGAGCGGATGCGACTGACGGCCAGCGATCATGCGGAGCTTTAATTGAGATGCTGCTGTGAAGTAGTTGCTTAACGCCGCTGTGGGATCTGAGTGGTACGTCCTTCCATCGCTGATGATGTGACTTGGCAACTCTGGAGTGCCGGGTTCCGTCTTGATGATATGAGGAATGCACGTCCACCACCCCAGTGAAGTGGCCAATGTAGATGCCGCTCCGACTCTCCGATAACCATAGAAGGTGAAAGCACTCTTCGCCTTGTTTCAGTCCGACTATTACTCGCATTGAGGCCTAACGCCTGAATTAAGCCGACCCGCGAAGCGGGTTCGGCTTGAATGAATTGCTAGGCCGCATTGTTGCCATGTCACTTGCGAGCCCGCAGGTAGAACAGGAAAACGACAAGTGCCAGCCCAACTGCTACCCAGATCATGCCGAAAGTCAGGTTGTACAAGGGTTGGCCGAGAAATGTTAGGAAAGCTTGGTCCAAGCCGCAGTTGCGACGACATGGGCCGATGCCTGCTGGATGTAGGAAAAGCATGATCGAGCCGTAGCCGACCGCGACCAGGCCCACGAGCCAACCGAACGTAATTACGAACAGCGATGGTCGTTTTCTCGTTGAGCTCGAAGATTTCTTGCTCATGCTGCCTAACGCCTGAATTAAGCCGACTGGCGAAGCCAGTTCGGCTTGAATGAATTGTTAGCCCTCTACTCGTGCTTTTTGATCAAAAGCGTATCGGGGTCAAGAAGCAAAAATTGAGACGTCTCGTATGGCAGCAACGGCCTGCCCAGTAGGCTGACCAATTTTGATGACGCATCAGGCCAATGAATCGCGTGAGGGACAACATTTGAGTGCCGGTAGACTTTTGCAAGTTGCGGCGAGCCGCCAATGGCATGAAACGCATTGGACCGAAGCATATCTCTTAAGACCTCAAACGGCTCCATATCAAAGGCGCCAGAAGCTAGGTTGCCTTTTGTACGAAGCTTTGCGATCAAATCTTTCTTGAAGTCCTCAAAGTAGTCTCCAATGAATGCGAGATACTTATTTCCGTTGGTGCCAGACCATCCCTGTACACGACGATGGGTGAAGCGCTGTATGCGCTGGTCGTAATGAATAACCCAAGTTATGAACCTGTTGCGCTTCCATGACCAGCCCGCGAGCAAGAACTGTACAGCAGGCGCATCTTTAGCCGGAATGTTCTTATGGAATGCGAGCATGTGGTTGAACACGCGGATGAGATGCCCTTTTAAGTCCTCTATGTCCAGTGCTCGGCTCAGCGCTTTGGGGTGTTGCTTGACAGCGGAGAGTGCCTGGACGATAAACGGATAGGCGTAGAGTGTCCATCCTGCGAAAGCAAGAACGCAGTCGTTGCGTGGCATTGGGATTACCTTCGGACCACAGTCCCACTCCCCGTATCCGGAAAGGCGGCTGTCAGTGCAAACGACAAGCTCGTGAACCTCTCCTACTCGACGCGTCCAAGCAAGAGCAATTGTCATAGAGGGCTAACTACTATTCGGCGACAGTTTGGATTGTAATCGAGGCGTCTATTCCTGACTTCCTTCGACTAATCTGGCGTGCCGAACTCATCACGCCAATAGATTCCCCTTCGATAGGTGTGTAATCCTTGTGCCTAATCATGGCGTCCTTCGCTATGGCTTATCGATGTGACGGTATCAGCACAATTCGACGGTCGCAAGCACTCTAGTCATCGGGCCGGTAGACGTTTGATTCGTTGTCGCCAGGCTTCCTTTTGCCAACAAGTTGCTTGAAATCGTGGATGGAAATCCATTGACAGGATTCAATGCCAAGTCGCATGATCGAAATGCTGCGGCACATTCCGCAGCCGGGATTGACAGCCTGAAACCACAAGGCGCACCAGCGCCCATTGCTCGATGTCGGCGCTTTTCTTTTGCCCGGCTTTCGGGATGGGTCGCGTGCTCGTCCTTTGGCGGGCGGTGTGCGGAGGCCGAAAGGTCTGCCGGTTCCTTGTGGCCGGTCTGTCAACCGCGCACCGTCCGCCACCTCGGTTGACAGCGAGTCGGTGGATTCCTCAGCACACAAGGAGTCCGATATGCACCGTTTCAACAGAACCACCTTCACTCCCCCCAAGGCTACGTCCGCGTCGCGTACACCCAGGCATCGCGCTCGATCAGCCGACACGCAGGCCGCTGAGCACCCCGCGACCGCCGATGCCTCCCCATTCGGCACACAGGCCGCGGCGCGCTTGCGCTTCCGCGTGCCCGAGCGATGCACGATGAGTTACCAGCACTATGACGTGCGCCGCGCCGAGGATGTCGTTGGCTGTGCGGTGCCCAAGCTGCGCCTGTCCGGGCGCTGGTTGGAGCAGTACGGTTTTGCGGTGGGCGATGCGTTGCGGGTGACGGTGGGGCGCGGGGTGTTGTTGATCAGCCGCGTGCAGGCTGCGGTTGCGCCATCGGCGCCGAATGCGGGGAAGAAGAAGGCGCGGGTAACCCGCGCCGCTTCGCGTGCGCTGCGATCCAAGGTCTGACGTCATTGGTGTGCGCACTTTCGTATGGCGTGCGCCGCCGTGGCCACGCCAGCGTCGCGTGAGGCGGCGACTGGCGTGGTGTCAGTGGTCGGCTTTTGCTTCGATAGCGCTGGCCTCGATCCTTAGATTCACTCGGCGTTTCCAAGATCGAAACGTCGCCCTGTTACCGTGCGCGCCAGGCGAGTGCCTGGCACTTAACAGGGAGCGAGCGTGAACGAGACCGATGCGTATGTCCTCGATTCGATCCGGAAGTGGGTCTGGTCCGGCTACTACTCTAAGTCCGAGATCCGCGAGGAGATGCTCGACGACATTCTGGAAGACGAGTGCGATGAACCGATGTTGCGTGCCGCGGTCGGCAGCCAGTGGCAGGCCAAGCAGCAGGCGGAGCAGGGTTGGCCGTCGCTGACCGATTGCGATCGCCTGGATGCGGTGTTCGAGCAGTTGCACGATGCGGGCATCTGCGCGCTGGCCAATGCCGGCTACACGATGTCCGATGGCCACACCGAGGTGACCGAGGCGGTGGCGGAGGCGCCGGAGGGCGAGTACCGCGGCTATTGTTTCTACCACGGGCAGGATGTGGAGTGCGCGGTGGACGGCGGCGGGTTGTTTATCGCGTTCGGGGATTTGCAGGGTGGGGCGGATGCGGATCTTGCGGTTGGGCAGCAGGTCGCTGCGGCGTTGGTGGATGCGGGGTTTGTGTTGGCGTGGGATGGGACGTCGACGATGCGGATCGCTGTGCCTGGGTTTGTTTGGTTGCGGCGGTTTCGGGAGTAGTTGGGAGTTTTCTTGCAAGTGGTGGGGCGATGCAGATGGCGTGCCTCCGGCAGGCGCGCTGGGCGTTGTCGGTGAGGCGGGTCGCGGCTGAAGCCGCTCCTACAGGGAGCAGGGAGCGGGGAGCAGCGGTTAGCGATGTATTCCGAATGCCGGAGCGGCGTCGTGGCGTCTCCCCTGCACCGCACTCACGGCGTCCGAATGAAATCCACGAACGCTCGCAGCGGCGCGGGCAGGTGGCGACGCCCGGGGTAGTACAGGAACGGGCCGCTGAAACTCTGCCACCACGGTTCCAGCACCGGCTGCAGCGCGCCGCTGTCCAGGTGCGGGCGCAGCCAGTCTTCGAACAGGTGGATCACGCCCAGGCCGCCGACGGCAGCGTCGATGGCCAGGTCCACCGCGGCGCCCAGGCGCACCAGCAACGGGCCGGTCGGTTCGACCAGCACGACTTCGCCGTCGCGTTCGAATTCCCAGGCCGGGATGGCGCCGCTGGCGAACTGGCCGCGCAGGCAGGCGTGCGCGAGCAGGTCGCGCGGGTGTTGCGGGTGCCCGTGCACGGCGAGGTAGCCGGGCGAGGCGGCGGTGGCGAAGCGCTGCATGCGTGGGCCGATCGGCACGGCGATCATGTCCTGCTCCAGCCGCTCGTCGTAGCGGATGCCGGCGTCGCAGCCGGCCGCCAGCATGTCGACGAAGCTGTCTTCCACGATCACCTCCAGCCTGATCTCCGGATAGGCCTTCAGGAACGGGGTGACGATCGCCGGCAGCACCAGGCGCGCGGCGGCGCCCGGCACGTTGAGGCGCAGGGTGCCGCTGGGGCGGTCGCGGAAGCCGTTGACCACGTCCAGCGCCGCTTCCACTTCGCCGAGGGCAGGGATCAGGCGTTCGGCCAGGCGCGCGCCGGCCTCGGTCGGCAGCACGCTGCGGGTGGTGCGATTGAACAGGCGCACGCCGAGGCGGGTTTCCAGGCGCCGCACGGCCTCGCTCAGGCTGGAGGCGGAGCTGCCGCTGAGCCGCGCGCCTTCGCGGAAGCCGCCGCCGCGCAGTACCGCCAGGAAGGCGTAGAGGTCTTGCAGGTCCGTGGTCATTGTTCGAGATCCCGCACAGCCCGTGCCGATTCGACCGGATTATCGCGCATCGGCGCGCGGCCTACAGTGCAGCCCTCATCCGGGCTTCGGCCCACCCCTTCTGGAGGCAGTCATGAGCAAGCTTTCGACAGCTGGCACCTTTTCCCTCGGCGACCGCCGCGTGACCCGCATCGGCTACGGCGCGATGCAGCTGGCCGGGCCGGGCGTGTTCGGGCCGCCCAAGGACCGCGCCGCGGCGCTGGCGGTGTTGCGCGAGGCGGTGGCCTCCGGCGTGGACCACATCGACACCAGCGACTTCTACGGGCCGCACATCACCAACCAGCTGATCCGCGAGGCGCTGCATCCGTATCCGCAGCAGCTGACCATCGTCACCAAGGTCGGTGCCGTGCGTGGCGACGACGCCTCCTGGCTGCCGGCGCAAAGTCCCGCCGAGCTGACCGAGGCGGTGCACGACAATCTGCGCAACCTTGGCGTGGAGGTGCTGGACGTGGTCAACCTGCGGGTGATGCTGGATGCGTACAAGCCCAGCGAGGGTTCGATCGAAGCGCAGTTCAGCGCGCTCGCCGAGCTGCAGCAGCGCGAGCTGATCCGGCATCTGGGCATCAGCAACGCCACGGCCGCGCAGGTGCAGGAAGCGCGGGGCATCGCCAAGGTGGTGTGCGTGCAGAACCACTACAACCTGGCGCACCGCGCCGACGATGCGCTGATCGATGCGCTGGGCCGCGACGGCATCGCTTACGTGCCGTTCTTCCCGCTCGGCGGTTTCTCTCCGTTGCAGTCCGACGCGCTGTCGTCCATTGCGCAGGAACTCGGCGCGACGCCGATGCAGGTGGCGCTTGCCTGGCTGCTGGCGCGTGCGCCGAACATCCTGCTGATCCCGGGAACCTCGTCGGTTGCGCATCTGCGGGAGAACCTGGCGGCGGCTGAGTTGTCGTTGTCGGACGATGTGTTGGCTGCGTTGGATCGGATCGGGCAAGAGTAGCGAGTGGTCAGTCGCTTTCCATGCGCCGGCGTTCTTGTTCTCCCAGCCATAACGAGAACTGGGATGAAACAGCGCAGAACTCGGGCAATGGAACGGTCTTGTGGTGAACGACGTCGGAGCCCGGCAGCTGCAAGAGCACATGCAACGTCCCACCCGGAGGGGCGAGCAGAAAGCCTTTGACGTTGTTCAATGCTTCGGAGACGTTGGTTAGGAAATCCATGCAATGGTAGGCATCTTGCTGCTCTGGGTGGCCAACACGGTAAAGCGCGTCGTCCAGGAGCTTGAACCAGACATCAGGCGTCTTGCCCGCAAGCGATGGATGCCAGAGCGCATTGCTGCTTGCGCACTTGTCCATCAAGTGCCCGCTCAATGTTCCCAAGACGCAACAAGGCTCCGAGAACAGGCCAACTTCAAGCCTGTCGAAAAAGAGCCGGAATCTTCCTGTGACATTAGCCCCGAGAAAGGAGGGGAAGTCAGGGCCAGGTTCGACAATGGCTTCGAGCGCGAAGGTGTCGGGATTGCCGAAGAGCATGTGCCTAAGCCCTAAGTCTGGTCGAGTCGTGCAGCGGCGCTGGGTCGAATGCTCCATTGCATCGCGATAATGCCATTCGCTCAAACGCGCCTTCGGCGATCGATGAATATCCGGCCGAATCAGCGTTCTGGAGCCAGGCGATGGTAGGAATCTTTTCGTGCCTTGAATCTCTTTCGTCTGGCTTTTTGGCACGCAACTCGTCAGCGTCGAACAGATGCATCCGCGCCGCCCTACGGCGCAAACTCCAGCCCCGTCGCCTTCACCCGCACCCGCGCCAGGATCTTGTGCGAGGTCATGTACAGGGTGCGGCCGTCGTCGCCGAAGGCGCAGTTGGCGACGGGGCCGCCGGTTTCGATGCGGCCCAGGCGGCGGCCGTCGGGTGCGAACACCAGCACGCCGCCGGGGCCGGTGGCGAACAAGCGGCCGTCGCTGGCCACGGCGATGCCATCCGGCAGGCCGGGGTTGGCGTCGCCGACGATGTCGGACGCGTCGGCGAAGAGGCGCTTGCCGATGACTTCGCCGCGCGCGTCGAGCGTGTACGCGGTCCAGATCGGCCGCGCCGGGTCCGAATTGGCCACGTACAGGGTGCGTTCGTCCGGCGACAGGGCGATGCCGTTGGGCAGGCTCAGGCTGTCGTCGAGCAGGTGCACGCTGCCGTCGGTGTCCAGGCGATAGACGCCGTTGAAGCGCAGTTCCTTGACCGGGGAGTTGTCCCCGTCCTTCAGGCCGTAAGGCGGGTCGGTGAAGAACACCACGCCGTCGCTGCGCTGGATCAGGTCGTTGGGGCTGTTGAGGCGGTGGCCGTCGTAGGCGCTGGCCAGGATCGTCTTGCGTCGCGTGGCTGGATCGAGCCGGGCCACGGCGCGCGTACCCGAATCGGCGAGCAGCACGCTGCCGGACGGCTCGGCGTGCATGCCGTTGGCGCCGGCCTCGCGCAAGACGTCCAGCGTCGGGCCGGCGTAGCCGGAGGGCTTGAGGAACACCGACAGGCCGTCGCGCTCGGACCAGCGGTACATGGTGTTCTGCGGCACGTCGTTGAACAGCAGGTAGCCACCGTCGCGGACCCAGGCCGGGCCTTCCGACCAGGTGAAGCCTTCGGCGATGCGTTCGATGCGCGCGTCCGCCGCTACCGTGTCGCTGAACGCGGGGTCGAACGCGGTGACATGGCCGATCACGGGGAAGCGCGGCGCGGGCGGCTGGCTCTTCGCACAGCAGGCGAGCAACGCCAGCACGGAGGCGGCGAGCAGGACGCGGGTCGGCAATCGCATCGGAGGATTCCTGGGTGGTGTGGGGCGATGATGCCATCTGCCGGGCGCGTGCTCTTCACCTCCGCGCGCCCGCACGGCTGCGTATGCTCGCGGCCACGGTGGCGCGCCCGTGCGGGCTGCAGCGTGCCGACGCGATGGCTACAATCGCCGGCAACATGCCTGGCCGCGGACACGCGCGACAGGCGTTCAAAGGAGAGGCGCACCATGGACTCTGTTTCCCCCGGCGACATCCGCCCACCGCCGCGCGCTGGGCGCCGGCTCGTGCAGCGCGGCGCGACGCTGCTGGCGGCGGCGCTGCTGGCCGCCTGCGCCGGTGCGCAACCCCCACCTTCATCGATTCCCACTACAAAGGAGCGGGCCATGTCGGAGATGACGCCAGAGCAACTGGCACAAGGCGTAGTGCGGCTGATCCTGGCGATCGGCGGCAAGCAGGACCTGACCCCGGCGCAGGTCGCCACGCATGCGGGCCTGCAGGTGGAGGCCGGCGACACCGCGCATGCGTTCAGCGCGTCGGGCCCGGTCGCCGGCGGCGGGCGCTATGCGCTGGAGTCGGTCGCCGATGCCGATGGGCAGCCGCCGTCGCGGCTGGACTTCACGTTCGCACCGGCATCCGCTGCGCCGGCGCGCTGCACGCAGCCGCTCGGTGCGTACAAGCAGGCGTTGACCGAGGCCGGCTTCGCCGCGCAGTGGATCGCGCCGCCGCGCCTGGGCAGCCCGGGACGCTGGCATTTCGAGCGCGGCGCCGTGGTGGTGTACGCGTTCGTCGGCAACGCTGTCGGCGCGGATGATGCGCAGGCCTGCGTGTCGAAGCTGCAGATCCTGGCCACCGCATAAGGAGATGGGTGATGGCGACCGACGATGACCTGAAGAAGATGGTGGACACGTTCGAGACGGCGCACGCCAAGGAAGGCCAGGCGCTGCGCAAGATGCTGGACAACACGCCCGAGCTGAAGGCGCGGGTGGAGCAGGCGATCGAGCAGAAGCAGCTGTCCGGGTTCGGGCCGCATCCGCGCGACGGCGGCGGCGCGTACCGGCCGGGCACCGGCGAGATCCTGCTGCCGATGGACGTGCTGCGTACCGCCAAGATGGATGCGCCGCGCGACGATTCGGCCAATACCGCGCGGATCATCCTCGGCCACGAGATCGGCCATGCGATCAACAAGGCGGCGATCGACAAGTCCGATGCCGCGTTCAAGGACAAGATCGACGAGATCGCCAGGTCGCCTTCGCCGCACGACTACACCGCGGCACTGAAGGCGCACGGCGCGGAGGAGCGCACGCGCGAGTCCAAGGACGAGATCGCCGGGATCAACACGCTGGCCGACTACGTCAAGCACAGCAATCCCAAGGCGACGCTGAAGGACCTGTACAACGCCAGCACGGAGATGGCCAACTATATCGACAAGGATGGCGAGGGCGCCAAGGCGACCTACAAGGCCAAGGACGGGCTGACCTTCGGCAACGACCTGAAGATCGACGCGAACGCGCCGAAGAACGTCGAGGCGATGGGCAAGCTGTTCTACGACGCGCGCGGCTATCCGCAGAACTACGGTGCGCGCGACCTGGGCCTGGTCGCCGAAGCCGAGGACGCCGCGCAGTTGCGCGATCCCAAGCGTGCGCCGCCGGAAGTGCGCGCCGACCTGAAAGCGTTGGGCATCGACCAAGCCAAGGTGCCGGCGGCGTGGATCCCGAACGGTTTCCGCGATACCGGCGCGACGCCGCCGGCGCCGCGTGCCGGCGCACCTGCGGCCGAGCCGACCGGCGCGGACCGCGCGCTGCACGACAAGGTGCGCAGCGGTGTGGCCCAGGCCGAGCAGGCGCTGGGCAAGGGCTGGGACGATAACAGCGAACGCATGACCGCCAGCCTGACCCTGCTGGCCAGGCAGAGCGGTTTCAGCGAGCGCGACCAGCTGTCGGTGGGCTTCAACCGGCCCACCGGCGCGCACCAGGGCGGCGAGCTGGCGTTCGTGTACCGCGACGGCGCCACGGCGTCGCCCGATCCCTACGCCAACCGCGCGCACATGACGACCAGCGAGGCGATCGCGCGGCCGGCGCAGGAGACCTACCAGCAGCTGCAGGAGCAGACCGCGCAGCAGGCGCAGACCCAGCGCACGGTGCAGGCGCAGGAGCAGGCCACGCAGGCGCAGACCCAGGCCCAGGCCACGTCGCCGCCGGTCCTGACGCGCTGAGCCGCAGCCGTATTGCACGTCGGAGCCGCGCCATCTCTCGCCGCGCGGCGCCAGGCAGGGGCCGCCGCCGTGGCGCGGCCCCTCCGTTCGCCTCATCCGCGACGACAACGGCACCGTGTCGCCGGACGGTCGCTTTCCCTCGCGGTCATGGCCAGAAGGCGTCGGCCGCCTGCACCGCGGGTTGTACGCATAGCCCGCTAGTCATCCTGACTTAATGGCGCTGCCGCGCGACGCCTGCCGCCCTATCGTGCAGCCATGACGAACTAGGGAGGAAGAGGTCATGCGTCTGCGCCGATATGCTGCCGCCCTGCTGGCCGTGTGGCCCTTGCTTGCGTTGGCAACAGAGCCACATCCGACACGGTTGCCCAACGCCAGCGCGCTGGATGCGCAAGTGGCGCGTGCGCTGGCCGCCACGCATGCCAACGGCCTCGCGCTGGCGGTGATCGACCAGGGGCGGGTCGTGCACGTGCGCGCCTATGGCAAGCGCAACGCCGCTGGCGATCCCTTGCAGCCCGACACGGTGATGTATGGCGCATCGCTGACCAAGATGGCGTTCGCCTACATGGTGATGCAACTGGCCGAGCAGGGCGTGCTGGACCTGGATCGCCCGATCGCCGACTATCTGGACAAACCGCTCCCCGACTATCCGGCCGACCCGAAATACGGACCCTGGGCGGACCTCGCCGGCGATCCCCGCTGGCGCATGTTGACCGCGCGCATGCTGCTGACCCACAGCGCCGGCTTCGCCAACTTCGCGTTCGTGGAGCCCGACGGCAAGCTGCGCATCCACTTCGCTCCCGGCAGCCGCTACGCCTATTCCGGCGAAGGCCTGATCCTGCTGCAGTTCGTGCTCGAACGCGGCCTGGGTCTGGACGTGGGTCAGGAAATGCAGCGCCGCGTGTTCGACCGCTTCGGCATGCAGCGCACCAGCATGACCTGGCGGCCGGACTTCGCCGCCAACCTGGCCGATGGATGGACCGCGGACGGCAGCGTGGAGCCGCACGATGAACGCGGCACGGTGCGCGCGGCAGGCTCGATGGACACGACGATCGCCGACATGGCCAAGTTCGCGGCAGGCTATCTCGCGGGCAAGGGGCTTTCGCCGCGGGGCGCGTCGATGCTGACCGCGCCGCAGCTGGCGATCACCACCGCGTCGCAGTTCCCGACGCTGCAGGACGAACTCCCGCCCGAGCGCCGGCGCGCCGACCTCGCCGCGGGCCTGGGCGTAGTGGCGTTCCGCGGAGCGCAAGGCGCCGCGTTCCTGAAAGGCGGGCACAACGACAGCACCGGCAATCTGCTGGTCTGCGCCAGGCGCTACCAGCGCTGCGTGGTCATCCTGTCGAACGACGTGCGCGCCGAGCGCGCGTTCCCGGCCCTGATCGACTTCGCCATGGGCAAGACCGGTGCGCCGTGGACGTGGGAGTACGGCGACATGCAGTTCGTCCGTTGAACGGCGTCCGTCGATCGCCGATCGCAGCCGCGCGCTGTTGGGCGCGCGCTACTGCGCCTGCGCCGGCACTGCCAGCACCGCGTCGAACGCAGGCTTGGGCTTGCGTTCGCGGTCGAACAGCAGCGGATAGTTGCGGCGCCCCGGCACCGGGTAGTCGTTCTTCCACGACATGCCGTCGTCCACGCCCCACACGCTGACCCGCGCCAGCTTGTCGCGCTTGCGCCAGAACAGCTGGAACAATTCGGCGTAGCGATCGCGCAGCTGCGCCTGGACGTCCGCCGGCAGGCCGTCGCGGTACGGATCGAGGTAGCGCTTGAACTCGGGCAGCTGGAACTGCTTGTGCGCCATCCCGGTGCCGATCACCTGGCCTTCCTTGGTCAGCGGCAGCACGTCCACATCCAGTTCGGTGATCATCACCTTGACCCCGAGCGCGGCGTAGGCGTCGATCGCTGCCTCGATGTCATGCAGGCTGGGGTAGTCCAGGCCCCAGTGGCCCTGCATGCCGACGCCGTCGATGCGGATGCCGGCGCGCTGCAGCATCTTCACCATGCGCACGATGCCGTCGCGCTTCTCGGGGCGCCAGGCGTTGAAGTCGTTGTAGTACAGCTGCGCATCGGGCGCGTACTGCGCGGCGAAGCGGAACGCCTGCCGCACCAGTTCGTCGCCGTCGCCGACGCGCTCCACCCACTTGGTGTTGCGGTAGCTGCCGTCCTCGTCGATCACCTCGTTGACCACGTCCCAGGCCTGCACCTTGCCGACGTAGCGCCCGGCCACCGCCTGGATGTGCGCGCGCATGCGTTCGATCTGCGCGTCGCGGCCGTTGGGTCTGCCCTGCGCGTCGACGAAGAACCAGTCCGGGGTCTGGTTGTGCCAGACCAGGGTGTGGCCGACCACGAACATGCCGTGGCGGCGGCCGTAGTCGACGAAGGCATCGGCGGCAGCGAAGTCGAAGACGCCTGGGCGCGGATTGACCACTTCGGCCTTCATCGCGTTCTCGGCGGTGATCGCGTTGAACTGCCGCGGCACCAGCGCGGCGGAGGCGGCGTCCTTGCCGGAGACGATGTCGGCGTTGACCGCAGTGCCGATCAGGAACGCGCCGGCATAGGCGTCCTTGAGGCCGCGGCCGTCCGCCGCTGCGTTCGGCGTGCGCGACGCGGCGGCAGGTCGGTCGGCGGCGCCCGCCGTCGCCGTGCCGAGCAGGCAGGCCAACAGCAGGGTCGCGACGCGTGTCTTGCGCAATGCGGGCATGGTGGCGGTCCTTGTTCGAGCGTGGGGGGCACGCGGAGGTGTGGTGCGCGTGCAGCGACGTGCAGGCGGCGCCTGCGTATCGACGGGCGCATCGTTCATGGCTGCACCCGCAGTTGCGTGTGCGCGGCCTGCAGCGTGTCCGCTTCGACGTGCAGGGTGATGGTGCCGCTCTCACTCGGCAGGGCGCGCACGATCGCCAGCGCCAGGCCGTTGAACGCATTGCGTGCGGGCGCGGCGAACGACTCCAGGTCGGTGGGATCGCCGTTGTCGGTGGCGACGAGTTCGCCCGGGCCCTCGACGCGGAAGCGCAGCCGGTCGCCGGCCGTGGGCGCGGGATTCCCGTCGCGGTCGAGCAGGCGCACGGTCACGAAGGCCAGGTCGCGGCCGTCGTTGCGGAGCGTGGTGCGGTCGGGCGTGGCCTGCAGCCTCGCGGCCGGGCCGGCGGTGCGCACGCGCTCGCTGGCCCAGGGCTTGCCGTCCTTGTAGGCCTGCACGCGCAGTTCGCCCGGCGCGTAGACCACCTCGTCCCAGCGCAGCCGGTACTGCAGCGGCGCCTTCTTCTTGCGCCCCTGCGAGACGCCGTTGACGAACAGTTCGGCCTCGTCGCCGGAGGTGAACACGTGCACCGGCGTGACCTGGCCCTCGCGGCCCGGCCAGGTCCAGTGCGGCAGCAGGTGCGCGATCGGCAGCTCGGGGCGCCAGCGGGCCTGGTACAGCCAGTAGCGGTCCTTGGGAAAGCCGGCCAGGTCGAAGATGCCGGAGTAGGAACTGCGCGAGGAGTAGTAGGGGGTCGGTTCGCCGAGGTAGTCGAAGCCGGTCCAGACGAATTCGCCGGCGACGAACGGGTGCGTGTCGAGCGAAGCGAACACCTTGTCGGCGCTGGCGCCGAAATCCACCGCGTGCAGTTCGTAGGCGCTGACCTGGTGGGCCACTGAATCGCCACCGCGGCCGTCGCGTACCGGCGCGCTGCTCTCCGCGGTGACCGGGAACAGGTACACGCCACGGCTGCTCAGCGCCGAGGCGGTCTCGCTGCTGAAGATCGGCTTGTGCGGGAAGCGCGCATGGAACAGCGGATATTGCGGCGGCTTGCGGATGCGCTCGGTGCCCGCGAACTCCGGCGTGTCGCGAATGCCTTCGCCCTGGTAGTTGAGGCCGATCACGTCCAGCGCCGCGGGCAGCGGCATGTCCGCCGCGGCGTAGTTCATCGCCGCGGTGGCCAGGCGGGTGGGATCTTCTTCGTGCACGATGGCCTGCAGGCGCTGCGCGATCGCCGCGCCGGCCTCGCCGGTGTATTGCTCGCCGACTTCGTTGCCCACGCTCCACAGGATCACCGACGGATGATTGCGGTCGCGGCGCAGCAGCGCGCGCAGGTCCGGTTCGTGCCAATCGCGAAACACCAGGTGGAAATCCAGCGGGGTCTTCTTCATTTCCCAGCTGTCGAACAGTTCGTCGACCACCAGCAGGCCCATGCGGTCGGTCAGCTCCAGCAGTTCCGGTGCCGGCGGGTTGTGGCTCATGCGGATCGCATTGGCGCCCATCCCCTGCAGCAGTTGCAGCTGGCGCTCGGCGGCGCGCAGGTTGAACGCGGCGCCGAGCGCGCCGAGGTCGTGGTGATTGTTGACGCCACGGATCGGCACGTGTTCGCCGTTGACCAGCAGGCCGCGGTCCGGATCCCAGCGCAGCGTGCGCACGCCGAACGGGGTTTCGTAGCGATCGACCACGCGGCCGTCCTGCGTCACCTCGGTGATCGCGACGTAGCGGTGCGGTCGCTGCGTCGGTGGCGGGCCCCACAACTGCGGCTTGACGATGCGTGCACTGCCGTCGAGCGTGGTGCTGGCGCGCGCGGCGATGCGGGTACTGGCCGCGGCGATCCGCGCCACCGCCGCGCCTTGCCGGCGGCCCTCGGCATCCAGCTCATAGATCGCGGTACTGGCCTGCACCTGCGCCGCCGCGTCGCCGCTGTTGTCCAGCGTCACCGCCACGCGCACCGTCGCCGCCTGCGCCGATACCTGCGGCGTGCTGACCTGCGTGCCCCACTGGCCGACATGCACCGGCGCGGTCTTGCTCAGCCACACGCTGCGGTACAGGCCGCCGCCGGGATACCAGCGCGCCGATTCGGGCGGGTTGTCCAGGCGGATCGCCAGTTGGTTGCTGCCGCCGGGCACCAGGTACGGGGTCAGGTCCACGCGCCAGGAGCTGTAGCCGTACGGCCAGCCACCGACCAGGCGGCCGTTGAGCCAGACCGTGGCGTAGGACATCGCGCCATCGATGTCGAGGAACACCGCGCGGCCGCGGTCGCTGGCGGGAATGTCCAGGCGCTTGCGGTACCAGCCCACGCCCCAGCTCGGCAGCCGGCCCATGCCGCCGTACGGCCCGTCCTTGAGGAACGGCCCGGCGATCGCCCAGTCGTGCGGCAGGTCCACGCGCGTCCACGCGCTGTCGTCGAAGTTGGCGCGCACGAAGGCCACGTCGCTGCCCGGGTCGCCGGGCGGGCGCGGGTGGCGCTGCGCCGGGTCGGCGATGAAGGCGTTGCCGGTGGGCAGGATCCACGGCTTGAGCACTGGCCGCGTGCGCGGCACGACACGCTCGGCGGCGTCGGGGCGGGCATCGGCGACCTTGCCGTCGGCGCTGCGCGCGATGTCCGGGCGCACGTCGTAGTCCAGCGTGTCGCCGACGCCGGGCGCGTCGCCGCGATGGAAACGCCAATCGGCATCGAGCGACAGCCGCTCGCGCGGGGGCGGCGACTGCGGCGCCGGCGCCGCGTCGACGCGGCCGGCGGCAAGCATGGCCAGTACCAGCAACGGTGCGAGCGCGCGTTGCGGCGCGCGCCTGGGCGTCGCCACGACGGTGTGCGCACGTTCGCGCGCCGACGCGGCGCCGACGCAGGCGGCACCCGCTGTCACAGCCTGTAGGCCCGCTTCGGCAACCGATACGCCAGGTCCAGCGCGACCTCGGCCGCTTCGTCCTCGTCGAGGCGATGCTCGGCCACAAGGTTGGCCAGGAATGCGCAATCGACGCGGCGGGCGACATCGTGCCGCGCCGGGATCGACAGGAACGCGCGGGTGTCGTCGTTGAAGCCGACCGTGTTGTAGAAACCGGCGCTGGCCAGGGTCTGCTCGCGAAAGCGCCACATGCCTTCTGGCGCATCGTGGAACCACCACGCCGGGCCGAGCAGCAGCGCCGGATAGTGCCCGGCCAGCGGCGCCAGTTCGCGCGCGTAGGTGCTCTCGTCCAGGGTGAACAGGATCAGGGTGAAGCCCGGCGTATTGCCGAAGCGGTCCAGCAGCGGCTTGAGCGCATGCACGTAGTCGGTGCGCAGCGGCAGGTCGGCGCCCTTGTCGCGGCCGTAGCGCGCGAACAGGCTGCGGTTGTGGTTGCGGAAGCAGCCCGGATGCAGCTGCATCACCAGGCCGTCGTCCACGCTCATCGCCGCCATCTCGGTCAGCATCTGCGCGCGGAACAGTTCCGCGTCCGCGGCGCTGGCACCGCCGCCGCGCACCCGCGCGAACAGCCGCGCGGCCTCGGCCGCGGGCAGGTCGGCGGTGGCCGCGCTGGGGTGGCCATGGTCGGTGGAGGTGGCGCCCATCTGTGCGAAGAACGCGCGGCGCTGGCGGTGCGCGCGCAGGTAGCCGTCCCAGGCGTACACGTCCTCGCCGGTCAGCTCGCCGAAACGGTGCAACGCATCGGGGAACTGCTCGTGTTCCGGATCGATCACCGCGTCGGGGCGGTAGGCGGTGATCACCCGCCCACCCCAGCCGCTGGCGCGGATCGTGGCGTGGTGCTGCAGCGGATCCAGCGGCGACTCGGTGGTGGCGATCACCTCGATGCCGAAGCGGTCGAACAGCGCGCGCGGCCGGAACGCCGCGGTCTGCAACGCCTCGCCGATGCGGTCGTAGTACAGGTCGGCGCTGGCCGCGTCCAGGCGCACGCGCAGGCCGAACACCTCGTGGAAGACATGGTTCAACCATAGCGCCGAGGGCGTGCCGCGCAGCAGCTGGAAGCGCTCGGCGAACACGCGCCAGGCCGCGCGCGGATCCACCGCGGCGCGGCTGCCGTCGGCGCGCGGGATGCCCAGCGCGTCCAGGTCCACGCCCTGGCTGTAGAGCATGCGGAACACGTAGTGGTCGGGCACCAGCAGCAGTTCGGTGGCGTTGGCGAACGGCGCATCCTCGGCGAACCAGGCCGGATCGGTGTGCCCGTGCGGGCTGACGATCGGCAGCGCGGCGACCTGCGCGTACAGGCGGCGCGCGATCGCGCGCATGCCCGGCTCCGGCGGCAGCAGACGGTCGGGATGCAGGGACAGGGCGGGGGAGGACAGGGTCATGGTCGGCAGGCGGGTCGTGGAGGGATGATGGTCGGAAGCAGCGCGCTTGGCGCTACGGCTTGCTCGCCACGTAGCCGCGCAGCCACGCCAGCGCCGGGCGCTCGCTGCCGTCGTCGCGGATCAGGTACGCGCCTTCCTTGTCGCGCCACAGGCCGCGGCGGAAGCCCCACAGGGTCACGCCGCGCACGCTCGGGTGCTCCCAGAACAGCGGGAACACGCGCTGGTAGTCGGCCAGTTGCTGCGCATCGGTGGGCCCGTCCAGGTCGAGTTCAGTGACGTAGATCGGCAGGCCGGTCGCCGCCAGCGTGTCGAGGTTGGCGCGGTGGACCGAGATCGGCACGTCCGCCCGCGTCTCGAAGGCATGTTGCTGCAGGCCGATCGCATCGATCAGGCGCTCGCGCTGCAACAGCTGGATGACCTGCAGATACTGGCGCGTGGCGTCGGCACTGTTGGTGATGCCGTAGTCGTTGATCATCAGCTTGGCATGGGGGAAATGGCGCCGCGCCAGACGGAACGACTGCAGCACCCAGTCCCAGCCGGTGCTGCCGGCGCCGCCCAGCGCCTGCAGGTAGTTGCCGCTGTCGTCTTTCCTGTCGTCGGGCTGATTGTGGCCCGGCAGGGTTTCGTTGGCCACCTCCAGCAGGTCGATGTCCGGATAGCGCTGCGCCACCGCGGCGAACCACTGCTCGATCGCGGCGCGCTGCTCCGTCGGCGGCAGCGTCCGCATCCACAGCGGCTGTTGGCTGCCCCAGATCAGCACGTGCATCTGGAACGGCATGTTGTTGCGCTTGGCCAGGTTGTAGGCGTCATCGAGCGCGCTCCAGTCCATGCGTCCGCGCACCGCTTCCACGCTGCCCCATTTGCCGGCGTTCTCGGGCGTGACCTTGTTCCAGTACCGGGTGAAGTCCTGCGCCTGCGATGGGCTGTAGGCACTGCCCAGGAAGCGCTGCTTGCCGGCGGCCAGCGGCGCGGCGCCGGCCGCGGCGGAAACGGCCAGCAACAGCGACAACAAAAGCGAAGCGATCGTTTTCATCATGGCGTCTCGATGGGTGGGGAGCAGGGGTGGAACGCTGTCGGGATGGACGCGGGCACGCCCGCACGTCCGCGCCTCCCGGCATGCACCAGGCAAGCCCGGTCAGGCATGGTCTTGCAACTGCGCCGGCTGCAGGCGCGGCGCCAGCCACTGCACCAGCGCCAGCGCCAGCAGGTAGGCCGAGCCGGCCATCAGGAACACCGGCACGTAACTGCCGGTGGCCTCGAGCAGGAAGCCGATGAAGGTGGCGATCAGCATGCCGCCGACCGCGCCGGCGAAGCCGCCGATGCCGACCACGGTGGCCACCGCGTGGCGCGGGAACATGTCCGAGGGCAGGGTGAACAGGTTCGCCGACCAGCCCTGGTGCGCGGCGGTGGCCAGGCCGATCAGCCCCACCGCCAGCCACAGGTTGTCGGCGCGCGCGGCGAACACGATCGGCACCACCGCCAGCGCGCAGATCAGCATCGCGGTCTTGCGCGCGCGGTTGACGCTCCAGCCGCGGGCGATGAAGCGCCCGGCGATCCAGCCGCCGGTGATGCTGCCGACGTCGGCGAGCACGAAGATCACGATCAGCGGCGCGCCGAGCTGCAGCAGGCTCAGCCCGTACTCGGCATGCAGGAACTTGGGCAGCCAGAACAGGAAGAACCACCAGATCGGATCAGTGACGAACTTCGCCACCACGAACGCCCAGGCCTGGCGGTGGCGCAGCACCTGCGCCCAGCTCAGCCGTTGCACGGGTTCGGGCGGATCGCTGCGGATATGCGCCAGTTCCGCCGCGCTCAGGCGCGGCTGCTGCTCCGGCGCGCGATAGTTCAGCCACCACACCGCCAGCCAGGTGGCGCTGAGCGCGCCGGTGAACAGGAACGCCGACTGCCAGCCCCAGGTGCTGGCGATCACCGGCACCAGCAGGGGGGCGACGATGGCGCCGATGTTGGAGCCGGAATTGAAGATGCCGGTGGCCAGCGCGCGCTCGCGCCGTGGAAACCATTCGGCCACGGTCTTGATCGCCGCCGGAAAGTTGCCCGATTCGCCCAGGCCCAGGAAGAAGCGCGCGATCGCGAAGCCGACGACGCTGGTGGCCAGCGCATGGCTCATCGCCGCCAGGCTCCAGATGCCGATCGCCAGCGCGTAGCCGGCGCGCGTGCCGAAGCGGTCGATCACCGCGCCGCTGCACAGCAGGCCCAGCGCGTAGGCGGCCTGGAACGCGGTGACGATGTAGCCGTATTCGATCTCGTTCCAGCCGATCTGCACCTGCAGGAACGGCGCCAGCACGCCGAGCACCTGGCGGTCGATGTAGTTGATGGTGGTGGCGGCGAGCAGCAGCGCGCAGATGCGCCAGCGCATGCGCCCCAGACGCGAGCCGGTGGCGGTGTCGGCGGTGTCGGTCGCATCGGCGCCGGGCGAGGGAATCATGTCCGCGGCACCGGCATGGCGACCTGGATGCGCGCAGTGCGTCGCGAAGGTCGGCAGCAACATGCGGCGCCGCTTCTGTGCAGCTGTCGGATATTGCGATGCAGCACGCAATCTGCGCTGTTCCCAGTTCGGTGCATACGCTTCGATCCCCACAGGGCGCGGCGGTCGCCGCCGTTTGGTAGCGCTATCATTAGCACGCCGCCGCAGGCGATCCATCGTGCACAGCAGCACGAGACGCGATGCGGACATCGAGATGCTACGCGCATCCGCCGTACCCATGCGCACGTTTTCCGGAATGTATCGGTGCGTAGCGGGCTTATGTTGCCCTGCAGCGTGACAGCCGTCTTGGTAGCGCTAACATCCGCGGCCACGGCCCAGCCACGGGCCTTGAAGTCGCTGCACGTTTTTCCGTCGCTCGGGCAATTCGTCGGCTGGTCGCTCCGCGTCACCTTCACGGAGCCGCAGGTCGCCTGTTTTTTGGGGAGGATCACGGTGAAGAACAGTTACGCGCGCACCACGTTGTCTCATGCACTGGCCACCGCATTGCTCGGCATGGCCGCCGGCAGCGCCTGGGCGCAGACCGCGCCACCCACGCAGGCGCCTGCGGCGCAGGCGGCGCCATCGCCCGCACCGGCCGGCGACGATGCGGTGAAGCAACTGGATACGGTCACCGTCTCCGGTTACCGCCGCAGCATCCAGTTCTCCACCGACGCCAAGCGCGATTCGGTGACCTTCAGCGATACCGTGTTCGCCGAGGACATCGGCAAGTTCCCGGACATGAACATCGCCGAGTCGCTCAACCGCATTCCCGGCGTGCAGCTCTCGCGCGACGTCAATGGCGAAGGCCTGAACATCGCCATCCGCGGCCTGGGCACCAGCTTCACCAAGACCACGCTCAACGGCGCCAGCATCGCCACCGCCTCGATCGGCCTCAATGCGCAGAACCAGAACCGCGAAGTGGATCTGAATCTGTTCCCGACCGAGTTCTTCACCCAGCTGACGGTGAGCAAGACGCCGACCGCGAGCATGCTCGAAGGCGGCGTGTCCGGCGTGGTCGACATGCGCAGCGCGCGGCCGTTCGATCGGCCCGGCACGCATCTGACCTACCAGCTGCAAGGCGACTGGAACAGCACCAGCGAAAAGACCACGCCGCGCGGCGCGCTGATGGGCAGCTGGACCAACGCGGCCGGTACCTTCGGCGCGCTGTTCGGCGTGGCCTCGGTGCGCAGCAAGCTCGGCGTGGAAGGCTTCGAGAGCGTGGGCTGGACCAATCCGGGCCTGACCTACGCGCAGTGCGGGCTGACCCCGCCGGCCGGCACGCCATCGACCAACCAGCCGGCCGCGTGCAACGCCAACGGCGGCGGCAACTGGCGCATTCCCGATACCGTGCCGGTCACCGCCGGCGCCGGCCTCACCCCCGGGCAGAGCATCGACGCCGCCTGGCTGCTGGCGCACAACCCCGGCCTGAGCATCGAGCAGATCAGCGACGCGCTGATCCCGCGCCTGGGTCGCCGCGTGCAGATGCAGGGCGACCGCAGCCGCGACGCGTCGGTGATGTCGCTGGAATGGCGGCCCAGCGACACCGCGCATTTCTACCTGGACACGCTGTTCTCCAAGGCCAAGCGCGACACCGAACGCACCAGCATGAACCTGATCGGGCGCAACGGGAACATGATTCCGTTGGACATGCAGGTGGACGGCAACGGCGTCGTCACCGATGCCACCTTCACCAATGCCCAGTACTTCCTGGAAGCGCGCCCGTACCATGAGAACGTCAAGTTCTGGAGCGTCAATCCGGGCGCCGAACTGCTGTTCGGCGCGAACCAGGACATCAAGCTCAACGTGCAGGCCAACGCCACGCGCAGCTGGATGTACCGGCAGTCGCCGAGCATCCTGGTGACCTCGCCGTTCACCACGGTGGATTACAGCAATACCGG
Source organism: Xanthomonas sp. JAI131 (assembly GCF_013410075.1). NCBI lineage: Bacteria > Pseudomonadati > Pseudomonadota > Gammaproteobacteria > Lysobacterales > Lysobacteraceae > Xanthomonas > Xanthomonas sp. JAI131. Next base: position 405,317 of record NZ_JACCCN010000004.1, on the reverse strand, counting down.
TGGCGACCAGCCCTCGATCGACAGCCCGCTGGACCTCAACGATCCGAACCTGGGCTGGAGCTGGACCGGCGGCCGGCTCAACATCAGCAACGAGAAGCGCGAGACCGAGACCCGCGGCGCGCGCGCCGACCTGCAGTTCGGCGAAGACAAGCGCAACGTCAAGGTCGGCGTCGCCTACGATCAGGCCGAGCGCCATATCCGCGGCTTCGACAACAGCGCCGCGTGGGAGACCCTGGTCTGCCGCGGCGCCGCCGCCACCTGCACCGGCGGCGCCGGCTCGCTGATCCCGCAGTCGGCGCTGGCCTCCTACCTCAAGCCCGGCCAGGGCGGCTTCATCACCGTGGACTTCGACCGCTTCCTGCGCGACAGCGGCTACTACGGCCTGAGCGACAGTGCGCCGGAGACCAACGCGGCCAACACCGGCGCCTCCACCGGCGGCATCCTGGAGAAGAACTGGGGCTTCTACGTCGAGGCCAACGGCGAGACCGACGTGTGGAACCGGTCGATGCGCTTCAACGCCGGCGTGCGCTACGTGACCACCGACCAGACCATCAGCGGCCCGGTCACCATCGGCGGGGTGCGCCGCTACCAGGTGCTGAACTCGGACTACAACGAACTGCTGCCTTCGTTCAACGTGGCCTGGGACGTGGCCGACAGCGTGGTGCTGCGCCTGTCGGGCTCGCGCACGCTGACCCGGCCCGATCCCAGCGCGATGCTGCCCAACACCAACTTCAGCGATCCCTCCGCGCAGACCGCCACCCAGGGCAATTCCAACCTGGCGCCGTACCGGTCCACCAACGTGGACATCGGCGGCGAGTGGTACACCGGCGGCGAAGGCTTCGTCGGCCTGACCCTGTTCGACAAGCGCATCGACGGCTTCACCGTCAACGGCGTGCGCCGCATTCCGTTCCAGGACCTGGGCGTGGCCTACAGCGACCTGACCGCGACCCAGCAGGCCGCGATCGACCAGCGCGGCGGGCCGAACGCGGCCACCGTGGACGTGCAGACCCAGGTCAACGCCGACGGCACGCTCAACATCCGCGGCCTGGAAGCGATCTGGGTGCAGCCGCTGGACCGCCTGCTCGACGGCCTGGGCTTCAGCCTCAACTACACCCACGTCAAGCAGGAGTCCGAGGGCGACGGCATCCAGGCGGTGGCGGTGGGCGTGGCGCCGAACCTGTGGAACGGCACGGTGTACTGGGAGAAGAACAACGCCTCGGTGCGCCTGTCCTACGCCTGGAACGACGACATGATCATCTCCGGCGCCAACCAGAACGGCATTCCCGATGCGCGGCTGATGGCCGATGCGCGCGGGCAGCTGGACCTGTCGGCCAGCTACACGCTGGCGTGGGTCCGCTCGGCGCCGCAGATCACCCTCAACGTCACCAACCTCACCAACGAACCGCTGCGCACCACCTTCCAGTATCCGAACGCCACCTACGACCTGTACCAGCCCGGACGCACCATCATGCTCGGCATCCGCGGCTCGTTCTGAGCCTGGCGCCGGGCGCGGTGCCCCGCTGCGGCGAGGCATCGCGCGCGCGGCCGGCAACAGGCCTGCCGCCTGGCGCGCTGCAACCGCTGCACCTGCTTCCGCCTTCGCCGTACCCTCGTCCTCCGGCCCCTCTCCCGGCGGAGAGGGCAGCAAGCTCCTCCCGCGACTCCCAGGCCCATGACCAGCACGCACCGCCTCCCGCTCAGCGAAAAGATCGGCTACAGCCTGGGCGACCTGGCCGCCAACCTGATCTTCCAGACCCTGATCACGTTCCTGGCGTTCTTCTACACCGACATCTACCGCATCCCCGCCGGCACCGCGGCCACGCTGATCTCGGTGGTCGGCCTGTTCGGCGCCCTGGTGTTCACGCCGCTGGTGGGCGTGCTCGCCGACCGCACGCGCACGCGCTGGGGCAAGTTCCGGCCGTGGATCCTGTGGACCGCGCTGCCGTTCGGCGCGATCTCGCTGCTCGCCTTCAGCACCCCGGCGCTGAGCGAGCAGGGCAAGGTGATCTACGCGTTCACCACCTACACCCTGCTGGTGCTGATCTACGTCGCCAACAACCTGCCGTATTCGGCGCTCAGCGGCGTGCTCACCGGCAGCATGGAGCAGCGCAACAGCCTGTCGGCGTACCGCTTCTTCGCGGTCACCATCGCCCAGTTCGTGATCCAGGTGCTGCTGCTGCCGCTGGTGCTGATCCTGGGCAATGGCGACAAGGCGCAGGGCTTCCAGCGCACCATGGCGCTGTTCGCGGTGGTCGGCACGCTGTGCTTCCTGATCACCTTCCTCACCACCCGCGAGCGGGTGCTGCCGATCGCCGCGGAACCGTCCAGCGTGCGCAAGGACCTGGGCGACCTGGTCCGCAACAAGCCATGGCTGGTGATGCTGGCCCTGACCATCCTGGTGTTCGTCAACCTGGCGATGAAGGGCGGCATGTACGTGTACTACTTCAAGTACTACCTGGATGCGGCGGCGTTGACCCGCTTCCTCGACCAGGCCGGGTTCAACGGCTTCATCGCCGGCATCAACGGCTTGCTCGCCAGCGCCGGGCTGACCGCGCTGCACTGGCCGCAGGATGCGCCGACCTCCGCCTTCAGCGTGTTCAGCGCCGGCGGCATCCTGGCGATGATCGTCGGCATCGGCTGCTCCAAGCGCCTGGCCGACCGCTACGGCAAGCGCAACGTGTTCGGTGCGGCGCTGCTGGTGTCCACGCTGTTCCTGCTGGCGTTCGCGGTCTATCCGCCGCAGGCGATCGGCCTGGTGTTCGGCTCCTACGTGCTGCACGGATTCTTCTACGGCATCACCATCCCGCTGCTGTGGGCGATGATCGCCGACGTGGCCGACTACTCGGAGTGGAAGAACCACCGCCGCGCCACCGCGATCATCTTCTCGGCGATGCTGTGCGGGCTGAAGGTCGGCCTGAGCGTCGGCGGGGCGCTGGTCGCCGGCCTGCTCGCCTTCTACGGCTACGACGCCGCACTGCCGCAGCAGAGCGCCGCGGTGACCGGCGGCATCCGCCTGGCGGTCAGCGTGTACTGCGCGATCCCGTTCCTGCTCGGCGTGGCGCTGCTGTTCCTGTACGAGATCGACAAGGCGCTGGAGTCGCGCATCGAACGCGACCTGGACACGCGCCGCCTGCAGGCCGCCGCGCTCGGCAACTGACGCTTCCTCCCCTCACGCTCTAGGTACGCAATGTCCGCCGACACCGATGCCGCAGACCTGCAGAGGCTGGCCAGCAAGGCCATCTCGCAGCCCCTGGTCACCCACATGTACACCGCCGACCCGTCGGCGCACGTGTTCGAGGGCGCGTTGTACATCTATCCCTCGCACGACATCGACGCCGGCATCGCCTTCAACGACGACGGCGGCCATTTCGACATGGAGGACTACCACGTGTTCCGCATGGACAGCGCCGACGGTCCCGTGGTGGACTGCGGCGTGGCGCTGCACGTGAAGGACGTGCCGTGGGCGGAGCGGCAGATGTGGGCGCCGGATGCGGCGTGCAAGGACGGACGCTACTACCTGTACTTCCCGGCCAAGCGCGCCGACGGCATCTTCCAGATCGGCGTGGCCATCGGTGCGCGCCCGGAAGGGCCGTTCACCGCCGAGCCGCAGGCCATCGACGGCAGCTACTCGATCGATCCGGCCGCGTTCGCCGACGACGACGGCGAGCACTACCTGTATTTCGGCGGGATCTGGGGCGGGCAGCTGCAGAAGTACCGCGACAACGTCTATGCGCAGGCGCACGAGGAACCGGCCGATGCCGAGCCGGCGCTGGGGCCGCGCGTGGCGCGGCTGCGCGCGGACATGACCCAGTTCGCCGAGCCGCCGCGCGAGGTCAGCATCGTCGACGAGCACGGCCAGCCGCTGCTGGCCGGCGACCATGCGCGCCGCTTCTTCGAGGCGCCGTGGCTGCACAAGTACGGCGGCCGCTACTACCTGTCGTACTCGACCGGCGACACGCACCTGCTGTGCTACGCGATCGGCGATTCGCCCTACGGCCCGTTCACCTACCAGGGGCCGCTGCTGAGCCCGGTGATCGGCTGGACCACGCACCACTCCATCTGCGAGTTCCAGGGCACCTGGTATCTGTTCTATCACGACGCCATGCTGTCCGGCGGCGTCACCCACCTGCGTTCGATCAAGCTCACCGAGTTGCAGCACGACGCGCAGGGGCGCATCGCACTGGTCCATCCGTACGGGGAGTGAGGACGGCGCGGGGCCGGTTCGCCGACCCGCGCCGCACGCGCAGCGCCGACCGCCGCTGCACGTGCGCAGGCGCTGCGCGGCCTACGGCATCCAGACCAGGTTCTGGGTCTGCGGATCGGCAGTGACCTTCTCGATCTTGCCGGCATCGTCGAAGGACACCTGGAACTCGCCGAAGCTGGTCAGCCAGTAGCGCCACAGCTTGGCGTCCAGGTTCGGATTCTCGCTGCTGATCGGGTAGCCCAGCGCCATCAGCGTCTGTTCGCGGGTCATGCCCTTGGTGACCCGGCTGCTGCCGATCGCCTCGCGGATCTTCGGCGGATACGCCGCCAGCTTGAGCTTGGGATCCTGCGCGATCACGTAGCGCTGGGCGAAGGCCTCGTTGCCGAGGTCGCGGCTGTAGTCGTTGCCGATCGACTGCTTCTGGCCGTCGATCAGCACGTTGACCCGATAGCGGCCGTAGCCGGTGACCTTGACCGGGGTGCCGGCGGGGATCACCCGCTTGCCGTTCTCGGCGTAGTTGCTGTCGCTGATCCAGCTGCCGTCGCTGCGCATGTTGCAGCACAGGAAGCCGTCGTACTTGGTGTCCGCCGCCGCGGCCAGGCCGGGGAGGGCGGTGGCCAGGACCAGGGCGAGCAGGGACTGGGTGGGGCGCATGGAAGACTCCTTTCTGGGCGGCGCGGCGGCCGCGGTTGGCGGTGCCGCAACGCGGCGCCGTGCCGGTTCCCGGCGCGTGCATTGTGCCGGCAAGCGCGGCCGCGGAAAACGCCGGCGGCGCGCACGGTGACGGCGGGTGCGCTGGCTGTGTATGCTCGGACGCAATGGACGACATGACGCCCGCCGAGATCTCCTTGCGCATCGACGCCCTGCGGCGCGAGCACCGTGCGCTCGACGAACAGATCCAGCGCACCCCGGCCAACCTCGACGACGAACTGCAGGCCAAGCGGCTGAAGAAGCGCAAGCTGCAGCTCAAGGATTGCATCATGCGCCTGGAAAACCTGCTGATCCCCGACGAACCGGCGTGAGCGCGGCGACGTTCTTCAGCATCGGCCACTCCACGCGTGGCCTGGACGCGTTCCTGGAGATCCTGCACGGCGCGCAGATCGCGCACCTGGCCGACGTGCGCGCGTTTCCGTCTTCGCGGCGCTTCCCGCAGTTCGACGGCAGCACGCTGGCGCGCAGCCTGGCCGCGGCCGGCATCGGCTATACGCACTTTCGTGCGCTCGGCGGGCGCCGCGACAGGCAACCCGGCATCGACCCGCAACGCAACGGCCACTGGCGCAGCGCCGGTTTCCACAACTATGCCGACTACGCGCTGGGCGCCGACTTCGGCGAGGCGTTCGCCCAGTTGCGCGCGCTCGGCAACCGCGGCGCCTGCGCGGTGATGTGCGCCGAAGCCGACTGGCGCCAATGCCACCGCCAGATCGTCTGCGACCATCTGCTGCACCACGGCCACCCGGTGATCCACCTGCTCGACGCCAGGCGCCGCGAGCCGGCGACGCTCAACCCCGCCGCGCGCAGCGATGCGAATGGGCAACTGGTCTATCCGGCGAACATCGCGCCTGCCGGGCCGGTCACTGGCGATCTGTTCGGCGGCTGAGCGATTCGATCCGTACGATGTCACCCGTAGGAGCGGCTTCAGCCGCGACAAGGCCTCGCCGGGAGGCGTCTGTCGCGGCTGAAGCCGCTCCTACAGGGCTGTCGCTAGCGGCGAGAAAAACAGCATGCGGTGGCCGCCTCAATCCTGCGGCACCACCGGCTCTTCCGGCTTCGCCGCTTCCGGGCTGACCCGCTCGATGGTGTGGCGCAGTTCGCGGCGCGCCAGACAGACGCATCGGCGCCGTGATGACGAACGCGTCGCCACGCGCCTGGTTCTCACCGCCGTACCGGTGCTCTCACTCCGAAACCGGAGTCTCTTCCGGCTTGGCCGCTTCCGGGCTGACCCGCTCGATCGTGTGGCGCAGTTCGCGACCAAGAATGAACTTGGCGTCCTTGGCCCATGCGTCCAGGCGCTCGTCGAACATCAGCTTGCTGTTCTCGTCCGGCCACACCAGTTTCAGTTCGCGCAGCTTCTGGATGAAGCCGCGGAACAGGGTCTTGTCGAAGAACTCCGGCGCGGCCGGGGCGTACAGCAGGCTCAGGCGTTGCGCGGCCTGCTGGCACAGGCTTTCCAGTTCGCCGGCGCCGAGCTTGCCGGGGCCGTTCTTGACCAGCACCGAAATGGCGATGTAGTAGCGCTCGAACGCCTGCTGCAGCGAATGCCCGATCGCGCGCAGGCGGAACACTTCGTCGGTCTGTCCGGTGTTGCGCGCCAGCACGCCGCCGTCGTCGTCGTTGACCTGCAGCAGCAAGCCTTCGCGCACGAACACCTCGATGGTGCGCTCGATGCGTTCGGCGAACTGGTCCTCGCTCCACGGCAGGAACAGTTCGGCCTGCAGGAACGGGTACACGGTGCGGCCCAGCCGCAGCAGGCCGGAGCGGCTCATGCGGCGGTTGTTCTGGAAGCAGCACGCCACCCACGAGGAGGCGGTGAACAGGTGCAGCACGTTGTTGCGGAAGTAGCTCAGCAGCACCGCGTTGTCGCCGTTGACGCTGAGCACGTCGCCGAGCGGATGCGGCGTGCGGGTCAGCACGTTGATCTCCTCGGCGTGGGCGATGATGCGCTCGGGCGAATGCGGGGTGACGGTGACCCGGTCCGAGTACGGCAGTTCGGCCAGCAGCTTCTTGCACAGTTCGATCTGCGCGATCAGGTCGGCTTCGCCCATCGCGTGCTTGGGCGTGGACAGCAGCGCCAACGCCAGCAGGTTGACCGGATTGACGTCGGCGGCGGCGTTGATGTGCACCTGGATCTGCTCGGCCAGCGCATCGACGGTGCCGTTCAACCAGCTCGGTTTCTCGTCCTCGCCCAGCGGCTGGCCGTCCCAGTCCGGCGCGCGCTGCGCCAGCACCTGGCTCAGCGCGATCGGCTCGCCGAAGTTCACCACCACCTGGCCGTAGTTCTGCTTGAGCACCTTGGGGATGCTCCACAGCAGGCCCCAGATCGATTCCTTCTCCTTGGGCCGGCCGCTGAGTTCGTCGAGATAGCTGTTGCCTTCCATCAGCTTCTCGTAGCCGACGTAGATCGGCTGGAACAGCACCGGCTTGCGCGGCTGGCGCAGGAACGCGCGCAGGGTCATCGCGATCATGCCGCCCTTGGGCTGCAGCAGCCGGCCGGTGCGCGAGCGCCCGCCTTCGACGAAGTATTCGATCGAGTAGCCGCCGGCCACCAGCTGCGCCACGTATTCGCTGAGCACCGCCGAGTACAGCGCGTTGCCGCGGATCGAGCGGCGGATGAAGAACGCGCCGCCCTTGCGCAGCAGGGTGCCGACCACCGGCAGGTTGAGGTTGATGCCGGCCACGATGTGCGGCGGCACGATGCCGCGTTCGTACAGCAGGTAGGACAGCAGCAGGTAGTCCATGTGGCTGCGGTGGCTGGGCACGTAGATCACTTCGTGCCCGGGCGCGGCTTCTTTCAGCTTGTCCAGGTGGTGCACCAGCACGCCGGCGTAGATGCGGTTCCACACGTGGGTGAGCAGGAAGCTGGCCGAGCGCACCACCGGGCTGGAATAGTCGGCGGCGATCTCCCAGGCGTAGGCGTGGGCCTTGCGCCAGGCGTCCATCGGCTTGCTGTTGTCGCGCTTGGCCTGCGCGGCGATCGCCTCACGCACCGGCTCGGCGGCCAGCACCTGGTCCACCAGCAGCCGGCGGGTCGACAGGTCCGGCCCGATCACCGCCTCGCGGATGCGCCGGAAGTGGGTACGCAGCACGCGCTGCAGCTTGCGCACGGTGCGTTCCGGCGGCAGCCCTTCCTCGATCGTCAGCCGCATCGACACCGGCGGGGCGAAGCGCACGATGGTGCTGCGGCCGTTGAGCAGCACGCCGAGCAGGCGGCGGAAGCTGCCGACCAGCGCCCAGTTTTCCGAGAACAGCACCGCGAACCAGCCGCTCTGCTTGTCCGGGGCGCGGCCGACGAAGATCGACACCGGCACCAGGTGGATGTCCAGGTCCGGGCGCTCGCGGTGCGCCTGCAGCAGTTTGGCCAGCGAATCGGAATGGGTCTTGGCGCCGCGCTGCTCGGGGATCAGCGCGTTGTTGCTGCTGCGCCGCGACAGCGCCAGGTAGGCGCGCTTGCGCCCCAGCGGGTCGCCGGGCAGCGGCACCAGCGGCGACGGCAGGCCGGCCTCGCGGCAGGCCTTGTCCAGGATCAGCGCGTTGGACAGGCCGTAGTCCTCCAGCACGTAGACCACCGGGCGGCCGTCGTCGTACTGGCCGGGTTCGGCCGGTTCGATGTTCAGGCCCAGCCACGGATCGGCCACGCGCCCGAGCAGGCGCGCCCACAGCGGCCGCTTGGCGGCGCGCGCGGCGAGCACCGGGCTCGGCAGCGCTGCAGTGCCGGTAGCCGGCGGCACGCTGCCGGCGGCATCGCCGCTGGCCGGAGAGGCGGGCGCGTGCGCCGGGTCCGAGGCGCGCGCAGCCGCAGCGTCGTCGGGAAAGGGGAGGGGATTTTGTTCTGGCATCGGCGTCATTATCGCTTAGCCGGCGCTGCGGGGTCGGCGGGCGGGGCCGTGGGCGCCTCGGCCGGGGCCGTATGCGGTGCCGCGGCGGTGGCCAGCAACGCGTCCACCTCGTGCAGGGTATCGCGCAGATACCAACGGCCCTGGCGGCGCACCAGGACCGCGGTGGTGTCGATCTGCGCGCCGCCCAGCGGGTACTGGATGCGCACCACCGCCTGATCGCCCTGCTGGCTGACCAGCCCGGTGCGCAATTCGCGCGCGCTGGCGTCCAGGTCCAGGCCGTAGCCGGCCAGCACCGTCTTCAGCTCGCCCAGGAACGGCCCGAGCCGCTGCAGGCTCTGCTCCATGCCCAGGCCGTGCAGGTCGGCGTCGCTGCGCAGGCCGGTGCGGCGCGCGGCGGCGCTGAGCTGCGCGATCGCCGCCTGCGCGCGCTTGCGCTCGGCCAGCGGCGCGTGCTCGGCCCAGCCGCTCAGCGCCTGGACCAGCTGCACGTAGTGGCCACGCTGTTCCGGGGTGTAGTCGCCCTGGTTGCGCAGGTATTGCACGCCGAACAGGCCCAGCGAGTGCGCGGCCTGGCGCAGGCTCGCGCTCTGCCCGCCGAACTGCGCGTCGAAGGCGCGCTGCAGCTGGCGCTCGGCATCCGGCGCGGACAGCGTGTCGAGCACCTCGGGCAGGCGTTCGGCCAGCGGCAACTGGGTCAGCGGCCAGCGGCTGCGGTCCTCGCTCCAGGCCTGCTGCAGCCGTTGATAGTGCGCGGGCGGCACCGCGGCGCGGGCATAGCCGGCCAGGTCGTTGCGCTGCAGCGTTTGCGCCAGTTCGCGCACGGCCGCGGCCGGTTCGGCGCTGGCGCCGGGCAGCTCGGCGGGGCTGCGCTTGCACCCGGACAGGGCCAGTGCGGCCAGCAGCAGCGCGGGAACGACATGCAAGGGTGTGAGCCGGGTCGGACGTGGCGGCATATGGTGCTAGCTCGTTCCCCAAAACGTTCCGCATCTTGCTGGGCGCGCGCGATTCGGGCAAGCCGTGCGCCGCTGGCAGTGCGGTCGTGGCGATTGTCGGGGGCTGGATACCGATGTCGTGCCGGGACAATTCTTGGCCCGATCGGACTGGTCGAGACAACGATGTCGGCGCGATGTCGGTGTATCGCACAGTGTGCCGCCACATTGCGCAATGTTGCGGCGCATCATGTAACCGCTTGCAGTTGCTGTTACCGTCCGCCCACCTTGCCTCGAGGTGGTACTGGACGGGGGTCCCAGTGCGATACATGTCCGAAATCTTCCGAGCACTGTGTCACGCTGGTAGCGGCCGTGGCGGATTGGCCCTGGCCGGCGTCCTGTGTGGCCTGGCCATGACCCTGTCCGCGTACGCGCAGGACGGCCGTTTGCCGCCGCGCGAGGTATGGCGCGCCTCCAGTTCTTCCAGCCAGGTCAAGGCGCAGGCGATCGGCTACCTGATCGACGGCGATGCCACGACCCGCACCGGCGGCGCGTTCAGTCCCGGCCATTGGTTCCAGGTCGACCTGGGCCGCGAGGCGCGGCTTGGCGGTGTGCGCCTGCAATGGGACAGCGCCAATCCGGAAGGTTTCCTGCTGCAGGCCTCGCGCGACGGCCAGCGCTGGGACACGGTCTACACCATGGCCGATTCGATGGGCGGCACCGAGACGCTGTTCTTCGCGCCGCTTAGCGCGCGCTACCTGCGCCTGGCCAGTCCCGAACGCACCGCCGACTGGGGCATCTCGATCTTCGAGATGGAGCCGCTGGGCGCAGCGGACAGCGCACGGCTGCGCGGCGTGCCGGCCGGCGCGGCGGCGGCACTGTGGCAGGGCGGTGCGGCGCTGGCCATGCCCGGCAAGGGCGCGCAGCCGCGGCAGCTGGAGATCGCGTTCCCGCGCGCCTTCGCCAGCGCCGGCCTGCTCGTCGAATTCGCCGGCGCGCATGGCGCGGCGCGGCTGCAGGCGCAGGACGCCGCGGGCCGCTGGCGCACGCTGGCCGAGGATCCGCAGGCCGGGCAGAGCGACAGCGCCTATCTGGCCGGTACCGCGCCGGTCGAGGCGCGCGCGCTGCGGCTGAGCGTGGATGCCGCGCCGGGCGCGGCCGCACCGGCGCTGCGCCGCCTGCGCCTGCTCGGGCCGAAGGCGGTGATGACGCCGATGAAGCGCTACCAGGTTGCCGCGCAGCGCGGCCAGGGCGCGCTGTTCCCGGCCTCGCTGCACATGCAGCAGACCTACTGGACCGCGGTCGGCATCCACGCCGGCCGGCAGAAATCGATCTTCGACGAATACGGCAACCTGGAAGCGTGGAAGGGTGCGCCGCTGGTGCAGCCGCTGTGGCGCGACGCCTCCGGCACGGCCGCCGGCGCCGACGGCCACGCGCTGACGCATGCGCTGCGCGATGGCTGGAAGCCGATGCCGTCGGTGAGCTGGTCGCCGCAGCCGGGGCTGGAACTGCGCAGCGAGACCTTCACCATCGAACACGGCGGGCAACCGGTGACGTTGCTGCGCCACCGCCTGCGCAATACCGGCAGCAGCCCGGTCAGCGGCACGCTGTCGCTGCTGGTGCGGCCGATGCAGATGAACCCGCCGTGGCAGAACGGCGGCCTGTCGCCGATCCACGACATCGCCGTCGAGGACGCCGCGGTGCGCGTCAACGGCCGCCTGCTGCTGGAATCGCTGAGCGCGCCCAGCGGCGCCGGCGCCGAGGCGTTCGGCCCGCACGGGGAAACCGAGATCACCCGCCACGTCGCCGCCGACACGTTGCCCGCGCAGCGCGATGCGCACGACGCCGACGGCCTTGCCGCAGCGATGCTGAACTACGCGGTGACGCTGGCGCCGGGCGCGCAGCAGGACGTGGTGCTGGCGTTCCCGCTCGGCACCGCCAGCGCCGACGCGCAGGGCCGTCTGCCGCCGGCACCGGCGCTGGATCGCGCCGCGCTGCTCGGCGCCGAGGCGCGCGACCCGGGCCGCGGCTTCGATGCGCTGGCCGAGCGCGTGTCCGCCGATTGGCAACGCCGGTTGGGCAACGTCGGCCTGAGCCTGCCCGACGCCAGCCTGGTCGACATGCTGCGCGCGCAGGCCGCGTACATGCTGATCAACCAGACCGGCCCGGCGATGCAGCCCGGCCCGCGCAACTACAACCGCTCCTTCATCCGCGACGGCATGGCCACTTCGGCGATCCTGCTGCGCATGGGCCAGGCCAAGGTCGCGCGCGACTACCTGCAGTGGTACAGCGACCACGCGGTGCACCCGAACGGGCTGGTGTCGCCGATCCTCAACGACGACGGCAGCGTCAACGACGGTTTCGGCTCGGACCTGGAGTACGACAGCCAGGGCGAATACATCACCCTGGTCGCCGACGTGGCGCGCCTGGACGGCGGCCCGGACAGCGTGCGCGCCTACCTGCCGAAGGTGAAGCTGGCGATGCAGTTCATGCAGGAACTGCGCGAGCGCACCCTGGTGCCCGGCTACATGGGCGAGCAGCCGGCGCCGGAGCGCTTCCGCGGCATCCTGGCGCCGTCGATCAGCCACGAAGGCTATTCCAGCCCCACCCACAGCTACTGGGACGACTACTGGGCGCTGAAGGGCTGGCACGACGGCGCGTGGCTGGCCGAGTCGCTGTGCGACAAGGCGACCGCGGCCTGGGCGCGCGAACAGTACGCCGCGCTGCGCACCTCGCTGGCCGCCTCGATCCGCGCCACGATGGCCTGGAAGGGCGCCGACTTCATCCCCGCCGCGGCCGACCTGGGCGACGGCGATCCGAGCAGCGTGTCGATCGCGCTGGATCCCACCGGCCAGCAGGACCTGCTGCCGGAACAGGCGCTGCGCACCACCTTCGCGCGCTATATCGACGACGTGCGCAAGCGCAAGCAGCCCAATGCGCTGTGGGCGTATTCGCCGTACGAGATGCGCAACGTGCTGACCTATGTGCACCTGGACCAGCCGCAGGTCGCCGACGAACTGCTGCAGGACATGCTGCGCGACCGCCGTCCGTTTGAATGGCAGGTGCTGGCCGAAGTGGTGCATTCGCGGCCGCGTTTCCCGCGCTATCTCGGCGACATGCCGCACACCTGGATCGGCGCCGAGTACGCGCGCACCGTGTTCGGCATGCTGATGCACGAGGGCGACGACGCGCTGGTGCTGCTGCCGGGCACGCCGCCGGCCTGGGTCGAGGGCGAGGGCCTGGCGGTGCAGCGCCTGCCGACCGCCTATGGCCAGCTGAGCATGCGCGCGCGCCAGCGCGACGACGTACTGCGGATCGATCTCGGCAGCGGCCTGCGCGCGGGCACCGCGGTGCGCGTGGCCTGGCCCTCGCGCACGCGGCCGGCGCAGGTGCGCGTGGACGGGCGGCGCATCGACGCCTACGACGCCGCCGGGGTGGTGTTGAGCAAGCCGTTCCGGACCCTGGAGGCACGCTGGTGAATCCGCGCATCGCACACGCGCCGGAACAGCGCGCCAGCATCACCATCAAGGACGTGGCGCGCCTGGCCAACGTCTCGGTGGCGACGGTGTCGCGCACCATGAACGGCCACCAGCACGTGGCCGAGCCGGTGCGCGCGCGCGTGCTGGAAGCCGCGCGCACCCTGCACTACGTGCCGCACCATGCCGCGCGCAGCCTCAGCAGCCGCCGCACCCACACCATCGGCGTGGTGCTGCCCGACCTGCATGGCGAATTCTTCTCCGAGCTGATCCGCGGCATCGACACGGTCGCGCGCGAGCGCGGCCTGCACCTGCTGGTGTCCAGCTATCATGGCGAGCCGGAAGAGCAGCGGCTGGCGGTGCGGCGCATGCCCGGGCGCGTGGACGGGCTGCTGATCATGTCGCCCTATCTGAGCACCGACGCCGACGAAGCCGCCGACATGCTGCCCGGCACGCTGCCGGCGGTGCTGATGAACTGCGCCGAGCGCATCGCCGACGCGCAGGTGCTCAACGTGGACAACTACGGCGGCGCACGGGCGATGACCCGCCACCTGCTCGACAGCGGCCATCGCCGCATCGCCTTCATCGCCGGGCCGGACGACAACTTCGATGCGCGCGAACGCCTGCGCGGCTACCGCGACGAACTGCACGAGCGCTGCCCGGACGTGGCACCGCGGGTGTTGCCGGGCGATTTCGACGAAGCCTCCGGCTATCGCGCGGGGCAGGCGCTGCTGCAGGGTGAGCGTCCGGACGTGGTGTTCGCGGCCAACGACATGATGGCGCTCGGCTGCCTGTTCGCCTTCACCCACGCCGGCCTGCGCGTGCCCGAGGACATCGCCTTGGCCGGGTTCGACGACGTGCCGATGGCGCGCTACGTGCACCCGGCGCTGACCACGATGCGGGTGGACATCGCCGGCTTCGGCGCGCGCGCGATGCAGCTGCTGCTCGCCGCGCTGGAGCCGCAGACCGCAGGCGCGGATGCGCCGCTTTCCTCCGATATCGTTCCCCAATTGATCGTCCGTGCGTCCAGTGCCCAGCGAGGACCCGCCATGGACTGACACCGCCCGTCGCGCTCCACCCTTACCGTTTGCATCCAACTAGAAGAAACAACGAATGAACCCGTTTACTGCCCTGGGAGGGGTTTCTGTCATGAAGAGAAAGCGTTCCGCTTCCAATATGCCCGCACGCAGCCTGCTGTGCTGCGCCCTGGCGACCAGCCTGTTCGCGACGATGCCGGCGATGGCGCAGACCAGCACCGCGATCCTGCGCGGCCAGGCCCAGGCCGGCGCCGAAGTGGTCGTCACCAATACCGCCACCGGTTCGGTGCGACGTACGCCGGCGGGGCCCAACGGCACCTACACCGTGATTGGCCTGCCACCGGGCAGCTATACGGTCGAGGCCAACGGCGTCAAGCGCAGCGTGACGCTGCAGGTCGCCTCCTCGTCCACGGTCGATCTCGACGCCGGCACGGCCGCAGCGCCGAGCGGCGACGCCACCACGCTGGGGACGGTCAACGTCACCGCGCCGCCGTCGATGAAGGACGTCAAGACCTCCGAGGTCGGCAACGTTGTCTCGTTGCGCCAGATCCAGCAGCTGCCGCAGGCCACGCGCAACTTCCTCGAGTTCGCCGACACCGTGCCGGGCATGGTGTTCCAGGTCGATGGCAGCGGCAACACCAAGTTGCGCGGCGGCGCGTCCAATGCCAGCTCCGGCAACCTGTACATCGACGGCGTCGGCCAGAAGAGCTACGTCAAGGGCGGCGGCATCGCCGGCCAGAGCGATACCCAGGGCAATCCATTCCCGCAGCTGGCGATCGGCGAATACAAGGTCATCACCTCCAACTACAAGGCCGAGTACGGCCAGATCAGCGGCGCGGCGATCACCGCGGCGACCAAGTCGGGCACCAACGAATTCCACGGCGAGGCGTTCTTCCGCTACACCGACCAGGACATGCGCGACAAGCGTCCGGACGAGAAGGACACCGAGAAGACCGATTCGCAGATCAAGGAATACGGCTTCGCGCTCGGCGGCCCGATCATCCAGGACCGCATGCATTTCTTCGTCGCCTATGAGGGCAAGGAGAACGCATCGCCGAAGACCGTCCTGGCCAGCCCGGAAGCCAGCCCGTACGTCGGCTACCTGCCGTCCAACCTGTCCAGCCAGTACGGCCCGGCCAACCTGCCGTTCACCGAAGACCTGTACTTCGGCAAGATCGATTTCGAACCGACCGATCGCGACCGCATCGAGCTGAGCGGCCAGTATCGCGACGAGACCCAGGTCGCCAACATCGGTGGGCAGAGTGCGGCCGACCACGGCACCAACAAGATCAACAAGGACAAGCGTGCCAACCTGCGCTGGCAGCACAGCGCCGACAACTGGTTCAACGAGTTCATCGTCGGCACCGAAAACTCGGAGAACAACCCGACGCCGATGAGCATCGGCAACGGCATTCT
Source organism: Xanthomonas sp. JAI131 (assembly GCF_013410075.1). NCBI lineage: Bacteria > Pseudomonadati > Pseudomonadota > Gammaproteobacteria > Lysobacterales > Lysobacteraceae > Xanthomonas > Xanthomonas sp. JAI131. The sequence goes on along the minus strand of NZ_JACCCN010000004.1, from coordinate 389,702 downwards.
CTACAACTACCTGTCCCCGCGCGCCGGCTCCAACGACGTGGACGAGTACAGCTTCCTGCAGACCGGTTCGGCCGGTGGCGCCAACGTGCAGCGCAAGAGTCAGAAGGGCTGGTTCCTGCAGAACGACCTGACCTTCACCAGCTTCCAGTGGCATGGCGAGCACACCATCAAGATGGGCGTGAGCTACAAGGACATCAAGCTGACCTCGCAGGACGCGGCCGCGCTGAATCCGCAGTTCAGCTACTCGGTGGACGCCAATGGCGTCGCTTCCACGCCGTACCGCGTGGACTTCGTCGCGCCGTACACCACGCCGGGCCAGAAGGCCACGGTGGAGTCGCCGTCCAAGCAGTACGGCATCTACATCCAGGACGACTGGGCCGCGACCGACAAGCTGATGATCAACATCGGCGTGCGCTGGGACTACGAGAAGAGCCCGGCCTACACCGACTTCGTCACCTCGCAGGACTTCGTCAACGCGCTGTACGCCGACGATCCGGAGAACCCGGGCCATCCGTGGGCCGACCGCCTGCTGCCGAGCGGCATCAACGTGGCCGACTACATCAGCACCGGCAACAACCGCAAGAACTTCAAGGACGCCTGGGCGCCGCGCCTGGGCTTCTCCTACGACTTCTTCGGCGACGAGAGCGCCGTGCTGCACGGCGGTGCCGGCCGTTCCTACGACCGCAACCTGTTCGAGCAGCTGGCGCTGGAAACCAGCAAGGCCGCGCTGTCGCCGGTCGCGGTGTATTTCCAGAACCCGGCCACCGGCCAGTGCTATCGCTCCGACCGCGTCTGCACCGCGTGGGATCCGCGCTACCTCAACGGCGTGGATCAGCTGACCTCGATCCCCGGCGTCAGCGGCAGCGCCGAGCTGTTCATGTTCAACAACAAGCTCAAGACGCCGTATAGCGACCAGTACAGCATCGGTATCAGCAACCAGGTCGGCGACTGGCTGACCGACGTGACCTTCCAGCGCATCCTCAGCTACGACGGCTTCGCCATGTCGCTGATCAACCGCTATCCGGACGGTTCCTATTTCCAGAACGGCAGCGCGCCGTGGGGCGAGCCGGTGCCCGGCTACCAGAACACCATCATCGGCAGCAACGGCCTGGAGCAGCGCAGCAGCCAGGTGCTGTTGTCGGCGGAGAAGCCGTACACCAAGGAGTCGGGCTGGGGCTTGAACCTGTCCTACACCCACACCAGCGCGCGCCAGAACCGCAACATCGACGAGCCGTACGCGTTCGACAAGGCGACCATCCACGACTATCCGTTCGTGAAGTCCGACGCCGTGGCCGCGCACCGCTTCGTCGCCTCCGGTTCGATCGACGGTCCGTGGGGCGTCACCTTCGGCGCCAAGCTGGTGCTGGCCACGCCCGAGCCGATCAACACCATCGCCTGCTACGGCAAGGTCGATGCCGATGGCGGTACCTGCCAGCAGGTCGGCGTGGTGCCGCCGGCCAGCGGCAAGTTCCTGCTCGGCGGCAAGATCTGGGGCTACCGCACGGTGGATTTCCAGGCCACCAAGGAGTTCGCCGTGTACAACGACTACAAGCTGTCGGCGCGCATCAATCTGCTCAACGCCTTCAACTTCAAGAACTACACCTCGTACGTGTACAACGGCTTCGGCTCCAACGGCCAGTTCGATCCGGACATCACCATCAACAAGACGGGCGATATCAACTATTTCCCGCGCACGGTGAGCTTCGAGATCGGCGCCAAGTTCTGATCCACCGCCATCGCCCACGCGCGTGCCCGACCGGCGCGCGTGGGGTTTTCCGGACGGGGCCGCTTGGCCCCGTTCGCGTATCGGATACTCCCCTCTTTCCGCACAGGACCGCGCACGCATGATCGCCGCCCCTCTCCGCAACCTGGTCATCGTCGGCGGCGGTACCGCCGGCTGGATGGCCGCCGCCGCGCTGGCGCGCGTGCTGGGCCCGGACTACCGCATCACCCTGATCGAATCGGAACAGATCGGCATCGTCGGCGTCGGCGAGGCCACCGTGCCGCACATCAAGGCCTTCAACAATCTGCTCGGCATCAACGAAGCCGAGTTCGTGCGCCAGACCCAGGGCAGCTTCAAGCTCGGCATCGAGTTCGTCGACTGGCACCGGCCGGGCACCTCCTACATCCACGGCTTCGGCACCGAGATCGGGCATCCGCTCGGGCTGCTGCCGTTCCAGCAGTACTGGTTCAAGCAGGCGCTGGCCGGCAAGGCCAAGCCGCTGGGCGCCTACACGCTCAACACCGTGGCCGCCAAGCGCGGCAAGTTCATGACTTCGGCCAGCGACGCGCCGCCCAATTCGCCGCTGGCCAACATCGCCTACGCCTACCATTTCGACGCCTCGCTGTACGCGGCGTTCTTGCGCCGCTTCTCCGAGCAGCGCGGGGTGACCCGGCGCGAAGGCATCGTCGAGGAGGTGCAACTGCATCCGGAATCGGGCGATGTGCTTTCGGTGCGGCTGGCCTCGGGCGACACGATCGTCGGCGACCTGTTCATCGACTGCTCCGGTTTCCGCGGCCTGCTGATCGAGCAGGCGCTGCATACCGGCTATCACGATTTCACCCACTGGCTGCCGTGCGATCGCGCGCTGGCGGTGCCCTGCGCCAAGGTCGGCCCGCCGACGCCGTACACCCGCGCCACCGCGCGCGCGGCCGGCTGGCAGTGGCGCATCCCGCTGCAGCACCGCACCGGCAACGGCTACGTGTATTCCAGCGCGCACATCAGCGACGACGAAGCCGCAGCCACGCTGCTGGCCAACCTGGATGGCGCGGCGCTGGCCGATCCGCGCCCGCTGCGCTTCGTCACCGGGCGCCGCAAGCAGGTGTGGAACCGCAACGTGGTCGCGCTGGGCCTGGCCAGCGGCTTCATGGAACCGCTGGAATCCACCAGCATCCACCTGATCCAGTCGGGCATCTCCAAGCTGCTGGAGCTGTTCCCGCGCGAGGGCATCAGCCCGGTGCTGGTGCAGCGCTACAACGACCGCATCGCCTTCGAGTTCGACCGCATCCGCGATTTCCTGGTGCTGCACTACACCGCCACCGAGCGCGACGACAGCGACTTCTGGCGGCAGTGCCGCAGCATGGCGATCACCCCGGAGCTGCAGGCGACGCTGGACCTGTTCGCCGACAGCGGCCGCTTCTACCGCAACGGCGAGGAGATGTTCGCCGAGATCAGTTGGGTGCAGGTGATGGTCGGGCAGGGCATCCTGCCGCGCGCCTACCACCCGCTGGTGGATCAGGTACCGGCCGCGGACATCGAACGCTTCGTCGCCAGCATCGAGCAGACCATCGGCCATTGCGTGGACGCGATGCCGCCGCACCAGGCCTTCATCGACCGCTACTGCGCCGCCGCGCCACGCTGAGCGGGCTGCCCGGATCGCGGGCCGGGCATAAAAAAAAGAGGCCTCGCGCACCAAGGCGCGGGCCTCTTCAAAATCCGACCGAAGCCGGAGAACGGTTTGTGGCGCATCTCCGGCAACGCCGGACGCTGCGCATGCTACCGGCAGTGCGCAGCTAATGCAATGGTTTAAGTTTTATTGGCTAAGTCGTTGATATTTATTGATCGATCAACGCGCTGCCGCATGCGCCAGGGTCGCGGCGATCTCGTGCTGGATCGCTTCGGCCGCGGCGCGCGGATCGGCGGCCTGGCGGATCGGGCGGCCGACCACGATCGCATCGGCGCCATCGGCGAAGGCCTGGGCCACACCGACGGTGCGCTGCTGGTCGTCGCCGACCGGGCCGCCGGGGCGGATGCCCGGACACACGATCGAGAAGCCGGCACCGGTGGCACGGCGGATCGGCGCCGCTTCCTGGCCGGAGGCGATCACCCCGTCGATGCCGGCGGCCTGCGCGGCCAGGGCGCGTTCCACCACGACGTCCTGCGGTTCGCGGTCGATGCCCATCGACGCCAGGTCGGCGCGGCCCATCGAGGTCAGCACGGTCACCGCCAGCAGGCGCATGTCGCCGCCGTTGGCGGCGGCCGCGGCCTGCATCATCGCCGGGTGCCAGCCGTGGATCGTGCAGTAGTCCACCGGCCACTGCGACAGGCGCCGGATCACCCCGCCGACGGTGGCCGGGATGTCGAAGAACTTCAGGTCCACGAACACGCGCTTGCCGCGCGCGGCCAGGGTCTCCAGCACGTCGAAGTATTCGCCGGAGGCCAGCAGCTCCATGCCGATCTTGTAGAACGCCACCGCGTCGTCGAGCCGCTCGATCCACTCGATCGCCTCGGCGCGGCCGGGCACGTCCAGGGCGAAGATCAGCCGTTCGCGCGCCTCCAGCGCCAGCGGCGCGCGGCTCACTGCGCCAGCTCCAGCGCGTCGCGCTTGGCCTGGTGGCGCGCGGCGCGGGGCTGCGCGAAGTCGTTGTTGAACAGCGCCGGTTCCCAGGAGCCGTAGCTGGGGTTGGGCAGCATCCACCAGCGCTCGCCGAACCAGTCGTGGTACTGCTGCAGCAGCTGCGCGCGGCCGTCCGGGGTGTTGGCCACGACCTGCACGAAATCGCCGAGCTGGTCGCCGAACTGCATCAGCACGCGGTACTGCTGGCCGACCAGCTTGCGCCGGCAGTTCTTCTCCGAGCCGTTCTGCTCGCAGTCCTTGACCACCGTGCCCAGGCCCAGCAGCACGCTGTTGTCGGCCACCGGCAGGCCGGCGCTGCGCAGGTTGGCCAGGGTCGCGTCGGTCAGGTGCACCGCGCGGTTGGACACGTACAGCACGGTGATGCCCTTGGCGGTGGCGGCCTTGGCGAAATCGACCACGCCGGGGATCGGCTTGGCCTTCTTCTCGGCCACCCACTGGTCCCAGCTGACCTCGTCGTATTCCTTGCCGTTGCGGATCAGCCGCGCCTGGTACGGGGAGTTGTCCAGCACCGTCTCGTCCACGTCCATCACCACCGCCGGCTTCAGCCCGGCCGCGGCGTTGCCGCGCTCCTCCGGCACCAGCGCGTCCCAGTTCGGCTCCTGCAGCGCCGCATCCAGGCGGTCGGCGGCGGCGCGGTAGGTCTGCTCGGCCACGGCCCGGTATTCGGCCGAGCGCTGCATCCACAGCACCGCGTTGAGGTTGTCGTCGCCGGCCACGGCGGTGTCGGCGGTCTTGGCGGCCGGCGTCGCGGCATCGGTGGCCGGCGCCTGCGGCTTGCAGGCGGACAGGGCGAGCACGGCGCAGGCCAGTGCGGTGCGGGCGATCGGGGTCATCGGGCGCGGAAACCTAGGCGGGGAATCGACCGATTTTAGCGGGTTGCGGCCGTTGCCGTGGCGGGACGGACACGCCCACCCGGCGTCCGGGCCAAGGCGCCAACGCCTCGTCACCCGTGTACACAACCGTAGACAAATGTAGCCGAGGTGGACGACGTTCCAAATCGAACGGGGTCTGCGTCACGCAACGCCGCAGACGTTAGGGGATCCCCCGACAGCGTGTCGGGGAGACCCGGATTCTCCAGTCGTGTGGTGTGCACCACAGTTCGCCCCGCATGCACGCGAGGTGCAGCGCCAGTCGGAAGGATGCGATCGACGCCCTGCGCAGGCAGGGAAACGCCGGATGCGTAACAGGGGAACTACCGTGGTGTCGTTGAGAAAGGGAACCGTCCTTGCCGCGTTGGCGGTATGCGCCTGCGCAGGCCGCGCGTTGCCGGCACAGGCCCAGGACCTGCCGACCACGCTGGACCGCCAGGAACAGCTGCGCCAGGCCGAAGAGGTGCAGCGCAAGCAGGAACAGGACCGGCAGGCGCCGTTCGCCGGCCCGCGCGAGCCCGTGGCGCCGGCCGACATGCGCAGCATCGCGCTGCCCACCGAAACCCTGTGCTTCCCGATCCAGCGCATCCAGTTGGGCGGCGCCGGCGCCGATGGCGCGCGCTTCGCCTGGCTGTGGCTGTCCCTGCGCCAGTACCAGGGGCGCTGCATCGGCCGCGAGGGCATCGATCTGATCCGCCGCCGCGCGCTCGACCAGCTGGTCGCACGCGGTCTGGTCACCACCCGCATCGGCGTGCCCGAGCAGGACCTGTCCAGCGGCCGCCTGCGCTTCGAGCTGATGCCCGGCCGCTTGCGCCAGGTCCGCGTTGAGTCTGCCGATGGCCGTGCGTTCTGGCGCAGCGCCTTGCCGCTGCGGCCGGGCGACCTGGTCGATCTGCGCGCGATCGAGCAGGCCGTGGAGCAGTTCAAACGGGTGCCCTCGCAGGACGCCAAGATCGACATCGCCCCGGGCGAGCAGCCTGGCGAATCGGACCTGGTGATCACCCTGCAGCACAGCCGGCGCTGGCGCAGCGTGCTCAACGCCGACGACTCCGGCGTGCGCGCCACCGGCCATGCGCAGGGCGGGATCGACTTCGCGCTGGACGCGCCGCTGGGCATCAACGACCTGCTGTCGATCGGCTACAACCACGACCTGGTGGATCACGGCGCCGAGCGCGGCACGCGCGGCAACAGCCTCAGCTACAGCGTGCCGTGGGGCTGGTGGACGTTCGCGCTGTCGCTGTCGTCCTACCGCTACCACCAGCGCGTGGACGGCTACCTGCAGAGCTTCCAGTCCAGCGGCGAATCCAACAGTGCCCAGCTCGACCTGCAGCGCGTCGTCCATCGCAACGGCAGCAGCAAGACCACCGCCGGCGTGGTCGTGGCCAAGCGCGAGGCGCGCAGCTACCTGGACGGCATCGAGATCGGCATCCAGCGCCGCCACACCACCAGCGCCGAGGCCTACCTCAGCCATCGCCGTTACCTGGGACCGATGCAGCTGGACCTGCGCCTGGCGCACCGCCGCGGCACGCCCTGGTTCGACGGGCAATGGACCGGCTACGACCCGGCGGTGGGTTTCCCCAGCTTCCGCTACGGCGTCACCACGCTGGACGTGAGCACCGGGCTGCCGTTCAAGCTCGGCAGCATCGCCGCCAGTTGGGACAGCAGCCTGCATGCGCAGACTTCCTCGCACCTGTTGCTCGGCTCGGAGTTCGTCAGCATCGGCGGGCGCTACAGCGTGCGCGGCTTCGATGGCGAACGCACCCTCGGTGCGGAACGCGGCGCGTACTGGCGCAACACGCTCAACCTGCCGGTGCAGCGCCTGGGCATCGTCCCGTACCTGGGCGTGGATGCCGGCCGCATCGGTGGCCCCAGCGCCAGCGGGCAGGACGGACGCAGCCTGGTCGGCGCCTTCGTCGGCGTGCGCGGCGCGCGCGGCGGACTCACCTGGGACGGCTTCGCCGGCTGGGATCTGCACGCGCCACGCGATTTCGATACCGCGCAGCCGGCCTACGGCGTGCGTGTGACCTATCAGTTCTGACCCTGGGCCGCCGCCTGGCGGACCGGGTTTTTGTTTTTTTGAGCGCCCATGGCGCGACGAGAGAGAAATGGCGATGGACAAGGATTCCGCTGGGATGCGCACCACGATGGCCGACCGCTTCAAGCGCGGCGTGGCGATGCTGCTGTGCTGCACCGTCACCTGGACCTCGTTGCCGCTCTACGCGCAGGTCGTGCCGGTCGCCAATCCAGGCGGGCAACAGCCGGGCCAGCAGGCGGCGGCCAACGGCGTGCCGGTGGTCGACATCGTCGCCCCGAACGCGCGCGGCGTCTCGCACAACCGCTATTCGCGCTTCGACGTCGGCAGCAACGGCCTGATCCTCAACAACAGCGCCAACATCTCCAAGACCGAACTCGGCGGCTACATCGCCGGCAACGACAACCTGAAGAACAGCGGCGCGGCCACGCTGATCCTCAACGAAGTCACCAGCACCGCCAGCCGCCTGCAGGGCTATACCGAAATCGCCGGGGCCAGGGCGCAACTGGTGATCGCCAACCCGAACGGCATCAGCTGCGACGGCTGCGGCTTCCTCAACGCCTCGCGGGTCACCCTGGCCACCGGCACGCCGCAACTCGGCAGCGACGGTGCGTTGAACGGTTTCGCCATCACCGGCGGCGTGCTCAGCATCGGCAGCAACGGCCTGGACGCGTCCAACGTCGACCGCCTGGATCTGCTGTCGCGGCAGCTCAGCGTGGACGGCTCGGTGTGGGCCAAGGACCTGCTCGCCAGCACCGGCACGCAGCGCATCGGCTACGACGGCATGCTGCTGGAGCTGCTGCCGGGCAGCGATGGCGCGTCGCCGTCGATCGGCATCGACGTGGCCTATCTCGGGGGCATGTACGCCGACCGCATCCGCCTGATCGCCACCGAAGCCGGCGTCGGCGTGGTCAGCCGCGGCACCCTGGCCGCGCAGAGCGGCAGCCTGCAGATCGACAGCGCCGGCCAGCTCAGCCTGAGCGGCACCACGGTCGCCCGCGACGACGTGGACCTGCGCGCCGCGGGCGCGTTGACCCAGCAGGGCACGCTCGGTTCGCAGCAGGCCGGCGTGCGCCTGCGCGCCGCGCAATTGAGCCTGAGCGGCGACACCGTCGCCAGCGGCCTGCTCGACGCGCGCGCCAGCGGCAGTTTCGACCACAGCGGGCGCAGCAGCGCCGGCGCGATCAGCCTGTTCGGCTCCGAACTCGATGCCGGCGGTACGCTGTACAGCAGCGGCGGGTTGAGCCTGGACGCGAGCGGCACCCTGCGCAACAGCGGCGTGGCCTACGCCGGCGCTGCGCTGGCGTTGCAGGCCGGCGGCAGCTGGCTGCAGAGCGCCGGGACGTTGCAGAGCGGTGGCGCGATGAGCGTGCAAGCGGCGCGGATCGATGCCGCGGGAACGCTCGATGCGGGCACTGGCCTGGACTTGCGCAGCGACGGCGACACGCGCCTATCCGGGTTGGTCCAGTCCTGGCAGGACGCCGCGCTGCAGGCCGGCGGCCGCCTCGACAACGCCGGCCAGCTCAGCGCCGGCGGCCGCGTGGACATCGCTGCGGCGGCGATCGGCAACCGCGCCAACGGCGTGCTGTCCGCCAGCGGCGACGTTGCCCTGACGACCGCCGGTACGCTGGACAATGCCGGCACCGTATACGCCGGGCGCGACCTGCGGATCGACGCGGCGGCCTTCGCGAATGACGGCAGCAGCTATGCCGGCCGCAATGCGGACATCGCCAGCAGCGGCGCCACCCGCAGCCGCGGCAGCCTGGTCGCTGGCGATGCGCTAAGCGTGAACGCGGCGCAGTTCGCCAGCAGCGGCGAACTCGGCAGCCAGCGCGGCACCACCAGCCTGTACAGCCGCGGCGATCTCGCGCTCGACGGCGCCGTGGCGGCGAAGGGTGCGCTGACGGCGCAGGCCGCGGGCGACCTGCACCAGTCCGGCACGCTCAGCGCGTCCAGCGCGCAGCTGCAGGCCGGCGGCGACGCGCTGCTGGACGGCACGCTGAAGACCGATGGCGCACTGCAGCTGAGCGCCGACGGGCAACTGCGCAGTTCCGCCACGATCGCCGCGGGCGGCGACGCCGATCTGCATGCGCAAGGCACGCTGCTGCAGGCCGGGCAGATCCAGTCCGGTGGCGCGCTGCGCCTGCAAGGCGCGGACATCGACCAGTCCGGCGTGCTCGACGCGGGCACCACGCTGTCCCTGCGCAGCGCCAACGCGATGCGCCTGGCCGGCACGCTGCAGGCACGCGGCGACGTCGCGCTGGACAGCGCCGCAACGTTGCAGAACCAGGCGCAGGTGATCGCCGGGGGCGACCTGGCGGTGGCCGCCGGCAGCCTGGACAACGCCAGCGGTGCGGCCTTGTCGGCGAGCGGCGATGCCGCCATCGCCAGTGTCGCCGCACTGCGCAACGATGGCAGCCTGCATGCCGATGGCGCCCTGCGCCTGAGCGCCGGCAGCTTCGCCCAGGCCGAAACCGGCAAGGCCTATGGCGGCACGAGCCTCGACCTCGCCGCGACCGATGCGGTGGACAACCGTGGCGACCTGGTCGGCGGCGGCGACGTGCGCATCGCCGCCGGCAGCATCGCCAGCAGCGGCCAGCTCGGCAGCCAGCGCGGCGAACTCGCGCTCGACAGCCGCGGCGATCTGAACCTGGATGGCGTCGTGGTAGCGGCCGGTGCGCTGCGCGCCGCCGCGCTCGGCGACGTGCAACAGCGTGGCAGCGTGCAGGCGCAATCGGCACAGTTGCAGGCCGGCCGCGATCTCACCCTGGCCGGCACGCTGCGCAGCGCGACGACGCTGCAGCTGCAGGCGCAGCGCGCGTTGAACGTGGGCGGCCAGGCGGTCGCAGGCGGCGATCTGGGCATGCGCGGCGCCAGCGTCGCGCTCGGCCAGGACGCCGTGGTGCAGACCGCCACGGCGCTGCAGGTGGACGCGGGCACGATCGACAGCCGCGGCGCGCTGGATGCCGGCACGGATCTGAGCCTGCGCAGCAGCGGCGCCCTCTCTCTGTCGGGCATCGCCCAGGGCGGGCGCGATGTCGCGCTGCGGGCGGATCAGGCGTTGGACAACCAGGCCCGCGTCTTCGCCGGCCGCGATCTGACCCTGAGCGCGGCCAGTGCGACCAATCGGGCGCAGGGCGAACTCTCGGCGCAGGCGGCGCTCGATGCCCACGTGCAAGGCGCACTCGACAACGCCGGCACGCTGCAGGCCGGACAGGTGCTGACCCTGAGCGCAGGCAGCCTGCAGCAGAGCGGCCGTGCCTACGCCGGCGACACGCTGACCGTGCAGGTCGATGGCGAGCTCGACAACCGCGGCGACCTGATCGCCAAGCGCGATGTGCGCGTGGCCGCCGGCAGCGTCGCCAGCAGCGGCCAGCTCGGCAGCCAGGATGGACAGCTGCTGGTCGATAGCCGTGGCGACGTACAGCTCGACGGCAGCCAGATCGCGGCGACCACGCTGCGCGTGCAGGCGGTCGGCGATCTGCAACAGCGCGGCACCACCAAGGCGCAGTCGCTGCAGTTGAGCGCCGGGCGCGATCTGAGCGTCGCCGGTTCGCTGCAAAGTGCCGCGGACATGCAATTGCAGGCGCAGCGCGCGCTGAGTCTGGATGGCCAGGCCGTGGCTGGCGGCGCTGCGTACTTGAGCGCGGCGAGCATCGCCACCGGCGGCAACGCCGTGTTGCAGAGCGCCGCGGCGATCACGCTCGACGGCGCGACGATCGACAGCCGCGGCGCACTCGATGCCGGCACCGATCTGCGCCTGCGCAGCCAGGGCCAGCTGACCCTGGCCGGCATCGCCCAAGGCGGCGGCGATGTCGTGCTGGACGCCGGCGCTGCGCTGGACAACAGCGCCCAGGTCGTCGCCGGTCGCGATCTGCACCTGAGCGCTGCCAGTGCGGTCAACCGCGCCACCGGCACGTTGGCGGCGGCGGACACGCTCGACCTGCGCGTCTCCGGCCTGCTCGACAACGCCGGCCGCCTGCGCGGCCAGAATTCCCTTCTGCTGCAGGCCGGCAGCTTCCAGCACAGCGGTGAGCTGTACGCGGGCCAGGCGCTGGATCTGCACAGCGCCGGCGCGCTGGACAACCGCGGCACGCTGATCGCCGGCGGCGACCTGCGCATCGACGCCGGCAGCCTCAGCAACAGCGGCCAGCTCGGCAGCGAGACCGGCCAGGTGACGCTGAGCAGCCAGGGCGACATGCAACTGGGCGGCAGCGTGATCGCCGCGCAGGCGCTGAGCGCCAGCGCGCTCGGCGATCTGCAGGTGGATGGCGCGCTCAAGGCGCAGTCGGCCACGCTCGCCGCCGGCCGCGACCTGGGCATCGCCGGTGGCGCGCAGACCGCCGCCGCGCTGGAGCTGCAGGCGCAGCGCGCGCTGCGCGTCGATGGCCAGGCATTGGCCGGCGGCGACCTGCGCCTGAGCGGCGCCAGCATCGCCACCGGTACGGCCGCCGTGCTGCAAGGCGCGGCGGCCGTGACCCTGCAAGGCGGCGCCATCGACAGCCGCGGCACGCTCGATGCCGGCACCGACCTGACCTTGCGCAGCGACGGCGCGCTGGCGATCGCCGGCGTGGCGCAGGCCAAGCGCGACATCGCGCTCGATGCCGGTGCAGCGCTGAGCACTACCGGCCAGATCGTGGCCGGCCGCGACCTGAGCGTCGCCGCGCACAGCATCGACAACGCCGCCAGCGGCACGCTGGCCGCGCAGGGCGCGCTGCAACTCGCCACGCCTGGTACGGTCAGCAACGCCGGCAGCCTGCAGGCCGGGCAGGCCATGACCCTCGACGTCGGCACGCTGCAACACAGCGGCCAGGCCTACGCGGGCGATCGCCTGACGTTGCGCGCCAACGGCGCGGTGGACAACCAGGGCGAACTGATCGCCAAGCGCGATCTGCAGGTAGACGCCGCCAGCATCGCCAGCAGCGGCCAGCTCGGCAGCGAGACCGGCCAGGTCGCGCTGACCAGCCAGGGCGATTTGCGGCTGGGTGGAGTCGTCGCTGCGGCGACGCAACTGAAGGCGCAAGCGCAAGGCGATCTGCTGCAATCGGGCACGCTCAGCGCGCAGGCGCTGGACCTGCACACAGAGCGCGATATCGCCATCACCGGCCAGGTCACGGCCATGCAGTCGCTGCAGATCCAGGCGCAGCGCGACCTGCGCGTGGACGGGCAAGCCAACGCCGGCCAGGCCGCGTCGCTGAGCGCGGGCGCCGCATTGAGCACCGGCAGCCAAGCCGTACTGCACAGTGCCGGCGCGCTCGCACTGACCGGCGCGCGCATCGACAGCCAGGGCACGCTGGATGCCGGCACCACGCTGGCGCTGACCAGCAGCGACGATCTCGCGCTCGCCGGCATCGCCCAGTCGGCGACGACGCTGAACGTGAATGCCGGCGGCGCGTTGAGCAACGCCGCGCAGGTCGTGGCCGGCAGCGATCTGATATTGAGCGCGGCCAGCGTCGACAACGCCGCCAATAGCCTGCTCGCCGCGCAGGGCGATGCGACGCTGACCGTGAGCGGCGCGCTGGACAACGCCGGTGCGCTGCGCGCGCGCCAGCGCCTGCAACTGGATGTCGGCTCGCTGCAGCAGACCGGGCAGAGCTACGGCCTGCAGCGCCTGGGCCTGACCGCCAGCGGCGCCGTCGACAACCGCGGCGACCTGATCGCCGGCAGCGCGCTGCGCGTGGAAGCGGCCAGCGTCGCCAGCAGCGGCCAGCTCGGTAGCGAAAGCGGCGACGTGGCGCTGGTCAGCCATGGCGATCTCGCGCTGGGCGGCACGCTGGCCGCGGCCGGTGCGTTCAGCGCCCAAGCCGGCGGCGCGCTGTCGCAGACCGGCGCGCTCAGCGCCGCGACCACCCTGCAACTGCAGTCGCACGGCGACCTGACCGTGGCCGGCACGCTCTCGGCCAATCAGCTCACCCTGACCAGCGATGACGCACTGCTCCAGCGCGGCACCGTCAACGGCAGCGACGTCGCCTTGCAGGCGCAGCGCATCGACAACGCCGGGCAGACCCTGTCCAGCGGCAACCTGAGCCTGCGCGGCGGCGACATCGCCATCGGCGGCGTCGCCGCGGCCGGCGTGCGCAGCGACGGCAGTCTCGGTAGCAGCGGCGCGCTGGACCTGCATGCCGACCGCACCCTGAGCGCCAGCGGCAAGCTGATCGCCGCCGGCAACCTCACCGCGCAGGCGACCCAACTCAACCTGGCCGGCAGCACCACCCGCGTCGGCGGCGATGCCAGCCTGACCGCGAGCAACGGCCTCGACCATCGCGGCGCCGATCTGCTCGCCGGCGGCCTGCTGACCGTGCGCGCCGGCGGCAGTCTCGACAACGGCACGCTCAACGGCGTCGGCGGACAGCTGCAGGCCGCGCGCCTGGACCTGGGCGCAGCGTCGTTGCGCAACACCGGCGGCACCCTGGTGCAGAGCGGCAGCGGGCAGACCCGCATCGCCATCACCGGCGTGTTCGACAACGGCAGCGGCAAGCTGGCCACGAACGGCCAGGATCTCAACCTCAGCGTCGCGTCGCTGAACAACGTGCAGGGACGCATCGAACACGCCGGCACCGGCACCGCCACACTGAGCATCGGCGGCGCCGTCGCCAATGCCGGCGGCCGCATCCTGACCCAGGGCCAGCTGCAACTCGGCGCCAACGCCGGCATCGACAACCAGAACGGCGCGATCGCCGCCGCCGGCGACGCCACGTTGACCGCGGCCAGCCTGAGCAATGTCGGCGGCAGCGTGTCGGCACGCAGCTTGAACACCCAGCTCGGCGGCGCGCTCGACAACCGCAGCGGCGTGCTGCAGGCCTCCGGCGGCACCCTGACCGTACGCGCCGACAGCCTCGACAACCGCAGCGGCACGCTGCAGGCGATCGCCAGTGGCGGTACGGGCGGCGATCTGCGCGCCGACATCGCGCACACCTTGAACAACGATGGCGGTCTGCTCGGCGCCAGCAACGACGCCACCATCGGCGCCGAGAACCTCAGCAACAGCGCCGGCACCGTCCAGGCCGGACGCGACCTGGCGCTGACCGCGCGCGGCCAACTCGACAACCACCAGGGCGGCCGCATCGGTGGCGGCCGCGATCTCAACGTCGCGGTCACCGGCGCACTGCTCAACAGCGGCGGCCAACTCGACAGCGGCAATGCGATGACCCTGTCCGGCGGCCGCATCGACAACAGCCAAGGCAGCATCGCCAACAACGGCGGCGGCCTGACCCAGCTCACCACCGGCGGCGAACTGCGCAATGCCGGCGGCAGCCTGGGCGGACGCGGCAGCGTCGTGCTCAACGCCGCCAGCGTGGTCAACAGCGACGGCCAGCTGGTGGCCGGCGGCGATCTCGTCGCCAACACCAACGCACTCGACAACCAGCGCGGCAACGTCTACGCCGGCAACAGCTTCCTGTTGCAGCGCTCCGGCGCCACGCTCGACAACCGCAGCGGCACCATCAAGGCCGAGCAGGCGGTGCGCCTGAACCTGCAGAGCCTGAGCAACAGCGGCGGTCGCATCGGCGCGGGCAGCAGCGTCGGGGGCGCTGGCGACGTGGTCATCGATACCGTCGGCTTCGACGGCAGCGGCAACATCCTCGCGCAGAACCTGCTCGACCTGACCATGCGCAGCGACTACACCCACCGCGCCGGCGCCGACATCACCAGCAATGGCGACTTCCGCCTCAGCGTCGGCGGCAACATGGTCAACGCCTCCGCGCTGAAAGCCGGGCGCAGCCTGAGCGTGACCGCCAACAACATCAGCAACGGCGCCGGCGCGACGATGCAGGCGGGCAACACCCAGTTGACTACCGGCGGGACCATCGACAACGCCGGCGACATTTCCGCCAGCAACAACCTGCAGCTCACGGCCGGCAGCGTCACCAACACCGGCAGCCTGGTCGGCGGCAACGTTCTGGTGGACACCGGCACCCTGGTCAACGGCGCCGACCTGGGCGGCGCCACCGACAACGCGGCCTACGGCTCGGCCTTGATCGGCGCGACCAACGGCATGACCCTGCTGGTCCGCGACCAACTGCTCAACCGCGACGCGAAGATCTTCAGCCTGGGCAACATCGCCATCGGCGCCGCGCGCGACGGCGGTGGCACGCTCACTGCGCGTACCGGCGTGGTCAACAACCTGTCCGGCAGCATCGAGGCCGATGGCAGCATCCTGATTGCGGCCAATCAACTCAATAATCAGCGGCGCGTGCTTAGCACCAAGACCGGACCGCTATCGGATGCCGAGAAGGCCGCGGCGAATGCGTCGATGCCGAGCGAACTCATCGAGGCGCGAAGCATCAAGATGCCGGCCAATACCTCGGCTCGTTTTCCCTATAAAGGCAAGCAGCCAGGAATATATCGGCAGTATTCCGTCGAAGAACGGGAGAGCTTGCTGGCGGCAAGCGCCGAAGGCCGCATCGTCGCGGGGGGCAACATTGCGCTGTCCGGGAGCGTCACCAACAACGCTTCCACCATCGCCGCCGCCGGTGCGCTGCTGGTCAATCAACGTGGTGTGGGCGGAATGGCCGACAGCATGATTGCTGGCAACGAGTCGGTGCTCAATCAGGCGCTTGCGCTGAAGCAGGTAGTCAAACAATCCGATGTCGAGCACGTTGTCAGGGGCGTGGTCGACGATTGCGCACAGACGTCCAACGGCAAGCGCATGGTGTGTTACTACGAGGAAGAGGACAATCCGATCTCCTCGACTACCGTAGATTCCAGCTACATCGCCCTCGCCGCCAACATGACCGGTGGGCAAGGCGTGTCGATCAACGGCGCCACCATCAGCAACGGCGCCGTCGGTAGCGATGGGCGCAGCATCGGCGGCGCCGCGTTCAACGCCACGCAAGGCACGGCACTGAACCGCCGCAGCGCGCAGAGCGCCAGCGGCGTCGGCAATAAGGCCGTGCAGGCGCAGGCCGGCACGGCCGCAGGCGGTGCAACGGTCAGCAACCGCATCGTCAGCGCCAGCATCGGCCCGATCCGCATCGCCGACGGCGAGGGCTCGCTGGTGAAAAGTGTCGAGACCTCCGCGGCCGATGTTCAGGCGCAAGGCGTACAGGCGGCGCTCGCCGGCAGCGGCAATGCCACCCGCAGCCAGATCCAGGCCGGCGGCGCACAGGCCGTGCTGGCCGGCGCCAACGTCGCCGGCCAGCGCCAGCAGATCGACCCAGGCACCGGCACCGTGCCGCAGGTGGTCGGCGGCGTCGGCGCCCCGCTCGGCAACATCACCTTGCCCATCGGCGGGCTGTACCGCCTGGTCGGCGCCAACGGCGCCAGCGTCAACGCACTGGGCCGCGCCGCCAACGGCCTGGCCGGCGTCAACGCCAACCGCAACGCCGGCCCCGGCCGTCGCTACCTGATCGAGACCGATCCGCGCTTCGTCAATTACGACAACTTCATCAGCAGCGACTACCTGCTCGACAAGCTCGGCGTGGATCCGGAGTGGACCCAGACCCGCCTGGGCGACGGCTTCTACGAACAGCGCCTGGTGCTGGACCAGATCACTCAGCTCACCGGCCGCCGCTACCTGGGCAACTACGACGACGGCGTGGCGCAGTACCGCGCGCTGCTGGACGGCGCCGTGGCCGAGGCCGGCGCGCTGCACCTGGATGTCGGCGTCGCGCTGACTGCCGAACAGGTCGCCGCGCTGACCCACGACATCGTGTGGATGGTCGAACAGGAGTACCAGGGCCAGAAGGTGCTGGTGCCGGTGGTGTACCTGTCGTCCAGCACCGCGCTGACCCTGCGCAGCGACGGCGCTTTGATCGCCAGCGACAACGGCAACGTCTCGCTCAACGCCACTGCTGGCCTGAGCAACAGCGGCACGATCAGCGGCGTCAACGTCAGCGTCACCGCCGGCAACCTACTCAACCAGGGCCGCATCGCCGGCACCGGCACGGTGGCATTGCAGGCGAAGCAGGACCTGCTCAACCTCGGTGGCCAGATCGCCGGGCGTGACGTGCTGCTGAGCGCCGGTAACGATTTGCTCAGCACCACCCGTGATGCGGTGGCCGGGGGCGACCTCCGCTCCGGCATCAGCGCCGACAACAACTTGCTGATGAACGCCGGCCACGACCTGACCCTCACCGGCACCGCCGTGCGGGCCGGCGGCAGCGCCGCGCTGCAGGCGGGCAACGACCTGGTGCTGCAGCCCACCGCGTTGCGCAACGAGAGCGGGCTCACCCGCGGCGGGGACGCCACCAGCCTGACGGTGGGTCGGGACCTGTCGCTGCTCGCCGGCAACGACCTGCAATTGCACGGCGTAGCCATCACCGCCGGCGGCGATGCCGCACTGCAGGCCGGCCACGATCTGTCGCTGACGCCGGTCACCGATGCCAGCGGCAAGGCCACGGTGCGCACCAGCATCGTCACCGACGGCAGCCTGCAACTGGCGGCCGGCAACGACATCACCATCCGCCAGGCGGAAGTGAAGGCCGGTGGCGACCTGATTGCTGCGGCCGGACACGACTTGAACGTGACCTCGGTGCTGGGCGAGAGCACCACGACCACCGACCACACCCGCCAGGGCAAGACCAAGGTCACCACGACCACTACCACCCAGGACCTCGATCAGCAGGCACTGACCGCCGGTGGCAACCTGATCCTCAGCGCCGGCAACGACGTCAACCTGGTCGCGGCCAAGCTCGACGCAGGCAAGGGCCTGGCGGTGGTCGCCGGCAACGACATCAACAGCACCACGCTGACCACGGTGGACAGCAGCGACACGCTGGAGACGCGCAAGCGCTTCAAGCAGACCACCAGCACCACCGACGAGACCGTCCATGGCACCGAGTTCACCGCCGGCAGCGACATCGCCCTGCAGGCCGGCCACGACGTGAACCTCACCGCGGCCAAGGTCTACACCGATGCCGGTGCAGTGAGCGTGGCCGCCGGCAACGACGTCAACCTGCTCGCCGCGCAGGAGCAGCACGACGCCGAACAGAACATGCAGAAGAAGAAAAAGGGCTTCCTGTCCAGCAAGACCACCACCACACATGACGAGTGGCACGACAGCACCGCGGTCGTCACCACGCTGAGCGGCGACAGCGTGCAGATCGCCGCCGGCCACGACCTGTTGTCGCAAGGCGCGCAGGTCGCTGGCACCGGCGACGTGGTGCTGGCCGCAGGCAACAACCTGACCCTGGAGACCGCGCAGAACGAGCACAGCGAGGAGCATGACAAGCAGGTCAAGAAGACCGGCCTGTACAGCGGAGGCGGCTTCAGTGTGACACTGGGCGCCAGCAAGAAGACCGACACGCTCGACGCCACCGAAATCACCAACAGCGGCAGCCTGGTCGGCAGTACCGACGGTTCGGTGACGATGACTGCCGGCAACGCGGTCTCGATCACCGGCAGCGACGTGCTGAGCAAGACCGGCACGGCCATCGTCGGCAAGGAAGTGACCATCGCCGCGGCCGAGAACCGCGTGGATACGGTGCAGACGTCGAAGCAGCAAAGTGCCGGTCTCACGCTGGGTTTGACGGGAGGCATTGTCGATGCGGCGCAGGCGGTATACAGCACCGCCAAGCGCGGCACGGAGGTCGAAGACGACCGCCTGAAGGCGCTGTATGCCGCCAAGACAGGCTATGCGATCCAGGACAGCATGGGCGCCATAGCCCGCGCCCAGGCAGGCGCTAATGCGCTGGCCAACGGAGAGGGCTTGAAAAGTGCGTCAGGTGACTCGGGTGTCAGCCTGAGCATCGGCATCGGCGCCAGCAGTGCGTCGAGCAAGACCATCACGCACGAAGAGACGACCGGAGGTAGCCGCATCCTCAGCGACGGCAACGTCACCATCGCCGCCACCGGTGGTGACCTCAACGTGATCGGTAGCAAGATCGGCGGCGAGAACGTGGCGCTGGCAGCGGCCAACAACCTCAACCTGCTGAGCAATCAGGAAACCAACACCAGCAAGTCGGAGAACAAAAACGGCGGCGGCGAGATCGGCGTGAGCGTCGGCACCACCACGGGCGTTTACCTCTCGGCCTACGCGGGCAAAGGCAGCGCCAAGGGCAACAGCGACCTGCACACCGAAAGCGTCGTCACCGCCAACGACACGCTGACCCTGGTCAGCGGCAACGACACCACGATCAAGGGCGCGCAGGCGGTCGGCGACAAGGTCCTGGCCAACATCGGCGGCGATCTGCTGATCCAGAGCGAACAGGACACCAACGACTACCAGAGCAAGCAACAGCAGGCGGGCATCAAGCTGGTCTACGGCTACAGCACCGGCGGCAACGTCAGCGGCTCGTATAGCCAGCAGAAGGTCAACAGCAGCTACACCAGCGTCGCCGAACAGAGCGGCATCCAGGCTGGGAACGGTGGGTTCGATGTCACAGTGGGCGGCAACAGTCACCTGATTGGTGGGGCGATTGCCAGTACGGCCGATGCGAGCCTGAACTATCTCTCGACCGGCAGCCTGACGGTCGAAGAGCTGAAGAACGAGGCCGAATACAAGGCAAGTAGTGTGGGCGTCAGCACCGATATGGCATCCAGTGCCAAAAGCGCTGCTTTAGGAGCCGCGGCCAATGCATTGGGTAACAAGGGCGATAGCTCGGGGAGCACTACCAAAAGCGATATAGCCGAAGGGACGGTCGTTATCCGCAACGGCGACGAGTCCGCCCTTAACGGACTGGAGCGAGGCGCGACCGAACTTCAGCAGAGCGGACTGAAGGCTATCTATGACGAAAAGAAAGTGGCCGACCAACTGGAAATGGCCCAGGTTGCAGGAGAAGTGGGGTTCAGGACCGCGGGCGCCATCGGTGAGTTGCTGACCAAGAAGTATCACGATGCCGAACTCACGGCGACCGCCGCCACGGCAACCTTGGCCACTCTGGAAAAAGAGGGAGCTAGTGAGGAAGAGAAGGCACCTTACCGTGCATTGGTGTCCGGCTCTCAAGCCACGATGGCCGAATATCAAGAGCAATACGACATTTGGAAAGATGGAGGGACCGGGAAGACTCTACTTCATGCTTTGACCGGCGCCATTGTAAGTGGCTTGAGCGGCGGTAACGCTCTAGATGGCGCGCTCGGTGCAGGCGCCGCCGAGCTTGCAAGGCCGCTAACGCAAGGCGAGTCGAAGCTCGTCCGCGATCTGGTCAGCATTGCCATCGGTGGCGCTTTGGGTGGCTCAGAAGGCGCGTCCAATGCACTGGCAGGAGAAAACTACAATCGCGATCTCCATCAGGCAGAGATTGATCGAATCAAGGAGTTGGCTGGGGACGACCCGGAAAAGCAGCTGCGTTTGACCATAGCTGGCTGTGCATTGGTCAAGTGTTCGGAGGGCTATACGCCGGGAACGAGTGAATACAATCTCTACTCGGCTTTGGAAATTGAGGGTGGCAAGGCTGAATATGCATCGGAGAGAAGCCTCTTAAACAATCAAGCGCTGACAAAACTCGCCACTGATGAGCGTGGTATATCTTCGTCGTATCAAGTGCCCATGTTTACTTATTCGGGCCTAGATGGGATACAGGATGCGGTCAGCAGTTGGAATACTCGCAATGGCAATGCTATCCAAAGACTAGGTGGAGCGGGCCAGGCAGCTGGCGGTGCTGCGGCAGTTGCCCTTGGTACGTTCGGCTGTCCAGAAAGTATGGGAGCCGGATGTCTGCTAGCAATCTGGGGCGCTGACCAGCTACAGGCGGGAAATCGTACGCTGGAGTCTGGTCAACAGCAGGCGACGGTTGGCGGGTACTTGATCAGCAAGACAGGGATTTCGCCCGAATATTCGGAAGCGCTCTATTCCTTGATTGGTTTTGTGCCTGCAGGAGGGGCCTCTGCTGTGGGCAGAGCATCAAGTGGCTTGACCATCAAAAATGTAGATGTCGTCAATGCAGTTATTGACCCCGTTGACGACCTGAGTCGCCTAAAACCAACAACAACCTATTTTAGGGTTGAAGGGGGAGGTGTAGGTTCCGCTACAAGTCAAAACAGGATCACCGTTAATGCTGACAGGACAATTAGCATAAATCCTGGATGTTCAGGACAGCTTTGCGTGAGTGTTGGCAATGCCGACCACGCCGTCTACTATCTGACCAACAAGCGTCCGGATGGCTCTGTAGTTGTTTTTGAAGTTGATGCTAGTCTTCACAATGAAATTATGAGCAGGGCTGTACCACAACAACCTGTCCCCGGCGCATTTAGGGATCCATCTGCTCCAAAAGTAGTAGACCCAACGACACCCGGTACTTCGTTGGAGCTTCCAAAAATGTGGGAGTCTTTACTTGAGAAGCATTCAAGTGGGGCCCGTGTCTATTCTCAGTCTGAATTTTTGAAGGAATTTGGAAATGGTTCTAAATAAATTCATGCGCGATGCGCTGTGGAATGGGGAATTAAGCGTCTGCTTTTTCATTCTGGGTGGTGGCAATTTTTGGGTTATAGACGACAAAGTCAATTTTTCTTTGGACGCAGAAAAAAATTATAAAGCATATCTTGATAGGGGATATATAGATAAATATCAATACGAGGCGGCATGCAGGGAATTTCGGGGCGGAGTTCTGAGGTTAAATTCAGATAATTTTAAGCAGTATTTAGCCAGTAGCTCGGCAAAAATTTTTTCAAGAAGCGAGCTTGAGGAGTTTTTTTTCGATTCTGACGATTCTCGCGATGAACTGCTTGATGAGCTTGAAATGCACTACATGTCAGGCGCTGAAATCTCCAGTGATTGCATTAGAGATGTAAATTTACTTTCGTCTATGCTCCCTAGCTTTTATGTAAATTTTGATAGAAGAATCTATATGCATATGGATGGCACTAGATCGCATGAAGAGCTTGCATATAGTGATTGGATCGCCAAAAATGGAGATTTCTCCTTCTTGATTCCGGATTTGCAAAGATATTGGTTGCGAAGGTCCAGGGACTATTGGAAGGTAAAATTTCTTTCGTCTTAGGCGGTTCTTTCGTCTTAGGTGGTCTGATTTTCCACGTGATTTAAGTCTCAAGTACGCGGCGCGTCAATTAAGTGCCCGCAAACAAATAACGCTGTCGCCGCATTGAATCGCGATGGAGATTTGCCGGCGAAGCCACTTGGTTATTACACGGAATATGTGCATCCAACTCCTGGCGTATCAGGTCCCGGGCCTCAGCGAATAGTTGTAGGGAAGGGCGGAGAAATGTATTACACGCCAGATCATTACAAGACGTTTATTCCAATCAACAACTGAGGTCTCAAAATGTCGCCATTTAAATTTTCAGATATCGCGCCGTCTTATGATGCGGCAGAAGTCTTCTATGTGCGCATTGACCCGGAGATATGTTTATCTGAAGAGTTGTTAAAATCACTGTACTACAGCCTTTGGTTTCCGGGGTACTTTGGTTTTAACTGGAATGCTCTTTATGATTGTTTAACAGATCTTGGGTGGATTCCCTGTCACAAGATCGTTCTTGTACACGATGCGTTGCCAAATTTGCCTGAAAAAGATTTGAAGGTTTATCTAGACGTGTTGCGTGATTCAGTTTCTGGTTGGAGTGGAAATGTAGAGCATGAGTTAGAAGTTTTCTTTCGTTCGATGGAAAAGACGAAAGTGGAAAATATTTTAAATGGATAATTTATATATGAATCGCAAAATTTTGGATCTGCGCCTATAGATAATCTAAGAATCAATTTGTTTTATTATTTGATCTCGGTCATTTATTTAGCAGCAAGATCGCTTTACTAACTGCCATTGCATCGGCGAGAGCTGCAACGCCTGCCGGTAATGGGCATCAACATCGATGCCAGCCAAGCTAACGCGGCACTGGATCTGATCGACATATTGACTGCCAACGACACGCACTCGGCCTCGTCGCAGGATCAGCGAAACCAGCGACGGCGTAGCGCTGGCTCCGGTCGAACTCAAAGACGCGCAGGAATGTAGCGAAGAATAGGCCGCTTTGCTGCCGGGTGTGCCAATCGGCATGTGCGAACGCCGGCATTGGTTTCCGGGAAACCGGGCTCGGGAAGCCAGGATCAGAGTGCACTTTCCCGATCCAAGCTCAGGCGCTTAGCCGATGGGACGGTTCGTTTGGATAAACGACGCTGGGGCCACCGTAGAGCGAAGGATGGCACATGCCACGCCACCCCGACTGGATCTCCCCAGTATCGCCCAGCATATCTTGCAGCGGGGCAATGACACGGCAGCCACGCTTCTTTACCGACATCGACCGGACACGCTACCAGCAGGATCTGCACGAATTTTCGCTTAAGCTACGGAAAAATGGGGTCAGAGTGCACTTTCGGAAAATCCGGGGAGGGGCAGGGAAAATCGGGGATCAGAGTGTCCCTCTCCCTCACATTCGTTGGGACATATGGCGCCAAAGTGCGCTGATTAACAGCCCCTTCCTTGCGGCTATTGATCGCCGGCTCGGCCGTCGTGTCGGCCCCCTGCGCGGGCGTAGACAGCCGAAGGTCAAACTGACCGCAGGAAAAATAAACTCTGATCCCTGTTTTCGGGCCGTGATCTGACCCTCACCGGCGTCACGGCGCAGACAGGCAATAGCGTGCCAATGCTTCGATGGCATCGCGGTCGACCAGCCTCTCTAATTGTCGCTCGACAGCGGCCGCGTCGGCAGCAAGCTCAAAGCCAGGCGCAGGTCCGCCGTGCTGCTACCGAGCTGGGTGGCCAGACGGGCGCTGTCGGGAGCGTAGGCGGCCGTCAACGACAGCAACGGCAATGCATCGCGCGGAGCGTAGGCACTGCCGACCACATGGCCCGCTTCGCCGTTGCGCGAGCGGGCCTTGTCGAAGGCGACGTCGCTGCCGACGAATTCGGCATGGGTCTTGTCGCCGCGGAGGTAGGGCAGCAGCCATTGCACGCTGCGCGCGAGCGAGGCGCCGTTGCGCGCCTGCCAGTGATACAGGTCGTCGCCACGCTCGGAGAACGCCAAGGCGAGCGTCACCAGGGGGCGCAGGTCATAGACATGGTAGGACAGCGCATCGCGCTCGATGAAGTCGATGCTCTGACCGTCCGGTCGCAGGTTGTCGCCGATCTGTTGCTTGAAGCCATCCCTGGCGTAGGCGATCAATGCGTCGTCGTCCAGCGCGATGCCGATCAGGCCGA
This sequence comes from Xanthomonas sp. JAI131, assembly GCF_013410075.1. NCBI lineage: Bacteria > Pseudomonadati > Pseudomonadota > Gammaproteobacteria > Lysobacterales > Lysobacteraceae > Xanthomonas > Xanthomonas sp. JAI131. The sequence goes on along the minus strand of NZ_JACCCN010000004.1, from coordinate 365,419 downwards.
CGGTCTTCAGGCGATGGCTATGCCAGTTGTTGGTGGCGGTCTTGCGCTTGGGATCGCGCGACGCGATCTCGGCGCGCGCAATGCGCCGCATCCAGTCGTCGACGTCATCGCGGGTGCCGGTCGGCAGCGATTTCCTGACGATGCGATAGGCAAAGATCGCCGGCTCCAGGCCCGTCTCGTCGATGGGTTGGCCGGTAGGCTGGTTCACTGCGGCCCATCGTCCTAGATAGTCGCCGGCTTTCGTCGCATAGCGTTCCTCGCCGGTCAGGGCATAGGCCACGGCCAGTGCCTGGATCTTGCGCATGTCGCCCAAGCTGGCTTCGGTGCTTGCCTTGACGGGGTCGCCTTTCAGCCGGCCGGCGGTGCTCAGCACGGCGATAGGGTGCGCGGTATCGTGCAGCGCGGCGTTGGCCAGGCGCAGTTGTGCGGCAGCCGCGTCGTTGCCGGTGCCGAGTTGGCGCCATTGCTGCTCGGTCGGCCAAAGGCGCTGTATCGCAGCGGCCGGCGCGCATGGCGACAGGACTAGGACGGCGATGGCGAGGCTAGCTCGCAACCCGGCGAAAGACATAGAAGGCACTCCGTGCGACGGCGGCGACTCGCGATTTTGGCGAATCTATGCCCCGCGGCATGAACCGGACATGGCTTCAGGCGCGAGCGTGCGAATGCGGCGCGCGTTGACCACGTCCGTGTGTGGATGCACCGGGCCGAAGCCGAACATCACCATCGACAGCGGTTGAACATGGCGCGCGAAGATGCGGACGACAGGGGATCGCTAGCCTGCGTTGTCAGGACTATCCCGACAGTACGTCGGAGATGCTCGGATGGTGGATCTGCCTGCAGCACTAGACAATGCAGCAGCGCCGAATCGCAGTCAGGGGATTTCGTTTCGTCGCCGATCGCTCGCTTCGCAGCACGGCACACCGCATTCCAGCGATGCGGTCTTCCGGTTCCGCCTGCACAAACATCCCCTGCTGAATTCCCAAGGAAGGATCGATCCATGGTCGGTAGAAAACTCTCGTGGCTGTGCCTGGCGTCGCTTGCCGCAACGACCGCTTCTTGCGCCATCGTCAAGAACGCCCCGCAACTCTTCCTCTACGACGAGCCTACCGACGGCGAGCGCACGCGCCTGCGTCTGCTGGGCGCGACCGACAACGCCGTGATCTATCCGGGCACCACCTGCAATCGCGGCCATGTACCCGGCTTCGGACGGGTTGCGTTCTCTCCGTTGACTGCGCATCGGAACCTGCAGATGCCGCGCTTGAGCGATACACCGAAGCGCTCGCTTGAACTCTATGTTCGTTCCGAGCAGCCGGTCGTGCTGTCATTCGACGCCGGCGCGTCGGCGCCTGCCGCACCGTGTCCGCCTGCGCCGCCCGGCTATCGGATGGTCTGCAATCGCCCGATCGGCCATGGTCCCACCTGTATCGCCGCAGGGACGTTCGTGCCGCAAGCCGGGCAGGACTACGAAGCCGTCCTGAACACCGCGTCCGGCGGGTGCAGTCTGGATATCTATGCGCTCGTCAAAGACGCCGATGGTCGGATCGATCGGCGTTCGGTGCCCAGTCGCTCGCCTACATGTCCCGCCGAACAGCAACAATAAGGAACGTTCCGTGTCATTGAAAATATGGATGTATGGGGTCGCTGTCGCCGCCGTGGTGCCTGCGTTGGTCGGTTGCGCCAGTACCGGCAAGAAGGTCGCCTTCGTCGAGCCGGTGCAGACGCCGTTGACCGTGCTTGCCAGTACCGACTCGAAAACGCGTGGCTTGCGTGTCGTAAGGCGCTCGCACACCGCCAAGATGACAAGCGTGAAGGTCATGCAGGGCGTGTTCGGCGCCATGAGTGGACAGGTAGTGACGGGATTCAAGAAGGAGGATCTGCTCGGCACCCCAACGAGGCCATCGTCGATCCTGCGCTGAGTACGCTGCCGACTGCGCTGGAAAAGAGCCTGCATGCGTACGCGGCCGCGCATCCGCAGGATCTGCCGCCAGCGATGTTCAAGGTGAAGGCCGAGGACTGGTTGCTCGTTTACAAGTCGCTGGGAGATGCGGACACGCCCTACGAACTGCGCTTTGCGGTCAGCATGCAGGCGCGGCCTGCGGATGTGGGCGGCGTACGTCAGGCGTCGGTGACGCAGCGTTGCAATCCGGGCGTCATCGAGTTGCCGATCGCCGACTGGGAGGCCGACGACTACGCCAAGGTCAAGCGGCGGGCCGATGAGCTCTCCGAACAATGCGCCGCCGAGTTCGCGCAGAGCTTTCCCGAACTGTTCCACACAGCCGAGAGCGTGGCGGTAACGCAGCAGTAGCCCTGCTGTCGCCGCATCGACGTTGCCGGCGCCGCACTTGTCGGCAGGGCCGCCATTGCCGGGATGGCGGCTGACGCAGACCGGCTCCGTGCGTTGCAGGCGAACCGATCGCGGTTCGGCGCTATGCTGCACGCCATTGCCTGGATGCCGAGCACGATGACCGACACTTCCGCACCCCCCGTTCTCTCCGCCGTCGAAGCTCGTGCGCTAGGCTGCCTGATCGAAAAAGAGGCCACCACACCGGATGCGTATCCGCTCACGGTCAATGCGACGGTGGTGGCCGCCAACCAGAAGACCTCGCGCGAGCCGGTGCTGTCGCTGAGTCCGGGCGATGTGCAGCATGCGCTGCGCCAGTTGGAAGGGCACGGGTTGGCGCGGCAGCAGTTCTCTTCGCGCGCGGTGCGCTACGAGCACCGGTTGGCAGCGGCATTGGATCTGACCCAGCAGCAGGTGATCCTGATCGGGCTGCTGTTGCTGCGCGGCCCGCAGACGGCGAACGAGCTGCTGGCGCGGTCCGAGCGCATGGCGCGGTTCGCCGATGCCGAGGACGTGCGGCACCAGTTGGAGCGCCTGGCGCAGCGCCAGTTGGTGGTGCAGTTGCCGCGCGCCAGCGGCCAGCGCGAGGACCGCTACATGCATCTGCTCGGCGGGCCGATCGATGCGGAGGCGTTGGCGGCATCGTTCAAGGTGCGCCCGGCCGCGTCCGGCAACGACGAGCTGGAAGCGCGGGTGCAGGCGCTGGAAGCCGAGGTGGCAGAGCTGCGCGAGATCGTCGCCGCATTGGAGGCGCAGGGCGATACGGCATAGCGCCGTTGTTCAGCAGGAGGCTGTCGCGGCCGTGCGCTGGCGCGCGTCGCTAGAGAGTCTTCGGCATCATGGCCGTGTCAGCGACTCGCCGAAGGCGATGCCGCGAGTGGTTTCTTCCAGCCGCGCGGCGACGTTGGGCGCTCGGGTCTTGCTGTCTCCACTACGGCTGGCGCGTACGGTTATCGCAGCCGGCGGCTGCGTCGATCTCATTCGATCTCCATCTGCGGAATCAACATCAGCAGATCGGTCACCCCCACCTCCGCGCCGGCCTGGCTGAGCAGGGTGGTGGCCTGGCCGCGGTGGTGGGTCTGGTGATTGAAGAAATGCAGCAGGACATCGCCGAAGCGCCGACGATGGGTGTCGCCGCGGGTGTTGCGGTACTGCAGCGTGATGTCCAGGTCCGCGGCGCTCACCTGCGCCATCCAGGTGGCGATGGTGGCGTCCAGCGCCTGGCGTTTGGTCAATAGCGCAGCCAGGGTCGTGGCCTGCACTGCGTCGAGCGCGGCGGGAGTCGGAGCGGCGGCGATCGCGCTCAACGCCGGGTACTGGGCCGGATGCTGGGCGAAGCGCTGCAGCCAGATCGTATCGGCCACCACCAGGTGGTTGAGCGTGCCCAGCAGCGAGCCGAAGAAGGCACCGCGCGGTTGCGCGACCGCTTGTTCCGGCAGGGTCACCGCGGCCGCATACAGGCGCTCGTTCATCCATTGGTTGTAGCGCGCCAGCAATTGCAGCGATTCCAGAGCGTCCACGGCTCAGGCTCCCGGTCGTTAGTTCGAGGCAGACAGGTCGCGTGCGTACAGCTCGACCTCGTGCGCATCCGCGGCGATCCGCATGCGGCCCTGCGCAGCGAAGCCCAGCGCTTCCAGCAGCCGTGTCGAGCGCGCGTTGTCCGGCGCCACGATCGCGCACAGACGCGGCAGCGCCAGGGTGTCTTGCGCGTACGCCAGGACAGCGCGCGCGGCTTCGCAGGCATAGCCGTGGCCTGCGTAAGGCTGCAACAGGGCGTAGCCCAGGTCCGGACAGGGCAGGGTGGGGCGCAGTACCAGGCCGGCCACGCCGAGCCAGGCGCCGTCGTCGCGGCGTTCCACGGCATACAGGCCGAAGCCGTTCTGGGCGTAGCTGAGCACTGCGCCGTCGGCGAGGTAGCGGCGCGCCTGGGTCTCGTCGCGCACGCCGCGGTCGCCGATGTGGGCCAGGAAGCCAGGGTCGTTGAGCAACGCCAGCATCGCGGCGGCGTCGCGGTCCGGCTCCAGCAAGCGCAGGCGCAGGCGCGCGGTTTCGATCACGGTGGACACTGCACGTCCTTGCGGGGATGACGATCGCGCAAGCGTGGCGCGGCCTGTGCGGATTGGCAAGCTGCAGGGGGTGGGCGCGGACATTCGGCGCTTGTACGGCTTGGCCGCGCGAAGGAACACGTCGTCTGCTGCCCGCTGGGCGCCCCTATGGCGCGCCGGCAGCGCCGCCGATGCGCAGGTAGCAGCGAGCGCGGCCTCTCACCGCCGCGCAGGATGGCATCCGGCAGCGCGCGCGGCGCATTCAGGCGCGCGTCCCGGATCATGCCGCAACGACACGGGATGCCGCCGCCGACGCGGTCGCCGATGCCGCACAGGACCACGGCAACGACCTCCCACCAAGCGCTTACGCGACCTTGCCGACAGATGCAAGCCAACGTCTAGTTAACAGCTTCACACGGTGTGTCGGTATTCTGGCGCCCATGCGATCCATCCCCCGCCTCGCCCTGCTCTTGTCCTTGCTGTCGCTGGCCGGCTTCGTCCAGGCGCGCGGCACGATTGAAAAAGTCCAGATACAAGGCCTGGACAAGGGCGACGACGCGGCGATGATCGAGAACATCGAAGTCTCGCTGTCGCTGTACCAGGCCATCGGCAAGGTCCAGGGCGAATCGCGCCTGGAGTACCTGCTGAGCCAGGCCGAGCGGCAGACCCGGCAGGCGCTGGAGCCGTTCGGCTACTACACCCCGACCATCACCGTCGAGGCGCCGCGCAACGACGACAAGCTGACCGTCACCCTGCACGTGGACAAGGGCGAGCCGGTGCGGGTACGCAACTTCCATGTGGGCATCACCGGGCCGGCCGAGGACGACCGCTACCTGGGCGAGGACCTGCAGAAGTTCCATCCCAAGGCCGACGAGGTCTTCGACCACACCACCTATGAGACCAGCAAGGTCACCATCACCCGGCGCCTGGCCGAGCGCGGCTACTTCGATGCCGACTTCACCCAGCGCCGGGTCGAGGTGACCCGCGCCGACCATGCCGCCGACATCGACCTGAGCTGGGACAGCGGACGCCGCTACAACATGGGCGCGATCCGCTTCCACCAGGACTATTTCAACCAGGACCTGTTCGATCCACTGGTGTACTGGGACAAAGGCAGCTACTACCACGAGGGCAAGCTCGACCGGCTGCGCGAGTCGCTGGTCAAGCTGGACTATTTCAGCACCGTCGACATCCAGCCCAAGCCCGAAGAGGCCGACGCCGACGGCAACGTGCCGGTCGACGTGAACCTGACCCGCGCCAAGCGCAGCATCTACACCAGCGGCATCAGCTACGGCAGCGAGAGCGGCGCCGGCGTGCGCCTGGGCGTGGACCGCCGCTACGTCAACGCGCGCGGGCACAAGCTCAGCACCCAGCTGGACTACGCGCAGAAGCGCAAGAGCCTGATCACCAGTTACCGGGTGCCGGCGTTCCGCTGGCTCGACGGCTGGTACACCGCCTCGATGCGCGCCTACGACGAGCAGACCGACTACATCGACCTGCGCAACCTCAAGCTCACCGGCAGCCGCAGCGGCGAGATCAACGAGCACTGGACCGCGATCGCCTCGCTCAATGCGCTGCGCGAGCGCTGGCGCTACGCCACCGACGAGGTGTTCGACAACGCGCTGTACCAGTATTCCACGCTGGTCTATCCGCAGATCGAAGCCGACTACGTGGGCGTGGACGACAAGGTATTCCCGCGCAAGGGCTTCAGCGGCAACCTCAGCCTGCGTGCCGGCGCCGAAGGGCTGGGCTCGGACGCCAGCTTCACCCAGGCGCACATGCGCCTGAGCTGGTTCCAGGGATTGGGCGAGAACAGCCGCCTGCTCCTGCGTGGCGAAGCCGGCAGTACCTGGACCAACGCGCTGGTGGCGATGCCGCCGAGCCTGCGCTTCTTCGCCGGTGGCGACAACAGCATTCGTGGCTACGCGTTCCGCGAAGTCGGCCCGCGCACCCCCAAGCCAGACCGCTTCGCGCTCGGCGCCAAGCACGTGCTCACCGGCAGCGCCGAGTACGAGCACTACTTCAAGGGCGGCCCATGGGGCGGCGCGGTGTTCGTCGACAGCGGCAGCGCCTTCGACGATACCCCGGACTGGCACACCGGCGTCGGTTTCGGCGTGCGCTGGCGTTCGCCGGTGGGACCGGTGCGGGTGGACATCGCGCACGGCTTGAACGATCCGGACTCGCAGTTCCAGCTCTACCTCAACATCGGAGCCAACCTGTGAGCGCGACCGGCCCCGCCACGCCCGCGCCGCCGCCGCCGCGGCGCCCGCGCTTCTACCGGCGCAAGCGCTTCTGGTGGGGTTCGGGACTGACCATCGCCGGGCTGGGTTTGCTGGCCTTGCTGGCGGTGTACTGGCTGCTGCAGACGGTGGCCGGGCGCGACGTGCTGCTGGCGCAGGTGGTGGCGCGGCTGCCGGCCGGATCCTCGCTGACCTGGGAGCGCGCCGAGGGCCCGCTGGCCGGCCCGCTGATCCTGTACAACCTGGATTTCCGCTACGACCAGATCCACTTCACCGCCGAGCGCGCCTATCTGGATCCGGACATCCGCCCGCTGCTCGGGCGCAAGCTGCAACTCGACACGCTGCAACTGAAGAACGCCACGCTCAACCTGGCCAAGAGCGACGAACCATTCGCACTGCCGAGCTGGCCGCAGTCGCTGCCGCAGATCGAAGTGCCGCTGGCGCTGCAGGCCGATCGCATCCTGATCAACGGACTGCGCATCACCCAGGCGCAGCAGCCGATGATCGATATCCACACGCTGCATGGCGGCATCGAAGTGGCCAACGGCGAATTTCGCGCGAAGCGCTTGGTCGTGACCAGTGACCGCGGCGACTTCCGCGTCGATGGCGATTACGTGCCGGCGCAGGACTACAAGGCCAATCTCACCGCGAGTGCGGTATTGCCAGCTGCGCGCGGACGCACGCCGGCGCGGCTGGGCCTGATCGCGCGCGGCAACCTGGACAAGATGGAAGTGGCGATCGCCGGCAATGCGCCGGCGCCGCTGCGCGCCACGCTGGTGTTCACCGGCCGCACCGATCCCACCTGGCAGTTCGCGGCGAGCAGCAAGGCGCTGGACCCGTCGCTGTTCGTGCCGCCCGGCGCCGCCGCGGCCCCCGCCAGCGAGCCGATCGCGTTCGACCTGAGTGCGTCGGGCAAGGGCGGCGACGCCAAGTTGCAGGGTCAGCTCGCCTACGGCGCGCAGAAGCTGACGCTGGACCCGTCCAACGTGCGCCTGGACAACCAGGTGCTCACCGTCGCGCCGCTGCAACTGCGCGCCTTCGACGGCCAGGCGCGGCTGCGCGGCACCGCCGACTTCCGCGATCCGGACAACGCCACGTTCCGCTTCTCGGTCAACGCCAGCGGCCTGAATTTCGCCACTGCGCCGGATCCGTCCACACCGGACGCGCCGGCCGTGCCGATCAAGCTGGTCGACGCCAATCTCGGCCTGGCCGGCACGCTGAAACAGTGGGCCACCTACGGCGAAGCCACCGTATCGCGCGGCAAGGACAGCGCCGAACTGCACCTCGATGTGCGCGGCGACGACCAGCGCGCGCAGCTCAAGCAGGTGCAGGCGAAGATGCCCAGCGGCACGCTCGACCTCGGCGGCGAAGTGGCTTGGGTACCGGAATTGAGTTGGGATGTGAACGCCAAGCTGGCCGGCTTCGATCCCGGCTATTTCGCGCCGGGCTGGGACGGCAACCTGTCCGGCCAGTTCGCCTTCAAGGGCAAACAGTTGCCGGCGCATGCCGACGGCAGCGCCGCCGGCTACCAGGCCAGCCTCGACGTGCCGCGCTTGAACGGCAAGCTGCGCAGCCGCCCGCTCGACGCCAACGGCAAGTTCGCTCTGCAGGGCGAACAGGGCGAAGGCAAGCTGCAACTGGCGCTGGGCGACAGCCGCGTGCAGGCGCAGGGCAAGGTCGGCGACCAGCTCGACATCGATGCGCAACTGCAGCCGCTGCAGTTGGCCGATTTGCTGCCCGGCGCCACCGGCAGCCTGCGCGGCAGCGTGCAGGTCAAGGGCCGCCGCGATGCGCCCGACCTCACCGCCGACCTCACCGGCAACGGCCTGAAGTGGGACAGCTACGGCGCCGACAGCGTCAGCCTGCGCGGGCGCCTGCCGTGGCGCGGCAGTGGCGGCGAACTGGCGCTGCGCGGCAGCGCGATCAGCGCCGGCGTGGTGCTCGAGACAGTGCGCGTGGATGCGCGCGGCGCGGTGGAAAACCTGCAGCTCGATGCCGACACCCACAACGACATGGGCGCGCTCGCCTTCGCCGGGCAATTGCGCCGCGACGGCGCGCGCTGGCAGGGCGGCCTGAACACGCTGCGCGTGGCGCCGGCGAAGGGCGAGCCATGGCAACTGCGGCAACCGGCCACGTTCGCCATCGCCGGCAGCGCCTTCACCCTGTCCGACACCTGCCTCGGCGCGAACGGTGGCGGCGCGCTGTGCTTGGCCGCCAACTGGCCCAAGCAGGGCCTGACCGTGCGCGGCGACGCGCTGCCGCTATCGCTGGTGCAGCCGTGGCTGCCGCCCAACAACGGCCGCAAGATGTACCTGCGCGGCGAACTCACCCTCGACGGCAGCTTCAAGCCGGCAGGCAACGCCTGGCAGGGATCGCTGCGCCTGGCCTCGCCGGAAGGCGGCCTGCGCCTGGGCGACAACGCGCGCGGCGAACTGGTGCGCTACGACCAGTTCAGTTTCGTCACCGACTTCACCGCCCAGCACATCCACTCCAAGCTCGGCGTCGGCTTCAAGGGCGACGGCTTCATCGACGCCACCGTGGACACCGGCTGGGATGCGTACGCGCCGCTCACCGGCGAGATCTACATGAACATGTCGCGGCTGTACTGGATGGAGCTGTTTTCGCCCGATCTGGTGCGGCCCAAGGGCCTGGTCGAAGGCCACGTCAGCCTGCGCGGCACGCGCTCGCAGCCGTCGATGGGCGGCAACGCCACGCTCAGCGACTTCACCGGCGAACTGCCGGCGCTGGGCCTGACCCTGAGCGAAGGCAAGGGCCGCTTCGACGCGCAGCCGGACGGCTCGGCGCGCATCGTCGCCTCGGTCAAATCCGGCGAAGGCACGCTCAACGTCGACGGCGGCCTGTCGTGGTACGGCGACACCACGCCGCTGCAGTTGAATATCCGCGGCACCAACGTGCTGGTGTCCAATACCGCCGAACTGCGCGCGGTGGCCAACCCCGACCTGCAGTTCGGCATCGCCAACAAGACCATGAAATTGAACGGCCAGGTCACCGTGCCGTCGGCGGACATCGACCTTGAGCGGCTGGACCGCGGCACCTCGGTGTCCGAAGACGTGGTGGTGCTGGACCCCGCCGACCCGGAAGAAGCGCCGAGCTCGCCGCTGGAGATGGACCTGCGCGTGGTGCTCGGCGACCAGGTCAAGATGGCCGGTTTCGGCCTGAAGGGCGCACTGACCGGCGCCATGCAGGTGCGCTCGCGCCAGGGCCGCGAGATGACCGCCACCGGCGGCCTGGACGTCAGCGGCCAGTACAAGGCCTATGGCCAGGACCTGACCATCACCCGCGGCCAGCTGACCTGGAGCAATAACATCGTCTCCGACCCGCGCATCAACATGCGCGCGCAACGCAAGGTCGGCGACGTCACCGCCGGCATCGACGTCACCGGCCGCGCCACCGCCCCGCGCGCCGACGTGTGGTCGGACCCGTCGATGTCGCAATCCGAAGCAATGTCGTACCTGGTGCTGGGCCGCAGCCTAAGCAACGCCAGCAGCGACGAAGCCGACCAGGTCACCGCCGCCGCCAGTGCGCTGTCGGCAGGCAGCGGCATCCTCGCCTCGCAACTCGGCGCCAAACTCGGCTTCGACGACGCCGGCGTCAGCCAGTCGCGCACCCTCGGCGGCTCGGTGGTCGGCTTCGGCAAATATCTCTCGCCGAAACTTTACGTCAGCTACGGCGTGTCGTTGATCGGTAGCGGTTCGGTCTTGACCCTGAAATATCTGCTCGGCCGTGGTTTCGACGCGGAGGTGGAATCGAGCACGGTGGAGAACCGTGGGTCGCTTAATTGGCGGAAGGAGAAGTAGGGTTTCTTCCTGGTGCTTGCGCCTCAGATGTCGGTGTGTTGAAGGTGATTAGTGTGCTGTCGGGGTTTGCCCAGTAGAGTTATAAGGACGAGTTGATCGGTAGCACTGAGCCGGAGTTCGGGAAGTTGGAGCCGGCTCGCTGTGCAAGCCACTTAGAGCTCAGTGATATGATCGAAACACGTTTTGCAACCAGAACATTCCAGCTGTAGGACTATCGCGTTAGCCATGGGCTGCTGCTTGTTCGAAGCCCGCAAAGCACGGATGAACCCAGGAATGTCGATGTAATTTGCACAGGTGTTGAATATCTTGCCTTACCGCGATTCATGCGCGGGCTGGAGCTTGCGGAGCCTACGTTGGATGAGCTTCAACATTTGGCGGACATGCTCGGCAGAGAGGTTGCTGGATCGTCAGTTGCAATTTTTGTTTCTTCCGGGCGCCGGTTCCCGGTTGTTGCAGCTGGCTTTAAGGTTGAAGAGAACAAAAAACAGATATTCGACAACGGTCTTGAGGCGTGAAGTGATTTTGACTTCGTCGTCCGTGTGTCCGGTTGCGCGACTGCCGTACCTCTAGAGTGCATATCGCCCTCTTGGTTCGGTTGATGGGTGAGCTTGCTCGCGCTGATCCAAGAGCGGTCCCATCTACGGGTTTCATATGCGGCTACGAGTACGGGGTCGGTTGCCGCGAACGCAACGCCCGGCTAAGGTCACGGTCACTGCATCTCCATGACATCCGCATGTCCAAACCCAACGCACTTGCCGCCTCGCTCACCCTAGGCCTCGCCCTCACCGCCACCGCCCATGCCGACGAAGGTATGTGGATGCCATCCCAATTGCCTGAGCTGGCCAAGCCATTGCGCGAAGCTGGCTTTCGTGGGGATCCGCGCGATCTGGCGGCGGTGACGCAGCCGCCGTTGAGTGCGGTGGTGAAGGTCGGGGGCGGGACCGGGGCGTTCGTGTCCGGCGATGGGCTGTTACTCACCAATCACCACGTGGCCTATGGGGTGATCCAGTACAACACCTCGGCCAAGGAGAATCTGATCGAGCAAGGCTTCATCGCCAAGGATCGCGGCGACGAGCGGGCGGCCAATCCGGATTTCCGGGTGTTGGTGACGGTGGGCTTCGACAAGGTCACCGACCAGGTGCTGGGCCCGGCCAAGGGCAAGACCGGGCGTGCCTATTTCGATGCGGTGGATGCAGCGAGCAAGCGCATCGTGGCCGATTGCGAGCGCGAGGGCGGGGTGCGCTGCAGTGTCGCCAACATGTATTACGGCACGGACTTCTACCGAATCCGCCAGCTGGAGTTGCGCGACGTGCGTCTGGTGTATGCGCCGCCGCGGGCGATCGGCAATTACGGCGACGAGATCGACAATTTCATGTGGCCGCGGCACAGCGGCGATTTCACCTTGCTGCGCGCCTATGTCGGCAAGGACGGCAAGCCGGCCGACTATAGCGCCGACAACGTGCCGTACCAGCCGCCGGCGCATCTGCAGATCGCCACGCAGGGGCCGAAGGCCGGGGACTTCGCGATGTTGGCCGGCTATCCGGGCATCACGTATCGGCATCGCACGGCGGCGGAGTTCGACGAGCAGGTGAACGGGGCGTTGCCGCAGCGGGTGGCGGTGTTCGACCAGATGATCGGAGTCATCGAAGCGGCGGGCAAGGTAGATGCGGAGGCACGCACGCGCTATGCGGCGCAGCTGCAGTCGCTGAAGAACAATCGCAAGCGTGCGGCAGGCGAGCTGGAAGGGATGCAGCGCAGCGATGCGGTGCGGCTGCGCGGCGAGGACGAGCGCGGGATGCTCGCCGCCACGCAGGGCGACGATGCGCGCGACATCGCGGCCTTGCAGGCGCTGCTGACCGACGCGTCGGCACTGCGCGAGCGCGATTTGCTGCTGACCTTGATCGGTGCCCAGACCCAGTTGTTGCGCTCGGCGTTGGCGCTGGAGCGGTTGCGGTTGGAATCGGCGAAGCCCGACAATCAGCGCGAAACCGGCTACCAGCAGCGCGACCAAGCGCTGATCGAGGGCACGCTGAAGCAGGTACAGCGGCGCTACTCGCCTGCGGTGGAGAAGGCGCTGCTGAGTGCGCTGCTGACGCGCTACCAGCAGTTGCCCGATGCGCGGCGCGTGGCCGAATTCGACGCGGCGTTCGGGCGCACGCCGGCGCAGTTGCAGCAGGCCCTGGACAAGCTCTATGCCGGGACCAAGCTGGGCGAGGAAGCCGAGCGCTTGTCGCGCTTCGCTGCCGCGCGCGAGGGCAAGCCGGTGGCTGCCGATCCGCTGACGGCGTTGGCCGCGGCGCTGGTGCCGGCGCAACTGCGCCTGGAGAACGAGCGCAAGACGCGCGAGGGCGAGCAGTTGCGCCTGCGTCCGGCCTACATGCGTGCGCTGTTCGCCTGGCGCAAGCAGCAGGAACGGGCGGTATATCCGGATGCCAACAGCACGCTACGCATCAGCTATGGCCGGGTCGAGCCGCTGACGCCGCGCGATGCGGTGAGCTTCGCGCCGGTGACCACGGTGGCCGGCATCGTCGAGAAGAACACGGGGCAGGTGCCGTTCGATGCGCCCAAGCCGCTGCTCGCGGCGATCGCCAAGGGCGATTTCGGCAGCACCGCGGATGCGCAGCTGAAGACGCAGCCGGTGAATTTCCTGACCAACCTGGACACGACCGGCGGCAATTCGGGTTCGCCGGTGCTCAACGCGCGCGGCGAGCTGATCGGGTTGAACTTCGACAGCAACTGGGAGGCGGTCAGCGCCAGCTGGTGGTACGACCCGCGCTACAAGCGGGCGATCCACGTGGACATGCGCTACCTGCGCTGGTTGCTGGCCAAGGTCTATCCGGCGCCGCAGTTGCTGCAGGAGTTGCGGTTGCCTGCGGAATGAGTAAGGCCGTGCCCGGCAAGTGCCGGGCTTGGTGCTCCACAGTGATGCCGGCGGCCGGAGTGCGGCGCGCGGCATTTGGATGGAGCAACGTGCATCCGGGTGCGGCGCCATGCGCGGTGGTCCGTCGCCGGCCAGGCGGTGCCGTGGTGCGCGCGCTACGATCCGCGTGTTTCGGCGCGCATGCTGATCTGCACGCGCCGCAACGTTCTTCACGGGCGTCCCGGTAGGTTGTGGCGATGTTGCCGACACCGCTGCCGCGCACGTTCTACGCCCGCGACTCGCGCCTGGTGGCGCCGCAGCTGTTGAACAAGCTGCTGATCGCCGACGACGGCCGCTGCGGTCGCATCGTCGAGGTCGAGGCGTACTGCGGCGCCGAGGATCCGGCGGCGCATTCGTTCCGCGGCATGACCCCGCGCACGCAGGTGATGTTCGGGCCGCCCGGCCATCTCTACGTCTACTTCATCTACGGCATGCATTGGGCGCTCAACGCGGTCTGCGGTGGCGCGCCCGGGCATGCGGTGCTGATCCGTGCGCTGGCGCCGGTCGCAGGAATCGAGGCGATGCAGTTGGCGCGCGGCGCGGGACGTATCGCCGATCTCACCCGCGGACCCGGCCGGCTGGCAAAGGCGCTTGGTGCTTCGGGTGCGGACAACGGGCTGGATCTGACCCAGGCCAGCTCGCGCCTGTGGCTGGGCGAGGATGGCACGCCTCCACCTGCGGATCCGGTCGCCACGCCGCGTATCGGCATCAGCAAGGCCACGGAGGCGTTGTGGCGTTGGTATGTGCCTGGCGATCCGAACGTGTCGGGGCCTGCGCTGCCGGGAGCGAAGCGCAGGGGCACGCGCGCGAGCTGACGGGGCGCGTTGGGTCCACGCATGCCGGCGCATGGCGCGGCGGGGCAGGCGGGAACCGGCAAGGCGTCGGGACTGAAGTCCCTCCCACAGTGCACCCATCGAGTTGGCCGCAAGCGCCCTTGAAGGAGCGGCTTCAGTCGCGACGAGCGAAGCGGTGGAGTTGCCGCGACCGGAAGGCGTCGGGACTGAGGTCCCTCCCACAGTGCCCCCATCGAGTTGGCGGCGAGTGCCCTTGTAGGAGCGGCTTCAGCCGCGACGAGCGAGGCGGCGGGGTTGCCGCGACCGGAGGGTGTCGGGGCTGAATTCCCTCCCACAGTGCACCCATCGAATTGGCCGCAAGCGCCTTTGTAGGAGCGGCTTCAGCCGCGACGAGCGAAGCGGTGGGGTTGCCGCGACTGGACGGTGTCGGGACTGAAGTCCCTCCTACAGTGCACCTCGCCCCTCAGCGAATTGGATGCAGTTCCCTATGCGAGCAGTTGGAGCAGCAACCAACCAAGCGACTCGATCGCGACCGCCAAGATGAGACGAGAGACGCGTTACACCACGCCGACGTTCGCACCGCCAGGCCCGCCATCCAGCTGCGCAATCGCATCCGCCACCACCGCGTCGAACGGCGCGTCCACATCCACCGAGACCACGTCCGTCTCCTCAAGCGGCAGCTCCAGCGTATCGATCTGACTCTGCAACAGGTCCGGCGGCATGAAGTGACCGCTGCGCCGTGCCAGGCGTTCGGCGATCACATGCGCGGCGGCATGCAGGAACACGAAGCGCATCGGCACGCCGCTGTCGCGCAGCTGCTGCCGGTGTGCGCTGCGCAGCCCGGAGAAGGCCAGCACCACGCTGTGGCCGGCATCGATCGATTGGCGCAGGCGCAGCGCCAGCGCCGCCACCCACGGCACGCGCTGCGCATCGGTGAGCGGTACGCCGCGCGCCATCTGCGCCTTGGCCTCGGCGCTGTGGAAATCGTCCGCGTCCAGGAACGCGAGGCCGTAGTGCGCGGCCAGCGCCTGCGCGACGCTGGTCTTGCCGCTGCCGGAAATGCCCATCACGACGATGGCTTCGCTGCGTTGCGGCACGGAATTCTGGGATGTCGCGTCCATCACGAGCGGTTATACCTTGCACGGGGTTTGGCATGATGCGCGCGTCGGCGTTGGCGATGCGCGCAGCGTGGTGTAGCGTCGGCACGCCACGATCAGCGGAACGTGCCTGGCGCCGTTCCATCATCGCATGACCACCCGACAGGATCGCCGATGCCCACACCGCCGCAACGCGCCGATGCCCCGCTGCGCTGGACCGAGAAGGTCGGCTACGGCATGGGCGACATGGGTTTCAATTTCTACTGGGCCAACATCTCCGCGTTCCTGCTGATCTTCTACACCGACACCATGGGCCTGCCGGCGGCGGCCGTAGGCACGATGATCCTGCTGACCAAGGTGGTCGATGCGGTCACTGATCCGCTGATGGGGGCGATCGCCGACCGCACCCGCTCGCGTTGGGGCAAGTTCCGGCCGTATCTGCTGTTCGCGGCGCTGCCGATGGCCGCCAGCGGCGTGCTGGCCTACACCACGCCGGATCTGGGCCAGGGCGGGCGGCTGGTCTGGGCCTACGTCACCTTCGGCTTGATGATGCTGATGTACACGGTGATCAGCATTCCGTATTCGGCGCTGTCGGGGGTGATCACCGCCGACAGCCAGCAGCGCACCACGCTGATCAGCTTCCGCTTCATCGCCGCCTTCGCCGGCACCACGCTGGTCAACTACGCCACGCTGGACATGGTGCGCTGGTTCGGCAATGGCGACGATGCGCAGGGCTGGCAACGCACCATGTTGGTCTACGGCATCGCCGCGGCGGCGCTGTTCGCGATCGTGTTCGCCACCACGCGCGAGCGGGTGCAGCCGCTGCCGCAGCCGCGCGCGCCGGTGCTGCAGGACATCGCCGACCTGCTGCGCAATCCGCCATGGCGGGTGCTGTTCGCGCTGGCGCTGATCATCATGATCACCATCGTCATGCGCGCCGGCGCCGGCGTGTACTACTTCAAGTACTACGTCGGCCGCCCCGACCTGACCGGCTGGTTCCTCGGCAGCTATTCGGTGGCGCTGGCGGTGGGCGCGGCGGCCACGCCGCTGCTGACCCGGTTGTGCGACAAGCGCCGGCTGATGATGTGGCTGATGGCGGTGGTCGGCGTGCTCAGCTGCGCGATGTTCTTCATTCCGCGCGAGGCGATCTGGGCGCTGTTCGCGATCAACCTGCTGATCGGCCTGGCGCTGGGGCCGAAATCGCCGTTGGCGTTCTCGATGTATGCCGACACCGCCGACTACACCGAATGGAAGACCGGGCGCCGCGCCACCGCGATGACGTTCTCGGCGGCGACGTTCTCGCAGAAGCTCGGCGGCGCGCTGGCCTCGGCCTGCATCGCGTGGATGCTGGCGGGCATGGGCTATGTGGCCAACCAGGCGCAGAGCGATGCGTCGCAGCTGGGTATCGTGCTGCTGCTGACGGTGATCCCCGGTGCGGTGGCGTTCCTGGCGGCGTGGACGATGCGGTTCTACCCGCTCGACGATGCGGCGCTGCTGCGTATCCAGCAGGAACTGGCCGCGCGCAAGCGCGCCGCGGAGGAAACGAGCGCATGAGCGTTGGCAATGACGCATTTCGCGAGGTAACCGATCTGCTGGCGCCCAGCGCCGACGGCGAACGCTACGAGTTGCACAGCGCGACGGCGCTGCCCAATGCCGGCGGCTTCCTGTGGAACCGGCGGATGATGATCCAGGCGACCTGCCGCGGCTACGCCACCGCGCAGTTCATGCAGCCGGAGCCGGCCAAGTACGCGCATGCGCCGAACCTGGAGGCCAGGACCTTCATGCAGCCGGAGCAGCCGTACTACGCGCATCATCCGGGGCGTTTCTTCTATCTCAAGGACGAGGACAGCGGTGCGGTCTATTCGGTGCCGTACGAGCCGGTGCGGGCGACGCCGCAGGCGTTCCGTTTCTCGGTCGGCAAGCGCGACATCGCCTGGTGCGTGCGTTACGCCGAGATCGAGGTGGAGGTGCGCCTGCAGTTGCCGGTCGATGACACGGTCGAACTGTGGCAGTGCCAGGTGCGCAATCTGGACGGGCGCGCGCGGCGGATCGCGCTGTATGCGTATTTCCCGGTCGGCTACATGTCGTGGATGCACCAGAGCGGCGAGTACCGCGCCGACCTGGGCGGCATCGTCTGCCGCAGCGTCACGCCATACCAGAAGGTCGAGGACTACTTCCGCAATCGCGACTTCAAGGACTGCACCTTTCTGCTGCACGAGCTGGCGCCGGATGCGTGGGATGCGCGGCAATCGGCATTCGAGGGCGAGGGCGGCCTGCACGCGCCGAGCGCGGTGCTGCAGCCGCGGCTGGGCGGCAGCGATGCGCGCTACGAAACGCCCACCGCAGCCTTGCAGTACTGCCTGACGCTGCAGCCGCAGCAGGAACAGACGTTGCGTTTCCTGTTCGGCCCGGCACGCGACGATGCGGAGATCGCTGCGCTGCGGCAGCGCTATCTGTCCGCTGCCGGCTTCGCCGAAGCGGCGGCCGCGTACGGCGATTATTTGAACGAGGCGGCCGGTTGCCTGCACATCGCCACGCCCGATCTGTGCCTGGACAACCTGGTCAACCACTGGCTGCCGCGGCAGGTGTTCTATCACGGCGACGTCAACCGCCTGACCACCGATCCGCAGACCCGCAACTTCCTGCAGGACCACATGGGCATGAGCTTCCTGCGCCCGCAGACCGCACGTGCGGCGCTGCTGCACGCGCTGTCGCAGCAGGAAGCCAGCGGCGCGATGCCGGACGGCATCCTGCTGATCGAGGGCGCAGAGCTGAAGTACATCAACCAGGTGCCGCATACCGACCATTGCGTGTGGCTGCCGGTGTTCCTGTCGGCGTACCTGGACGAGACCGGCGATGCGGCGCTGCTCGACGAGGTCGTGGTCGGTGCCGACGGGCACGGCGCCAGCGTCGCCGAACGGCTGGACGCGGCGATGCGCTGGCTGCTCGGCGCGCGCGACGCGCGCGGGCTGAGCTACATCGCGCAAGGCGATTGGTGCGACCCGATGAACATGGTCGGCTATCGCGGCCGCGGCGTATCCGGTTGGCTGTCGGTGGCCACCGCCTACGCGCTGCAGCTGTGGGCGACGCTCTGCGAACGCCATGGCCGCCAGGCGCTGGCGGCGGCGTTTCGCTCCGGCGCGGACGAGGTCAATGCCGCGGTCAACCGCGAACTGTGGGACGGCGACTGGTATGCGCGCGGCATCACCGATGACGGCGTGCGTTTCGGCATCAAGGACGATACGGAGGGCCGCATCTATCTCAATCCGCAGAGCTGGGCGCTGCTCGCGGGTACGGCGGATGCGGAGCAGCGCAAGCGTTTGCTGCAGGCGGTCGATGCGCAGCTGGACACGCCGTACGGGCCGACCATGCTGGCGCCGCCGTATACCGCGATGCGCGAGGACGTTGGCCGGCTCACGCAGAAGCATCCGGGTTCGGCGGAGAACGGTTCGGTCTACAACCACGCCGCCGCGTTCTACCTGCATGCGCTGTACGCGATCGGCGACGCCGACCGTGCCTGGCGCGTGCTGCGCGCGATGATCCCGGGACCGGACATGGCCGACTACCTGCAGCGCGGGCAGTTGCCGGTGTTCGTGCCGAACTATTACCGCGGCGCCTGGCGCGAGCTGCCGCGTACCGCCGGCCGTTCCAGCCAGTTGTTCAATACCGGCACCGCGGCGTGGCTGTACCGTTGCCTGATCGAGGGCCTGTTCGGGCTGAAAGGCGAGGGCGAGGCGCTGTGCGTGCGCCCGCAGTTGCCGTCGCACTGGAGGCAGGCGACGGTGCAGCGTCGGTTTCGCGGGGCGGTGTTGGAGGTGCGCATGCAGCGCGCTGCGGGGTGTGTTGCGCCGCAGGTCAGTGTGGATGGGCGGGTGCTGGACGTTGCGCGGATCGAGGGCATCGAGAGCGGCCGCCGTTATCGGGTCGAGGTGATGTTGCCGGAGAGGTGAGGGCGGCTCGGGCGATCGGGCTGCGGATGGTGTCTAGTCGCGGCTGAAGCCGCTCCTACACTGGGCCCAGTGGCATGCCTGCTCCTGTAGGAGCGGCTTCAGCCGCGACAGGACGGCGCGCTATGCCCGTGCCTCATCCGCGGTGTCGATCAGGTCCTGCCATTGCAGCCGGGTGCTTGCCGCATCGTCGCTTTCCAGCAGGGCGCGGCGCGCGGCGCGGCGCATGGCGCGGCTGATCCAGGTCTGCAGATCGCGGCCGGAGCGGCCTTCGCTGCGCTCGGCCAGCCAGGTGGCCGCCTCTGTTGCGTCGAATGCCAGCGGCTTGCCGTGCAACAGGCGCGCGACGATTGCGCTGCGTGCGGCGCGGTCGGGCAGGCCGATCTCGATCTGCCGGTCCAGCCGCGACAGCAGCGCCGGGTCGATCGCCGCGGCATGGTTGCTGGCGGCCAGCAGGAACACCTGCCCGGCCTGGCTGGCGACGCCGTCCAGTTCCTGCAGCAGCTGGCCGACGATCTCGCGGGTCAGCGCATCGTCGCCGTCGGCGCCGCGCGCCGGGGCGACGATGTCGATCTCGTCGACGAACACGATGCACGGCGCCTGCGCGCGGGCGCGCTCGAACGCGGCCTGCACGCGCTGGCCCGACTGGCCCAGGTAGGCGGCCTTGAGGTCGGCGCCGGTCAGGGCGATGAAGGCCAACCCCGACTGGCTGGCCAGGATCCGCGCGAGCTGGGTCTTGCCGGTGCCGGGCGGGCCGTACATCAGGATCCCGCGCGGCACCGGCACGCCCAGCGTGGCCAGCGTCTCGGCATTGCGCAGTTCCTTGCCCAGGCCGACGAATTCTTCGATCACCGTTGCCGGCAGCACGATGTCGTTCCAGTCCAGCGGCGTCACTCGGGTGGAGCCCTTGCCGCGCAGCAAGCGCAATTGCGCCAGCAGCGCGTCGCCGTCCAGTTCGCCGTCCATGCACTCGGCGGCGACCCGCGCCACCAGCGTGTGCAGGTCGCGGCCGGACAGTCCGCTGCTGTCGGCGACCACGCGCGGGTCCAGCGCCAGCGCGAAGCCGGCGCGTTGCAGTTCGCCGCCGAGGATGCGCGCGCGCGCATCGGCATCCGGCAGGCCGATGCCGATGCTGGCGGTGAAGCGCGACATCACCGCGTCGTCGAGCAGTCCGGGACGGTTGGTCGCGCCGATCACCAGCACCTGGCCGCGCGCCTCGTGGAAGCCGTCCCATTCGGCGAGGAAGGTCTGCACCAGTTCGGCGCCGAAGCTGTCGCTGTCCACGCCGCCGCGGCGCGCGAACACGCTTTCGCATTCGTCGATGAACAGGATCGCCGGCGCCTTGGCGCGGCAGCGCTGCCAGATCGCCTGCACCTTGGGGCCGGTGTGGCCGACGTGCGCGGCCTTCAGGTCGGCCACGCCCAGCGCTTCGAAATGGCAGCCGGCATGGCGCGCCAGCTTGCGCGCGATCAGGGTCTTGCCGGTGCCCGGCGGTCCGTGCAGCAGCATGCCCTTCGGCGCCGGCGTGCGCCCGGACACGAACAGGTCCACCAGCTTCAGGATCTGGTCCAGGGTGTTGTCGGGCAGCGCCACGTCGGCCCAGTGGCGGTGGATGGCGTCCATGCTCTGCAGCCGCTGTTGCAGCATGCGCTGCTGGCTGCGCGCTTCCATCCACGCGTCCACGTGCCGGTGCAGCTCGGCGATGGGCTGCGATTCGGCCGCCGCGTTCGTCGCCACGGCCAGCGCCAGGGCATGCAGCTGCGCCTGCGCCTCGGCATCCAGCTCGGCGGCGATCGGGATCAGCGCCGCGGCGTGGGACGCGTCCGGCAACACCAGCAGCGCCTGCACCTGCGGCTCCGGTTCGGCACCGTCGTGCAGCGCCAGCATGCGCGCGCCGAACAGGTCGCCGTGCGCCGCGGCGATCTGCCAGCGGCCCTGCAGTTCGCGCTGCGGCCATGGCGCGCGGGTGACGCGGTACGGAAAGGCGGCGTCGTGGCGGCTGTCGCTGGCGAACTGCAGCAGCGCCAGCGGCCGTTGCGCGAAACCGTTCAACCGCGCGCGTTCGTCGTGGCTGACATGGCGCGCCAGCAGTTGCGCGCCGCCGATCACCAGCAGCGCATACGCCAGCAGCGACGGCAGCACGCGCTGCAGCAGCTGCAGGGTGTCGCGCTGCATGCCCAGATGGCGCCACCACTCCAGATAGCCGCGCGCGTCGCCGAGCCAGTGCGCGCTCATCCATGGCAGCGCCAGCAGCAGGAAGGCGAGCAGCGCCAGCCGCCAGCGCCAGTCCGGCAGCAGCGGGCGCAACAGCAGTGCCGGCCACCACGCGCGGCGGCGTTCGCGGCGCAGCACCGCGCTCGCGGCCTGCGCGGCCTGCGCGACGAAATCGCGGCGGATCGTGGCCACGGCCTGTTCCACCGCCGGCAGATGCCGCTCCACCTCGGCTTCGGCAGCGGCCTGCCGCGCCTGCGCCTGCTGCAACTGGG
Organism: Xanthomonas sp. JAI131; assembly: GCF_013410075.1. Taxonomy (NCBI): domain Bacteria; kingdom Pseudomonadati; phylum Pseudomonadota; class Gammaproteobacteria; order Lysobacterales; family Lysobacteraceae; genus Xanthomonas; species Xanthomonas sp. JAI131. The sequence continues at coordinate 343,731 of NZ_JACCCN010000004.1, read as the reverse complement.
TCTGCAGCCGCAGCCGTTGCTGCTGCAGATAGCTCGCCCGCGACTCGACTGGGACGGACGACATCAGCGTGGGCGGGTGTGGGTGTTCACCGCACGGATCTTAGCGTGTCGCACCCGCGGCACTGCGCCGCCGTGGAGCGTGCATGGGCACGGCCGCCGCTGCACTGCGGCACATGGCCCCTCTCCCACCGGGAGAGGGGTTGGGGTGAGGGGACGGCCGCCGCGGCCCACGGCGGCGCCGGGCGTGCGCACGCGCTCACGTGCGCTGCACGTCCGGCGCGGCGAACGCGCGCGTCCACAGCAGCGGATCGCTGCCGTCGAGCAGCACCCAGCCTTGCGCGCGCGCGCGCACCGGATCCGCCAGCACCTGTTGCGGCGTGACCGCCACGTCGCCCGGCGTGCCCCACAGTCCGGCCCAGGCGTTGCCGCCGGCGTGGCCGGCCGCCTGGACCGCGCATTCGGCCAGCGCCACGGTGTCCTGCAGGCGCGCGTCGGGCCGGCGGAACAGCGGGAACGGCGCTGCGCCGACCGACACCGTCAACGGCAGCAGTTCGCCCTGGCCGGCTTCCACGCGCAGGCGTTCGACCGCACCGCGCAGGTGCGCGGCCAGCGCGAACGCGGCCGCCGCGGAGGTGTCCGCGCGCACCACCAGGAATTCCTCGCTGCCCCAGCGTGCGATCAGGTCGCCGGCATCGCAGCTCTCGCGCAGGCAGCCGGCCAGCGCCAACAGCGCGCGGTCGCCGGCGGCATGGCCGTAGCGCGCGTTCAACTCCTTGAATCCATCCACGTCGACCAGCAGGAGCGCACAGCGGCCGTCGGCCTCGCGCTTGTCCCGGCTCGGCGCGGCGAACAGCGCCTGCATCCGGCGTTCGGCTTCCGGCCTGTTCAGCAGCCCGGTCAGCGGATCGAGCAGGCTGCGTTCGGCCTCGCGGCGCTGGCGGCGGCGGTACAGGATCGCCAGGGCGACGCCGAGCGCCAGCACCAGCGCCAGGCCGATCGCGATGCGGCCGGCGTTGTCGGCGCGTGCCGCGCCCGTGTCGGCGATCGGCGGCAGCTTGCGCGCTGCATCGGCCTGCAGCTTGGCCAGCGAGACCAGGGTTTCGGCGCGGGCCTTGTCGCGGTCCATCGCGCGCGCCTGCTGCGCGTAGTGCGCCGCGGCGTCGGCATTGCCCAGCGCGGCATGGATTTCGCTGATCAGGTCCAGTCCGTTGCGGATCTCCGCGACGAAGCGGCTGCGCTCGGACAGCGTCTGCGCTTGTTCGGCGTAGACCAGCGCGTCCTTGGCCCGACCCTGGTCCAGGCGCAGCCGCGCCAGGCGTTGCAACGTCACTGCGGCGCCTTGCGGATCGCCGTCGGCCTGCTGCCAGTACAGCGCTTTCTGCAACATCGGCTCGGCACGCTCGGCATGGCCGCCGGCGCGTTGGATCTCGCCGCGGTGGCTGGCGATACGGTGCAGGAACAGGTCCTGGTTGGTCAGCTTGACGGCCACCCCGGTAGCGCGATCGAAGGCGGCGTCGGCCTCGTCGTAACGCTTGAGCATCAGCAGCGCGTAGCCGTAGTTGTAGTACAGCATCATGTCGGCCTGCGCCGGCGGCCGTTGCAGCTGTTCGGCCAGGGCGATGGCCTGGCGGAAGTAGTGCAGCGCGCCTTCCGAGTCGTCCAGCGCGTCGCCGCGCATCAGCGCGATGCCGGCCAGCGCGCCGATCTGCGCGACGGTGTCGCCGCTGCGCTGCGCATCGGCCTGAATCTGCTCCAGCAGTTTCAGCGCACGCGTCAACTGGCCACCCTGCTGCAGCAGCGCCGCCGCCTGCAGGCGGCCGCCGTTACGGACGAGCGGCGGCAACCCGGGTGTCTGCAGCAATGCCAGCAAGCGCTCGGTCGTCGCCGCCGCCTGCGTGCTGTCGCCCAGCATCTGCTGCGCGGTGGCCAGGCAGCCGGTCGCCCGCACCTGCACCGGTACCGGCAGGCCGGGCATGGTCAGCAGGTCGCTGGCGATATCCCGCGAGGCGCTCGGCTGCTGCGCAATGCTGGTTTGGCAGCGCCGCAGCTGCGGTTCGTACGGATCGGCGCCGGGAACGGTCTGTGCCAGCACCGGACTTGCCAGCAGGCCTGCGGCCACGAACACAGCCCGGCCCAGGCCGGTGAACAAGGGAAACGTCATCGATTTGTAATCCAGGCGCGTCGAGCGGCGGAATCGGCCCGTGCAGCATGCGCGGCAACCTGCAGGTCCAGGGCCGCGTCGCATCCAGCGGGAAGACGGAGGTGGCTAATATAGCCGCAGTCCGCGTCCGCCTGCCGGCGGCGCTCCCGCCATTGGCCCGCGCATGCCCGACCTGCCTACGCCCCAGCGTTCCGCCGACCCGCCCGCCGCTGGCCCGCTGGCGTGCGCGTTGCGTTGGTGGCGCGCGATCCCGCTGGCCGACCGCGTCGACCGGCGCAACGCGGCGATGCTGCAGCTGGTACTGGTGTTCGTGGGCCTGTATCAGCTGATCGCGATGCTGATGGCATGGTGGCGGGCCGGCGCAGCCATCGACTCGGTCGCGTTGTGGTTGGCGGGATTCAATGCGCTGGCGATGTGGGTGTGCTTCGCGCTGTTGCGGCGTGGCGCGTTCCTGTGGGCGGCGCGGCTGTTCGTGGTGGTGAGCCTGGCGCTGCTGACCGTGGGCTATGCGCGTTGGGGGCTGGAAGCGCAACTGCGCGGCCAGCTCGGGCAGCTGCTGCCGGTACTGATCGGCGGGCTGTTGCTGAGCCGGCGCGCGCTCTGGGGCGCGGTGGCGTGGCTGGCATTGGTGGTCGCGCTGGGCGCATGGCGCGATGCGGCGCGCATGTTCTTCCTGCCGTCGCTGTGGCCGCGGGTCCTGGAAGTGGCGGTGGGCAGCCTGGTCGGCTTCGTGGTGGTCGCACTGGTGCTGGACCAGTCGGTGGCGGCCCTGCGCGACAGCCTGGCGCTGGCGCGCAAGCGCGGCAACGACCTGGCCCGCTCGCGCGACCGGCTGCAACTGGAGATGCAGGAAAAGGAGCGTTCGCGCGACCAGCTGGTGCACGCGCAGAAGATGGAGAGCGTCGGCCGCCTGGCCAGCGGCGTCGCGCACGATTTCAATCATCTGCTCAGCCTGATCATGGGCTATGCCGCGCGCGCGCGGCGCAGCGACGATCCGCAGCAGCTCAAGGCCGCGCTGCAGGGGGCCGATGCGGCGGCGCGGCGCGCGGCGGCGGTGACCCGCAAGCTGCTGGATTTCAGCCGCCAGGAAGCGACGCGGCTGGAGGTGTTCGAACCGGCCGAGACGATCGCCGGCATGCGCCCGATGTTCGACCAGTTGTTCGGCCTGGGCGTGCAGGTGCGCCTGCACCTGCACGAGGCGCCGTGCCCGGTACGCTTCGACCGCGCGCAGCTGGAACTGATCCTGCTCAATCTCGCCGCCAACGCGCAGCAGGCGATGCCCGAGGGCGGGCAGTTCGAGCTGACCCTGGCGCCGCGGCCCGATGCCACGCTGGAGATCGCGGTGCGCGACAGCGGCCACGGCATGAGCGAGGACGTGCGCGCGCGCTGCCTGGAGCCGTTCTTCACCACCAAGCCCAGCGGGCAGGGCACCGGCCTGGGGCTGGCGGTCAGCGCCAACCTGATCGCCGCGGCCGGCGGCGCATTGCTGGTGGAGAGCGCGCCCGGGCAGGGCAGCGTGTTCCGCCTGCGGTTGCCGCTGCACGCCGGCGCGACGGCGGTCTCGTGAGCGGCGGCGAGCTAGACTGCGGCGAACGCACCGGGGACGTCGCCCTTGGTTTCTAGCTGGATCCTGCTGCTGGTGTCGGTCGGCTACGCGGCGCTGCTGTTCGCGGTGGCGTGGTGGGGCGATCGGCGGCCGCTGTACCCGGAGCGGCCGTGGCTGCGCCCGGCGGTGTACAGCCTGGCGCTGGCGGTGTACTGCTCGTCGTGGACGTTCTACGGCGCGGTCGGCAGCGCGGTGCGCAACGGCGCCGGCTACTTGCCGATCTACCTGGGTCCGCTGCTGATGCTGCTGTTCGGCTGGCGCATCGTCGAACGGTTGGCGCTGATCGCGCGCAGCGAGAACACGGTGTCCATCGCCGACTTCATCTCCTCGCGCTACGGCCGTTCGCGGCGCCTGGCGGCGCTGGTGGCGGTGATCGCGCTGATCGGCGTGGTGCCGTACCTGGCGTTGCAGTACAAGGCGGTGGCGATGAGCCTGCAGGTGCTCAGCGGGCAGTCCAGCGCCGGGGCGCCGTTCTACGCCGATCCGGCGTTGTACGTGGCGCTGCTGATGGCGCTGTTCGCGACCTTGTTCGGCACCCGCCAGGTGGACGCCACCGAACACCATCACGGCATGATGCTGGCGATCGCGCTGGAGTCGGTGGTCAAGCTGCTGGCGATGGTCGCGGTGGGCGTGTTCGCCTACGTGTGGTTGAGCGGCCGCGACGGGCAGGTGCTGCAGTCGGCGCGCACGCTGTTCCAGAACACGCCGCCGGTCGGCTTCATCTCGCAGACCCTGCTCAGCTTCCTGGCCATCGTCTGCCTGCCGCGGCAGTTCCACGTGGCGGTGGTGGAATGCAGCGACATCGGCGACATCCGCAAGGCGCGCTGGCTGTTCGGGCTGTACCTGGTGGTGATCTCGGCGATGGTGGTGCCGATCGCGTCGGCCGGCATCGCCCTGTTCGGCCATTCCGGCGAGGTGGCGCGCGACAGCATCGTGCTGGCGCTGCCGTTGGCCGAGGGCCGCACCGCGCTGGCGCTGGTCGCCTACGTGGGCGGGTTCTCCGCCGCCACCGGCATGGTCATCGTCTCCAGCATCGCGCTGGCGACGATGATCAGCAACGACCTGGTGATGCCGGTGCTATTGCGCCGGCGCGGGCACCAGGCGGCCGGCGCCGACGTCGCCTCGCGGGTGTTGTGGATCCGCCGCCTGGCGATCCTGCTGCTGGCGCTGATCGCCTACGGCTACTACCGCAGCAGCAGCAACGACAGTTCGCTGGCCTCGTACGGGCTGATGGCCTTCGCCGCGGTGGCGCAGTTCGCGCCGGGCGTGATCGGCGGGCTGTACTGGCGCGGCGCCAGCCGCAAGGGCGTGGAGACCGGCATGGTGCTGGGCTTCGGCACCTGGATCTACACCTTGCTGCTGCCGGCGCTGACCCAGGCCGGCTGGCTGGCGCCGGGATGGCTGCACGACGGGCCGTTCGGCATCTCCTGGCTGCGCCCGCAGCAGCTGTTCGGCATGAGCGGCTGGGATCCGCTGGCGCACGGCACGTTCTGGTCGCTGCTGCTCAACGTCGGCACGATGATGCTGGTGTCGGCGCGCTGGCGCCCGGGCCTGGACGAGCGGCTGCGCGCGGCGCCGTTCCTGGAGCCGTATTCGCAGCGGCCGGCGGTGGCCGGCGACTGGCTCGGGCAGGTGCAGGTGGTCGATCTGCAGGCGCTGGCCGAACGCATGGTCGGCGAGCGTCATGCCCGCCGCGCCTTCGCCGAACAGGCGCAACTGCTCGGCCGCGAGCCGCAGCCCAATGCGGTGGCCGACCGCGTCTGGGTGCAGTTCACCGAACGCCTGCTCGCCGCCTCGATCGGCGCGGCCTCGGCGCGGCTGGTGTTGACCAGCCTGCTGCGCGGCTCGGGCATGGACCTGGGCGAAGTGGTGGCGGTGCTCGACGAGGCCGGACAGGAGCTGCGCTTCAACCGCGAGATCCTGTCCACCACGCTGGAGAACATCAGCGCCGGGGTCAGCGTGGTCGATCCGGCGATGCGCCTGACCGCGTGGAACCGGCGCTACCAGCAGATGTTCGGCTACCCCGACGGCATGCTCTACGTCGGCCGCCCGGTCGCCGACCTGATCCGCTACAACGCCGAGCGCGGCGAACTGGGCGAGGGCCGCATCGAGGACCAGATCAGCCGCCGCATCGCGCATCTGCGCGCCGGCACCTCGCACGTGTTCGAGCGCACCCGCAGCGACGGCAAGGTGATCGAGATGCGCGGTCAGCCGCTGCCCGGCGGCGGCTACGTGACCAGCTACAACGACATCACCGACTACAAACGTGCCGAGCAGGCGCTGCTGGAAGCCAACGAGACGCTGGAGCAGCGCGTGGCCGACCGCTCGCGCGAGGCCGAACTGGCGCAGCAGTCCAAGACCCGCTTCCTGGCCGCGATCAGCCACGACGTGCTGCAGCCGCTCAACGCGGCGCGGCTGTTCGCCTCCGCCTTGCGCGAAGCGCACCAGAACGAGGAGCAGCGGCATCTGGCCGAGCGCGTGGACGCCTCGCTGCGTGCGGCCGAGGAACTGCTCGACGGCCTGCTCGACGTGTCGCGGCTGGACGCCGGCGGCATGCGCCCGACGATCGAGGACTTCGACGCCAGCGTGCTGCTGCGCGAACTGGCCGCGCAGTACACCCCGGTCGCCGCCAGCCGCGGCCTGCGCATGCATGTCTACGCGCGGCCGATCTGGGTGCGCAGCGACCGCCGCCTGCTGCGCCGCGTGCTGCAGAACTTCCTCGCCAATGCGCTGCGCTATACCCGCCAGGGCCGCATCGTGCTGGGCATGCGCGGCCGCGGCGCGGCGCTGGAGCTGCAGGTGTGGGACACCGGTCCGGGCATTCCCAAGCACCACATGCAGCAGATCTTCGAAGAGTTCCAGCGCTACCAGCAGCCGTTCGACTGGGGCGAGCAGGGGCTGGGCCTGGGCCTGTCGATCTGCCAGCGCATCTCGCGCCTGCTCGGCCACGACCTGGATGCGCGCAGCGCGGTCGGCCACGGCAGCATGTTCTCGATCGCCGTGCCGCGGGTGGCGCCGGTGCCGCAGAAGCAGCAGCGGCAGCAGCGCAGCGTCGCCAGCAGCGACTCGCTGGTCGGGCTGCGCGTGCTGTGCGTGGACAACGATCAGGAAATCCTCGACGGCATGCGCGCGCTGCTCGGCCGCTGGCAGGTGGAGGTGATCTGCGCCAGCACCGTGGACGAGGCGCTGCTGCTGGCGGCGCGCGCGCCCAACGTGATGCTGGTGGACTACCACCTGCACGACCGCCTGGACGGGCTGGACACGTTGGACGCGCTGCGCGAGGCGATGGTCGGTCCGGTCGCCGGCGCGCTGCTCACCGCCGACGGCCGCGACGAACTGAAACTGCAGGCCCGCGAACGCGGCTACCGGCTGCTGACCAAGCCGGTCAAGCCGGCCTCGCTGCGCGCCTTCCTCACCGCGTATCACGATCCGATCAAGAGCGATTAGCGCCGGTCGGCGCGATCGCGACAGTGCGCATTGCGCGGTCCGGCGTCGAGCATGTCGTGCGGCGAAGTTGCGTATCCGCAGTGTGTGCGTCGTTTGCCTGCGTCCGGCACGGCCTGCGTTGCGACCCGCGATCCGGCCCGGCTATGGTGGCAGCCCTTTCCGCCCGCCCGTCTGGACCGTCAGCGCATGAGCCCACCGCAAGTCACCGCGATCCCGTCGCTGCCCCAATTGCTGGCGGCACTGGAGGCGGGACAGGCGCAGGCGCTGGAGCAGGGCGCGCGCCGCTACCTGCAGCACGCGCCTGGCGACGCCTTGGCCAGCAGCCTGCTGGCGATGAGCCTGCAGATGCAGGGCGATGCGGCGCAGGCGGCAGTGCTGTATCGCGAACTGACCGAACGGCAGCCGCAGGACGTGGCGCACTGGAACAACCTGGGCACCGCCTTGCGCGAGGCGCGCCGTTTCGCCGAGGCGCGGCAGGCGTATGCGCAGGCGCTCACGCTGACGCCGGGCGATGCGATGCTGCACCACAATCTGGGCTTGCTGGCGATGGACGAAGGCGACTATGGCGTCGCCCGCGAGCATCTGCTGGATGCGCATGGGTTGGCACCGGACTCGGCGCAACTGCGTGTCCACGCGGCGATGGCCTGTCACGAGTGCGGCGACTTTCAGCGCGTGGAGGCGCTGCTCGCGGACTGGGCGCAATGGCCTGCGCTGGACCCGGAGACCACGCTGGAACTGGCCTGGCTGCTGTCGCAGGCCGGCCACACCGACGCGGCCTGCGAGATGCTGCGCGCCTGCGCCGCCGGACCGATGCCGCAACCGGAGCGCGCCTGGTCGCGCCTGGTGCTGGTGCTCGAGCGGGTCAACCAACTCGACGAGGCGCGGCGGGCGGCCGCACACCTGCCGCCGCCGGAGCGGATCGAGGACGTGGACGCGCGCCACGATGCGATCAATGCGCTGGCGGTGCTGGCGATGCGCGACGGGCAGTGGGACGCCGCGTACCGGCTGCTGCGCGGCCTGCTGTCCGCCGACGCGGCCACCGACACGCGCAAGCAGAGCAACCTGTTGTTCGCGATGGCCCGCGTCTGCGACCGCCTGGGGCGCCACGACGAAATGCTGGCGGCGTGCGCGCAGGGGCATGCCGGGCAGGTCGAGGGCGTCGCCTCGCTGGTGCCCGAGCTGCTTGCGGCGGGCGCGGCGCCGCTGCCGGTCGCGCGACGCCGCTGGGATCCGGTGCGCTACGCCGCCGCGCTGCCGGTGGCGGCGCCGCCGCGCGATGCCTCGCCGATCTTCGTGGTCGGGTTCCCGCGCTCCGGCACCACCTTGCTGGAACAGATGCTCGATGCGCATCCGCAGCTGTGCGCGATGGACGAACGGCCGTTCCTGCAAGGGCTGGCCGAGCGCAGCGAGCGCCGCGGCCTGGCCTGGCCCGATGGCCTCGGGGAGCTCGACGAGGCCGCCTGCGCGGCCCTGCGCGCCGACTACTGGCGGTCCGTACGCGGCGTGGTGCAGCTGCAGCCCGGACAACGCCTGGTCGACAAGAATCCGCTGAACCTGCTGCGCCTGCCGCTGATCCAGCGGCTGTTCCCCAACGCGCACGTGATCCTGGCGCTGCGCCATCCCTGCGACGTGCTGTTGAGCTGCTACATGCAGGCGTTCCGCTCCCCGGCCTTCGCGGTGCTGTGTTCCAGCGCGCAACGCCTGGCGCAGGGCTACGCCGATGCGATGGCGTTCTGGCTCTACCACGTCGAGCTGCTGCAACCGCGCGCGCTGGAGCTGCGTTACGAAGACCTGGTCGCCGATCCGCAGGCGCAGGTCGCGCGCTTGGGCAGCTTCCTGGAACTCGAACAACCGGAGCGGTTGCTGGAATTCCAGCGCCATGCGCGCGCCAAGGGTTTCATCAGCACGCCCAGCTATGCGCAGGTGGTCGAAGGCATCAATCGCAAGGGCCTGGACCGCTGGCGCCCATATCACGAATTCTTCGAGCCGGTGCTGCCGCTGCTGCAGCCCTACCTGCAGCGCTGGGACTATCGCGTCGACTGATTCGGGCAGCCGCTTCGGCCCGCGCCGGCGCCCATGGCGCCTTCCCCGTCCGCGCCTGTGGACGCACATGTTTTCGAACGGTGTAGCGATTATGCCAACCGCTGGCGCAATGCGGCACATCAAAACAACACTTTTCTTATAAAAAACTAACAAGTGCTTGACGGTTCCGATCGGTCCGCAAGTCCGAAGCATCCAACGAAGACGTCGCGCCCAGCGCGATTCGAACCGGTTCACGTCCGCGTGCACCGCTGGCGTTCTGTTGCCCATCACATGAGGTTTTCCCCAATGTCCGCACCAAAGAACAGACTCGCCCAGGCCATCTGCCTGGGATTGGCGACGCTTCCCGCCGCTTCGCTCTACGCACAGAGCGCCGACACCGCGGCGACGTCCGCCAGCGGCGCGGTCGACCTGGACCGCGTCACCGTGACCGGCTCGCTGGTGCGGCGCGTGGACGTGGAAACGGCCAGCCCGGTCACCGTGGTCGATCGCCAGCAGATCCAGCAGAGCGGCAAGCAGACCCTCGGCGACCTGATGCAGTCGCTGCCCGGCATCGCCGGCGATGCGACCAACCCGCAGGTCAACAACGGCGGCGGCGACGGCGCCTCGACCGTGTCGCTGCGCGGCCTCGGCGACCAGCGCACGCTGATCCTGATCGACGGCCACCGCATCCTCAACAACGACATCAACTCGATCCCGACCAGCATGATCGACCATGTCGAAGTGCTGAAGGTCGGCGCCTCGGCGCTGTACGGTTCCGACGCCATCGGCGGCGTGGTCAACTTCATCCTGCGCAAGAACTTCGAAGGCGGCGAATTCGTCGCCAACTACGGCCAGGCCAGCCGCGGCGACGGCGCGCGCCAGGGCGGCACCTTCACCTTCGGCAAGACCTGGGATCGCGGCAACATCGTGGTCGGCATCGACTACAACAAGCAGAAAGAGATCTCCTCGGCCAATCGCGCGTTCTCCAAGGACGCGATGTACCTGTCCAGCGGCAGCGTCTACAAGGGCGGTTCCAGCCGTACCCCGAGCGGCTACTACAAGCTGCCGGCGAGCACGCTGACCGCCAACGGCTGCAGCGCCGGCGGCGCGATGACCAGCAACGGCAGCGGCGGCTACAAGTGCTATTCCTCCTCCTCCGACGCCTACAACTACCAGTCGCAGAATCTGCTGATGACCCCGCAGCAGCGCGTCAACAGCTTCGTGCTCGGCAGCTTCAACATCACCGACAAGCTGCAGGCCTACGTCAACGCCTACCACAACCACACGATGTCGCACTATGCGATCGCGCCGCTGCCGTTCGACGCGCAGAGCGACGGCATCACCATCGCCGTCGATAACCCCTACAACCCGTTCGGCGTCGAGTTCGGTCCCAACGGCTACGAGTACCGCTCGCGCTTCACCTCGCTGGGCCAGCGCGAAGGCTTCTACGACACCACCACCGACCAGGACGTGCTCGGGCTGAAGGGCAGCATCGGCGACACCAGCTGGGTGTGGGACGCCAACTTCAACTACGGCCACTACCAGCAGCGCAACTGGAGCCATGGCTACGTCGACTACGCGGCGTTGCAGGATGCGATCACCGCTGGCGAGATCAACATCTTCGACCAGACCGATCCCAACACCGTGGCCTGGATGAACAGTCACGAGTCGATCCCGCGCTACCAGACCACGAGCATCACCCGCCAGTGGGAAGCCAGCGCCAACGGCAGCGTGTGGGAATTGCCGGCAGGCAGCGCGCAGCTGGCGGTCGGTGCGCTGTACCGCAAGGAAAGCCTGGGCTACACCGTCTCCAGCAACGCGCTGATCAACAGCGACAACACCTGCGACATCTCGTCCGAGGCCTGCTCCTCGCCGCTGAGCGGCTCCTTCAGCGTGAAGGAAGCCTATGCGCAGCTGTTCATCCCGGTTTTGGCGCAGTCCTCGCCGATTGGCGCGCTGAATGTCACCCTGAGCGACCGCTTCTCCGACTACAGCAGCGTCAGCTCGACCAACAACAGTGCCTCGTTCCAGTTGGAATGGCGCCCGATCCACGACCTGATGGTGCGCGGCACCGTGGCGCAGGTGTTCCGTGCGCCGACCATCTACGATCTGTACCAGGGTCCGACCGCGAATTCGCCGACCTTCACCGATCCGTGCATCGGCTACAGCGGCAGCGGCCACGAGAACGCCTGCGAAGGCGTGGAGGCCGGCTGGACCGGTTCGGGCCTGTCGCAGACCAATGCGATCGTGTCCGGCTCGACCTACGCCAACTACAATCTGAAGCCGGAGAAGGGCACCTCCTACGATTACGGCATCGTCTACAGCCCCGAGTCCGTGCCGGGCCTGTCGTTCAATGCCGACTGGTGGAAGGTCAAGCTCGACGACCTGATCCAGTCGATCTCCGCGCAGACCGTCGCCAACATCTGCTACAACGACAACAGCAGCCCGTACTGCAGCTATATCCACCGCTATGCGGCAGGCACGGTCAGCGCCGGCAACATCGATTACATCGAGACCCCGGTGGTCAACATCGGCAAGCTGGACACGCAGGGCATCGACTTCGGCGCCAACTACGCCCTGCCGGAAACCGCGTTCGGCAAGTTCACCCTGGCCCTGGACAGCACCTACCTGCAGCGCTACGACATCGACACCGGCGACTCGGTGGTGCACATGGCCGGCAAGTACAACTCGTCCTACGGCAACTACGCACGCTGGCGCGCACGTGGCCAGATCGGCTGGAAGCTGGGCAACTGGGACGCCACCTGGACCACGCGCTGGATCGGCAAGATCCAGGTCGGCAGCACCGACCTGTCGGAAAACATGTCCGCCGATGCGGCAGACAAGGGCGTGGTGCTGAACTACGGCAGCTACATGTACCACGCGCTGCAGCTGGGCTACGACATGAGCGACGCCAACATCCGCTTCGACCTGGGCGTGGACAACCTGTTCAACAAGCAGCCGCCGGTGCTGTACCAGAACAACGTGTTGAACGCGAACACCGATGTGAGCACCTACGACACGGTCGGCCGCTACTACTGGATGCGCGCCACCTATCGGTTCTGAGGGATGTCGGCCAGCGTCGCCTGCGCTTGCAGGCAGGCCGGCTCGTGACACGCGGCGCGCCCAACCGGGCGCGCCGTTTTTCGTTGAGGGGGTATCGATGACAGCGAGACGGGACGATCCATCGGCGCGGCTGCAGGCGCTGTGGCGTGGCTTCGAACAGGGGCGACTCGCGCAGGTACAGGCGGCGGCCATGGCCTGGCAGGCGCAGGGCGACGCACCGCCAGCGCTGGACCTGCTGTTGGCCGCGCTGGCGCAGGAGGCGGGACTGTGGACCCATGCCACCGATCTGTACCGGGGCGTGGTGCAACGAGGGGGTGCGCTCGAAGCGCCGGCGCGGATGGGCTGGGCCGCGATGCTGTCGGCGCAAGGCGATGCGGCGGGCGCCGAAGGCGTTCTGCAAGACTTGCTGCGCCACCAGCCGGACCATTACATCGCCCATCTGCGGCTGGGCGAACTGCGCGCGGCACGCGGTGACGCATACGCGGCCGTCGGCAGCTACTACGCGGCCGTCGTGCATGCCCAGCGCCAAGGCCGCTGGCTGAGCGACGACAGCACCGCGCCGGCGTTGCGCGACCGCGTGCGCAGCGCGATGGCGGCAGTGGATGCCGGCCGTCGCGATCTGTTCCTCGGCTTGCTGCAACCGTTGCGCCGCAATTACGGCGCCGACGCGCTGGATCGGGTCGAGCGCGGCTTGCTGGCCTATCTGGGCCTGCTGCCAGCGCAGTACGCCGATCCCTTGCAACGGCCGACCTTCTTCCACGTGCCCGACGTACCGGCCGCCGCGTATCCGCCGCTGCACTTGTTCCCGTGGTTGCAGGAGTTGGAACACAGCACCGCGGCGATCCGCGCCGAGATGCTGGCCACGCGCGAGCAGGCCGACGCGTATGCGCCGTTTCTCGGTACGCCGACCGACCAGCTACCGCCAGGACTACTCGCCGGCGAGCGCGGCAGTCCCGCGTGGGATGCGTATTTCTTCTACCGCCACGGGCAGCGCGACGACGCGCATGCGCAGCAGTGCGCGCAGACCACGGCCGCGCTGGAGCGCACGCCGTTGGTGCGCATCCGCGCGCACGCGCCGGAGATCTGTTTCTCGGTATTGGCGCCGGGCACCCACATCCTGCCGCATCGCGGCGTCACCAACACCCGCCTGACCGTGCATCTGCCGCTGCTGGTGCACGGCGATTGCGCGCTGCGCGCCGGCGGTCACCTGCATGTGTGGCAGGAAGGGCGGGCGATGGTGTTCGACGATACCTTCGAACACGAGGCCTGGAACCGCAGCGACCGCCCACGCGTGATCCTGCTGATGGACACCTGGAACCCGCACCTGCAGCCGGTCGAACGCGAGGCGGTGACACGCCTGGTCGAAGGCATCGGCGATTTCAACGCGCAGGTGGCGCAGTGAACCGCAACCGACAGCGCAACGCGAGACAAAGGAAACGACACGCATGAAGCACGCCGATCTTCGCCACTATGTCCGCGTCTACGACGCAGCGCTGGATGCGGGCTTCTGCAGCCAGCTGGTCGCGCAGTTCGAACACGCGTCGGCGCAGCACCGCCACAACGGTGCCGGTGCGCGTGCCGGCCTGGACGACAGCGCCTGGACCGAACTCAACGTGACCCGCGCGGCCGATCCGGCCTTCCAGGGGTTCTTCATCGAACAGGTGCGCGCGGCGCTGGCGCGCTACAACGCCGATCTGGGCCTGTCCGCAGCGGTGCCGTGGCGCCCGCGCCTGGCCGACCTGCGGATCAAGCGCTATCGCGCCAGCGCCGGCGAGCGCTTCCAGCCGCATTTCGATGCCTGCGACGAGGAGACCGGCCGCTACCTGGTGCTGCTGTGGTATCTCAACGATGTCGCCGAGGGCGGGCAGACCCGCTTCGTCGACCTGGACCTGGAGGTCGCGCCGCGCGCCGGGCGCCTGCTGATGTTCCCGCCGTACTGGATGTACATGCACGCCGCCCTGCCGCCGCGCAGCGACGACAAGTACATTCTCTCCACCTACCTGGAATTCACCGCCAAGCCGGCGCCGCCACAGGGCTGAGCCGGCAGCGGCGGGCGTGCGCGGATCAGCCCGCGCCGTGCAGGTGTTCGAACAGGATGGTGCTGCCGATCGCGATCAGCAGCGCGCCGCCGACGATCTCCGCGCGCTTGCCGGCCAGGGTGCCGAGCACGCGGCCGAGCATGATGCCCAGGGTCACCATGGTCAGCGTGCACAGGCCGATGACCACCGCGACCTCGGCGATGTTGACGTCGAGGAAGGCCAGGCCGACGCCCACCGCCATCGCGTCGATGCTGGTGGCCAGGCCGGTCGCGGCCAGGTTCCAGAAGCCGTGGCGCTTGGGCGCTTCTGCGGCAACCTCGGGCGCCTCGGGCTTGAGTCCGGCGACGATCATGTGCACGCCGAGCGCGCCGAGCAGGCCGAACGCGATCCAGTGGTCGAACGACACCACGTACTTGGAAGCGGCCTGGCCGAGCGTCCAGCCCAGCACGGGGGTCAGCGCCTCGATGCAGCCGAAGATCAGGCCGGCGCGCAGTGCGTCGCGCCACAATGGTTTGCGCATGGCCGCGCCCTTGCCGACCGCCGCGGCGAAGGCGTCGGTGGACATGGCGATGCCGAGCAACAGAATCGAAAGAAACGACATGTGGGGGACCACGCCGGGGCAGAAGACGAACGACGAGCGCGCGCGCCCGGCTTTCGCCACGCAAGCTCGCCGCTGGTCTCGCCAACCGAGATGGTTGCCCGCACCACGGCGCAACGGCCGAGTGTGTTGATGCGGGCGCTGTCCGGATACGCGGGACAGCAGGCTACTCCCCAAGGGACGCGCAGTCTAACAGCGGCGAATGCCGACGAATACGCTTCGAACGCACGCGAACCTGCAGCTTTTTTTCTTAGCAACAGCTATATGCTCGGACGTCGAGGGCACGGCGGCGTCGGTGCACCGAAGCCGATTCGGGAAGCCGATCCGGTGCGCGGCAGCCATCGCTGGGTGTGCAGGCGATGGCCTGCGATACGCGAACAGCGGTCGCGGCTGAAGCCGCTCCTGCAGGGCTACGCCGAGGTCCGATGCCATCCACTGTAGGAGCGGCTTCAGCCGCGACCGAAAACCTCCAGGGCCGCTACAGCCCGTGGAGTGCGTTGCGAGTGCCGCGATATGGAAACCCCGCCTGCAAGTGCAGCCGCACCGGCCTCGCGCGCAGCGACCAGGCCACGCCATGCCGCGGTGAACCTTGGCGCACGCATCCGCCAGAACCCAGCGCGCTCAGTCCTCTTCCAGCGGCAGCACGATGGCATCGCTGTCGATGGCCAGCTTGCCGGCCATCAGCACCGCCTGGGTGCGGTTGGTGACGCCGAGCTTGCGCAGGATCGCGGTGACGTGTGCCTTGATGGTGGCTTCGGACACACCCAGGTCGTAGGCGATCTGCTTGTTGAGGCGGCCGGCGCCGAGCATCTGCAGCACGCGGAACTGCTGCGGGGTCAGTTCGCGCAGGCGCTGGCCGACCTCGCGCTCGGCGCGGTCGGTGGGCGGCAGGTTGTGCGCTTCCGGCGGTGCCCAGCGCTCGCCGTCCAGCACCGTGCTCAGGGCCAGGCCGATGGTGTCCGAATCGGCCGACTTGGGAATGAAGCCGAACGCGCCGTGGTCCAGCGCGCGGCGCATCACCGTCGGTTCCTCGCGCGCGGACACCACCACCACCGGCAACTGCGGATGCAGCGCGCGCATGTGCACCAGCGCGCTGAACCCCTGCGCGCCGGGCATGTTGAGATCCATCAGCAACAGGTCGGCATCGGCGTGATGGTCGGCCAGCGCGTACAACGCCTCGACGCTGTCGGCCTCGTACAGCTGCACCCCCGGCATCACCCGCTGCACCGCCCCGCGCAGCGCCTCGCGGAACAGGGGGTGGTCGTCGGCGATCAGCAGGGTGGGCATGGGGCGGGGATTCGGGATTGGGGATTGGGGATTCGCAACGGCAACAGCGCGGTGTGGCTGCGTCAGTGAGATTGGACGTGGGCAGGGGATCGCTTTGGCGAATCCCCAATCCCTACTCCCGAATCCCGGCTGGCGCGCATCAGCGCGTCAGTCGTTCGTTAACAAGCGAATCGACCACCGACGGATCGGCCAGGGTCGAGGTATCGCCGAGCTGGTCGGGCGCGTTCTCGGCGATCTTGCGCAGGATGCGGCGCATGATCTTGCCCGAGCGGGTCTTGGGCAGGCCCGGCGCCCATTGCAGATGGTCGGGCGCGGCGATCGGGCCGATCTCCTTGCGGACCCAGGCCACCAGTTCCTTGTGCAGGGCCTCGCTCGGCTGCTCGTCGGCCACCAGGGTCACGTAGGCGTAGATGCCCTGGCCCTTGATGTCGTGCGGGAAGCCGACCACCGCGGCCTCGGCCACCTTCGGATGCGAGACCAGCGCGCTCTCCACCTCGGCGGTGCCGATGCGGTGGCCGGAGACGTTGATGACGTCGTCCACGCGGCCGGTGATCCAGTAGTAGCCGTCTTCATCGCGGCGGCAACCGTCGCCGGTGAAGTAGCTGCCCGGGTAGGTGCGGAAATAGGTGTCGATGAAGCGCTGGTGGTCGCCGTAGACGGTGCGCATCTGCCCCGGCCACGAGTCGCGCAACACCAGGTTGCCTTCGGTGGCGCCTTCCAGGAGTTCGCCGTCGGCGTTGACCAGGGCCGGCTGCACGCCGAAGAACGGCAGCGTCGCCGAGCCGGGCTTGAGGTCGATCGCGCCGGCCAGCGGGGTGATCAGGATGCCGCCGGTCTCGGTCTGCCACCAGGTGTCCACGATCGGGCAGC
Organism: Xanthomonas sp. JAI131; assembly: GCF_013410075.1. Lineage (NCBI taxonomy): Bacteria > Pseudomonadati > Pseudomonadota > Gammaproteobacteria > Lysobacterales > Lysobacteraceae > Xanthomonas > Xanthomonas sp. JAI131. The sequence continues at coordinate 326,638 of NZ_JACCCN010000004.1, read as the reverse complement.
GGCCGTCGCCGACCACATCGTAGTACCAGCGCCAGGCCTCGGGATTGATCGGCTCGCCGACGCTGCCGAGCAGGCGCAGCGACGCGCGCGAGGTGCGCTTGACCGGCGCCTCGCCCTCGCGCATCAGCGCGCGGATCGCGGTCGGCGCGGTGTAGAAGATCGTGACCTTGTGCTTGTCGATGACCTCCCAGAAGCGCGACACGTTCGGGTAGTTGGGCACGCCTTCGAACATCAGCGCGGTGGCGCCGTTGGCCAGCGGCCCGTAGACGATGTAGCTGTGGCCGGTGACCCAGCCGACGTCGGCGGTGCACCAGTAGATGTCGTCCTCGCGCAGGTCGAACACGGTCTCGTGGGTGTAGGCCGCGTACAGCAGGTAGCCGGCGGTGGTATGCAGCACGCCCTTGGGCTTGCCGGTGGAGCCGGAGGTGTAGAGGATGAACAGCGGATCCTCGGCGTTCATGCGCTCGGGTTCGCACTCGGCCGGCTGGCTGTCGACCACGTCGTGGAACCAGCGGTCGCGCGGGGCCTGCATGTCCACCGCGCCGCCGGTGTGGCGCACCACCAGCACGGTTTCCACGGTGGTGGTGCCGGGCAGTTTCAGCGCCGCATCGACGTTGGCCTTGAGCGGGATCTTCTTGCCGCCGCGCAGGCCCTCGTCGGCGGTGATGATCAGCTTGCTGCCGCAGTCGATCACCCGGTCGGCGATCGAGTTGGGCGCGAAGCCGCCGAACACCACCGAGTGGATCGCGCCGATGCGCGCGCAGGCCAGCATCGCCACCGCCGCATCGGGAATCATCGGCAGGTAGATGGTGACGCGGTCGCCCTTCTTGACCCCGAGCGCGCGCAGCGCATTGCCCAGGCGGCAGACGCGTTCGTACAGCTCGCGGTAGCTGACGGTGTAGGACGGCGCGTCCGCGCTGTCCGGCTCGAACAGCAGCGCGGTCTTGTCGCCGCGCGTGGCCAGCTGCCGGTCCAGGCAGTTGACGCTGGCATTGAGCTCGCCGTCGTCGAACCAGCGGATATGGAAATCGTCCAGGGCGAAGTTCACGTCCTTGATCCGGGTCGGCTTCTTGAACCAGTCCAGGCGCTCGGCGGCCTGGCCCCAGAACGCCTCCGGCTGTTCCACCGATTGCCGGTACAGGGTCTGGTACTGGGTCTTGTCGACCCGTGCCCGGGCGGCGAACTGCGGATCGACGGGGTAGATATCAGCCATGGTGCCCTCTGCAATGAACGGGGCGCCGCATGCGGCGGCGCGTCATGGCGCAGTTTGCCGCATTCACCGTTAAGCGCGCACGCGCCGGGCTTTAGACGATGGTCGTAAACCCAGCCGCCGTTCGACTAATGGCCAATAGGCGCGACCGGCCGCGGCGCGCACTGTGCACCCAGCCGTGCCTGCGCGCGGCGGACATCCATTATTCGGGAGGGAGTAATGAGCAACCGCATCGCATCCTTGGCACGGCGCCCGTTGGCCGCCGCGCTGTTCGTCGCGCTGATCGCCCCGGGCGCGGCCTTCGCCCAGAGCGGCAAGACCCCGTCGGCGCGCGAACAGGCGCTGGAAGCCCGCGTGGCTGAACTGGAGCGCCAGGTCCAGCTGCTGCTGTCCTCGCAGCAACAGCAGCAGGGCCAGATCGCGCAGGCGCAGAGCGAGGTCGCCGCCGTGAAGTCGAGCCAGGTCGCGCCACCGGCGGTGCCGGCCGGCAAGGCGCCGATCCAGGTGACCACGATCACCCCCGGCGCCGCACCCGGCACCACGTTCAAGGTCGGCGGCTTCATCAAGGCCGATTTCCTGGCCACCCGCACCGGCGACGGCCAGCTCGCCGACGATGCCACCGGCCGCGCGCTGTACCTGCCCGGGCAGACGCCGGTCGGTGGCGGCAAGTCCGGTACCGACTACAACGCGCACGCCAAGTTCTCGCGGATCAACTTCGGCGTGGACAGCGTCACCGACGCCGGCAACAAGGCCGGCGCGCTGGTGGAGCTGGATTTCTTCGGCAATTCGCTGGGTACCCAGACCGCCACCAACACCTACGGCGCCACCCTGCGCCACGCCTACATGTACTGGAACCACTGGCTGGCCGGCCAGACCTGGTCGAACTTCATGGACCCGGCGGCGCTGCCGGAAGCGGCCGACTTCATCGGTCCCACCGACGGCGTGATCTTCGTGCGCCAGGCGCAGGTGCGCTACACCAACGGTGGCTTCAGCGTCGCCTTGGAGAACCCGGAAACCACCATCTACAACCGCAGCGCGACCGGCGTGATCACCAGCGCCAGCTCCGACCGCGGCGCGCTGCCGGACCTGACCGTGCGCTACGGCTGGAAGGGCGACTGGGGCAGCTTCGGCATCGGCGGCCTGCTCGGCCAGCAGAAGGTGGACAACCGCGCCACCGGCGCCGACGCCAGCAAGGTCTCCGGCGGCCTGACCCTGGGCGGCAAGTGGGTGGCGGGAGACAGCGACAGCCTGTTCTACCAGCTCAGCGGCGGCGAAGGCATCGGCCGCTACGTCGGCCTGGGCATCGCCCAGAACGCGGTCTACGACGCGGCCGACCGCGACCTGGACACGGTCGGCGTGGTCGCCGGCTACATCGGCTGGCGCCACGCGTTCTCGCCGAAGTTGCGCACCAACCTGATCTACGCGCGCAGCGACTACGACAACGACACCGCGCTGACCGGGCTGGGCGTGACCAAGAGCGTGCAGAGCATCCGCGGCAACATCTTCTACACGCCGATGCCCAAGGTCGATGTCGGCGCCGAGCTGATGTACGGCAAGCGCGAGATCGAAAGCGGCGCCAAGGGCGACATCACCCGCCTGCAGTTCACCACCAAGTACAGCTTCTGAGGCTGCGGCGGCGCGGCGCCCGGGAGGGCGCGCCGCGCTGCCGCGGACTCGCCAAGCACCCGCGACGGACCGCGCCACCCGACCATCCTGACCGCCACCGCCACACCACCCGCTTCGGAGGGGAAGCTTCCTATGTCCAGCACCGCCATCAACCCGTCGGGTCAGCCCCTGACCAAGGGCCACAAGAAGGTCATCTTCGCCTCCAGCCTTGGCACCGTCTTCGAGTGGTACGACTTCTACCTGTACGGCTCGCTCGCCGCGATCATCGCCAAGCAGTTCTTCAGCGGGGTCAACGAGACCACCGGCATGATCTTCGCGCTGCTGGCCTTCGCCGCCGGCTTCTTCGTGCGCCCGTTCGGCGCCGCGTTCTTCGGCAGCCTGGGCGACCGCATCGGCCGCAAGTACACGTTCCTGGTCACCATCCTGATCATGGGCATCTCCACCTTCCTGGTCGGCGTGCTGCCCAACTACGCCAGCATCGGCGTGGCCGCGCCGGTGATCCTGATCGTGCTGCGCCTGGCCCAGGGCCTGGCGATGGGCGGCGAATACGGCGGCGCGGCGACCTACGTCGCCGAGCACGCGCCGCCGGGCAAGCGCGGCCTGTACACCAGCTTCATCCAGACCACCGCCACGCTGGGCCTGTTCCTGTCGCTGCTGGTGATCCTGGTGTGCCGCCTGACCCTGGGCACCGAGGCGTTCGAGGCCTGGGGCTGGCGCATCCCGTTCCTGGGTTCGATTATCCTGCTCGGCGTGTCGGTGTGGATCCGCCTGCAGCTGAGCGAATCGCCGCTGTTCCAGCAGATGAAGGCCGAGGGCAAGGGTTCCAAGCAACCGTTCCGCGACAGCCTCAAGGACGGCAACTTCAAGCTGATGCTGATCGTGCTGCTCGGCGCCACCGCCGGCCAGGCCGTGGTCTGGTACGGCGGCCAGTTCTACGCGCTGTTCTTCCTGCAGAGCACGCTCAAGGTCGACCCGACCGTGTCCTACCTGCTGATCGCCGCGGCGCTGGCGCTGGCCACCCCGTTCTTCCTGTTCTTCGGCTGGCTGTCGGACAAGATCGGGCGCAAGAAGATCATCATGCTCGGCTGCCTGCTGGCGGCGGTGACCTACATGCCGCTGTTCAAGGGCATCACCCACTTCGCCAACCCGGCGGTGGAGGAGGCGCGCAGCAAGTCGCCGGCGCAGGTGCTGGCCGATCCGGCCACCTGCAGCTTCCAGTTCGATCCGGTCGGCGTGCGCAAGTTCACCAGCTCCTGCGACGTGGCCACCGCCGCGTTGACCAAGGCCGGCGTGCCGTACGAAGTGCAGCCGGCCGCGCCGGGTTCGCTGGCGCAGGTGCGCATCGGCGGTAGCCAGGTCGCGTCCTACGAGGCGGCCGGCCTGAGCAAGGCTGACGCCAAGCCCAAGGCCGATGCCTTCGGCAAGGAGCTCAAGGGCGCGCTGACCGCGGCCGGCTATCCGGAGAAGGCCGATACCGCGCGCATCAACATCCCGATGACGATCCTGCTGCTGTGGGTGCTGGTGCTGTACGTGACCATGGTCTACGGCCCGATCGCCGCGTTCCTGGTCGAGCTGTTCCCGACCCGCATCCGCTACACCTCGATGTCGCTGCCGTACCACATCGGCAACGGCTGGTTCGGCGGCTTCCTGCCGGCGATCTCCTTCGCCCTGGTGGCCGGTACCGGCAACATCTACTACGGCCTGTGGTATCCCATCGGCATCGCGTTGATGACGCTGGTGCTGGGTACGCTGTTCCTGCGCGAAACCCGCAACGTGGACATCACCAAGTAAGCGGACTCGCCCTTGCGCCGGATGCGTCCGGCACTGCGACGCCGGCCCTGTGCCGGCGTCGTCGTTTGCGCGGCATGTCAGCGGCGCTGGAACCGACGGCGGCGGCAGGCGATTACCATGCGCGCTGGACACACACGCAGATCGCCGCATGCGCTACCGCTGGATCCTGTTCGACGCCGACGACACCCTGTTCCGCTTCGATGCCTACGCCGGCCTGCAGCGCATGTTCGCCGGCTACGGCGTGGCCTTCGCCGAGCAGGACTACGCCGACTACACCGCGCTCAACCGGCCGTTGTGGGTGGAGTACCAGAACGGCGCGATCACCGCGCTGCAGCTGCAGCAGCGCCGCTTCGCGGGCTGGGCGCAGCGCCTGCAGACCGCGCCGGAGACCTTGAACGATGCGTTCCTGGCGGCGATGGCCGAACTGTGTGCGCCGCTGGACGGCGCGGTGGCGCTGCTCGACGCGCTGCGCGGGCGCGCGCGGCTGGGGCTGGTCACCAACGGCTTCACCGCGCTGCAGCAGGCGCGGCTGCTGCGCACCGGCCTGCACGACCGGTTCGAGGTCGTCGCCATTTCCGAGCAGATCGGCGTGGCCAAGCCGCACCCGGGCATCTTCGCGCACGCGCTGGCGCAGTTGGGCGATCCGCCGCGCGCGCAGGTGCTGATGGTCGGCGACAACCCGCACGCCGACATCGCCGGCGGCCTGGCCGCGGGACTGCACACCTGCTGGATCAACGCGCACGGCCTGCCGGCGCCCGAGGGCATCGTGCCGCATTACGAAGTGGAGACGCTGGCGCAGTTGCAGGATTTGCTGCTCGGGGCGGCGTGACCGCCCGTGTTGCGCCGCGCGCCGCGGCCGAAGCGCCTTAGTGCTTTCTGTAGGAGCGGCTTCAGCCGCGACCCACAGGCTCGGTGCACGTCATGCTTGCCGGGGGAGGGAGCCAAGCTCTTGCAGGATGCCAGCGACACGCATCCGGACACAGAACGCCGCCGGGGCTGAAGCCCCTCCGACAGGCACAGGACACCGACCGCCCCCTTGTGGGAGCGACTTCAGTCGCGACGCGGCAAATTTTCCGGCATCTCCAAGCGCTCCCGCAGCGCCGCAACGATGGCCAGCCGACGCCATGCCCTGTCCCGCATCGTGCCATACGCCGGCATCGTATAGTGCGCGCATGTCCATTTCCGACCCCACTTCGAGCGCCAACGACACGCCGCTTGCCGATCTCCCGGTCACCCTGCAGCGGCTGCGCGCGGCCTGGCAGGCGGCCAAGCCCGACCGGGCGCAACGCCGCGACGACCTGCTGCGGCTGCGCGCGGCACTGAAGCGGCGCCTGCCGGAGATGGCCGATGCCATCGCCGCCGATTTCGGCCATCGCTCGCGCCACGAATCGCTGCTCGCCGATGGCATGACCGTGCTCGGCGAAATCGATCACCTGCTGCGCCACCTCAAGCGCTGGATGCGGCCGCAGCGCGTCGGCGCCGGGTGGCGGCTGTGGCCGGCGCGCGCCGAAGTGCGGCCGGTGCCGGTCGGCGTGGTCGGGGTGATCGCGCCATGGAACTACCCGGTCAACCTGGCGCTGATTCCGCTGGCTACCGCGATCGCCGCCGGCAACCACGTCTACCTGAAGCCGTCCGAGCACACCCCGCGCACCGCGCAGTTCCTGCAGTCGCTGCTGGCCGACGTGTTCCCGCCGCAACGGGTGGCGGTGGCGCTGGGCGCGGCCGAGGTGGCCGGCGCCTTCGCCGCGCTGCCGCTGGACCACCTGGTGTTCACCGGCTCCACCGCGGTCGGGCGCAAGGTGATGGCCGCCGCCGCGCCGAACCTGACCCCGCTGACCCTGGAACTGGGCGGCAAGTCGCCGGCCATTGTCTGCGCCGACTACCCGCTTGAGCAGGCCGCCTCGCGCCTGGCCACCGGCAAATGGTTCAACGCCGGGCAGACCTGCATCGCGCCGGACTACGTGCTGATCGACGCCGGTCGCAGTGCGGCACTGGTGCAGGCGCTGCGCGCGCAGGTGCTGGCGCGCTACGGCGACTTCGCCGCGGCCGACGACTACACCCGCATCGTCAACGAGGGCCAGTACCGGCGCCTGCGCGGCTACCTGGACGACGCGCGCGCGCGCGGCCTGAAGGTCGTCGAACTGGCCAGCATCGAACCCGAGCGCGCCGAGCGCGAGCGCCTGATCGTGCCGACCGTGGTGCTGCAGCCCGGCGACGATGCGCTGCTGATGCAGGAGGAGATCTTCGGCCCGATCCTGCCGCTGCGCAGCTACCGCACGCTGGACGAGGCGATCGCGCTGGTCAACGGCCGCGACCGGCCGCTGGCGTTGTATCCCTTCAGCCACGACCGTGCGCAGGTGGAGGCGATCCTGCACGCCACCGTCGCCGGCGGCGTCACCGTCAACGACAGCCTGCTGCACTTTGCCGCCAACGCCTTGCCGTTCGGCGGCATCGGCCCCAGCGGCATGGGCGCCTACCACGGCCGCGCCGGCTTCGACGCCTTCAGCAAGGCGCTGCCGATCCTGTGGCAGTCGCGCCGGGCAGCCAGCGACTGGCTGAAGCCGCCGTACGCCCGAATCGCGCGGCTGGTCGATCTGCTGCTGCGCTGATCGCGCAGGCCGAGACGCGCCTGCGGCGGCCACGGCCGCTTCGAACCCTGGACGCACACCGCGACGCGCGCGCCGTGGCGCAGGCGCGTGCGCGAGGCCGCCCGCCGTAGACAACGGCGGCGGCAAGCGCCAAGCGCAGCGGGCTGCCGTGGCGTCGTCGTGCGCCGGCAATAATTAATTCATAGTTAGTAATTAGATTTTGCCCCCGACGCCACCGCCGATCACGGTCGGCTTCGGCCTCTGCGCGGCCCGTCGCCGCGTTCGGAGCGCGCAGCAAGCGAGCCCGCCGCAGCGTCGACCTGCAGGCGCTCGTCCACCCTTGGCGCCACTTCTTTCCAACTGGGACAGAGACTGATGAACACCAACCTCGTGCAACATCCGCTGGCGCGCGCCTGCCGCGTACTGGCGGCGCTGGCCACCCTGGCCGCCGCGCCGCAACTGGCGCTGGCGTCCTGCAGCGACAGCGTCGAAACCAAGATGAGCCACATCATGTTCAAGGACGGCGGCGGCAACAGCGTCGTGCTGGCGCACCGCGGCCTGTGGGGCAAGTATTCGGGCATCGGCGACATGCCGGAGAATTCGCGCGGCGCGCTGCAGACCGCCAACGACCAATGCATGGACGGCGTCGAACTGGACATCAAGATGACCAGCGACGGCGTGCCGGTGGTCCTGCACGACTACAACCTGGGCCGCACCACGAACGTGTGGACCGCGTTCCGCGGCGGCACCGAGTACAACCCGGCCAACAACACCGGCACCAACCCGGCGGTGAGCACGGTGCCGTGGTCCACGGTGAGCAAGCTGTTCCTGCTCACGCCCGACCGCCGCACCACCACCGGCTACCACGTGCCGCGCGTGGACGAGCTGTTCGCCTACTACAAGCAGCACAATCTGAAGACGCCGATGGTGTTCGACATCAAGGACGCCGCCTCGGTGCGCGCGGTGAACCGCGCCGCCAACGCCGCATTCTCGGTCGCCGAAGGCAACTACGTCGCCGCCAAGGTCAACGCGACGCTGTATCCGACCCGCGCCGCGTACCGCGCTGACGGCAACGGCATGATCGGCATCCCGGTGTTCACCACCAACATGCTGACCAAGATCGACGTCGCCAATTCGATCCTGGCCTGGATCACCGAGCGCAAGTCGATGGAGGTCAACGTCAAGCAGCTCGGCGGCCTGCTGCAGAAGGATGCAGACGCCGTGCGCGAGTCCGGGGTCCGGGTCGGCGTGTTCCAGGCGATCCCCGACGGTCCCGGCGGCGGGCAGTTCTACAACAATACCGGCGCCTGCTGCTATCGCCTGTCGGACCTGTATTTCTCCTACTCCGGCGGCCGCGATACCGCAGACAACCGTGGCGACCTCAACTACATCGTCAACCAGCAAGCCTTCGACCTGATCACCACCGACGATCCGAAGACCGCGATGGCCTACCTGCGCGCACGCGGCAAGCACGACTGAGCCGTTGTGTTCGACCGGCCGGCCCGGACGGGCCGGCCGTTTCCGACGACGGCGCGCCCGCGCCGTCCGCTACGCCATTCCAGGAACCGACCATGTCCCTTTCCCTCGCCAAGCGCGGCGCCGCCGTCGCCTGCCTGCTTGCGGCCTGTCATCTTGCTGCCGCGTCCGCCGCCGCTGCCGCCGCTGCCGATCGCCCCGGCGCCGATCCGGTGGTGCTGCGTGTCGGTGCCTCGCGCTTCACCGCCAGCGAATACCGTGCGCTGGCCGGCAACGGCGCGCCGACCACTGCCGGCATCGACGATCCGCAGGCCGTGCGCCGGTTCGCCGACCGCGTGATCCTGCTCGAGCAGGCCAGGCAGCACCATCTCGAACGCGATCCGGTGGTAGCCGCGCGCCTGCGCCAGGCCGCCGACGCGATCCTGGCCGAATCGGCGATGGCCGCGCTGGCCAGCAGCGCACGCATCGACGCGGCGCAGCTGCAGCAACAGTTCGATGCCCATCCCGGCGACTACGACGAATACCAGCTGAGCCACATCTTCGTGGCCTTGCATCCGCAATCCGACGCGCGCCGCGGTCACGACCTGTCCGAGGCGCAGGCGCTGCAGCGGGCCGACGCGCTCAGGCGGCAACTCGACGCCGGCACCGACTTCGCCGCGCTGGCGGCGCGCGAGTCCGACGACGGCAGTACCGCGATGGACGGCGGCCGGCTTTCATCGACGTTCGGCCGCTACCTGGCCGACCCGTTCGTCGCCCCGGTGCAGCGGCTGGCGGTGAACCAGGTATCGGCGCCGGTGCGTGGCCCCGACGGCTATCACCTGATCCGGCTGGACGCCAAGACCGAGGCGCGCTTCGATGCGGTGCGCGGGCAGATCGAGGTGCAGCTGCGTGAACAGGCGGCGGCGCAGGCGCTGCAGCAATTGCGCCAGGCCCATCCGCTGAGCTTCGACCGTGCGGCGTATGCCGCCACGGCCCACTGAGCCGGCATGGACACGCGCGCACGCACGCCTCCGTCGACAGCTGGGTTGCGTGGTCGCCCGCTGGTTGCCGCAGCGGCGTTGTCGTGCGCGGCACTAGCGATCGCGCTGCTGCGGCCGCAGGCGCCGGCCGCAAGCACCGGCGCCGCGCGGTCGCACACGGAAGCTGCGATGACGCGAGCGCTGCCGGAGGCGCCGCGGGCCGCCGTCGCGGCAACGGCCACGCCGCCTTCGGCCTGGGCCGCGGGCGTGGACGCGCAGCGCATGTACGCCATCGCCATGCAGTACGACGCGTGCCGGCAACGCGCGCAGGCGCCGCCGCCCAGCGCCGTGTTGCCGCCCGGGATCGACGAGATGGACCGCGCGGCGGCCGCGGCGCAACGCGACGCCGAACGTCAGCGCCGCGACGCCTGCGCCGGCATCGGCCGTGCGCAGTACGCGCAGATCGACACGATCCTGCGCAGCGCCGCCGCGCAGGGCGACGCGGATGCGCAGCGCAGCTTGCTGGCGCGGCGCATCCGCAGCCTGCTCGACCGCGCTGGCGCCGGCCAGCGGCCCGGCGAACGGATTGCGCTGTCGGCGGCCGACGTGCGCGAGGCCGAGGCCGTCGTCGCCGAGCTGGAAACGCTGGCGCTGCGCGGCGACCGGCCCTCGATCGAGGAACTGGCGCAGGTGTTGGAGTCGCCGATCCCGGCCATCGCCGATCCGGCCTATGCGGCGGCTTGGCGGCTGGCGGCGCGGCAGGCGCCGGGACAGCCGTTCCCGCCGTCGGAACGGCTGCTGGGCGGCGAGGAACTGCTCGACGCGCTGGACCCGGCGCAGCGGCAGCAGGCGCTGGCCCTGGCCCCGGACCTGTACGCGCAGTGCTGCGCGCGCCGCTGAGCGGACGCCGCCGCGGCCGCGCCGGATTGGCCGTCGCGGCGGGCAGCGGTCAGAATACCGGCCGGCTGCCCCGACATGGATTCTCCCCTTGAAGATCGCCTCCTGGAACGTCAACTCGCTCAACGTGCGCCTGCCGCACCTGCAACAGTGGTTGGAGGCGTTCGCGCCGGACGTGGTCGGCATCCAGGAAACCAAGCTGGAAGACCACAAGTTCCCGGACGCGGCGCTGGCCGCGGCCGGCTACCGCAGCGTGTTCGCCGGGCAGAAGACCTACAACGGCGTGGCGATCCTGTCGCGCGCGCCGGCCAGCGACGTGCAGATCGGCGTGCCCGGCCTGGACGACGAGCAGAAGCGGGTCATCGCCGCCACCGTCGGCGACCTGCGCATCGTCAACCTGTACGTGGTCAACGGCCAGGACGTGGGCACCGACAAGTACGCCTACAAGCTGCGCTGGCTCGAGGCGGTGCACGACTGGCTCGCCGCCGAACTGCAGCGCCACCCGCGCATGGTGGTGCTGGGCGATTTCAACATCGCCCCGGACGCACGCGACGTGCACGATCCGCTGGTGTGGAGCGACAACCACATCCTCACCTCCACCGCCGAGCGCGGCGCGCTGCACAAGCTGCAGGCGCTGGGCCTGCACGACGGCTTCCGTCTGCACCACGACGACGGCGGCATCTTCAGCTGGTGGGACTACCGCCAGGCCGGCTTCCGCCGCGACCTCGGCCTGCGCATCGACCTGACCCTGGTCTCCGACGCGCTGAAGGCGCAGACGCGCGCGGCCGGCATCGACCGCGAACCGCGGACCTGGGACCGCCCCAGCGACCACGCGCCGGCCTGGATCGAACTGGGGGAGGGCGGCGCGTGAACGAACGTCATCCGCGCCGCTGGATCGACAAGGTCGGCGACACCGCGATCGCGCCGCTGCACCGGCTCAGCTGCCACTGCGGCGCGGTGCAGATCGACCTGGAACTGCCGCACGGCATCGTCGATCCGCGCCGCTGCAACTGTTCGCTGTGCCGCCGCCGCGGCGCGATCGTCGCCTCGGTGCCGCTGGCCGCACTGCACGTGCGCGAGGGGGCCGACGCGTTGCGCCTGTACCGCTTCAACACCCATACCGCGCAACACTATTTCTGCGGCGTGTGCGGGATCTACACGCATCACCAGCGCCGCTCCGATCCCAGCGAATACGGCTACAACGTCGGCTGCCTGGACGGCGTGGATCCGTATGCGCTGGCCATCGCGGTGCCGGTCAGCGACGGCGTGCATCATCCCGCCGACCGCGTCGTCCGGTGAGCGGTGCCGCAAAAGCAAACGCCCGGCGGACCGGGCGTTTGCACACACCTGCGGGGGCGTTTGCGCTTAGCGCGCGCGGCCGCGGGTGAACAGGTTGACGATGGCCAGCAGGATCACCGCGCCGATCAACGAGTACAGGAACGTCCACAGCGTGATCGCCTGGTTGATGCCGCCGCCGAACAACCAGCCGGCGATCAACGCGCCGACGATGCCGACGACGATATTCAGGATGATGCCCTGCTGTGCGTCACGGCGCATGATGATGCTGGCCAGCCAGCCCACGATGCCGCCGACGATCAACCAGATGATGATGCCCATGGGTAAGACTCCTCGGTTCTGCCCGCACCGGGAGCGGTGTGGCGTGCGCCATTTAAGGAGCGCTGCCGTGAAGCGCCCGTGTACCCAGGCATGGCTGGCGCAGCGGCCATTGTGCTTTGTGGACGCTGCGTGAGCGGGCCTGCCGAAGCGCCGTTGCGCCCGGATCCCCCCGATTGGCGGTTCGGCCCGGTGGCGCTGTGGCTGCGCACGCATCCGCCGCGCACGCCCGGCGAGGCGCAGGCGCGGCGGCTGCTGTCCGTGGAGCTGGCCACGCCGGAGGCGCAACTGCCGCTGCGCCGCGACGAACGTGGCCGGCCATGGCTGCATGCGCCGTTGGCGCATGTCGGCACCGGCTGGAGCCACAGTGGCGACTATCTGCTGGTGGCGATCGGCGCGCATACGCGGCTGGGCGTGGACATCGAACACCAGCGCGCGCGGCCGCGGTTGCTGGAGTTGGCGCAGCGTTTCTTCCATCCCGACGAGGTCGCGGCGTTGCAGGCGCTGGCCGAGCCGGCGCGCGAGGCATGGTTCTTCCGCCTGTGGTGCGCCAAGGAAGCGTTGCTGAAGGCGCACGGGCACGGGCTGTCGTTCGGGCTGCACCGGCTGCGCTTCGCCGAAGACGGCGCAGGCGTGCTGCAACTGGCCTGGTGCGACCCGGCGCTGGGCGAGGCCGCGCGCTGGCGGGTGCACGAGTGGGTGCCGGTGCCGGGCTATCGCGCCGCGCTGGCCTGGTATCCGCTCGCGTCGGCGTAGGCGCCGCCCGGTCCCTGCAGGAGCGGCTTCAGCCACGACAGGCGGCACGGGTGCAGGGAGTGCCTGTCGCGGCTGAAGCCGCTCCTACAAGGAAGCGGCAGCGAGGCGGGTGCGTCCGCCGTGGTTCATGCCTCCACTGCGCCGGCGCGGCCGTCCTCGACCACGAAGCGCTTCAGCGTGGACACCGTGGCCAGGCGGTCGCTGCGCTCGGAAATGGCCTGCAGCCGGGTCTCCATCCGCGCCTGGCTCAGCGACACCGACACGTAGCCGCGCTGGCGGCCCTCGAAATAGCGCACGTGCGGGTTGTTCGGCAGCATCTGCACGATCGCCTCCGACGGCGGGCCGTTGGAGGTCACCGAGGTGCCGACGAATTCGGTGGCCAGGGTCTGCGATTGCGGATCGGCGGCATCGGCCTTCAGGTCGGTGACCCAGTAGGAATGGATGTCGCCGCCCCAGAACACCGGGTTGCGCAGCTTGCTGTCGGCGATCGCGCGCAGCATGCGCTCGCGTGTGGCCGGATAGCCGTCCCAGCCGTCGGTCCAGTGGCCGAGGTGGCCGTCCTTGGGGTCGCGCTGCACGAGCGGCGCGACCAGCAGATCCTGCGCGATCACGTTCCAGCGCGCGCTCGAGCGGGCGAAGCCGGCGTGCAGCCAGCGTTCCTGCGCTGCGCCGAGCATGCTGCGCGACGGGTCGTCGATGTCGGTGCAGTCGGCCGCTGAGACATGCCCGCCGCGCCAGCCGTTGGGCAGGATGCACGGCTGCTCGTTGCGGTACTGGCGGCCGTCGAGCACGAAGAAGCGCGCCAGCGCGCCATAGTCCAGCGCGCGGTACAGGCGCATGTTCGCGCCGCGCGGGCGGTGTTGCGCGCGCAGCGGGAAGTGCTCGTACATCGCCTGGTAGGCGGCGGCGCGGCGGCGCAGGAACTGCGCGGTCGGGATCTTCGGATCCTGCGACCAGCGGTTGGCGTAGTCGTTCTGCACCTCGTGGTCGTCCCAGGTCGCCACGCAGGCGGCCGCGGCGTGCAACGCCTGCAGGTCCGGGTCGGTGCGGTACAGCGCATAGCGGTTGCGGTAGCCGGCCAGGTCCAGGCAGTCGCCGCTGCCGTGCGGGCGCACGACCTGCGCGGCGGCCTCGCCCTTGATGCTGTACTCGTAGATGTAATCGCCGAGGAAGAACACCAGGTCCGGCTGCTCGGCGGCCAGGTGCCGGTACGCGCTGAAATAGCCCTGTTCCCAGTGCGAGCAGGAGACGAAGCCGAAGCGCGCCTCGGCCAGGCTGCCCGGCGCCGGGGCGGTGCGTGCGCAGCCCAGCGGACTCTGCGCGCCCAGCGCTTCGAACCGGTACCAGTACGGCCGGCCCGGCTGCAGTCCGCTCACTTCCACGTGCACCGAGTGGCCCCAGCGCGGATGCGCCGTCGCCACGCCGCGCTGCACCACCTGCGCCATGCCCGGGTCGGTGGCCACGCTCCAGCGCACCGGCACCGCCTCGCGCAGGCCGCCCAGGCCGTCGGCCGCCAGCGGCTGCGGCGCGAGCCGGGTCCACAGCACCATGCCGTCGGCCAGCGGATCGCCGGCGGCCACGCCCAGGGTGAACGGATCGTCGAACCCGCGCGCCCGCGCGAACGGGCTCAGCAGCGGCGTGGCGGCGAGCAGGCCGAGCCCGGCCAGGACCCGGCGCCGGCCATGATCGGGTGGGGCACCGGTGTTGGCCGATGGGGTTTTCTGGAGATCCGACATGCCGCTGCACCACGACTGCAATGAACCGCTGCGCAGCATAGGCCGCGAGGATGTCGGCTACATGGCGGTGACGGTGGCGGCACCTGCGATAATCGGGCGATGAACGACGCCTCCCTTCCCGACTCCGTCCGCGCCGCGCTCGACCAGGGCCTGCGCGCGCAAGGCCTGGACGCCGCCGCGCTGGCGCCGCCGCTGCTGGCCTACCTGGCGCTGCTGGCGCGCTGGAACCGCACCTACAACCTCACCGCGGTCCGCGATCCGCACGAGATGGTGACCCGCCACCTGCTCGATTCGCTGGCGATGCAGCCGTTCGTGGAAGCAGGCACGCTGGCCGACCTGGGCACCGGCCCGGGGCTGCCCGGCATCCCGCTGGCGATCGCGCGGCCGCAGCTGCGGGTGACCCTGGTCGAGAGCAACGGCAAGAAGGCGCGGTTCCTGCGCGAGGCGGTGCGCCAGCTGCGCCTGGACAACGCGCGCGTGGCCGAGTCGCGTGCCGAGGCCGTGGACGAACCCGGCGCCTACGACTTCCTGACCGCGCGCGCGCTGGACACGCTGGCCGGCATCGTCGCCGTCGGCGGCCACCTGCTGCGCCCGGGCGGGCGGCTGCTGGCGATGAAGGGCGTGCGCCCGGACGAGGAGATCGCCACGCTGCCGCCGGGCTGGGTGGCGCAGGCGGTGCACCCGCTGCAGGTGCCGGGGCTGGGCGCGGACCGCCACCTGGTGGTGGTCGAGCGCGGCTGAGCCGCCGGGCGGGGCCGGCGCGCCGACGCCGATTTCCGCCCCGGGGGGGTGTGCCCGCATAATGCCCGGTCCCACCCATCGCCGACGAGGCTCCCGCATGGCCCGCATCATCGCCATCGCCAACCAGAAAGGCGGCGTCGGCAAGACCACCACGGCGGTCAACCTGGCGGCGGCGCTCGCGCGCCAGCCGCAGCGCGTGCTGCTGGTGGACCTGGATTCGCAGGGCAACGCGACGATGGGCAGCGGCATCGACAAGCGCGAGCTGGCCGCGTCCACCTGCGACGTGCTGCTGGGCGAAAGCAGCGCCGCGCAGATCCGGGTGACCGCGCCGGAAGGCTTCGACCTGCTGCCCGGCAACATCGACCTGACCGCCGCCGAGATCCAGCTGATGGACCAGCCGGCGCGCGAGCAGCGGCTGAAGACCGCGCTGGCGCCGCTGCGCGAGGAGTACGACTTCATCCTGATCGACTGCCCGCCGGCGCTGTCGCTGCTGACCCTGAACGCGCTGACCGCCGCCGACTCGATCATCGTGCCGATGCAGTGCGAGTACTACGCGCTGGAAGGGCTGACCGCGCTGCTGGAGACCATCGAAGCGCTGCGCGCCAACCTCAATCCGACGCTGGAGATCGAAGGCGTGCTGCGCACCATGTTCGACGTGCGCAACAACCTGGCCAACGCGGTGTCGGCGGAGCTGACCAACCATTTCGGCGACAAGGTGTTCCGCACCATCGTGCCGCGCAACGTGCGCCTGGCCGAGGCGCCCAGCCATGGCCAGAGCATCGTCGGCTACGACCGCACTTCGCGCGGCGGCGTGGCCTACCTGGGCCTGGCCGGCGAGATCGTGCGCCGTCGCAACGAACGCAACAGGCCCGCCCCGGCCATGGAGACCTACTGATGACCGCCAAGCCCCCCGCCCTCGGAGCGAAGAAGCGCGGCCTGGGCCGTGGTCTGGAAGCGCTGCTGGGACCGAAGGGCGGCGCGGCCGCGCCGGCGCCCAACGACGCCGTGCAGCCCGGCGAGAGCCTGCGCCAGTTGCCGGTCGGGCAGCTGCAGCCGGGCAAGTACCAGCCGCGCCAGGAAATGGACGAGGGCAAGCTGCAGGAGCTGGCCGAGTCGATCAAGGCGCAGGGCGTGATCCAGCCGATCGTCGCGCGCGAACTGGCGCCGGGCAAGTTCGAGATCGTCGCCGGCGAACGCCGCTGGCGCGCCTCGCAGCTGGCCGGGCTGAGCGAAGTGCCGGTGGTGGTGCGCGAACTCGACGACCGCACCGTCATCGCCATGGCGCTGATCGAGAACATCCAGCGCGAGGACCTCAACCCGCTGGAGGAAGCGCAGGCGCTGCAGCGGCTGATCGACGAATTCGCGCTGACCCACGCCGAGGCGGCCGAAGCGGTGGGCCGCTCGCGCGCCTCGGTGTCCAACCTGCTGCGCCTGCTGGAGCTGCCGCCGGCGATCCGCGCGCTGCTCGAGGCCGGGCGCCTGGAAATGGGCCATGCGCGCGCGCTGCTGACGCTGTCGCCGGACCTGGCCAGCCGCCTGGCCTCCGATGCCGCCGACCAGGGCTGGTCGGTGCGCGAGGTCGAGCACCGCGCGCAACAGTTCGCCGCCGGCAAGGTGCCCAGCAACCGCAAGGCCAAGCCCGGCCGCGTCGCCCCGCAGGCCGACATCGCCTCGCTGGAGACCGAGCTGTCCGAATCGCTGGGCACCAAGGTCGCCATCGCCCATGGCCGCGGCGGCAAGGGCAAGCTGGTGATCCACTACACCGACCTGGACACGCTCGACGGCGTGCTGGAGCGGCTGCGCGGCAAGGTCGGCTGAGCGCCGCTGCGCTCAGCCTGGCGCCCGAGTGAGCGACGCATGAGTTCCGAGTCCTCCGCCGACATCGTCAGCCTCAGCGGCACCCCGATCCTGCGCCACGGCGAGGCCAGCGCCTGGCAGCCGGCGCAGGGCGAGATGTGCCTGGAACAGATCAGCGAGCACATCGAGGCGCACCTGGGTCCAGTGGCGACGGTCTTCCACGAGATCGTGTCCGATACCGTGCACATCGACGTGCACCTGGTCGCCCCGAGCGCGGACTTCCCGTTCGCGCGCCTGGTCACCTCGGGCATGAGCGATCTGCCGATGACCCTGCCCGAGGGCGTGGCGGCGCCGCGGTACCTGGAACTGGTGATGACCCTGCCGGGCGACTGGCGGCTGCAGCAGGACGCGTTTGACGACGAACGCTGGTACTGGCCGATCCGCCTGCTCAAGGGCCTTGCGCGGCTGCCGCACAAGCACGCCACCTGGCTGGGCTGGGGGCATACCGTGCCCAATGGCGATCCGGCCGAGCCGTATGCGGCGAACACCGCGCTCGACGGCGCGATCGTGCTGCCGTCCGTCACTGTGCCTGACGGCTTCGAGGAACTGGCCGTGGACGCCGACAAGACCATCCACTTCCTGGCGGTGGTGCCGCTGTATCCCGAGGAGATGGCGCTGAAGCTGCGCGAGGGCAGCGACGCGCTGCTGGACAGGTTCGCCGCGCACGAGATCAGCGACATCGTCGATCCGCAGCGTCGCAACGTGGTGCGCAAGCGGCGCTGGTGGCAGCGATGACGGTCCTGGTCACCGGCGCGGCCGGCTTCGTCGGCGCCTACACCTGCCGTGCGCTGGCCGCGCGCGGCGAGACGGTGGTGGGGCTGGACAACTACAACGACTACTACGACCCGCAGCTCAAGCGCGACCGCGTCGCCGCGCTGTGCCCGCAGGCCGATATCCGCCGGCTCGACCTCACCGACCGCGACGGCCTGACCGCGCTGTTCGACGAAATCCGTCCCGCGCGCGTGGTGCACCTGGCCGCGCAGGCGGGGGTGCGCTATTCGCTGCAGAACCCGTACGCCTACGTCGACAGCAACCTGGTCGGCTTCGTCAACGTGCTGGAACTGTGCCGGCACCGCGGCGTGCAGCACCTGGCCTACGCGTCGAGCAGTTCGGTGTACGGCGATTCGGCGACGCCGCCGTTTTCCGAAGACCAGCGCATCGACCAGCCGCGCTCGCTGTACGCCGCGACCAAGGCCGCCAACGAGCTGATGGCCTACACCTATGCGCAGCTGTACGGCCTGCGCGCCACCGGCCTGCGCTTCTTCACCGTGTACGGGCCGTGGGGCCGGCCGGACATGGCGCCGCTGCTGTTCAGCCGCGCGGTGCTGGCCGGGCGCCCGATCGAGGTGTTCAACCACGGGCGCATGCGCCGCGACTTCACCTTCGTCGCCGACATCGTCGCCGGCGTGCTCGGCGCGCTCGACCACCCGTCCACGGACGCGGTGCCGCACCGCGTGTTCAACCTGGGTAACCACACCCCGGTCGAGCTGGAGCGCTTCATCGGCGTGATCGAGGCCGCCGCCGGCCGCGCCGCCGAGAAGGTGTACAAGCCGATGCAGCCCGGCGACATGGTCGAGACGATGGCCGATACTGCGCGCGCCCACGCCGCGTTCGGCTTCGATCCGAGCACCCCGATCGAGGTCGGGCTGCCGCAGGTGGTGCAGTGGTGCCGCGAGTATTTCGGTGCCGCGGCCTGACGCTTCAGCCCCGGGTCACCGGCCCGGGGCACAATGCGCGGTCTTTTTGCGGCGTTGCCGTCGTTCCCCGCGTTCCCCCATTGCGTTGCCGTCGAGCCTAGTCGAGCCATGAACCAGCCTTCCCTTTCCGTCGTCGTCCCGGTGTTCAACGAGCGCGACAACGTGCCGCCGCTGGTGGCCGAGATCGTCGCCGCGCTGCGCGGCGTGACCGACTTCGAGATCGTCTATGTCGACGACCATTCGCGCGACGACACCCTGGCCGTGCTGGACGGGCTGAAGGCGAGCGTGCCGGAGCTGCGGGTGCTGCACCACGTCACCCAGAGCGGGCAGAGCACCGCGGTGCGCAACGGGGTCAAGGCCGCGCGCGGCGCGTGGATCGCCACCCTCGACGGCGATGGCCAGAACGACCCGGCCGACATCCCCAAGCTGCTCGCCGCGCGCGCCGCCGCCGCCGCGCAGGTCAAGCTGTTCGCCGGCTGGCGCGTGTCGCGGCAGGACTCGGGCAGCAAGCGCTGGGCCTCCAAGTGGGCCAACGCGATCCGCGCGCGCATGCTGCGCGACGACACCCCCGACACCGGCTGCGGCATCAAGCTGTTCGAGCGCGAGGCGTTCCTGGACCTGCCGTACTTCGACCACATGCATCGCTACCTGCCGGCGCTGATGCAGCGCGCCGGCTGGCAGACCCTGAGCGTGCCGGTGAACCATCGCCACCGCACCTCGGGCGTGTCCAAGTACAACAACCTCAACCGCGCGCTGGTCGGCATCCGCGACCTGCGCGGCGTGGCCTGGCTGATCGCGCGCAGCCGCCGCACCGTGGTGCAGGAGCGCTGAGATGGAAGCGCATTTCCTCAACGAACCGATCCAGGCGCTGTACTGGACCGGGCTGCACGTCACCGGCTGGAAGCTGATCGGCTACGTCGGCGCGCTGATGTTCGGCGGCCGCTGGCTGGTGCAGTTCGTCGCCTCCAAGCGCGCCGGCAAGCCGGTGATCCCGCGCCTGTTCTGGTACATGAGCGTGGTCGGCAGCCTGATGACGCTGAGCTACTTCCTGTTCTCGGCCAAGCAGGACTCGGTCGGCGTGCTGCAGAACCTGTTCCCCGCCTTCACCGCGTTCTACAGCCTGTACCTGGACATCAAGCACCGCGGCTGGCACCGGGATCGCGCGTCGCATTGAGGCAACGGCGGTTGCTATCGAGGGCAGTCAGAAGCCGAGGCGAGGCTGAAGTGCCCGGCATGGCGCCTCTTGTGGGAGGGACTTCAGTCCCGACGCCTTGCAGGCTCCGCCATCGCGCTCTGTGCATTTTCCGATAGCGCCTCGGGTCGATCCCCGATGGCGCCGCCATGTCCCAGCGACGACGCTGGCGGCATGCACATGCAACCTCCCCGCGGCTCTCGCGCGTTGCGCGCAGGGCGCTGCACCGAATCGGGCCGCATCTATCTGGTGACGGCGGTAACCTGCGAACGCCAACGCCTGTTCGAGGACTGGCGCTGCGCCTGGGCCGCCGCGGCCTGCCTTGCCAATGCCGCGACATGGGACGATGCGCAGTTGCTGTGCTGGGTGTTGATGCCCGATCACTGGCATGGACTGCTTCAACTCGAAGGCAACCGTCCATTGTCGAGCGTCATGCAGAACGCCAAGGGCAGGGCGGCCAGGGCGGTGAATCTGGCACGGGGCCGAGGCGGGTCGGTGTGGATGCCAGGCTTTCACGACCATGCGCTGCGCCACGAGCGAGACGTCTTGCCGAGTGCGCGCTATATCGTCGCCAACCCGTTACGTGCGGGCCTGGTGGACAGGCTTGGCAGGTATCCGTATTGGGATGCGGTCTGGCTGGATATGGCGAAGGGCAGGAGTGCTCGTTCCGACACTGTAATCCGGATGGTGCACAGAAGAAGTGGGTGAATTTGGGGAGGGTCGTGCTCCGCTCGTCGCGACTGAAGTCGCTCCCACAATGGCTCGCCGGGAGCGGGAAGGCGCTGTGGGACCAGCTTCAGCGCCAATGCCGGCGGCAGCTGTCGGCCAGGGCTGTTCGGCCCGGTCGGTTCGGCAGAGCGCAGCGCGTCGTCGTTGTCAGTC
Source organism: Xanthomonas sp. JAI131 (assembly GCF_013410075.1). Lineage (NCBI taxonomy): Bacteria > Pseudomonadati > Pseudomonadota > Gammaproteobacteria > Lysobacterales > Lysobacteraceae > Xanthomonas > Xanthomonas sp. JAI131. The sequence goes on along the minus strand of NZ_JACCCN010000004.1, from coordinate 305,616 downwards.
TCCGATCAGTGCAGTGCCAGGACTTCCGGCCCACCCCCTGTTGCACGCAGGATGCGATCATCGGGATCTCGTTCCCACTGCCTGCCGCCGCCCATGCCGATCGCCAAGACCCCGCTGGCCGCTTCCCTGTTGCTCGCGCTCGCATTCGCCACGCCGGCGCTGGCCGCAGCGCCGGCCGTCCCGCCGGCGGCGGCCACCGCCTCCGCTGCCGATGCCCGCTTCCAGGCCATCTACGAGAAGGAGTGGACGTGGCGGCAGGCGCAGGTCGGGCAGGCCGACGAGGACAGCGACAGCAGCGGCGACAACCAGCAGCTGCCCGACGTCGGCGCGGCGGCGCAGGCGGCGCGGCTGAAGGTGTGGGACGACGTGCTGCGCCAGCTGGATGCGATCGATCCGGCGCAGCTGTCGGCCGACAACCAGGTCAACCTGGCGGTGTACCGCCCGCAGATCGAGAACCTCGCCGCCGCGGTGCGCCTGCGCGCCTACGAGATGCCGTTCAATTCCGACAGCTCGTTCTGGTCCGACCTGGGCTTCATGGCGCGGCGCACGCTGCGCACCCCGGCCGAGTACCGCGCCTACATCGCGCGGCTCGACGACGTGCCGCGCTACTTCGCACAGCAGACCGACAACATGCGCGCCGGCCTCAAGCGCGGCTTCAGCGTGCCGCGCGCGGTGCTGGAAGGGCGCGACGGGTCGATCGCCAACGTCGCCGAGCTCAAGGATCCGACCGCGGCCGCGCTGTACGCGCCGTTCAAGCAGCTGCCGGCGCAGATCCCGGCCGCCGAGCAGCAGGCGCTGCGCGCGCAGGCGCAGGCGGCGATCCGCGACAAGGTGATCCCGGCGTACGCGCAGCTGCTGCGCTTCTATCGCGAAGAGTACGTGCCGCAGGCGCGCACCACGCTGGCCGCCGAAGCGCTGCCCGATGGCAAGGTCTACTACCAGCAGCAGATCCGCGAATACACCACGCTGGAGATGCGCCCGGAGCAGATCCACCAGCTGGGCCTGCAGGAGGTGGCGCGGATCCAGAAGGAGATGGACGCGATCATCCGGCAGGTCGGCTTCAAGGCGCCGGCCGGGCAGCAGACCTTCCCGGCGTTCCTGCAGTTCCTGCGCACCGATCCGCAGTTCTACGTCAAGACGCCGCAGGAACTGCTCGATCGCGCGGCGTGGATCGCCAAGCGCGTGGATGGCGAAGTCGGCAAGTTCATCGGCACGCTGCCGCGCGGGCGTTTCACCATCGTGCCGGTGCCGCCGGAGATCGCGCCGTTCTGGACCGCCGGCCGTGGCGGCGTCGGCACCTATTGGCTCAACACCTACAACCTGCCGTCGCGCCCGCTGTACAACCTGCCGGCGCTGACCCTGCACGAGTCCTCGCCGGGCCACTCGCTGCAGGGCGCGCTGGCCGAAGAGCAGGGCGCGCAGCCGGCGTTCCGCCGCGAGAACTACATCTCCGCCTACGGCGAAGGCTGGGCGCTGTACACCGAAAAGCTGGGCAAGGAGATGGGCATCTACGAAACCCCATACGAGGACTTCGGCCGGCTCAGCTACGAAATGTGGCGCGCCTGCCGGCTGGTGATCGACACCGGCGTGCACCACAAGGGCTGGACCCGCGAGCAGGCGCTGGCCTACCTGCGCGAGCACACCGCGCTCAGCGAGCACGAGGTCACCACCGAGGTCGACCGCTACATCTCCTGGCCGGGGCAGGCGCTGAGCTACAAGCTCGGCGAGATCGCCATCCTCAAGCTGCGCGCCGAGGCCGAGCAGGCGCTGGGCGCGGACTTCGACATCAAGGCCTTCCACGACGCGGTGCTGAAACAGGGCTCGGTGCCGCTGCCGGTCTTGCAGCAGCAGGTGCGCGCGTTCATCGCCGAGAGCAAGCAGCAGGCCGCCACCCGCAAGTCCGCCGCGGCCAAGCCCGAATAACCGCTGTGGCGAAACCGCGCGCATGCCCTCCCTTCTCCCACTGGGAGAAGGTGGCGCGCAGCGCCGGATGAGGGTACGACCGCTCGCGTAGCATGAGGGCACAGCGGCCAACCTCGGATGAGGGGACGCCGCCCTCGCGGCATGAAAGCGCAGCGGCGGCGCCGGCGAATGGCACGATCGCCTCATGGCATGGAAGCGCAGCGGTCAGCCCCAGCCGGCCAATGCGCGACCGACGCAGGCTCGCGATCGTCGGCACCGGAGGAGGCCACCGCCGCCGCGCGCTCCTCCCCCCGTCTCCCGCCTGCGATTGTGTAACCCCACCCGCATCGCTAGGCTGGCGCCATGTCCATCCGCCGTGCCCGCCTGCTCCACCCCTTGCTGCGCCTGATGGCGCTGGCGATGCTGGCGCTGGGCGTGTTGGTGGCGCCGGTGGCCTGCGCGCTGGGCGATGTGCATGCCTTGGCGCACGACCAGGCGCACGTGGACGAAGAAGCGCCGCACCGCGGTGATGGCGATGGCGCCGGAGAACGCGATGGCGCCGGCCTGCTGCACGCGCTGATGCACAGCGGCTATTGCCACGGGCAGAGCCCGGCACTGCTGTCGTCGCTGATCTGGCAGGGCCTGCCGTTGGCCGCGCAGCCGCGCCCGGTCGCGGGACATCAGGACTACCGCTCGCACCTGCTGGACACCCCGCTGCGGCCTCCGATCGCGGCTTGATGCACCGCCGGCGCCCGCCGGCCCGTCCATCGATCCCCGAATCCGGAGAAGTCCCATGTGGTTGCGACTGGTGGCTGTTGCCGCCTTCGCGGTCGCGCCCTGCGCGTGGGCGCAGGCCGTGCCGCCCGATGCTGTGCTCACCCTGGACGACGCCTTCGCCCGCGTCGCCCGGTCCCATCCCGACCTGCGCCTGGCCGACGGCCAGCGCCGCGTGCTCGCCGCCGAGGCCGAGCGCGAGGCGCTGCGTCCGCCGCTGCGGCTGGGCGCCGAACTGGAGAATGCCTTCGGCAGCGGCCCCGCACGCGGCCTGGACCAGGCCGAACTGACCGTCAGCCTGGCCGGCGTGCTCGAACGCGGCGGCAAGCTCGACGCGCGTCGCACGCTGGCGCAGGCGCGCATCGACGCGCTGGCGCCGCAGCGCGAACTGGCGCGGCTGGACCTGCTCGCCGAGGTCGCGCGCCGCTACCTGGCGATCGCCGCTGCCGCGCAGCGCCAGGCCATCGCCGCCGCCGACCTGGCGCAGCGCCAGCGCACGGTGGCCGCGGCGCGGCAGCGGCTGCAGGCCGGCGCCTCGCCCGAATCGGTGCTGCTGACCGCGCAGGCGCTGCAGGCGCGTGCGGAACTGGACCGCGACCGCGCGCAGCAGGAGCACGCCGCCGCGCGCCGCCACCTGGCGGTGCTGTGGGGCGAACGCGATCCCGGCTTCGCGCAGGTGACCGGCGATCCCCTGGCGTTGCCGGCAGTGCCGGACTTCGACCTGCTGGCCGCGCTGCTCGATGCCACCCCGGAGCTGGCACGCTTCGCCGGCGAGGCGCGCGTGCGCGAGGCGCGGCTACGGCTGGCGCGCAGCCAGGCGCGGCCGGACCTGGACTGGCAGTTCGGCGTGCGCCGGCTGCAGGACGGCGACGCCACTGCGCTGGTGGCCGGGATCTCGCTGCCGTTGGGCAGCGCGGCGCGCGCGCAGCCGGAGATCCGCGCCGCCGAGGCCGAGCGCGACCTGCTCGGCGTGGAGCGCGAAACCCAGGCGCTGGCGCTGTACTCCACGCTCGCCGACGCGCACGGCCGCTACCGCGCCGCGCAACTGGAAGTGGCGCGCATGCACGACGACGTGCTGCCGAAACTGGCGCGCGCCGAGGCCGCCGCCGAGCGCGCCTATCGCGGCGGTGCGATCAGCTATCTGGAATGGGCGCAGCTGCAGGCGCAGCACGGCGATGCGCGGCGGCAGCAGCTCGCCGCCGCGATCGAGGCGCAGACCGCGCTGATCGAGATCCAGCGCCTGACCGGGCAGCCATTCGTGCTCGCGTCCGCGGCGCAGGTGGCGCGATGAGCCGCTCGTTGCCGTTGCGCATTCGCCGCGCGCTGGCGTCTGCCGGCGCCGTCCCGACGAATGGAGCGCCATTGCCGTGGTCCGTGCGGCAGGTCGTGCGCAGCGTCGCGCGTGCCTGGTGCCACCGATTGCTGACCGGCGCGACCATCTCCGAGGCAGTCGTACGACGCCGCACGCTGTGCCAGCACCGCGCGCGACATGCAGCGCTGGCGCTGTGCATAGCGCCGGCCGACGCCAGCCGCTCTGCGGACACGGCGATCGCCAGCGCCGCTCGCGAGGATCCGCCGCCTGCCATGCCGTCGCGCGCGCCGCGCCATGCGGCGCCGGCGAATGCCATCGCATCCCACCCCCTTCTCCCGATGCCTGGCGCCCGCCGCCGGCATCTTTCAGGACTTCCTACGATGAAACTCAAATCCGCTGCGCTGATCGCGCCGCTGTTGCTTGGACTGCTGCTCGGCGGTTGCGCCGGCGCGGGCGACGACGCCAGCCACGACGAAGCCGACGCGCATGGCGACGGCGGCGAAGCCCATGCCGAGGAAGCACGCAAGGGCGCGCATGGCGGCCGCCTGCTCGAACAGGACGGCGCCGCGGTCGAACTGGCGATCACCGAGGACGGCACGCCGCCGACCTATCAGGCCTGGCTGTACCGCGACGGCAAGCCGTTGCCGCCGGCCGCCGGCAGCGTCGAGGTGCAACTCAAGCGTCTGGGTGGCGTCGCCGAGACGCACCGCCTGCGCGCGCGCGACGACGGCAGCCTGCTGGCCGACAGCGTGGTGCGCGAGCCGCATTCGTTCGACGTCGAGGTGCGCGCCACGGTGCAGGGCAAGGCGCTGCGCTGGACCTATCCCAGCTACGAAGGCCGCACCGAGATCGCGGCGAAGATCGCCGCCGATGCGGGCATCCGCGTGGCCCCGGTCGGCCCCGGCAGCATCGCCGACGAGCACGAGGTGCAAGGCCTGCTGACCCCGGCCGAAGGCGCCCAGGCGCAGGCCACCGCGCGCTTCCCCGGCCCGGTGCGCAGCCTGCGCGCCAATGTCGGCGACCGCGTGCGCGCCGGGCAGGCGCTGGCCACGGTGGAAAGCAACCTGAGCCTGACCACCTACACGATCAGCGCGCCGATCGCCGGCACCGTGCTGGCGCGCAACGCCAGCGTCGGCAGCAGCGCCGCCGAGGGCCAGGCGCTGTTCGAGATCGCCGACCTGTCCACGCTGTGGGTGGACCTGCACATCTTCGGCGCCGATGCCGGCCACATCGCCGCCGGTGCGCCGGTGACGGTGACCCGGATCAGCGACGGCACGGTCGCGCAGACCACGCTGGAACGCGTGTTGCCGGGGACCGCCACGGCCAGCCAGAGCACGGTGGCGCGCGCGGTGCTGCGCAACGAGGACGGTTTGTGGCGGCCGGGTTCGGCGGTGAAGGCGCGGGTCACGGTGGCGCAGCAACCGGCCGACCTGGTGGTGCCGGTGACCGCCTTGCAGACCTTCCGCGACTGGGACGTGGTGTTCGTGCGCGTGGGCGAGACCTACGAAGTGCGGCCGCTGCAACTCGGCGCGCGCGATGCGCGCCAGGTGCAGGTGCTGTCTGGGTTGAAGGCCGGCGACCAGGTGGTGGTGGAGCAGAGCTACCTGGTCAAGGCGGACATCGAGAAGTCGGGGGCGTCGCATGATCATTGACCTGCGCACCGCGCCCTGGCCCCCCTGTAGGAGCGGCTTCAGCCGCGACAGACACCCGACCGTAGACGCGATGCCGGCAGAGCGGTCGCGGCTGAAGCCGCTCCTACAAAAGAGCGGCGCGCCATGCGACTGCCCCGCACACGGAGGCCGCCGCCATGCTCGCTAACCTGATCCGCTTCGCCATCGCGCAGCGCTGGCTGATGCTGGCGCTGACCGGGGTGCTGATCGCGATCGGCGCATGGAGTTTCTCGCGCCTGCCGATCGACGCCACGCCCGACATCACCAACGTGCAGGTGCAGGTCAACACCGCCGCGCCCGGCTATTCGCCGCTGGAGGCCGAGCAGCGCGTCACCTTCCCGCTGGAGACGGTGCTGGCCGGCCTGCCGGGGCTGGAATCCACCCGCTCGCTGTCGCGCTACGGGCTGTCGCAGGTCACCGTGGTGTTCGCCGACGGCACCGACCTGTACTTCGCGCGGCAGCAGGTGGCCGAGCGCCTGCAGCAGGTGAAGGCGCAGCTGCCGCCGGAGCTGGAGCCGCAACTGGGGCCGATCGCCACCGGCCTGGGCGAGATCTTCATGTACACGGTCGAGGCCAAGCCGAACGCGCGCAAGCCCGACGGCAGCGCCTGGACCGCCACCGACCTGCGCACGCTGCAGGACTGGGTGGTGCGGCCGCAGCTGCGCAACGTGCCGGGCGTGACCGAGGTCAACACCATCGGCGGCTATGCGCGGCAGATCCACATCACCCCGGATCCGGCGCGGCTGGTCGCGCTCGGTTTCACCCTGGACGATGTGGCGCGCGCGGTCGAGGCCAACAACCGCAACGTCGGCGCCGGCTACATCGAACGCAATGGCCAGCAGTTCCTGGTGCGGGTGCCGGGGCAGGTGAGCGGCATCGCCGAGATCGGCGCGATCGTGCTGGACCGGCGCGAAGGCGTGCCGATCCGGGTGCGCGACGTGGCCCAGGTCGGCGAAGGGCCGGAGCTGCGTACCGGCGCCGCCACCCAGGACGGCAGCGAGGTGGTGCTGGGCACGGTGTTCATGCTGGTCGGCGCCAACAGCCGCGCGGTGGCGCAGGCCTCGGCGGCCCGGCTCGAACAGGCCAATCGCAGCCTGCCGCCGGGCGTGCAGGCGGTGCCGGTGTACGACCGCACCGCGCTGGTCGACCGCACCATCGCCACCGTGGCCAGGAACCTGGTCGAAGGCGCGCTGCTGGTGATCGCGGTGCTGTTCCTGCTGCTGGGCAATTTCCGCGCCGCACTGATCACCGCGGCGGTGATCCCGCTGGCGATGCTGTTCACCCTCACCGGCATGGTCCGCGGCGGCGTGTCCGGCAACCTGATGAGCCTGGGCGCGCTGGATTTCGGGCTGATCGTCGATGGCGCGGTGATCATCGTGGAGAACTGCCTGAGCCGCTTCGGCCAGGCGCAGCAGCGCCTGGGCCGCGTGCTCAGCGCCGCCGAGCGCTTCGAGCTGACCGCGCAGGCCACCGCCGAGGTGATCCGTCCCAGCCTGTTCGGCGTGGGCATCATCGCCGCGGTGTACCTGCCGGTGTTCGCGCTGACCGGCATCGAAGGCAAGATGTTCCACCCGATGGCGATCACCGTGGTGCTGGCGCTGACCGGGGCGATGCTGCTGTCGCTGACGTTCGTGCCGGCGGCGATCGCGCTGACCCTGGGCGGCAAGGTCGCCGAGCACGAGAACCGCGCGATGCGCTGGGCGCGGCAGGCGTATGCGCCGCTGCTGGACGGCGCGCTGCGCCACGCGCGCTGGATCGGCGCCGGTGCGCTGGCGCTGGTGCTGCTGTGCGGCGTGCTGGCCACGCGGCTGGGCACCGAGTTCATCCCCAACCTCGACGAAGGCGATATCGCCCTGCATGCGCTGCGCATTCCCGGCACCAGCCTGGAACAGGCGATCGCCATGCAGTCCACGCTGGAGCGGCGGATCAAGCAGTTCCCGGAAGTGGCGCACGTGTTCGGCAAGCTCGGCACCGCCGAGGTCGCCACCGACCCGATGCCGCCGTCGGTGGCCGACACCTTCCTGATCATGAAGCCGCGCGCGCAATGGCCCGATCCGCGCAAGCCCAAGGCGCAGTTGCTGGCCGAGATCGAGGCGGCGGTGCAGCAGTTGCCCGGCAACAACTACGAGTTCACCCAGCCGATCCAGATGCGCATGAACGAGCTGATTTCCGGCGTGCGCGCGGACGTGGCGATCAAGCTCTACGGCGACGACCTGGACACGCTGGTGGAGGTCGGCCGGCGCATCGAGGAGGTGGCCAGGACCGTGCCCGGCGCGGCCGATGTCAAGCTCGAGCAGGCCACCGGCCTGCCGATGCTGACCGTGGTCCCGGACCGCATCGCGCTGGCCGGCTATGGACTCAATCCCGGCGTGGTGCAGGACACGGTGGCGGCCGCGGTGGGCGGGCAGGACGCCGGGCAGCTGTTCGAGGGCGACCGCCGTTTCGCCATCGTGGTGCGCCTGCCCGAAGCGTTGCGCCAGGATCCGGCGGCACTGGCCGACCTGCCGATCCCGCTGCGCGGCGACGGCGAGCGCGGCGACGCCGACGAGTCTAGTCGCGCGCCCGGCTGGCGCAGCGGCACGCCGATCACCGTGCCGCTGCGCGAGGTGGCCAAGGTGGACACCGTGCTGGGGCCGAACCAGATCAACCGCGAGGACGGCAAGCGCCGCATCGTGGTCACCGCCAACGTGCGCGACCGCGACCTCGGCGGTTTCGTCGCCGAACTGCAGCGCCGCGTGCAGGCCGACGTGGAACTGCCCAGCGGCTACTGGATCGGCTACGGCGGCACCTTCGAGCAGCTGATCTCGGCCGGGCAGCGCCTGGCCTGGGTGGTGCCGGCCACGCTGCTGCTGATCTTCGCGCTGCTGTACTGGTCGTTCGGCTCGCTGCGCGACGCGGCGATCGTGTTCAGCGGCGTACCGCTGGCGCTGACCGGCGGCGTGGTCGCGCTGGCGCTGCGCGGCATCCCGCTGTCGATCTCCGCCGGGGTCGGCTTCATCGCGCTGTCCGGGGTGGCGGTGTTGAACGGGCTGGTGATGATCGCCTTCGTGCGCAAGCTGCGCGAGGACGGCCTGCCGCTGGCGCAGGCGCTGCGCGACGGCGCGCTGGCGCGGTTGCGGCCTGTGCTGATGACCGCGCTGGTGGCGGCGCTGGGCTTCGTGCCGATGGCGTTCAACGTCGGCGCCGGCGCGGAGGTGCAGCGGCCGCTGGCCACGGTGGTGATCGGCGGCATCGTCTCGTCCACGCTGCTGACCCTGCTGGTGCTGCCGGTGCTGTACCGCTGGCTGCACCGGCGCGACAATGCCGCAGCGGCGTCCGCCCCGGCGGATGCTCCGACCTTGGCGAGGTGAGCGATGGCCGACAGCTGCTGCGGGTGCGGCAAGACCCTGGATGTGGCGGCGATGCAGGCGCGCCAGCGGCGGGTGCTGTGGTGGGTGCTGGCGATCAACGCCGGCACCTTCGCGATGATGCTGGGCAGCGCCTGGCACAGCGGCTCGGCCTCGCTGCTGTCCGGCAGCCTGGACAACCTCGGCGATGCGCTGACCTATGCGCTGAGCCTGGCCGTGGTCGGCGCCAGCCTGGCGGCGAAGGCGCGGGTGGCGCTGCTCAAGGCCGCGCTGATCCTGGCCGCGGCGCTGGCGGTGGCCGCCGGCATCGGCTGGAAGCTGCTGCACCCGCAGCTGCCGCTGTTCGAGAGCATGGGCGTGGCCGCGGCGCTGAACCTGGCGGCGAACCTGCTGTGTCTGCGCCTGCTGTGGCCGTACCGCCGTGGCGACATCAACCTGGCCTCGGCCTGGACGTGCTCGCTCAACGACGTTTACGAGGGCGGCGCGGTCATCCTGGCCAGCATTGCGGTGTGGGCGTTCGGCGCCGGCTGGCCGGACCTGCTGATCGCCGCGGCGCTGCTGCTGCTGTTCCTGCGCTCGGCCTGGCAGGTGGCGCGGCGCGCCTGGGCAGAACTGCGCCAGGCCCGCGCGGCGGCGGTAAGTGCTTGCGACACAAGGGAAAGGCATGCATAATGCGCGGCTCGCTGTGCCCGACTGCTGTCGGGCCGGCGGCCGGACACGCGATTTCCGGCCGGCCTCTCCCAGCGTAACTGCTTGATTTCCCACGTCGCGTGGTGGCCGCAAGGCTGCCGGGGCCGCCGTCTCCCAGGCTATGGGCGACTCAAACTATTTATCGAGGTGCGTAATGTCCCGCGTATGCCAAGTGTCCGGCAAGCGTGTGCAGACGGGTAACAACGTCTCCCACGCCAACAACAGAACCCGTCGTCGCTTCCTGCCCAACCTGCACGAGCGCCGCTTCTGGGTCGCCAGCGAGAACCGCTGGATCAAGCTCCGTGTTTCCGCGCATGCGTTGCGCACCATCGACAAGAACGGGATCGATGCCGTTCTGAAAGAGCTGCGCGCGCGCGGCGAAAAGGTCTGAGGAGTAAACAATCATGGCAGGCAAGCGTGACAAGATCCGTATGATTTCCTCGGCCGCCACCGGCCACTTCTACACCACGGACAAGAACAAGAAGAACACCCCGGGGAAGATGGAAATGATGAAGTACGACCCGGTCGTGCGTAAGCACGTGCTGTACAAGGAAGGCAAGATCAAGTGATCGACTGATCGCTGGATCGCCTTTCGAGGTCGACACGGAACCCGCCGCAAGGCGGGTTTCGTCTTTGTGGCGCGCGGCCTCGCTGCGATCGACTCAGGCAGCTTCGCCCGCTGCGGTCGGGCCAGCCCATCCGCTGCGGCGTGGCGATCGGACCCGGCGACGCCGGGCATGACGCCGAGGCAGCGAATGGCCGCTCGGCTTCCGCCAATCCCGAATCCCCAATCCCGGCCTCACCAATACAAGCGCATCGGATTGTCCACCAGCAGCTTGCGCTGCAGTTCGGCGGTCGCTGCGATGCGCGGGATGAAGTCGACCAGCATGCCGTCGTCGGGCATGTGCTGTTTCATGTTCGGGTGCGGCCAGTCGGTGCCCCACAGCACGCGCTCGGGGAAGCGCTCGACCAGGTGCTTCGCGAACGGCACCACGTCGTCGTAGCCGGGCGGTCCGAGGCGCGACAGCCGTTCCGGACAGCTGACCTTGCTCCAGATGTTGTCGTGCTCGGCCAACAGGCGCACAAAGCGCTGGAATTCCGGCCCGTCCACCGGCTTGCTCACATCCGGCCGGCCCATGTGGTCGACCACCACCGTGGTCGGCAGCGAGGTGAAGAAATCCCAGCGCTCCTCCAGGTCGGCCGCCTCGAAATACACCACCACCTGCCAGCCGAGCGCGGCGATGCGGTCGATGATGCGGCGGTAGTAGGCATCGGGCTTGGGATCGACCAGGCGGCGTACGAAATTGAAGCGCACCCCGCGCACGCCGGCATCGTGCAGTTCCTGCAGCTCCGCGTCGCCGACGCTGTCGCGCACTGTGGCGATGCCGCGCGCACGCGCGCCGGCGGCGCGCAGCGCATCGACCAGGGCGCGGTTGTCGGCGCCGTGGCAGGTGGCCTGTACGATCACATTGCGTTCGAAGCCGAGGAAATCGCGCAGCGCGAACAGCCGCTCCTTGCCGGCGTCGCACGGCGTGTACTTGCGCTCGGGCGCATACGGGAACACCTCGCCCGGGCCGAACACGTGGCAGTGCGCGTCCACCGCGCCCGCCGGCGGCACGAAGCACGGCTTGCTCGGGGCCGGATCGAAATCCAGCCAATCGGCATCCTTGCGGAACGTGCGCGTCATAAGCGTTCCCATCACAGGCCCCTCGCCGTCAGCTGCGCATCCAGGCGCGGATACACGCGCCGCGCGTTGCCTTCGAACACCTTGCGCTTGTCGGCATCGCAGATCGCCAAGGCATCGATGTAGCGCTTGGTGTCGTCGAAGTAGTGGCCGGTGTGCGGATCGATGCCGCGCACCGCGCCCACCATCTCCGAGCCGAACAGGATATTGCCGATGTCGATCACCTCGAACAGCAGGTCGATGCCGGGCTGATGATAGACGCAGGTGTCGAAGAACACGTTCTTCATCACGTGCTCGGCCAACGGCGGCTTGCCGAGCATGTCGGCCAGGCCGCGGAAGCGGCCCCAGTGGTAGGGCACCGCGCCGCCGCCGTGTGGAATGACGAAGCGCAGCTCGGGGAAGTCGCGGAACAGGTCGCCTTGCAGGAACTGCATGAACGCGGTGGTGTCGGCGTTGAGGTAGTGCGCGCCTGTGGCGTGGAAGTTGGCGTTGCAGCTGCCGGACACGTGCACCATCGCCGGTACGTCGAGTTCGACCATCTTCTCGAAGAACGGATACCAGGCCTTGTCGGTCAGCGGCAGGCCGGTCCAGTGGCCGCCGGACGGATCCGGGTTGAGGTTGCAGCCGACGAAGCCGAGCTCGTTCACGCAGCGCTCCAGCTCGGCGATCGAATGCGCGATCGGCACGTTCGGCGACTGCGGCAACTGGCACACGCCGATGAAACTGTCCGGGTACAGCTGCACCACGCGCGCGATCAGGTCGTTGCAGCGTCGGGTCCAGACCTGGCTCACCGCCTCGTCGCCGATGTGGTGGGCCATGCTGCTGGCGCGCGGCGAGAAGATGGTCATGTCGGCACCGCGTTCGCGCAGCAGCCGCAGCTGGTGTTGCTCGACGCTGTCGCGGATCGCGTCGTCGGAGATGCGCGGATAGTCCGGCGCCGGTTGCGTGGGGTCGTCGAAATGCGCGACCTGCGCCTTGCGAAAGGCGTCGTGCGCGGCCGGCGCGGTGGTGTAGTGGCCGTGGCAGTCGATGATCATGGCAAGCCTCGGTGGGGGAGGGAAGGAATCACCAGCCGAACAGCTGGGCGAAATGCACGTCCACACGCAGTCCCAGGATCAGCGCATCGGGGATGTCGGTGATGCGGGTGGGGGCGTAGATCGGATCGGGATTGATCACGTACTGGAGGTTGGGCATCAGCACGATGCCGGGCCGCAGCGCGTAGCCGTAGCTGATCTCGCCCAGGATCTCGTCGTTGTGCGGCGTGCCGCTGCCGCCGTGGCGGATGCGGCGGTCGCGCAGGTAGGCCATCTGCTCGGGGTCGAAGTGAGTGTCGGAGACGAACATCGCGAAGGTGTCCTGGTCGCGGCCGGCGAAGGTACCGGCCTTCACCAGCCCGGCGGCGGCGAAGTACTGCACCGCGGCGACGTTGCCGGTGTTGACGAAGTAGCGCCCGAACAGCGCCAGGTTGCGCTTGCCCGCGCCGCGCCATACGGTCTGGTCGGCCATCGCATAGGCGCCGGTGCGGGCGCCGTCCAGGCTGGCGAAGGCCTTGCCGGTGAGCCCAGCGGAATTGCCGTTGACGTCGAAGTACGGACTCTTGCCGCCGTCGCTGTTGCGATAGGCGCCGATGCGTACGGTGAGCGGCAGGCGTGCGTTGGCGAAGCTGGTTTGGTAGCCGATCTCGCCGGCGCTGAGGGTGCCGCTGCCTTCGCCCAGGGAGAAGTCCAGGCCGTTCTTGCCGGCGGCATTGAGCGCGTTGTCGTAGTCGAACACGCCGGCCTGCGCGTACCAGCGCGCATCGAAGTCGTAACGCAGCATCGCCGCCCACGACGCGTTGGGATAGGCGGTAATGCCGATGTCGGTGATGGGGCCGAATGGAGTCAGGCAGATCGCGTTGCTCATGAACGCGCAGTTGAGCGGCGAGTTGTTGAAGTAGCTGTTCAGCGGCGCGCGGCCAAGGGTGACGCTTAGGCCGTTGTCGAAGCGGTGCTTGACGGTGAGCCGGGTCAGGCGCCCGCCGGCGACCGGGCGCCAGGTCTGCTGCAGGCTGATCGAACTGCCGATTTCCTCGCGCGCCAGGTTGTCACCGGCGAACCATGCGGCCTGCAAGTCGACCTCGGTATTGCGCACGCCGAACAGCGTGTCCAGGTCGAACCTGGACTGGGCCATGAACCAGTACGAGGCGGCGGTGCCTTGGTCGGCGCCGCCGACGGGATTGCCGGCCACATTGCCGACGAAGTCGACGGTCAGGTCGACGCCGTCGGGCGCCTTGCCGGCCTTGGCGGTGGGCGTGGATGGCGGCGCGGCCTGCGCCAGCGCCGGTGCGACGGCGCCGCCGGCGAGTCCGCAGAGCAGCAGGGCCAGCATGGAAGGTGTGATGCGAGACACAGCGCCTCCTGTCCGGCCTCGCGGCCGGAATGGCGTAAGCGGGTGGCGCCCCAGCGCAGCCGGGGCAGGCGATCAGGATTGCGTGACGGCGACAGGGTGACGGCGGCGCAGCGCGCGGTTGCCGACGTACTCGGCGAGCACGGCGTGGTCGAGCTTGTCTTCCCACTTGGCGATCACGATGGTGGCCACCGAGTTGCCGACCAGGTTCACGAAGGTCAGGCCCTCGGCCAGGATGCGGTGGATGCCCAGGATAAGCGCGATGCTCGCCACCGGGATGGTGCCGGTGGTGGACAGCGTCGCCGCCAGCACCACGAACGCCGCTCCGGCCACGCCGGCTGCGCCCTTTGAGGTGAGCAGCAGTACCGCGATCAGGCCCAGCTCGTGCCAGACGGTCAGTGGCGTATTGGTGGCCTGCGCCAGGAACACCGCCACCGTAGTCAGGTACAGGCAGGTGCCGTCGAGGTTGAACGAATAGCCGGCGGGGATCACGAAGCCGACCACGCCCTCCTCGCAGCCGAGCTTCTTCATCTTCTCGATCAGCCGCGGCAGCACCGTCTCGGTGGAGGTGGTGGCGGCGACGATGACGATCTCGTCGCGGATGTACATCAGCAACCGCCACAGGCTGACGCCGCACCACCAGCACACCGTGCCGAGCACGAGCACGGTGAACAGTGCGCAGACCATGAAGAACTCGATGATCAGTTCGCCCAACGCCATCAGCGAATCGGCGCCGAACTGGCCGACGGTGAAGGCGATCGCGCCAAACGCGCCGATCGGGGCGAAGTACATGACGTAACCGATGACCCGGAACAGCGTCTGCGATGTGGCTTCGATCACCCGCATCACCGGCTCGCCGCGCTCGCCGATCGCCGCCAGGCCGACCCCGAACAGCACCGACACGAACAGCACCTGCAACACGTGGGCTTCGGTGAAGGCGCTGACCAGCGTGGTGGGGATGATGTTCATCAGGTAGGCGCTGATCGACTGGTCGTGCGCGGTATTGACGTAGTTCTTGATGCTGTTGCCGTCCAGGCTGGCCGGGTCGATGTTCATGCCGGTGCCGGGCTGCCACAGGTCGACTGCGACCAGGCCGACGATCAGCGCCAGGATGGTGATCGCCTCGAAATAGATCAGCGATTTCAGCGCCAGCCGGCCCACGCTGCGCATGTCGCGCATGCCGGCGATGCCGTGCACCACGGTGACGAAGATGATCGGCCCGATCATCATCCGGATCAGCTTGATGAAGGCATCGCCGAAGGGTTTCATCGCGGTACCCGTCGCTGGCGCCAGCCAGCCCAGAAGCACGCCGATCAGGGTGCCGATCAGCACCTGAAACCAGAGTTGTCCGAAGATTCCGAAGCGGCGCGGCCGCTTCTCCACAACTGTCATAACTACCCTCCCAGGCAATTGATGGTGAACGCCGGTGCCGGTTCAGTCGAACAGGTATCCGTCGAAGAGCTTGCGGGCGGTACGCAGGACTGCGGCCCGGACCACCGCACCGTGTGCATCGAGATCGATCACACAGCCGGTGGCGCCGCTGGGGTGTTCGACCTGGAGGTGCTGGCTGCGCCCACCGGGCAGCTGCGCCAGCGCGTGCGCCGGAGATTGCGGCAGCAGGCAGGCGGTGGCGACGCTGACCGCGCCGAGCACGCCGATCGAGGCGTGGCAGCGGTGCGGGATGAACGAGCGGACGCAGATCGTGCCGCCGTCGCGCGGCGCGGCGACCATCATCATCTTCGGCACGGTCTGGTCGGCGACCTCGCCCAGGCGCATGCGCGGCCCGGCCTGCAGGCGGATCGCCTCCAGCCGTGCCTTCAGCGCGGCGTCGGCGTCGAGCGTGTCGCGGTCCTCGTAGCCGCCGATGCCCACGTCGCTGGCGCGCAGCACCACGCACGGCATGCCGTTGTCGATCAGCGTCACCGCGATGCCGTCGATCTCGTCCACCGCGTTGCCGCTGGGCAGCAGCGCGCCGCAGGACGAGCCGGAGATGTCGGCGAACGCCAGCGGGATCGGCGCGGCGGTTCCGGGCACGCCGTCGATGCGCGCATCGCCGTCGTAGCGGACGTAGCCGTCCGGCGTCTGCACCGTGGCGGTGGCGAGCTTGCCGGTGTTGCGCATGAAGATGCGTACTTCGGTCCGCTCGCCGCTGGCGGCGACCAGGCCGCGCTCGAGCGCGAACGGGCCGACCGCGGCCAGCATGTTGCCGCAGTTCTGCGCATCGCTGACCAAGGCCTGGTCGACATGGACCTGCAGAAACAGGTAGTCGACATCGGCATCGTCGCGGCTGGAGCGCGACACCACCGCGACCTTGGAGGTCAGCGGATCGGCGCCGCCCATGCCGTCGATCTGGCGCACATCCGGCGAGCCGTAGGTGCGCAGCAGGAAGGCATCGCGCGCGGCGCGGTCTGCCGGCAGCGCATCGGCCAGAAAGAACCCGCCCTTGGAGGTGCCGCCGCGCATCCACATCGCGCGCACGCCGTGCCTGGGCCGGCTGCGGACGTCCGCGGCGGCCGCCGGCGTCGCTGCGCGAACCGGATCATCCGACATAGGTCAGGCCCTTGGCGGCCAGGCGCTCGCGCATGGCATAGATGTCCAGGCCGAGCTCGCCGTTGGCCAGGCGCTCGCGCTTGGCCTGCTCGCGCACCTCTCGTGCCTGCGCCTCTGCCAGCACGCGCGCGGTATCGGCGCGCGGTACCACGCAGACCCCGTCGTCGTCGGCCACCAGCACGTCGCCTGGCTGGATCAGCGCGCCGGCGCATACCAGTGGCAGGTTGACCGAGCCCAGCGTCTCCTTGACCGTGCCCTGCGCGCAGATCGCGCGGCTCCAGACCGGGAAGCGCATCGTGGTGAGATCGCGCACGTCGCGCACCCCGGCATCGATGATCAGGCCGCGGCAGCCGCGCGCCTGCGCAGAGGTGGCGAGCAGGTCGCCGAAGTAGCCGTCGCAGCAGTCGCTGGTCGGTGCCACCACCAGCACGTCGCCATCGCGCAGCTGTTCGATCGCCACGTGCATCATCCAGTTGTCGCCCGGCGGCACTGACACGGTGACCGCGCTGCCGGCGATGCGTGCGCCGGCGTAGATGGGACGCAGCCGGTGGTGCAGCAGGCCGCTGCGACCCTGCGCCTCGTGCACGGTGGCGACGCCCGCCTGGGCCAGGCCATGGAGCAGTGCCGGGGCGGTGCGCTCGATCTGGGTGACGACCTTGGACATCCATCCATCCTTCGTTAGGGATGACGAAGTCTGTGTGCGGAAGCTCGAACAGCTCAAGATCGTTTTGCGATATAGCCATTGGCTTTAGTTATAGTTGGGATGTGGAGGCGAAATCCGAACTCAACCTGCGGCACCTGCACGCGCTGGCTGTGGTGCGCCACGTCGGCGGCATCAGCGCGGCCGCGCCGCTGGTCAATCTCTCGCAGCCAGCATTGACCCAGGCCATTGCGCGGCTGGAGGGCCAGTTCGGCCTGGCTCTGTTCGATCGCCAGCCCGGCGGCATGGCGGCCACCGAGGCCGCGCAGTTGCTGGTGCCGCGGATCGAGCGCGCGTTGGGCTACATCGCCCGCGGCGTTCAATTGGCCAGACGTTCGCAACGCTTGCCGGCGATCGCGGCGGTGGAGCGGCGGGTGAGCCTGGGCCAGTTGCGCGCGCTGGCCGCGGTCGATACCGCCGGTAGCTATTCGCTGGCGGCGGAGCGCTCGGGCGTGTCGCAGCCGGCGATCTACCGTGCGGTGCACGAGCTATCCGAGTCGATCGAAGTGCCGTTGACGGTGCGCCGCGGCAGGACCGTGCAGCCGACCCCGGCGGCCACGCGCATGCTGCGGCTGGTGCGGCTGGCGCTGTCGGAACTGGGCGCCGGCCTGGAGGACTTGGCCGGGCTGCGTTCCAAGGATGCTGGCCGTGTGACCCTCGGCGCGATGCCGCTGGCGCGGGCGATCCTGTTGCCGCAGGTGCTGGCGCGATTCTCGCGCGCGCACCCTGGCGCCACCGTCAACGTCGTCGAGGGCCCGTACGCGGAGTTGCTCGGTCATCTGCGCGAAGGTGGGTTGGATCTGCTGATCGGCGCGCTGCGCGACCGGCTGCCGGTGCGCGACGTGGTGCAGGAAGGCCTGTTCGACGACGACCCGGTCATCGTCGGCCGCGCCGGACATCCGCTGGCCGGGCGCGATTTCGGCTTCGCCCGGCTGCTGGAGTTTCCGTGGGTGGTGGCTGCCACCGGCGCGCCGGTGCGTGCGCGCTGGGAGCGCATGTTCCGCGAGCAGGCGCTGGAACCGCCGCGCTTGCGCATCGAGTGCGGCTCGGTGCTGATCATCCGCGGCCTGTTGCTGGAGGACGACTGGCTGACGCTGATGTCGCGCGACCAGTTCCTGTTCGAGCGCCGCGCCGGCTTGCTGTGCGAGATCGGCACGGCGGGCCCGAGCGTGCGCCGCCGGATCGGCATGACCACGCGCGCCGACTGGTATCCGACGCGGTTGCAGTCCGCGTTCGTGGCCACCTTCCGCGCAGTGTGCGCCGAACGCGAGGCATCGCCGGCGCTGGCCGCCTGGCCGTTCCGACATCCGGCCCCGTCGCGCTGAGAATGCTTGCGTTTGCCGCCGCAGCCCGCAGAATCGGGCGACTTGGCGTGCGAAAGGGTCGCGATGCTGCCGTTCTGGTTGGAAGGCACCTGGCTGCTGGCGCTGGACTGGCTGATCCGGCTGGTGGCGTTGCTGTGGATTCCGGCGCGCACCACGCCCGGCGCGGCGCGCAGCTGGCTGCTGCTGGTCGGGTTCGTGCCGGTGCTTGGCCTGCCGCTGTACCTGCTGCTGGGCCACCCGTGGCTGTCGCGCGAGCGCATCCAGCGCCAGGCGCAGGCCTCGCAGGTGATCCGCGAGCAGCAGGTGCCGTTGACCGCGCTGCGCTGGACCCCGCCCGCCGACACCGCGATCGCCGAAGTGGTGCCGCTGATCGAGCGCCAGGGCGACTTCATGCCGACCCATGGCAACACCGTGGAATTGCTCGATCGCTATGCGGACTCGCTGCAGGCGCTGATCGACGACATCGACGCGGCGGTGGAGCGCGTGCACCTGCTGTACTACCTGATGTTCGACGATGCGGTCGGCGACGCGGTCGTGGCGGCGCTGTTGCGCGCCGCCGCGCGCGGCGTGCGCTGCCGCCTGCTGCTCGATGCGCGCGGCGGCAAGCGCGGGCTGCGCCGCTACCGCAAGCGCCTGCGCGCGGCCGGCGTCGAGGTGCAGGCGCTGCTGCCGGGCGGCCTGCGCTGGCGCCGCAGCGGGCGCATGGACCTGCGCAACCACCGCAAGATCGCGGTCATCGACAACCGCGTCGGCTACACCGGTTCGCAGAACCTGGCCGCGGCCGAATTCGTGCGCGGCCATCCCAACCGCGAACTGGTGGTGCGCCTGCAGGGGCCGGTGGTCGGGCACCTGGAGGCGGTGTTCGCCAGCGACTGGTTCATCGAGACCGGGCAGCGCCTGCGCGTGGCCGAAGGCACCGCGGTGCACGGCGCCGACACCGCCACGCAACTGCTGCCCAGCGGCCCGGCGTATCCGTTCGAGAACGCGCGCGATGCGGTCAACGCGCTGATCCACCTGGCGCGGCGGCGGATCGTGATGGTCACGCCGTACTTCGTGCCCGACGAGGCCACGCTCAGCGCGCTGCGCATCGCCGCGCTGTCCGGGGTGGACGTGCAGCTGATCCTGTCGGAGAGCAGCAACCAGCGGCTCACCGCCTGGGCGCAGGAGGCCTATTACGACGAACTGCTGCGCAGCGGGGTCAAGATCGCGCTGTACCGGCCGTGCTTCCTGCATGCCAAGCACCTGAGCGTGGACGAGGGCATCGCCCTGGTCGGCTCGATCAACCTGGACATCCGCTCCTTCGCGCTGAACGCCGAGATCGGCGTGCTGTGCTACTGCGCCGAGGTGGTGCAGCGGCTGCGCGCGGTGGAGGCCGATTATCTGGCGGATGCGCGCGCGCTGTCGCTGGAGGACTGGCGCAAGCGGCCCACCTGGCGGCGCAGCCGCGAAGGCATCGCCCGCCTGGCCGATGCGTTGATGTGAGTGCGCACGTACATGACAGCATGATGTCGCCGCCATGCGCGATGTTCGCGCCGACATGAGCGATGGTTCTTAGCCGCGGGCGGAGCCGGCGGGGGCATCCCTTACAATCGCCGGCATGAGCGACCTCTTGCCCACCGCATCCGATGGCGACTGCGACTGCGATATCGCCATCGTCGGCGGCGGCGCGGCCGGCACGCTGGTGGCGCTGCACCTGCTGCGGCAGGCCACGCCGGCGCTGCGGCTGCAACTGATCGAACCGCAGGCGGCGCTGGCGCAGGGCGTGGCCTATGCGACGCCGTGCGCGGAGCACCTGCTGAACGTGCCGGCCGGGCGCATGAGCGCCTTCGCCGAGCTGCCCGACGACTTCCTCGACTGGCTGCAGCAGCAGGCGCTGTATCCGGCACTGCAACGCGACGCGCTGGCGCAGGCCTACGTGCAGCGCCGTCATTACGCCGACTACCTGCGTGCGCGGCTGGCGCAGGCGCAGGCCGCAAGCCTGGCGCACTTGCAGTGGCGGCAGCAGCGGGTGGTGGCATTGGACCGGGACGCGCGCGGCCAGGCGTTGCACCTGCAGGATGGGGCGACGCTGCGCGCGCAGGCGACGGTGCTGGCGCTGGGCAACAGCCTGCGCCCGTTGCCGGCGCGCGGCGCGGCCAGCCTGCCCGCGCATGTGCGCGTGGACGCCTGGAACTACGAACAGCTGCGCGCGATCCCGCGCGAGTCCACGGTGTGCATCGTCGGCGCCGGCCTGAGCATGGCCGACAGCGTGCTGACCCTGCTCGCCAATGCGCACCGCGGCCCGGTGCACGTGATCTCGCGGCACGCGGTATTGCCGCTGCCGCATGCCGAGCATGCCGGCCACGCCACGGCCGACTTCGACCCGCAGCCGTTGCTGGCGCTGCCGTTGCGCCAGCGCCTGCGCGCGCTGCGCCGGCATGCGGCCGCGGCGCAGGCGCGCGGCCTGCCCTGGCAGGGCGTGATGGAGCGGCTGCGGCCGCTGGGCCAGGCGCTGTGGCAGTCGCTGTCGGCCAGCGACCAGCGGCGCTTCCTGCGCCATGCCGTGCGCTACTGGGACGCGCACCGGCACCGCATCGCCGCGCCGGTGTTCGCGCAGCTGCAGGCGATGCGCCGGATCGGCCAGCTGCGCGTGCACCGCGCGCGGTTGGACACGGTGTTCCCGGTCGGCGCCTGCGTGCAGGTCAACGCGGTCGGTCCCGACGGGCTGGCGCTGCAACTGGACGCGCACTACCTGGTCAACGCCACCGGCGTGGAGCTGCGCGCGCAGACCATGCGCAATCCGCTGCTGCACCAACTGCTGGGCTGCGGCCATGCCGCGCCCGGCCCGCACGGCATCGGCGTCGCCACCGCGCCCGACGGCGCGCTGCTCGACGCCGACGGCCATGCCGATCCGCGCCTGCGCGTGCTTGGCAGCCTGCGCATCGGCAGCCTGTGGGAAAGCCTGGCGATCCCGGAGTTGCGCGTGCAGGCGCAGCAGCAGGCGCAGGCGTTGCTGGGCGAAGTGCGGCCGGCGAGCGCCGGCGCATAGCCGATGCGCACGGCGCCGATGCCGCGCGTCCGATAGCGCCCTCACCGCGTCCAAAGCCGCCTGGACTGGCTTAAGATCCGCACTCTCGATTCCCGCACCGGCATCATGGACCGATCCCGTACGCCTCTTGCCCGGCGCCAGCGCCTGTTCGCCTGGGCCGCCGCGCTCACGCTGCTGGCGTGGTGTACCGCGCCCGCGACGGCGCAGACCGCGCGCAAACCGTCGCCCTACGAATACCGCCAGGGCAGCGATGCGAACCCGCTGCAGCCGACGCAGGGGCCGGATTATCTGCCGCGCATCGATACCCGCGCGCAGTTCATGCAGCTCGCCCGTGTCTACAACGCCGGGACCACGCTGGAGATGCCGCACCTGATCTTCGTGATCGACCGGCAGAATGCCGCGCGCATCTACTACATCAATACGCCGCGTCATGCGTTGCACGAGCAGTTCGTGCAACGCCAGCGGCTGGTGCCTGCCATGGACAAGGCGACGCGCAACGCGCAGTACCGCGACCCGCAGCGGCGGTTCCTGTTCGGCACCATCAGCTGGCAGCGGGACCTGCCGGGCTATACCTACGAGTTCTGGGAGGGCGACACGCTCACCGCGGCCTTGCTGCGGCAGACCGACGAGGTGGTGCGCGCCTCGTTCCGCGAGCCGATCCGCTTCAAGACCAACTCCACCCAGCACGAGCAACTGGCCAGTTCCATGGGGCTGCCCTACGTCAGCCAGGAGGCGTTGCTGCGCGAGCAGCGGTTCCTGCCGTTGAACACGGGCCGCGCCGAGGGGCGGCTGCGCATCGTGCGCTCCGAGGAACAGCTGCGCACGCTGTCGCCGCGCGACATCCCGGTCCTGGACGAGGTGCCCATCGCCTTGGCGCCGGTCGCAGGGTTGGTGACGCAGCGTCCGTCCACCCTGCTGTCCCACGTGAACCTGCTGGCCAAGGGCTGGGGCATTCCCAATGTCTATGTGCGCGATGCGCAGAACGCCCTGCGCCAGTACGACGGCCGCTGGGTGGCGCTGGACGTCACCCACAACGACTACCGGGTGACGCCACTGACGCGCCCGCCAAGGACGCCATCGGCCGCCGCCGCCCGCCCGGCGGCGCGCAACCTGCCGCGCCCCGACCTGACGGTGGTCGCGCTCAAGCCCCTGGCGGCCCTGCGAGCGCGCGACAGCGGCCACTGCGGCGTCAAGGCCGCCAACCTCGGCACGCTGAAGGCGGCGCTGCCGCCGGCCGCGCGCGTGCCGGACGGCTTCTGCATCCCGTTCTCGCACTACCAGGCGGCGATGCAGCGGCTGCAGATTCCGCAGCGCCTGCAGGACCTGCAGCGTCGCCCGGGGTTCGCTACCGACGCGAACGTCCGTCGCGAGGCGCTGGCCACGCTGCGTGCCGAGATCGCCGACGCGGCGCCCGACCCCGCCTTCGTTCGCGCGCTCGACGAGCGATGGCGGGATCAACTGCACGGCGATGCGGTGTTCGTGCGCAGTTCGTCCAACTCCGAGGATCTGCCGGGCTTCAGCGGTGCCGGCCTGTACACCACCGTGCCCAATGTGACCCGCGCCGATGCCTTGGCCAAGGCCGTGCAGACGGTGTGGGCGTCGGTCTACAACTTCGAGGCCTACGAGGCGCGCACGGCCGCGGGGCTGCGCCAGGATGCGGTGGCCATGGCGGTGCTGGTGCAGCGTGCCGCGCCCTCGGACAGTTCGGGGGTGATGATCACCCGCGATCCGTTCGATGCCGCCCGCCGCCACATCACTTACATCTCGGCCAAGCGCGGACTCGGCATCCGCGTGGTCGAAGGCAAGCGCCAGGCCGAACAGGTGATGTATTCGACCTGGTCCAAGGCGGTGCAGGTGCTGAGCCGGTCGGCGGAAGACACCCAGCTGGTGGCCGACGCGGGCGGCGGCGTCCGCGAAGTGCCCATCACCGGTTCGCGCCAGGTGCTGACCGATGCGCTGATCGCGCGGCTGGCCAGGGTCAGCGCATCCACCAAGCAGGCGCTGGGCGGCGCGGACCAGGACATCGAATGGGCCGTGGTCGGCGACGAGGTGCTGATCCTGCAGTCGCGGCCGTATGTGGACAGAAGCGCGCGGTAGCGGACTGTAGCCGGGTCGGCGTGACACGCCGTCGCGGCCTTTTTCGCGATCGGGCTGCCCGGTCGCAGCCGGTGCGCCGCCGCAACCGGTAAAATACCCGGGTGGATGTCTCCCATTTGCTCGATGATCTGAACCCCGCCCAGCGCGAGGCCGTCTCCGCCCCGTCCGGCCATTACCTGGTCCTGGCCGGCGCCGGGTCCGGCAAGACGCGCGTGCTCACCCACCGCATCGCCTGGCTCAACGAAGTCCACGGCGTGCCGGTGCACGGCATCTTTGCGGTCACCTTCACCAACAAGGCGGCCGGCGAGATGCGCCACCGCACCGACCTGCAGCTGCGCAACGGCAGCCGCGGCATGTGGATCGGCACCTTCCACGGCCTGGCGCACCGCCTGTTGCGCCTGCACTGGACCGACGCCAAGCTGCCGGAAAGCTTCCAGGTGCTGGATTCGGACGACCAGCTGCGGCTGGTCAAGCGCGTCGTGCAGCAGCTGGAACTGGACGAGGGCAAGTTCCCGCCCAAGCAGATCGTGTGGTGGATCAACCAGCAGAAGGACGAGGGCCGGCGCGCGCAGCACATCCAGCCCGAGCCGCGCGACGAGTGGACCACCACCTTGCGCAGCGCCTACGCGCTGTACCAGGAGCGTTGCGATCGCGCCGGCCTGGTCGATTTCGCCGAGCTGCTGCTGCGCGCGCACGAACTGCTGCGCGACAACCCGGCCTTGCTGGCGCATTACCGCAGCCGCTTCAGCGAGATCCTGGTCGACGAGTTCCAGGACACCAACGCGATCCAGTACGCGTTCGTGCGCGTGCTCGCCGGCGAGACCGGGCGCGTGTTCGTGGTCGGCGACGACGACCAGGCGATCTACGGCTGGCGCGGCGCCAAGGTCGAGAACGTGCAGCGCTTCCTGAAGGATTTCCCGAACGCGCAGACCATCCGCCTGGAGCAGAACTACCGTTCCAGCGCCAACATCCTCAACGCCGCCAACGCGGTGATCGCGCACAACCCGGATCGCATCGGCAAGCAGCTGTGGACCGATTCGGGCGACGGCGACCCGATCGATTTGTACGCGGCCTACAACGAGATCGACGAGGCGCGCTACGTGGTCGAGCGCGTGCGCCAGTGGGTGCGCGACGGCGGCAGCTACAGCGAGGCGGCGGTGCTCTACCGCAGTAACGCGCAGTCGCGCGCGTTCGAAGAATCGCTGATCGCCGAACAGGTGCCGTACCGCGTCTACGGCGGCATGCGCTTCTTCGAGCGCGCCGAAATCAAGGACACCCTGGCCTACCTGCGCATGGTCGCCAATCGTGCCGACGACGCGGCGTTCGAGCGCGCGGTGAACACGCCCACGCGCGGCATCGGCGACCGCACCCTGGACGAAGTGCGGCGCCTGGCGCGCGCGCAATCGCTGTCGCTATGGGCCGCCGCGCAACAGGCCGCGCAGCAGGGCGGCGACCTGGCGGCGCGGGCGCGCAATGCGCTGGCGCAGTTCCTGGGCCTGATCGAGCAGCTGTCCGCCGAGGTGGCCGGCCTGCCGCTGCCCGAGCAGATCGACCAGGTGCTGGCGCGCTCGGCGCTGCGCGAGCACTGGAGCAAGGAAAGCCGCGGCGGGCTGGATTCGGAATCGCGCACCGACAACCTCGACGAACTGGTCTCGGTCGCCTCGCGCTTCGTGCGCGCCGACAACGAGGAGGACGCCGACGAAGGCCGCCAGGCGATGACCGAACTGGTCGCGTTCCTGGCCTACGCCTCGCTGGAGGCCGGCGAAGGCCAGGCCCAGGCCGGCGAAGAGGGCGTGCAGCTGATGACGCTGCATTCGGCCAAGGGCCTGGAGTTCCCGCTGGTGTTCCTGGTCGGCATGGAGGATGGCCTGTTCCCCAGCGCGCGTTCGCTGGAGGAGAGCGGGCGCCTGGAGGAAGAGCGGCGCCTGGCCTACGTCGGCATCACCCGCGCGCGCCACAAGCTGGTGCTCAGCTACGCCGAATCGCGGCGCATCCACGGCCAGGACAACTACAACGTGCCCTCGCGCTTCCTGCGCGAGATCCCGCGCGAGCTGCTGCACGAAGTGCGGCCGAAGGTGCAGGTGTCGCGCAACGCCTCGCTGGGCGCGCCGCGCAACCTCGGCCACAGCGCCATCGAGGCGCCGGCGATCAAGCTCGGCGCCAACGTGCAGCACCCCAAGTTCGGCGGCGGCGTGGTCATCGACTACGAAGGCAACGGCGCGCACGCGCGCGTGCAGGTGCAGTTCGACGAGGTCGGCGCGAAGTGGCTGGTGATGGCGTACGCGAATCTGACGGTGATCTAGGCCATCGACGCGATCGGGATAGGCCACGATGCCGTGTCCCGATCGCATTAACAGGTCCCAGGCCGCCGCATCCATTCCCGAGCGGCTTGCTCGGGAATCGACCACACGCCCTGGTCCCGCTCTTCGCTGTCGAGCCGCTTGGAGCGGCGCCTGGCTAGTGGCCTTGAGGGTACGCAGGCACTGCGCGGCAGCGGCATTCCCCCGCTGGCGCATGCGCAGGTCCCGCCGACAGCCGGCGCTGCACTGGCCGCGGTCGGCGCGCAGATCCCGTGCCCGCCGCTCCACTCATCCGTGCCGACGACCGCTCACGCGGCGTGCCGCCCGTCCGTCATAGGTCGCTGGAGTGCGGCGCCCGCGCGCGCCAGCCTTGCCCCACATCACCAAGGGGAAGGCGCATGACACATCGTTTGACGTGGTTGCTGGCAGCGGTCCTGGCCATGGCCGGCACCGCGCATGCCGCGACGGGGGCGGTCGCGGCCCCAGCGGAGGCGGGCCTGGCCCAGGCGGCCACGGACTTCTTCAAGGATGCCGGGCCGGGTGGCGTGGTGCTGGTGACCCGCGGCGATCGGGTGCTGCTGCGCCAGGCCTATGGCATGTCCGATATGGAGAACGGCGTGCCGATGCAGCCGGAATCGGCGCTGCGCCTGGCATCGGTCACCAAGCAGTTCACGGCGGTGGCGGTGCTGCAGCTGGTCCAGGCCGGCAAACTGGACCTGGAGGCGACGCTGCTGTCGCTGGATCCGGCATTGCACGGCCCGTTGGCGAACGTGACGGTCCGCCAGCTGCTGACGCATACCTCGGGCATCAAGAACGTCAGCAGCATCCCGGCCTCGCGCGCCGCGCGCCGCGAGGACACCGATGCCATGCGCCTGATCGGGTACTTCCAGGACCTGCCGCTGGAGTTCGCGCCGGGCACGCGGTTCCGCTACAGCAATTCCAACTACATCGTACTGACCCATCTGATCGAACGCCTCGCCGGCCAGCCCTACGCGGCCTATATGCAGCAGGCGATCTTCCAGCCGCTGGGCATGACCCACACGCGTTACGACGATCACCTGGCGCTGATCCCGCACCGCGCCCATGGCTACCGCCGTGCCGGGCAGGCGCTGCAGAACGCGGACTTCATCGGCATGTCGCAGCCGCAGGGCGCCGGCGGCCTGATCAGCAGCGTGGACGATCTGGCGATCTGGCACCGCGCGCTGCGCGACGCCACGCTGCTGCCGGCCGCGGCGCTCGCCCAGGCCATGGCCAAGACCAGGCTCGCCGACGGCACCCTGTCGCCCTATGGGTTCGGCTGGATCATCGGCCAGGCGAACGGATTGCCCGACGTGGAGCACGGCGGCTTCATCAACGGCTTCAACAGCTACGTGGTGCGCATCGGCGAGCCGGACGTGTTCGTGGCGGTGCTCACCAATGCCGAGTTCCTGGATCCCACCACGCTGGCCGTGCGCCTGGCGGCGATGGCAGCCGGGCGGGCGTATCCGGGCACGGACCCGGCGCATGCGCTGCCGCCGGGCCGCACCGGGCAGTACCGGTTCGCCGACGGCGTCCGCGTGCTTGCGCAAGTGGATGGCCGCCTGCAACTGCAGCGCGACGGCGAGGATCCGCTGCCGCTGCAGGCGCATGCGGACGGCCGCTACTATCTGGACGGGGGACTGGATGCGTTGAGCTTCGGCCAGGATCGCGATGGCCGGCCCACGATGACCTTGCACGACCGGCTGCTGGGCGACAGCAGCGGCGTGCGCGAGGCGGATGCGGCTACAGGCTCAACAGTTCCCTGAAGCGCGCGCTCTGCCGCCGCGACACCTCCACCTCCAGCCCGCCGCGCAGCGTGAGCAGCAGGCCGCCGTTGCTCCAGGGCGCCACCTGCTCCACGTAGTCGAGATTGACGATGTACTTGCGGCTGGCGCGGAAGAACTTCTCCGGCGCCAGCTGCGCCTCGATCGCGCCGAGCGGGCGATACAGCAGCGGCGCATGCTGCTGGAAGTGGACGCGGCTGTAGTTCCCCACCGCCTCGATGACGCGTACGTCGCGCGGCTTGACCAGGAAGCAGTGCTCGCCGTCCTTGATGAAGATGGCGCTGTCCATCGAACGCCGCGCCGGGCTCGCCGGCATCGACTCGGACAGCTTCTGGATCGCCTGCGCGAGCCGCTGCGGTTCGATCGGCTTGAGCAGGTAGTCCACGGTGTTGAACGCGAAGGCCTTCAGCGCATAGGCATCGAAGGCGGTGGTGAAGACGATGCGCGGCACCTGCGCCAGGCGTTCGAGCACGTCGAAGGCATTGCCACCGGGCAGGTCGATATCCAGGAACACCACATCGGGCGCGACCGCTTCGATCAGCGCGACCGCCGCCTCCACGTCGGCCGCGTGGCCGACCACGCTCACCTGCGGATAGGCCTTGAGTTGATGCTGCAACTCGAAACGGGCCAGTTCCGAATCCTCCACGATCACCGCTTCGATCACGCCGCCGCTCCTATCCACACGCTGGCCACCACGCACTGCTCTTCCTGGACCAGGCGCAAGCCGGCGCCGGGCCCGAACGACAGCAGCAGGCGCTGGCGCAGGTTGTTCAAGCCGGTGCCTTGCCCGTCGTCGCTGCGCAGCCGGCCGGTATTGCGCACCTCCAGGTGCAGGCCGCCGCGCTGCATGGCCACGCAGACCTGCAGTTCGCCGCCGCTGCTGCTCGGCCCCAGGCCATGCTTGATCGCATTCTCCACCAGCAGCTGCAGGCAGAAGCGCGGGACGCGCATCGCCAGCGCTTGCGGGTCCACCCGTTCCTGGTAGCGCAGCCGCGCGCCCAGCTGCAGGCCGACCAGGCCCAGGTAGTCGCGCACCACCTCAAGCTCTTCGCGCACCGACACCAGCGCGTCGTCGCCGCCGGAGAACTGGTAGCGCAGCGTGGCGGCAAAGCGCGTCAGTTGCTCGCGCGCGGCTTCCGGGTCCTTGAGAATCAACGCGCGGATGTTGTTGAGCGTATTGAAGGTGAAATGCGGGCTGAGCTGGCCCAGCAGGCGCTGCAATTGCGCGTCCTTCAACGCCAGTTGCAGATCGCGTTGGGTGCGGGCCGCCTGCTGCAGCCGGGTCTGCCGGCTGATGGCCAGGTACAGCAGGCTCCAGGCGATATAGGCCACGGCCAGCAGCGGCGCGCGCGATATCGCCGGCTGCGCTTCCCGCAGCGCCGCCAGGGCCGGGGCCAGGCCTGCGCCCAGGGACAGCGCGGCGTGGAACAGCAGGTCGATCGCCACGGCCGCCAGCACGCTTGCGGCAAACAGGATGCCCAGCCAACGCACGTCGCCATAGCCATCGGCCTGCAACCGCCGGTAGATCCAGCGCAGCACCAGGCTTCCCGCCAGCCCGGCCGCACTCAATGCGCACATCGCCACGAACTGCAGCCCGTCGGCGACCGCGGCTTCGCTGGGGCGGGCGGCGTAGGCGATCGACAGGAACAGCGACCAGCCGAACGCTTGCAGCAGCCAGAACTTGGGCGTCACGGAGGGCATGTCCGGCAATCGGGCCGCCACTTTAGCGCCGTTGCAGGCCGCCGGGTCGCCCTTGTTCGCAGTGCGGCGCGGTTACACCCCGGCGGCGCCTGGCCTCGGCTTCGCCTGCAATCGTGGCCACGGGGAATGGCGGGCGCCCGCCAAGGCCGCCTGGCGGCTCACTGCCCCGCAGGCGGTTGCCAGAGTTCCACCTTGTTGCCTTCCGGATCGATGACCCAGGCGAACTTCCCGTATTCGGACTCGTCCACCCGGTCGAGCACGTTGCAGCCTTCCTCGCGCAATGCCGCGACTAGCGCGTGCAGGTCGTCCACCCGGTAATTGATCATGAAAGGCGCCGTGCTGGGCGCGAACTGATCGCCCTGCGCCGCGCCGATCGACCAGATGGTGCTGCCGGCGACCGGCGTGCCGGCAGCGTCGGTCCAGGGAAACGCCGTGCCGCCCCACGCCTGCACATCGATGCCCAGATGCCGCTTGTACCAGGCCTGCAACGCCGCCGCGTCGTTGGCCTTGAAGAAGATGCCGCCAATGCCGGTGACTCGCTTCATTGCAACCTCCGGGAACGGGTGGGTGCCGAAGGCGCATGGCCTGCGCCTTCGAGCAGAGTGGACGAACTTGCGCCGCGACGCGATGCCGGCTCGTCGAATGCCGCCGGACTCAGCGGCGTGGTGGCGACGGGACGCGGGTGAAATAGTTGGTGCGCATCGTCGGGCTGCCGTCGGGCGCGAACGCGGCGACGGTTTCGGTCATCGAACGGCCATCCGCGGCGACGGTGTAGATGCGGGTCGAGGCCACGCTTCTGTCCTTGGCCAGCATCATCACCAGCACGTTGGGCGCAGGCCGCTGCAGGGCGAAGGTGTCCGCTTCGAAATTGTTCTTCACCGGCGTGGCCCGGCCATCGAGGGCGGCGACGCCTTCGGCATGCATCTTCCCGCCGCCTTGTTCGACGATGTCGACCTTGGCGGCCCACTTGCCGCCGCCGGCTTCGCCGAACGTCAGGGTGACGCTCTGCGGCCGTTCCTGCGGCGGCTTCGGCAACCGCGACACGTCCACGGCCCAGCTGCCGAGCAAGGGCGAGGACTTCGGCGAATCGGCATGCGCGGACGCGCCCGGTATCAAGACCGCCGCCAACACGACGGCACACAGCATCTTCATGCGACCTCCCAGGAATGTTCCGGCTGCAATGGACAACACGCCAACGGCGACTCGGCGGCAGCACGCTGCGTCCAACGGAACGGGCGTACTCCCTGCGCGTTCATGGAGTCGTCCTGTGGAGGCGTGCGCTGCGACGCTAGCATTGCCGCCCGTCTTCCAACAAGCACGGCCGGGGTCAGGCGAGGGCGTTCATTCCCAGAAGCTGTACTTGCGGGCCAGCGCCAGTTGCTCGCCGCCGGCGAAATGCCCGGCCAGTTCCTTGAACCCCACCGTGCCGACGAAGGTGGAGGAGGGGCAGCCCGGCGTCGCGTGCGTCGGCAGCGCGATGCGCACCTGATCGGCGGTCATCGTCACCTGGCCGATCGCCGGCGGCCCGGCCTTGCCGTCGGCGCACTGCACGATCGCGTAGTAGTCCTGGCCCGCGCCGGCGTCGCGATCGGCCTTGACGATGAAGATCTCGTAGCCGTACAGCAGGCCGTCCTTGTCCAGTTCCAGGGTGGAGAACATGCCGGTCTGGCGCGGCTGGCAGCCGCTCAACGCCAGCGCCGCCAGCGCCAGCAGGACGCCGCGGCGGACGAGCTTCATGCGCGGCGAGGCCAGGTCGAACGAAGTGCGGAAGTCCATGTGCTCACCAGATCCGGAGGGGCGCGCGCTGAACTCGGCAGGGCATCGAAGTGCGGCGGTCGCCAGGCGGCAATGGCGCAGAAACCACCATAGTCCGAGGCGTCTCCGTGCTCCCCAGCACGCTTATTGTGAGAATTCTGCCACAGTTTTTCGCGGGAAAGGCAGCCGCGCTCGCGCTGCGACCAGCGCCGCGCCGCCTTGGCCGGCGACGATCCGGCCACCCCGGCTGGCGGTGGACCGGGAGGCGGCATGGACCGCGTCCGCGCCGGGGTGCCCGATGCGCGGCGCTTCCCAATGGCGGCGCCAGGCCCGTTTGCCTTCGCGTGGCCTGCCCGCGCAGTGGCGACCGGTACGGACCCGGCCGCCCGTCGCGTCAGCGTCGCGCGGCGATGACCTGGCTCAAGCTGTCCGGCGTGCCGTCCACCCGCACCAGGTGCGGGTACTGCAGGCCGTCGTGGTAGTTCACCTCCACGCTGCGCACGCCGCCCTGGAACTTCAGCGTCAGCACGATCGGCGCGGTGCCGCCCTTGGCGTCGGCGATGGCCTGCTTGAGTACCTCGCGCGTGTAGTCCTGGCCATTGACCGCCAGCACCGTGGCGCCGGTGCTGACGCCGGCCTTGAACGCGGGGCCGTCCCACACCACGTCGTTGATGCTGGCATCGTCGTTCATCACCAGGCCCAGCGACCAGGCGAAGTTGTAGCGGTGGCGCGCCGACTGGTGGCGGCTGTCGTACTGCTTCTCGAACGCGCTCGGCTGGTCGGTATAGACCAGTTTCCAGCCGCTGGCCTGCAGCCCTTCCAGCAGCGGCGGGTTCACCGCATCCACGCGCGGGGCGAGGTAGCCGGCCCAGTCGAACGCGGCCACGCCATTGAGCGCGGCCACCACGTCGTCGAAAGTGTAGGTCCTGACCGCGTGGCTGCCGTCGTCCACGCCGAAGAAGGCCTTGGCGAAATCGTCCAGCGATTTGCGGCCGTGGCTGAGCGCGCGCAGCTTGGCATCCACCGCCAGCCACAGCATCTGCCCGCCGCTGTAGTAGTCCTCGCTCATCTGCCAGCTGCGGTAGGGCAGCGGCGCGCGATGCGCGGCGGTGGGATCGTTGGTGGTGTCTTCCAGCGAACGCCATTGGAAGCCCTCGCGGTTGCGGTCGTAGTTGGCCGCGGTCATCGCCAGCGCATCGCGGAACTGTTCCGGCGTCCACATCCCGGCGCGCGCGGTGAGCACATAGCCCCAATACTGGGTCTGCCCTTCGTAGACCCACAGCAGCGAGTCGCCCATCGGCACGTTGAAGGTGGGCGTCCACAGATCGGCCGGACGGCGGAACTTGCCGTTCCAGGAGTGGGTGTACTCGTGCGCCAGCAGATCGCGGTCGGGCGCGTTGTCGGCCCAGGCGCTGAAGTAGTCCGCCTCCAGCCCGTTCTCGCTGGACTGGTGGTGCTCCAGGCCGTTGCCGCCCAGCACGTCGGACAGCGAGAACAGGAAGTCGTAGTGGTCGTAGTGATGCGAGCCGAACAGCTTCAGCGCCTGCACGGCCAGGTTGCGGTGCGCCTGCAACTGCGCGGGCGTGATCTCCAGCGATGCCGGCGTATCGGCAATGACATCCAGATGCACCGGCGCGCTGCCCGGCGGGGTCAGGTCCACGCGCTTGAAATAGCGGCCGGCGTAGATCGGCGAATCGACCAGGGTTTCGAAATCGACCGGCTTGAACGTGGTGGTGGCGCCGGACTGCGTGGCGGTCTCCAGCGCCGTGCCGAACTGCCAGCCTGCCGGCAGGGTCACGCTGGGCACCACGGTGATGCCACGGCTGTAGTGGCCGGCTGGATACAACGCCAGCTTGTTCCATTCCAGCTGCAGCATCCTGTCGGTCATCTCGAAGCCGTCGTCGCGCGGCGACAGGTACTGGAAGCTGGCCTCGATCGCGGATACGCCCTGCGGCACGTCCACGTGGAAGGTGTAGACATCGAAGGTATCGCGCCGCCACGCCAGCGGCGCGTCGTTGGCGGTGAGCGTCAGCCCGGCCAGCATCGCTACCGGCCCGCTCGGCGAATGGTCGCCGGGGATCCACTGCGGATACTGCAGCGTCAGCCGCCCGGCCGCGACCGGAATGGTCTCGCGCACCCGGTAGATGCCCTGACGCACGTCGCCGGCATCCACCTGCAGCGCGATGCTGCCCGGATACGGCGTGTCCTGCGGCGGCGGCACATCCGGCGTGCGTACGGTCTGCGCGCCCGCCGCACCAGCCAGCGCCAGGGAAAGGCCCAGGGCCAGCGCCAGGCATGCGCGGCGGGGGACGGGAAGGATAGCGGCGGGCATGGCGGGGCTCCGGGATCTGGATTGGGGTGAGTCAAGCGCGGGACATTAGCACCGGTGGGGACGGCCCTGTGCGGCAGATGGATCGGCCCGGGGGCGGCGGCGCGCGATCGTGGCCTGTGCCTAGCGCGGTCGCTTCGCCACGCTACATCTCCCAGCTGAAGGTGGACGCGATGCGTTTGCCTTCGATCGACAGTGTCGACGTATTGGCATGCACCACCAGCGTGAAGGGAGGCACGCGCTGGTCGCGACCGCTGTAGACGAGCCGCAGCTGTTTGCGCTTGGTGTCGAAGGTCCTCACCTGGAAACTCTCGCGCAATACGACACCCTTGGTGTCGCCCGGTTCGTAGAAATGGATACTGGCGATCACCGGACGATCGGTGTGGCCGATCTCGAACGTCATGCTGTAGCCGCCGCCTTCGAACGCAAGCGTCGACGTGGCATGGACCGGCGTGCCGAACAACATCGCGAGGAGGGTGGCCAGGCAGAAAAGGCGAAGTTTCATGCGATCACCCAATGACGATCAGGTCGCCGGCCGGCTGCAGTGCAGAAAGTATTGCCCATGCGGCGAGGGCATCACAACGCAGGTGTCGCGGTCGATGCGATCATGCGCCCTCCACACCGCCTGGGAGGGCAGGATGCTTAGCGAGAAAGACAAGATGCTGGCCGGCGAACCGTACCGGCCCGGCGATGCGCAGTTGCAGGCCGACCAGGCCGCGGCCAAGGCGTGGATGGTGCGCTACAACGCGGCGCTGGCCGAACCGCCGGCGACGCGGCGTGCGTTGCTGGCCGAGCGGTTGGGCGCGGTCGGGCGCGGGGCGGTGGTGCGGCCGCCGTTCCATTGCGACTACGGCTACAACGTCTTCCTCGGCGAGGACGTGTTCCTCAACTTCAATTGCGTGATCCTGGACGTGTGCAAGGTCAGCATCGGCACCGGCACGCAGATCGGGCCGGCGGTGCAGCTGTATGCGGCCGACCATCCGCGCGATGCGGCGCAGCGTGCGGCCGGGCTGGAATTCGGCCGTCCGCTGACGATCGGCCGCAACGTGTGGATCGGCGGCGGGGCGATCGTGCTGCCCGGGGTGACGATCGGCGACGATGCGGTGATCGGTGCGGGCAGCGTGGTCACCCGCGACGTGCCTGCCGGCGCGCGCGTGGCCGGCAATCCGGCACGCGTGCTGGCGGCGCGATCGCCCGGAAATTGATCCGGGTCAAGGCGCGGCGTCCACGCCGGGTGTCCAATGGAACCCATGCCGCTACGAGCGGCGTTACCGGAGCACGCAGATGTACCAGCGCATTCTGATTGCGATCGATGGTTCCGAGTTGTCCGCCAAGGGGCTGCAGCAGGGCCTGGCGCTGGCCGCCAGGCTCGGTGCGGAAGTGGATGTGGTCACCGTATCCGAGCCCTGGGCGATGGGCATGTACGACGCGATGGGCTGGAGCGTGGGCTACGAGGCCACGCCCGAATACCGGCAGGACCGGGAAGAAGGCGCGCAGAAGATCCTGGCGCCGGCGTTGGCCGCCGCCGAGGCCACCGGCGTGATCGCGCACGGCTGCCATGTGCTCGATCGCTATCCGGCCGAGGGCATCATCGATATCGCCACTTCGCACCGCTGCGATCTGATCGTGATGACCTCGCACGGCCGCCGCGGCATGAGCCGGGTGCTGCTCGGCAGCCAGACCGCCGAGGTGCTGGCGCGCAGCCAGGTGCCGGTGCTGGTGATTCGCTGAGGCGGGACACGCGCCGGCGGCGGCGCGTCCTGTAGGAGCGGCTTCAGCCGCGACAGAATCGTTCCCCGGCGCGAACCTGTCGCGGCTGAAGCCGCTCCTACAGGGAACGCGGCGCGGCCGCGGCTATTGCGCCGTCGCCGGCTCCGTCGGCGCGTACACCGGCGCATCGTCCACCATCGAGGTGCGGCACAGTTCGCGGATGATCCGCCACATCGGGATGTAGGGGCCGCGACGCTCCTCCCTGGGCTGGCACGGCGCCGCGCGGCACGCCTTGCGCCATTGCGCCGGCGACATGCCGAAGCGGGCCTGGAACGCGCGCTGGAACTGCCGTTCCGAGGCGAAGCCCATTTCGTACAACAACCAGGTCAGGCTGCACTGCGGGTGCAGCTGCAGGTAGCGGTGCGCGGTGCGCAGGCGCTGCTCGCGGATGTAGCTGGCCACGCCGCCGCGCGCCTGGAACAGCCGGTACAAGGTGGCGCGCGACAGCGGGAACGCGGCCAGCAGCATCTCGCCGCCCAACTCCGGTTCGCCGATGTTCTCCTCGATGTAGGCCAGCAGGTCGATCAACAGCGGTTCGCCGGCGTCGGCGAGGTGCGCGCGCGTTGGCATGCGCGCCGGTACGGTGATGCGACGGATCGTGGTCATCTGCGGCGGTCGCGGCCCACCCCGGGGCCTGTCATCGGTACAACCGGAAGAAGCGGGGCAAAGCCATCACCGTCGTCACACTTTGTGCACAGGCGTAGACGCGGCCTTCGCTGAGACGAAATGTCGGGTGGTCCGCCGGGGCCGTTCCTAGACTCGCCGCATCGCTGAAAAGCGCCGTGCAGCGGGATGCGCCGAGGGGATCGGCGCCACGCATGGCATGCGATGCCCGGTGTGCGGCGATCTACCCGCGCACCGACGGCGCAAGGGGAACGTGGAGGCGGAACGGCGGCGAGCGCGCGATGGGGGAGCGCCGCCGGCGTTTCGCGTCGGCGTCCCGGGGATCAACCGGCGGCAGGTGCGCGGCCGGCCTGCACGGCGTTGCCGGCGGGCCGGGTCGAAAGGCTCAATCGGAGACGAGGCAATGGCAAACAGTCAGAAGTTCATCGCGCGCAATCGGGCGCCACGGGTACAGATCGAGTACGACGTGGAAGTCTACGGCGCGCAAAAGAAGGTGCAGATCCCGTTCGTGATGGGAGTGATGTCGGACCTGTCCGGCGCCAATGCCGGCGAGCTGCCGTCGCTGGAGGAACGCAAGGCGCTGGAGATCGACGTGGACAACTTCGACAGCCGCCTGCAGTCGATGCGCCCGCGCGCCACGTTCAAGGTGCCCAATACGCTGACCGGCGAAGGCGAGCTGGCGGTGGACATCACCTTCGAGAACATGGACGACTTCTCGCCGGCGGCGATCGCGCGCAAGGTCGAGCCGCTGGCCAAGCTGCTGGAGGCGCGCACCCAGCTCGCCAACCTGGACACCTACATGGATGGCAAGGCCGGTGCCGAGAACCTGATCGCGCAGGCGCTGCGCGACCCGGCGCTGCTGCAGTCGCTGGTCTCGGCGGCCAAGCCCGCCGATCCGAAGGAGGGCTGAGCCATGGCGAGCGAACAACTGGCCGAAGCCGGCAGCGGTACCCAGGTTCTGGAAGCGGGCGATTTCGCCGCGCTGCTGAACCGCGAGTTCAAGCCCAAGAGCGAGCGCGCCAAGGAAGAAGTGGAGTCCGCGGTGCGCACGCTGGCCGAGCAGGTGCTCAGCCGCAGCGACGTGGTCAGCGAGGACGTGTCGCAGACGATCAAGGCCTACATCGCCGAGATCGACCGCAAGCTCAGCGAGCAGCTCAACCACATCCTGCACCACGCCGACATGCAGCAGCTGGAAGGCGCCTGGCGCGGCCTGCACTACCTGGTCAACAACACCGAGAGCGACCAGCAGCTGAAGATCCGCGTGCTCAACATCTCCAAGAAGGAGTTGGGCAAGGTGCTCAAGCGCTACAAGGGCACCGCCTGGGACCAGAGCCCGATCTTCAAGAAGGTCTACGAGCAGGAATACGGCCAGCTCGGCGGCGAGCCGTACGGCTGCCTGGTCGGCGACTACTACTTCGACAACAGTCCGCCGGACGTGGAACTGCTCAACGGCATCGCCCAGGTCGCCGCCGCCGCGCACGCGCCGTTCATCTCCGCGGCCGCGCCCAAGCTGATGGGCATGGACAACTGGAACGAGCTGTCCAACCCGCGCGACCTGGCCAAGATCTTCTCCACGCCCGATTACGCCGCATGGCGTTCGCTGCGCGAGTCGGAGGATTCCAAGTACATCGGCCTGGCGATGCCGCGCACGCTGTCGCGGCTGCCGTACGGCGCATCGACCAATCCGGTGGAAGAGTTCGATTTCGAGGAAGAGACCACCGGCGCCGATTCGGCCAAGTACACCTGGCAGAACGCGGCCTATGCGATGGCGGTGAACATCAACCGTTCGTTCAAGCAGTACGGCTGGTGCTCGCGGATCCGCGGCATCGAATCCGGCGGCGCGGTCGAGGGTTTGCCCACGCACACCTTCCCCACCGACGACGGCGGCGTGGACATGAAGTGCCCGACCGAGGTGGCGATCACCGACCGCCGCTCGGCCGAACTGGACAAGATGGGGCTGATGCCGCTGGTGCATCGCAAGAACTCGGACATGGCCGCCTTCATCAGTGCGCAGTCGCTGAACAAGCCCGACGAGTACGACGATCCGGATGCCACCGCCAACGCCGCACTCGGCGCGCGCCTGCCGTACATGTTCGCCTGCTGCCGCTTCGCGCATTACCTGAAGTGCATCGTGCGCGACAAGATCGGCTCGTTCAGCGATCGCGAGCAGATGCAGGCGTGGCTGACCCGCTGGATCACCCAGTACATCGACGGCGATCCGTCCAACTCCAGCGAAGACACCAAGGCGCGCAAGCCGCTGGCCGCGGCCGAGGTGGTGGTGGAGGAAGTGGAGGGCGCGCCCGGCTACTACACCTCCAAGTTCTTCCTGAAACCGCATTACCAGCTGGAAGGGCTGACCGTGTCGCTGCGACTGGTGTCGCGGCTGCCGTCGGCGGCCAAGGCCTGACCCGGCGCCACCGTGCCACGGCCCCGGCGCGCAGGCGATGCGCGCCGCGCGCCGACCCATCGTTGTCCGTTTTTCACTAGAGGAGCAGTTCCATGGCGTTCGACATGCATATCAAGTTCGGCAGCGGCAAGGTCAAGATCGAAGGCGCGTCCAACCACAAGAAGCACAAGGGCGAGGTGCCGATCCTGGCCTGGTCGTGGGGCGCGAGCAATTCCGGCGACCTGCACACCGGTGGCGGTTCGGCCAGCGGCGGCAAGGCGCACATCCAGGACATCTCCATCACCAAGTACGTCGACGGCTGCTCCAACGCGTTGCTGGACGCGGTGTGCACCGGCGCGCGCGTGGAGAATGCGTGGCTGTACGTGACCAACGCCACCGGCGAGCAGACCGACTTCCTGACCCTGGAACTGAGCGAAGGCGTGCTGGTCACCTCGCTGTCCACCGGCGGCTCGGGCGGCGAGGATCGCCTGACCGAGAACCTGACCCTGCACTTCGGCAAGTTCAAGTACAGCTTCCAGCCGCAGGACGACAAGGGCACGGCGCAGGGCGGGGCGAAGGAATTCACCTACGACATCCAGGGCGTGGCCAAGGCCTGATCGCGACGGCGGCGATCGCCGCCTCGTACCCGGCGCCGTCGTTGCGACGGCGCCGCACATTCCCTTCGTGCGGACAGGCCATGGACACCACTCCCGAACTGCTGCTGCGTCACGGGCGTCCGGACGAAGCGCTGAAACTGCTGACCCAACGCGTGCGCCAGCATCCGGCCGATGCGCGCCAGCGCGTGTTCCTGTTTCAACTGCTGGCGGTGCTCGGCCAATGGGACCGCGCCCGCGCCCAGCTCGACGCCTGTCGCGAACTCGATGCCGACAATGCGGCGCTCGCCGCCACCTATGCGATCACCGTGCAGGCCGAGCGCCAGCGCGCGGCGGTGTTCGCCGGGCAGGCCTTGCCGACCGTGCTCGGCGCGCCCGAGCCGTGGCTGGCGCTGCTGCTGCAGGCGCTGCGGCTGTCGGCCGAAGGCGCCACCGCGCAGGCCGCGGAGTTGCGCGCGCAGGCATTCGAGCAGGCCCCGACCAGCGCGGGCGAGCTCGACGATACGCGTTTCGCGTGGATCGCCGATGCCGATCCGCGCTTCGGCCCGTGCCTGGAACTGGTGGTCAACGGCGGCTACGCCTGGGTGCCGTTCGCGCAGATCCAGGCGTTGCGCTTCGAGGCGCCGGCCGACCTGCGCGACATGCTGTGGGCGCCGGTGGCGGTGACCTGGCGCAACGGCGGCGAAGCGTTCGGCTTCGTGCCGGTGCGCTACCCCGGCACCGAACGCAGCGACGACGGCCAGCTGCTGCTGGCGCGGCGCACCGACTGGAGCGGCCGCGACGGCGACGTCGGCCTGGGCCAGCGCGTGTGGGCCACCGATGCCGGCGAACACGCGCTGCTCGACGTGCGCCAGATCCTGTTCGACCCGGCCTGAGCGCAGCGCTGCGATGGCCGAACTCACCACCCAGGAACGCCTGCAGCCCTCGCTGCTGGACCGGCTCAGCGACGACGAGCCGCTGCGCCAGGAGGAGAGCCGCGACAAGCGGGTCATCTCCGCCGCGCGCCTGCGCGAGTGCGTGATGCGCGACCTGTCGTGGCTGCTGAACTGCGTCAACCTGGCCACCGACCAGCCGCTGGACGCGTATCCGGAAGTGCGCCGTTCGGTGCTCAATTTCGGCATCCCCGATCTGGCCGGCGTGGCCATGTCCGGCATCGACGCGGCGGCGCTGCAGCTGCGCCTGCGCGAGGCGATCCTGGCGTTCGAGCCGCGGCTGATCGCCGACACCCTGCGCGTCACCGTGCAGGCCGACGCGCGGCGCATGGACCGGCGCTCGCTGGTGTTCTTCATCGAATCGGAGATGTGGGCGCAGCCGCTGCCACTGAACCTGTACCTGAAGACCGAGCTGGACCTGGAGACCGGGCGCCTGGACGTCAGCGAGGGCTACGCCTGATGGATCCGCGCCTGCTCGGCTACTACAACCGCGAACTGCAGCACGTGCGCGAGATGGGCGGCGAATTCGCGCGCGAGTTCCCGAAGATCGCCGGACGCCTGGGCCTGGAAGGCTTCGAGTGCGCCGACCCGTACGTGGAGCGCCTGCTGGAAGGCTTCGCGTTCATGGCCGCGCGCGTGCAGCTCAAGCTCGATGCGCAGTATCCGGTGTTCACCCAGCACCTGTTGCAGATGGTGTACCCGCACTACCTGACGCCGATGCCGTCGATGGCGGTGGTGCAGCTGCAGCCGGAGCTGAAGGAAAGCGTGTTGGCCGCCGGCCATACCGTGCCGCGCCACACCGCGCTGCGCAGCCTGGTCGCCGGCGGCGAGCGCACCGCCTGCGAATACCGCACCGCGCATGCGCTGACGCTGTGGCCGCTGGCGCTGCGCGAGGCCAAGTACCTGGACACGCCGGCGGCGATCGCCGCGGCCGGAATCGGCCTGCCGCCGGCGCAGGCCGCGGCCAAGCCGGTGCGCGCCGCATTGCGCCTGCGTTTCGAAACGCTGGCCGGGGTGCAGGCGAACATGCTGGCGCTGGACGCGCTGCCGCTGTTCCTGGCCGGCACCGACGACCTGCCCACGCGCCTGTACGAACAACTGCTCGGCCACGCCGCCGGCTTCGTGGTCCGCGGCCAGGACGCGGCCGGCGCGAGCGTGGAACTGCAGCGCGGCCGCAGCGACCTGCGCGCGCGCGGCTTCGCCGACGACGAGGCGCTGGTGCCGTACGACGGCCGCGCGTTCAGCGGCTACCGCCTGCTGCAGGAATACTTCGCCTGCCCGCAGCGCTTCCTGTTCGCCGAACTGGGCGGATTGCGCGCGGCGCTGCGGCGGCTGCACGGCACCGGTTTCGAGATCGTGGTGCTGCTGGAGCGCAGCGTGCCCAGCCTGGCGCAGGCGGTGAGCGCGGACAACTTCCGCCTGTTCTGCACGCCCGCGATCAACCTGTTCCCGCGCCGCGCCGACCGCCTGCACCTGGCGCCGGGCAAGACCGAATACCACGTGCTCGCCGACCGCACCCGGCCGATGGATTTCGAGATCCACAGCCTGAGCGACGTCGAAGGCTTCGGCGACCGCCAGGAACCGGAGCAGCGCTTCCTGCCGTTCTACGGCGGCGACGCACATACATGGCACGCGCGCCACGGCGCGTTCTACACCATGCGCCGCGAGCCGCGCCTGCTGTCGGCACGCCAGCGCCGCCAGGGCGCTCGCTCCAGCTACGTCGGCAGCGAGGTCTACGTGAGTCTGGTCGATGCCGACGACGGCGCCTACGCCACCTCCCTGCGCCAGCTCGGCCTGCAGCTGCTGTGCAGCAACCGCGACCTGCCGTTGCACATGCCGGTGGGCAAGGGCGCCACCGATTTCACCATGGACGCCGGCGCGCCGGTGCACAGCGTGCGCTGCGTGGCCGGACCGACCAAGCCGCGCCCGGCGCTGAGCGACGGCGCCACCGCGTGGCGCCTGCTCAGCCACCTGCAACTGAACTACCTGTCGCTGTTCGAGGACGGCCAGGACGGCGCCGCCGCGCTGCGCGAGATGCTGACGCTCTACTGCGATCCGTTCGACGCCGCAGCGTTGCGCCAGATCGAAGGCATCAAGCAGGTGCGCGCGCAGCCAATCGTGCGCCGCATCCCGGCGCCGGGCCCGATCACCTTCGGTCGCGGCCTGGAGATCACCCTGACCTGCGAGGACAGCGCCTTCGAAGGCAGCGGCGCGTTCCTGCTCGGCGCGGTGCTGCAGCACTTCTTCGCCCGTTACGTGTCGGTCAATTCCTTCACCGAGACCGTGCTGCGCACCAGCGAGCGCAACGAGATCGCACGCTGGCCGGCGCAGCTCGGCAAACGGGCGCTGCTGTGAGCGCCGCCGATCTGGCCGCCCTGGAGCGGGCGCTGCGCGAGCGGCCGCAGGACTTCGAGTTCTTCGCCGCGCTGCGCGCGCTGGAACGCGCGCATCCGCAGCGCCCGCGACTGGGCCGCTCCACGCGCCCGTCCGACGACCCGGTGCGGCTGCGGCATACGCCGTCGCTGGCGTTCGCGCCGCGCTCGATCGACCGCTATGTGGCCGCCGCCGGCACCCAGCCGGGCAAGCTGTACGGGCTGTTCCTGGGCCTGTTCGGCCCGAACGCGCCGCTGCCGCTGCACCTCACCGAGTACGCGATCGAGCGCCAGGCGCAGGCCAGGGACCCGACCCTGGCCGCCTTCGCCGACCTGTTCCACCACCGCATGCTGAGCCTGTTCTACCGCGCCTGGGCCGATGCGCAGCCGACCGTGCAGGCCGACCGCCCGCACGAGGACCGTTTCCGCGGCTACCTGGACGCGCTCAGCGGCATCGCCTCGCCGCACCTGCGTGACCGCGATGCGCTGCCGGACGACGCGCGGCGCCATTTCGCCGGGCGCCTGCTGCCGGTGGCGCGCAACGCCGAAGGCCTGCGCGGCCTGCTGGAGCAACTGTTCGCGGTGCCGGTGCAGGTGCTGGAATTCGCCGCCGAATGGATGCGCCTGCCCGACGATGCGCGGTTGCGGCTGGGGGCCTCGCCCGAGGTCGCCACGCTCGGCCACAGCACCGTGCTCGGCGCGCATGCGCGCGGCGCGCAGCAGCGTTTCCGGCTGCGCCTGGGGCCGCTGTCGCGCAGCGCGTTCCAGCGCTTCCTGCCCGGTGGCGAGGCCTTGCGCCAGCTGGCCGCGGCGGTGCGCAGCTACGTCGGCGACGAAAAGGGCTGGGATCTGCAGCTGCTGCTGCAGTCTGACGAAGTGCCGGCGACCACGCTGGCGCGCGGCGGGCGCCTGGGCCTGGACACCTGGCTCGGCCAGCGCAGCTGGGACATCGCCGACGCCGACGACGTGGTGCTGCGGCCGTCCGGCTGAGTGCCGCGTTCCACTTTCTCTTCTTTCCGCATTCGCACAAGGAATCACCGTCATGGCCGAGATCAGTCGCAGCGCCTTGTTCGGCAAGCTCAACAAGCTCGCCTACCGCGGCATCGAAAGCGCCACCGTGTTCTGCAAGTTGCGCGGCAACCCGTACGTGGAGCTGGTGCATTGGTTGCACCAGATCCTGCAGCTGCCCGACTCTGACCTGCACCGCATCGTCAAGCGCTTCGAGCTCAATCCGTCGACCCTGGCGCGCGACGTGACCGAGGCGCTGGACCGGCTGCCGCGCGGTGCCGGCGGCGTCACCGACCTGTCCGGCAACGTCGAGGAAGCGGTCGAGCGCGGCTGGGTGTACGCCTCGCTGAGCTTCGGCGAAGCGCAGGTGCGCACCGGCTACCTGGTCGTCGGCGTGCTCAGCGTGCGCACGCTGCGCAATGCGCTGCTCGGCATCTCCAAGGAATTCGAGAAGATCAAGCCGGAAGCGCTGAGCGAGCGCTTCGCCGAGATCGTCGCCGGCTCGCCGGAAGACGGACTGCTGCCCAGCGACGGCTTCCAGTTGGGCCAAGCCGGCGCGCCGGGCGAGGCCAGCGGCGCGATCGCGCCGGCGGCGCTGGGCAAGCAGGAAGCGCTGAAGAAATTCACCACCGACCTGACCGCGCAGGCGCGCGACGGCAAGCTCGACCCGATCATCGGCCGCGACGACGAGATCCGCCAGGTGGTGGACATCCTGATGCGCCGCCGCCAGAACAATCCGATCCTGGTCGGCGAGGCCGGCGTCGGCAAGACCGCGGTGGTCGAGGGCCTGGCCCAGCGCATCGCCCGCGGCGACGTGCCGCCGGCGCTGAAGGAGGTCGAGCTGCGCGCGCTCGATGTGGGCCTGCTGCAGGCCGGTGCCAGCATGAAGGGCGAGTTCGAACAGCGCCTGCGTGCGGTGATCGACGAAGTGCAGGCCAGCGCCAAGCCGATCATCCTGTTCGTCGACGAGACCCACACCCTGGTCGGCGCCGGCGGCGCGGCCGGCACCGGCGATGCGGCCAACCTGCTCAAGCCGGCGCTGGCGCGCGGCACCCTGCGCACGGTCGGCGCCACCACCTGGGCCGAGTACAAGAAGTACATCGAGAAGGACCCGGCG
This sequence comes from Xanthomonas sp. JAI131, assembly GCF_013410075.1. Taxonomy (NCBI): domain Bacteria; kingdom Pseudomonadati; phylum Pseudomonadota; class Gammaproteobacteria; order Lysobacterales; family Lysobacteraceae; genus Xanthomonas; species Xanthomonas sp. JAI131. Next base: position 261,442 of record NZ_JACCCN010000004.1, on the reverse strand, counting down.
CTGACCCGCCGCTTCCAGGCGGTGCAGGTGGACGAGCCGGACGAGGTCAAGGCGGTGCTGATGATGCGCGGCGTGGCCAGCACCATGGAGCAGCACCACAAGGTGCAGATCCTCGACGAGGCGCTGGAGGCGGCGGTCAAGCTCAGCCACCGCTACATCCCGGCGCGGCAGCTGCCGGACAAGTCGGTGAGCCTGCTCGACACTGCTTGCGCGCGCGTGGCGGTGAGCCTGCACGCCACCCCGGCCGATGTCGACGACAGCCGCCGTCGCATCGAATCGCTGCAGACCGAACGCGGCATCATCGAACGCGAACGCGCGATCGGCATCGTCGTCGACGAACGCGACGTCGCCTGCCGCGCGCTGCTGGACACCGAACAGGCGCGCCTGGCCGCGCTGGAACAGCGTTGGGGCGAGGAGAAGGCGCTGGTCGACGAACTGCTGGCGCTGCGCGCGCAACTGCGCGCCGGCATCGCCCCGATCGAAGGCACCGGCAGCCCGCTGGAGGCGGCGGCGCAATCGCTGGCGCAGCAGGCGCCGGCGCAGCAGATGCAGGAGATCCCCGCGCAGGCGCCGTCGGGCAACGAACGCGACGCGCTGCTGGCGCGGCTGCGCCAGGTGCAGGCGGAACTGAGCGCCGTGCAGGGCGAAAGCCCGCTGATCCTGCCGACCGTGGACTACCAGGCGGTGGCTGCGGTGGTCGCCGACTGGACCGGCATCCCGGTCGGGCGCATGGCGCGCAACGAGATCGACACCGTGCTGCGCCTGCCGCAACTGTTGGCCAAACGCGTGATCGGCCAGGACCACGGCATGGAGATGATCGCCAAGCGCATCCAGACCACCCGCGCCGGCCTGGACAACCCGCACAAGCCGATCGGCGTGTTCATGCTCGCCGGCACCTCCGGCGTCGGCAAGACCGAGACCGCGCTGGCCCTGGCCGAGGCGCTGTACGGCGGCGAGCAGAACCTGATCACCATCAACATGAGCGAGTACCAGGAGGCGCACACGGTGTCCTCGCTCAAGGGCGCGCCTCCCGGCTACGTCGGCTACGGCGAAGGCGGCGTGCTGACCGAGGCGGTGCGGCGCAAGCCGTATTCGGTGGTGCTGCTGGACGAAGTGGAGAAGGCGCACCCGGACGTGCACGAACTGTTCTTCCAGGTGTTCGACAAGGGCGTGATGGAGGACGGCGAAGGCCGCCGCATCGATTTCCGCAACACCTTGATCATCCTCACCACCAACGCCGGCACCGAGCTGATCGCCAGCCTGTGCAAGGACCCGGAGCTGATGCCGGATCCGGAGGGCATGGCCAAGGCCCTGCGCGAGCCGTTGCTGAAGATCTTCCCGCCGGCGCTTTTGGGCCGCCTGGTCACCATCCCGTACTACCCGCTGAGCGACGCGATGCTGGGGCAGATCGTCAAGCTGCAGTTGAACCGGATCAAGCAGCGCGTGGAAGCCCGCTACAAGATCCCGTTCGACTTCGACGAGGACGTGGTGAAGCTGGTGGTCGGCCGTTGCACCGAGAGCGAATCGGGCGGGCGGATGATCGATGCGATTTTGACCAATTCGATGTTGCCGGAGATTTCGCGGGAGTTCTTGAACCGGATGATCGCGGGACAGCCGATCGAGCGCGTGCGCGTGGGGGTGCTGGGCGCGGAGTTCGACTACGCGTTCTGACCGGCCTTCGCGCCGGTGAGCCTGGAATGCTGAACTCTGGTCTGCCTGAACAAATACGGATAACCGCATGAACGAGGCCAACGCAAGGGCGCTGCTGAAAAAGTACGGCATTGCGGAAGCGGCGTGGAAACAGTTCGCCGCGTACAACGATGCCACCGCCGAATTTCTGATAGGCCAGCATGCCAGATTCGCATTCGTGGATACGTTGCAGAATCTCCGCAAGCTCGTCGTCTTTGTCGATCCGGGCCACGCGGTTGGCTTTCCCCAGGGCCTGCTGCTGATCAACCTGAACAGCGTCGCCGGGAAAAGCAGCGTCGATATACTTCCGGCGAATGGGCTGTTGCGGAACCCGATGCTGGCCGCCCAGCTCGCCGATATCATGGTGTACTGGAAAGCGTCCGAGCGGTTGCTGTTGTGCAACTTCGTCCAGGCACGCACGCGCGCGGCGCCTGGGCAGCGTCCAGCGGACATCCTCGTACAAGTGTTGCCCCTGGCCAATGTCATCGGACTGCTGCGCTTCGATATCCTGCACGTACTCGATCGCGTGACCAAGGCCGGCGACCGCTGCACGATCAATGTGCGTGAGGACAACATCGGCACCCTGATTCGCGTGGACAAAGCGTTTCCATCCCGTCAGTTCAGCGGTTTCACGCGGTGGGGGCCCGGTGACGCGGACGACAACAGTGCGGCGACGAATCTGAGCAACCATTTCAAGAAGCATGTCTGCAATTCCAGCGGCCAGTACGCCGTAGAGGCGAAATGGTGGTGGCGTGCGCTGGAGATCAAAGTCAGGCCGTCGGATCTCGAGAATCCTCCCGCTTCGCCGGCAGAGGCTGCCTTCTTCGCCGGTGGCAACCTGGATCCGTCGCGCCTGGATGGCTTCATCGACCAAGTCGTTCGGCCGCGTCCCGCGCTGATCGACAAGCTCTATGGGCAATATGGCACGGCATACCGGGACTACGCCATCAAGCTCAGCAAGGAGTTGAGCGGCGTGGTCGTCGAGGCCAGTGCGGAGAAGGTCATGATCAGCGGCTATGCCGGTCATCTCACCATCTTTGGCCGCTATGACGACTACAACGATCCGGCGAGCGAACTGGGAATTTCAAGCTGCTACTTCGTCGAGCAGAAGAATCGGAACGCGAAGATCACGATGGACAAGCCCAACAAGCTTTGGAATCTGAAGTAGCGAGGCATGGAGCGATGGGCTTGCGCGCTGCGATTGCCGATCGTTGGAAGGCGACGATTCCCGGGTTCTGGGCCGTTGCGGAGCGTCGCGGTTCGGGGCGCCGCGCGCGTCGCCGGCGGTTCCTGGGGCAACGCGATTCGCCCGTGCGCCGCAGTCGCAAAGATGCTGGCGACGTTGTGACGGGGACATCTTCCTTGGAATCGGCACGTTGTCGGTTCCTACATGCACAGCGATTCGGTATCGGCCGCTGAGGGCCGTACTTTCCTCTTGATAGAACGAAGGAAGCCACACGTGAAGGTCCGGAACTGGTGGGTCAAGAAGAAACTGCTGACGTGCGGGCTGGATCCGGCAGCGGAGCTTTCGGTGGCGTCCGAGCTGTTTCCCGACGAGTACGCGCCGGTGGTGTTCATGACCGGCGACGGGCATCGCAATCCGCCTTTCGAGTGGACCAACCGCGGTGTCTGGACCGGGTTCTTCGACGGGATCATGGCGGACAACAAGCTGTGTTGCCACGTGGAGGTGTACGCGGATGCGGTCGCCGCCGATTCCGTGCCGAGGCATCTGCGGCCGGTGTTCATGAACAGGAAGGTCTTCGGGTGGGAGCCGGAGTGCTTCAAGGCCGTCGAAGGAATTCTGATCTCCGTCAATGCGCTTCTGCCCTTCGCGATGGACAGCAAGGAAGTCATGGCCATGTCCGACATCGAGGCGTTGGTGGGTCACATCGATGCGTTTCGGAACAGCCCGGACGCGGGCAGGCACCTGGTCGACGAGCAAACCATGGCGCGCCAGTTCCTGTCGCTGAAGGCCAGCAGGCAAGTGCAGCTCGCTAACGGAAAGCGCGTAGTGGCTACGGCCGGGATGCTCGGGTTCGACAAACTGCTACTGCAATGCAATCGGATTTCGATGCAGCTGCGTACCGTCATGAATGACGTGATGGGACGCAATATCCAGGCGGTGATCGACCGCCATCCGGACCACATGCATCTGATCACCTGCGGCGATGCGCATGTGACCACCAACCCGCTGTACGGCTACATCGAGCCGCCGATCGGGACCTTCGGCATCGCCGACGAGGATCACGGGCGCGGGCTCTGAGGCCGGTCGTACCGGCGACTCGACCATCGCCGCGAGGCAGGGCGCCGGTTCGCCGGCGATTGCGCTTTTCTGGAGAAGAATCGAATGGGCAAACCGCAGCGCAGCAAGGCGAAAGTCGACTATGCCGCCATTGTCGGCAGGTACGACCGCTATTCCTTCGTTTCGCCGAAGAAGCCGAAACGGCAGAAGGTCATCCGCATCAATGCCGCCAACGGGCGCGCGAATGCGGCGCCACCGCTGACCTCGTGGCCGCCGCAAGGCATGCATCGGGATGTGGTCTATTACGGCGACCTGGGCGTTGGTTCGGGTTGGGGGGTCAGAGCGAGCAACGAGGTGTTCCTCCCGTTCGCCTTGCTGGACATTCATCGCCGCACGATCTGGCAGGGCCTGGAGCAGGAGGTCGCCGGCCTGGCCGCCGACGCGCAAGCATGCCAGCATTTCGACGCCATCGCGCAGGACATGCGCGTGCTGCTGGCGAACACGCGCATCACCGAATGCGTGGGCGAAGCGGCTGCGGCGATCTGCGTTCTCGATCTCCATCCTGGCGGCAACATGATCTGGGGCTACCACTTGCATGCCGGCACCGGCATCGACCAGATCTGGGAGTATCCGAAAGGCGGTGGCGTTTCGGATTTCCTGATCGTGGAGGCCAAGGGGCCGGGGGCGGGATTGAATTTTTCGCTCTTCGTTCCGCCCGGCTACAGCCAGATGGAGGAGGGCTGGATCGCCAATCACCTCTGCAGCATGGACCGCAACGGGCATCCGGCCGGACAGCGGATCGTGAACGCGATGGGCTTGCGGTTCATCAACGCGCATCCCAACTACATGGGCGCGAGCAAGAGCTATTACGGCGTGGGGCCGACGAGCAAACACAAGCAGTCGAGGTCGCGCGTGTTCGGGATGGTGGTGACGGCGCAATGGCGCGCCGATGGGCGCCTGGGCTATGTGCAGTCAGGACTCACCCGGCATTTCGTCTGACGCGGACCGACGGGTGCGGACAGGGACCTGGACGAGACGACAGCCATCGTCGCGTCCCATGGCCAGGATGCCGGATCGATTGAAATGGGCCGACGAGCATCGGCATCCCCCAACGGCGATCGTCGATCGCAACGAAAACGAAAGAAGAGGGCGCTGTACATGTTTGGAATGAAGGACTGGAAAGACCGGTGGGACGACACGATCGCCTATCTCAACACGAATTTCCCCGCCGACCGGCTGGGCGATCATATCGATCAGCTCGTTCCCGAGAACAAGAAGAAGGGGATCGCCGGACAGCTGTCGCTCGGCCGGCGCGACGACGGCAAGGACGATCCGCAGTACGCCGGCAACACCAGCCAGCGCAAGGCCTTGCGCGGCCTGTTGCTGTGCCAGCGCGTCTACTACTCGGAGCTGTGGGCCAAGCAATCCGAGGCGGGTCCTGGATTGCACGTCATTCCATTGCCCGGCCTGCTGCAGGCCAATTGGAAGGTCGACAGCCTGGCGCACTGGAGCATCAAGAGCGAAGTGCAGATCCTGTCCGGCATCGGTATGTTCGTGACAGTGCCGGGCGCCACCCGCGACGACCTCAAGAACGCCGCCTTCGCAGGAGCGCCGAACGGCACCAGCCTGCCCGGCAACCTGACGCTTGCGCGGACCGACCTGGCCACGGTCGGGCAAGGCGTCATCTGCTACGTCGGCGTGCAAGGCTGGCTGGTGAAGAGCGGCCTGGTCTCGATGCGCTGGTTCATGCAGAACTCGGCGCCGAACAAGCAGGCCGGCTGCGACCTGCTGTTCGGTGCGGGCAGGGAGGTCTGGCGCGGCAAGATCGGCCCGGGGGACATGGCGCGCCTGGGCCGGATCGCGGCGGACATCGGCCCGGGTTACGTCGTGCACATCTGGAGTCCGGACAACTACAACTGGAACGGGCACTGGGTGGTGACCAATGGCGACGGCACGATCTGCGGCGTCAACAACGGCGAGTTCCTCGCAGGCGAGGCCGAGCGCGGACAGGCGGTGCAGAAGAACTACACCCGCACCAGCACGCTGATGGAACAGTTCCTGTCCTATGGCGGCGAAGGCGCGCATGCGGGCAGGAAGACGGCGGTAATGGCGGTGATCGATCCGCTGCAACTGCCCAATCGCATCTAGGAATACGCATGCCCGCCGATATGCATGGCGGCGGGCATGCGGTTTTGCCGGCGGCGGCACCGGCAAGCCTGAGACGAAGCGTCGGGTCGCCAGCGCCCGGCAGGCGTACGGTCCGAGCTGCGCCATCCATGGAAACGTCTGTGGAAACCGGATGCGCGGCGGATCCGGCAAGACGCCTTCGGCGGCAAGGAGCAATCGCGCCCCTGGCATTGCCCGTCCATGACCAGCGCTTCGCCGGCCGGCCGGCTGCGCAGCGCGCGAGCAGGCGGCTGGCGGCCGATCGACCGGCGGCAAACGGAACCGGTCTCCAAGTCAGGGATGCCATGAACGCCACGAGTCCTCTTTCGCACGAATCCGATGGCGACTGCCGGCCCGGCTCCGGCCGGCGTGGAGATCGTCTGTTCCCGTGTGCGTCGGGGGCGCGCCGGAAGCGACGCCGCCGCGATCGCGCTTCACCACGGCACTTCATCCAGGCGTGCCGCCGTGCCCGTGCGGCACGCCGGCGACGCCGCAGTCAATCGCTGTTGGGGCAATGAATGCAATCCGGGGGGAATCGCTCATTCAGAGCGGGACCCTCCGATCGGTGTTTCTGCCATGCGCGGGGACCAGTCCGGTTCCGTGGCCCGAATCCTTTCCTGGTGTGGAGGTTTGAGCGATGAGTGGTGGCTACAACAGCGCGTTCCTCACCGCCATGCGCGGCAATGCGACGCAGATCGCCTATCTGCGCAACAACGTCTTCGCCAGCCAGCCGCACATCGTTGCGGGGGTAGGCCAGCAATTGGTCAACCTCATGGCCGGCAATAGCGGGATCGAGGTCCACACCGCTGGCAACCACAGAAGTTTCTTCTCGCACGCGTTCATGGCGCACTGGCTGCCGAACAACCCCAAAGCCGCGCCGGCCATCACGCTCGGCACGGTCGGGGCGGACATCTTCTTCACGCCCGCGCTCACCGGGTGCGTACTGGAGATCAATGGCAGCACGGTGACACACCACGATGCCGGTTCCACGACGCGCGATACCGCGGCACAGCTAGCGGCCGGCGGCGGAATCGGCCACCGCTGCTGGCACAACGACGCCATCGCTCCAGGCTTCTACGCATCGGTGGTGATCGGGGTGCGGCGCAATGGGGTGTGGGAGTTCTATCAGCAAAGCTACAACCCTGGCAGCGGCATGACCACGCCGCTGCCGGCCAATCAGGTGACCCAGATCTGACCGTGGCCAGCGCGCCGGTCGGCGCTGGCGGCGAATCCGGCCATGCGCTGCAGGTGGTCGCGCGCAGCGCTCGGTGGGCCATGCCCATCGCGCGGCAGACGACGGCTTCCCGCCCTGTCGGGAGGTGTGTTTTTCCAGGAGGTGAATATGCCGAAGACACAATGGAACCAGGTCGCCACCGCCGCCGAGAACCGGCGCGGGGCAGCGCAGCAGGATGCGTGGAACACAGCGCCGCGCTCGCTGGGCGGCGCCATGTGCAACATCACCAAGATCGCCAGCAACGTCCACATCAAGAACATCGTCGGCACGTACGGATCGCAGCAGACCTTCGCGATCGGCTTCGTCCGCTCCACCAGCGGTTTCGACCTGGTGGTGTCGTTGAAGGGCGTCACCGACGACGTCATCGGCTGGGTGAAAGGCATGAAAGCCATGCTGTTGCCACAGGCGGACATCCACGATGTCGGCACGGTGCAGACCGGGTTGCATGCCGAAATGGCGATCGTGCGCTTCTGCGTGCACGACCTGGGTATCGCCAAGGCCGAGCTGGGCGGGGCGCTGCAGGTGGTGTGCGTCGGCAAGAAGGTCTGCCGGGACTGCGCCGGCTGGATGAACCAGCATGGCATCGGCCACTGTGCGGTGGTGAACGGCGACAACGGGGGAGAGGTCAAGTTCGCGGCGGGCAAGGTCTCGACCATGGGCGGCGGCATCTGGAAGAACCCGCTCACCTTGGGCACCTACTCCGGCGGCAACGATCTCAATCACTACTCGAAGGACGGCAAGACCATCAACCGGCCGCTGGGCTGGTGAGCCAGGCCCGTGCGGGCAATGGGCGCCGGGTAATGCCCGGATCCGCGTTCGCGAACGACGGTTCGCCATCAAAACCAAGGAGTCACGAGATGCCAGTCCTGATCAAGGTTCCCTACGACATCAACAGCGCCAACGGCGTGGTCCAGGCCTGCCTGAGGAAGAAGCGCGAAGTCGTCCAGTCGAAGGACGACGGAGGCATCACCGGTATCGGCGCGGGCTCGTGCTGTTCCTTCGTGTCGTACATGACGAACGGAGGAGACGTCGACAACGTGTTCGGCAACAGCCGCATCCGCATCCCGTTCAAGGTCAATGGGATCGAGATCGCGAACGCGTGCGCGCATGGCGAACTCACCGCCCTGTGGAACGCGATCGCCGACGAGCCTTCCATTCCCACGATACTGGCGATGTACATCGAGATGTCGCCTTGCACGAAATGCCAGAGCGCGCTGGACAACCTGCTGCAGCCCGGGCAGGAAATCTACTACTCCTTCGACCATCCGGGCGAGGTCAAGGCTTGGCAGACCGCGGCCAAGCATCTGTGTGCATGACCCCGGCGGCCAGGGAGCGAGGATCGCGGCAGGGCGGCTTGCGGGACGCGGTTTGAGCTAGGCGTCGCGTCGCCGGGGATCCCGCGGGGAATGTGAGTCCTGTCACCGTTTATGCGCGATACTTGGCGGACTCTCCCCGCTTCCGCCGGCTGGCCATGCCCGACGCCCCAATCAGTCCGCTTTCGCCAGCCGGCCGGGGTCGCCTGGCGATGCGCGTGCCGCGCCGTGCGGGACATGGCGCAGGCACGGCCTCGCTCGGCCCCATGCAGCGGATCGCGCGCCCATGCCGCTGAACCCCGCCACCTGGCAGCGCCTGCAGGCGCTGTTCCATCAGGCCTGCGCGCTGCCGGAATCGCAGCGTGCGGCCTTCGCGCAGGCGCAGGCCGGCGACGACCCGGCATTGCTGCACGAGTTGCTCGGCCTGCTCGAGGCCGACCTGCGCGCCACCGAGTTGCCGCGCCCGGGCCTGCTCGGCACCTTGCTCGGCGGCGACGGCAACGCCGCCGAGCTGCCGCCCGGGACCCGTTTCGGCCCGTGGGCGATCGACCGGCTGATCGGCCGCGGCGGCATGGGCCAGGTCTATCTGGGGCATCGCGCCGATGGCGCCTACGCGCGCGAGGTGGCGATCAAGCTGATCGCCGCGACGGGGCTGGATGCGCAGCAGCGGGCGGTGTTCGAGTTCGAATGCCGCCTGCTGGCGCAGATGCAGCATCCGGCGATCGCGCAGATCCACGATGCCGGCACCGATGCGCAGGGGCGGCCGTATCTGGTGATGGAGTACATCCGCGGCGAGCCGCTGACCCGCTGGTGCGCGCAGCACGGGTTGTCGCTGCGCGCGCGGGTGGAGCTGCTGGTGCGGGTCGGCGAGGGCGTGCAGCACGCGCACCAGAAGGGCGTGATCCATCGCGATCTCAAGCCGAACAACGTGCTGGTCGGCGAGGTCGACGGGCGCCCGGCGCCGAGCATCATCGACTTCGGCATCGCGGTGGAAACCGCGCAGCCCTCGCGCAATCCGGCCGGCGCCAGCGGCACGCCCGGCTACATGAGTCCGGAGCAGGCGCAGGGCGACGATGGCGGGGTGGATGCGCGCAGCGATGTGTATTCGCTGGGCGCGCTGCTCTACGAGCTGATCTGCGGGGTACGCCCGGAGCTGTTCGAGGCGGGCGTGCCGGAAGCGCCCTCGCGCTGGATCCAGGCGCAGCCGCTGCCGCAGCAGCGCGAGCTGGCGCAACAACGCGGGGTGTCGCTGGCGCAGTTGCTGCGCGGACTGCACGACGGCCTGGACGCGATCGTGCTGCAGGCGATGGCGCCGGATCGTGCGGCGCGTTACGCGTCGGTGTCCTCGTTGCTCGACGACCTGCGTCGCTGGCTCGGCGACTATCCGCCGCGCGCGCTGCCCCGCTCTTTGCGCCGCGACGCGCGCAAGTTCGTACAGCGCAACCGCGGTGCGGTGTTGGCCTCGCTGCTGGTGTTGACCGCGTTGTTCGGCGGGCTGGCCAGCACGCTGTGGTCGTTGCGCAATGCGCAGCGCGAGGCGCAGCGGGCGCAGGTGACGGCGGACTTCCTTGGCTCGCTGCTGTCCAGCGTTGATCCGTCGGTCGCCCAGGACAAGGACAAGACCCTGCTGTTGCAGGTGATGGACCAGGCCTCGCAGCGCGCCACGCGCGAACTGGCAAGCCAGCCGCAGGCCCTGGTGGAGGTGGAACTGACCATCGGCACCAGTCTGATCGCGCTGGGCGAGTACAAGCGCGCGGTGACCCAGCTCGAGGCGGCGCGGCGCCATGCACAGGCGCACTCGGGCGCCTACAGCGAAGACGAGCTGCAGATCATGCGGCTGCTCGGCGAGGCGCTGGTGAACGTGGGCGCGCCGAAGCGCGCGGAAGCCATCCTGCGCGAGGGCATCGCGCAGGTGCGCCTGCGCCTTGGCGCCGACGCGTCGCTGGGTTACGACATGCAGTCGCGGCTGAGTTGGGCGCTGCGCGCGCAGGGCGAGGCCAAGGCGGCGTTGCGCGAGAGCCGGCAGGCCTACACGGGCATCCTGCGGGTATTGCCGGCCGACGACCAGAGCGTGCTGAGCGCGGGCGATCGCTACGCCGCCACGCTGGCCGACGGCGGCGACTACGACCAGGCGATCGCCCTGATCCGTGACCTGATCGCGCGCCGTAGCGCGCGCCTGGGTGCGGACCATCCCCTGACCCTGTCGATGCGCAACAGCCTGGCGGTCTATCTGCTGATGAAGCGCGACTACCCCGCCGCCGAGCGCGAACTGAGGGCCTTGCAGCCGATCATGATCCGCCTGTACGGGGAGAACGGCTGGGATACCCAGATGATCTACAACAACCTGGCCGGGGCGCTGCGCCAGCAGGGCAAGGTCGCCGAATCCGGACCCTACTACCGCAAGGCGCTGGACAGTGCGCGCGCGCGCTACCCCGAGGACCATCCCACCACCATCATGGCGCGCACCAACCATGCGTTCTGGTTGCTCGACGACGGCCAGGCGCAGGCCGCCGCCGCCGAGCAGCGGGCGGCCCTGGCCGATGCCGAGCGTGTCCTCGGCGACAAGCACGAGGTGACCGCGGAAATCCTGCGCGGCCTAGCCGAGGCGGAGATCGCCCTGGGGCAGCGCGCACAGGCGCGCGCGCATGCCGAACGCACGCGCGACATCCTGGTCGGGCTGTACGGCGATGCGCCCGGGCCGCTGGCGCAGGTGCGCGAGACGCTGGCCAAGCTGGACGCGCCGGATGCGCCGCGCTCGGCAGTGGTGGCTGAGACGAAATGACGGGTCGCGCGCCGCCGCGCGCGCCAAGCTGGACGCCTGGCCACTGCGCTATCGGCTCCGCATGCAACCTGCCGCCCGCCTCACCGATCTGCACGTCTGCCCGATGGTCACCGGCGTGGTGCCGCACGTGGGTGGGCCGATCACGGCGCCCGGTGCGCCGGCGGTGCTGATCGGCGGGCTGCCGGCGGCGCGGATCGGCGACATGGCGGTGTGCGTGGGGCCGCCGGACAGCATCGTGTCCGGCGCACCGACCGTGCTGATCGCGGGCATGCCTGCGGCGCGGCTGGGCGACAGCACCGCGCACGGCGGGGCGATCGTGCTGGGGTGTTTCACCGTCTTGATCGGATAAGGGGAGCGGGGCGATGCAGCAGGCGGGGGCCGCGCTGGCGCGGCATGGGGAAGCGGAAGCGGTGGCGGTCGGCATGGGGATGCCGGCCGCGCCGATGCTGGCGCAGACGATCGCCCTGCACCAGGCGGGGAACCTGGACGCGGCCGAGCGCGGCTATCGCGACCTGCTTGCGCAGCAGTCCGCGCACGCCGACGCGCTGCACTTCCTCGGCGTGCTGTGCCACCAGCGCGGGCGCAGCGACGAAGCGCTGCAACTGATCGAGCGTGCACTGACGTTGATCCCCACCTATCCGGATGCGCACAACAACCTCGGCAACGTGCACAAGGAATGCGCGCGCCTGGCCGAGGCCGAAGCCTGCTACCGCCGCGCGCTGGCCTGCGCGCCGTCGCACCACAACGCGCTGAGCAACCTGGCGGTGGTGCTGGAAGCGCAGGCGCGGCTGGACGAGGCCTTCCTGGCCTATGCGCAGTTGCTGCAGCAAGTGCCCGGGTTCGCCCATGGCCACTACCTGCTCGGCCTCTTTCTGCGCAACCACGCGCAGCAGCATGAGCACCTGGAACAATCGGCCGAGTGCTTCCGCACCGCGTGGCAGCTGGACCCGACCAACCTGCGCGCGTTGGAGGCGCTCGGCACCGCCTGGTATCTGCTCGGCCGCCATGACGAAGCGGTGGCGGTGTATCGCGACTGGCTGGCGCGCGATCCGCACAATGCGGTGGCGCGGCACATGCTGGCCGCCTGTGGCGGCAGCGCCGCGCCGCCGCGCGCCGACGATGCCTACGTGCGCGAAGTGTTCGACGGCTTCGCCGAGAGCTTCGACGAGCAACTGCTGAACAATCTCGAGTACCGCGCGCCACAGCTGCTGGCCACGGAACTGGCGCAGGTGCTGCATGCGCCGAGCGCCGCGCTGGACGTGCTCGATGCCGGCTGCGGCACCGGCCTGTGTGCGCCGCTGCTGCGGCCGCATGCGCGGCGGCTGGCCGGCGTGGACCTGTCCGGCGGCATGATCGACAAGGCGCGTCAGCGCGGCGGCTACGACGCGCTGGTGGTCGGCGAACTGACCGCGTATCTGCAGGCGCAGCCGCAGGCGTGGGACGTGGTGGTCTCGGCCGACACGCTGGTGTACTTCGGCGACCTGCGCGAGGTCTGCGCGGCCGCGCACGCGGCACTGCGCCGCGACGGCTGGCTGGCCTTCACCGTGGAAGCGCTGGACGCCGCGGACGATCGGGTGCAGCTCGGCGCGAGCGGGCGCTACCGGCACAGCCGCGCGCACGTGCAGGCCGCGCTGGCGCAGGCCGGTTTCGCCCGGGTGCAACTGCGCGCCGACCAGCTGCGCAAGGAAGGCGGCGCGCCGGTGCAGGGCTGGGTGGTGCTGGCACGCCGCTAGCGCGATGTGGCGCCGGTACGGGGCACACTTTCGCTGGTTGGCGCGACCGGATTCGTACAGCGGGCGGATGCCGCGCACCACTCGGCGGCGTCGCCAGGCATCGCGGTAGACAGCGCGATGCGCTCCCGCCGACGGCTGCAGCGCTGAGACGAAATGTCGGCTTTCGCGGCGGACGCCGTGTGAGTATCGCCTTGCCGGCAGCGCACGGGGCGGCGTTCGGGCCAGTGCAGGCGTTGCGCGCCCCACCGCGAACACCGCTCGCGAGCGCCGGCCAACGTCCGCATTGCGCGGCGCTCGACTTCCCGGACACCACGATGCCCACGCCGATGATGACGCTGCACTCCGACCTTGGCGATGCGCTGCTGTTCTGGCGCATGCAGGCGACGGAAGCGTTGGGCGAGCTGTTCGAGTACCGCCTGACCGCGCTCAGCACGCAGCCGCGGCCGGACCTGCGTGCGCTGCTCGGCACCTCGATGGCGGTACAGCTGAGGGCAGGCGAAGGCGATGTGCGCTGGTACCACGGCATCGTCGCGCACGTCGCGCAGACCGGCTTCCATGTCGTCGACAGGCTCAGCTACGCGGTGCTGGAGGTGACCCTGGTGCCCAAGCCGTGGCTGCTGACCCAGCGCCGCGACTGCCGCATCTTCACCGCGCAGAGCGTGCCGGAGATCGTGCGCGCCGTGCTCGACGGCATCGGCTACGGCGATGTGACCCTGAGCCTGAGCGGCACCTATCCCAAGCGCGACTATTGCGTGCAGTACCGCGAGGACGATTTCAATTTCATCAGCCGCCTGCTCGAGCAGGAAGGCATCTATTACTTCTTCACCCACAGCCAGACCACGCACACGCTGGTGCTGGCCGATGCGCTGGGCGCGCACGCCAGCAGCAGCGGTTTCGAGGCCCTGCCGTACGTGCCGCCAGGGCAGCATGCCAACGGGATGGGCGCCACCATCAGCCAATGGCAGCTGGCGCGCCGCGTGCACACCAGCGCGCAGCAGCTCACCGACTACGATCCGTTGCGCCCGCGTGCGTCGCTGGCGGTGGACGAGGACATCGGCCACGGCGGCGATCTGCATCCGGTCAGCGGCTTGACCGCCTTCGACTACCCCGGCGCGCATGTGCTGGTCGCCGATGGCAAGCGCTACGCGCAGGTGCGTGCGGAAGCGCACAACGTGCAGCGTTCGCGCTATCGCGGCGACAGCGACGCGGTGGGGTTGCGGGTGGGCGCGCTGTTCTCGCTGAAGGCGTTCCCGCGCCCGGAATGGAACCAGGAATACCTGGTGATCGGCGCGCAGACCGCGCTGGAAACGCCAGGCTACGCCTCCGGCGAAGGCAGCGGCGCGGCGCCGTTCGCGTGCCGCTTCGAGGCGATCGAGAGCAAGCTGCCGTTCCGCAACGCGGCGCGGGCGCGGCAGCCGCTGATCGCCGGCCTGCAGACCGCGGTGGTGACCGGCAGCGACACCGACGAGGACATCGTGGTCGACCAGTACGGGCGCATCCAGGTCACCTTCCACTGGAACACGTCGGCACGCGACGGCAGCAAGCCGTCGTGCCCGGTGCGGGTGGCCTCGTCGTGGGCCGGCAAGGGCTGGGGCGCGATGAGCCTGCCGCGGGTCGGGCAGGAAGTGGTGGTCAGCTTCCTGGAAGGCGACCCGGACCGCCCGCTGGTGATCGGCAGCGTCTACAACGCCGATCACATGCCGCCGTTCGCGCTGCCGGACAACAAGACCCAGAGCGGGGTGCGCAGCCGCAGCGCCGGCGGCGGCGCCGCCGACTTCAACGAGATCCGCTTCGAGGACAAGCTCGGCAGCGAGGAACTGTTCGTGCATGCGCAGAAGGACCTGCGCGAGGAAGTGGAGCACGACCACTTCGCCACCGTCGACAACGACCAGACCAGCACCGTCAAGCACGACCGCAAGCACAAGGTCGACAACGACGAGACGCTGGACGTCGGCAACAACGCCACGCACGCGATCGGACAGAAGTTCAAGCTCAGTGCGGGCAGCGAGATCGAACTGGTCACCGGCGCGTCGAGCATCGTGATGAAGAGCAGCGGCGAAATCGAGATCAAGGGCGTGACCATCACCGTCACCGGCAACAACGCGGTGAACGTGGAAGGCAAGGTGCAGGTGGCGATCAAGGGCGGGGCGACCGTGGACATGGGCGCCGGCGCCAGCGTCAAGGTGCACTCGGACGCGATGCTGGCGCTGGAGGGCGGGGCGATGGGCACGCTGAAGGCGCCGATGCTCAGCCTCAAGGCCGACGCGCTGCACCAGATCGGCGGCGCGCTGATCATGATCGGTTGAGGGCACGGCGATGAATGCGATCGAGAAGGCCTGCGTGGACATGGAGCTGTCGGCGCCGGCGCGCGCGCAGCTGGACACCGCGCAGCCGGCGCAGGCCGCGGTGCGCGTGCTGCTCGACGGCGGCCAGCCGCAGGATGCGCTGAAGCTGCTGGCGCGGTTGCTGCCCAAGCGCTACGTGGTCGCCTGGCTGTGCCAGTGCGCGCGCGGCGAAGCCTTGTCGCCGGAAGACCGCGCCGGCGCGGCGCTGGCGGAGAAATGGGTACGCGAGCCGAACGAAGCCAATCGCCGCGCCGCGTCTGCCTTCGCCCAGGCCGGCGGCTATGCCTCGCTGGGCGCGTGGCTGGCGGCGGCGGTGGCCTGGTCAGGCGGCAGCCTGGCGCCGCCGACCCAGGACACGCCGGTACCGCCGGCCGAGCACCTGACCGCGCGCGCGGCGGTGGCGGCGATCAACCTGCTCGCCGCGCAGCAACCGGCGCAGTTCGAGGCGCGCCGCCATGGCTATGCGCTGCACGCGCTGGAATTGCTGGCCGGCGGAGCGGCGGCATGAGCGCGGTCATGCCGCGCCGCCGCGCGCACGCGGCAATGCCGCGCCGATCCGTACCAGCGTGTCCGCGGCCGCGCCGCGCCACCCGATCCGAAGGAAGCGCCACGTGTCCCTACCATCCAAACTGACTCTCACCGTCGCCGGCCAGGCCGCCGCCCAGTTCGGCGCGCGCGCGCAGATGGCGTTCGCGCAGCGCGGCGGCAGCATCGGCCGCGCCGACGACAGCGACTGGGTGCTGGCGGCACCCGGCGTGTCGCGCACGCATGCAGTGGTGCGCTATCTCAACGGCATGTATTTCATCGAGGACCGCAGCACCAACGGCATGCTGCTCAACGGCGCCGCGCTGCAACGCGGCGACCCGGCCGCGCTCGGCGACGGCGACCGCCTGCAGATGGACAGCTTCGAGATCCAGGTGCAGCTGAAGGCCGAAGCGCCCGCCGCCCCGCCGCCGCCCGCCGTAGTAGTGCCGGACGACGCGTCGGACCTGACCCAGGTGGTGCCGGCGCCGCTGCCGCCGCACCCAGCCAGCAGTGCACCCGGCGCCGCCGGCGCGTTCGATTTCGACTTCGGCCTGCCGGGATTCGGCAGCGCTGCCGCGCCCGCGGGCGGCGCCTACGACGATGCGCTGCTCGGCGATCTCGGCGTGCCGGGCGCGGCCGGCGAACTGGACCCGCTGCGCCTGCTCGATCCGCTGCCGGCACCGCCGGTGCCGCCGCAGCCGACGCACAGCTGGAACCACAGCGATGCGGGCCACGACCATTTCCGCGTTCCCGCGCCGCCCACAGCGGCCGCGTCGCGCGGCTTCGAATTGCCGGAAAACTGGGATCTGACCATCGGCGATTTCGCGCCGGCGCCGCCGCCGCTGGCGAGCGCCGCGACCATGCCTGCCGCACCTCCACCGTTCGCGGCGCAGGCCGCGCCATCCGCGCAGATGCCGGACGACGTGGCGCGGATCTTCGAGATCGTCGTCGATGGGGTGATGGAGGTGCTGCGCGCGCGCGCCGAGATCAAGAACACCTTCCGCCTGCCGGTGACGGTGATCCAGCGTTCGGAGAACAACCCGCTGAAGTTCGCCGCCACGCCCGAGGACGCGCTGCAGAAGCTGCTGGCGCCGCCGAGTCCGGCGTTCCTGTCCGGCGTGGCCGCGTTCGACGATGCGTTCGACGACATCCGCTGCCATCAGATGGCGATGCTGGCCGGCATGCGCGCCGCGTTCGAATCGATGCTGTTCCACTTCAGCCCCGACCGGCTGGAGCAGGAGGTGGACGCCAGCGGCAAACGCCTGGCGTTCGCCGGCAAGGGCCGCTACTGGGAACGCTACCGCGACAACTTCCAGGCCCTGGCCAAGGACCCGGACGAATGCTTCCGGCGCCTGTTCGGCGACGAGTTCGCCCGCGCCTACGAGGCGCAACTGGCGCGGCTGAAGTCGGCGCGGCGCGCGGGGAAGTCTCCCCTGTAGGAGCGGCTTCAGCCGCGACAGGGAGTGTCCGCAGCACGTGTCGCGGCTGAAGCCGCTCCTGCAAAAAGCCGCCGTGGCGGCAGCTACAGGAACGTACGCACGGCGCATGCCGCCGGCGCCGTGGTGCAGGTGGCCTGCAGGGCGTCGGCCGTGGCATCGGCGATATGCGGCAGCGGCAACGCACCGCGTCGGCGCCGCGGTGCATGTCGGCGCACGACACCAGGACATCGGCGGCGCCGGTCTGCAATGCGCGCGCTGCGGTCGGCATCGTTGCGTAAACGATCTTCTCGAGCGCAGCGCAGCGCCGCGGCGTCCCCACCGCCCTGAGACGAATTGTCGGGTAGCCGGCATCCGCGCTGGCCACACTGCATCCCGCCAGCCTGGACTGCGCGCGCCGCGCGCCGCGTCCGGGCCGTCGGCAAGGGGATCGCACATTGGGGTCGGCTGCTGCGTCCAACGCCGCGGCCGCATCGCCATCGACAGCAGCGGACACGGCGGATCATGCACAACAACAAGGTCGTCTGGAGCGAGGGGCTGTTTCTGCGCCCCCAGCATCTGCAGCAGCAGGAGCGCTACCTGGAGCGCTACGTGGAGCTGCGCGCCGGCGGCCTGCATCCCCATGCCTGGGGCTTCTCCGAACTGGAACTGGAAACCGATCTGCTGGCGATCGGCAAGCTCGGCATCCGCCGCGCGCGCGGGGTGTTTCCCGACGGCACCCCGTTCGCGATGCCGGGCGACGATCCGCTGCCGCCGGCGCTGGACGTGGAGCCGAACTGGCGCGACCAGACCGTGTACCTGACCCTGCCGCTGCGCGCGGCGGCGCAGGCCGACGTGGGCCGCGCCGAGGCGCCGCCGGACCAACTGTTCCGCTACCGGGTGCGCGAGACCGAAGTCGACGACGCCTCCGGCAGCATGCAGGGCGCGGTGCTGATGGAAGTGGGCGGGATGAGCACGCGCCTGCTGCCGCAGTCGCAGCCGCTGGACGGGCTGACCCGGATGCCGCTGGCGCGCATCGTCGAATCGCGTGCCGATCGCCAGGTGACGCTGGACGAGGCGTTCGTGCCGACCGCGCTGGCCTGCCAGGCCGCGCCGCGGCTGGCCACGTTCCTGGTCGAGTTGCTCGGCCTGCTGCACCAGCGCGGCGAAGCGCTGGCCGCGCGGGTGTCGGTCGGCGACCGCGGCGGCGCGGCGGAAATCGCCGATTTCCTGCTGCTGCAGGTGGTCAACCGGTGGCAGCCGCTGGTCGCGCACTGGACGTCGGCGCCGCTGCTGCATCCGCAGGATCTGTATGCGGCGCTGATCGCGCTGGCCGGCGAACTGAGCACCTTCACCACGCCGGGCAAGCGCCCGCCGGCATGGCCGGCGTATCGCCACGACGCGCTGCAGCCGAGCTTCGAGCCGGTGATCGCCAGCCTGCGCGGCAGCCTCAGCGCGGTGCTCGAACAGACCGCGCTGCCGATCCCGGTGCAGGCGCGCAAGTTCGGCGTGTGGGTGGCGATGGTGCCGGATGCGGCCTTGTTCGACAGCGCCGCGTTCGTGCTCGCGGCCAAGGCCGACGTGCCCGCCGAAGAGTTGCGCCGGCAATTGCCGCTGCAGGCCAAGATCGGCCCGGTGGAGAAGATCCGCGACCTGGTCAATCTGCAGCTGCCCGGTATCGCGGCGATGCCGATGCCGGTGGCGCCGCGGCAGATTCCGTACCACGCCGGTTACCTGTATTTCGAATTCGACAAGCAGTCGCCGCTGTGGCGCACGTTGAAGGGCTCCGGCGGCATCGCGTTCCACTTCGGCAGCGAGTTCGCCGGGCTGGACCTGCAGCTGTGGGCGATCCGGAGCTGAGCGCATGAATGCACGACCGCCTGTCGATCCGTTGAGCGATGCCACCGTCATGCGCCCGCAGCGCGGCGCCGCGCCGTTCGCCACGCCAACGGGCGCGGCGGCGGCCGCTGCCGGCGATGCCGACATCAGCGAATTCCTCGGCCGCAGCGTCAATCCGCTGGTGCAGGCGGCCAGTCCGCTGTTGCTGCTGGCGGTGCAACTGCGCCACAGCGTGGCGTTGCCGGACGTGGCCCGCCTGCGCGAGCAGGTGACCGCGCAGGTGCGGCGCTTCGAGCAGCGCGCGCGCGACGGTGGCGCGGCGCCGGAAGCGGTGACCGCGGCGCGCTACGTGCTGTGCGCGATGCTCGACGAGGCGGTGCTCAATGCGCCGTGGGGCGAGCACAGCGGCTGGTCGCAGAAGACCTTGCTGGTGGTGTTCCATGGCGAGTCCTACGGCGGCGCCAAGTTCTTCCAGATCCTCGAACGCCTGTGCGCGGACGTGCCGCGCCACGTCGACCTGATCGAGCTGATGTACCTGTGCCTGGCGCTGGGCTTCTGCGGCCGCTACCAGATCGAGGCCGGCGGCCGCGCCAGGTTGGCGGAGATCCAGGACGACCTGTACCGGCGCATCCGTGCCCAGCGCGGCGCCGCGGCGGACACGCTGGCGCCGCATTGGCAGGGCGTGGACGACCGTCGCCGGCGCCTGGCGCGCTACCTGCCGCTGTGGGTGGCCGCGTTGGGCATGGCCTGCATCGTGCTGCTGGCGTTCGCGTGGTTCAACGCGCGGCTCAATGCGCTGTCGGCGCCGATCAGCGCCGCCGCCGCGCAGATCGGCCTGCAGCGCGGCACGCCGCCGGACGCGCTGCGGCCGCCGCCGCCGCGGGTCACGCTCAAGCAGCTGCTGGCGCCGCAGGAGCGCGCCGGCCTGCTCGTCGTCGAAGAACAGGCCAACGGCCAGGCGCGGGTGCGGCTCAACGCCAACGCGATGTTCGCCTCCGGCGGGGTCGAGGTCGATCCGGACCAGCTGCCGCTGCTGGGCAAGATCGCCGCGGCGCTGGAACAACTGCCGGGGCGGGTGATCGTGGTCGGGCATACCGACGACCAGCCGCTGCGTTCGCTGCGCTTCAAGGACAACTACGCGCTGTCGGCGGCGCGTGCCGAGGCGGTGGCGCAGTTGCTGGGGCAACGCCTGTCGGTGCCGGGGCGGATCGAATCGGCCGGCGCCGGCGATTCGCAGCCGGTGGCCGTGCCGCCGGACCTGGCGGCCAACCGGACGCGCAACCGCCGCGTCGAAATCCTGTTCCAACCGGGGGAGTGAGCGCCGTGGGCAAGCTGCTGGGAATGCTGCGATCCGGCTGGGTCGTGACCATGGTCGGGCTGCTGCTGGCGGCGCTGCTGATCTGGCTGATCGGCCCCTACATCGGCATCGCCGGACACCAGCCGCTGGCCGGCGCGGTGCCGCGGCTGCTGCTGATCCTGCTGCTGGTCGGCGCGTGGGCCGGCTGGCTGCAGTGGCAGCAACTGCGCGCGCGCCGGCACAGCCGCCAGCTGGCCACCGAGATGGCCACGCCGTCGGCGCTGGACGCGCTCGGCGACGACCGCCAGGCGCGCGGCGCCGACGAACGCGAGCAATTGCAGGCGCGCTTCCACGAGGCGGTGCAGGTCCTGCGCAAGCGCCGCGGCGGCGGCGACCTGTACACGCTGCCGTGGTACGTGGTGATCGGCCCGCCGGGCTCGGGCAAGAGCACCTTGTTGCAGCATTCCGGGCTGCATTTCCCGCTCGCCGCGCGTTTCGGCCAGCAGGCGCTGCGCGGCATCGGCGGCACCCGCAACTGCGATTGGTGGTTCACCGACGAAGCGGTGTTCCTGGATACCGCCGGCCGCTACACCACGCAGGATTCCGACCGCCAGGTCGATGCCGGCGCGTGGATCGATTTCCTGCGCCTGCTGCGCCGCTACCGCCGCCGCCGTCCGCTCAACGGCGTGCTGGTGACGATGAGCATGTCCGACCTGCTGCTGCTCGACGATGCCGAGCGCGACCTGCACGTGCAGGCGATCCGGCGCCGCCTGGACGAACTCAGCGAGCAGCTGAAGATGAGCGTGCCGGTGTACCTGGTGTTCACCAAGTGCGACCTGATCGGCGGCTTCGGCGAGTTCTTCGACGATCTCAATCCCGAGCAGCGCGCGCAGGTGTGGGGCGTGTCGTTCCCGCTGCCGCGCAGCCTCGACGGCAGTGCCGCGCGCGGCTTCGCCGACGAATACGCGCTGCTGCAGGAGCGGCTCAACGCGCGCCTGTTCGAACGCATGCACGTGGAGCGCGACCGCGCCCGGCGCGCGGCGATCCTGTCGTTCCCGCAGCAGTTCGCCGCGCTCGGCGAAGCGGCGCGGCAGTTCGTCGAAGGCGTGTTCGCCGGCACCGCCTACGGCACGCCGCCGCTGCTGCGCGGCGTGTACCTGACCTCGGGCACCCAGGAAGGCACCCCGATCGACCGCATGATGGGCGCGGTGGCGCGCACCTTCGGCCTAGCCGAGGCCAGCGTGCAGGCGCCGGGCGCGCAGCGCCGCACCTTCTTCGTCGAACGCCTGCTCAGCCAGGTGCTGCTGCGCGAATCCGGCCTGGCCGGGCGCGCGCCGGCGCTGGAGCGGCGCCGCGCCTGGCTGCAGGTCGCCGGCTACGCCGGTATCGCGCTGCTCGGCGCGCTGCTGCTGGGCGGCCTTGCCGGCAGCTATCTGGGCAATCGCGCCTATCTGCAACAGGTGCGCACGGCGCTGGATGCGCGCCCGCACAGCCCGGATCCGGACAGCGCGGCGACCACGCCGCAGTACTTCGCGCTGGCGCTGCAGCAATTGGAAGGTACCCGCGCGCTGGCGCAGGTCGCGCAGCAGTACCGCGACGGCGCGCCGTGGTCGATGCGGATGGGCCTGTACCAGGGCGATGCGGTCGGCGAGGAACTGCACGATGCCTACCTGCGCCAGCTCAACGGCACCCTGGTGCCGGGCGTGGCGCTGCGCCTGCGCCAGGGCATGGCCGAGAACGCGGGCGCGCCGCAGGCGCTGTACTACTACCTCAAGGGCTACCTGATGCTGGGCCAGCCGCAGCATCTGGACGCGCCGCAGCTGACCGCGCTGAGCGCGATCGAATGGCGCAAGCTGTTTCCCGCCGACACGGTGCTGCAGCAAGCCCTGGCCGGGCATTTCCAGGCGCTGCTCGACGAACCCGGACGGCTGCGCGCGTTGTCGCTGGATCCGGCGCTGCTGGAGCAGGCGCGCAACACGCTGCGTTCGGCCGACCTGGCCACGCTGGTGTACGGCAACCTCAAGCTGTCGCAACCGCAGGCCGGCGCCGAGCCGCTGCAGCTGGACAAGGCGCTGGGCCTGCTCGGCAACGTGTTTCAGCGCAGCAGCGGCACCGCACTGTCCGAACCGTTGCCGGCGCTGTACACGCAACCGGTGTTCGCCGCGCTGGCCGGGCAGGGCATCGGCGAGGCGGTCGAACAGTTCGTGCGCGACGACTGGGTGTTCGGCCCGCGCCGCATCGACGCGCTGGGCAAGGCGCGGCTGGCGCAGCAGGTGCGCGTGCTCTACGAACAGGACTACATCCGCTACTGGGACGGACTGCTGGCCGACCTGCAGCTGCAGCCGGCCGCCGACCTGCAGCAGGCCAGCGCGATCGCGGCCAAGCTGGCCGGGCCCAGTTCGCCGCTGCGGCTGCTGCTCGGCGTGGTCCGCGACAACACCCAGCAATTGCTGCGCGCGCCGCCGCCCAAGCCGGGGCAGGACGCGGCGAGCAAGGCCGCGGGCAAGGCCGGCGCGAAACTGGCGGCCAAGCTGCCCGGCGGCAACGCGGCCATGGCCGCGGCGCTGGCCGCCAGCGGCGACGCCGGCGATGCCGGTGCCGCGCCGCCCGGCGAGGCCATCGCCAGCCATTTCGCCGCGCTCAACGCGCTCGCCAGCGGTGCGCCCGGCGCCACGCCGCTGGACCACCTGCTCGGCGTGCTCGACCAGCTCAGCAAGACCCTGCTGACCATGACCGATCCGGCCACCGCCACGCCGCAGCCCAATGCGCAATTGCTGCTGGCGCGGCAGGAAGCGGCGCAACTGCCGCCGCCGCTGTCGGGCTGGCTGCAGGCCTTGACCGGCAGCAGCGCCGCGCTGATGACGCGTGGTGCGCAGACCGCGCTGGACGCGCAGGTGCAGCAGGCGGTCGGCGTGGTCTGCGCCGAATTCGTCAAGGGCCGCTATCCGTTCGATCCGGCCAGCGCGCAGGAGATCCCGCTGCAGAACTTCGGCGAGCTGTTCGGCGTCGGCGGGCGCTTCGATGCGCTGTACCGCGACGCGCTGCAGAAGCTGCTCGACACCAGCGGCCGCGACTGGCGCTGGAAGAGCGGCCCGGATGCGCTGGCCGGCGCGCCGGGCTTGCCGGCGCAGCTGCAGCTGGCCGAGCGCATCAAGCAGAAATACTTCCGCGGCGCGGCGCAGCCGGAGGTCGGCTTCACCGTGCTGGCGCCGATCCTGGATGCCGGCGTGGCGCGGCTGACCGTGGACATCGAAGGCCAGCGCTTCGACTACACCGCCGGCGGCGTGGACAGCATGCCGATGAAATGGCCCGGGCCCACCCCCGGCCACGTCAGCATCGCCGCCTTCGGCGCCGACGGCGCGGCGCTGGGCCGGCTCGACTACCAGGGCGACTGGGCGCTGTTCCGCGCCCTGCAGGCCGGCGACCTGCAGAACCCGTCCGACCTGCGCTTCGTCGCCCATTTCGATGTCGGGGGACATGCGGTGCAACTGCCGCTGCGCGCCGGCAACCTGCGCCATCCCTTCCTCGACGCCGACGTGCGTCGTTTCGCGTGTGGGGGTTGAGGATGCCGCAGGCCATGCAGCCCGGATTCTTCGGCAAGCTGCCGAGCGCCGGCGACTTCGTGCAGCGGCGGTTGCCGCCGGCGTTCGTCGAACCGTGGGACCGGCATTTTTCGCAGCTGATCGCCGGCGCGCGCGACCAGCTCGGCACGCAGTGGGCGCCGGCCTACCGCGGCAGCGGCCTGCATGCGTTCGTGCTCGGCAGCGGCCTGTGCGGCGCGGGAGCCTGGGCCGGCGTGCTGGGGCCGGGCGAGGACCGGGTCGGCCGCTGCTTCCCGCTGGCGATCGCGCTGCCGCTGGCGCAGGCCGCGCCGGACCGCAGTTGGTATGCGCGTGCGGCCACGCTGCTCGGCCAGGCGCTGGCCGATCGCACGCTGGGCGTGGAGGCGTTCGACGCGCAGCTGCTGGCGCTGGCGCCGGATCCGGACGCCACCGCCATTCCCAATGCGCCGCGCGCGTTGGCCGGGCAGGCGTTGTGGTGGAGCGGCGACGGCGTGGTGCAGCACAGCGTCGGCCTGTTGTCCGCGCACGACTACCTGGGCTGGCTGGCGCCGGCCGCGCTCGCGCTGCCGGAGGCCACGCGCTGATGGCCGCGCTGCACTACCGCTCCGCCGGGCATACCGAAGTCGGCAAGGTGCGTCGCCACAACGAGGACGCGCTGCTGCTGCGCGACGACGCCGGGCTCTGGGTGGTCGCCGACGGCCTCGGCGGGCATGCCGCCGGCGACTACGCCAGCGGCTTGATCGTCGAGCGCCTGGCGACGCTGCCGCGCGCGGCCGACGTATGCGATTTCATCGAAGCGATCGAAGACGCGCTGGCGCAGATCAACACCGAGTTGCTGCGCTGCGCCGAGCAGCGCCAGGTCGACATGATCGCCTCCACCGTGGTGCTGCTGGTGCACGATCCGGATTTCATGCTGTACGGCTGGGTCGGCGACAGCCGCGGCTACGGCCGCCTCGAGGGGCCGCTGCGCCAGCTCACCCGCGACCACGTGCACGGGGTCAAGGACGACGCCACCCAGTTCGCGCAGGCCGGCGCCAGCGCCGAGCCGGCCGCCAACGCCGGCGTGCTGACCCGCGCGGTCGGCGCGCAGGAACCGCTGTTCGTGGACTGGGTGCTGGCGCCCAGCGCGTCCGGCGCGCAGTTCCTGCTGTGCAGCGACGGCATCAACAAGGAAATCCCCGACCCGGAGCTGGATGCCGAGTGCCGCCTGCATGGCGAGCCGCAGGCGCTGCTGACGCGGTTGTTCGAATTGGCGATGGGCCGGGCGGCGCGCGACAACGTCACCGCCGTCGTCGTCCGCCTGCAGGAGTGAAGGACGTGCATGAAGATACCGCTACCGTCGTCGAGCTGGTCGCCGCGATGCGCACCGGCGAGCTGGACCTGAAGGCCGTGCTCGACGCATTGGCCAAACGCAGCGCCGTGCCCGAAGCCGATTACCGGGCCGGGGTGGAAACGCTGTGGCAGCTGCGCCAGCAGCACCTGCTCGACGATGTCACCGTGACCACGCTGGTGACCCGCCTCGACGCCTTGCGCGCGGACGGCGGCAGCGCGCCCGTGGCCGCGCCGATCGACGACGACGCCACCGTGGTGATGCCGCGCCGTGCCGCGCCGCTGCCATCGGCCGTCGAGGACGATGCCACCCGCGTGCAACCGGCGATGCCGCTGCCGCAGGCCGGCGCCGACAGCACCGGCGCCACCGGCACCGGTGGTGCGACCGGCACTGCGGGCACCGCCAGCCTGTCCAGCTGGCAGCGCCTGGCCGATGCCGCCGGCGGCGACTACGCCACGGTCGGCACGCTGCTGAAGGGCCGCTTCTACCTGGAGCGCGAACTCGGCCGCGGCGGCATGGGCGTGGTCTATCTGGCGCGCGACGAACGCAAGGTCGAGGCCCGCGACCGCGACCCGTGGCTGGCGGTGAAGGTGCTCAGCGACGAGTTCCGCCGCCATCCCGATTCGTTGATCGCGCTGCAGCGCGAGGCGCGGCGCTCGCAGAAGCTGGCCCACGACAACATCGTGCGCGTCTACGACTTCGACAAGGACCGCACCCTGGTCTTCATGACCATGGAGTACATCGACGGCTGCGACCTGAAGACGCTGATCCGCGAACAGGCCTACAACGGCATGCCGCTGGCGCGCGCGCGGCCGCTGATCGAAGGCATGGCCCGGGCCCTGGCGCGGGCGCATGCCGCCGGCGTGGTGCATTCGGATTTCAAGCCGGGCAACGTGATGGTCACCCGCGACGGCGTGGCCAAGGTGTTCGACTTCGGCATCGCCCGCGCCGGCAAGCACGCCGCCGACGTGGCCGGCGAGCAGACCGTGTTCGACGCGGCCACGCTCGGCGCGCTGACCCCCGCCTACGCCAGCCTGGAGATGATCCGCGGCCAGGAACCCACGCCGGCCGACGACATCTACGCGCTGGGCTGCGTGTGCTTCGAACTGCTCACCGGCAAGCATCCGTTCGACAAGCTCAGCGCCGAAGTGGCCTTGCGCGACAAGCGCGTGCCGCCGCCGGTGCCGGGCCTGACCAGGCGCCAGTACCAGACCCTGTGCGCAGCGGTGGCGTTTCCCGCCGCGCAGCGCCTGAGCAAGGTGGAGGCGCTGCTGGACGGCCTGCGCGAGGTGCCGCTGCGCGAGCGCGCGCTGCCGCTGCTCGGCTACGGCACCGCGGCGCTGGTGCTGGTCGGGGCCGGCGGCTGGGGCGCCTCGCGCTATCTGCACCAGCGCCATCTGGAGCAGGTCACCGCGCGCTTCGGCGCGGCCGATCCGCAGCGCTACGTCGACGAGACCCAGGCGATGCAGGCGCTGGCCAGCCTCGACGACGACGACCGCCGGCGCCTGCTGGTGGACCGCGGCGACCTGATCCAGGATTTCCTGCTGCGCCGGCTGGATGCGCTGTGGAACCCGGCCAGCGGGCGCTACGACTATCGCGGCGCGCTGCAGGTGTTCGCGTTACGCGACCGGCTGCGGCTGTATTCGCCGGCGCTGGACGCGCGCCGCGAGAGCATGGAGCGCGAGAAGAACGAACGCCTCAACGCGCTGGATACCGCGCTCAACGCGCAGATCGCCGCCGGCGCCATCTTCCGCGACCGCGCCGACAACGCACTGGCCACGCTGGACCAGGTGCGGCGCATCGATCCGAACAGCGCCCTGCTGCGCCACCCGGAACTGGAGTTGCGCCTGGACGCGGCGATCCAGCAGTCGGCCGACACCCAGCAGTGGGCGCAGGCGCGCACCCGCCTGCAACAGGCGCGTGCGGCGCTGCCCGATTCGCTGCGTCTGCAGTTGCGCGGCGCGCAGCTGGAACTGGCGCAGCACCATGCCAGCCAGCCCGCGGCAGCGGCGTTGCACGATCCGGCGCAGGCGCGCAAGGCGCTGGCTACGCTGCTGGCCGAACCTTCCGCCGACCCGGACTGGCAGGACAACGTGGAAGCGGCGCTGGCGGTGCTGCCGGCGGCCGAGCGCGATGCGCAGGACGCGGCGCTGGCGGCGGCGATCGCCGCGGCGGTCGCGCCGCAGAGCGATCCGCTGCAGTTGCCGGGCGCGCAGGCCCTGGTCGATTTCGGCCTGACCCAGGCGCCGCAGGCGCCGCAGCTGCTGGCCCAGCGCGCGCGCCTGCAGACCCTGCAGCAACAGTTGCAGACCATGCTGGCGCGCGAGAGCGCCGAGGCCGAAGTGACCTCGCGGATCGAATCGATGCGCCGCGCCGCGGCCGCCAACGATCTGGACAAGGCGCGCCAGGCGCTGGCGCGCATCGGCGCGCTGCAGCCGCAACATCCGTTCCTGCAGAAGGAAGCGCCGCAGCTGCTGGCCGGGGTCTATCTCGGCAACGCCGCCGGCGCGTTCCGCCAGGGCCGTTATCGGCAGGCCGCCGAGGTGCTCGGCCAGGGCGTCGCCGCACTCGGCGACCGCGCCGAACTGCGCGCCGCGCAGGCCCGCTACGACGTCGTCGCGGCGGTGATGGACGCTGCGACGCCGTCCCTGCCCGCTGCCGAACGGCAGCGCCTGGGCCAGCGCCTGGAGGCGCTGTACCGCAGCGATGCGCAGGCGATGGCGCAGTTGGAAGCCGACCTGAAGGCGCGCGGGCAGCTACCCGAAGGCACGCTCGGCGCGCGCCTGCAGCGCCAGGCCGGCAGCGATGCGCCGGGTTCCGATGCAGTGGTGCCGACGGCGGCCGCGGCGACCGAGCCCGTCGCTAAGGACGCCACGCGCAAGCCGGCGACCGGCAAGCCCGCCGCCAAGCCGGCGACCGCGCCTGCGGCCAGCGCACGCGCGCCCGCCGCCGGCGCGGCGAGCGACGAGGACCCGTTGCCGCCGGTGCCGACCGGCCCCGATCCTTGCGCCGCCGCCGCACCCGGACGCGGCAGGGCCTGCTTCGATGCGCTCGGCGCGCAGCGCGGGCCGATGCTGGTGGTGGTGCCCGGCCTGGCCGGCGGCAAGCCCTACGCGCTGTCGCGCGCGGAAGTGGCGGTGGCCGATTTCAACCTGTTCTGCCAGGCCACCGGCAAGTGCACCGCGCAACCGGCCGGGGACCTGGAACTGGCGCGTGCGCCGGTGCGCAACATCAGCCTGACCCAGGCCCGTGCCTACCTGCGCTGGCTGACCATCGCCAGCGGCGGCTGGCGCTATCGCCTGCCCACCGATGCCGAATGGCAGCACGCCGCGCAGGCCGGCAGCGACTGGCGGCAAGCGGAAGACAGCAATTGCGTGCCGCCCACCGCCAGCGCCAGCGACGGCAGCCGCGCACCGTTGCCGCCGCGCGGCCGCGAACCCAATCCGTGGGGGCTGGTCAATGTCACCGGCAACGTCTGGGAGTGGGTGTCCAGCGGCGCCGGAGTGCAGGCGCGCGGCGGCAGTTTCGCCAGCTATTGGGCCGATTGCACGGTGCAGGCGCGGCGCGCCGACAACGGCTCGGCGCAGCCGGACGTGGGCCTGCGCGTGCTGCGGGAGCTGCCATGAACGAGGCCCAGCAACTGGCCAACGCGCACTTGCAGGCCCTGGCCGAGGCCTACCAGCACGGCCGCATCGGCCGCGACGAATACCGCGCGCGCCGGCGCAACGTGCTGGCCTCCGTGCGCGGCGCCGGGCAGGGGGTGACCCATCGCAATGCGCTGCGGCCGACCGTCGTCGTCGCCGCGCCGGACGCCACGCGCGCCGCGCACGAGCCGCTGCGGGCGCTGTTCGCCGACGCGCCGGCGCGCCGCCGCCGGCGCTGGCTCGTCGTGTTTATTTTCGTGACGCTGCTCGCATTTCTGCTGCTATTCTTCGCTGGTGCCGTGCCCGCATTCGCAGGGCAGGCGCAAGCGGCGGCCGCTCCCGATCCGCGCGCGCATCGCCTCGTCGATGCCGCAAGGCCCGGGACGCAGTGGGGCGAGGCCGGCGCACGACAGGGAATCGTTCCAGGGGAAATCGCATGCGTATGACGTGTCTGGCCGCGGCCGTGTCCGCGTGGCTCGCTGCCGTTCCGGCGTGGGCGCAGTTGCCGCCTGCCGCCGCCGACACCGGCATGGCGGCCAGCGGCGCCAGCGCCACGCTGCCGCCGCTGAAGGATCGCGAGGACAACGCGGTGACCTTGCAGGTCCGCGGCTTCCGCGTGCGCGACGTCGGCGAACACGCCAAGGCCGGCATCACCCCGGCCAGCGTGCAGGCGCTGGCCGATGCGCAATTCCAGGCACTGGCGCAGGGCCAGCCTGTGGTGGCGCTGCGTTTCGAACAACTGCAGGCGGTGGCCGACGCGATCACCCGCGCCTACCGCCTGTCCGGCTTCATCGTCAGCACCGCCTACCTGCCGGCGCAGACTCCGGGGCCGGAACAGATCGTCGAGATCCGCGTGCTCGAAGGCCGTGTCGGCCAGGTCGAGGTCAAGGGCGCATCGCGCTACCGCGCCAGCACCCTGGCCGCGCCGCTGCAGGCATTGCAGGGGCGGGCACTGCGCAAGCAGGACGTGGACAGCGCGTTGCTGTACGTGCGCGACCTGCCGGGCGTGTCGGTGTCCTCGGTGCTGCAGCCGGGCCAGCACGAAGGCGAGACCGACGTGCTGCTGGTCGCCAGCGAAGCGCCGCGCCCGTATGCGATCAGCCTGGGCGGCAACAACTACGGCACCGAGTTGACCGGCCGCTACCGCGCCCAGCTCGGCCTGGCCTGGAACAGCCCGCTCGGCCTGGGCGATGTGCTTTCCGCCAACTACGCCTATTCGCTGGACCCGCGGCAGAGCCGGATCGGCGCGCTGTCCTATGCGCTGCCGGTGCCGGCGGTGCCCGGGTTCGGCGCGGTGATCGGCGCCAGCCGCAGCGAACTGGAAGTGCGCAACGGCGTGTTCGCCACGCTCGGCCTGCAGGGTCCGACCTCGGTGGTCTACCTCGGCAGCGACTGGAAGTTCGTCAATCGCGAGAACCTGCAATGGCAGGCCTCGGCGCGCTACCTGCGCGAGCAGTCGCGGCTCAGCGCCGCCGGCATCCAGCTGTCCGACCAGAAGTTCGACGTGGTCGAACTGAGCAGCGCGCTGCGCCGCACCGACCTGCGCTGGCGCGGCATCGACCTGCTGCAGCTGAGCCTGCGCCAGTCGCTGAAGGACCGCTCGGCGACGCCGGACCTGGTCAGCCCGGAACACGACAGCCACTTCAGCATCGCGCGGCTGAGCTATACGCGCATGCAGTACCTCAGCCGTACCCAGCGCCTGTACCTCAAGCTCAACGGCCAGTACAGCGACGACGCACTGACCCCGATGGAGCAGTTCGCGGTCGGCGGGCCGGACAGCGTGCGCGCCTACCCGGTGTCCGACGCGCTCGGCGATCGCGGCTACTACGCCGCGCTGGAGTATCACGTCGATGCGCCCGGCTTCGCCGACGCCGCCTCGCCGTTCAACGGCCGGCCGTGGCGCGAGGTGCTGGAGCTGGACGTGTTCGCCGACCACGCGCAGGTCTATCCGGCCGGCGGCAACCGCGCGACCACCGCCGCGGTGACCACGTTCGATGGCGTCGGTGCCGGCGTCACCGTGCGCGTGCCGCAATGGAAGAGCTTCGAGCTGCGGCTCAGCGCCGCAAAGCCGACGGGCGGGCGCGATGCGTCCGACGGACGCGACGTCCGTTTCTATTCGCGTTTCGGTTTCACCTTTTGAGGAATCCGCTCATGTCCGCCATCGCCCAGACTTCGATCGCCCCCCATGCCGTACGCCGCTGCGCGTTGCGCCATTCGCCGCTCGCGCTGGCCCTGGCGGTCGCGCTCGGCGCGGCGCCGGGCATGGCGGCGGCGCAGGTGGCGAGCACCCAGCTGCCGACCGGCGGCAGCATCGCCGGCGGCACCGGCACCATCAATGCGGCCAGCGGCGCGACCCTGACCATCGACCAGACCTCCAGCCGGATGGCGTTGAACTGGTCCACCTTCGACATCGGCTCGGCGGCGACGGTGACGTTCAACCAGCCGTCCACCAGCGCCGCGGTGCTGAACCTGGTGCAGGGCGGCAATCCCACGCAGATCTTCGGGAATCTCAACTCCAACGGCCAGGTGTTCCTGATCAACCCCAACGGGATCATCTTCGGCAGCACCGCGCAGTTCAACGTCGGCGGGCTGGTGGCCAGCACCCTTGGCATCAGCGCCTCCGATTTCATGAGCGGCAACGACACGCTCGACGCCGGCGGCAACACGGTCGCGCTGATGTCCAACAGCGGCACCATCAACGCCGCCGCCGGCGCGGTCGACCTGATCGGCGGCAAGGTGGTCAACAGCGGCACCATCACCGCCAGCGCCGGCAACATCAATCTGGTCGGCGCCGACAAGGTCACCCTCACCTTCGAAAGCGGCGGCTTCGGCGTCGTCGTCGACAAGGCCTTGCAGCTGCAGCTGGACATCCTGGCGGTGGACAACAGCGGTACCCTCAGCGCGCCCGGCGGCATCATCACGCTGCAGGCGCGCGCCGCGCAGGGCTTGTTCGACCAGTTGATCAACAACAGCGGCACCATCACCGCCGCCGCCCTCAGCAGCGGCAGCGACGGCAGCGTGTCGCTGGTCGCCAACGGCGCCGGCCAGACCGGCATCGGCGGCAGCGGCAGCATCGACGTGGGCAGCGGCGCGATCAGCATCAGCACCGAGCGCAGCGTGCAGCAGAGCGGCACCTACACCGCCGGCACCCTGAGCGGCAGCATCGGCGGCAACGCCAGCTTCAGCGGCAGCAACCGCATTGCCGCACTCGGCACGCTGGACGTGAGCGGCAACCTGAGCCTGTCCAATGCCATCGACCTGACGCAGTCCGGTGCGTTGACGGTGGGCGGCAGCAGCAGCTTCTCGCTGGGCAGCCATGCGCTGACGCTGGACAACGCCGGCAACGACTTCGGGCAGGCGGTCGGCCTGAGCAGCGGCACCACCACGATCGTCGACAGCGGCGCGCTGACCCTGGGCACGCTGGCCACCGGCAATCTCACGGCGACCAGCAGCGGCGCTCTCAATCTCGGCAGCGGCACGGTGAGCGGCACGCTGGCTGCCACCAGCAACGGCGGCGCAATCACACAGTCCGCGAGCAATGCGCTGACCGTCACCGGCACCAGCAATCTCAACGCCGGTACCGGTTCGATCACTCTGCAGCGCGCCGCTAACGATTTCGGCGGCGCGGTGTCGCTGACCGGCAGCGGGATCGCCCTGGCCGACACCAATAACCTGACCATCGCCGCGTTGACCCTGGGCAGCAACAGCGCGCTGTCGCTGTCCGCGGCCGGTACGCTGACCTTGCCGGGCAGCGCGATCGCCACCGGCAGCGCCAACCTGAGCCTGCACAGCGGCAACGTCCTGGCCACCGCCGCGGCGCTGTCAGGCAGCAACGTGAGCCTGAGCGGCGACGCCGGCATCGCCCTGGCGCACGACGTCACCGCGACCGGCACGCTGGCGCTGAGCGCCGTCAACAGCGCGATCGTGCAGAGCGCCGGCGCAGTGACGGTGACCGGCACCAGCAGCGTCAACGCCGGCAGCGGCACGATCGCCTTGAGTGGCGCCGGCAACCACTTCGGCCAGGCGGTCAGCCTGACCGGCGGCACCACCGCGATCACCGACAGCGGCGCGCTCACCCTCGGCACGCTGGCGACCGGCAACCTGACCGCGACCGGCACCGGCGCGCTCAACCTGGGCCGCGGCACGGTGACCGGCGCGTTGTCGGCGACCAGCAACGGCGGTGCGATCACCCAGTCCACCAGCAACCCGCTCACCGTCACCGGCACCAGCACCCTCAATGCCGGCACCGGCGCCATTACCCTGACCACCAGCGGCAACGATTTCGGCCAGGCGGTCAGCCTGACCGGCGGCATCACCCAGATCACCGACAGCAACGCGCTGACCCTGGGCACGCTGGCCACCGGCAACCTCACCGCGACCAGCAGCGGCGCCTTGAACCTGGGCGGCGGCAGCGTGACCGGCACGCTGGATGCGACCAGCAACGGCGGGGCGATCGGTCAAAGCAACGCGCTGACCGTCACCGGCCTGGCCGAGATCGACGCCGGCACCGGCGCGATCGCGCTGGGGAACGCCGGCAACGATTTTCAGGCGGCGGTGACGCTGACCGGCGGCACCACGGCGATCACCGACGGCGGCGCATTGACCCTCGGCACCCTGACCACCGGCAATCTCACCGCGACCAGCACAGGCGCACTGAACCTGGGCCACGGCACGGTGACTGGCATCTTGGCTGCGATCAGCAACGGCGGCGCGATCACCCAGTCCGCGAGCAATCCGCTGACCGTCACCGGCACCAGCACCCTCAATGCCGGTAGCGGCGCGATCACACTGGACGACGTCGCCAACGACTTCGGCGGCGCCGTGTCGCTGACCGGCAGCGGCATCCGCCTGGCCGACGGCAACGACCTCACCGTGTCCGCGCTGACCCTGGGCAACAACAGCGCGCTGTCCCTGTCTGCGACCGGCACGCTGACGTTGCCGAGCAGCGCGATCGCCACCGGCAGTGCCAACCTGAGCCTGCACAGCGGCAACGCGCTGGCCACGGCCGCAGCGCT
Source organism: Xanthomonas sp. JAI131 (assembly GCF_013410075.1). NCBI lineage: Bacteria > Pseudomonadati > Pseudomonadota > Gammaproteobacteria > Lysobacterales > Lysobacteraceae > Xanthomonas > Xanthomonas sp. JAI131. Next base: position 227,310 of record NZ_JACCCN010000004.1, on the reverse strand, counting down.
GTCCGGCAGCAACGTCAGCCTGAGCGGCGACGACGGCATCACCCTGGCGCACGACGTCACCGCCACCGGCACGCTGACGCTGACCACCGTCGACAGCGCGATCGCCCAGAGCGCCGGCGCAATCACCGCCTCCGCCACCAGCAGCGTCAATGCGGGCAGCGGCGCGATCACGTTGACCGGCGCTGGCAACCACTTCGGGCAGGCGGTCAGCCTGACCGGCGGCGCCACGGCGATCACCGACAGCGGTGCACTGACCCTGGGAACGTTGGCCACCGGCAACCTCGCTGCGACCAGCAACGGCGCTTTGAACCTGGGTAGCGGTACGGTGACAGGCACCTTGGCCGCGACCAGCAATGGCGGCGCGATCGTTCAGTCCACCAGCAACCCATTGACGGTCACCGGCACCAGCAATCTCAATGCCGGTAGCGGCGCGATCACCCTGACCACCAGCGGCAACGACTTCGGCCAGACGATCAGCCTCACCGGCGGCACCACCCAGATCACCGACAGCAATGCGCTGACCCTGGGCACGCTGGCGACCGGCGATCTCACCGTCACCAGCAGCGGCGCCTTGAATCTGGGCAGCGGCAGCGTGACCGGCACCCTGGCCGCGACCAGCAACGGCAATGCGATCACCCAATCCACCACCAACGCACTCGGCGTCACGGGCACCAGCAATCTCAACGCCGGCGCCGGATCGATCACCCTGACCACCAACGGCAACGACTTCGGCCAGGCGATCAGCCTCACCGGTGGCATCACCCAGATCACCGACAGCAACACGCTGACGCTCGGCACGCTGGCCACCGGCAACCTCACCGCGACCAGCAGCGGCGCACTGGACCTGGGCAGCGGCACGGTCAACGGCGCGCTGACTGCGATCAGCAACGGCGGCGCGATCACCCAGTCCACCACCAACGCACTCGGCGTCACCGGCACCAGCAACGTCAATGCCGGCAGCGGCGCCATCACCCTGACCACCAGCGGCAACGATTTCGGCCAGGCGGTCAACCTCACCGGCGGCACCACCGCGATCGCCGACAGCAACGCGCTGACGCTCGGCACGCTGACCACCGGCAACCTCACCGCGACCAGCACCGGTGCCTTGAACCTGGGCAGCGGCACGGTGACCGGCACCCTCGCCGCGACCAGCAATGGCGGTGCGATCACCCAGTCCACCACCAATGCACTGGTCGTCACCGGTGCCGGCACCCTCAACGCCGGCGCCGGATCGATCACCCTGACCACCAGCGGCAACGACTTCGGCCAGGCGGTCAGCTTGACCGGCGGCAGCGTCGCGATCGCCGACAGCAACGCGCTGACGCTCGGCACGTTGACCACCGGCAACCTCGTCGCGACCAGCAACGGCGCGCTGAGCCTTGGCAGCGGCATGGTCAACGGCGCATTGACCGCGACCAGCAACGGTGGCGCGATCACCCAGTCCACCACCAACGCACTGGTCGTCACCGGCAGTAGCAACCTCGACGCCGGTAACGGATCGATCACGCTGGCCACTGCCGGCAACGACTTCGGCCAGGCGGTCAGCTTGACCGGCGGCAGCAGCGCGATCACCGACAGCAACGCACTGACCCTGGGCACGCTGACCACCGGCAACCTCACCGCGACCAGCAGCGGTGCGCTGAATCTGGGCAGCGGCACGATCAACGGCGCGCTGACCGCGACCAGCAACGGCGGCGCCATCACCCAATCCGCCAGCAGCCCGCTCACGGTCGCCGGCACCAGCACGCTCGATGCCGGCAGCGGGTCGATCGTGCTCGCCAACGCCGGCAACGACTTCGTCGGCGCGGTCGATCTCAGCGGCAGCGGCATCCAGCTCGCCGACCGCAACGACCTGAGCATCGCCGCCGTCCACAACGGCAACAACGCCGCGCTGTCGCTGCTCGCCGACGGTTCGCTCGACCTGCCGGGCGGCGCGATCGACACCGGCAGCGGCGATCTGAGCCTGATCGCCCGCCACGGCACCCTGCATCTGGGCGGCGCGCTGAGCGGCCACAACCTGACCCTCGGCGGTGGCAGCGGCCTGAGCCTGGCCGACGACGTCGCCGCGACCGGCACCCTGCAGCTGAGCACGGACAACGCGGCCATCGTGCAGTCGGGTGGTGCGCTGACCGTCGGCGGCAGCAGCACCCTGTCCACCGGCAGCGGCAGCATCGCCCTGACCGGTGCCGGCAACCATTTCGCCGGCAGCGTCGACATCGCCGGCGGCGCGGTGCAACTGCATGACAGCGGCGCGCTGACGTTGGGCACGCTGTCGGTCGACAGCCTGGCGGTGAGCAGCGGTGGCGCGCTGAACCTCGGCAGCGGCACGGTACGCGGCGCCCTGCAGGCCGACAGCGGCAACGCCGCGATCGGCCAGAGCGGCGCGCTCGACATCGGCGGCGCCACTCGCCTGATGGCCGGCAGCGGCGCGATCACGCTGGACCAGGCCAACCGCTTCGCCGGCACGCTGGCATTCGACGGTGGCGCCGTCCGCATCGACGCGCTCGACGCGCTGACCCTGGGTGCCTCCAACGCCACCGCGTTGCAGCTCGCCACCACCGGTGCGCTGAGCCAGAACGGCGCATTGATCGTGATCGGCGATACCGCGATCGCCACCGGCAGCGGTGCCATCGCGCTCGACAACGCCGGCAACGACTTCCAGGGCCTGCTAGCGCTCAGCGGCGGTGCCGCGCGCATCCGCGACGTCAACGCGTTGTCCCTGGGGACGCTGTCGCTGGGCGCGCTGGACGTCGGCAGCCAAGGCGCACTGAACCTGGGCGAAGGCAGCATCGCCGGCGACCTGGTCGCCGCCAGCGGCGGCGGCGCGGTGAGCCAGCGCGGCGCGCTGCAGGTGGGCGGCAGCACCACGATCGACAGCGGCGGCGGCGCGATCGCGTTGGACACGGCCGGCAACGACTTCCAGGGCGAAGTGAACCTCGCCGGCGGCGCCGTCACCCTGCGCGACCGCAACGCACTGGCGCTGGGCAGCGTGGCGGTCGCCGCGCTGAACGTGACCAGCGGCGGCGCCTTGTCGCTGGGCCAGGGCCGCATCGGCGGCGATCTGGTCGCACGCAGCGATGCTGGCGGCGGCACCACCTCCAGCATCGTCACCGCCAGCGTCGCCACGCCGGCGGCGAGCGGCGGCGGCATCGGCCAGCGCGGCGCGCTGACCGTCGCCGGCGCCACGACCCTGGATGCCGGCAGCGGCGCGATCGCGCTGACCGATGCCGGCAACGATTTCCAGGGCACGGTGCAGGCCAGCGGCGGCGACATCGCCATCGCCGATCGCAACGATTTGACGGTGGCGGCGCAGGCCAGCGGCAGCCTGGCGCTGAGCGCGGCCGGCGCGCTGCGCACGGCCGGCGCGTTGCGCGGCAGCAGCATCGGCTTGAGCGCCGGTGGCGACCTGGGCCTGGGCCACGACGTGAGCAGCGGCGGCAGCCTGCAATTGCACAGCGGCGGCGCGATCGCGCAGACCGCCGGCACGCTCAGTGCCGCGTCGCTGAGCGGCAGTTCCGGCGGCGCCACCAGCCTGACCGGCGCCAACGCCATCGCCGCGCTCGGCGCCTTCGACGCGACGCAGCTGAGCCTGCGCACGCTGGGCGACCTGAGCGTGACCGGTCCGGTCGCGGTCGCCGGTGCGCTGCGCCTGGATGCGGGCGGCGATCTGGCGATCGGCAGCGCGCTCAGCGGCCAGAGCGTCTGGCTGCAGGCCGGCGGCGACCTGAGCGAAACCGGCAGCGGCCGCATCAGCGCCGACACGCTGAGCGGCAGCGTCGGCGGCAGCACCCGGCTGGGCGCCGCCGGTGCGGCGATCGACAACCGCATCGGCACCCTGGGCGATTTTTCCTCGCCCGGCGGCTTCAGCCTGACCAATGGCCAGAGCCTGACCCTGTCCGCGCTCAACGGCAGCGCCTACACCGTCGATGCCGGCACCTCGGCGCTGTACCTGGCGGTGCTCGGCGACCTGCTGCAGGCCGACACCACCTGGCTGTACGACGGCGCCGGCACCTTCTCGGCCAGCGGCCGCATCGGCACCGCCGCCAATCCGATCTACGTGCTGGGCGTGCGCAACCAGACCGTGGCGGCGATCGGCCTGCCGCCGGCGTACTTCTACGCGCTCGCCGCCGACGGCAGCCTGCTCGGCGTGGTTGGCGAGTCGGGCATCAACGTACCGACCTCGGCGTTCGCCAGCCGCGCGCAGAGTTCCAGCAACCGCACCATCGCCTACGTGGACCTGAGCGCGGCCAACGCCAACTACCGCGCGTTCGGCCTGGTCAAGCCGGGCCTGCGCCTGCCGGCCGACCAGCAGCCGGCCTGCGACGCCGACGATCCGGATGCGCAATGCACGCAGGAATGAGCGCACCGCGCCGCCGTCCCGTTTCCCTGCCGGCGTGCGCCCTCGCCACGCCGGCCGCATCCGCCCCGGAGTGATTGCGCATGAGCACCGAACAGACCCTCGAGACGCTGCTGGCGCCGATCGCCGACGACGCGGCGTCCGGCCCGGACCTGGAATACGACCCGGACTTCCTGGCGCTGGACCGCGCCGCGGCGAACAAGGCCGAACGCGCGGTCGGCGACAGCGTGATCGCCGCCGAGGAGCCTGACTGGGACAAGGTGCAGACGCTGGCGCTGGCGCTGTTCCGCCGCAGCCACGACCTGCGCGTGGCGATCCACCTGAGCGCGGCCTGGCTGCGCCTGCGCGGCCTGCCCGGCTGGGCCGACGGCCTGGCTCTGGTGCATGCGCTGCTGGCGCAGCGCTGGGACAGCGTGCATCCGCAACTGGATGCCGAGGACGACGACGACCCGACCGCGCGGGTCAACGCGGTGGTCGCGCTGGGCGATCCGCTGGGCCTGCTCGGCGCGCTGCGCAGCACGGCCTTCGTGCAATCGCCGCGGCTGGGCCGCTTCAGCCTGCGCGACCTGCGCGTGGCCAACGGCAGCGTGAAGCCGGCCAATGCCGGCGACAGCGTGCCGTCGCTGACCGAGATCGAGGCCTGCTGCCTGGACTGCCCGCTGGAAGCGCTGGGCGAGACCGTGGCCGCGGTGCAGCGTGCGCAGCAGCTGGCGCGCGAGGTGGACGCGCTGTTCGCCGAACGCATCGGCAGCGCCGCGCCGGACCTCAAGCCGCTGCTCGGCGACCTGCGCGACCTGGAGCGCTTCCTGCTGCCGCAATGGACCGCGCGCAACGGCGGCGCAGCCGAGGGCGACGCGGCGGGCGAGGAGCCGGCCGACGGCCAGGGCGGCACTGCCGCGCCCGCCGGAGCCGGCGGCAATGCCCGCATCGCCAGTCCCGACGACGTGATGCGCCGGCTCGACGAGATCTGCGCCTACTACGCCAGCCACGAACCCTCCAGCCCGGTGCCGCTGCTGCTGCGCCGCGCGCAGCGCCTGGTCGGGCGCAACTTCCTGGACCTGCTCAAGGAACTGGCCCCGGCCGGGGTCAGCGAACTGCAGCACGTGGCCGGCGTCCGCGACGAGGACGCCTGAGCCGGCGCGTGCCGCCGGCTGCGGTGCCGGCGTTCCCCCGGTGCAGGCAGCTTCGGCCCGGCACCGCCGAAGTCGGGGGCGTTTCAGGCGCCGTGCGTCGCGACTTAAGTCGCTCCCACAAGGGGCTTGCGGCGTGCCGGCCGGTGCACTGTGGGGGACTTCAGCCCCGCCTGCTGCCGAAGCCGGATAGCTGGACGACTTCGCTCGTCGCGGTTGAAGCCGCGCCTACGGGAAACGGCCGACGTGTCGGGTGCACTGCGGGAGGGGTTTCAGCCCCGACATGGCGCCGAACCCGCTGTGGTTGCCGACTCCGTGCGTCGCGACCGAAGTCGCTCCCGCAAAGGCCAGCGGCGCGCTGGCTGGGCGCGCTGTGGGAGCGACTTCAGTCGCGACGCGCGGAGCATCCGAAAGCGCGCCAGGTTTCCGTTCGTGGCAGCGGTGCGCGGCCGGCGCTGGATCGAGCATTCCCGATCCGGCGTCACCAGCTATACAGCTTCCAGTACACCGGCGACACATTGTCCTTGCTGCCGTCCATGTGCCCGTCGCCGTTCTGGTCGTAGAGGTAGTAGGCCGGGGCGTTGGCCGGGGTCACCTTGACCGCGCGCAGCTGGCCGGAGACCCGGTATTCGTCCACGCTGTCGCCGTTGTCCATCGTGCGATGGGTCACGTCCGCGCCGCGGACGTCCACCGGCGGGCCGTCGGGGCCGATCCCGGTCGAGGCGCAGCCCGCCAGCAGCAACAGTGGAACCAGCATCAGGGCTTTCATTGCAGCATTCTCCACAGCGAAGTCGTCGCACGGATTATGCGCCGAGAGGCCGCATTCGGCGCGTAACGGCTGGATGCGCGCAGCGCTTCACCCAACCCCTCTCTTGATGGGCTGGCGGCTGTTCCTTCTCCCACCGGGACCATGGCCCCCTTTTCGGGGGAAGGTGCCCCGCAGGGGCGGATGAGGGTACGGGCGCAGCCTCGCGCACCCAATCGCAGCGAGTCGCTTCGCGCCGGACCCTCACCCCAACCCCTCTCCCGGCGGGAGAGGGGCTAAGCGGCGGTTCCTTCTCCCGTCGGGACCATGGCCCCCTTTTCGGGGGAAGGTGGCCCGCAGGGGCGGATGAGGGTACGGGCGCAGCCTCGCGCACCCAACCCCAGCGAGTCGCTTCGCACCGCACCCTCACCCCAACCCCTTCCCGGCGGGAGAGGGCTCCGGATCCCCGGTCCCCAGCCAGGTGCAGCGTAGAATTGCCCGATGAGCCGATTAGTCCTGATCGACGGGTCCAGTTACCTGTATCGCGCGTTCCACGCGCTTCCCCCGCTGACCAACCCCGCCGGCGAGCCCACCGGCGCGCTGTTCGGCGTGGTCAACATGCTGCGCGCCACGCTGAAGGAGCGCCCCGAGTACGTCGCCTTCGTGGTCGATGCGCCGGGCAAGACCTTCCGCGACGACCTGTACGCGCAGTACAAGGCCAACCGCCCGCCGATGCCCGACGAGCTGCGCGCGCAGGTCGAGCCGATGTGCCAGATCGTGCATGCGCTGGGCATCACCATCCTGCGCGAGGGCGGGGTCGAGGCCGACGACGTGATCGGCACCCTGGCCCTGCAGGGCGCCGGCGACGGCCTGGACGTGACCATCTCCACCGGCGACAAGGACTTCGCCCAACTGGTGCGCCCCGGCGTGCAGCTGGTCAACACCATGAGCGGCAGCCGCATGGACTCCGACGCGGCGGTGATGGAGAAGTTCGGCGTGTGGCCGAGCCAGATCGTCGACCTGCTGGCGCTGATGGGCGACGCCATCGACAACGTGCCGGGCGTGGACAAGTGCGGCCCCAAGACCGCGGCCAAGTGGCTGGCCGAATACGGCTCGCTGGACGGGGTGATGGCCAATGCCGACGCGATCAAGGGCAAGATCGGCGAGAACCTGCGCGCGGCGCTGGCGCGGCTGCCGCTGAACCGCGAACTGGTCACCATCAAGACCGACGTGGCCCTGCCCGGCGGGCCGCGCACGCTGGCCCTGCGCGAGCAGGACCCGGACCTGCTGCGCGGCCTGTACCAGCGCTACGGCTTCACCCAGGCGCTGCGCGACCTGGACGGCGGCGTGGCCGCCCCGGCCGGCGCCGCCGAGGTGACCCCCAGCCTGCGCGGTACCGCCGCCGGCTACGCCCGCGCCGCCGCGCCGATCGACGACACCCTGGACCCGGCGCTGGCCGCCAAGGGCGAGTACGCCGCGATCATGACCCCGGAGCAGTTCGAACACCTGCTGCAGCGCCTGCGCGCGGCCGCCGGCTTCGCCTTCGATACCGAGACCGACGCGCTGGACGCGATGCGCGCCAACCTGGTCGGGCTCAGCTTCGCGATCGAGCCGGGCCGCGCCGACTACCTGCCGCTGGGCCACGACTACCCCGGCGCGCCGGTGCAGCTGGACCGGACCCTGGCGCTGGCGGCGCTGAAGCCGCTGCTGGAGGACCCGGCCAGGCCCAAGGTCGGCCAGCACGGCAAGTACGACCTGCACGTGCTGCGCCGCCACGGCGTGGACGTGCGCGGCTACGCCGACGACACCATGCTGGAGAGCTTCGTGCTCAATTCCACCGCCAGCCGCCACGACATGGATTCGCTGGCGCGGCGCTACCTGGGCTACGACACGGTCAAGTACGAGGACGTGGCCGGCAAGGGCGCCAAGCAGATCGCGTTCTCGCAGGTGGCCATCGACGACGCCACCGGCTACGCCGCCGAGGACGCCGACATCACCCTGCGCCTGCACCGCGCGCTGTCGGCGCAACTGGACGCCGAGCCGGCGCTGGCCAAGGTCTACCGCAAGATCGAGATGCCGCTGGTGCCGGTGCTGGCACGGATCGAGGCCAACGGCGTCAGTGTGGACATGGCCGAACTGCGCAGGCAGAGCCAGGACCTGAGCCAGCGCATGCTCGCCGCGCAGCAGAAGGCCACCGCGCTGGCCGGGCGCACCTTCAACCTGGATTCGCCCAAGCAGTTGCAGGCGGTGCTGTTCGACGAACTGAAACTGCCGGCGCTGATGAAGACCCCCAAGGGCCAGCCCAGCACCAACGAAGAGGCGCTGGAGGCGATCGCCGACCAGCACGAACTGCCGCGGGTGATCCTGGAATACCGCGGCCTGGCCAAGCTGCGCAGCACCTACACCGACAAGCTGCCGGAGATGATCAATCCCGACACCGGCCGCGTGCACACCAGCTACCACCAGGCCGGCGCCGCCACCGGGCGGCTGTCCTCGGCCGATCCGAACCTGCAGAACATCCCGATCCGCACCGACGACGGCCGCCGCATCCGCCGCGCCTTCGTCGCCCCGCCAGGGCGCAAGCTGATCGCCTGCGACTACTCGCAGATCGAGCTGCGGATCATGGCCCACCTGTCCGAGGACCCGGGCCTGCTGCGCGCCTTCGGCGCCGGCGTGGACGTGCACCGCGCCACTGCCGCCGAGGTGTTCGGGCGCAAGCTGGAGGACGTCACCAACAACGAGCGCCGCGCCGCCAAGGCGATCAACTTCGGCCTGATGTACGGCATGAGCGCGTTCGGCCTGGCCCGCAACCTGGGCATCGGCCGCGGCGAGGCGCAGGACTATGTGGCGCTGTACTTCAGCCGCTACCCGGCGGTGCGCGACTTCATGGAGCGCATGCGCGAGCAGGCGCGCACCCAGGGCTACGTGGAGACCCTGTTCGGCCGCCGCCTGTACCTGAACGACATCAACGCCAAGCAGCAGGGCCTGCGCGCCGGCGCCGAGCGCGCGGCGATCAACGCGCCGATGCAGGGCACCGCGGCGGACATCATCAAGCGCGCCATGGTCACCGTGGACGCCTGGCTGGAGCCGCACCGCGAGCGCGCGCTGATGATCCTGCAGGTACACGACGAACTGGTGTTCGAGGCCGATGCCGACTTCGTCGACACGCTGCTGCCCGAAGTGACCCGGCTGATGGCCGGCGCCGCCGCGCTGAAGGTGCCGCTGGTGGTGGACAGCGGCGTCGGCGACAACTGGGACGAGGCGCATTAGTCGGGGGCAGGGAATCGGGAGTCGAGAATCGGGAACGGGAAGTCCGGGCCGGCCAGTGGCCGGGGCTTGGCGTGGTGAACAGGGATGGGGGCGCGTTGCCGTGGGCGGCCCGATTCGCGGGCGCAGGAGTGGTGGCCGGGCCGCGCTCGTGATGTTGCGGCACGCCTGAACGCCTTTATTCGAAACTGCGCGGCGTGGCGATGGGCCGGCCGGGGAGCGTCGCAGCGCAACTGTCTACGCGCTGCTCCCGGCGTTGCTCGCGTAGCGAAGCAGACGGTTTCGCAGCGGTTTTGGAGCATCCATGCGCCAGACCGGCGAACAGCGCACGGTTTCGGGATCCACTCCGCATCACAAACGATCGTTCGCCGCGTTCTTGCGCACGGATCCACCCTATAAAAAGCAGTTGTTTCTGGAACCCTGCGTTGCGTTGGATTTCGTGAATGAATCGGTCCTTAATTCGATGAATTTTTAACTAAAATCTTCACGAACTAGCAAGGTGCAAAATGTTTTTATATCCCTCGACAGGCGCAATACCTGTCGCGGATCTCCTCCCATCCCCTGGAGCAGATCTAGGAACGGCGACTCCTCCCCAAGTCTCCGTTCCCTGGCCCCGCCGACCTCCCCCTGGTCCGCGGGGCTTTTTTATTGCCTGCGAAAAAATCCAGTTCAGCGCCATCGCCGCCGGCACACGCCGGGGCGCAACCACCAACCTGCGAGCCGCGCGATGCCCGATCTTTTTCATCTGTCGATGCCGTGGTGGGAATTCATTTTCCGCGCGGTGGTGGTGTATGTGGCGGTGCTGACCATGGTGCGGGTGTCGGGCAAGCGCGCGATGGGGCAATTGACACCGTTCGACATGCTGCTGATCGTGCTGCTCGGCAATGCGGTGCAGAACGCCCTGCTGGGCCAGGACACCTCGCTCGGCGGCGGCCTGTTGCTGGCGGCGACGCTGATCGCGTTGAACTTCGGGGTCGGCCTGATCACCTCGCGCAGCGATCGCGCCGAGCGCCTGATCGAAGGCGAGCCGGTGGTGCTGGCGCGCGACGGTCATGTGTTCCGCCAGGTGCTGCGCCGCGAACTGGTCAGCAACGCCGACTTCGAGGCGGCGATGCGCCAGCAGGGCTGCCCGGGCCTGGACAACGTGCGCCTGGCGCTGCTGGAGACCAATGGCCACATCACCATCCTGACCGCCAAGGACAGTTGAGCGGGGCTTCCGGCAGCGCCGGGGCGCCTGCCCGCTGTCCCTGTAGGAGCGGCTTCAGCCGCGACCGGGCTTCACCGGTAACGCCCGGTCGCGGCTGAAGCCGCTCCTACAGGAAGCGGCGCCCCACCTAGCGGCGTGGCTCGGTCGGTTGCTCCAGCTGGTAGAGCGCGTCGTCCAGCGCGTCCAGCTGGGCGGCGAGCTGCGTGCGCGCATCCTGCAGGCCGCGATTGTAGAAATGCGCGCCGATGCGCTCGGCGACGAAATCGAGCAGGAATTCGGCCTCGAAGCCGCCGATCTGCTGCTGCAGCTCCTCGCGCAGGTAGCGCTGCAGCTGCTCGGCGATGCGCGCCTTCTCCTCGCGCCCCAGCACGCTCGACGGCAGCGGCGCGCGGCGCGGTGCGCTCATGCCAGCCAGTCGCGCGGCACCAGGTAGTCGGCCAGGCGCGCCTCGGCGCTGTCCGGCTCGGGCTGGAACCCGTATTCCCAGCGCACCCGCGGCGGCAGGCTCATCAGGATGCTCTCGCTGCGGCCGCCGCTCTGCAGGCCGAACAGGGTGCCGCGGTCGTAGACCAGGTTGAACTCGACGTAGCGCCCGCGCCGGTACAGCTGGAACTCGCGCTCGCGCTCGCCCCACGGCAGCGCGCGGCGGCGCTCGACGATCGGCAGGTAGGCGTCCAGGAACCCGTCGCCGACCGCGCGCTGGTAGGCGAAGTCGCGCTCGAAGTCGGCGTGCAGGTCGTCGAAGAACAGCCCGCCCACGCCGCGGGTCTCGTTGCGGTGCTTGAGGAAGAAGTATTCGTCGCACCAGCGCTTGTGCGCGGCATAGCGGTCTTCGCCGAACGGCGCGCACAGCGCCTGCGCGGTGCGGTGCCAGTGGCGCACGTCTTCGTCGAACGGGTAATAAGGGGTCAGGTCGAAGCCGCCGCCGAACCACCAGGCCACGGTTTCGCCGTCGCGCTCGGCGCGGAAGAAGCGCACGTTGGCGTGGGTGGTGGGCAGGTAGGGGCTGTGCGGGTGGAACACCAGCGACACGCCGGTGGCGCGCCACGAAGCGCCGGCCAGTTCCGGACGGTTGGCGCTGGCCGAGGGCGGCAGGCGCGTGCCGGACACGTCGGAGAAGCCGATCCCGGCCTGCTCGAACAGCGCGCCGTCGCGCAGGATGCGGGTGCGCCCGCCACCGCCCTCCGCACGCTGCCACAGGTCCTCGGCGAAGCGGGCGCGGCCGTCGGCGGCCTCGATGGCGGCGCAGATGCGGTCCTGCAGGCCGGTCAGGTAGTCGCGTACTCGGTCGAACTCGGTCATGGTGGCGGTAGGCAGTCGGGCGGGGGAGGGGCAGCCACCTGTAGCTGGGCGACAGGCAGCGGCGTGCCGCACATTATTGCGTGCCGATCGCCGGGGGCTGTTAACGCGATCGGATGACCGCATTGCCGTGCGCTGCGTTCGAGCGTCGGGGCGTGCGCCGCGGCTGGCTGGGCGCCCGGGGGCCTTTCCGGGCCGCCTGTGTCGTGTGCCTGGGGGTGTCATCCATTTCAGAGCAGGTCGCAGCCCCAGCCCGCAGGACTACGCCCGCGCGTGCGCGCTGCCGTGTCGGCGCCGACGTGGACACGCATGCGCGGCGGCGGCGCGGGTCGCCCGGGGAGGGAGGACACGCCCTAGGGCGCCGTGGCCCCGCAGTGGTCGGCCTCGTCGCCGAAGAACACCACGAAGCGGTGCGCGCGATCCAGGCCGAGCAGCCGCTTCGCGCCGAGCGGACGCAGCCGCCATGGCTGTCCATCCTGCTGGCGCAGCGCGACCTGCCCGTCCTCCAGACGCGCTTCCATCACGTTGCCGTTGCCGTCGCGCACGCTGCCATCGGCGCCGAACTGCAGGCTGATTGCGTCGCCGATGGGGGCGATGAAACGGCCGCATGGCAGCCGTGTGGCCGGCGGCGACTGCAGCAGCGCCGCGTCCACGTCTTCCAGTGCCGTGGTGCGGCCGCAGGCCACCGGATCGGACAGGGCGCAGGCCTGTTCAAGCAGTGCCTTGGCGCGCAGGAACTGGCCGTCGTCCCACTGCCGTTCCGCCGCCGCAGTGCAGATCTGCGGGGAGGCGCTGCGCTGGCACACGGCTTCGGGCTGCACGGCAGCCCCGGCCTGGTCGGGGGCGGTGGTCGCCGTCGCTGCGGGATCGAGCAGCGCACGGCAGGCGAACGGCAACTGCGGCCCGCACAGCGCCGCGGCTTGCGCTTGGTCGCCTGACGCCAGCCGCTGCGCGCAGGCCGGCAGGTCCGCGCGGCATTGCGCGATCGCCGCTGTCGCCGCCGGGACGGAGGCGGCGCAGGGCGCGCTGCTGCCGCGCCGATAGACGGTGCCGTCCGCCGCACGGACTTGCGCGGCGTCGGCCGAGAGCGTGTAGCGCTCGCTGCGGCCGCTGGCCAGATCGAACAGCTGCAAGGCGTTGCCCTCGCGCTGCAGATGGAAGCGCCGCGGCGTGTCCTGCTCGGGTTCCAGCCGCGCGCTGTCTGCGCTTTCCAGGTACAGCGCGTTCTGCGCGCCGTCCACGTACAGGCCGCAGACGGGGGCGGCGGGCGCGGCGGCGGCGCAGGCGGCGATCCCGAACCAGGCCAGCGCGAGCAGGGTGGCGCCGGCCAGGAAGCGGCGGCTGGGGCAATGCGATGTCATCGGAAATCCTTTTCGAAGCCGGCGATGCCGGCGGGTGGGATCAGCTGCGGAATTCGGCGCGGATCGCCGGCCGGTACAACTGGTAGACGATCCAGCCATGCAGCGCGGCGAAGACCAGGGAGGTCACCGCGGCGGTGGCCATGCTGATCATGCGTCCGGACTGCAGCTGAGCGAGCAACTGCGCGCCGTCAGCGCTGTGCAGCAGCGCCTTGGGCAGCATCTGGTGCATCGCGCCGAAGAAGTGCCACATCAGCGGCAGGCTGGCGAAGTTGGCCAGTCCGGTGACGACCAGGAAGGCGACGAAGCTCAGCCGTGCCCATTCGCGCCGTTGCTGCAGCCCCCACGCGGAGGCGCTGAACAGCAGCGCCAGCAATGCCGACAGCAGCGACAGCGCGAGCATGTGGTCCAGGCACCATTGCCACAGCGCCGGCGGCGTGATGCCGACGCGCGCGAACAGCCCTTGCAGCGCGCCATCGGGCAGCAGCGCCAGCACCGCCACCTGGCACAGCGCGTACAGCAGCCAGACCACGCCGACCACCAGCGAGATCTTCGCCATCGTGTCGATCATCGGGTTGCGTGCGGAGGGCAGGGGCGGGGGTGGCATCGGCGGTCCTTCGATGGGGTGGCGGCACGAGGGGGCCGCGAAGCGTCCGGCAAGGATAGGGCGGGTGGCTGCCGGCGCAAGCGAGCTGTGCCCCCTCGCCCGCCGGTCAGCGGCAAGCCGGCGCTTCGCTCGTCGCGACTGAAGTCGCTCCCACAACAGCCCCTGCGTTCCGCAGGCAGTCCTGTAGGAGCGGCTTCAGCCGCGACCGCTTGCCGAAAGGCAGACCTATTTCACCTGCTGCTCGAACAGCTTCAGCACCCGCTTGTACTCGTCCAGCCACGAATCGGCGCGGGTGAAGCCGTGCTTTTCCAGCGGGTACGGGGCGATCTCCCAGTTGTCCTTGTGCAGCTCGATCAGCTTCTGGCTCATGCTCACCGAATCGCGGAAGAACACGTTGTCGTCGACCATGCCGTGGGCGATCAGCAGGTGGTCGCGCAGGCCGGCGGCGTATTCGATCGGCGAGGAGGCGCGGTAGGCCTCCGGGTCCAGCTCCGGGGTGTTGAGGATGTTGGCGGTGTACTCGTGGTTGTACTGGGTCCAGTCGCCGACCGGGCGCAGCGCGGCGCCGGCCTTGAACGTGCCGGGGCTGCGGAACAGCGCCATGTAGGTCATGAAGCCGCCATAGGAACCGCCATAGATGCCGGCGCGGTCGCGATCGCCCTGCTTGTCGGCGACCAGCCAGTCCAGGCCGTCCAGGTAGTCCTCCAGCTCCGGATGGCCCATGTTGCGGTAGATCGCGGTGCGCCAGTCGCGGCCGTAGCCGGCGCTGGCGCGGTAGTCCAGGTCGAGCACCACGTAGCCCTTCTGCACCAGCAGGTTGTGGAACATCTGCTCGCGGAAGTACGGGGTGTAGCGCGCCGACACGTTCTGCAGGTAGCCGGCGCCGTGCACGAACATCACGATCGGGTAGCGCTTGCCGGGCTCGGGATGCTGCGGGCCGTAGTACTTGCCCCAGACCACGCCGGCGCCGTGCTTGGACGGCACCTGCACGTATTGCGGCTGGATCCAGTCGCGCGCCTTGAACGCGGCGCTGCGGGTGTCGGTGAGGGTGCGCGCGTTGCCGCCGGCCACCGGCACGACCGCCAGCTGCGGTGGCAGGTAGCTGCCCGAGTAGCGCACCAGCAGCTGCTGGCCGTCCGGCGACAGCGCGAAGTCTTCCACGCCGTCGAGCGCGGTCAGTTCGCTGACGCGGTCGTCGCGCAGGTCGAGCTTGCACACCTCGTAGTCGCCCGGCCACTTGCGGTTGCACAGGAACAGGAAGCCCTGGCCGTCGGCAGTGGCGATCGGCGCGGAGACTTCCCATTTGCCCGAGGTGCGTTGCCGCGGCTTGTCGTTGCCGCGCTGGGTGTACAGGTGCGCATAGCCGGATTGCTCGGACAGCAGCCACAGCGTCTGGTTGTCCGCCAGCCAGCCGAAGTCGTTGAAGCTCCAGCCGATCCAGGCCGCGTCGGTGAGACGGTGGCGGTTGAGCAGGGTGGCCTTGTCCAGGTCGACGCTGGCGATCCAGCGGTCCTTGTTGTCCACTGCGCGCAGCATCACCGCGACATTGCGGCCGTCGTCGCTCCAGTGGATCGCCGGACCGGCGCCATCGCCGTCGGTCTCCACGCGGATCGCGCGCGGGCCCTTCAGCGGCTCCTGCTTGGCCGCCTTGCGCAGCGCCGCCAGCGGATCGGCGTCGATGCCGGGCAGGGCGGCGACGTCGAGCTTGCGCGCGCTGCCGGCGCTCACGTCGACCAGCCACAGCGTCTGCGCCAGCGGCGGGTTGCGGCCGACGCGGGTGCGGGTTTCCTGGAATTCCTCGTAGCCCGATTCGGTCACGTACTTGGGCATCTTGCCGTCGCGGCCTTCGTCGCCGCCCTTGGCGTGGGTCACCACCAGCAGGTGGCGGCCGTCCGGCGACAGCGCGCTGTCGTCGATGGCCACGTCTTCGCCCAGGTACACCGGCGCCGGCGCGCGGCTGCCGTCGGCGCGGCGCCAGGCCTGTTCCTGCTGCCGCGCCAGCTCGCGCTGCGCGCGATCGCGGGCCAGGGTCTCCAGGGTGCGCAGCTGCTGCTCGCGCAGCGCATCGGGCTTGGGCGCGGCGTCGGGATCGCGCTCGGCCTTGAGCACCGCCGCCTGCAGCGTGCCGCCGCCGGCGCTCCAGCGGTACCAGTCGTTGCCGACCCGCCACAGCGCGCCGCCGTCGGTGGTGAACTGCGGGCGCGCCGCGGCGTCGTTGCTGCGGGTCAGCTGGGTCAGCGCGCCGCTGCGCAAGTCGCGCAGGAACACGTCGCCGTTGCGCACGAACAGCATGCGCTGGCGACGCGCGTCGTAGACCGGATCGGCCGCATCCAGGGTGCTGCGCTGGCTGTCCTCGACGCGCTGCGCAGCGGCGCCATCGACGCCCTGGCGGTAGGTGTCGCGCACCGGGCTGCCGGCGCGCTTGAGCTGGTACTGCACCTGGCGCCCGTCCCAGGCCCACCAGGCGGCCTCGACCGGCGGCCCGATCCAGTCCGGATCGGCCATCGCCTGCTCGATCGTCAACGGAGCGGCGGTTTCCTGCGCGGCGGCCAGCGGCGCCAGGCAGGACAGGGACAGCAACACAACGCACAGGGTTACGCGACGCATCTGGATTCCGGACGAACGGGCAAGCGGGGAGGGTAGCAGCCGCGATGGCGCGGCGACTGCGCCGTTGGTCATGGGGCGGCCGGGATTGGGGATTCGGCATTGGGGATTCGCAGAGGCCTTTCGCTTTTGCCAATCCCCAATCCCCAATCCCGGCCCTGCGACAAGACGTCACACGCAATTTCGCCCGGCTGGGCCAACAATGGCGGCCAGTTACGGTTTCACGAGCGACGTCCATGGACGCAGTGCTGCTCTCGCGTATCCAGTTCGGATTCGTCATCAGTTTCCACGTGTTGTTCCCGGCCTTCACCATCGGCCTGTCGAGCTGGCTGGCGTTCCTGGAGTGGCGCTGGCTGCGCACCCGCGACACGCTGTGGCGCGACCTGTATTTCTTCTGGCTGAAGATCTTCGCGGTGTCGTTCGGCATGGGCGTGGTCAGCGGCATCGTGATGAGCTTCCAGTTCGGCACCAACTGGTCGGTGCTCAGCGAGCGCGCCGGCAACATCCTCGGCCCGCTGCTCAGCTACGAAGTGCTGACCGCGTTCTTCCTGGAGGCCTCGTTCCTCGGGGTGATGCTGTTCGGCTGGCGCAAGGTGCCGGAGAAGCTGCACTTCCTGTCCACCTGCCTGGTCGCGCTGGGCACGCTGATCTCCACCTTCTGGATCCTGTCGGCCAACAGCTGGCTGCACACGCCGGCCGGCTACGCCATCGTCGATGGCGTGTTCCAGCCTGCCAGCTGGCGCGAGGTGATCTTCAATCCGTCGTTCCCGTACCGGCTGGCGCACATGGTGCTGGCCGCGTTCATCACCACCTGCTTCGTGATCGGCGGGGTCAGCGGCTGGTACCTGCGCCGTGGCGTGCACGTGCAGGTGGCGGGACGGATGCTGAAGCTGGCGGTGGCGTTCGCTGCGATCGCGGTGCCGCTGCAGATCGCCGCCGGCGACGCGCATGGCCTGAACACGCTCGAGCACCAGCCGATCAAGGTGGCGGCGATGGAGGCGCACTGGCATGGCGAGGCGCCCGGCGCCGGCGTGCCGCTGGTGCTGTTCGCGGTGCCCAACGAACAGGCCGAGCGCAACGACTACGAGGTCAAGATCCCGCGCGTGGGCAGCCTGATCCTGACCCATACCCTGGACGGCGAGATCGCGCCGCTGACCTCGGTGCCCGCCGACGAACGGCCGCCGGTGAAGCCGGTGTTCTACGCGTTCCGGATCATGGTCGGCCTGGGCATGGCGATGCTGCTGCTGGCCTTCGTGTCGCTGTGGTTCTGGTGGCGCGGCACGCTGCTGCGGCGGCGCTGGCTGCACGTGGCCTGGAACGCGATGCTGCCGGCCGGGTTCGTGGCCTTGCTGGCCGGCTGGTTCGTCACCGAGATCGGGCGCCAGCCGTACGTGATCTACGGGCTGTTGCGCACCCGCGATGCGGTCAGCGCGATCAGCCCGGCGATGGTGTGGGTGTCGCTGGGCGTGTACGTGGCCGCCTACGCCTTCGTGTTCGGCTTCGGCGGCTGGTACATCCTGAAGATGCTGCGCAAGGGGCCGATGCCGCACGAGCCCGAGCCGCAGCTGCACGATGGCGACAGGACGCCGGCGCGGCCGATCTCGGCGGCCGGCGACGATCTCGAGGAGACGCGCTGATGGACATGGCCACCGTGCTGCCGGTGATCTGGTTCGGGGTGATCGGGTTCGGCGTGCTGATGTACGTGCTGCTGGACGGCTTCGTGCTCGGCCTGGGCATCCTCGCCCCGTTCGCCGAGGACGAGGATCAGCTCGACCTGATGATGAACACCGCCGCGCCGATCTGGGACGGCAACGAGACCTGGCTGGTGCTCGGCGGCGCCGGCCTGCTGGCGGCGTTCCCCAAGGCCTATGCGCTGATCCTGTCGGCGCTGTACCTGCCGGTGCTGCTGATGCTGATCGCGCTGGTGTTCCGCGGCGTGGCGTTCGAGTTCCGCTTCAAGGCGCATCGCTCCAAGTACCTGTGGGGCTGGGCGTTCGCGCTGGGCTCGCTGTGCGCGGCGTTCTGGCAGGGCGTGATCCTCGGCGCGCTGGTCGAGGGCATGCCGCTGCAGGGCGGCAAGTACCTCGGCGGCGTGCTGGGCTGGTTCAGCCCGTTCTCGATGCTGACCGGCGCGGCGGTGGTGTTCGGCTATGCGCTGCTCGGCGGCAGCTGGCTGATCCTGAAGACCGAAGGGCCGATGCAGCGCATCGCGCGTTCGCTGACCCGGCCGCTGGTGCTGGTGGTGGTGGTGTTCATGGGCCTGGTCAGCGCCTGGCTGCCGTTCCTGGACTCGCGGATCATGGCGCGCTGGTTCCACGGCGGCAATTTCTGGTGGCTGTCGCCGGTGCCGCTGCTGGTGCTGGTCAACGCGTTCGCGCTGTGGCGCGCGGCGATGGCGCAGGGCCGCGACGCGCGCCCGTTCGTGCTGACCCTGTGCTTCTTCGTGCTCGGTTTCTTCGGGCTGGTGCTGGGCATCTGGCCGAACATCGTGCCGCCGGGGCTGACCATCTGGGAAGCGGCGTCGCCGCCGTCCTCGCAGGGCTTCGTGCTGGCCGGGCTGGTGGTGCTGCTGCCGGTGATCCTGGGCTATACCGCATGGTCGTACCGGGTGTTCCGCGGCAAGATCACGGCCGACAGCGGCTACCACCACTGAGTTCTTCGGTGGAATCGCGGCGCGCGTGCGGCGTGCCGCCATCGCGTGGGCAGTGCGCCCGGCTTGCCAGCGACGGCGGTGGCCGCCAAGCTACCGATTCGCGCTGCCCGTTGCGGGCCTGTCGCCCGCCGAGCCTTCGCCACGCATGCCTGTCGCTTCGTCCGCCGTTTCCCCGCCGCTCCTGCATCCGCTTGCCGTCGGCGACCTGCACCGTCCGCTGGCCTACGCCGGCGGCCAGCACATCGATCTGGCCACGTTCCTCGGCCATGTGCGCGGCCTGGCGGCGGTGCTGCCGCCGGGCCGGCATGCGCTGAACCTGTGCGAGGACCGCTACCGGTTCATGGTCGCGTTCTGCGCGGTGGCGCTGCGCGGGCAGACCTCGCTGCTGCCGTCCTCGCGCGCGCCGGCAGTAGTCGCCGAGGTGCAGCGCAGCCATGCCGACAGCTATTGCCTGGGCGACCTGGCGCTGGCCGAGTCGCCGCCGCGCTACTGGCAGCTGCCCGATCCGTTGCCGAGCCTGGACGGCGACATGCCGCAACTGGCGGCCGATGCGCTGGTCGCGATCGGCTTCACGTCCGGCAGCACCGGTACGCCGAAACCCAACCCCAAGACCTGGGGCAACTTCCTGACCAGCACCCGCCAGGATCTGCTGGCGCTGGTCGGATTGTGGGAGGCGGACGCGGTACCGCAGGTGGTGGCGACGGTGCCGCCGCAGCACATGTACGGCATGGAGCTGTCGATCCTGCTGCCGCTGGTGACGCCGCTGGCGGTGCATGCCGGGCGGCCGTTCTTCCCCGAGGACGTGGCGCGCGCGCTGGCGCAGGTGCCGGCGCCGCGGCTGCTGGTGACCACGCCGGTGCACCTGCGTGCGCTGGTCGAATCCGGCGTCGCCCTGCCGCCGCTGGCCGGCATCGTCTCGGCCACCGCGCCGCTGGCGCAGGAACTGGCCGCGGCCGCCGAGGCGCGCTTCGGCGGGCAGGTGCGCGAGATGTTCGGCTCCACCGAAACCTGCGTGTTCGCCAGCCGCCGCACCGCCTGCGAGGCGCAGTGGACGCCGCTGCCCGGCGTGCGCGTGGCGCCGCAACCGGACGGCACCCTGGTGCACGCGCCGCACCTGCCGCAGCCGGTGCTGCTGGCCGACCTGATGGACGTGGACGCCGACGGCCGCTTCCAGGTGCGCGGCCGCCAGGCCGACCTGCTGGAGATCGCCGGCAAGCGCGCCTCGCTGGCCGACCTGACCCGGCGCCTGCTGGCCGTGCCGGGCGTGGTCGACGGCGCGATGCTGCAACTGGAGCCGGAACCCGGTCAGCGCGTCGGCCGCATCGCGGCCGTGGTGGTCGCGCCGAGCCTGGACGAAGCCGCGATCCTGGCCGCATTGCGCCGCGAGCTGGACCCGGTGTTCCTGCCGCGCCGCCTGCGCAAGCTCGACGCCCTGCCGCGCAACGAGACCGGCAAGTTGCCGCGCGATCGGTTGCTGGCGTTGTTGGCGGGCGAGCGCGAGGGGTGAGGGTCGATTGGCTCCGGATGCCGTAGCGCTTCCGGTGACAGCCGCATCTGCGCAGCATGGCGCTGCATCGGCCGGGAAATCCGTTGCGGGTCCTGATCGGCTAAGCGGATACGGTGCGCATCCCGCACGCCCTGGCGGTCGTCGCTGCCTTTGGCACTCGGCCTGGCCTCAACGCCGAATGGACCAGTCGCCGCTCTTCAGGATAAAGCGCTCAATACCTTTGCCACGAGGCGCTCCAGGTCCACCGGCACGCGCGTATTCACCGCCACCACCGTCCCTAGTCCAACCGGTCCGGCGTACTCCGCAAGCATGTCCGGCGGCAGTTCTTTCAACGGATGCGCGGCGTGATGTGCGCTGGCCGCGGCGCGATCCCGAAAACGCCGGGCGGTTTCGTCGGGGCCGCAGTCGCAGTGAACCTCGACGATGACTGCGTCCAGGCTGGCCAGTTTGTCGCGTTCGTATGCGCTGCGGGGCCGGAAGTTGGCTTCCAGCACCGCGTGCGGCGCGTGGCGTGCCAGCGACCAGAGCAGTTCCATCGCCGCGCCGCCAAGCCGGCGCGATGCCGCGAGATCGCCGCCGCTGTCGCCGAGGCTGTCGGTCAGCGTTTCCTTGATGACATCCTTGCAGAACAGCGGAAAGCCGAGCCGTTTGGCGAGCGGCATCGCCAAGGTGGTTTTTCCTGCGCCAGGGGCGCCGGACACGATCACGATCTTGCGGCGAATGTCGGACATGGCATGCCAGTGCGAGGATCTGGGGCGGACGCCGCCGAGCAGCTGGCGACGTTACTTGGGATTGAGGCGCGCGCATCTGCAGGTGGCGAACCGCAGTGGCAGTGGCGACCGAACGTCCTGCATTGCTCGACGCCTGGTCGAACGAACCGCACCAGCCGTCGCGGCGATGGCGAGCTGGCGCGCTGAGCCGCGCGCACGCTCACCCATGCACGCCATCGATCTCCACCGCCAGTTCGTTGCGGCAGATCACCGCGTGCAGCAGCAGGCGCGGCACGCGGTCGCCGAAGCGGGCATCGAGCGCGGCCGCGACCAGCGGCAGGTCGGCGGCTTCGCGGACGTAGACCTTGAGCCGGGTGCCGTCGCCGAACTGCGCCGGCAGGTCGGGGCTGTGGGTGCGCGCGGCGGCCAGCAGCGCGTCGAAGTTGGCGAAGGTTTCCTCCAGTTGCGCCAGCAGCTGGCCGGTGTGCATCGATGCATGGCCGACCACGCTGGCGGTGCCGGACAGCAGCAGCGGCATGTCGCTGCCGGCCGGCGGCAGCATCGCGCGGGCGAAGCTCGGCGATTGCGGCCCGTACTGGCGCGGGTAGCGGTAGGCGCTGACCTGACGCGGGTTCTCCAGCGGCGTGCCGGCCTGCGCGGCGGCCAGCCAGTAGATCTGGATCACCCGCGCGTCGTCGCAACGGCCGACCGCGGTGGCCGCCGGCAGCTGGCTGGCGTCGAAGTCGCCCAGGCCGCGCGCGCGGCCGACGCAGAACTGGCGGTAGCGCTCGCGGTCGCCGCTGCCCAGGGTGATCGCGTCGAGGTAGTTCCAGATCCGCAGCAGGCGTGGCGTGGCGCTGCCGGCGACGAAGGCGGTGATCTGCGCATAGGCCAGGGTCGAGGCCTCTTCGATCTCCAGCGCCTGCTCGTCGATCTCGATCACGCCGAACTGCAGGCGCCCGTCGCTGGCCCAGGCGATGTCGCCGTCGCGGCCGCTGCTGACCGGCGCGTCGGTGCGCCAGACCTCGAGCATGCGCGGGCCGTGCGGCTGCAGCGGCACGCGCAGGTAGCGCGGATCGGCGTGGTGCGGGGCGTCGTTGCCGAAGCCGAACACCGCCAGCACCCGGTCGTCGCGCAGCAGCTCGCCCGGATCGGTCTCGGCGACATAGTCCACCTGCAGCTGCGGATGCCGCTGCTCGTGGTGCGGGAACTGCGGGTGCGGCCGGCTCATGATCTGTCTCCGTGCAAGGTGTCGCCCTGGAAGTGTTCGCGTGCCTGGCGCCGCCGCTGGCGCCAGGAGTGCCAGGCGCGCGGCAACATCGCGGCCGCGGACATGGCGTAGATCGCGCGGAACACGCGCAGCCGGCGCAGCACCGCGCGGTTGTCGAACACGTCGCCGGCCAGCATCGCCACCACCGCCTGTTCCACCTGCAGCACGTTGCGCGGCTGCGCGAACAGCTCGCGCATGGTCGGCGACGTGAAGCGGTAGATGAACCATTTGAACTCGCTCAGGCCGCGCCGCAGGTGCTTCTCCAGGCCGCGCTGCAGCCGCGCCTCGCGCGCCGGATCGCGCAGCGCCGCATCGACCATGGCCGCGCCGCGCTCGGCGCTGTGCATGGCCAGGTACACGCCGGAGGAGAACATCGGATCGACGAAGGCATAGGCGTCGCCGAGCATCAGCCAGCGCGGCCCGCTCATGCGCGTGCACTCGTAGGCGTAGTTGCCGGTGGCGTGCACCGGCGCCACACGCTGCGCGCCGGCCATGCGTTCGACCACGTCGGGGTTCAGCGCCAGGGTGCGCATCAGGAACGCCTCGCTGTCGCCCTGGCGGGTCTTCATGTATTCCGGGTAGCACACCGCGCCGACGCTCATCACGTCGTCGGGCAGCGGGATCAGCCACATCCAGCCATGCGGGTGGCGGTAGATGCTGATGTTGCCGGCGTCCTCGCCGGGGCGCCGCGCCACCCCGCGGAAATGGCTGAACAATGCCGCCGACTGGTGCCGGGCGTTGGCGCGCTTGAGCTTGAGCTTGTTGCCGAGGAAGGTGTCGCGGCCGCTGGCGTCGATCAGGTAGCGCGGGCGGAAGGTGTGCACGCCGTCGGCGCTGCGCGCCTGTACCAGCGGTTGCTCCCCGTCCAGCTGCACCGTCTCGACCTTGGTCTCCTCGCGCAGGTCGGCGCCGGCGGCGCGGGCGTGAGCGAACAGGACCCGGTCGAAGTCGGCGCGCGGCACCTGGAACGCGTAGTCGGACTGCGCATCCAGCGCCTTGGCGAAGCGGAAGGTGTTGTAGCCGCCGCTGTCGTTGGGGAAATCGGCGCCGAGCTTGAGCACGCCGATCGCACGCACCTGCTCGAGCACGCCCAGCCGCTGCAGGATCGGGATGTTCATCGGCAGCAGCGATTCGCCGATGTGGAAGCGCGGATGGCGGTCCTTTTCCAGCAGGGTCACCTGCCAGCCCTGCTGCGCCAGCAGGGTCGCCGCGGCGCATCCGGCGGGGCCGCCGCCGATCACCAGCACGTCGGGCGTTTCCGCCGCGGGCGCCTGTGGGGCGGCGGGGGACGGCGCGGACGCGCCGACAGGGGCGGTGGAATTCATCCTGAAAAACCTGCGGTGGACATGTAAGACGAATGCCATGATAGCTTGCCTGCCAGGGTCGGACAGTTGCGTCGCTGCGCGCGATGCACCATCTTGTCGCACCTGTCCTCACCGCCTGGAAGCCCCTGGATGTCTTCGCAAACCGCCGCCGAACGTGAACTGGCCGAGCTGCTGGTCGAGAGCCTGAACCTGGAAGACGTGCAGCCCGGCGACATCGATCCGGAGGCGCCGCTGTTCAATACCGGGCTGGGACTGGACTCGATCGACGCGCTGGAACTGGCGCTGGCGATCAGCAAGCGCTACGGCTTCCAGCTGCGCTCGGACAACGACGAGAACCGCCGCATCTTCGCCTCGCTGCGCGCACTGTCGGCGCATGTCGAAGCCAACAAGACCAGCTGACCCGGCCGCCGCCGCGCCGTGGGCGCTGGCGCTGGGGGTGCTGCTGGCGCTGGCGTATTCGCCGCTGGCGCACTGGGCCAACGCCGCGCACCGTCCCGATCTGGCCGTGCTGGCGGGCGCGGCGCTGGTGCTGATGGTGCTGGTGGAGCCGATGGCGCGGCTGCGGCCGTGGGCCTGGGCGCTGGCGCTGCTGGCGCTGGCCGCGCTGGTGCCGTTGTGGCGCTCGCCGCACGCGCTGCTGCTGCTGGCCGCGCCGCCGGTGCTGTTCACCGCCTGGGTGGCCTGGTTCTTCGGGCGCAGCCTGCAGCGCGGGCGCACCCCGCTGATCTCGCGCATCGTCGAGGCGCTGTACCGCCAGGCCGGATTGCCGCTTGCGCCCGAGCAGCTGCGCTACACGCGCCGGCTGACCCTGGCCTGGACCCTGCTGCTGGCCGCCATGACCTTGCTGAACCTGTTGCTGGCGCTGTGCGCCGTGCCGAGCGGGGTGTTGGCGCAGCTGGGGCTGGCCTCGCCGGTGCCGATCAGCGATGCGCGCGCCTCGCTGATCGCCAACCTGCTGGGCTACGGCGTGATCGGCGGCTTCTTCGTCGGCGAGTACTTCCTGCGCGGGCGCTGGTTTCCGCAGCGTCCCTACCGTAATCTGCCTGACTTCCTGCACCAGCTGGCGCGGCTGGGGCCGGTTTTTTGGCGCGATCTATTGCGCTGACGCGCGCATCGGGGGATGCAGAGGCTTGTGCAGATCATCAAGGACAAACTGAAGATGCCGCAGGCAGGGATGCCGTCGCGCATGGCCTGGGCCGTGTGGAATACCTTGCAACTGCTGTTCACGCTGGCGTTCACCGGGTTGGGCATCGTCGTGGCGCTGGGCCTGTTGCTGCTGGCCGGGCCGCGGCTGCCGCTGCGCATGGGCGCGCGGGTATGGGCGCCGGTGCTGTTCTTCGGCGCCGGCGTGCGCTTCGAAGTGGAAGGCCAGGAGCGGGTGGACTGGTCGCGCAACCACCTGTTCGTCAGCAACCACCAGTCGATCATCGACATCTGCGCGCTGTTCGCGGCGTTGCCGGTGCCGCTGCGCTTCCTGCTCAAGGACGAAATGCTGCAGGTGCCGTTCGTGAGCTGGTATGCGCGCGCCACCGGCATGCTGTTCCTGGACCGCGACAGCCGCCGCGCCGGCGCCATGGTCCGGCGTCAGGCCGCGGCCTTGCTGCGCCAGGGTCAGGACCTGTGCCTGTTCCCCGAAGGCACCCGCAGCCGCAGCGGCGAACTGGCCGAATTCAAGGCCGGGCTGCTGCAGGCCGCTATCGATGCTGGCGTGGACGTGGTGCCGGTGGCGTTGGACGGAGCGGGCAAGGTGCTGCCGTCGACCAGCCTGTTCCGGGTGCGGCCCGGGGTGATCCGGGTGCGGATCGGCACGCCGATCAACGTGAACGGCGCCGATGGCCCGCTGGACCGGCAACAGCTGACCCAGCGCGCACACCAGGCCGTCCGTGCCATGCTCGAACCCAGGATCTGAGTCGCCAGCCTTATGGATTTCGTCGTACCGCATGATCACCCCAGCCTGCCAGGGCATTTCCCGGGCCACCCGGTCGTGCCCGGCGTCGTCGTGCTGGACCACGTGCTGCAGGCCGTGGAGGCCGCGCACGGTGCGTGCGGGCCGCTGCGCCTGCCGCAGGTGAAGTTCCTGCAGCCGCTGCTGCCCGGGCAGCCGGCGCGGGTGGAACTGGACGGCGTCGCGCCGCGCTGGCGTTTCCGCGTGCGCCGCGGCGAGGACCTGCTGGTCAGCGGCGACCTGGTCGTCGAGGCGGCCCCGTGAGCGCCAGCTGGAAACACCGCCCCGAGGGCGGCGGCCGCTTCGCGCTGTGGCTGATCCGCAGCATCGCCCGCTACGGCGGCCGCGCGCTCGGGCGCCTGCTGCTGTATCCGATCACCCTGTATTTCCTGCTGGTGCGCGGCCCGGAACGGCGCGACTCGCGCGACTACCTGGGCCGCGTGTTCGCTCGCCCGGCCACGCTGCTGGACGTGGCCCGGCACATCCACACCTTCGCCTCGACCATCCTGGACCGGGTGTTCATGCTGTGCGGGCAGATGCACCGCTTCCGGGTCGACATCCAGGGCCTGGAGCAACTGCATGCGCAGATGGACCGCGGCCGCGGCGTGCTGATCTTCGGCTCGCACCTGGGCAGCTTCGACGCGCTGCGGGTGCTGGCCACCGAGCGCCCGGACGTACAGGTCAAGGTAGTGCTGGACAAGGCCCACAACCCGGCGATGACCGAACTGCTGGGCGCGCTGAACCCGCAGCTGGCGGCCAACATCATCGATGCCGGCATGGACAGCACCTCGATCGTCATGGCGATCAAGCAGGCCACCGACGAAGGTGCGCTGGTCGCGCTGCTGGTCGATCGGCCGCGCCCGGAAGACCCGGCGCTGCCGGCCGCGTTCATCGGCCAGGGCGCGATGTTCCCGACCTCGCCGTGGCTGATCGCCGCGGCGCTGAAGGTGCCGGTGGTGCTGGCGTTCGGCCTGTACCGCGGCGGCAACCGCTACCAGCTGGTGTTCGAGACCTTCAGCGAAGGCCTGGACCTGCCGCGCCGGCAGCGTGCGCCGGCATTGGCCGCGCTCATCCGCGATTACGCCGCCAGGCTGGAACATTACACGCGCTCCGCGCCGTACAACTGGTTCAACTTCTACGATTTCTGGAACAACCGCCATGCCGATGCGCCGCCTCTTGCCGTGGATGCTGATACTGCTGTGCAGCGCCGCACCGCTGTGCGCCGCGTCGCCTGAGCCGCTCGACCCCGGCTGGATCCTGCAGAAGCTGGCGCGGCCGGTCCCGGTCAGCACCGATTTCGTCGAACTGCGCGGCTCGGCGCTGCTGAAGGCGCCGTTGCGCGTGCAGGGCCAGTACCGGCGCCCGGACACCGACACGCTGGTGCGCGAGGTCACCGCGCCGTACCGCGAGACCACCACCCTGCGCGGCGGCGAAGCGACGCTGGAGCGGGCCGGCAAGGCGCCGCGGCGTTTCTCGCTGGCGCGGGTGCCGGAACTGGCCGGCCTGCAGAACGGCTTCGGCGCGCTGCTGTCCGGCGACCGTGCGCAGTTGCAGCAGCACTACACGCTGAGCAGCAGCGGCACCCGCGAACGCTGGCAACTGCAGCTGCAGCCCAAGGACCCGGCACTGGCCGCGCAGGTGCGCAGCCTGCGCCTGTACGGCCGCGGCGCCGAGCTGCGCTGCATCGAGACCACCCCGGCCAAGGGCGACGTGCAGCGCACATTGCTGGCCGGCGCCGCGCGCGACGCGGCCAGCCTGGCCGAGACCGAGGCGCTGACCGCGCTGTGCCACGGCGACGCGCGCTGATGTCCGCTTGCGATCGCTGCGGGCGGGCCGTGCTGCGCGTGGCCCCGGGTAAGAATGTGCTGGCGCTTGCGTGGTCGCAGCGATGAAACGTGGATTGAGCTCGAAGGCGCGCATCTCGCTGGCGCTGCTGTGGCTGGCGCTGTTGACCATTGCCGGCGTATGGCTGGGCAACGTGCTGCAGGTATCGGGCGATCTGCGCAAATTCATGCCCGAAGCCCAGACCCCCGCGCAAAGATTGCTGCTCGACGAACTCGGCGAAGGCCCGGGCTCGCGGCTGCTGCTGATGTCGCTGTCCGGCGCCGATGCGCCGACGCTGGCGCGGCAATCGCAGGCGCTGCGCGCGCAGCTGGCCGCGCAGCGCGACACCTTCGAGTTGGTCGCCAATGGCGCCGATGCCGGCCTGGACGCGATTCCCGAGCGGCTGCTGGCCTACCGCTACCTGCTCAGCGACAGCTTCGACGCCCAGCCGCTGGATGCGGCGACGCTGGCCGACGCGCTGCAGTCGCGGCTGCAGGACCTGGGCTCGCCGGCCGCGGCGATGGTCGAGCCGCTGCTGCCGCGCGATCCGACCCTGGAAGTGCTGCACCTGGCCGAGAGCCTGCAGCCGGCTGGCGGCCCGCAGCAGCGCGACGGGGTCTGGTTCGACCGCGCCGGCAAGGACGCGCTGCTGGTCGCGCAGACCCGCGCCGCCGGGTTCGATCCGACCGGGCAGCAGCAGGCGGTGGACGCGATCCATGCCGCCTTCGCCAAGGCCAGCGCCGGCAGCGCCAGCCGCCTGACCCTGACCGGCCCCGGCGCGTTCTCGGTGGAGATCGGCGGGCGCACCCAGAACGAGGCGCAGTGGATCGGCATGCTGGATACGCTGGGCCTGATCGTGCTGCTGCTGGTCGCCTACCGCAGTTGGAAGATCCCGGTGCTCGGCGTGCTGCCGCTGGCCAGCGCCGGCCTGGCCGGGCTGGGTGCGGTGGCGCTGCTGTTCGACGGCGTGCACGGCATCACCGTGGCGTTCGGCTTCACCCTGATCGGCGTGGTCCAGGACTATCCGATCCACCTGTTCAGCCATCAGCGCCCGGGCCTGGATCCGCGCGCCAATGCGCGCCACCTGTGGCCGACGCTGGCCACCGGCGTGGTCTCCACCTGCATCGCCTACGTCACCTTCCTGTTCTCCGGGGTGGACGGCCTGCGCCAGCTGGCGGTGTTCACCATCGCCGGGTTGCTGGTGGCGGCGCTGACCACGCGCCTGTTGTTGCCGGCGCTGATCGACCCCTCGCCGCGCGACCACGCCGATTCGCCGGCGCTGGCGCGGCTGTGGCACGGCATCGCGCGGCTGCCGCGGCCGCGCTGGTCGCTGCTGCCGCTGGCGCTGGTCGCCGCGGCGGTGATCGCGTTCGCGCCGGGTCCGTTCTGGCAGAACGACCTGTCCAAGCTGACCCCGGTGCCGGCCGACGGCCTGGCCCGCGACGCGCATCTGCGCAAGGAACTGGGCGCGCCGGACGTGCGCTACGTGCTGGCGCTGCCGGCCGCCTCCGCCGACGCCGCGCTGGCCGCCTCCGAGCGACTGCGTCCGCGCCTGGATGCGCTGGTCGCGCGCGGCGAGCTGGCCGGCTACGACATGGCCGCGCGCTACCTGCCCAGCGCGGCGACCCAGCAGCGGCGCCAGGCGGCGTTGCCGGATGCGGCGCAGGCGCGCGCGCTGACCGCCGCCGCGGTGGCCGCCACGCCGTTCCGTGCCGACGCCTTCGCGCCGTTCCTGGCCGATCTGGAGCGCGCCCGCAGCGCGCCGCCGCTGACCGCGCGCGACCTGCATGGCACGCCGCTGGCAACCACGGTCGATGGCTTGTTGCTGGACCGCGCCGACCACGCCACCGCGCTGGTATCGCTGACCGGCCTGCGCGACCCGGCACTGCTGGCCGATGCGGTAAAGGGCAGTGGCGCGCAGCTGATGGACCTGAAGGAGGCCTCCGAATCGCTGGTCGCCGCCTACCGCGGCCGCGTGCTCGGCGCGCTCGGCATCGCCGCGCTGCTGCTGGCGCTGACCGTGGCGATCGCGCTGCGCACGCCGCGCCGGATCGTGCGCGTGCTGCTGCCGATGGCGCTGACCACGCTGCTGATCCTGGCGATCCTGCGCGGCTGCGGCGTCGAACTGAACCTGTTCCACCTGATCGCGCTGATCCTGGCCGCCGGCCTGGGCCTGGACTACGCGCTGTTCTTCGACCACGCCGGCGACGACCGCGCCGACCAGTTGCGCACGCTGCACGCGCTGATCGTGTGCAGCCTGATGACGCTGCTGGTGTTCGCGCTGCTGGCCGCCTCCAGCATCCCGGTGCTGCGCGCGATCGGCAGCACGGTGGCGCTGGGCGTGCTGTTCAACTTCGTGCTGGCGCTGCTGATCTCGCGCGAGACCGCCAGCGACGCGCCCGCAGCCACCGCGCATTAGGAGACGCTGCATGACCGAACTTCCGCACGGACGCGACGCGATCGCGGCGCTGGTGCCGCACCAGGGCCTGATGTGCCTGTGGGAAGAAGTGGTGGCCTGGGACGCGCAGCGCATCGTGCTGCGCAGCCAGGCGCACCGCGCCGCCGCGCATCCGCTGCGCAGCGGCGGCCGCCTGCGCGCGCTGCACCTGTGCGAATACGGCGCGCAGGCGATGGCGGTGCACGGCGGCCTGCTCGGCCGCGCCAGCGGCAAGCCGGTGCGCCCGGGCATGCTGGTCGCGCTGCGCGGCGTGCAACTGCACGTGGCCGATCTGCATGAGCTGCCGGAGGCGATCGAGTGCGAGGCCGAAGTGCTGCTGCAGGCCGAGGACAGCCAGCAATACGGCTTCCGCATCGTGCATGGCGCGCAACTGCTGGCCGAAGGGCGCGCCACGGTGATGCTGGGCGCGGCGTAGCGGCGCCCGGTACCGATCATGCATGCGGAAGCCCCCCGATGAAGGCGCTGAGAGCACCGAAACCGGGCGATCTTTTCTATATCCCCGCCGTCGATGCCGCCGATGTGCCCGGCTTCGTGATCGCGCGCTACATCGAGCTCATACCGCCTGCGCTCGGTCATCTGGTCGAGGTGTTCGCCGATTTCTATACGCAGATCCCGGCATCCATCGCCCAGGTGGACAGGTCGCGCCGCCTGTTCCGGCCGATCTTCTGCAGCCTGCGGTTTTCGGCGATTCCGCGCTGGAAGATCCTCTTCAGCGATCCCGGCTATGCAAAAGCCGACTCCCGTTACGATGCGATCCAGTTCGCCTTCGAGACGGACCTCTGGATCGGAGGGACCAGCCATCCGGCGACGGCGGAGCGGCTTGCCGGCATCGAACCGTCCATCTGCTGGCGGATGGACCATCTGATGATCCGCGTCATTGCGCACTTGCGCGGGGCCATCGCCGAGAACGCATGCATGGAGCACTGCGCCGTGCCGGAAGACCTGCGTGTGGATAGCGAGGTCGCGCTCGAACGGGTAAGGAAGGCCGCGCACCACATGCAGACGCTGCTCGGCAGCAAATAATCGATCGCCCGATCCTGGCGCCTCAAGATGCATCCGCCGCACCGTGCAGGCGCGCCCGGCGGGTGCCGGCCACTGACCCTGCACATCGCCGTGTTCTACGATGAAGGGTCCCGCAGCCAACGCAACACGGAGAATGTGCGCATGACCGATCCTTCGACGAAACGCCGCGCCCTGGTCACCGGCGGCAGTGGCGACCTTGGCGGTGCGATCTGCCGGCGCCTGGCCACGGACGGGCTGCATGTGATCGTGCACGCCAACGGCAACGTGGCGCGCGCCGCTGCCATGGTGCAGGACATCGCCGCGGCCGGCGGCAGCGCCGAGGCGGTGGCGTTCGACGTGGCCGATGCCGATGCCAGCGCCGCGGCGCTGGCGGTGCTGCTGGAGGCCGGTCCGATCCAGGTGGTGGTCAACAACGCCGGCATCCACGACGACGCGCCGATGGCCGGGATGAGCGCGGCGCAATGGCACCGGGTCATCGACGTGTCGCTGCACGGTTTCTTCAATGTGACCCAGCCGCTGCTGCTGCCGATGGCGCGCACGCGCTGGGGGCGCATCGTCAGCGTGTCGTCGGTGGCGGCGGTGCTTGGCAATCGCGGGCAGACCAACTACGCCGCGGCCAAGGCCGCGCTGCACGGCGCCAGCAAGTCGCTGGCGCGGGAGATGGCCAGCCGCGGGATCAGCGTCAACGTGGTCGCGCCCGGGGTGATCGAAGGCGCGATGGCCGGCGACGCGTTCGCGCCGGAGGCGATCAAGCAACTGGTGCCGGCCGGCCGCCCCGGCAAGGCGGATGAGGTGGCCGCGCTGGTGGGCTTCCTGTGCTCGGACGCGGCCGGCTACATCAACGGGCAGGTGATCGGCATCAATGGCGGCATGGGCTGAGGCCCGCGGCGCGGCACTTGGAATGCGAGCGGGCCGGGCCTATAGTCGGGGCATGTCCGCTGTTCCTGCCATCAAGAAGCGCCCTAGCCGGGTCCCGGGCGGGACGGTTGCGACCGTGTCCGAACTCAAGAACCGCACCTATGCCGTGTTCACCGGGTCGGGCGTGCGCGTGGACCTGCAGGCGTTCTTCAACAGCGAGTCCGGGCGCCAGGCGGTGAGCAAGCTGGCGCGGACGGTCAGGGGCCACGTCGAGGCGAAGCGCTCCAAATAGCCGCAGGGGCAAGGAATGCCTTTCAACCAATTGCTGTTGCCGCTGATCGGCGGCTACCTGTTCGTCAACTTCACCTTCATCACCTCCTACTGGGCATCGCGCCAGGGCAAGGAGCAACTGCTGTTGGCCTCGGCGTTGGTCGGCATCGTCGCGCTGGCGGTCGCGCGGGTGCTGGCGGTGCTGTTGATGGCCACCGCCTGGGGTCAGGAGGCCTGGCGGCTGCTGCATCTGGTCGCGCCGTATCCGGGCATCGGCACCGCCTTGCTCGCCTTCCTCGTCTGCCTGGCGCTGCGGGTGTGGATCAACTGGTTCTGGCCGCGCGACGAAGCGGCGCTGTGGCTGTATGGCACCGGCACCTACAACAGCCTGGAGCGGTTGTTCTTCCTCAGTGTGCTGCGTGTGGAGCAGGTCCGGACCCGCGGCTTCGTCGCCGAACTGGCGATCCGCATGCTGTGGCATCCACCGCTGCGTTTGGGCCGCTGGCTGTCGCGCCTGCTGCCGCCGCGCTCGGCTTCGGAACAGGCTGCGCTGGATGCGCAGGTGCATCCGGCCGATCGCCTGGACGCACTGGAGACTAGCGACGGCCTGCTCGCGCCGGTGCCGGTGCTACTGTCGCTGAAGGACCGCAAGGTCTATGCCGGCTGGCTGGAATGGATCCCGCCGCTGCGCGCGGACGCCTCGCCGTACCTGCGCTTGGTCCCGGTGTGGAGCGGCTACCGCGATGCGCAGACATTGCGCGTGGTGGTGACAGAAAACTACTCCGAGGACATCTTCTCCGGTTCCGAACTGCCGGCGGCGAAGGTGATCTCCACCGGCGACATCGCCAACGCCAGCCTGTTCGATCCGAATGTGTTCGATCGCTTCGGCGGTGAGGCAGCGCCGCCGGAACCGGACGACGGGCAAGCGGACGACGGAGCGCAGGCATCCCCGTGAATCCAGGCGGCGCTGCATGGCGCAGCGTCCGTGGAAGGTGCGGGACGGGCTTGGCGCGCGTGCGTCAGCCCGGCGGCGCGTCGATCTCGATCACCGCATCCTGGGTCCGCGCTCCGCTGACCGCGCGGCAATGCACCGCCACGTCCTCGCCGCCGGCACGCAGATGCCCTTCGACGAACAGCATGTTGCTGCGGTCATGGTAAGACCCGGACCACTGGAAGGTGCTGACACCCTGAAGCATGTAGCGATAGCGCGCTTCAGCTTCGCACCATGGCATCAGGTCGCTGGCCTGGTGGAGGATCCGGTCGCTGCGGTCCAGCTGCTGGGTCTGCGCGGAAGCGTGCGCCGCCAGCGTCCCCAGGATCAGGATGCAGATGTTTGCCTTCATGCGTGACTCCCGCGGAACCGCTTCAAGAACGTGCTGCAGCGTGCGTCGCCGGCGCTCACGCGGCGCGCGCGTACCAGGTGTCGGCCAGCGAGCTCTCGCCTTCCAGCATGTCGGCGAGCAGCGCGTCCAGGCCGTGGTCGTCGATCTGCGGATGCTGCGCACGCGCCTGGCTCAGCACTTCGCGCGCCAGCCAGCCCATCCGCGCGACGTTGCCGCGCAGGCGCGCCAGGAACGCCGCGTCGTCCAGCTCCTCGCGCAGTGCCGCGTTGAGCTGGTGGAACCAGCCGATCAGGTACTGGTCGAGCAGCCGGCCATCGGCGTCCGGCCGACCTTGCGCGTCGTTGTGCCGGCCCCAGTCGCGCAACAGCGCCTGCATGCCCAGGTTGAGCGCGCGCGCGCGGGTGAACTCCGGCCGCAGCCGGCCCAGCATGGGCAGATCGGCGATGCGTTCGGAGAAGTACAGCGGCGCCAGCAGCGCCCAGTAGTAGGTGTAGTCCCAGATCACCTTGACCGGCATCACCTGCGCGTCGCCGAACAGCGGGTACTGGTCCTGGTACAGGGTCAGGGTGTTCTCGTAGAACGAGAAATACAGCTGCTGGTACAACTCGGCGTAGGGCGCGATGTTGCGGTCGGCGCGATCGAGTTCGATCAGTTCGCAGATGTAGGTGTTGGAGATGGCGATGAAGTCGCTGCCCGGCGAATAGAACGGATCCAGGAACACGCCGGCTTCGCCGGTCAGCGCCCAGCGCTGCGCCGAGAACACCTGCTTGCAGCCGTAGGAGAACTTGCGCAGGAACAGGAAGTCCTGCAGCGCGTGCTGGCTCTGATCGAGCGTGCGCGCGACCTGCGGCTGGTGCGTGCGCAGCCAGGCCATCGCTTTTTCGTGCGTGTTCATCGTCTCCAGCGGGTGCATCTGCGCATCGCAGACGATGCCCAGCGAATGCGCGCCGGACGACAGCGGGATCAGCCAGAACCAGTAGCCCGGGCCGCACATGTGGTTGGTCGAGCGCCAGCGGTCCGGCGGCGTGCAGCGCTGCAGCCAGGCGCTGTCCTGCGACCAGGCATTGGGATCCACCAGCCCGTCCACCCGCCACCACACCGCGTTGGCGTTGTGCGCGTTGTCCTGGGTCAGGCCGAGCTTGCGCTTGAGCAGGCCGGCGCGGCCGCTGGCATCCACCACCCAGCGCGCGCGCAGCGTCGCCGCGGCGCCGTCGCGCTCGTAGCGCACCTGGTGGTCGGCGTCGTCGTCGGCCAGGTCGATGCCGCGCACCGTGCAGCCGTCGATGAACTCGATGCCCAGCGCGCGTGCGCGTTCGCCGAGGAAATTCTCGAAGCGGCCGCGGTCGATCTGCCACGACGGCGTCGGCAGCAGCTGGCTCACGCCCAGCTCGGTGCAGCGGTCGATGTCCTCGCGCCCGTCGGAGAAGAAGAAGCGGAAGCCGAACTTGCGGATCTGTTCACTCTCCAGATGCTCGTGCAGGCCGAGCACGTTGGCGAAGTAGTGCGCGCCGATCTCCACCGAGGATTCGCCGACCTTGAACGCGGCCTCGCGCACCGGATGCGCGCGCCGTTCCAGCACGCTGATGCGCAGCTGCGGATCGCGCTGGCGCAACTGCAGGGCCAGGGTCAGCCCGGCCAGGCCGCCGCCGGTGATGACCACATCCGCATGCTGCTGGTTCATGGCGTTTCTTCCTTGTCGAAAGGGGTGGGCACCGCGGGAAATTCGCCAGCGGCGTCGTCGATCAGCACCGGATTGGCGCGCACGCGACGGTATTCGCGCACGACATGGCCGTATTGCCACACCTGCACGACCACGTGCGAGGTGATCTTCCACAGATCGCGCACCAGGCGGAAATGGCTCTTGCGGAACTGCCCGGGGGTCTGGTCGGCGTAGCGCGTCTCGATCGGCACCGCGACCACGCGCGCGCCGGCCTGGCGCGCGGCGGAGATCAGCAGTTGCGCCTCGAACACGAAGCCCTCGCCGGGCACGTTGGGCAGGGTGTACACCGCCTGCGGATACAGGCGCTGCCCGCTCTGGCTGTCGACCAGGCGGAAGCCGCAGCCCCAGGCGATGCCCCAGTCGCCGAAGTCGTTGCCGATGCGGCGGATGGTCGGCTGGCTGGCGCGCTTGCGCAGGCGCGCGCCGACGATCACGCAGCCGGGATGGCGATTGGCCGCGGCCAGCAGGCGCGGGAAATCGGCGGCGCTGTGCTGGCCGTCGCCGTCCATGGTCATCACCGCGCGCGCGCCCTGGCGCTGCGCTTCGGCGAAGCCGCTGCGCAGCGCGGCGCCCTTGCCGCGCCGCTGCGGATGGCGGATCAGGGTCACAGGCAGGTCGGCGATGCAATCGCTGGTGCCGTCGTCGGAGCCGTCGTCGACCACGATCACCCGCGGGCAGTGCGCCAGCGCGTCGCCGACCACTTCGCGGATGCGCAGCGCTTCGTTCAGCGCCGGAATCAGGATCGCGGCATCGGCGGCGATCAGCGCGATCCGGCTCACGCCTGCAGCTCCACGTGCAGGCAGCGGCCGCCGCCTGCATCCAGCGTGCAACTGGCGGCGCCGGCGGCCAGTGCGTCGAACAGCACCAGCATCGGCGCCATCGCGTTGCCCGCGGCATGCCGCGCCAGTGCGCCGTCGCCGTCGCTGGCGCTGGCGTCGCCATCGGCCAGGTGCACGCGCAGGCGCGGCTTGCCGGGCAGCGCCGCGGCGCCGAGCACCAGCGCACCGCCGAGCAGGCCATCGCTGTGCGAGACGCGGCCGAGCGGACCGGTCGAGCGGCTGTCGTAACCGGCCAGCAGCACCGCCGCCTCGCCGGCGGCCAGCTGCGACAGCGCTTCCAGCAGGCCCTGCGCGAAGCTGGCGCTGTGCGCGCTGATCGCGGTCGCCGCGGCGGTGGCGCCGGCGCCGATGGTCCAGTAGCCGGCGGCGGCGTTGTGCACCGAGTTGTGGAACTTGGTCGGCGAGATCGCCAGCGGATCGCTGGCCAGCGTGGTGCACATGTAGTCGGTGATCGCCAGGTCGCCGTGGGTGGAGGTGAACACCGACGGCAGCGCGGCCGGATCGCGGCCGGCGTCCTGGCACGCGGCCAGCGCCACTTCCAGCGACACCGCCACCGTGTCCGGCGCGCGGCGCCGCTCGTTGGGCGCCAGCAGTTGCGAGGCCGGTCGCGCCGGCGTCTCCATGATGCCGCCGCTGCCGGCGGCGAACGCGCGCGCGGCCGCCCAGCTGGGCAGGCCCGCGGTCCAGAAACCGATGCCTTCGAGGGTCGCGGTCAACATCGGCGTGCTCATGCGCGGCCGAACAGCAGCGAGCAGTTGTTGCCGCCGAAGCCGAAGGAATTGTTCATCGCGTAACGGACCTGTGCGTGGGCATTGGCGAAGCGGATCTGCGGGCCGCACTCGGGATCGGGCTGTTCGCTGTTGAGGGTGCCGGGGAGCAGGCCGTCGCGCAGCGCGAGCAGCGCGAACACCGACTCGACGATGCCCGCCGCGCCCAGCGTATGCCCGGTCCAGGCCTTGGTCGAACTGGCATGCAGGGTGGCCGGGAACAGCGCGGCGACCGCGGCGGCCTCGACGCTGTCGTTGGCCGGGGTGGCGGTGCCGTGCAGGTTCAGGTAGCCGATCTCGGCAGCGTCCACGCCCGCGCGCTGCAGCGCGCCGCCCATCGCCAGGCGCGCGCCCAGGCCCTGCGGGTGCGGCGCGGACATATGGTGCGCGTCGCTGGATTCGCCATAGCCGCACAGCAGCGCCAGCGCCGGCGGCGCGGCGGCGGCATCGGTGCGCTCCAGCAGCGCGTAGCCGCCGGCTTCGCCCAGCGACAGCCCGATCCGGCGCACGTCGAACGGCCGGCACAGCTCCGGCGACACCAATTGCAGCGCATTGAAGCCGAACAGCACGCTGCCGCACAGCGTGTCCACCCCGCCGACCAGGGCCGCATCCACCACCCCGGCGGCGATCAGCCGCGCCGCCTGCGCGAACACCTTGGCGCTGGACGAACAGGCGGTGGCCACGGTGATGCACGGGCCGCGCAGGCCGGTGGCGGCGCGCACGAAATCGCCCAGCGAATGCGGCGTGTGCACGATCGGCCGCTCCAGGTCGGCGGGAAAGCGCGCGCCCTCGGTGTCGTGGTCTAGCCGGGTATAGGCCTCTTCGCTGGCGCCGATGCTGGAAGTGGAGGTGCCCATCACCACCGCCACGCGCTCGGCGCCATGGCGCTGCGCGGCGGCGGCGACCGCCTCGCGCAGGCCGTCCTGCTGCAGCGCCAGCCAGGCCAGGCGGTTGTTGCGGCATTCCCATGTGGCCAGCGCCGGCGGCAGCGGCAAGGTCTCCAGCGCGTCCACGCGGCCGATCCAGCAGGGCAGCGGCTGCGCGCCGAAATCGTTGCGGCGCAGGCCGCTGCGGCTTTCGCGCAAGGCCGTGGCCTGGGCCTGCAATCCGCTGCCGAGCGCGGTGGTCGCGGTGTACGCACGAATTGCGACGGGTGCCATGCGGGGCGACGGGGACGCTTCGGTCACGCGATATTCCGTAAAGAATGGATCAGGGGAGTATATCGACGCGGTCCGCGAAGCCGTGAAGCGCGCGCGCCCACGCTGAACGTGAACGGGCACGGCGCATGCGTTTATAAATGCAGCGCGGCGCGCGCGCTTTCGCCGCTGGCGCATTTCCTCCACAATCGCTTGCCTTTCCACGCCAGGCGCACGCCACGGGCATGCAAGCCTACGTCTACAAAAGCCAACGCAAGCCGGACACCTATCTCTACCTCGCCAAGCGCGACGACTTCGGCTGTCTGCCGCCGCCGCTGCTGGCGTCGCTGCAGCCGCTGGTGTTCGTGCTGGACGTGGCGTTGACCGCCGAGCGCACCCTGGCCCGGACCGACCCCGCGGCGGTACGCGCGAACCTGGCCGGCTGCGGCTTCCATCTGCAATTGCCGCCGCTGCCCGACGGCCGGACCGATCGACACGATGACTGAATCCCCCTTCCGCGCGCGCGCTCCCTGGATCGCCGCCGCGCTGGGCGCGCTGCTGGCGCTGGTCGCCGGGTTCGGCCCGCTGGCCGCGGCGCTGGGCGCGTGGCTGGCGCAGCCGGCGTTCGCGCTGGCGCTGTCCTGGTCCCGCGGCAGCCGGCCGCGGCCGGCCAGCGTGCCGGCGCTGGGCCGCGAACTGCTGCCGCTGCTGGCGCTGTGGGCCGGCGGGTTGGGCCTGGTCGCGCTGCTGGTGGCCTGGCCGCTGGCGGCGCTGCGCGACAGCGGCAGCCTGGCCGCCGCCCTGGCCCTGAGCGTGGCCGCCAGCGCGGCGCTGCTCGGGCTGTGGCGCACCTGGCCGCTGTGGCACGGCAGCGAGTGCGAGGGCGGCGCGCTGGGCGCGCGCTGGCATGCGTTGGCGCAGCAGGACGTGCAGGCCTGGCGCGGCCTGGCGGTGGCGGCGCTGGTGCTGCTGCTGGCCGGGGTCGGCGTGCTGCTGGCCTGGCCCGGATTGCTGGCCGCCGCGGCGCGCTGGCCGCTGGCGCTGGCCTATGCGCTGCTGTCGCCGCTGCTGCACGCCCTGCTGCAGCGCGTGGCGCCGCCGCAGGCGCTGCCCGTGCGGGCGACCTCGGCGGACCTGTTCGCCGAACTGAGCGCCAAGGCCGCGCCGCGCGAGGACGAAGCGGCGCCGGCGGCGGACGAACTGCATGCGGCGCTGTACGACGCCGCGCGCGGCGGCCGCGTGGACCGCGCGCTGCAGCTGCTGCAATCCGGCGCCGACCCGCACGCGCTGCCGGCGCCGGACTGGCGCGACCAGCGCAGCCTGCCGGTGCTGGCCGCGGTGTTGCCGGACCTGCGCCTGCTGCGCGAGCTGATCGTGCGCGGGGTGGACGTCAACCAGCCGCACCTGGGCATGACCCCGCTGCTCGCGGCGACCCGCGACAGCTGGCACGGCCGCCCCGAGGCGGTGATGACCCTGCTCGCCAACGGCGCCGATCCGCGCGCCAGCGACAGCGACGGCAACACGCCGCTGCACCACGCCGCGCGCAGTTCCGATCCGGGCGTGGCGGCCCTGCTACGCGATGCCGCGGCCGAGCTGGACGCGCTGAACCGCGACGGCCTGACCCCGCTGGCGGTGGCCTGCCACGTCGGCAACTGGCGCATGGGCAAGTTCCTGCTCGAGCGCGGCGCCAAGCCCGAGCCGGCCGACGGCAGCCCGGTGCTGCTGGCCGCGGCCGGCACCGAGGAAGACGATCCGGCCGGCGTGCAGATGCTGCTCAAGCACAAGGCGCGGGTCGATGCGCGCGACCGCCAGCGCCGCAGCGCCCTGCACGAGGCGGCGCAGGCCGGGCATGTGGAAATCGTCGATGCGTTGCTCGGCGCCGGCGCCAACCTGGAAGCGCGCGACGCGCTGGGCCGCACGCCGTGGCTGGAAGCGGCGCGGCATGGCCGCGTCGCGGTGCTCGAACACCTGCTGCCGCACAAGCCGGACCTGGTCGCGGTCGATGGCGACGGCCGCAACGCGGTGCTGCTGGCCTGCACTGCCGACCAGGTCTCGCCGGGCCTGATCCGGCGCCTGCTGGAACTGGGCATCGCGGCCGCGCAGCCGGACCAGAGCGGCCGCCGCGCGGTCGATCTGGCCGCCGAGGCCGGGCGCTGGGCGATCGTGTCCGCGCTGGACCCGGACTACCCGCTGCCGGCCGCGGTCAGCGACGGCCAGGGCGAGGTCGGCAGCGCCAGCCTGCCCGACCGGCCGCCGCTGGAACTGCTGCGCGAAGGCCTGCAACTGGGCCAGCGCGACGGCCTGGCGGCGCTGGCGCGGCTGTGCGCGGCCGAGGAACTGGGCGCGCTGCTGCACGATCCGCACCTGGCGCTGAACCCGCAGGCGGTGGAGTGGCTGCTGGCGCATGGCGCCGCGCCGGAAGTGCTCGACGCCTGCGGCGACACGCCGATGTTCGCGCTGCTCTCGCGCGGCGTGGAAGCGGTGCCCAGTCTGCAGGCGATGCTGCGCCAGGGCGTGTCGCCGGCCGGGCGCGGCGGCCTGACCCGGCTGCTGGCCGCCTGCGCCCAGCACGACCATGCCTCGCGCGCGCTGGAGCAGTTCGCGCTGGAATTGCTCGAACGCGGCGCCGACCCGTTCGCGCCGTCGCCGGCCGGCGATCCGCCGCTGTCGCTGGCGGTGCGCCTGGGCTGGCTGCGCCTGCAGCTGCAATTGCTGGAACGCGGCGCCGACCGCGAGGCGCGCGACAGCCACGGCATGACCGCGCTGCACCTGGCTGCGGCGCTGGGCCGCGAGGCCTCGCTGAAGCTGCTGATCCAGCAGGGCGCCTCGCCGGAGGCGCGCGCCGCCGACGGCCAGACCCCGCTGGGCGTGGCCCTGGCCAGCGGCCGCCGCGACCTGGCCGACTGGCTGGACTGGCGGATCTGGCCGTTGCCGCGGCGCCCGCTGCGCGAGGCCGACCTGCCGGCCGCGGCGATGGTCGGCGACGCCGACGCGATCCGCCGCCTGATCGACCTGGGCCTGCCGGTGGACGCGATCGACGCGCAGGGCTGCACCGCGTTGCTGCGCGCCGCCGGTGGCGGCCATGCCGCGGCGGTGGACCTGTTGCTGGCGCGCGGCGCCAACCTGCAGCACGCCGCCGGCAGCGGCGCCACGCCGTTGTCGGCGGCGGTGAGCATGCGCCAGACCGAGATCGTCGCCGCGCTGCTGGCCGCCGGCGCGCAGATCGAACACCGCCTGCCCGGCGGCGTCACCGTGCTGATGCTGGCCTGCGCGCTGGGCCTGCCGGACATCGCCGCGCGCCTGCTGGCCGCCGGTGCCGACGTGCACGCCGGCGACGCGCAACAGCTGGCGCCGCTGCACTGCGCCGCGCTGTACGGCTTCACCGCGCGCGACAAGTCGCGCCTGCTGGCGTTGCTGGACACCTTGCTGCTGGCCGGCGCCGAAGCCGACCGCAGCGCCGCCGGCGGGGTGACCCCGCTGTTGCTGCTGCTCGGCGCGCGCGCCGAACCCGGCACCGCCTGCGAAGAGCCGGTAGTGCTGGCCGGGGTGGAGCGCCTGCTCGACGAAGAGGTGAGCCTGGACGTGCAGGACCCGCGCGGCTTCGGCCCGCTGCACCTGGCCGCGTTGCACGGCCTGCCGCTGCTGGTGCAGCGCCTGCTGCGCGCCGGCGCCGACCCGGACCTGCGCGACACCTTGAACCGCCCGCCGCGCGAGATCGCGGTGATGCGCGGCTTCGTCGACGTCGCCGGCCAGTTCCAGCCGGCGCTGCCGGGGGTGTCGTCGATGGCCCGGTTCCTGCGCGAGAGCCGCTAGGGCCGATCGAACGGCGTTCGATCCAGCAGACAGTCGATGAACGCACCGAGCAGGGCGGGGCGATGTTGCCTGCTCGGATAGTAGAGGAACAGCCCCGGGCGCGAAATCGACCAGTCCGGCAGGACCTGGACCAGCTTTCCCTGGGCCAAGAATTCGCCCACGCCGTCCCGCTCGAAGTGATAGGCGATGCCGAGCCCGTTCAGCGCGGCAGCGATGCCGATGTCGGCATGGTTGGTGACGACCGGGCCGTCCACCGCCACTTCGAGTCGTTGCCCGCGCTTCTCGAACTCCCAGCGATAGTGCCTGCCGTCCATCTGCAGCCGCCAGTTGATGCATGCATGGTCATGCAGCTCGGCAGGCGACTTGGGGGTTCCTCGACGTGCGAGGTAGTCCGGGGAGGCCACGGCCACCATGTTCAGGTCCGGCGTGAGGCGGACGGCAACCATGTCCTTCTCGAGCCGCCCACCCACGCGGATGCCCGCGTCGAAGCGGCCAGCGACGATATCGGCAAGCGCGTCGTCGACCACGATGTCGAGCACCACGTCGGGGTGCGCTCGATGGAAGCGTGAAAGCCGGGGCGCAATGATGGTTCTCGCTGCGATCCCCAGCGTATTGATGCGCAGCGTGCCGCTCATCTGTCCTGTCGCTTCGCTGGCCTCGGCTACGGCGGCAGCCATCTCCCGAAACAGCGGAGCGATGCGCCTGTACAGCAGTTCGCCACTGGCCGACGGCGCGACGCTTCGCGTCGTGCGATTCAGCAGGCGAGCGCCGATGCGGCCTTCGAGCTGACGGATGGTCTGGCTGAGCGCCGAAGGCGACAGACCCAGATGCTCCGCAGCCCGGGCGAAGCTCTGGCGCTCCACGATGGCCACGAAGGCCTTCAGCTCGGCAAAGTCGGATCCGCGCATTATGTATTTTTCCCTACACAACCTATCCGAATTCTAGGATATTCACTAACTTCACACTGGCACGCATCCTGGGGCCTTCACCGACCTCATGGAGCCAACAACATGCACGCCGTGACCCTTCCCGAGCCGATCGCCGCCTATTTCGCGGCCGAACAACACCCTGAAGCCTTGGCGCAGTGCTTCACGGCGCAAGCCGTCATGAAGGACGACGGTCATACCTACACGGGCGTCGACGCGATCAAGGCCTTCATGGCCGAGGCAACGGCCAAGTACAGCGCGACCAGCGTGCCGTTCGCCATCGAGAAAGAGGACGGCGTCCAACTCGTCCGCGCCAACTGTACCGGCAACTTCCCTGGCAGCCCGATCGTGCTGTCCTACCGCTTTCGCCTCGAACGCGGCCTGATCGCCTCGCTGGAGATCACCGCATGAGCTTCGACCTGCAATTGAACGGCCTGCGGGCCGTGGTCACCGGTGGCACGCTGGGTCTTGGCGCTGCAGTCGTGAAAACCCTTGTAGAGGCGGGCGCTCGGGTGGTGACCTCCGCGCGCACTGTGCCAGCGCAACCGGTGGAGGGGGTCACCTACGTGGCTGCCGATCTGTCGACGGCGGAGGGCACGAGTCACCTCGCTGGGACCGTCCTGAAGGAGTGGGGCGGCGCCGACATCCTGATCAACGTGCTCGGCGGTTCGAACACTCCCGGCGGCGGTTTCGCGGCGATCAGCGACGAGCACTGGTACGCCGAACTCAACTTGAACTTGATGCCCGCCGTGCGCCTGGATCGTGCCCTGCTGCCGACGATGCTGGCGCAAGGTGCCGGCGTCATCATCCACGTCAGTTCGATCCAGCGCGTGCTGCCTCTGCCCGAGTCCACGACGGCCTATGCCGCGGCCAAGGGCGCCCTCACCACCTACAGCAAGGCGCTGGCACGAGAGGTGACGCCTAAAGGCGTTCGCGTGCTGAGCGTTGCGCCGGGCTGGATCGAGACCGAGGCGTCCGTCGTGTTTGCGCAGCGCATGGCCGACCAAGCCGGAACGGACTACGAGGGCGGCAAGAAGATCGTCATGGATTGGCTGGGAGGAATTCCTGTGGGC
Source organism: Xanthomonas sp. JAI131 (assembly GCF_013410075.1). NCBI lineage: Bacteria > Pseudomonadati > Pseudomonadota > Gammaproteobacteria > Lysobacterales > Lysobacteraceae > Xanthomonas > Xanthomonas sp. JAI131. The sequence goes on along the minus strand of NZ_JACCCN010000004.1, from coordinate 183,276 downwards.
CGGCCCGCCGCACCGCACGAGGTCGCCGATTTGATCGCGTTCCTGGCCTCCCCGCGATCCGCTTCGATCGCAGGGGCGGAGTATCGGATCGACGGCGGCACCGTTCCTACCCTGTAGCCGACAGCCGCAACCGGCCGAATGACGGCGAACCCCTCGCCAGGCGCTTCGCACGATGGTCGCGGAGTGATGCACGTCCTTCGCGGACGATCGTCGGCCATCGACATGCGGCAACGCGTGGATCTGAAAAAGCGCATTGCGGCGCCATCGATGGCTGGCGCCGGCCAGCGGGAAAATCCAGGAGACCTGCACTTGCCAAACCCGGCCGTCGCCGATCCGCCGTCGGCGCCCGGGCCTGCATCGTGAAGGGATGTGCGGGGCGCCGACGAGCCGCCTCCGCGCAACGATGCGAAGCCCTGCCTCTCGGCACTCCACTTCACTTCGCGCACGGCCCTTGGCGGCCACGCCAGCCTGTGGCGTTTGCTCCACTGCAGCCTTCCTGGAGCGTGTGATGAACTTGCATCCACTCCGGCCATCGCGGTTGGATGCAGAGCAACGTCCGTATCCGACCGACATTTCCGACGAAGAGTGGACGATCGCGGCACCCTGTCTGAGTTCCACGAGCGAGCATGCTCCGCAGCACAAGTACGCGCTGCGGTCGATGTTCAATGCGTTGCTGGATGGCGCATGCCGGAGCGCCCTGGCGGCTGATGCGCAACGACTTCCCGCCACGGGAAGCGGTCTACCAGCAGACCCGGCGCTGGCTGTGGCCGGTTGCTTCGGAGCCATGGTCGACGCTCTGCGCTGCCGCCGGCATAGGTCCTTGATCGCCACGCCGGCTTCGGCCTCGCGCAGGACGCCGATGATCTGCTCTTCGGAAAAACGTTTGTTCTTGATCTCCCTTGGGTAGGGGATCGGACGCCAGCTGCAGGTGCTACTCGAACCTGGAGGATGTCGCCGCGCCTGTGCATTTCGGTGCGGCGTCAGAGCGAAAAAAGCCCGCCTGACGGCGGGCAGATCACTTCCTGTGAAACCGGGCGGGAGGAACGCCCTCCCGCGCCTGCCGGCGCGGCGGCGAACGGCGCCGCCGCGTGGCGCCTACTGCCGCGCCACCAGGGTCAGGCCGCTGTAGCTGCCGGACAGGCGCAGGTAGTACGTACCTGCGCTGGACGGGGTGACGCGGATCGTCTGGGTGGTGCCGGTCCGCACCGAGCGTGCGTCGTAGCTGCTGCTGGTCGGCACCTTGCCGGCCGCGGCGTAGAGCGCGACGTTGCCGGTGCCGCCGAAGGTCATGAAGCTCACCGCCTTGCCCGCCTCGGCCTGGAAGCTGTACAGCGCGTCGCCGCCCTGGCTGCCGAGACCGCGCATCTCGACCTTGTTGGTCAGGGTCTTGGTCGGCGGCACGCAGCTGCTGTCCGACGGCTGGCAGGGCGGCGTGGTCGCCATCTGCAGCAGCATGTCCACGTCCAGGATGCCGGCGCCGATCGGTGTGGTGGTCGGGATCGCGACCGGGAACGGGCGCGCGCTGGCGCGCAGCAGGTCGCGCATGCCGGTCCAGGTGAACGGAGTGCTCACCACGCTCTGCACCATCGCCACCGCCGCGGCCACGTGCGGCGAGGCCATCGAGGTGCCGGCCATGCCGCCGATCTGCCAATCGCCGGTCGGGCTTTGCGTGCCGGCATTGACCACCTGGAAGATGTAGCCGTTCGGGTTGCCGTCGACGCTGCCGCCGCCGCCCGGCGCGGCGACATCCACGCGCGTGCCGTAGTTGGAATAGCTGGCGCGGCCGCCATTGACGCGCGTGGCGCCGACGCTGATCACGCCGTTGCAGGAGGACATGGTGTAGGTGCCGGCGTCGGCGTTGGAGTTGCCTGCGGCCACGACGATGATGCTGCCGGCGGCGTTGATCTTGTCGATCGCGTCCTGGTACAGCTGCGGGCAGGTGTCGGGACCGCCGCTGCCGAGGCTCATGTTGAGCACCTCGGCCGGATTCGGATTGGCCGGCAGGCCGTCCACCGGCAAGCCGGCCGCCCACAGCATGCCGTCGGCGATGTCGCTGCCGAAGCCGCCGCACGAGCCGAGCACGCGCACCGGCAGGATCTTGGCGTCGTGGGCCAGGCCGGCGGTGGCCAGGCCGTTGTTGGTGACCTGGGCGATGGTGCCGGAGACATGGCTGCCGTGCCAGGAGCTGCCCTGCTGCTGGTTGCCGGGCGAACCCAGCGCGGCGCAGTAGTCGGCCTCCACCCAGTCGCCCAGGTCGTAGCCGCCGGGCACGCGGCCATCGCTGTCGCGGCGCGAGACGCGATGGTCGGTGATCATGTCGTAGCCGGGCAGCACGTTCGCGGCCAGGTCTGGGTTGTCCTTGACCACGCCGGTGTCGATCACCGCCACCACCACGCCCTGGCCGGTGGAGCGGGTCCAGGCCTGCTCGGCATTCACCCCGCCGACCGGATCGTGGAAGTTCCACTGCAGCTGGGCGTAGGCCGGATCGTTGGGAGCCGCCGCCGCCGTGGCCGTGGCCGACGCGGCCTTGGGCAGCGCCACGCGCTGCTCGTCCAGCCGTTGGTAGAGGCGGTCGACCTGGACCGACAGCACCGCCGGATCGGCCTGCAGTTCTTTCACGAACGCGGCGCTTTCGCTGGCGTTGAGGCGGCGCGAGGTCTGCACCACGTGCCAGCCCGGCACCGCCATCTCGCGCAGCACCTTGGCGCTGACCGCGCCCTGCGCCGGGGCGCCGGCGCTGGCGGCCTTGGCCCGTTGCAGGCCGGTGCGGCTGACCGCGGTCGACAGCGTGCCGTCGAGCAGGCGCCGCGCCGTCGTGCCGGCATCGCGGGTCTTGACGATGAAACGCTGGCCCACCTGCGGCGGTTGTGCGGACTGCGTGGCCGGTTCGGTCAGTCCGCCCTTGCCGATGGCGGGCGCGGCGGCCTGGGCGCCGCTGGCGGCGAGGGCGAGGGCGAGGGCCGCGCTGAGTTGGCTCTTGGAGATCATCTGAAGGTCCTGTGGCAACGAGAGGAAAGAGAGGACGGCGCGTGGCCGGGACGCATGGACCTCACAGGTCCACGCCCACGCCGATGCCGGCGGAGGATTCGCCGCCGCTGAACGAGCCGCCCAGGCTGAACGAGGCGCGTGCGCCGAGCTTCTTGGCGTAACCGATCGACAGCGCCTGCTCGCCGCCCTGGAAGCCGGCGCCGAGCGACACGCGCCCGCGCGGGCTCTGCGTGCCGGCGGCGTTGATCGCCATGTTGAGCATCGCCGCGCTCATCGCGCCCAGCCGGTCCATGCGCCGGTCCATGCCGTCCAGGCGGTGCTCGGTGTCGGTCCGCAGCTGGTTGAAACTGTCGTCGAGCGCGGTGACGCGGGTGTTGGTGTAGGCATTGGCGCTGCTCAGCGTGGCGCTGTCGCCGGACCGCATCTGCGCCACGTTGGCCGCATCGGTGCCGGCGCTGCCGGCGGCGACGTTGGCGATCTGGCGCTCGTTGCCGCTGCTGCCGACCGAGACCGTATTGGCGCGGTCGGCGAGCGAACCCTGGCCCAGCGCGACGGAATTGGCGGCGGTGGCCGAGGCGCCCTGGCCGAGCGCGGTGGCGGACGCGGCGGAGGCGCTGGCGCTCTCGCCGACCGCCACCGCATTGGTCGCGACCGCGGCGACGCGGGCATTGGCGCCGACCGCGGTGCTGCCGTCGGCATTGACCTTGGCGTTGGCGCCGATCGCGGTGTCGTTGGGGCCGTAGGCCAGCGATGCGGCGCCCAGCGCCAGACCGTTGTCGCCATTGGCGGTGGCGCCGGAGCCCACCGCGACCGCGTTGGTGCCGGTGCCGGTGCTCGGGGGCGCCGCGTCGCCGCCGCCGATGCTGACCCCTTGGCCGCCGCCGGAATTGGCGATGGCGTTGATGCGTGTGTCGAAGCCGGTCAGCGCCGTGTCGAACGCGCCCAGTGCCGAGCCGAGGTCGCTATAGCGCGTGCCCTGGACCAGATAGCTGCCGCCGATCAGATTGCCGTTGGCATCCACCGTGCTGCCGGCACCGAACGCACTGGCCACGCCGCGCAGCTGCGCCAGGTTGACCGCATCGGTATCGGCGGTGCCGGCGGCCAGGTTGGTGAGCTGGCGCTCGGCGCCGGCGTGGCCGATGGACACGGTGTTGTCGCGCTCGGCGACCGAGCCGGCGCCCAGCGCCACGCTGCTGTTGGTGATGATCTGCACATCGTCGACGAAGGTGGAGTTGCCCACCCGCGCGCCGGCGCCGATCGCGACCGCCTGGTCGCCGTAGGCGTCCGCGCCGGTGCCCACCGCGATGCTGTCGTGGAAGATGATCGGGGTATCGCCCCAAAAATTGCCGTTCCACACCATCGCCTGGCCGATCGCGATGCTGCGGGTGCCGCCGGCCCAGGCGCCGCTGCCGACGGCGGTGGCGCCCTGCTGCAGCGCCAGCGCGGCCTGCCCGAGCGCGGTGGTGTCGTCCATCGCGGCCAAGGCGCTTCCGCCCAGCGCCAGGCTGCTCTGGCCCAGCGCCCTGGAAGCGACGCCGATCGCCACGGCGAATTCGCCGGACGCCTCGCTGCGTCCGCCCACGGCCACCGCGCCGTACTGGTTGGCGATCGACTGCGTGCCGATCGCCACGGTGCGTTCGGAACTGGCCTCGGCCAGCGCGCCGACCGCGGTGGAGCTGTAGGCGGTGGCCAGCGCACCGCCGCCAACGGCGGTGGACAGCGGGCCGGTGGCCTGGGTGGCCTGCAGGTAGACCCCGTCCAGGCCGAAGCCGGGATACAACTCGTTGCCCAGATCGACGATGCCGCCGATGGCGACGCTGGAGCGGTCGCTGGCGATCGCGCCGGCGCCGGTGGCCACGTTGTACTCGCCGCCGGCCTGCGCGCCGGCGCCCAGCGCGGTCGCGGCCAGGCCGGAGGCGGAGGTCTGCTGCCAGATCACCTGGCCGTTCTGCTTGTACGAGTAGTCCAGGTCGAGCACGCCGCCGATCGCGGTGGTGGAGACCTCGGTGGCCAGGCTGTTGTGCCCCACCGCCAGCGCATGATTGGCGTAGCTGACCGCGCCGGCGCCGAGCGCGACGGTGCCGGTGCCGACCGCGGAGGCGGCTTCGCCCGCCGCCAGCGCCTCTTCGCCGTCGGCATAGGCGCCGGCGTTGCTGCTGTCGCTGCCGGTGGCCTGCAGATAGAAACTGGCGTCGGCGCTCGCGTCCGCCGGTGCCGCGTTGGTGTCGGTGGCCGTCGCATCGGTCGCGGCCTGTGCCAGCGCCGGCGGCGCCAGGCACAGCGCGCACGCCAGGGCCAGCACGTTGCGGGTGCGAATGGTGGAAGCGCCGAGCGCGGCGCTGAGGGTCGGACGAGGGGCGGCGGTGCCGTGGATGGACATGCATGCGTTCATGGCGATCTCTGGTGTGCGTGGCGACAGGGCAGGACGCGACGTCAACGGCGCGCGGGCGCCGCTTCGGTCCGAGTGGTCTTGGGAAGCGCGCCGTGATTCCCCCTGTGCGCGCTCCGTACAGCGAACTTATGCGCGGCGTCATTTGCTTGTCACCCGCAAGTTCTCGCACGATCATCACCGGGTTCTCACCGAGTCGAGTGGGATGGGGAGCGCATTCGGATGGTGAGGGCGTTGTTGAACTGGTTCGACCGGGTGCCGGTCGTGGACGAGGTGGACCGGCGCAACGTGCGCGTGATCCAGCTGTTGCTGCTGTTCCTGGCGATCACCATTCCGGCCACGTTCGCGGTCGCGCTGCCCCTCGCCTGGCCGCAGCTGCGTGGACGCGGGGTGCCGCCCGGCCTGGTGGTGTCGCTGTCGATGAGTCTGCTGATCGCGGTGTGCGCCGCGATCGGCTTCGTGCGCGTGCGCCGCGGCGCGCTGCGCGGGGGCGTCGGCTTGCTGTTGGCCGCGATGTTGGCGTCGCTGCTGGTCAATGCCGCGGTCAACGGCCTGCAGCGTCAGTTGCCGGATCAGTTGGCGCAGATGCTGGTGCTGATCCTGGCCGGGCTGGTGCTCGGGCGCCGCGCGCTGTGGATCACCTTCGGCGCACTGCTGCTGATGCTGGGCCTGGGCGTGGGCCACGATGCGCTGCTGGAGTTCGCCGACGAGCCGGGGCGCGCGTTCTACAACCTGCCGTCGGTGCTGTTCAGCTACCTGCTGGTGACGCTGCTGCTGGATCGCACCACCGAAGCGCTACGCGAGAGCCTGCGCGAATCCAATGCGCGCGGCCATCGCCTGCAGCAGGAAATGCTGGCGCGCGAACGCGCGCAGGCGCAGCTGATCCATGCGCAGAAGCGCGAGATCGTCGAGCGCATGGCCGGCGGCCTGGCGCACGATTTCAACAACGTGCTGGCGGTGATCGTCGGCTTCTCCGCCACGCGCCACGACGACGACGCCGGCAGCGACGGCGAGCGCATCGCGCTGCTGGAAGACAGCCTGGCGTCGGTGGAGGAATCGGCGCGGCGCGGCATGGCGGTCATCCGCCGGCTGCTGCGTTTCAGCCGCCGCGATGGCGAACAGGCCGAGGACTTCGACGCCGCGGCCGCCATCGATGCGTTGCAGCCGATGCTGCGGCAGCTGCTGGAAGCGCGCATCGTGCTGCGCTGCGCCTTGCCGGCGACGCCGGCGCCGATCCACCTGGATCGCAGCCAGTTCGAATTGATGCTGCTCAACCTGGCCAGCAACAGCCGCGACGCCATCGCCGACCGCGGCCATCTCGACATCGCCGTGCGCAGCGAAGCGGCGTGGACGATCATCGAGGTCGTCGACGACGGCCAGGGCATGCCGGCGGACGTGGTGGCGCGCGTGTTCGAGCCGTTCTACAGCACCAAGCCCGCCGACAGCGGCACCGGGCTCGGCCTGGCGGTGGTGCACGACCTGGTGGCGCGCGCCGGCGGCCGCATCCAGGTGCACAGCGAACTGGGCGTGGGCACCCGCTTCCGCATCGCCTTGCCGCAGGCGCCCGCGACGGCCGGCACGGCGCGCGTGGCCGCCGCTCAGCCGGACGGATCGAAGATGTAGCCCTTGCCGTGCACCGCGGCCAACGGCAGGGCGGCGCCGCAGCGGCGCTGCGCCTTGCTGCGCAGGCGGTGCACCATCGAGTCGAGGCGGTGCGCGTCGAAGTCGTACACGCGATCGGTCAGCGCCGCGATCAGCGCCTCGCGGGCGACGAGCAGGCCGGGCTGCTCGAGCAGGCGCCGGCACAGGCGGCGTTCGCTCGCGGTCAGCGCCGCTGCCGCGCCGGACGGGGCCAGCAGGCACCAGCCGTCCTCGCTGAGCTGCCAGCGGCCACGCGCCGGTTCCATCGGGGCGCCGCCCAGGCGCCGGGTCAGGCTGTGCAAGGTCGCCGCCAGCAGGTCGATCTCCACCGGCTTGGCCAGATAGGCATCCGCGCCGCCGGTGAGTCCGCGCACGCGGTCTTCGGTCTGGCCCAGGCTGGTCAGCATGACGATGCCGATGGCCGGATACTGCTGGCGCAGTTCGCGCGCCACGGTGAAGCCGTCGGTGTCGGGCAGGCCGACGTCGAGCACCACGATGTCGGCGGGGGCGGTCAGCAGCCGCGCCTGCAGCTCGGCGCCGCTGCCGCAGCCATGGGTGTCGAAGCCGAAACGGCGCAGGCCCGGGATCAGGATGCGCTCGCGCAGCATCGGATCGTCCTCCAGGACCAGAACGCGCAGGGCGGCGGCAGCGATAGTGGCATTCATGCGCTGGCGCAGTGTAGCGGCAGCCGGCCGATTGCGTCTGCCCATGGAGCGCGCCGTCGATCTCCGAGCAGACCCACTGGGGGATTAACGGCGCGCTGTGGCCGGCCGGCGGCCCTTACGCAAAGCAAACGCCGGCGCTGGCAGACTCGCGCTTTCCTGGCGAACGGCGGACATGATGGCAGCACGAATCGAGGACTACGCCATGCTCGGCAACTGCCGCAGCGCGGCGTTGGTGGACAGGCACGGCTCGATCGACTGGCTGTGTCTGCCGCGCTTCGATTCCGACGCGCTGTTCGCCGCGTTGTTGGGCACCCCGGAGCACGGCCGCTGGTCGATCGCGCCGGTCGGCGACTTCACCAGTACCCGCCGCTACCGCGACGGCAGCCTGGTACTGGAAACCGAGTTCGAGACCGACCAGGGCGCCGTGGCGGTGCTGGACTTCATGGTCGCCAGCCACGACGACGACGTGCACAACCACGTGGTGCGCATCGTGCGCGGGCTGCGCGGCCGCGTGCCGCTGCGCATGCAGCTGCAACTGCGCTTCAACTACGGCCGCACCATTCCCTGGGTGTCGCAGATCGACGGCGGCCTGCAGGCGATCGCCGGGCCGGACCAGATCGCGCTGCGCAGCCCGCAGCCGATGCATGGCCACGGCTTCGCCACCGAGACGGATTTCGCGCTGGAGCCCGGCGACAGCACCTGGTTCGTGCTCAGCCATGGCGCCTCGCACCTGGAACTGCCGCCGCCGCTGGCGCCGGAACAGGCGCTGGCGCAGACCGAGGCGTTCTGGCATGGCTGGTCGCACCGCTGCGTGCAGGCCGGCCCGTGGACCGAGGCGGTGCGGCGTTCGCTGGTGGTGCTGAAGGGGCTGAGCTACCTGCCCACCGGCGCGATCGTCGCCTCGCCCACCACCTCGCTGCCGGAACGGCTCGGCGGCGAGCGCAACTGGGACTACCGCTTCTGCTGGCTGCGCGATGCGGTGTTCACCCTGACCGCGCTGCACGCCGCCGGCTATTCCGACGAAGCGGCCGCGTTCCACGGCTGGCTGCAGCGCACCGTGGCCGGCTCGCCCGACCAGTTGCAGGCGCTGTACGGCATCGGCGGCGAACGGCGCATGTCCGAATGGGAAGTGGACTGGCTACCCGGCTACGAAGGCGCGCTGCCGGTCCGCGTGGGCAATGCCGCCGCCGGCCAGTTCCAGCTGGACGTGTACGGCGAGGTGATCGCCGCGTTCCATCGCGGCCACCACGAAGGCATGGCTACCGCGGCGCATGGCCGTTCGCTGGCGCGGCAGCTGCTGGAAGTGCTGGAGCAGCGCTGGCGCGAGCCGGACGAAGGCATCTGGGAGATCCGCGACCAGCGCCGCCATTTCGTGCATTCCAAGGTGATGGCGTGGCTGGCGTTCGACTGCGGCGCGCGCGACGGGGTCACCGACGCCGACGCCGCGCAACGTGCGCACTGGCGCGCGCTGGCCGACGAAGTGCATGCGCAGGTGCTGGAGCAGGGCGTGCACCCGGACGGCTATTTCGTGCAGAGCTACGGCAGCGATCGGCTGGACGCGGCGACCCTGCTGATTCCGCTGGTCGGGTTCCTGCCGGCCGACGATCCGCGCGTCGCCGCCACCGCCGATGCGATCGCGCAGCGGTTGAGCATCGATGGCCTGGTCGAGCGCTATCGCGCCGACGACGACAGCGGCGACGGCCTACCGGCCGGCGAGGGCACCTTCATCGCCTGCAGCTTCTGGCTGGTGGAGAACTACGCGCTGCTGGGCCGCACCGAACAGGCGCGCACGCTGTTCGAACGCCTGCTCGGCCTGTGCAACGACGTCGGCCTGCTGGCCGAAGAATACGATCCGCGCAGCGCCCGCATGCTCGGCAATTTTCCGCAGGGTTACTCGCACGTGGCCCTGGTCCACGCCGCGTTGCGCCTGCATGGCTTACTCGGCAAACAGGACACCCCTCCATGAGCGAAGCGACGCAAACCACTCCTCCCTGCCTGATCGTGGTGTTCGGCGCGCGCGGCGACCTGACCCGGCGCCTGGTGCTGCCGGCGCTGTACAACCTGCGCCGCAGCGGCGCATTGCCCGAACAGTTCGCGGTGATCGGCGTGGACCACGGCGACATCAGCGAAACCACCTGGCGGCGCCTGCTCGGCACCGCGCTGCATGGGCTGATGGCCGACCGCGACGCCGAGTTCAAGGCCGACGGCCTGGACGAGGACGTGTGGAACTGGCTGCGCACGCGCCTGCACTACCTGCGCGGCGATTTCGCCGATGCGGCGACCTATCGCGCGCTGGGCGAGGTGATCGCCAAGTACGACGCGCAATACCAGACCGGCGGCAACGTGCTGTTCTACCTGGCCACCGCGGCGCGCTTCTTCGCTCCGGCGATCGAGCAGCTGGGCGCGGCCGGGCTGGTCAAGCAGACCGCCGGCAGCGGCTGGCGCCGGGTGATCGTGGAGAAACCGTTCGGCCACGACCTGCGCAGCGCCAAGGAGCTCAACGCCATCGTCGGCCGCGTGCTCGACGAGGACCAGGTGTTCCGCATCGACCATTTCCTGGGCAAGGAGACGGTGCAGAACATCCTCGCCTTCCGTTTCGCCAACGGCCTGTTCGAGCCGGTGTGGAACCGCGACCGCATCGACCACGTGCAGATCACCGCCGCCGAGACCATCGGCGTGGAAGGGCGCGGCGGCTTCTACGATCCCACCGGCTGCCTGCGCGACATGGTGCCCAATCACCTGTTCCAGCTGCTGGCGATGATCGCGATGGAGCCGCCGGCGGCGTTCACCCCGGCCTCGATGCTGCGCCGGCGCGCCGAGGTGATCGAGGCGGTGCGGCCGCTGGCCCCGGCCGACGTGGTGCGCGGCCAGTACGCGGCCGGCGCGATCGGGCGCAACGCGGTGCCCGGCTACCGCGAGGAAGACACGGTGCCGTCCGATTCCAACACCGAGACCTACGTGGCGATGAAGCTGCAGGTGGACACCTGGCGCTGGGCCGGCGTGCCGTTCTACCTGCGCACCGGCAAGCGACTGCGCGAACGCACCACCGAGATCGCGATCCGCTTCAAGCCGGCGCCGCTGGCGCCGCTGCGCAGCGCCGAGATCGGCGGCTATGGTCCCGACTGGCTGGTGCTGCACATCCAGCCCGACGAGGGCATCTCGCTGCAGTTCGACGTCAAGCGTCCGGGCGCACGGGTCAGCCTGGCGCCGGTGCGCATGGATTTCCGCTACCGCGACTGGTTCCCGAAGGAATACACGGTCGGCTACGAACGCCTGCTGCAGGACTGCATGAACGGCGAGGCCGGCCTGTTCCAGGACGCGACGATGGTCGAGGCGGCCTGGCGCATCGTGCAGCCGATCCTCGATGCCTGGCAGGCCTCGGCCGACGAAGTGGCACAATACCCGGCCGGCAGCGCCGGCCCGGCCGCGGCCGATGCGTTGCTCGCGCTCAACGGCGGCCACAGCTGGCGCACCCTGACCGCCGGCCGCCGGCCGCCGCCGCGGCGCCCGGCGGAAGGCGGCGCCGACGCCAGGCCCGCAGCGCCGCCGAAGCGTGCTTCGGCTTCTGCCAAGCCTGCCGTTTCGAAAGCCAAGGCGGCCGGCGCCGGCAAGCCCAGCAGGGCTGCGGCGGCGAGGACTGCTTCGGCCAAGAAAGCGGTCGCCTCGCCGAAGGCGACGGAGGGCAGGAAGACAGCGGACGGCAACAAGACGGCCGCGTCAAAGAAGGCAGTCAAAGCCTCTGCCGGAAAAGCGAGCAAGCGCGTGGCGAAGAAGTCGCCCGCAGCTGCGGCCAAGCGACCGGCGGCGAAGCGCTGACCCGCAATGCGCGTAGCCCGTGTGGGAGCGACGTCAGGTGGCCTTGTGCCACCGTCGAGACGAGGCCTGGCTGCAGTCGGGACTGAAGTCCCTCCCACAGTGCACCCGGCGCACCAGCCGCGAGTGCTGCAGCAGCGCGTCCGCTGCAGTTCTGTAGGAGCGGCTTCAGCCGCGACGAACGAAGCGGCGCAACTGGCAGGTTCGGCATTCTGTCGGGGCTGAAGCCCCTCCTACAAGGGCAGCCATCACTCGCGAATCCCTGTAGGAGCGGCTTCAGCCGCGACAAACGAAGCTGCGGAATCGTCAGGTTTCAGATCCTGTCGGAACCGATGGCCCAAGACCGTCACGATTCCCTCCCACCACAGCACCCGGCATGCCAGCCGCAATGCCTGTGGGAGCGACTTCAGTCGCGACGAACGCAGCGGTGAGCCCACCGGCTTCGCATCCTGTCGGGGCGAAAGCCCGCCTGCAAGCGCTCCAGCAATAGCTCGCGAAACCTGCAGGAGCGGCGTCAGCCGCGACGAACGAAGCAAGGATCCAACCGGCATCCGGCAGCGCCACGACCGACATCCCTGCCGCCAGTCCTCCCGCCGCACACGCTACGCAAGCGCCGCACCATCAACACCAACACCGTTATGCCTGCGGCTTCGCCGCCGCCGCATCGTCCGCCGCGTCCCCGGGCGCGTCGCTCACATCCGCCTCGAACAGCTGCATCAGGTCCGCGCGCGCATCGCGCGAGGTCTGCACCACCGCCGCCTCGTCGTCGTACACCAGGTGCTGCGCGCGCAACAGCTGCTCGTCGTGCTGGCGGAAGCGGGCGATGCGGTCGCGCGCGGTCTCCGGGCTCAGGCCCAGGTTCACCAGCACCTTCTCGCTCAGCTCCAGGCTGGAGGCGAACACCTCGCGGAACGGTTCGGCGCCCAGATCCATCAGCCGCCAGGCGTGCTGGCGGTTGCGCGCGCGCGACAGCACCTGCGCCTTCGGATACAGGCGGCGGATCAGCCGCGTGGTCTTGATGTTGGTCTCCGGGTCGTCCATCGCCACCACGAAGATGCCGATGCTGTCGCTGCCGGCCGCGCGCAACAGGTCCGGGCGGCTGGGGTCGCCGTAATAGATCTTGTTGCCGAAGCGGCGCAGGTCTTCCACCGTGTCCGGGTTGTGCTCCAGCGCCACGAACGGGATGCGCTGCGCGGTCAGCAGGCGCGCCACGACCTGGCCGAAACGGCCCATGCCGGCGATCAGCACCTGCGCGCGCTGCTCGTCCACGGTGTCGTAGTGGGCGGCCGGCGGCGGCGTGCGCCTGGCCTTGGCCGCCTCGCCGCCGTCGAGCAGGCGCTGGATGCCGATCAGCAGCAGCGGCGTCAGCGCCATCGACACGCCGACCACCGCGACCAGGCGGTCGTGGTTGGCGTCGTCGAGCAACTGCACGCGCTGCGCTTCGGTGAACACCACGAACGCGAATTCGCCGCCCAGCCACAACAGGCTGCCCAGCAACAGCGCGCTGCGCAGCGGCAGCCGCGCCACCCGGCCGATGCCGACCAGCAGGCTGAACTTGACCAGCAGCAGCGTGGCCACGCCGCCGGCGATCAGCCACGGCTCGGCGACGATGCGGTCCAGGTCGATGCCCATGCCCACGGCGATGAAGAACACGCCCAGCAACAGGCCCTGGAACGGCTCGATCTGCGCCTCCAGCTCGTGCCGGAATTCCGAGTCGGCCAGCAGCACCCCGGCCAGGAACGCGCCCAGGCTCGGGCTCAGCCCGGCCTTCTGCAGGAACCACGCATTGCCCAGCACCACCAGCAGCGCGCTGGCGGTGAACACCTCGGGCATGTGCGTGCGCGCCACGACGCGGAACAGGTGGCGCAGCGCGAAGCGGCCGCACAGCACCACCACCGTCAGCGCGCCCAGCGCCTGCGCCACCTCGGTCCAGGTGAGGGTGTCGTTCTTGGCGCCGCCGAGCAGCGGGATCGCGGCCAGCAGCGGGATCGCGATCAGGTCCTGGAACAGCAGAATGGCGAAGCCGAGCCGGCCATAGTCGCTGTTGAGCGCCTTGCGCTCGGCCAGCAGCTGCAGGCCCACCGCGGTGGACGACAGCGCCAGCGCCAGGCCCACCACCAACGCGCTCTTCCAGTTCAGGTCCAGGCACAGCAGCAGCACGCCCAGCGGCAGCGCGGTCAGCACCACCTGCGCGGTACCGGCGCCGAACACCGCGCGCCGCATCAGCTTCAGCCGCGCCGGCGACAGTTCCAGGCCGATCAGGAACAGCAGCATCACCACGCCGATCTCGGCGGCGTTGAGGATGCGCTCGGTGTCCTGCACGAAGCCCAGGCCGTCCGGACCCAGCACCACGCCGGCGGCGAGATAGGCCAGCACCGCGCCCAGGCCCAGGCGCTTGAACACCGGCACCGCGATCACCGCGGCCAGCAGCAAGACCAGCGCCAGTTCCAGGCCGCCGCTATGCATGAGTCGTCTCCATCGCGCCATTATGCGGCCGCCACGCGACCGTCCGCTTACCCGGATTGGGGGAAGACGCAGGCGGCGCTGACCTTTGGCATCGCCGGGACGCCGGGTGGGGTCGGGGAGCCGCGGCTTGGCGGCTTCGGGCCATCGGCGCCGGCAGGGCGCGAAGCCGGCAAGCGTCCCGCTTCGTTCGTCGCGACTGAAGTCGCTCCCACAGACCTGCGGCCAGCGTCCAGGTGCACTGTAGGAGGGGCTTCAGCCCCGACAGGAATCGGTGCCGGAATGCTCAACGCTGCATTCGTCGTGGTCGAAACCGCTTCTGCAGGGAACTCGCGATCGGCCGTGGTGCACTGTGGGAGGGACTTCAGTCCCGACGCGTGGACGCCGGAACCCACCGTCATTCCCGCATCGACCAAAGCCGCGACGCTGCAGGCCGCGGATCGTCCGCATCTTCCGATCATCCCCGCGCCAGCATCACCCGTGTACCGTTGTCGCACCGCTTGCCCGCCCCGCGCCCGCCATGAGCACCTACCACCTGCAGTCCGTGTTCCGCCCCGCTTCGGTCGCCATCGTCGGCGGCAGTCCGCGCGAGCGCTCGGCCGGGCGCGCGGTGGTGCGCAACCTGCGCGCCGCCGGCTTTCCCGGGCAGATCGGCTGGGTCAGCCCGCGCTACCGCGAGATCGACGGCGTGCCCACCGTGCGCCGGCTCACCGATCTGGCGTGGGTGCCGGACCTGGTGGTCATCACCGCGCCGGCGCGGATCGTGCCGCGCATCGTCGCGATCGCCGCGCGGCGCGGCGTCGCCGCGGCGATCATCCTCACCGCCGGCCTGGGCGAAGGTCCGGGCTCGGCCGCGGCGCGGGTCGAGGCGGCGGCGCGCGCCAAGGGCCTGCGCATCCTGGGTCCGCACTGCCTGGGCGTGATCGCCCCGCACGCCAAGCTCAACGCCAGCATCGCCGCGCATTGCCCGCAGCCCGGCGACCTGGCGCTGATCTCCGAATCCAGCGCCATCGCCGCCGCCCTGGTGGAGTGGGGCGTGGCGCGCTCGGTCGGCTTCTCCGCGGTGGTGTCGCTGGGCGATGCGCTGGACGTGGACTTCGGCGACCTGCTCGACTACTTCGCCACCGATTACCGCACCCGCGCCATCCTGCTGTACGTCGAACACATCCACGACGCACGCAAGTTCATGTCCGCCGCGCGCGCCGCGGCGCGCGCCAAACCCGTGGTGGTGGTGAAATCCGGGCGCCTGCTGCGCATCGACCCCAATGCCGACACCCATGTGCAGGCGCTGGCCAGTTCCGACGCGGTCTACGGTGCGGCCTTCGCCCGCGCCGGCCTGCTGCGCGTGCGCGCGCTGGACGAACTGTTCGCCGCGGCCGAGACCCTGGGCCGGCTCAGCACCTTCCCCGGCCGCCGCCTGGCGATCCTCAGCAACGGCGGCGGGGTCGGCCGCCTGGCGGTGGACAAGTTGGCCGACCTCGGCGGCACCCTGGCCGCGCTGTCGCCGCAGACCCTGCAACGCCTGGAGCAGGCGCTGCCGCAGGAGTGGTCGCACGCCAACCCGGTGGACATCGTGGTCGACGCCGACGGCGAGCGCTATGCCGCCGCCGCCGAAGCGCTGCTGGCCGATCCGGAGAACGACGCGGTGCTGGTGGTCAACGTGCCGACCGCGTTCACCTCCTCGGCCGACGCGGCGCAGGCGCTGACCCGCACCCTCGGCCTGCGCCCGCGCCACCACCGCGACAAGCCGGTGTTCGCGGTGTGGCTGGGCAACGACGAAAGCGCCACCGCCGCGCTCAACGCCGCGCACATCCCCACCTACGCCACCGAGGCCGACGCGGTGCGCGGCTTCATGCACCTGGTGCGCTACCGCGAAGCGCAGGCGGCGCTGATGGAGACCCCGCCCAGCCTGCCCGAGGATTTCGTGTTCGATGCGGCCACCGCGCGCGGCATCGTCGACGCCGCGCTGGCCGCCGGCCAGACCTGGCTGGATCCGCTGGCCACCACCCGCCTGCTCGCCGCCTACGGCATTCCCACCGCGCCGGTGGTGCACGCCGCCAGCGCCGCCGACGCCGCGCTGGCGGCGGCGCCGATGCTGGCGCAGGGCCTGGCGGTCGCGGTGAAGATCCATTCGGCCGACATCCCGCACAAGTCCGACGTGGACGGCGTGCGCCTGAACCTGGTCAGCGCGCAGGCGGTGCAGGACGCCGCCGAAGGCATCCTCGCCCGCGCGCGCGCCGCGCGTCCGGACGCGCGCATCGACGGCGTGCTGGTGCAGCCCACGCTGCTGCGGCCGAAGGCGCGCGAACTGATCGCCGGCATCGCCGACGACCCCACCTTCGGCCCGGTGATCGTGTTCGGTCGCGGCGGCACCGCGGTGGAAGTGATCGACGACAAGGCGCTGGCGCTGCCGCCGCTGGACCTGCGCCTGGCCCACGAACTGATCGGTCGCACCCGCGTCAGCCGCATCCTCAAGGCCTACCGCGACGTCCCCGCGGCCGACGAGCGTGCGGTGGCGATGGTGCTGGTCAAGCTGGCGCAACTGGCGGCCGACCTGCCGGAAATCCGCGAGCTGGACATCAATCCGTTGCTGGCCGACCGCGACGGCGTGATCGCGGTCGACGCACGCGTGGCGGTGGCGCCGTCGCGGCGCCTGCACAAGGGCCGCGGCCATCCGCGTTTCGCGATCTTCCCGTATCCGAAGGAATGGGAGCGGCGCATCGTGCTCAACGACGGCGCCGCCGCGTTCGTGCGCCCGGTGCGCCCGGAAGACGATGCGCTGTTCCGCAGCTTCTTCGCCCGCGTCACCGACGAGGACCTGCGCCTGCGCTTCTTCCAGGCGGTGAAGCACTTCAGCCACGAATTCATCGCCCGCCTGACCCAGCTCGACTACGCCCGTTCGATCGCCCTGGTGGCGATCGAACCCAAGACCGGCGACATGCTCGGCGCGGTGCGCCTGCACGCCGACGCCGACTACGACCGCGGCGAATACGGCATCCTGATCCGCTCCGACCTCAAGGGCCACGGCATCGGCTGGCAACTGATGCGGATCATGATCGAATACGCCGGCTGGCTCGGCCTCAACGTCGTCGAAGGCCAGGTCCTGCGCGAGAACCGCACCATGCTGGCGATGTGCGAACACCTGGGTTTCAAGGCCACGCCGGACCCGGAAGATGCGACGCTGATGGATGTGGTGTTGCCGGTGGGGAAGGGGTGAGGGGGAGTGCCTGCATCGCTGGCAGAAGGAGTCCGATGCCGCGTCGATCGGCGCCATGGCTGCGTGTTAGGGGCAGGGGGGGCGCCCAGGACATCCGCAAAGCATCGCGGACGTCGCCTGCCCCGGCGTTTGAAGCTGGGCCACGATGCGCGATACTGGCAATGCCGCCGCTGCAATGCGGCCCAGGGGTCGCTCGCAGGCAGATGGGAATCGCTGACTCTTCGGTCGTTTCGTTCCGGATCTTCGGAGATGACCTCGTGCCCGCCGAGGTGACCGCACTCCTGCAGTGCGAGCCGACCCGTGCATTCGCAAAAGGCGATGTGCGTATCGGCAAGAAGACCGGAAACCGGTATGTGGAAAAGACCGGGCGTTGGAGCGTGTCTGCTGCCGATCGGCACCCCGAAGACATCTCTGCCCAAATTGCCGAAATCCTCGGCAAGTTGAGCGCCGATCCGACGGTCTGGGATCTGCTCGCATCACGGTTCACGCTCGATATCTTCTGCGGCGTCTTCATGGGGTCGTCGAATGATGGGCTCGAATTCAGTCCGAGCGTGCTCGGGGAGCTCTCCAAACGTGGCATCTCGCTGTGCTTGGACATCTATGACAAGTCCGAAGACTGATATGGCTTGCATGAGCGCCTGCACGCCAGCGCCGCCTAGTGGCGCAACGCGATAGTGGATTGCGATGGAGACCGCAGAAAAATTCTTTCCCCACTATTTGATTGCTCATGCGTGCTTCGAATGCCGCAAGAGTTTCAAGATCGCTCCGCGGCCGGGCTATTCTGCGGTGTGCCCGAATTGCGCCGGCGAGATCCATGAGATGGGACGCTCGTTCAAGGCGCCACGCGCCAAGGACACAGAGCAGTGGGCGAAGGTCCAGGCGCTCTACGAGGCTGGCTTCCGCTTCTCCAGCTACCGCAGCACGTCTGGACCAGCGCTGCCCGACAGGCTCGCGCAAGTGCCGGCATTCCTCAGAGACAATCCGGCACATCCATTGCGTGTGGCAGCGCCGCGCAACGCGCGTTAGGCGCCCTGATGCGCCGTAAAGTGCCGCAAGACATCGCAAACGAACTCTGCCAGATGATGGCTGGTTGGCGCATGGAAAAGACGGTCATGCATAGCGCCGGTCACAGTCCGACGCTGTGGATAGCGGGTGAGTTGAACGCATGGTTGGAGCACAGGCTGAGCGCCGAGACGATCGACCGTAACCAACTGATGCACGCCAAGCTCGAACTCCGGTATGAGACGAGCCGCATAAGAACGGATCGAAGAAGCTCGTCTCGTTCGACTTCGCGTGTCGTTCGTCGCCCCCAACCGACGAAGTGGAGTACGGCGGAAGCGTCGTCGAACGCCACGCCTGCCATCAGCGCGTTGCGTCTGCTCCATCTTCCAGGCGAGCGATTGACGGCGCCGCTTAGCGGGTATCCATCCAGCGCAGCTGCATGCTGCTGCGCAGCAACTCGGGTGCGATTTTCCCTGCCATGCCACGGTTGAAGGGCGTGCACTGCATTTGTGTTGCGAACTGAACGATTCCCTGCCTATCGTCCTGCCTGGTGCGGGTCGCTGCAGGGGAGCGCGCCAGTACCGCTCCAACGAGACCCGAAGACGGCATTGCCGCTGGATGTCGCTGGTTCTTTCACTCCATTCGCCACTCGAATCGCATCCCATGACCGAATCGAATTCCTCCTTCCTCCTCTCGCGCCGCGACTTCTTGGTCGGCGCGGGGAGCGCGGCGATCTTCGCCTCGCCGCTGCGCGCCATGGTCATTTTTGATAGCGCTAACAATGCGTTCCGGCTCGCGGGCGACGGGGGCGTCGCGCCGATCCAGGTGGACGCGCAAGATTTCCCTGGCGTGGCCAGGGCGGCGCGCGATCTCGCCGAGGACATCGGCCGCGTGTTCGGAATGCCGGCCGCGCTCGTGAACGAAAAGAGCCGGCTCGATCGCCCGGCCGTACTGATCGGCACGCTCGGCAAAAGTGCGGTCGTCGATGCGCTAGTCGCCGACGGCAAGCTCGATGTCGCGCCCATCCTCGGGCAGTGGGAGTCCTACACGCTGCAGACCGTGGCCGATCCGATGCCTGGCGTGGCCGAAGCGCTGGTGATCGCCGGCAGCGACAAGCGCGGCACCATCTACGGCATCTATGCGCTGTCCGAACAGATCGGCGTGTCGCCCTGGTACTGGTGGGCGGACGTGCCGGTTCGGCGCCGGCCGGCGATCTCGATCCGGCGCGGCACGCATTTCGAAGGGCCGCCGGCGGTGAAGTACCGCGGCGTGTTCCTCAACGACGAGCAGCCGTGTCTGGGCAAGTGGACCACCGAGAAGTTCGGCGGGATGAATTCCAAGTTCTACGCACGCCTGTTCGAGGTGCTGCTGCGCTTGCGCGCGAACTATCTTTGGCCGGCGATGTGGGACAACGCGTTCGCGCAGGACGATGCGGACAACGCCCGGCTCGCCGACGAATACGGCATCGTCATGGGCACCTCGCACCACGAGCCGATGATGCGCGCGCACAAGGAGTGGACCGACCACCGCACCCAGTACGGCAACGGCGAATGGAACTACGCCACCAACAAGGAGGCGCTGCAGACCTTCTTCCGCGAAGGCATCGCACGCAACCGCTCGCACGAGGTGCTGGTGACGGTGGGCATGCGCGGCGACGGCGATGTGGCCATGGCCAGCGCCGGCGATCTGCAGGCCGATCTGCGCCTGCTCGAAACCATCATCGCCGATCAGCGCAAGATTCTCGCCGCGGAACTAGGTGCCGATGCGAGCCAGGTCCCGCAGCTGTGGGCGCTGTTCACCGAGGTGCAGAAATTCTACGACGCCGGCCTGAAGGTGCCGGACGACGTGACCTTGCTGTTTACCGACGACAACGTCGGCAATCTGCGGCGGCTGCCGAAACCCGACGAGCGCCAGCGCGCCGGCGGCTCCGGCATCTACTACCACATGGACATGAACGGCGGGCCGTTCTCGTACAAGTGGCTCAACAGCAATCCGCTGCCGAAGATCTGGGAGCAGATGACCCTGGCGCACCGCTATGGCGCCAACCGGATCTGGATCGCCAACGTCGGCGATTTCAAGCCGTTGGAGATCCCGATCGAGTTCTTCCTGCGGATGGCCTGGAATCCGGACGCGATCACCAAGGACGATGTCGCCGGCTGGACGCAGCGCTGGGCGAGCAGGGAATTCGGCGCCGAGCACGCCGTGCAGATCGCGGACATCGTCGCCAAATACGCCAAGTACAACGCCTGGCGCAAGCCGGAACTGGTGAAGCCGGAGACCTTCAGCCTGCTGCACTACCGCGAGGCCGAGCGCGTGCTGGACGCCTGGGCCACGCTGGTGGCGCAGGCCAAAAGGATCCAGTCGCGGTTGCCGGCGGATGCGCACGACGCGTATTACCAGTTGGTGCTGCATCCGGTGAAGGCCTGCGCGACGGCGACGGAATTGAACATCGCCGCGGCGCGCAATGCGTTCTACGCGCAACAGGGCCGGACGAGCGCGAACGCCGAGGCCGACTACGTGCGGGAGTTGTTCCAGCGCGACCGCGAACTGACCGAGTACTACAACACGCGCCTGGCGGGCGGCAAGTGGAACCACCTGATGGACCAGGTGCATCTGGGCTACTTCGACTGGTATTCGCCCCCGGCGAACATCATGCCTGCCGTGACGACGCTGCGGATCGAAGACACCGCCGATTATGCGGTGGCAGTCGAAGGCGCGGTGCCGGGCTGGCCGGGCTACTGGCTCGACCCGGAGCTGCCGACGTTCGACAGCCTGTGCCGGCAGCGGCACTACGTCGACGTGTTTCCGCGCGGCGCGCGCCCGATCGCGTTCGAGGTGGCCGCGGCCGAGCCGTGGATCGTGATCGCCGAGGGCAAGCCGTTCGGCGTAGGACGCCACGATCGGCGCTTCTGGGTCGAGATCGATTGGGACAAGGCCGGCGTCGGCGAGCAGGCCGGGACCATCGTCGTGACCGGCGCGCAAAAGACGCAGACGATTCACGTCAAGGCGATCAAGGCCTCCGCGGCGCAGCGGCGCGAAGCGCGCGGCGCATTCGGCGGTTTGCGAGGGCCGATCGCGATCGCCGCCGACGCGTTCGAACGCAACGTCGATGTCGGCGGCGTGCGCTGGGAGCGCATCCCCGACTACGGCCGCGCACGCGCCGCCATGTCGGTCTTTCCCGTCACCGCGGCCTCGTTCTCCGACCCGCGCACTGCGCCGCGCCTGGAGTATCCGGTCTATCTGGCCAAGGCCGGCCGTTACGACATCGATCTGATCACCAACCCGACGCTCAACGTGAACACGGCGCACCAGCTGAGCGTGGCCGTGGCCTTCGACGATCAGCCACCGCAGGTCATCAGCGTGTTCACGCCGGAGCAGCGCGTGTCGCAGAATTTTCTGGGCGAGGCGTTCTACGAGAATGCCAGGAACAATGCGCGCACCCTGACCGCCTCGCAGTCCGTGTCCACTGCGGGGCGGCATGTGCTGAAGATCATGATGGTCGATCCGACCATGGTCGTGCAGAAGATCGTGATCCGCAACGCGCCGTTGCCGAACTCCTACTTCGGCCCGCCGGAGGTCCCGGCGCATCCAGGTTGAGCCGCTGACCTTTGCGCGCCTGGACCATCGGGCCAGCGCAGTGCGGCTCGGCTTTCCGATCGCCGCACGTCGGGCAGGGCGACACGCCCTGCCCGACGTGCGGACGGATCGCGTCGGGACTTATTCCAGCTCCTGGTTGTCGACGCCGCGCTCGACCGGATAGACCGTCGCTGGCGGGGTGGTGGAGCGCATCAGTTTCAGCGGCAGCGCGCTCTGCTGGCAGAGGTTGCCGCCGCTGACGAACACGCCGTCCTGGGTGCACTTCCAGTCGTAGAAGTTGGCGATGCCGCCGGCCAGCTGCAGGCTGAAGTCGGTGCTCTGGGCCGCCGCGTCGAACGGCGTGCCGGCCGCGTTGTTCTGGAACCAGCGCATCCATTCCTTGGAACCGACCGGCGGGATCTTGCTGGCCGCCTGGAAGGTCGGGTTCATCGGCGAGAGTTGCGGCGACTCGGCGGTCATGTGGCAGCTCAGGCAGGAACTGATGGGATTGTCGACCGGGCCGTTGAGGCGGCCGTTCCAGCCCAGGTGGGTCGCCGGCAGTTCGGGCCGGGCGTTGATCGCCGACTGCAGGATGCCGGGATTGATCCGGGTCTGGGTCGGCTGCTTGTTGGTGTAGTCGTTGCCGGTATTCTGCGGGTCGTTGCCCCACATCACCCCGACCGGGACCAGGTTCTGCCAGCCAGGCTTGCCGCTGACCGCGCCGTTGTACTGGAACGTGCCGAAGATCCAGCCGGTGCCGGGAATGCGCCGGTCGCGCACGGCGAAGTCCATCTGGATCAGGGCCACTTGCTTGAGCGTTCTGTCCGCCGAACTGAAACTGTTGGTGACGTACGCCGTCCACAGCACCGGGTTCTGCAGGAACGGCACCTGACTCCTGTCCACGTCGGCGAACAGCGCCTTGCACACCACGGTGCCGTCGCGGAAGCTGTTCGGCTTGGAGGTGAAACTGGGATCGGGATTCTGCGGATCCTTCCACACCTGGCCGAAGGTATAGGCGCCGATGTCGTTGTAGATGCCCACCGCGAAGGTCTGCCCGGTGGTGAGCTGGGTCGGCGCCAGCTGCTTCACCTGGATCTGCGCTTCCTTGGTGAGGCCGTGCACGCCTTCGCGGCCGAGCGGCCCGTAGTGCTGCCACGGTGCGTGGTACCAACGCCGGACCTTGTTGTTCTGCACGTACCAGTCGCTTTCCACGTTGCCTTCCAGGCAATAGGTCTTCACCGCGTCCACGTAGCCGCGCCAGGTCTCGAAGTTGTTGCTCAGCGGCTTGGGCAACTTCTGGAAGAACGCCGGCGGCGGCCCGCTGGGCGCTTGCTGCGGAAAGTCCTGGCTGAGCTGGAACAGCGGGCCCTTGTAGGTCTGTGGCGGCGCGTAGCCGAAGTCGGGAAACTTGCCGGCGGTCGCGGTGCCGCTGGCGAGCGCCAGCGCGGCTGCAGCGGCGATGATGCGCAGATGAGGCAGGTGCATGGTGTACTCCCTGTTGTGTGCGTCGGTCCCACGCGGACGTGGCCTGCGTGCTGGGTGTGTCCGGACTCTCCCCGGCCCCGGACCGGCCACACGACCATGCCGACGGCACGGTCGAGAATGCAGAGGCCCGTTGCGCGAGGACGGACCTTGCGCCGGGCGCGCCGGCCCGGGGTGCGGGCATGCACGCCCGCAACCGCGGCGACGGCTGTGTCGAAACAGAGTGGTTCGGGCAGCCGCACACCGGCGCGGCACGTGCGCGCCTGGCCGCGGCGGTGGACAGCGCCCTGCGACGCTGCGCTTACGGGATCGAAGAAGAAATATCCATGTCGCTCTCCTGACCGGCGGGTGAAGGCAACTGCTGTGTGATCGTCCCAGGTGCGTCGAGCGCAGGGGGAACGCGCCAGCGTGGCAGGCAGCATCGGGGGACGAATGCTGCGGGGCGGGCGGTGACGCTGCCGCGCGGGTGCCAGGTGACACGTCAGATGCTGCGTGCGCGGCTATCGCGCGATCCGCAGCGTTGCTCGACGCGTTCGACTCTAGCCGATCGCCCCGGCACAAGTAGTAGACAGTTGTGCTGCCGCGCAGGCGCTGGGATGCGTACCGCAACCCGGGTCGGGAGTGCGCTCGGGCATGGCTGCACGCCGGGAAGTCGTTCGTCGGCCTCGCCAGCGCGGCTCGGTCTCGTTGGTACTAGCCGTTGCACCGGGAAGAAACGGCAGAACGGTTTGCCGGCATCGAAGCGCACGCATCCGGGGCGGCGAACTGCCAGTTCAGTGTGGATGCGAACGCGCTTTGGCAGTGCCCAGCCAGCTGGCATGCATCGGTCGCGGTCCCAGCCAGCGGCGGTCGCACTACCCTGGCAGAATCGGCCTGCGCCATCGTCGGCGCTGCGCGGAGGGGGACGCCGCATGTCTGCTGCCGAGCAGCCGCCAATATGCGTGCCGGGACTCAGCAGGGAAGTGCTGGGGGTGTTCCTGCGCCTGGGGCTGACCAGTTTCGGCGGCCCGCTCGCGCACCTGGGCTATTTTCGCGAGGAATTCGTGCGCCGTCGCGGCTGGCTGGACGAATCGGGCTTCGCGCAGTTGCTGTCGCTGTGCCAGGTGCTGCCCGGCCCGACCAGCAGCCAGCTCGGCGTCGCGATCGGCTGGCAGCGCGCGGGCTGGCGCGGGGCGTTGGCGGCGTTCGTGGGCTTCACCCTGCCGTCGGCGCTGCTGATGTTCGCGGTGGCGCTGTCTGCGCCGCGATGGCTGCTGCATCCGCTCGGCGCGGACGTGCTGCACGGGCTCAAGCTGGTCGCGGTGGTGGTGGTCGCGCATGGCGTGTACGCGATGGCGCGCACGCTGACGCCGGACCTGCTGCGGATGCTGCTGGCGGTGGCGGCCGCGGCCCTGGTGCTTGCGCTCGACCGCGCCTGGGGCCAGCCGCTGGTGATCGGACTGGGGGCGCTGGCCGGGATCGCCTGGTGCCGGCCGCCGTCGATGCCGATGGCGGCGGCCGCGACGCGGCGCTGGCGCCGCGATGTGGGGGTGTGCTGTGCGCTGGCGTTCGGCGGCTTGCTGCTGGCGGCGCTGTGGGTCTCTTCACGCCATGCCGCGATGCCGACGCCGGCGCCGCTCGCCGCGGCGTTCTACCGCGCCGGGGCGCTGGTGTTCGGCGGCGGCCACGTGGTGCTGCCGTTGCTGCAGCGCGAACTGGTTGCCAGCGGGTGGATGTCCGCGGACACCTTCCTCGCCGGCTACGGCGCGGCACAGGCGATGCCGGGTCCGATGTTCGCGCTGGCCGCCTATCTGGGGGCCAGCGCCGGGAGCGGCATCGTCCCGGGGGCAGCGGCGATGCTGGCGCTGGCGGCGTTGTTCGCGCCGGGCCTGCTGGCCCTGGGCGCGGCGTTGCCGCTGTGGCAGGCGCTGGCCGGGCGTGGATCGGTGGCGCGGGCACTGGCCGGAATCAACGCCGTGGTCGTCGGTGTGCTGGCCGCGGCGCTGTACGACCCGCTATGGCGCGACGGCATCCGCAGCCCGCCGGATCTGCTGGTGGTGGCACTGGGGCTGGTGTTGATGGCACGCCTGCAGCGCCCGGCGCTGTGGGTCGTGGCATGGTGTGCGGCGGCGACGCTCGGCCTCGGCGCGTTGGGGCGCTAGGCGCCGTTGGCGATGGCCGCAACCGGGCATCGCCCACGTTATTGTCGGCGGTAGACAGGAATACGGGTTCGCTTCGAGGTGGTCCCATGCGCACGCACGGAACGTTGATCAAGTGGGACGATGAGCGGGGGTTTGGCTTCGTGCGCTCGGCGCATGGCGATGCCGAGATATTCGTGCACATCGCGGCGTTCCCGCGCGACGGCGTGCGTCCGCGGCTTGGCGAGCTGATTTCGTTCGACCTGGAACAGGACGCGGAAGGACGGCCGCGCGCGGTGCGGGTGATGCGCCCCGGACGCGCGCCGACCACGCCGGCGCGCCGCGCCGCGGCTGACGCCCATTCCGCCAGCGCGTTCGGCCGCGTGCTGGCCGTGCTGCTGGTGATCGGCATTGGCGCCTATGCGTACTCGCTGCTCGCACCGCGCTTCGCTGCCACGCCGGCACCGGGCACAGGCGTGGCACCAGCCACACCCGCTGCGCCCGGCGTTCCCGCCGCCGCGTCATCCGGGCAGCGCTTCCAGTGCGATGGACGCACCCACTGCGCGCAGATGACCTCGTGCGAGGAGGCGACCTATTTCCTGCGCAATTGTCCCGGCGTGCAGATGGACGGCAACCACGACGGCGTGCCATGCGAGCGGCAGTGGTGTCGCTAGCGTGAAACGGATGCGGCCTGTGCTGAGGCGCGCGTCTGCGGACAGCAGCGTTGACGCATACGCTTGCGCGCCCACACACTCGCCGCGGCCACTGCGGCGCCCGCGCCACGACTAGGAAGATGGAATGAGTTACGACCTGGCGGTATTCGACATGGATGCGGCACCGCGAGAGCGCGAGCAGTTCCTGGCCTGGTACGACACCCAGACCGAATGGAGCGAGGAGCACGGCTACGACGATCCGGCAGTGAGTTCGGCGCCGCTGCGCGCATGGTACCTGGACATGGTCGCTGCGTTTCCGCCGATGAACGGCCCGCTGGCCGCGGACGACGTCGACAAGGAACCTGGACGTGCCACCGACTACAGCGTCGGCCGTTCGCTCATCTATGCGGCATTCGCCTGGTCGCAGGCGCAGGACGCGTACGCCACCGTGTTCGGCCTGGCCGCCAAGCATGGCGTGGGCTTCTTCGATGCCAGTTCCGAGTTGGGCGAAGTCTGGTGGCCGGATGGCCAGGGCGCGCTCATGCTTGCCCATGCGGAGTAGCCGCTTCGTTGCGACCGTTCAACACCCGTTGCAGGGTGCGTTCTTCCCGCTGGACACTTCTGGCCGGCGTTGCGCCCTTCTTTTTTTGCCGGTCCAGGCTGCGCATCCAGGCGCGGCCTCTGCACGGATCGCCGCGTCGCTGGAGGTTTCCGGAGAGCCGCTTGGTGCGCGGCGTCATTCCGGTGCTGGCTGGACCGGCTGTGGATCCTCGTGCTGCGCACGGGTGAACGGCGCCAGCCGCAACTTGACCCGATGCTCGACGCCCGCCGAGCACTGCCCCGGCGCCGGTCCGCGGAAATAGCTGCGCTGCCAGCCTGCGCGTTTGGCCTCTGGATCGTCTTGCTCCAGGTCGTGCAGGAACTGGCCGCGGCTGCGCATCCAGGCCTGATAGTCGCGCTCCAGTTCCGGGGTCTGCGACAGCGGTTGCCAGCGCGGCTCGGTCTCGGCCAGCACGCGCCGCTGCACCGGGAAGAAGTGGCAGAACGGTTCGCCGGCGTCGAAGCGCACGCGTCCGGGGCGGGTGAACTGCCAGTTCATGGTGAAGGTGTAGGGACTCCAGTCGGTCTCGATCAGCCCGGTCAGCCCGGCGATGCCGTCCTTGGGCCGGTTGACCGGCGCGGTCACGTACAGGTCCATGCCCGGCTCGGTGCGGAACAGGCAGGGCACGTGGAAGGTGAGCACGCCGTAGCCGAAATGGCTGACCGCCGGTGCGTGGCTGCCGGCGTCGGCGTGGAGGCGGATGGCGTCGAGCGCGTTGCCGCCGTTCCATTCGGCCTCGAACCCGCTCTGGCACAGCAGTTCCCAGCCGTGCGCGTTGGCGATGTCCAGCGGCAGGCAGCGGTAGGCGTAGCGCTGGTCGGTGCGGTCCATCCACGGCCGCTCGCGCGGCGCCGGGCGCACGTCGAGGGTGTGGCCGTCGAGAACGTGGGCGGTGAGCTTCATGGCGGCGGACTTGGCTGGGGACGTGCGCCGAGTGTGACGCGTCGGCGCCGGCATGGCGACCGTGCGCGGCTGCCGAGGTGTGCTCGCTGCGGCCGGTCGCGCACGATCGCAACCGAGCGCGATCGTGCGCGCTCGATGGTGCGCCGCAATTGGTGGCGAATTTTGCGAGGCGCGCGCGATGCCCGGCGCGCGGGCCGTGCTCAGTCCGCCTCGAACTCCAGCAGCGCCACGCCGTCGCCGACCAGCTCGCCTTCGCGCACGCGATAGCCGTGCACCACGCCATCGGCGGGGGCCTGCAGGGTGTGCTCCATCTTCATCGCCTCCAGCACCAGCAGCGGCGTGCCGCGGGCCACGCGGGTGCCGGGCGCGACCAGCAGCGCGACGACGCGGCCGGGCATCGGCGCGGTCAGCCCGCCGGCATCGGCGATCGGCTGGTCGGCCTCGGCGACCGGGTCGTGCAGGTCGAACAGGTGCGCCTGGCCAGCGACGAACAGATGCAGGCGGCTACCGGCGAACACCGCGTCGGCGCGCACGCGCTGCCCATCGAGCTGCGCCTGCAGGCGTTGCTCCTGCAGGCTGCCGGCAGCGAGGAGCACGGTATCGGTGGCGCTGTCGTGGATGCGCCAACCGGCGTCGGTCGCCGCCGCGCGCAGCGTGCGGCGCGTCTCGCCCTGCTGCAGGATCAGGTTGCGCGGCGCGGGTTCGCCCAGGCGCCAGCCGTCGCGCAGGTCCCAGGGCGAATGCGGGTCGCCCGGCTGCGCGGCGTCGGCGCGCGCGTGCAGCAGCCAGGCCAGCGCGGCCAGGGTCCAGGTCGGCTCGGCGGTGGCCGGCGCGGTGTCGAACAGCGCCGCATGCTCGCGCTCGATCAGTGCGGTATCCAGATCGGCCTGTGCGAACGCCGTGGTGCCGATCAAGCGCTGCAGGAACGCGGCATTGGTGGCTACGCCGACCACCTGGCACGCCGCCAGCGCCGCCTGCATGCGCCGCAGCGCGCGTTCGCGGGTCTCGTCCCAGACGATCAGCTTGGCGATCATCGGGTCGTAGTGCGGGCCGATGACGTCGCCCTGTTCGACGCCGGCATCGACGCGGGTATGTGCGTCGGCCGCCGGCAGGCGCAGATGCTGCAGCGTGCCGGTCGAGGGCAGGAAGCCGCGCGCCGGATCCTCGGCATACAGCCGCGCCTCCAGCGCATGGCCGCGGATCGCCAGTTCGTGCTGGCGCTTGGGCAGCGGCTGGCTGGCGGCCACGCGCAGCTGCCACTCCACCAGGTCGGTGCCGGTGATGCACTCGGTGACCGGATGTTCCACCTGCAGCCGCGTGTTCATTTCCATGAAGTAGAACGCGCCGTCGGGCGCGACGATGAACTCCACCGTGCCGGCGCCGACATAGCCGACCGCGCGCGCGGCCTCCACCGCCGCCTGGCCCATCGCGGCGCGGCGTTCGGCGCGCATGCCCGGTGCTGGCGCTTCCTCCAGCACCTTCTGGTGGCGGCGCTGCACCGAGCAATCGCGTTCGAACAGGTAGACCAGTTCGCCATGCGTGTCGCCGAACACCTGGATCTCGATATGCCGTGGGCGCAGCACGTATTTCTCCACCAGGACATGCGCGTTGCCGAACGCGGCCTGGGCTTCGCGCTGGCAGGCGGCCAGGGCGGCAACGAACTCCTCGCTGCGGTCGACCCGGCGCATGCCCTTGCCGCCGCCGCCGGCGCTGGCCTTGATCAGCACCGGATAGCCGATGGCGTCGGCCTGTTCGCGCAGGAACTCCGGCTCCTGGCGTTCGCCGTGGTAGCCCGGGGTCAGCGGCACGCCGGCGGCGTGCATCAGCGCCTTGGCCGCGCTCTTGTCGCCCATGGCGCGGATCGCCGCCGGCGGCGGCCCGATGAACACGATGCCGCGTGCGGCGCAGGCCTCGGCGAAGTCGGCGTTCTCCGAGAGGAAGCCGTAGCCGGGGTGGATCGCCTGGGCGCCGCTGGCCAGGGCGGCGTCGAGGATGCGTTCGCCGCGCAGGTAGCTGTCGCGCGCGGGCGCGGCGCCGATGTGGATCGCTTCGTCGGCCAGGCGCACGTGGCGGGCGTCGCGGTCGGCATCGGAGTAGACGGCGACGCTGGCGATACCGAGTGTGCGGCAGGTGGCGATCACGCGGCAGGCGATCTCGCCGCGGTTGGCGATCAGGATCTTGTCGAACATCGGCAGGTCGGGCGTGGCCATGGTCAGTTGCCTGGAAAAGGGGTGTCGTGTCTTGCAGTTGCAGTTGCAGTTGCAGTTGCTGTGGCGGTTGCTGTGGCGGTTGCTTTGGCTGTTGCCGTTGCCATTGCTTTTGACTTACCGGGTTCCCTTCCGAAGCGGCGGCCATGCCGGGGAAAAACCCCGAAGGGGCGGCGCACATGGATGTGCGCCGTTCGCGGCAGGGGCAGGATGCCCCTTCCGCGAATCCCCGGTATGGACGCGGACCCGGAGCGCGCAGCGCGGAGGGCGCGAGGCAGGGCGCGCTTTCTTTTGGTTACTTTTCTTTGCGCGAGCAAAGAAAAGTGACTCGCCGCAAGGCGAAAGCTTTTTGCCTTTGCGGTTGCCGTTATCTTGGCTCTGGCATTGGTGTTTTGAAGCTTTGAAGCAAGAGCAAGAGCTTCCGCTGGCGCGGGTCACTTTTCTTTGCTTGTGCAAAGAAAAGTAACCAAAAGAAAGCACACCCCGCAGCGCGCCCTCCGCGCTGCGCGCTCCGGGTCCGCAGCCCCGACGGGCATTTTTCGATGGCACATCCATGTGCCAACGAAAAACGTCGCGCATCCTGCGCGCCGCCCTTCGGGTATTCGCCCGCCGGGGCTGCCGCGCTGAGGGGACCCCGTAGATCAAAAGCAAAGCAAAGGCGACAGCAACAGCAACAGCAGAGGCAACAGCAGCAGCGGAGCTGTCGGCCATGGTCGGTGGGACGACCGCCGACCGCGATGCGTGCAAAGCAGGGTGGTCGCGCCCGCTCACATCCGGAACACCCCGAACCGGGTCGGTTCCGCCGGCGCATTCAACGCCGCCGACAGTCCCAGCCCCAGCACCCGCCGCGTCTGCGCCGGATCGATGATGCCGTCGTCCCACAGCCGCGCACTCGCGTAGTACGGATGGCCCTGGCGTTCGAACTGCTCGCGGATCGGCGTCTTGAACGCCGTCTCGTCCTCCACCGACCAGGCGCCGCCCTTGGCCTCGATGCCGTCGCGGCGCACCGTCGCCAGCACGCTCGCCGCCTGTTCCCCGCCCATCACCCCGATCCGCGCGTTCGGCCACATCCACAGGAAATTCGGCGAATACGCGCGGCCGCACATGCCGTAGTTGCCGGCGCCGAACGAACCGCCGATCACCACCGTGAACTTGGGCACCTTCGCGCAGGCCACCGCCATCACCAGCTTCGCCCCGTCCTTGGCGATGCCGCCGTGTTCGTACTTGCGCCCGACCATGAAGCCGGTGATGTTCTGCAGGAACACCAGCGGGATGCCGCGCTGCGCGCACAGTTCGATGAAGTGCGCGCCCTTCAGCGCCGACTCGGAGAACAGGATGCCGTTGTTGGCGACGATGCCGACCGGATAGCCGTGCAGGTGCGCGAAGCCGGTGACCAGGGTGGTGCCGTAGCGCGCCTTGAATTCGTCCAGGCGCGAACCGTCGACCACGCGCGCGATCACCTCGCGCACGTCGAACGGTTTGCGCGGGTCGGCCGGGATCACCCCGTACAGTTCCTCGGCCGGATACAGCGGCGGCTCCGGCGCGCGCAACGCCAGCGCCGGCTCGGGCTTGCGCCAGTTGAGCTGGGCCACGATCGCGCGCACCCGCGCCAGCGCCTGCAGGTCGTTGTCGGCGAAATGGTCGGCCACCCCGGAGATGCGCGTGTGCACGTCGGCGCCGCCCAGCTCCTCGGCGCTGACCTCCTCGCCGGTGGCCGCCTTCACCAGCGGCGGGCCGCCGAGGAAGATGGTGCCCTGCTCGCGCACGATCACCGTCTCGTCGCTCATCGCCGGCACGTAGGCGCCGCCGGCGGTGCACGAGCCCATCACGCAGGCGATCTGGGCGATGCCCTGCGCCGACAGGTTGGCCTGGTTGTAGAAGATCCGGCCGAAATGGTCGCGGTCGGGGAACACCTCGTCCTGCAGCGGCAGGAACGCGCCGCCGGAATCGACCAGGTAGATGCACGGCAGCCGGTTCTGCTGCGCGATCTCCTGCGCGCGCAGATGCTTCTTCACCGTCATCGGGTAGTAGGTGCCGCCCTTGACCGTGGCGTCGTTGGCGACGATCACGCATTCCACCCCGGACACGCGGCCGATGCCGGCGACCACGCCGGCGCACGGGACCTCGTCGGCGTACAGGCCCAACGCGGCGAGCGGGGCGATTTCCAGGAACGCGCTGCCCGGGTCGAGCAACGCGTCGATGCGCTCGCGCGCCAGCAGCTTGCCGCGCGCCTGGTGCTTGGCGCGCGCCGCGTCGCTGCCGCCCTGGGCGATGCGCGCCTGGGTCTGCTGCAGGTCGTCGACCACCGCGCGCAGCGCCGCGACGTTGGCGGCGAAGGCGTCGCTGCCGGGTTGCAACTGGGTCTGGATCACGCTCATGGCAGGGCCATCGAAAAAGAGGAAAAGGAAGTCCGTGTAGGAGCGGCTTCAGCCGCGACGCTTTGCCGGGAACGTGTCGCGGCTGATGGCCCGAGGCCACGTAGAGCCGCTCCTACACGAAGCGCATCGCATCACTTGGTCCGCTCGAACAGTTCGCGGCCGATCAGCATGCGGCGGATTTCCGAGGTGCCGGCGCCGATCTCGTACAGCTTGGCGTCGCGCCACAGGCGCCCGGTCGGGTAGTCGTTGATGTAGCCGTTGCCGCCGAGCACCTGGATCGCCTGGCCGGTCAGCCAGGTCGCCTTCTCGGCCGCGTACAGGATGGCGCCGGCGGCGTCCTGGCGGGTGGTGCGGCCGGCGTCGCAGGCGCGCGCCACTGCATATACGTAGGCGCGGCAGGCATTGAGGCCCACGTACATGTCGGCCAGCTTGCCCTGCATCAGCTGGAAGCTGCCGATCGCCTCGCCGAACTGGCGGCGCTCGTGCACGTACGGCATCACCACGTCCATCGCTGCGGCCATCAGCCCCAGCGGGCCGCCGGACAGCACCAGCCGCTCGTAGTCCAGGCCCGACATCAGCACGCGCACGCCGCCGCCGACGCTGCCCAGCACGTTCTCCACCGGCACCTCGCAGTCCTGGAACACCAGTTCGCAGGTGTTGGAGCCGCGCATGCCGAGCTTGTCCAGTTTCTGCGCGGTGCTGAAGCCGGGCATGCCCTTCTCGACCAGGAACGCGGTGATGCCGCGCGCGCCGCCGGCCGGGTCGGTCTTGGCGTAGACCACCAGCACGTCGGCATCGGGGCCGTTGGTGATCCACATCTTGTTGCCGTTGAGCACGTAGCGGTCGCCGCGCAGCTCGGCGCGCAGCTTCATCGAGACCACGTCCGAACCGGCGCCCGGTTCGCTCATCGCCAGCGCGCCGACGTGTTCGCCGCTGCACAGCCGGGGCAGGTAGCGTGCCTTCTGCGTTTCGCTGCCGTTCTTGCGCAGCTGGTTCACGCACAGGTTCGAATGCGCGCCGTAGGACAGGCCGATCGCGCCGGAGGCGCGCGAGATCTCCTCCATCGCCACCACGTGCGCCAGGTAGCCCATCGCGCTGCCGCCGTACTCTTCCTCCACGGTCAACCCGAGCAGGCCTTGCTCGCCGAGCTTGCGCCACAGCGGCGCCGGGAACGCGTTGTCGCGGTCGGCCTGCTCGGCCAGCGGCGCGATCTCGCGCGCGGCGAAGGCGGCCACCGTGTCGCGCAGCAGGTCGATGTCCTCGCCCAGTTCGAAATTCAACGACGGCATCAGCATGGCGGGCGGCTCCGGAAGCAGGCGTGCGGCGAATGGGGCGCCTAGAATCCAGGCGGCGCCGGGGAATGGACGCCAGCGTAGCCGGGAACGGCGAAGAAGTGAACAATAATTCATTAATTGAACCTAGAATCACCCCATGGCCTACAAACGCTCCGCGCTGATGGAAGAACGCCTCGCCGGCAACCGCCAGCGGATCCTGCTGGCGGCGCGGCGGCTGGTCGCCGCCGGCGGCTTCCGCGGCGCGCCGGTGACCGCGGTGGCGGCCGAGGCCGGGGTGTCCACCGGGCTGATCTACCGCCACTTCCCGTCCAAGGCCGAGCTGTTCGTGGAAGTGCTGACCGCGGCGGTGGACCACGAACTGGCGATCCTGCACGGCATCGCCGCCGAACCGGCGTCGGCGACGCAGCGCCTGCGCGCGGCGATCGCCTCGTTCGTGCGCCGCGCGCTGGCCGGGCCGGGGCTGGCCTACGCCTTCATCGCCGAGCCGGTCGAGCCGGAGGTGGATGCCGAGCGCATCCGCTGCCGGCGCCTGTTCGGCGACCTGTTCAAGGGCATCCTCGCCGAGGGCGTGGCCGCGGGCGAATTCCCGGCGCAGGACCTGGACGCGGCCGCGGCCTGCCTGGTCGGCGCCTACACCGAAGCCCTGGTCGGGCCGACCGCGCCCAGCCGCGACGGCCCGCGCGACAGCGAGCGTCTGGTCGAGGCGGTGTGCGGGTTCTGTCTGCGCGCGGTCGGCAGCGCGCAGGCGTAATAGGCGCGTCCTACGGGCCACGCCGTTTCCGACATCTGCGCAGTGCGGTTCCGGCGGCGAACCGACAGCGCGAGAGGGTAGGGGGTGGCGCAGTGCTCCGGTCGCCATGTCGTGCGACCGACGATGCGCCAGGACAGCCTTCATGCCGAAGCCGTGCCCCGGCGCGCGGCAAAACTGCTGCGATGCAGCACGCATCGTCTGCGATTCGCTGCGTCGCCGGACTGCCGTGCGCGGCAAACGCTGGCTATACTCGGCCGCGTAGCGGTGGTCCGGTCACCACGTGCCAAAGGGGTGTGATGTGCGGAATTACGACCTCGAATTTCTCAAGCGGTTCTCGATGGTGATCGGCCTGTTGGTCGTCATCACCCTCGGGCTGATCGCGTTCGCGGCCTATTTGCAGCGGGCGATCCCGCCGGAGGTGTCGCCGGTGGCGCTCAAGCGCACCGAGGAACGCATCGCCCCGGCGGGCGCGGTGTATGCCGGCAGCACCGGCGCTGCGGCGCAGGCGGCCGCGCAGGCGGCGGCGCTGGCCAAGGCGTCGGCGCAGGTCGCCTACGGCGGCACCACCGACGGCAAGGTGATCTTCGACAACCTGTGCACCGCCTGCCACACCACCGGCGTCGGCAAGGCGCCAACCCTGGACCATTCGCACTGGGATGCGCGCATCGCGCAGGGCAAGGACACGCTGTACAAGCACGCGATCGAGGGCTACACCGGCCCCGATGGCGGGATCATGCCGCCCAAGGGTGGCAACCCGGCGCTCAGCGAAGCGCAGATCCACGCCACGGTCGATTGGATGCTGTCCAACCTGAAGTAACCTGCGCTTCCTGCGGGTTTTTCCAGCGCCGCCTCCGGGCGGCGCGTTCGTATTCGATGCCGGCCCCATGCCGGCGAGCTAAGGAGAGTGATCGCATGCGCCTGTTGCCCCCGCTGTTGTCGTTGCTGCTGGTTGCCGGCGCACCCGCCGCGCATGCGTTGACGCCGCCGCAGATGGTGCCGATCGGGCAGCTGCGGCCGGCCGACAGCGCGCAGGGCGTGGTGTTCGAAGGCGTGGTCACCGCGCGCGTGCAGGCCGGCGGCGACGGCTATCTGGTGCAGGACGCCGGCGATGGCGATCCGCTCACCGCCGACGCGCTGCTGGTGCAAGGCGATGCCGACGCCTCACTGGTGCCGGGCGACCGGGTGCGGGTCTGGGGCGAACTGGCGCCGCGGCGCGCGGCCAGCCTGGCGTCCGCCGGCACGCCGTTCGCCGGGCGCAGCGTACGCGCCGCCGGGCACACCGTGTTGGCGCGCGCGCAGCCGCTGCCGCTGCAGGTGCTCGACGCCGTACCGGCCGACTGGTCGGCGCTGGCCGGCATGCGCGTGCGCATCGATGCGCCGCTGACCGTGGTCGATACCGATGCGCTGGCCAAGGCCGGCGAACTCGGCGTCGCTTTCGGCGGACGCCTGTGGCAACCCTCCGAAATCGCCGCGCCGGGCAGCGCCGAGCTGGCCGCGACGAACGCCGACAATGCGCGGCGCCTGCTGCTGCTGGACGAAGCCGGCACGCATGCGCCCGACAGCCTGCCCGCTTATCTGGGCAGCGGCGAAGCCACCGCGGCGCCGCGCGCCGGCACCACGCTGCAGGGCGTGGAAGGCATCGTCGGCGGCGTGGTCGAGGGTGCGGCGCGGCTGTATCCGACTGCGCCGTTGCAGTTGGCCCCGCCGCCGGCACCGGCGCCGCCGCAGGTCGCCGGCACGCTGCGCGTGGCCGCGTTCAACCTGGAGAACTTCTTCAACGGCGATGGCCGCGGCGGCGGTTTCCCGACCCTGCGCGGGGCGCGCAACGCGGCCGAATTCCAGGCGCAGCTGGCCAAGCTGGTCGCCACCATCCGTCCGCTGCAGGCCGACGTCGCCGCGCTGATGGAGCTGGAAAACGACGGCTACGGGCCGACCTCGGCGATCGCCACGTTGGTCGCCGCGCTCAATGCCGGCGATGGCGGCGACTGGCGCTTCGTCGATGCCGGGCGCGGCCCGGGCGACAACCCGATCCGGGTCGGCCTGATCTACCGCGCCTCGCGGGTCAGCCCGGTCGGCAAGCCGGCGGTGCTGGAAGGCGGCCCGTTCGCCGCGCACAGCCGGGTGCCGCTGGCGCAGGCGTTCCGGCGCGGCACCGGGCAGCCGTTCGTGGTCGTCGCCAACCACTTCAAGTCCAAGGGCTGCGGCGACGCGGCCGGCGACGATGCCGACCGCGGCGACGGCCAGGGCTGCTGGAACGCCACCCGCACCGACTCGGCGCGGCGCCTGGATGCCTGGCTGCGCAGCGACCCGACCGGCAGCGGCAGCACCGTCAGCGTGCTGCTCGGCGACTTCAACGCCTATGCGATGGAAGACCCGCTGCGCCTGCTGCGCGACGCCGGCTGGCGCGACGCGCTGGCGCAGGCGCACGTCGAACAGCCCTACAGCTTCATCTACAGGGGCCTGAGCGGCCGCCTGGACCACGCCCTGCTGAGTCCGGCGCTGGCACCGCTGCTGCGCGGCGCCGCCGAATGGCATATCAATGCCGACTCGCCCGACGCCGACGGCTATCGCGAGCGCAACCTGCCGGGTCCGTGGCGCAGCTCCGATCACGATCCGCTGCTGCTGGGCTTTGAGCTTTGAGAGCCGGGATTGGGGATTCGGGATTGGGGATTGGTTGAAGCGCGGGGTCGCGGTCGGTCGGTTTTGAGGTCTGCGTTTCGGAAAAGAGCGTGGAATGACCAGCTGTTCGGCAGTTGAACAGTCGGGATTGGAATTGGGATTGGGATGGGGCGGGCCGCAGGCCGCGAATCCCGCTTTTGCCAATCCCGAATCCCGAATCTCCAATCCCTGCTACTAACAGTGCCTGCTGCGCCGCCAGTTCCACACGTGCGCGCTCGCCAGCAGCAGGCTGCCGGCCACGGTGACCGGGGTTTCGGCCTGCGCGCTGGGGAACCCGATCGCGCCGGCCAGCAGGCCGCACAGGCCCAGCACGGCCATCGTCCACAGCGGCCATGGCAGCGGACGCTGCCGCTGTGCGCGCCATAGCGCCAGTCCGGCCAGCGGCAGCGCGATCGCCACGAACAGCCCATGCACCCATTCGGCCTGCGCCCACACGCCGAACAGCGGCAGGGCCGCGGCCAGCAGCGGCAGCGCCAGGCAGTGCAGCAGGCACAGCCCGGACAGGAGCACGGCTGAGGCATCGAAGAACGGCTGGGGCAGGGATTTCATGGGCGGCGATTCCGGCATTGAAGTGTTATATAGTAACATTTCTCCCGCCACGTCCAAGCCGCCATGCCAACGTCCGCCGTGCTCGACCGCCGCCTCCCCGTCACCGTCCTGTCCGGCTTTCTCGGCGCCGGCAAGACCACCTTGCTCAACCGCGTGCTGCGCAACCGCGACGGCCGCCGCGTGGCGGTGATCGTCAACGACATGAGCGAGATCAACATCGATGCGGCGCTGATCCGCGACGGCGGCGCCGCGCTCAGCCGCACCGAAGAGACCCTGGTCGAGTTCAGCAACGGCTGCATCTGCTGCACGCTGCGCGAGGACCTGCGCCAGGAGGTGCAGCGCCTGGCCGACAGCGGGCGCTACGACTACCTGCTGATCGAATCCACCGGTATCTCCGAGCCGATGCCGGTCGCCGCCACGTTCGCGGTGCGCGACGAACACGGCCGCAGCCTGGCCGACGTGGCGCGGCTGGACACCATGCTCACCGTGGTCGACGGAGTGAGCTTCCTGCGCGATTTCGGCTCGGCCGAACGGCTGGCCGAGCGCGGCCTGCAGGCCGGCGCCGACGACGATCGCGGCCTGGTCAACCTGCTGGTGGAGCAGATCGAATTCGCCGACGTGATCGTGATCGGCAAATGCGACCTGGCCACCGCGGACACGGTGGCGCGTACCCGCGCGGTGCTGCGCGCGCTCAATCGCGACGCGCGCATCGTCGAAGCCAGCCACGGCGACGTGCCATTGGACCTGGTGCTGGACACCGGCCGTTTCGACTTCGTGCGCGCGCAGCTGGCGCCGGGCTGGATGCAGGCGCTGCGCGGCGACCACGTGCCGGAGACCGAGCAGTTCGGCATCGGCAGCTTCGTCTACCGCGCACAGCGTCCGTTCCATCCCTTGCGTTTCGCGCGGCTCGCGCAGCGCGGCCTGCGTGACGTGGTCCGCAGCAAGGGCTTCTTCTGGCTGGCCAGCCGCATGGACTGGGTCGGCGAGCTATCCATTGCCGGCGCGGCCACCCAGACCCAGGCCGCCGGCTTCTGGTACGCCGCGCGCGAACGCGTCGAACAGGGCTTGCTGGATGCGCCGCTGCCATTGCCGCCGCAGCCGTTGCCCTACACCGAGCTGGGCTGGCAGCGGCAGCACAGCGCGTGCTGGAGCGCGCCGCCGCCGCGTGCCGAGGAAGTGGGCGATGCGCGCGAATACGCGGCGCTGCGCGCGCTGTGGCACCCGCTGTGGGGCGACCGCCGCCAGGAGCTGGCGGTGATCGGCGTCGATCTGGACGAGGCGCGGGTGCGCGCCGAACTCAACGCCTGCCTGCTCGACGACGCGGAACTGCGGCGCGGGCCGCTGGCCTGGCAGGCGCTGGCCGATCCGTTCCCGCTGTGGCGGCGCTGAGGCTGCAGGGAAGGCCCGTGTTTCTGGTGCGCTGGCCTGTTCATTGGCCACAAGCCATCTGCACAGGGAGGCCTCCGCGCTTCGTTCGTCGCGGCTGAAGCCGCTCCTACACGGATCCGGGTGCTTGAAGGGCGCACTGTAGGAGCGGCTTCAGCCGCGACAGAAGCCCACGCCGCCCACGGCCCCACTAACCGCGCGCACCCACCGCGATCAGCACGATCGCCAGCAACGCCAGCCCCAGTCCCGCCCGGTTCCAGGCACTGGTCTTCTCGCCGAAGGCCAGCACACCGAGCAGCGCGCCCAGCACGATCACGCCCAGGTTCATCGCCGCGAACACCACCGCCGGGCTGTCCGGCAGCGCCTGGTGCGCGCGCACGTAGAAGGCGATGTTGCCGAAGTTGAGCGCGCCCAGCAGCAGCCCGGCGCCGAGGTTGCGCCAGGCCAGCGGCGCGCTGCCGCGCAGGTGCCGCCACAGCTGCACCCCCAGCAGCAGCACGAAGGCGATCGCGAAGGCGACCAGCAGCGAGGCGGCGAACGGCGTGCCGGCCTGGGCGATGCGCTTGAGCGACACGTCGATCAGGGCGAAGCCGGCCCACACCAGCAGCAGCCACGGCGCGGCGCGCGCGGCGCCGGCCGGTGCCGCTGCGGGCCGGTGCACGATGCCGGCGATGGCCAGCAGGCCCAGCGCCAGCCCGGCCAGCTTGTAGCCGTTGGCGCGCTCGCCGAACAGCGCGAACGCGGCCGCCAGCGACAGCAGCAGCGACAGCCGCTGCGCCGCGTCGGTGCGCACGATGCCGGCCAGCGCCACCGCGCGGCCCAGCACCAGGAACAGCGCTGGCAATAGCACCGACAGGCCGAGCAGCGCCGCCCATGGCGCCTGCGCGCTGCGCAGGGTGGCCAGCGGCGGTTGCAGCACCGCCGCGCACAGCAGCGCCGCCGCCAGATAGTTCCAGGTCACGGCCTGGGCCAGGTCGATACGCCGCCGCGGCGCCAGCTTCAGCAGCGCCGAGACCAGCACACTGCACATCACACTCAGAAGAACGAACGCCACGCACAGGGATCCGGTCGGGGGAGAGAACGCTGCGTGCGCATGGCCGGCATGTGGCCTGCACCCAGCACCGGTATTATGAGCGCATGACCTCTCCCGCTTTCCCTACCGAATCCGGCGCCTTGACGCTGGACGGCCCCGCCGGCCCGCTCGAGGCCGCGGTCGATCTGCCCGATGCCGCGGTGGCCGCCGTGCCGGTCACCGCGATCGTCTGCCACCCGCTGTCCACCGAGGGCGGCACCATGCACAACAAGGTGGTGACGATGGTCGCGCGCGCGCTGCGCGAACTCGGCGTGCACGTGGTGCGTTTCAACTTCCGCAGTGTCGGCGCCTCCGCCGGCAGTTTCGACCACGGCGACGGCGAGCAGCAGGACCTGGCGGCGGTGGCCGCCTGGGTGCGCGCGCAGCGCCCGCACGATGCGCTGTGGCTGGCCGGCTTCAGCTTCGGCGCCTACGTGACGCTGCGCGCCAGCGCCGCGCTGCAGCCGCAGGCGCTGGTGTCGATCGCGCCGCCGGCCGGGCGCTGGGATTTCGCCGGTATGGAACCGCCGCCGCAGTGGCTGGTGATCCAGGGCGACGCCGACGAGATCGTCGATCCGCAGGCCGTGTACGACTGGCTGGAGACGCTGGAGCAGCAGCCCGAACTGGTGCGCATGCCCGACACCAGCCATTTCTTCCACCGCAAGCTGATCGACCTGCGCGGCGCCTTGCAGCACGGGGTCAAGGCATGGCTGCCGGCGCAACAGGCGTGAGCGCGGTGCGTCGACAGGCGGCCGCATGGCCGCAGGCAGGGCGCTGCGCGGGCGCGCGCCGATGAGCGCCGCAGACACGCCTTCGCAACGCTACGCCGCCGGCGTGGCGCGCGGCGACTGGCGCGACGATCCGGCGCAGCACACCGCGCTGGCCGAGCTGGACCGCATCCACGCCGCGATCGTGGACAGCGACCAGGATGGCTGGCTGGATCGCCTGGCCGCGTTCTGGAAAAAGCCCGAGCCGGTGCGCGGCCTGTATTTCTGGGGCGGCGTGGGCCGCGGCAAGACCTTCCTGGTCGATCTGTTCTACGACGGCCTGCCGATCGAGCAGAAGTACCGCACCCACTTCCACCGTTTCATGCGCGGCGTGCACGAGCGCCTGCGCGAGCATGCCGGGCAGAGCGATCCGCTGGCCAAGATCGCGCAGGAATGGCGCACGCAATTGCGCGTGCTGGTGCTGGACGAATTCTTCGTCACCGACATCGGCGATGCGATGCTGCTGGCGCGGTTGCTGGAGCGCCTGTTCGCCGAGGGCGTGACCCTGGTCACCACTTCCAACACCGCGCCGCAGAACCTGTACCTCAACGGCCTGCAGCGCGAGAGCTTCCTGCCGGCGATCGCGCTGCTGCAGAAGTACTGCGTGGAGCTGTACGCCGAGGGCACCGAGGACTACCGCATGCGCGCGCTGACCCGCTCGCCGGTGTACCGCGCGCCGCTGGACGCGCAGTCCGACGCGTGGCTGGACGGGCGCTGGGGCGAGCTCAGCGGCAACGAAGCCGCGCGCAGCGGCAACATCGTCATCGAGGCGCGCAAGATCCCGGTGCGCGGCCGCGGCAAGAGCATCGCCTGGTTCGATTTCGCCGCGCTGTGCGAAGGCCCGCGCGGGCCGGCCGACTACATCGAGATCGCGCGCGAGTTCAACA
The DNA here is from genome assembly GCF_013410075.1 of Xanthomonas sp. JAI131. Lineage (NCBI taxonomy): Bacteria > Pseudomonadati > Pseudomonadota > Gammaproteobacteria > Lysobacterales > Lysobacteraceae > Xanthomonas > Xanthomonas sp. JAI131. The sequence continues at coordinate 141,795 of NZ_JACCCN010000004.1, read as the reverse complement.
CCGTGCTGCTCGGCGGCATCCCGCACTTCGACCGCATGAACGAAGACGCGGCGCGGCGGTTCGTCAACCTGATCGACGAACTGTACGACCGCCAGGTCAACCTGGTCTGCACCGCGCAGGATCCGCCGCCGCAGCTGTACAGCGGCGAGCGCCTGGCCGGCGCGTTCGAGCGCACCGCCTCGCGCCTGATCGAGATGCAGAGCGCCGAGTACCTGGCCACCGCGCACCGCGCCTGAGGGGGCGAGGCGATGGCCTCGGCGAGAGAGCGGCATGCCGTTTTCTCGCCAGGCCTTCTCCTGGAAACCCACGTACGTTGACGCGGGTCCTCGGCCGCGAAACTGTGGCGCACACGGAACGCTTGCCGCTTGCGTTCGTCGCGGCTGAAGCCGCTCCTACAGTGCACCCGGTGAGTCTGCCGCGGCTTCTGTAGGAGCGGCTTCAGCCGCGACGAACGAAGCAATGCGGCCGGCAGACGTCGCATTCCTGCCTGGGCCGACAGCCGCAACGAACCAAACGGCGCATGTCCGACCTGTCCGATTGAAAAAGTGCTTGCAATTAAATAGCGCGCTATGTAAATTGCGCCCATGCCGAAGAAGCGCACCCCTGCCGAGATCCCCAGCCGCGACGCGGCCCTGCAGTTGGATCAGCAACTGTGCTTCGCGCTGTACTCGGCCAACCTGGCGATGCACAAGCTCTATCGCGGTCTGCTGAAGGCGCTGGACCTGACCTATCCGCAGTACCTGGTGATGCTGGTGCTGTGGGAAGAAGACGCACGCACGGTCGGGGCGATCGGCGAGCGGCTGTTCCTGGATTCGGCCACGCTGACGCCGCTGTTGAAGCGCCTGCAGGCCGGCGGCCTGGTCACGCGCGAACGCTCGGCCGACGACGAACGCCAGGTCGTGGTGCGCCTGACCGCGGCCGGCCGCGCCTTGCGCAACAAGGCCGGCACGGTGCCCGAGCAGGTGTTCTGCGCGGCGGCGTGCTCGCTGCAGGACCTGCGCCAGCTCAAGCAGCAACTGGAAACCTTGCGCGGCAACCTGGGCGGCGGCTGATGCCGTTGCCACGGAGCCGACACAGGTCCATGACGTTCCGTTAATTAAATAGTGTGCTATTAAATAGCTGTCAATCAACCGGCGCGACGCGCCTCACCAGGAGCAACCACCATGGCCTCACCCGAAAAGATCCTCTACACCGCCCACGCCACCGCGACCGGCGGCCGCGAAGGCCGCGCCGTGTCTTCCGACAAGGCGCTGGACGTGAAGCTGTCCACCCCGCGCGAGCTGGGCGGCGCCGGCGGCGACGGCACCAATCCGGAGCAGCTGTTCGCGGCCGGCTATTCGGCCTGCTTCATCGGCGCGATGAAGGCGGTGGCGGCGCAGGACAAGCAGAAGCTGCCGGGCGAGGTCAGCATCGAAGGCAGCGTCGGCATCGGCCAGATCCCGGGCGGCTTCGGCATCGCGGTGGAACTGCGCATCGCGGTGCCGGGCATGCCGCGCGAGGAGCTGCAGGCGCTGGTCGACAAGGCGCACCAGGTCTGCCCGTACTCCAACGCGACCCGCGGCAACATCGACGTGAATCTGGTCGTCCTCGACTGATCGATGCGGCTGGTCCGAAGACCCCGTCGCGCGACTGCGCGGCGGGGTTTTTTGCTGTCTGCCATACGGCAGTGGTCCGAGCCACCGTGCCGTACGCGACGCGACGGCATCGAGAGCAAGGCCGGCAGTTGGTCGGCCGAGAACGAAACGGCTTTCAAGACGCCGATCCGCGAACAATTCGAACAGCAGGGCCATCCGTGCCACACGAGCGCGCGGCTGTGTGGTGACAGTAGCGAGATGCGGTGCAGACGCGGTGGGATGCTGGGACTGGGGCTGCCGGCGGCGTTGAACGAGCCGGAAACTGATCCGATTCGGAGTACTCCGTAACTGAGCGAGCGCGATAGCTCCGCATTGCATGCGCTGCGGTCACTGGCCGTTCCATCGATCGTGTCTACCAGCTCGGCTGTTGTTTCTGCTTCCGCTTCTGCTGTTGCTGTCGCTTTTGCTTTGCTTTTGATCTACCGGGTCCCCTCAGCGCGGCAGCCCCGGCGGGCGAATACCCGAAGGGCGGCGCGCAGGATGCGCGACGTTTTTCGTTGGCACATGGATGTGCCATCGAAAAATGCCCGTCGGGGCTGCGGACCCGGAGCGCGCAGCGCGGAGGGCGCGCTGCGGGGTGTGCTTTCTTTTGGTTACTTTTCTTTGCACAAGCAAAGAAAAGTGACCCGCGCCAGCGGAAGCTCTTGCTCTTGCTTCAAAGCTTCAAGCTCTAAAGCTTCAAAATCTCAATGCCAGAACCAAGGCAAAGGCTTTCGCCTTGCGGCGAGTCACTTTTCTTTGCTCGCGCAAAGAAAAGTAACCAAAAGAAAGCGCGCCCTGCCTAGCGCCCTCAGCGCTGCGCGCTCCGGGTCCGCGTCCATACCGGGGATTCGCGGAAGGGGCATCCTGCCCCTGCCGCGAACGGCGCACATCCTTGTGCGCCGCCCCTTCGGGGTTTTTCCCCGCCATGGCCGCCGCTTCGGAAGGGAACCGGTAGGTCAAAAGCCACAGCAACAGCCACAGCCACAGCCACAGCAACGCCTCACGCAATTACGATGACGACACGACCGCACCGACGGCAGTCGGTCGCATGTCATGGCGACAGCGATCGCATCGCCTTCGTCTCGAAACTTGTGTCGTATCCACAGCCGCGGCGGCATTGCTGTGCTGCAGATTGAGGTGGAACTGGGTCAATGTAATAGTGCGAAGACCATCACCTTTGTGTGCGCCATGCTCAGCTCCGCCTACAACGCCGATACCGTTGCCGCCTTCATCCAGGGCGCGCGCCGCCTGCTGGTCCTCACCGGTGCGGGCATGTCCGCCGAAAGCGGCGTGCCGACCTTCCGTGGCCAGGACGACAGCCTGTGGGCGCGCTTCGATCCGCAGCAGCTGGCCACCGAGGAAGCGTGGCGGGCGGACCCGGCGCTGGTCTGGGGCTGGTATCGCTGGCGCATGGCGATCGTCGCCCAGGCGCAGCCGCATGCCGGACACCACGCGCTGGTGCGCCTGGCCGGACTGAAGAGCACCACCCTGGCGACCCAGAATGTGGACGACCTGCACCAGCGCGCCGGCAGCGAGGTCGCCGCGCATGTGCATGGGCGGCTGTCGGCGTTGCGCTGCGGCGACTGCGGCCAGGCCTGGCACGGCCTGCTGCCGCCGATCGACGTGCAGGCCCCGACACAGCGTCTGACCCCGCCGGTGTGCGCGGCCTGCGGCGGCGCGGTGCGCCCGGGCGTGGTGTGGTTCGGCGAGGCGCTGCCGGCCGCCGACTGGGCGCGCGCCGAGAGCGCCGCCGATGCGGCTGACCTGGTGCTGGTGATCGGCAGCTCCGGCCTGGTCTATCCGGCGGCCGGGCTGCCGCTGCGCGCCAAGGAGCGCGGCGCCTACGTGGTCGAGATCAACCCCGAGCCCAGCGCGCTGTCCGCACGCGCCGACCTGCACTGGCGCGACAGCGCGGCAGTGGCCTTGCCGCTGTTGTTGCAGCGCTGGCGGGCGGGCTGAAGCCAGGCGCAGGCGATCCGCGCCCGCAAGCGCTCAGCGCAACGTACGCAGGAACGCGTCCACCGCGTCGGTATAGGCCGAGGGCAGGCCCAGGTCGTGGTTGATCTCGGCGTGGCTGCGGTCCTGCGGTAGCACCTCGACGCGGATCCGCCGCGCCGCCGCCTTGTCGGCCAGGTGCCGGGCCTGCGCGCAGGCATCGGCGCGGCGGCTGGAGCACACCGCCAGCAGCGGCGGCGCGGCGGTGCCCATCTGGTGATACGGCGAGGCGGCGATCCAGTCGCTGCGCTGGCTGCCGAAGGCGCGGTCGTACAGCGGCAGGTGCCGCGCCTGCATCACCTGCTCCACGTCCATCGCGGCGCTGTCCAGCGCCACGGTGGCCAGCGGCGCGTGCGCGCCGGCCTGCGCCAGCAGCGTCGGCGACAGGTCCAGCAGCGCCACCAGGTGCGCGCCGGCCGAGTGCCCCATCAACACCATCCGTGCTCCATCGGCGCCCCAGCCGGCGGCCAGCGCCTGCACCTTGGCCACCGCGAGGGCGACATCGCCGGCCTGCTGCAGCGGCGTGGCCTGCGGCAGCAGGCGGTAGTTCACCGACACCAGCGCGTAGCCCTGCGGCAGCCAGTGCGCGACCTTGTTGGCGGCGACCCCGGGATTGTCCTTGTCGCCGTTGGCCCAGCCGCCGCCGTGCACCATCACGATCAGCGGCGCGTTGCGCGCATTGGCGGGCAGGTAGACATCGAAGCGTTGCGCCGGATCGGCGCCGTAGGCGACATCGCGCAGCACGCGCGCTCCCTCGGGCAGCGGCGCGCGCGGCGCGGCGGCCGACTGCGCCAGCCGCGCGCGCAGCCGTTCGCGCAGGCCGCCATCCTGCGCTTGCAGCGTTGCCGCGGATAGCGCGGTCAGCAGCAGCGAGACGCCGAGCAGGGTGCGGGCGAGCGAAGTCATTGGCGGAGTCCTTGGAGGGCGGCGGCGGGGAAGGGAAGGGGGAGGGGGCGTGGCAGCGATCCGTTTCCGGCGCGAACGCGATGCCGTGCGTCCGCGGGCGCAGCGGCTGCCGCGGTGCGCATGGCTGTCTGCGCCGTCGCCGCGGTGCCGGCGCTCATGCCTCGCGCACCCGCAGCGTGGCGCGCAATCCGTGCGGCGCGGCGTTGTCCAGGCGCAGTTCGCCATGGTGCTGGCGGGCGACGCGCTCGACGATCGCCAGGCCCAATCCGCTGCCGCCGTGGCCGCCATGCACGAACGGCTGCTGCGCGTTTGCGGCCAGCGCCGGATCCAGCCCCGGGCCGTGATCGCGCACTTCGATCCGCCAGCCGTCGCCGTCGCGCGCCAGGCGCAACTGGAACGGTGCGGCACCGTGGCGCTCGGCATTGCCGATCAGGTTGCCGAGCGCGCGCTGCAGCGCCATCGGCTTGGCGTACAGCGGCGCCTGCGCCGGCAGGTCGACGTCCCAGGCCGCCTGCGCCGCGCCCAGCGCATGCCGGCACAGTTCGACCAGGTCCAGCGGCGCGCTGGCCTCGTCGCGGCCGTCGCGGGCATAGGCGATGAACTGCGCCAGGATCGCATCGATCTCGCCGATGTCGCGTTCCATCCCCTCGCGCAGTTCCGGCTCCACCTGCGGCAGCAGCGCCAGCGCGTACTGCAGGCGGGTCAGCGGCGTGCGCACGTCGTGCGAGATGCCGGCCAGCATCAGCGTGCGTTCGGCCGCGGCGGTGCGCACGTCGGCGCTGGCGTCGGTCAGCGCCCGTGCCAGGTCGTTCACTTCGCGCGGGCCGCCGCTGACCACCGGCACGGCGCCGTCGCCGCGCACCAGATGCGGCGCCGCCTGCGCCAGCTGCCGCAGCGGCAGCACCAGGCGCCGCGCGAAATAGGCCGCCGCCAGCCACACCAGCAGCGCGCAGGCGGCCAGCAACGCCACCGAGAAGCGGCGTACGCCGTGGCCGCGGCGCTCGCCGGCGAACGACACCCACAGCGGATCGGGGGTGGCGAGCTTCAGCCACACCGCGCCGTCGCCGTCGCCGCGGCGCAGCTCGCGGCCTGGGCCGAGCTGGTCCGCCGCGCGCCGTTGCAGTTCGTCGGCCAGCGGCCCGCTGCGCGCATCCACCACCGGCGGCGGCGCATGCCGGACCTGCAGCCCGGCCTCGCGCAGCGCCGGCTCCAGCGCCGCCGCCGACGGCGAGCGCTGCAGCGCCTCGGCGACGTTGGCGAAGCCGTCCATCGCCCGCAGCAGTTGCTGCGCGGCCGGGCGCAGCGCCAGTTCGCGGCCAAGCAGCAGCGCCAGCAGGCCGGCCCCGGCCAGTACCAGCGCGATCACCAGCGCCAGCTGCCCGAACAGGCTGCGCGGCCAGCCATCGCCGACGTGGCGGGTGCGGCTCATGGCGCAGTCTCCGGCGGCACGTACACGTAGCCGATGCCCCACACGGTCTGGATCAGCCGCGGCGTGCGTGCGTCGTCCTCGAGCAGCTTGCGCAGCCGCGCCACGGTGACGTCGATGCTGCGCGCGAAGGCGTCGTGCTCGCGGCCGTGCGCCAGGCTCATCAGGCGGTCGCGGCTGAGCGGCTGCTGCGGATGCCGCAGCAGCACCGACAGCACCGCGAACTCGGCGGTGGTCAGCTTCAGCGGCTGCCCGTCGCAGCTCAGTTCGCGCCGGCCCAGGTGCAGGCGGAAGCGGCCGAAGCCGATCTCGCCGCCGTCCGGTTGCGGCGCGCCGGCGCCGGCCGGGCGCGTGCGGCGCAGCACCGCGCGGATCCGCGCCAGCAGCTCGCGCGGGTTCACCGGCTTGGGCAGGTAGTCGTCGGCGCCGATCTCCAGGCCGACGATGCGGTCGACCTCGTCGCCCTTGGCGGTGAGCATCACGATCGGCGTGGTGTCGCCCTGGCCGCGCAGGCGCCGGCAGATCTCCAGGCCGCTCTCGCCGGGCAGCATCAGGTCCAGCACCACCAGGTCGTAATGGCCGCGCGCAAGCGCCTGCTGCAGCTGGGCGCCGTCGGCCACCGCCTTCACCGAGAAGTCCTGGCTTTCCAGATAGCGGCGCAGCAGTTCGCGCAGGCGTTCGTCGTCGTCGACCAGGAGCAGGCGGGCAGGGGCGTCGTTCATGGACGCCACTATCGGCTGCGCCACGGTCGCCCGGCAACGCCCGCCGTGCGGACTTTGTAAGCGGATGTTTCCGCCGCCGCCCGCAGAAACATCCGCTGGTCACACCGCAACACCTTGCGCCCGCAGGCGGCCTACCGTGGCTCCACCGCAGCCACCCGCTGCCTATCCGGAGAGGACACGATGAAAACCTCGATGCACAGTTCGATCTTGCTGCTCACCCTGGCCGTGGGCGGTCTGACCGCCCTGGCGGCGACCGACGCGCAGGCGCGCGAACGCACCCGCACCCGCACCGCCAGCCATGTGGACGGTGCCCGCAGTGCCGCGGTGAATGCCAGCGTCAGCGGCGCCAACGGCAGCCGGGCGCGGGCGCGCCAGTGGCAGGCCGATGGCCAGGGCAACGCGTCGGGCACTAGCGGTGGCACCGCCAGCGGCGTCAACGGCGGTTCGGCCACGCGCCAGGGCGCCTTCTACCGCAACGCCGACGGCAGCGCCGGCCGCCAGGGCAGCGCCAGCGTCAGCGGCGCCAACGGCGGCAGCGCCAGCAGCAGCGGCAGCGTCGCCAAGAGCGCCGACGGCAGCGTCACCGGCAGCCGCCAGACCAGCGCCACCGCCGCCAACGGCGCCAGCTACCAGGGCTCGACCACGGCCGCCGGCGGCAGCGTCAGCCACACCGGCACCTGCACCAATGCTGCCGGCGAGGTCGTGGCCTGCCGCCCGTGACCACGAGCCGCGGGCGCGGCGACCGCACGCCCGCGGCGCCCATCGTCTCCCGTTGCGGCGCAGCCTGCGCCGCAACGCCTTTGTTTCCCCTCTATTTCCGTTTCCCGAGGATCGCCATGAAGCTTGTCATTGCCTGTGGAGCGCTGTGCAGCCTGCTGTTGGCCGGCACCGCCGCCGCCCAGACCACGCCAACCGCGCCGACCGCCGCACACAAACAACAGCTGCAGCAGCGGCTGAAGGCGGCCGACGCCAACGGCGACGGTCTGATCAGCCGCAGCGAGGCCGATGCGTCGCTGCCGCGCATCGCCAAGCGCTTCGATGCGCTCGACGGCAACCGCGACGGCCAGTTGTCGCCGGACGAGCTGCGCGCGGCCATGCAGGCCATGCAACAGGCCAAGCAGCGCGAACCCTGAGCCGGCGATGCGCCCCTGGTTGCCACTGCTGGTGTTGTCGTTGCTGGCCACGGTCGCCGCGCTGGAGGCCTGGGTCTGGCGCAGGCGCGGTCGTCGCTACGACTGGAAGGCCTACTGGGCCTCGCTCGGCGATGCGCTCGGCCGCGCCGCGCTGGGCCTGCTGCTGCAGGGCGGTGTGGTCGGCGCGCTGCTGTACGCGGTCTGGCCGCTGCGGGTGGCGACGGTCGCGATGGACCGGCCCTGGCACTGGCTGGCGTTGTTCGTGGGCCAGGAGTTTTGCTACTACTGGATGCACCGCGCCGATCATCGGGTGCGCTGGTTCTGGCTCAACCACGCGGTGCATCACTCTCCCCAGCAGTACACCCTGGCCAATGCCTACCGGCTGGGCTGGACCGGCAAGCTCACCGGCGCGGCAGTGTGCTTCGCGCCGTTGGTGTGGCTGGGCTTCCCGGTGCCTTACGTGCTCGGCGCGCTGGCGGCGAACCTGTTCTACCAGTTCTGGCTGCATACCGAGCTGATCGGACGCCTGCCGCGGCCGCTCGAATGGGTGTTCAACACGCCGGCGCACCACCGCGTGCACCACGCCAGCAATCCCGAATACCTGGACTGCAACTACGGCGGGGTGCTGATCGTGTTCGACCGGCTGTTCGGCAGCGTCCGCGCCCAGCGGCCCGGGGTGCCGCCACGCTATGGGCTGACGACGCCGCTGCGCAGCCACAACCCGGTGACGATCGCCTTCCATGCCTGGCCGCCGCTGCTGCGCGACCTGCGCCGCGCCCGCGGCTGGCGGCAGCGCCTGCGGGTGCTGTTCGGCCCGCCCGGGGCAGCGGTGACCGACGCGCCGACCGACGCCCCGCGCAGTTAGCGCAGATCGGCGTGGCCGGCCGCGCCCGGCCAGCCGCCGACGGGGTCGCCGAGGCCCTTGCGGCATGGGCGCTACGGCCGTTTCCAGGCCCGCTCCGGCGCCCCGCTGCAGGGATGTGCGGCCTCGCCACAGCAAATGGTTGCCCCGCTTGGGTTTTCGGTTTTGTGACTACATTTAGCGTTGACGACGCCCGGGGACCCCACTATCTTGTGGTGGTCGGTTCCAGCAGCCACCAGGCTGCGGGATCAAAAGGGAAGCCGGTGCGGCGCGCGAGCGCTCAGGCCGGCGCTGCCCCGCAGCGGTAATTGGGAACGAACCCGTCACCCGCACTGAGGCGCCCTGCCTTGGGAAGCGACGGGCTAGGAACCGGCCATCGGCCGTCGCCCATAAGCCCGAAGACCTGCCGACAGCCGCGCGATGCACACAGCGCGGCGCCGACCGTTGAATCTCCGGGGGGAGATGGTCGGTGAAGCGTTGACCGCCCGCAGGCTCGCGCCTGCGCCGTCGCGGTCTCTGCGACACCGCGTCTCCACCCTGCTGATCCGGTCGGACCGTTGCCTGCGAGGGTCAGGCAGCCGGGTGCACCACGCTTGGAGACCTTCATGAGCCAGACCCACAGCCTGCCGGCCGCAGCCCCCCTCGACACCGCCGATGTCGACCCCACGCCTGCCGCCGCCGCTGCCGCGCAGCCCGATGCGGCCGCCAGCGAGCCGAGCAACGACCAGCGCGCCGTGACCTGGATCGTCAAGGACGGCGGCAACCGCCGCATGGCCTTCGACCGCTCGCGCCTGCAGCGCACCCTGGACCGGATCCATGCCGAGTTCCCGCAGCTGGACGTGGCCGACTACGAGCGCAAGGCGTTCGCCTTCGTCGAGAAGAAGGAAAGCCTGTCGGCCGACGAGATGGTCGACTACCTGATCCGCGAGGCCGAGTCGCGCGTGGACATCGCCACGCCGGAGTGGGAGTACTTCGCCGCGCGCCTGTACCTGCACCGCCTGTACAAGCGCGCCAGCAAGAACCGTTTCTACGATGCCGGCGAGAAGTACGGCTCCTACGTCGGCCTGCAGGAAAGCCTGGCCGACCGCGGCGTGTACTCGATCGACATCCTCAAGAACTACTCCAAGGACGAGCTGGCCGAAGCCGGCCGGATGATCGACCCGGAGCGCGACAAGCTGTTCGCCTACAACGGCCTGTACCTGCTGGCCACGCGCTACCTGGCCACCGACAACTCGCGCAAGGTCTACGAACTGCCGCAGGAGCGCTGGCTGACCATCGCGCTGTACCTGATGCAGGACGAGAAGCCGCGCGAGCGGCGCATGCAGCTGGTCGGCGAGGCCTACTGGGCGCTGTCCAACCTGTACATGACCGTGGCCACGCCGACCCTGGCCAACGCCGGCAAGATCGGCGGGCAGCTGTCGAGCTGCTTCATCGACACCGTCGACGACAGCCTGCAGGGCATCTACGACTCCAACACCGACGTGGCGCGCGTGTCCAAGCACGGCGGCGGCGTCGGCGCCTACCTGGGCTACGTGCGTTCGTCCGGCTCGGCGATCCGCGGGGTCAAGAACTCCAGCGGCGGCGTGGTGCCGTGGATCAAGCAGCTCAACAACACCGCCGTGTCGGTGGACCAGCTCGGCCAGCGCAAGGGCGCCATCGCCGTGTACCTGGACATCTGGCACCGCGACATCGAGGCGTTCCTGGACCTGCGCCTGAACAACGGCGACCAGCGCCTGCGCGCGCACGACGTGTTCACCGCGGTGTGCGTGCCGGACATCTTCATGGAAGCGGTGGAGCGCCGCGGCGAGTGGTACCTGTTCGACCCGCACGAGGTGAAGGAGGTCAAGGGCTGGTACCTGCAGGACTTCTTCGACGAGAAGCGCGGCGAAGGCAGCTTCCGCGCCCGCTACGAGGAAGTGGTGGCCGACGAGCGCATCGGCCGCAAGGTGGTCAAGGCCATCGACATGCTCAAGCGGATCATGGTCAGCCAGCTGGAGACCGGCAACCCGTTCATGTTCTATCGCGACGAAGTCAATCGCATGAACCCGAACAAGCACCAGGGCATGGTCTATTCCAGCAACCTGTGCACCGAGATCCTGCAGAACATGAGCCCGACGCGGGTCATCCAGGAGATGATCAGCGGCGACCAGATCGTGACCACCAAGCAGGCCGGCGACTTCGTCGTGTGCAACCTGTCCTCGGTGAACCTGGGCCGCGCGGTCACCGCGCAGCCGGACCTGCTGTCGCCGGACGTGCTGGAGCGGCTGATCAGGGTGCAGGTGCGCATGCTCGACAACGTGATCGACCTCAACGACCTGCCGGTGCCGCAGGCCACGATCACCAACCAGAAGTACCGCGCGATCGGCCTGGGCACCTTCGGCTGGCACCATCTGCTGGCGCAGAAGGGCATCGAGTGGAACTCCAGGCAGGCCGAGGACTACTGCGATGAGCTGTACGAACGCATCAACTACCTGACCATCCAGGCGAGCCTGGCGCTGGCCAAGGAGAAGGGCGCGTACAAGGTGTTCAAGGGCAGCGACTGGCAGAACGGCGAGTACTTCAGCAAGCGCGGCTACGACAGCGCCGAGTGGCAGGAACTGGCCGCGCAGGTCAGCATCAACGGCGTGCGCAACGCCTGGATGATCGCGGTGGCGCCGAACATGAGCACCGCGCAGATCGCCGGCTCCACCGCCTCGATCGACCCGATCTACAGCGCGTTCTACTACGAAGAGAAGAAGGACTTCCGCCGTCCGGTGGTGGCGCCGGGCCTGACCGTGGACACCTATCCGTACTACGAGAAGGGCGCCTACCGGGTCGACCAGTTCGCCAGCGTGCGCCAGAACGCGCGCCGCCAGCGCCATGTCGACCAGTCGATCAGCTTCAACTTCTACGTGCCCAGCACCATTCGCGCCAGCACCCTGCTCGACCTGCACATGACCGCGTGGAAGGAAGGCCTGAAGACCACCTACTACGTGCGCTCCAACGACATCGACATCAGCGAATGCGAGTGGTGCTCGAGCTGATCGCCACCCCGTAGCGGCGCCTGCGCGCGCATGGCTTCCCACTGGGAACGCCATGCGCGTGGTGCGCCGCTCCCGCATCGCCGCGCCGCCTGCCGGCGCGCTTCACCCCACTACCGAATCCGACCCATGGCCATCGCGCTCGACCGCATCAAAATCCTCGAACCGATGCATCCCAACCGTTCCACCGGGATCATCAACGGCACCACCAGCGGCATCCTCAACTGGAACGACATCCCGTACCCGTCGTTCTATCGCGCGTACAAGGAGCTGTCGACCAACTTCTGGATCCCCGACGAGGTGGACATGAAGGGCGACGCCAAGCAGTACGGCGAACTGTCGGCGCGCGAGAAGAACGCCTACGACTCGATCATCGGCCTGCTGGCCACGCTGGATTCGCCGCAGACGCGCTTCATCTACAACGTCGCCGAATACATCACCGACCCGGCCGCGCACGCCAACGCGGCGATCATCGGCCAGCAGGAGGTGATCCACAACGAGAGCTATTCCTACGTACTGGCCTCCATCGCCGGGCTGGCCGACCAGAACCGCGTGTTCGAGATCGCGCGGACGCACCCGACCATCATCGCGCGCAACCAGCCGATCATGCAGGCCTACGACGACTTCATGCGCGAGAAGACCGCAGAGACCCTGCTGCGTTCGCTGATCCAGTCCTCGATCCTGGAAGGCATCAACTTCTATTCCGGCTTCGCGTATTTCTACAACCTGGTGCGGCAGAACCGCATGACCGGCACCGGCAAGATCATCAGCTTCATCAACCGCGACGAGCTGGCGCATACCAAGTTCATCAGCGAGCTGATCCGCGCGATCATCGGCGAGAACGCCGAGCTGCAGACCAACGAGCTGACCGACTACGTGCACCAGGCGTTCGAGCACGCGATCCGGCTGGAGACCGAGTGGTCCGCCGAAGTGCTGGACGGCATCGAGGGCATCGACGTGGACGAGATGATCCAGTACGTGAAGTACCGCGCCAACAAGATGTCCGGCATGCTCGGCATCGAGAAGCTGTACACCGACGCCAGCGACAACGTGATGCCGTGGATCAAGGCCTACGCGGACAACTTCACCGAGACCAAGACCGACTTCTTCGAGATGCGCAACGCCAGCTACAAGAAGACCAACTCGGACAACGGCTTCGACGATCTGTGAGGGGCCGGGATTGGGGATTCGTGATTGGGGATTGGCAACAGCAAATCCCCGTGCTCTGACGAATCCCGAATCCCCAATCCCCAATCCCCGCCTCATGAACATCCTGCTCGCCTACGCTTCGCTCAGCGGCAACACCCGCGACGTCGCCCGTCGCGTGCATGCGCAGTGCGAGGCCGCGGGGCACCAGGTGACCTGGATCCATACCGACCTGCAGACCCTGCACGGCGCGCTCGGCGACGCCGCGCGCGCGGCGGACTTCGACCTGCACCTGCTCGGCAGCTGGAGCGACAACGCCGGGCGTACTCCGGCGGAGATGAAGCGCTACATCGCCGAACTGGTCGAGGCGGCCGGCAAGGATGTGGAGGTCGCCGCGTTCGGCACCGGCGAGACGCAGTGGGGACTGGAGTACTACTGCGGCGCGGTCAAGCGCATCGCGCGTTTCTTCGGCAGCGCCTACCCGTTGCTGGAGATCGAGCAGATGCCGCACGGCGACCGCGACAACGCCGCGATCGACGCCTGGTGCGCGCAGGTGCTGGCGCTGCGCGCCGCGCGTGCGCTGCCGGCCGGCGCCGCGCCCGTGGCGACCGCCGCCGAACCCGCGTTCGGCAGCGCGGCCGGGTTCGCCTCGACGGCGTTGCCGCTGCACGGCAGCGGTTGACGCCGCATTGGTCCATTCGTTTTGCTGGCATCGCCGGCGTCGGGACATCCCGCGCCAGGCATCCTCCGACATCAGACAAGGTTCCGCACCATGTTCACCACCATCACCGTCGCCACCGCCGAACAGTTCGCCGACGCCATCGCCGCGCATCCGCGCGTGCTGGCCGATTTCAACAAGGACAACTGCCCCGGCTGCCGCATGCTCGACAAGTCGCTGGAGCGCTTCGCCGAGAGCGACAGCGCGCAGGGCGTGACCTTGCTCAAGGTGAAGATGGAGGACGTGGGCGAGGACTTTTTCCGCGCCCAGGGCCTGCGCCAGACGCCGACGCTGATGCTGTTCCGCCAGGGCGAGGAAGTGGCGCGGGTGCCGGGCTTCGTGCCGCCGGCGAAGATCGACGAAGCGGTGCGCGCGCATCTGGGCTGAGCGCCAGCGGCAAGGCTCTCCTGTAGGAGCGGCTTCAGCCGCGACAGGTTCTACCCGGAGGTCCTGTCGCGGCTGAAGTCGCTCCTACAGGAGCAGGTCCGCGCAAACATCCCACGCGCTACGCGCCGTACTTGACCTCAACTGCGCTTGAGGTCGTCCAATGCAGGCTCCCGCACAAGGAGCCACCATGCGTATCACCCAACTGAGCCTGCCCGCCAGCGATCCTGCGGCAAGTACCGCTTTCTATCGCGACGTCCTGCAACTCCCCGCCGCGGCCACCCAGGTGCGCATCGGCTGGAGCCTGCTCGATCTGGTGGCCGCCAACGCCGATGTCGGCAGCGTGCATCTTGCGTTCAACATCCCCTCGACTCGCTTCGACGCCGCCTGCGGCTGGCTGTCCCAGCGCGTGCCGTTGCTGCGCGATCCGCTGGGCGAATCGCGCTTCGCGCTCGACGCGGCGTGGCAATCGCAGTCGGTGTATTTCGCCGGACCCGACGGCGCGGTGCTGGAGTTGATCGCGCGCAAGCCGCTGCCGGCGCACGCCGTCGCCGACGGCGCGTTCTCCGCGGCCGAGCTGCTGTGCATCAGCGAGATCGGGTTGCCCAGCGCGCAGGTGCCCGCGGTTGCCGCCGCGGCGCAGGAGCGGATGGGGCTGCCGCCGTTCATGCCGGTATCCGATGTATTCGCGCCGCTCGGCGATCACGAAGGCCTGTTGATCGTGGTCGATGCGCAGCGGCGCTGGTTCCCCGAGCAACGCCAGCTGCCGTTCGCGCAGGGCGTGCGGGTGGTCGTCGAAGGCGTGCACTGCGGCCAGGTGTTGCGCGACGCGGCGGGATGGGACGTGGTGTCGCGTTGAGCCCGTCGGCCCACGCTGCACCTGTAGGAGCGGCTTCAGCCGCGACAGGCGTTACCGAGAAGGCCTGTCGCGGCTGAAGCCGCTCCTACATGTGGGACCCAGGAAGGTGCGGTGCTACCCGCGCTTCCCCGCCGCATGCGCCTGCGCCAGTTGCCACAGATGGCGCACCACCGGCAGCGCCTGTGCGGTGGCCGGCAGCGCCGCCAGCGCCAGCCGCGCCATCGGCACGCGGCCTTCGATGTCCAGGTAGCGCACGCCGGGCAACTGCACCTGGGTGGTCGAGGCCGGCACCACCGAGACGCCCAGTTCGGCGGCGACCAGGTTCACGATCGACGACATCTGCGGCGCTTCCTGCTTGATCTGCAATTCGAAGCCGGACTGGCGGCAGGCCTCGAGGATCTCGTCGTACAGGCTGGTGCCGAAGCTGCGCGGGAACAGGATGAACGGTTCGCCGGCCAGCGCCGACAGCGGCGCGCGCCGGTGCCTGGCCAGGCGGTGCGCGGCCGGCACCGCGATCTTCATCGGCTCGTCGGGAAACTTCAGCAACTGCAGCTCGGGCGGCGTGACCACGCTGTAGCGGATGAAGGCCGCATCCAGGCGCCCCTGCACCAGCGCGGCAAGCAGGCCGGCGGTGTTGGTTTCCTCCAGCGCCAGCGCCACCGCCGGCCAGGCGCGGCGAAAGTTGCGCACCAGCGTCGGCACAATCGGGTTGAACGCGGCCGAGGCGGTGAAGCCCAGCCGCAGCACGCCGCTCTCGCCGCGCGCGGCACGGCGGGCGGCGTCGCCGGCGCGTTCCAGGTCGGCGAGCACGCGCCTGGCCTCGACCCGGAACGCGCGCCCGGCCTCGGTGAGGTCCGCGCCGCGCGGGGTGCGCACGAACAGCGGCGTGCCCAGTTCCTGTTCCAGCGCGCGGATCTGCTGGCTCAGCGGCGGCTGCTGGATGCCCAGCTGCGCCGCGGCGCGGGTGAAATGCCCGGCCTCGGCGACGGCCAGGAAATAGCGCAGATGGCGCAGTTCCATGTCATATCCAGAAGATATGGAGAATGCCTGGATCATATATTGGACACCGGATCGACGCAGGCAAATACTGGCCGCCCTTGTTCGTTGCCGCGCCGTCGTGACCACTTCCAGCCAATGCCCGCCGCTACAGGCCGTGGCGGACGCGCCGCTGTTGCGCATCCGCCTGGCGCTGTTCCTGGCCGGTTTCGCCACCTTCTCGCTGCTGTACAGCGTGCAGCCGTTGCTGCCGGCATTCGCGCGCGAATTCGGGGTCGACGCGGCGACCAGTTCGCTGCCGCTGTCGCTGGCCACCGGCGGCCTGGCGATCGCGATCTTCTGCGCCGGCGCGGTGTCGGAGAACCTTGGCCGGCGCGGGCTGATGTTCGTGTCGATCGCGTTGGCGGCGCTGCTCAACCTGCTCGCCGCGTGCCTGCCGCATTGGGGCGCGCTGGTCGTGGTGCGCGCGCTGTCCGGCGTCGCCCTGGGCGGCGTGCCGGCGGTGGCGATGGTGTATCTGGCCGAGGAAGTGCCGGCGGCCAAGCTCGGCGCGGCCACCGGTCTGTACGTGGCCGGCAACGCGTTCGGCGGCATGGTCGGGCGCATCGGCATGAGCGTGCTCACCGATCATTTCGACTGGCGTACCGCACTGGCGGCGGTCTCCGCGATCGACCTGCTGGCCGCGGTCGGCTTCGTGCTGCTGCTGCCGCCCTCGCGGCATTTCGTGCGCCGCCGCGGCATCAACCTGGGTTTCCATCTGCAGGCCTGGGGCGGGCATCTGCGCGACCGCTACCTGCCGTGGCTGTTCGCGATCCCGTTCCTGGCGATGGGCGTGTTCGTCAGCGTCTACAACTACGCCGGTTTCCGTCTGGGCGGGCCGGAATTCGGGCTCAGCCAGAGCCAGCTCGGGATGATCTTCAGCGCTTACGTGTTCGGCATCGTGTCCTCGTCGGTGGCCGGTGCCGCGTCGGACCGCTTCGGCCGCGGCCCGGTGGTGCTGGCCGGCATCGCGGTGGCGGCGCTGGGCGTGGCGCTGACCATCGCGCACGTGCTGGCGGTGGTCATCGCCGGCATCGTGCTGCTGACCATCGGCTTCTTCATCGCGCACTCGGCCGCCAGCGCCTGGGTCGGCCGCCTCGGCGGGCGCAACAAGGGCCATGCCGCGTCGCTGTACCTGCTCGCCTACTACAGCGGCGCCAGCCTGATCGGGTCGCTCAGCGGCGCGGCCTGGCAACACGGCGGCTGGAACGCGCTGGCCGCTTGCTGCCTGCTGTTGCTGGGCATCGCCCTGGTGGCCGCGCAGGTATTGCGCCGCGGCGCCGACGACAGCCGTCCGTACGGCCGCTTCGGCCCGCATCCGCCGCGCGGCGAATAGCGGATGGGGAATGGGGAGTGGGGAATAGGGAATCGGTAGAACAGAGCAAAGGCGATTGCCCGTGTTTTCCGACTCCCGATTCCCATTTCCCCACTCCCGGCATCATCGGCGCGTCATTGCACCGAGTAGGTCACCGACAGGCTCACGTTGGCATAGCCGCCGCTGCCGCCGACCGGGCGGATGAAATAGCTGCCGGACACCGGTAGCGCCATCTGCACGTTCTGCGTGGTGCCGCTGCGCACCGAACTGTAGTCGGCATCGCTGCCGTCGGCGCTGGGCGCGCGGATGGCGCGCACGTAGAGCTTGAGCTGACCGCTGCCACCCAGCGTTCGGATCTGCAGGTTGCGCGCGTTGAGCGGCAGGTCCAGCCGATACAGCGTGCCCTGGCCTGCGGCCGCGGACAGCTTGCCCAGCGTGCCCGGCCCGATGCCGACTGCGGTGGCTTCGTCGCCGCCGCCGCTGGCGCCGGCGGCGCGCGCCACCGCTTTGCCGGCGTTGAGGATGCCGGCACCGATGCGCAGGGTCGGCTTGACCGGGAACACGTTGGAGGTCTGGGTCAGGATGTCGCGCAGCTGCGAGATCGAGGGCATCGGCCGGCCTGCGCCGATCGCCGCGCTGATCGCCAGCGCGGCCACGCCGGCCACGTGCGGCGAGGCCATCGACGTGCCGGCGTAGCCGGCGTAGACCGGCTGGTCGGGGCCATGTGCGCCGCTGTTGAGGGTCGACCAGACCAGGCCGGTGCGCACCGAGCCGCTGCCGCTGGACGCATCGTTGGCATACACGCCGCCGCCGGGCGCGGACAGGGTGATGGTGTTGCCGTAGTTGGAATACGAGGCGCGGCCGCCGGTGATGCCGGTGGCGGCCACGTTGATCACCCCCGGGCAACTGGCCGGCGTGAACGCCGCCGCGTCGGCGTTGCTGTTGCCGGCGGCCACCACCACCAGGGTGCCGCGTGCGATCGCGCCGGCGATGGCCTGGGCGGTGACCGCGTCCTCCGTGCAGCTGCCGTAGCCGCCCAGGCTCATGTTGATCACCTCGGCCGGGTTCGGGTTGTCCGGCACGCCGTCGACGTGGCCGCCAGAGGCCCAGACGATGGCGTCGGCGATGTCGGCGGTACTGCCGCCGCAGTGGCCCAGCGCGCGGATCGGCAGGATCCTGGCGTCCGGGGCGATGCCGGCCATGCCCAGGCCATTGTTGGTCCGCATCGCGATGGTGCCGGCGACGTGGGTACCGTGCCAGGAACTGTCGGTCTGCTCGTCCGGCTGCGCGCAGCCGCCGTTGGCGGTCAGATACTTGTCGTCGGTGGTCCAGTCGCCGGTGTCCCAACCGCCGGGCACGCGTCCGTTGCTGGCGCGGCCGGACATCAGTGCGTCGCTGATGAAGTCGTAGCCGGCGCTGGCCAGCGAGGTATCCAGGTCCGGATGCGCGGTGATGCCGGTGTCGATCACCGCGACCACCACACCCTGGCCGGTGCCGTACTGCCAGGCCGGCAGCAGGTCGATACCGCCGCGGTTGGCGTAGCCGGTGGTCTCCGGCGCCAGCGTCTCCAGGTGGCCGTCGGGCGTGCGCAGGTGCCACTGCACCACGTAGCCTGGATCGTTGGGCGCGGCGACTGCGCTGGCGCTGGCCTGGACGGTGCTGCGCACCGGCTTGAGGATCAGGTTCGGTTCGACGTGCGCCACCGCCGGATCGGCGCGCAGACTGGTCATCAGCGTCTCCAGCTGCGATTGGCTCAGTGCGCGGTTGGGGCGCACCAGATCGGCGCCGATGGCGAGCCGGCGCACCCGGCTCAGCGCCGGCGCACTCTGCCGATAGGTGCTGGACCAGGTCGACGTGGTGCTCGGCGCGGCCATGATCTGCCTGAGCCTGCTCGCGGCGGCGCTGGCGTCGCGGCGCTCGCTGCTGCCGTCGCGGTAGGTCACGATCAGGCCGTCGTAGACCTTGGACTGGCCGGGCGTGGCGCTCTGCAGGACGGAGAAGCGCGGCGCGGTCTGCGCGTGGGCGGTGGAGGCGAGCGCCAGGCTCAGCGACAGGGCCAGCAGGCTGCGGGGAAGCGACGGGACGGTGGTCATGTGTGTCTCTCTACGAGGAGGGTGATGAGGAGCGCCGGCCGCGCAGTGCGGCAGGCCGGCGGAAAACGGTGCGTGGGGGGGGCGGCCGGCGCGCCCGGCGCGCCGCCGCGGCATCACCAACTGAAGCCGGCGCCGGCGGAAACGCTCTTGTCGTTGCCGGAGAACGCGCCGCCGAGCGAGACGCTGGCGCGGTTGCCGATCGCGCGCTGGTAGCCCACCGCCAGCGCGCTCTCGCCGCCTTGCGAGCCGACACCGACACCCACGCGGTTGGCGCCGGCCAGCCCCGAGGTGTTGACCGCCATGCCGGCATAGGCGGCACTCATCGCGCCCATGCGGTCGATGCGCCGGTCCACGTCGTGGAAGCGGCGATCGGTGTCGCTGCGCAGCGTGGTCAGGTTGTCGTCCCAGCCCGACAGGCGGCTGTCGGTGTAGGCGTTGGCGCTGCTCAGCGTGGCGCTGTCGCCGGCCTGCATCTGGCTGACGTTCACCGCATCGGTGGCGGCAGTGCCGGCGGCCACGTTGGTCACCTGGCGCGCGTTGCCGGCGCTGCCCACCGACACGGTGTTGGCGCGGGTCGCGCTGGAGTTGCGGCCCAGCGCCACCGCGTTGTCGGCCGAGACCGACGCGCCCTGGCCAAGTGCGGTGCCGGATGCGGCGGTGACCGCGGCGCTCTCGCCGACCGCCACGGCATTGGTGGCGCTGACGCTGATGCTGGCATTGGCGCCGACCGCGGTGCTGCCGTCGGCGTTGACCCGCGCGTTGCCGCCCAGCGCGGTGTCGTTGGGACCGTAGGCCAGGGCATTGGCGCCCATCGCGGTGCCGTTGTGGCCGTTCGCAGTGGCCTCGGCGCCGACCGCCACGGCATTGGTGCCGGCGCCGACGCTGGGGCCGCCGCTGGCGCCGTTGCCCACCGCCACGGCGCCGCCGCCGCCCTGGGCCAGCGTGCCGACGCGGGTGTCCAGCGACGACAGCGCGCCGTCCAGCGCCGACAGTGCCGAGCCGACGCTGCCGTAAGTGCGGCCCTGGATCAGATAGGCGCTGCCGCTCAGGCTGCCGTCGCTGCCGACCACGCTGCCGGCGCCGAGCGCGGTGGCGATGCTGCGCAGCTGCAGCACGTTGACTGCATCGGTGTCGGCGGTACCGGCGGCGACATAGGTCAGCTGGCGCAGGGCGCCGTCCGTGCCGAAGGCCACTGCGTTGTCGCGGTCGGCCACCGAGCCGGCGCCGATCGCCACGCTGTTGGCACCGGTGGCGGCGCTGTTGTAGCCCAGCGCCACGCTGCCTGCGCTCAGCGCGGTGGCGCCGCTGCCGAGCGCGGTGGCGCCGGCGGCGTTGGCGCTGGCGATGGAGCCGAAGGCGCTGGCGTCCTCGCCGTCGGCGAAGGATTGCGCGCCCACCGCCAGCGCATTGCTGCTGGTGGCCAGCGCCGATGCGCCCAGGGCCATGCTGTAGGCCGCGTCGGCATGGCTGTCGAAGCCCAGCGCCGTGCCGTAGTCGGACAGCGCCCAGGCGCCGGCGCCGACGGTGACCGCGCCCAGGCCGTTGGATTGCGCCGGAACGCCGCTGTTGCTCGCCCCGATCGCCACGCTCTGCTGGCCGGCGGCCGAGGCGCTGTCGCCGATCGCGATGCCGCCGTCGCCGCTGGCGGTGGCGGTGTAGCCCATCGCCACCCCGAAGAAGCCGGAGGCGACGCTGTAGCCACCGTGTGCGATCGCGCCGGTGCCGCTGGCGGAGGCGGCGTAGCCGAACGCGCTGGCCTGCTCGCCGGTGGCCAGGGCCGAGCTGCCGAAGGCGCTGGCGTATAGCCCGCTGGCGGCGGCGGCCGAACCGGCCGCGGTCGCGCCGGCGGCGCTGGCGCTGGCGTTCCAGCCGACCGCGCTGGCGGTGGTGGCGGAGGCGGTGGCGGCGGTGCCGATGGCGAGCGCGCCGAACCCGGTGCTCTGCGCGCCGGCCGAGTCGCCGTAGGTGCTGCCGAAGAAGCTGCCGCCGATCGCGATCGCCGAGGTGCCGCTGGCCACCGCGCCGTCGCCCATCGCGATGGCGGCGGCGTCGGAGGCCACGGTGTGGTGGCCGATGGCGATGGCGAAGGCGCCGGATGCGTCGGCGCGTGGGCCCATCGCCACGGCACGCAGGCCGGCGGCGGCGGCGAAGTCGCTGCCGTCGTTCAGGCCTTCGGCCATGAAGTAGCCCGTGGTGTTCTGGCTGCCGGG
The DNA here is from genome assembly GCF_013410075.1 of Xanthomonas sp. JAI131. Classification (NCBI taxonomy): domain Bacteria; kingdom Pseudomonadati; phylum Pseudomonadota; class Gammaproteobacteria; order Lysobacterales; family Lysobacteraceae; genus Xanthomonas; species Xanthomonas sp. JAI131. The sequence continues at coordinate 120,355 of NZ_JACCCN010000004.1, read as the reverse complement.
CTGCACCGGCGCGGAGGGATCCGCGTCGTCGGCGGGCTGCGCGTCGCCGCTGCTTGCGGCTGTCGTGGTCGTGGCTGGCTGGGCGGCAGGCGCGACGGCCGTGGGCGCAGCGGCCGCGCCGGCGGCCAATGGCACCGCCGCCAGCAGCAACGCGACCGTCAGCAGGCTGTAAGGAGCGTGCGACAGAGTGGACGAAGGGCATGTGCGGCGCGAGCGAACGAGCGTGTGCTTAACGGGCATGAGCGGTTCCAGGGCAGCGCTGGGACGACGGTCCCGGCAATGGGTTTAGCCCCGATTAAGGCGGTAAGCCCTGGCCGCCTTCAATGCCGGTAAATTCACGTCAACCTCACGGTAGACTCACCGACATGGGAGTCTGGGTGGGACGCATGCCACAAAATCTGCTGGTCCGGCTGTGGCGTCGGCATTGGACATGGCTGCGGCGCGTCCCCATCGCCGATCCGGTCGACCGCCGCAACGCGCCTGCGTTGCAGGTGCTGTTCCTGTTCCTCGGCTGCGAGATCCCGCTCAACAAGCTCTACCACCTGCTGACCGCTCCGCAGATCCAGATGACCGCCGGCCAGCTGGCGGTGGACGTGGGCACCGACGCGGCGATGTCCGTGGCGGCCTGGGCCGGGGTGTGGATGATCCGCCGCGGCCTGCTGCAACAGGCCGCCGCGGCGTTCATCGCGGTGGTGCTGTGTTCGGCGGTGGCGGCCAATCTGGCCTTCGGCTACCAGGTGCAGGCCTTCGATCCCTACCCGATGATGATGTTGACCTTGGCCGCCCTGGTGATCGGGCGGCGCGCGCTGTGGGTGGTGTACCTGTGCATCACGCTGATCTTCTGGGCGGGCATGGAGAGCCCGTGGGGGCGCGATCCGCGCGGCACGCGCAGCCCGTTCCAGAACCTGCCGTCGCTGGCGCTGAGCTACCTGATGATCACCCTGGTGCTGGATCGCACCGTGGCCGCGTTGCGCGAGAGCCTGTGGCGCGCGCGGCGCAGCGCCGCGCGGCTGCGGGTGGAGATGCGCGAGCGCGCGCAGGCGCAACAGCGGCTGTTGCATCTGCAGAAGATCGAACTGGTCGGGCAACTGGCCAGCGGCGTGTCGCACGACTTCAACAACGTCCTCAGCGCGATCCTCGGCTATGCCGAGCAGCGCCACTGCGTGCACGAACTGGATTTCGATCCGCCGCGCGATGCGCTGGCGCTGGCCGACGCACTGGACGGCGTGGCGCTGGCCGCGCAGCGCGGCGTGTCGATCAGCCGCAAACTGCTGAGCTTCAGCCGGCGCGAAGTGAGCGTGCCCGAGCGCTTCGACGCCGGCGAGGCGCTACGTGGCATTCAGCCGATGCTGCGGCAACTGTTCGGGCCGACCGTGCGCTTGCATCTGGACGTGGCGCCGGAACCGCTGCCGCTGTTCCTGGACCGCAGCCGGCTCGACCTGACCTTGCTCAATTTCGCCGCCAATGCGCGCGATGCCATGCCCGGCGGCGGCAGTTTCTCGATCTGCCTGCGCCGCGAGGGCGCCTGCGCCCGCATCGAGATCGCCGATACCGGTGTGGGCATGAGCGCGGACGTGCAGCGGCAGGCGTTCGAGCCGTTCTTCACCACCAAACCGGCCGGTCAAGGCACCGGGTTGGGACTGGCGGTCGCCTTCGAAATGGCGCAGGAGGCGCAAGGCAGCCTGGAGGTGCGCAGCGCGCCGGGCGCGGGCACCTGCTTCGTGCTGCGCCTGCCGCTGGCGGCGCTCAGCGTTCCTGCGGCATGAGCAGGTAACCCTCGCCACGCACCGCCTTCAGCGGCAGCGCGACGCCGGTGCGCTCCTGCACCTTGAGCCGCAGTCGGTGCAGCAGCGCGTCCAGGCGATGCGGGTCGACTTCCAGGCCGAGGTTGCCGCCGAGCATGCCGATCAACGCGTCGCGGGTGACCAGCCGTCCGCGCGCGCTCCACAGGCTCTGCACCACCTTGCGCTCGGAGCCGGTCAACGGCACCGCCTGGCCATCGGGCGAGAATAGGCACCAGCCGTCGTCCTGCAGCTGCCATTCCTCCGCTGCGCTGGGGGCCGAGGACAGCGGACGCGCCATGCGCCGCGCCACGCTGAACAGCGTGGCGGCCAGGATCTCGATCTGCACCGGTTTGATCAGATAGGAGTCCGCGCCCTGGGTCAGGCCGCGCACCAGATCCGGCTGCTCGCCGCGCCCGCTCAGGATGACGATGCCCAGCCCCGGGCGCTGCGCCTGCAGTTGCTGGGTCAGGGTGAAGCCGTCGCTGTCCGGCAGGCCGATATCGAGCACGATCAGATCGAAGCGCTGGTCGTCCAGCGCCGCCCACAGCGCCTGCGCGGTGCGCAGCGGCGTGACCTCGAAACCGTGCCGCTGCAACCCGGGCACCAGGACCCGGTCGCGCAGCACGTCGTCGTCCTCCAGCAGCGCCACCCGCAGCGAGGCGGTGGCGGTGGCGGCGATCGGCTGGCCTATCGGATCGGAAAATCTGCTCACGACGCGGAATCGGGATGGGCGGCATTGCTGCCGGAGGCATCGTGCGGCAGCGCGGCTGCGCGCAGCCGATGCATCTTGCCGGTGCCCGACAGTAGCCAGTTTCTGCAGGGCTTTCAATGCGCGGCATGCTGCGGCTGCGCGCGGATTCGGCGCCGTGCGCGCCGCGTGCGCGGTCTTCACGCGGCAGATGCCGCAATGCGAAGCCGGCACGCCGGCCTGCGGGCGCTTGCGTTGCCGCGCGGCGGACCCAAGATGGAATCCATCGCGTCGCTGGCGCAGCGATCGTCCACGCCGCACCGACGCAGCCGCCCAAGGACCCCGAACGATGCACCAGACATTGCCGGATCACGCCCTGCCCATGCCGGCACCGGCCGCCACGGACGCAGCGCTGCAAGCGTTCGTCGCGCGCCACCGGCGCCTGTTCGTGCTGACCGGCGCCGGTTGCAGCACCGATTCGGGCATTCCCGACTACCGCGACGCCGCCGGCGACTGGAAGCGCGCGCAGCCGGTCACCTATCAGGCATTCATGGGCGAGCTGGCCACGCGGCAGCGCTACTGGGCGCGCAGTCTGGTCGGCTGGCCGCGCTTCGGCCATGCCCGGCCCAACGCCACGCATGCGGCGCTGGCGCAGCTGGAAGCGCGTGGCCAGGTCGAACTGCTGCTGACCCAGAACGTGGACCGCCTGCACCAGGCCGCCGGCAGCGACGCGGTGATCGACCTGCACGGACGCCTGGACGTGGTGCGCTGCATGGACTGCGAACGGCGCCTGCCGCGCGAGGACTTCCAGCACCAGTTGCTGCAGCACAACCCGCACTGGGCGACGCTGCAGGCCGGGCAGGCGCCCGACGGCGACGCCGACCTGGAAGGCGTGGACTTCGCCGCCTTCGCGGTGCCGGCCTGCACCCAGTGCGGCGGCGTGCAGAAGCCGGACGTGGTGTTCTTCGGCGAGAACGTGCCGCGCGAGCGCGTGGCCGCCGCCTTCGCGCACCTGCAGCAGGCCGACGCGATGCTGGTGCTGGGGTCGTCGCTGATGGTGTATTCCGGCTTCCGCTTCGTGCAGGCCGCGGCCAAGGCCGGACTGCCGATCGCCGCGGTCAACCTGGGCCGCACCCGCGGCGACGACCTGCTGAGCCTGAAACTGGCGCAACCCTGCGCGCAGGCGCTGCAGTTCCTGCTGCCGCGCGCGGCCGCCTAGGGCGTGTCATCAATCTCCGAGCAGCTCGCGCCACGCCCGCGCATGCGTGTTCACGTCAGTGCTGGCACGGCAGCGTGTACGCGCAACAGTGGCCCTACGGGTTGGGCCTGTCAGGCCGCCAGCCGGCACCGCGCGGCTTGACCTGACCGCCAGTCAGGCGCTGCGCCACGCAGCACCGGCTGGCGACCTGACAGACCCAACGCGACCTACTCGGCAATCGATGACACGCCCTGGCGGCTCCGGCGCGGCGCGTTCCGAATCCGCGCACGAACTGATCCACCGGCAGTGGTTGATCGGCAGCGCCGGCAGGAGTGCAATGGCAGCTTGCCCGCAGTGCAGCGGGCGCCCCCACGGAACGCCACCTTGAGCCATCTCTTCTCGCCCCTCGCCCTGGGGCCGCTGTCGTTGTCCAATCGCATCGTCATCGCGCCGATGTGCCAGTACTCCGCCGAGCATGGCCAGGCCAGCGACTGGCACACCATCCACCTCGGCCAGCTGGCGCAGTCCGGCGCCGGCCTGCTGATCCTGGAAGCCACCGCGGTGGAGCCGCGCGGGCGCATCAGCTATGCCGACCTGGGCCTGTGGGACGATGCCACCGAAGCGGCATTGCGCGGCGTGCTGGCCTCGGTGCGGCGCTGGTCGCCGATGCCGCTGGGGATCCAGCTCGCGCACGCGGGGCGCAAGGCATCCACCAACAAGCCGTGGGACGGCGGCGGCGCGATCGCGCCGGATCAGCCGAACGGCTGGCAGACCGTGGCGCCGTCGGCGCTGGCCTTCGCCGAACACGGCACGCCGCCGCAGGCGCTGGACCTGGCCGGCATCGACGCCATCGTCGCGGCGTTCGTCGCCTCGGCGCAGCGCGCCGAACGGTTGGGTTTCGAACTGATCGAGCTGCATGCCGCGCACGGCTATCTGCTGCACCAGTTCCTGTCGCCGCTGAGCAACCAGCGCGAAGACGCCTACGGCGGCAGCCTGGAGAACCGCATGCGCCTGCTGCTGCGCGTGCATGCGGCGGTGCGCGCGGCGGTGTCGGCGTCGGTCGCGGTGGGCGTGCGCATCTCCGCCACCGATTGGGTCGAGGGCGGCTGGGACGTGGCGCAGAGCGTCGCGTTGGCGCAGGCGCTGCAGGCGCAGGGCTGCGATTACCTGCACGTGTCCAGCGGCGGCCTCGACCGCCGCCAGCAGATTCCGCTGGCGGCCGGCTACCAGGTGCCGCAGGCCGAGGCGATCCATCGCGCAGTGCGCATGCCGGTGATCGCGGTCGGCCTGATCACCGAGCCGCAGCACGCCGAGGCGATCCTGGCCGAGGGCCAGGCCGACGCGATCGCGCTGGCCCGCGGCATCCTCTACGACCCGCGCTGGCCGTGGCACGCCGCCGCCGCGCTGGGCGCCAAGCTGAAGCCGTCGCCGCAATACCTGCGTTGCGAGCCGCGTTCGGCGCGCGGCCTGTTCGACGCGTGACCCGCGCGCGCTGCGCCGCGCAGGTCGCGGCATCCATCACGAGTTGTGCAAGGAGTTGGCGATGAGCATCGGATTTCTCGGCCTGGGCACGATGGGCCAGCCCATCGCGCACAACCTGCTGCGCGCCGGGCACGCGGTGACCGTGTGGAACCGCAGCGCGGCCGCGGCGCAGCCGCTGCTCGAGGCCGGCGCGCAGCTGGCCGCGCAGCCGGCCGACGCGGTGCGCGGTCCGGTACTGTTCTCGATGCTGGCCGACGATGCGGCGGTGCGTGAGACCCTGCTCGAGCGCGGCGCGCTCGACGCGCTGCCGGCCGGCAGCGTGCACGTCAACATGGCCACGATCTCGGTGGCGCTGGCGCGTGAGCTGAGCGCCTTGCACGCCGAACGCGGCGTGGCCTACCTGGCGATCCCGGTGCTGGGCCGCAGCGACGTGGCCGCCGCCGGCCAGCTCAACCTGCTCGCCGCCGGCGATGCCGACGCGCTGGCGCGGGTGCAGCCGCTGCTCGACGTGATCGGGCGCAAGACTTGGTATTTCGGCGCGGCGCCGGAGCAGGCCAATGCGGTCAAGCTGGCCGCCAACCTGTGCCTGGCCAGCGCCATCGGCACCATGGCCGAAGCCTCGGCGCTGGTGCGCGGGCATGGCGTGGACGCGGCCGATTTCCTGGGCATGCTGGTCAACACCCTGTTCGCGGCACCGGCGTACCAGAACTACGGCGGCATGATCGCCGAGCAGCGCTACAGCCCGGCCGGCTTCAAGACCACGCTGGGGCTGAAGGACGTGCGCCTGGCCTTGAACGCCGGCGAGACCCGGCACGTGCCGATGCCGCTGGCGGCGGTGCTGCGCGACCAGTTCATCGATGCGATCGCGCACGGCGACGGCGAGCTGGACTGGTCGGCGCTGGCCAAGGTCGCCGCACGCCGCGCCGGTCAGGCCTGAGCGTTCGCTGCCGCGGCGCGGCGGCAGCCATCTTCAGGTCGCCTTGTCGCGGTTTGGTGCAGACTGCGTCGCCGCGCTTGAGCTGGCCGCGTGCTTGCCGCTAAGGTGCGGCGGCCTGCAAGCGCATCATAGGAGGATGCCATGAGCCCGAATTCGTCCGACCCCGGCGCCATGACGCCCATCCAGCCGCCGCGCGCCGTCGCACGCGAGGCCACGCTCGGCCCCGAGCACCCGGAGCATCCCGACCACCTGCTGTACGCACAGATCCGCGAAGGCGTGCATGCGCTGGACGCCGCCTGCGGCCGCGCGCCCGACGCGATCAGCGAGCGCATGGTGGCGCGGCTGCTGCCGCTGGCCAAGGAGTACGGCTTCGACCAGGTCGATCACGTGGTGCTGAGCCGCGAACTGGGCGAAGTGGAGCAGGGCGAGAACGTGTTCCTGGTGCGCGGTGACCTGGACGACCCGGCGCATCTGCGTGCGCACATCACCACCCACGAGGCGGTCGGCATGTCGGTGGAAGACTCGCTGGCGCGGCTGGAGAAGGTCAACCGGCGCCTGGCGCTGCGCCTGCGCCCGGAGTGAGCGCGGCCTGGCGCGCAGGCGAGGCTGTGTGCCGCCAGCATGCGGATGCCGCACCTTGCAGGAGCGGCTTCAGCCGCGACGAGTGAAGCGGTGCGCTTTCCTGTGCATTGGAGCGTCGGGACTGAAGTCCCTCCCACAGTGCACTCGGTTGGCCCGCCGCAAGTCCCCTTTGGGGCGGTTTCAGCCGCGACCGGCGAAGCGATGCACTTTCCTTGGCGGCAAAGCGTCGGGACTGAAGTCCCTCCCACAGTACACCCGGCTGGCCTGCCGCAACTCCCTGTAGGAGCGGCTTCAGCCGCGACAGGATCTATCGGTAAAGCCCGTCGCGGCTGAAGCCGCTCCTACAGACGGCAAGACGTCCGGCAATGCCGCTGCGGCATCCCACAGCCAATGTCCTGGCAACATTCGCAGCCCACCATCCCGAGTCCCGAATTCTCCTATCATTGCGCGGATGCGCCCCGACTACATCCTGACCCTGTCCTGCCCGGACCGTACCGGCATCGTCTACCGCGTCAGTGGCCTGCTGTTCGAGCACGGCTGCAATATCCTCGACGCACAGCAGTTCGGCGACGAGGAGAGCGGTCGCTTCTTCCTGCGCGTGCATTTCGACGTGCCCGCCGACGGCATCGTCGCTGCGGTGAAAGTGCAGCTGGCGCCGCTCGCCGCCGACTACGCGATGGACTGGCAACTGCACGATGCGCGGCGCCGCGCGCGCCTGCTGGTGCTGGTCAGCAAGCAGGGCCACTGCCTCAACGATCTGCTGTTTCGCGCGCACAGCCGGCAGCTGCGCGTGGACATCGCCGCGGTGGCGTCCAATCACAGTGATTTCGCCGCGCTGGCGCGCTCCTACGACGTGCCGTTCCACCACCTGCCGGTCGGCGCCGACAACCGCGCCGAACAGGAAGCGCAGCTGCTGGCGCTGGTGGAGCGCGAGCGCATCGACCTGGTGGTGCTGGCGCGCTACATGCAGATCCTGTCGCCGACGCTGTGCGCCGCGCTGGCCGGGCGCGCGATCAACATCCACCACAGCTTCCTGCCCAGCTTCAAGGGCGCGCAGCCGTACCACCAGGCGCACGCGCGCGGGGTCAAGATCATCGGCGCCACCGCGCACTACGTCACCGGCGATCTCGACGAAGGCCCGATCATCGAACAGGACGTGGCCCGCGTGGACCATGCGATGACCCCGCGCGACCTGGTGCGCCTGGGCAGCGACACCGAGTCGCAGGTGCTGGCCCGCGCGGTGCGCCGCCACGTCGAGCATCGCATTCTGCTCAACGGGCATCGGACGGTGGTGTTTCGGTGAGGCCGGGATTGGGGATTGGTGATTCGGGATTGGGAAAAGCGGCTTGACGGATTGCCGTTTCAGCGGTGGCGCTGCCGGCTCTTGCGAATCCCCAATCCCGAATCCCGAATCACGGCTCAAACCGATACCCCGCCCCATACACCGAGCGCACCCACTCTTCGCCGCCGACGTCGGCGAGCTTGCGGCGCAGGTTCTTGACGTGGCTGTCCACGGTGCGGTCGGTGACGATGCGGTGGTCGGCATACAGCCGGTCCATCAGCTGTTCGCGCGAATACACCCGGCCCGGGGCGGTGGCCAGGGTGCGCAGCAGGCGGAACTCCACCTGGGTCAGGTCCAGGTCGCGGCCATGCACGCTGGCGCGGCAGGCGTCTTCGTCGATGCGCAGGCCCGGCGCTGCGGCGTCGTTGGGATCGTGGCGATGGCGGCGCAGCACCGCCTGCACCCGCGCCACCACCTCGCGCGGACTGAACGGCTTGCAGATGTAGTCGTCGGCGCCGATCTCCAGGCCGAGCAGGCGGTCGATCTCCTCCACGCGCGCGGTGACCATGATCACCGGCACCGCGCTTTCCTTGCGCAGGTCGCGGCAGATTTCCAGGCCGTCGCGGTTGGGCAGCATCAGGTCCAGCAGCACCAGGTCCGGCTTCTGCGCGCGGAACGCGCCCAGCGCCTGCGCGCCATCGGCGATCCAGTCGTGCGAATAGCCGGCCGCATGCAGGTATTCGCGCATCACCGCGGCCAGGCGCGGTTCGTCTTCGACGATCAGGATGTGGCCGATCGGATCCAGGCCGTTCATGCCGGCAGCGCCGGCAGGCGCAGGACCACGCGCAGGCCGCCGAGCGCGGAGGCCTCGGCGTTGATCGAGCCGCCGTGCGCTTCGGCGATGTTGCGGCAGATCGCCAGGCCCAGGCCGCTGCCGCCGCTGGCGCGGTTGCGCGAGGCCTCGGTGCGGTAGAAGCGTTCGAACAGGCGCTCGCGCTTGTCCGCGTCCACGCCCGGCGCGCTGTCCTCGACCACCAGTTCCAGCACCGTGTCGCGACGCACGCAGCTGACCTGCACCGTGCCGCCGGCATCGGTGTAGCGCAGCGTGTTCTCCAGCAGGTTGCCGAGCAGTTGCTGCAGCCGGCGCTCGTCGCCGTCCACCTGCAGCGGGCCGGCGTCGATCTGCACCTGCAGCTGCAACGGCGCGGCGGCGAAGCGCGCCTGCACGCCGGCCAGCACCGTGGCCAGAATCAGCCCCAGATCGACCGGCGCGCGCCGGTAGGCGAGCGCGCCGACGTCGGTCAGCGAGACGTCGTACAGGTCTTCGATCAGCTTGCCGAGCTGGCCGACCTGCTGGTGGAGCGAGCCCAGCGAGGCCGGGGTCATCGGCCGGATGCCGTCCTGCAGCGCTTCCAGTTCGGCGCGCAGCACCGCCAGCGGCGTGCGCAGTTCGTGCGAGATGTCGGCCATGAACTCGCGGCGTGCGCGTTCGTTGTGTTCCAGCGCCTGCGCAAGCAGGTTGAAGTCGCGCGCCAGCTGGCCGAATTCGTCGCGCGCGCCGGTGTCGATGCGGGTGGCGTAATCGCCGGCAGCCAGGCGATGGGTGGCGCCGGTGAGGCCGCGCATGCGCCGCAGCAAGGCGCGCGACAGCAGCCAGCCGAGCAGCGCGGCGACCAGCAGCGAGGCGCTGCCGATCGTCCACCACGCGCGTTGCTGCGCCTGGTAGAAGCGCGCGTCCTCGGCCGCCAGCACCTTCTGGAACGGCAGCATCGCCATCCAGCCGACGGTGCGGCCGTCGACCACGATCGGACGCAGGATGTCGTCGCGGCCGACATCGGGATTGCCGATCACCGAGCGGTAGTTCTGGTCGAGCACGGCGAAGCGGAAGACCGCGCCGGTCTGGTCGGACACCGGCGGCGGCAGGCGCGGCAGGCCGGGGCCGTGCTCCGGACGCATCAGCACGAACCAGGCATCGGGATTGTCGCGCACGAAGTCCCAGTTGCCATGCCGCGCGTACTCGGCCCTGACCCGCGGCAAGGTCTCCAGCATGCGCTCCACGCCCTGTTCGTTGAGGTAATCCAGGAACTGGCGCTTGAGGAAGACCTGCACGGCCATGCCGTTGACCAGCAGCACCGCCACGCACGCGGCGAGGATGGCGAGGAACAGCTTGGCGGTGATGCCCAGTTTCATCGGAGAGGCAATGCGGGACGCGGCGGCGGGGGGTGTTGCGTATTAGCCGCGTCGCCGCAGGGGAAATCAAGCGAATCCGCGCCGCTGCCGGCAATCTCCAAATTTGCTGCACATTCGCGCCGTAGCGTGGCCACATTCGGATAAACCGTGAGTTCGCCGCATGCTGCCCGTCGTCCCCCGTCGCTTCCCCGTCTCGTCCTCGCGCTGGTTGCTGGCCGCGGCCATCGCCGCGGCCGTGGCCGCGTGTTCCTCCAAGCAGCCGCCGCAGATGCCGCAGGCGCAGGTCGGCGTGCAGACGGTGAAGGCGCAGCGGCTGGCGCTGGACCAGACCCTGTCCGGCCGCACCGTGGCCTACATGACCTCGGACGTGCGCCCGCAGGTCGGCGGCATCCTGCGCAAGCGCCTGTTCACCGAGGGCCAGGACGTCAAGGCCGGGCAGGTGCTGTACGAGATCGATCCGGCCAGCTACCAGGCGGCGTACGACACCGCCAAGGGCGACCTGGCCCAGGCCGAGGCGGCGGTGCTGTCGGCCAGGCCGAAGGCGCAGCGCTACCAGACCCTGGTCGCGCTGGACGCGGTCAGCAAGCAGGACGGCGACGACGCCGTGGCCACGCTGCGCTCGAACGAGGCGGCGGTGGTCGCGGCCAAGGCCTCGCTGCAGACCGCGCGGATCAATCTCGACTACACCCGCATTACCGCGCCGATCGACGGCCGCATCGGCACCTCCAGCTACACGCCGGGCGCGCTGGTCAGCGCCGGCCAGAGCGACGTGCTGGCCACCATCAACCAGCTCGATCCGATGTACGTGGACGTGACCCAGTCCAGCGCGCAACTGCTGCAGCTGCGCCGCCAACTCGACGCCGGCCAGCTCAAGGCGGTGGACGGCAAGGCCGAAGTGAAGCTGCAGCTGGAGGACGGCAGCACCTACGCGCGCAGCGGCACGCTGGAAGTGGTGGATGCCGCGGTCGATACCGCCACCGGCACGGTCAAGCTGCGTGCGGTGGTGCCCAATCCCGATCGTCTGTTGCTGCCGGGCATGTACGTCAAGGCGGTGCTGTCGATGGCGGTGGACGAGCAGGCCATCCTGGTGGCGCAGCAGGCGATCAGCCGCAACAGCAAGGGCGAGGCGGTGGCGCTGGTGGTCGGCAGCGACAACAAGGTCGCGCAGCGGGTGCTCACCACTGGCGATGCGATCGGCGACAAGTGGGTGGTGCGCGACGGGCTGAAGGCGGGCGACAAGGTCATCGTGCAGGGCCTGCAGAAGGTCGCGGTCGGCGACCAGGTCAAGGCGGTGGAAGTGACCTCGGCCGCCGCGACCGCCACGCCCCCCGCGGCCACCCAAGGCGCCGCGGCGGCGCCGAAGGCCGACTGAGGAACCGCCATGGCCCGTTTCTTCATCGACCGTCCCATCTTCGCCTGGGTCATCGCGATCGTCATCACCCTGGCCGGCGCGATCTCGATCCTGTCGCTGCCGCTGGAGCAGTATCCGGACATCGCTCCGCCTTCGATCACCGTCAGCGCCACCTACACCGGCGCCTCCGCCGAGACCGTGCAGAACTCGGTGACGCAGATCCTCGAGCAGCAGATGACCGGCCTGGACAACCTGCTGTACATGTCCTCCAGCAGCAGCTCCGCCGGCAGCGCCTCGATCACCCTGACCTTCGATTCCGGCACCGATCCGGACACCGCGCAGGTGCAGGTGCAGAACAAGGTCTCGCAAGGCGAGTCGATGCTGCCCGAGGCGGTGCAGAGCAATGGCGTGACCGTCACCAAGTCCGCCGGCAGCAGCATGTTCATGGTGCTGGCCTTCACCTCCGAAGACGGCAGCATGGACAGCACCGACATCGGCGACTACATGGTGTCCACGCTGCAGGACCCGATCAGCCGGCTCAACGGCATCGGCGGGGTCAACGTGTTCGGCTCCGAATATTCGATGCGGGTGTGGCTGGATCCGGAAAAGCTGCGCACCTATGCGCTGATGCCCTCGGACGTGAGCAATGCGATCTCGGCGCAGAACGCCGACGTCTCCTCCGGCGCGCTCGGCGCGCTGCCGGCGGCGCAGGGCCAGCAGCTCAACGCCACGGTCACCTCGCGCAGCAAGCTCAAGACCCCGGCGCAGTTCGAGGCGATCGTGCTGAAGTCGCAGGCCGGTGGCGCCACCGTGTACCTGCGCGACGTGGCGCGGGTCGAGCTGGGCTCCAAGTCGTACTCGTCCAGTTCCAAGTACAACGGCAAGGCCGCCTCCGGCATGGGCCTGCAGCTGGCCACCGGCGCCAACGCGCTGGACGCGGCCAAGGCGGTGGAGGCCAAGCTGGAGCAGCTCAAGCCGTATTTCCCGGCCGGGCTCAAGTACGAGGTCGCCTACGACACCACGCCGTTCGTGCGCATCTCCATTGAGGAAGTGGTCAAGACCCTGCTCGAGGCGATCGTGCTGGTGGTGCTGGTGATGTACCTGTTCCTGCAGAACTGGCGCGCCACGCTGGTGCCGGTGATCGCGGTGCCGGTGGTGCTGCTGGGCACGTTCGGCGTGCTGGCCTTGCTCGGCTATTCGATCAACACCCTGACCATGTTCGCGATGGTGCTGGCGATCGGCCTGCTGGTGGACGATGCGATCGTGGTGGTGGAGAACGTCGAGCGCTTGATGAGCGAGGAGGGCATGTCGCCGCGGCAGGCGACCTACACCTCGATGGGCCAGATCACCGGCGCGCTGATCGGCATCGCCCTGGTGCTGACCGCGGTGTTCCTGCCGATGGCGTTCTTCGGCGGCGCCACCGGCGAGATCTACCGCCAGTTCTCGGTGACCATCGCCGCGGCGATGCTGTTGTCGCTGCTGGTGGCGCTGACCCTGAGTCCGGCGCTGTGCGCCAGCTTGCTCAAGCCGATCAAGCAGGGCGGCCACGTGTCGCGCAAGGGCCTGCTCGGGCGCTTCTTCAACTGGTTCAACGACCGCTTCGACCGCGGCGCCGATGGCTACGGTCGCGGCGTGGGCAAGCTGATCGGCCACCGCAAGCTCGGCGGGCTGGTCTATCTGGTGCTGCTCGCGGTGATGGCGCTGCTGTTCTGGCGCCTGCCCAGCTCGTTCCTGCCCGAAGAAGACCAGGGCATGCTGATGGTGATGTTCACCACGCCGGCCGGCGCCACCCAGCAGCGCACCCAGCAGTCGATCGATCAGGCCACCGGCTTCATCCTCAAGCAGCCGGAAGTGGCGGGGGTGATGACCATCTCCGGCTTCAGCTTCGCCGGCAGCAGCCAGAACTCGGGCATGGGCTTCATCAAGCTCAAGGATTGGGCCGAGCGCGATGCCTCCGCGCAGGAGATCGCCAACCGCATCACCGGCGCGATGATGGGCGCGCTGCCCGACGCGCAGGTGTTCGCGTTGTCGCCGCCGGCGATCAACGGCCTGGGCACCAGTTCCGGCTTCACCCTGGAACTGCAGGACGTGGCCGGCAAGGGCCACGACGCACTGGTCGCCGCACGCCAGCAATTGCTGCAGCTGGCCAACGCCGACAAGGGCATGACCGCGGTGCGCTTCAACGGCCTGGAAGACGCGCCGACCTACCGCGTGCAGATCGACGACGCCAAGGCCGGCGCGCTCGGCCTGGACGCGTCGGACATCAACACCACGCTGGCCACGGTGATGGGCGGCAGCTACGTCAACGATTTCCTCAACAACAACCGGGTCAAGCGCGTCTACGTGCAGGGCGAGGCGAGCGCGCGCATGCTGCCCAGCGACATCGGCCGTTGGTACGTGCGCAACAGCAGCGAGGCGATGGTGCCGTTCTCGGCCTTCTCCAGCAGCGCGTGGGCGTATGCGCCGCAGGTGCTGAACCGCTTCAACGGGGTCGAGTCGATGGAGATCACCGGCAGCGCCGCCAGCGGCATCAGTTCCGGCGACGCGATGAACGGCATCGCCGGGCTGGTCGGCAAGGTGGGCAAGGATGTCGGCTACGCCTGGTCGGGCATGTCCTACCAGGAGCAGGCCTCCGGCGCGCAGACCTGGATGCTGTACGCGGTGTCGCTGGTGTTCGTGTTCCTGTGCCTGGCGGCGCTGTACGAGAGCTGGTCGATCCCGATCTCGGTGATGCTGGCGGTGCCGGTGGGCATCGTCGGCGCGCTGCTGGCGACGTGGCTGCGCGGGTTGTCCAACGACATCTACTTCCAGGTCGGCCTGCTGGCGACGATGGGCCTGGCGGCCAAGAACGGCATCCTGATCGTCGAGTTCGCCAAGGAACTGGAAGAGAAGGGCCAGCCGCTGATCGAAGCCACGCTGCATGCCGCGCGCATGCGTCTGCGGCCGATCCTGATGACCTCGCTGGCGTTCATGCTCGGCGTGCTGCCGATGGTGATCAGCAGCGGCGCCGGTTCGGGCGGGCGCCATTCGCTGGGCACCGGCGTGCTCGGCGGCACCCTGATCTCGACCATGCTCGGCATCTTCTTCGTACCGCTGTTCTACGTGATCGTGCGCAGTCTGTTCCCCGGCAAGCGGGCCGAACCGGAACCGCTGCGCAGCGAGGAGGCAACGCCGTGATCCGAGTGTCCCTGATCCGTACCGCGCTGGCCCTGGCCTGCGCCGGTGTCCTCGCCGGCTGCGCCAGCATGGCGCCGAGCTACGCCCGCCCCGACGCGCCGGTGCCGGCCACCTTCGCCGATGGCGGCACCGGCACCAACGACGCTGCCGACGTGGCCACGTTGGACTGGCGCCAGGTGTTCCTGGACCCGCGCCTGCAGCAGGTGATCGCGCAGGCGCTGGACAACAACCGCGACCTGCGCGTGGCCGTGCTCAACATCGACAAGGCGCGTGCGCAGTACCGCATCCAGCGGGCCGATCTTTTCCCGTCCGTGGATCTCAGCGGCAGCCAGAGCGCCTCGCGCAGCAGCGCATCCACCAGCAGCAGCGGACGCTCCGAAGTGGGGCGTACGTACTCGGCCGACGTCGGCATCAGCAGCTGGGAACTGGACCTGTTCGGGCGCATCCGCAGCCTCAAGAACGAGGCGCTGGAAACCTACCTGGCCACCGCGCAGACCCAGCGCAGCACGCGCATGAGCCTGGTCGCCGAGGTCGCCGCCGACTGGCTGACCGTGGCCGCCGACCAGCAGCGGCTGGCGCTGGCGCAGCAGACCCTGGATAGCCAGCGGCAGACCCTGAAGCTCACCGAGGCGCGGCATCAGGAAGGCATCGCCTCCGGGCTGGACCTGGCGCAGGTGCAGACCAGCGTGGAGAGCGCGCGTGCCGACGTGGCCACCTACACCACGCAGCTGGCCACCTCGCGCAATGCGCTGGACCTGGTGGTCGGCGCGCCGGTGACGGCGGACACGTTGCCGCAGGCGACCGCACTGGAACGCGGCGTGGCGCTGGCGCCGCTGCCGTCGCCGCTGCCGTCGCGCGTGCTGCTGCAGCGCCCGGATGTGTTGTACGCCGAGCACACGCTGAAATCGGCCAACGCCGACATCGGCGCGGCGCGTGCGGCGTTCTTCCCGACCATCTCGCTGACCGCCTCCACCGGGCGCAGCAGCACCGCGCTGTCCAGCCTGTTCGACGCCGGCAACCGCACCTGGTCGTTCGTGCCCAGCATCAGCGTACCGATCTTCCGTGCCGGCGCGCTCAAGGCCGAACTGGACGAATCCAAGATCACCCGCGACGTCAATGTCGCCGAGTACGAGCAGGCCATCCAGACCGCTTTCAGCGAAGTGGCCGATGCGCTGGCCACGCGTGCGCAACTGGACGAACGCATGGACGCGCAGCGCGCCCTGGTGGATGTCACCCAGCGCAGCTACACCCTGGCCGACGCGCGCTATCGCAACGGCGTGGACAGCTACCTGGACGCCCTGGATTCGCAGCGCTCGCTGTACTCCGCGCAGCAGGACCTGATCACCCTGCGCCTGACCGAGGCCAGCAACCGCGTGACCCTGTACAAGGTGCTCGGCGGCGGCGCCGACGCGCAGAGCGGCATGCCTGTGGCGGAGGCAGGGCGTTAGCGCCTCCCCGATGCCTGTAGGAGCGGCTTCAGCCGCGACGGGCGTTACCGGTAGTGCCTGTCGCGGCTGAAGCCGCTCCTACAAAAGCGGCATTCGGATCGAAACTGCACCGAGCCTGCAGGCCCGGTGCAGCCGCTTTTGCCAATCCCCAATCCCGAATCCCCAATCCCGGCCCCTCAACGCGCCGCGTTGGCGTTCATCGTCGCGTTGCGGCTGGCGTCCAGGTATTGCGCCGGATCGCGCATGCCGGTGGTGTGGCACTGGCCGGTGGTGTGGCCGCGGTTGACCCCGCCCGGCAGCTGCGCGTTGACCTGCTCGACCACGCCGTCTTCCGGGTCGTCCAGTACCAGGTCCGACGCGGCGTTGCAGTAGTCGTTGGTGTACCAGTTGGTCTTGGCGAAGGAGGTGGTGTAGTAGTTGACCAGCGCCCGCGCCGAGGTCGGGATGCCGGCCAGCCAGGCCTTGGCGCCGTCGTAGGTCAGGTCGCTGTTGCTGCCGCAGCCCACGCCGAACCACGACCCCACCGTGGCCAGGATGCCGGACAGGTTGGTGCCCTGGTACGGCGTGCCCACCGACTGCATGACGCGCCCGCCGCTGGCATTGTCCAGCCCGCTCCAGTAGTAGCTGTACAGGTGCAGCGCGGCCATGCCGCCCTGGCTGTGCGCCACCGTGCCGAACGAATTCCACTGGCTGCCGAACTGCCCCAGCAATTGCGCGAACTGGTCGTTGCTGCGGTTCTGGTTGGCGTCCAGGAAGGTCGAGGCGTTGCTGAACTGCGCCGCCGGCCACACCCCGCCGGAGCAATAGCCATGCACCAGCACCAGGCGCTTGCCGGTCGCCTGCGCTTGCGCATCGGTCGCCGCGCGCTGCAGCGCCGCCGGGCGCTCGCCCATGCGCATGCTGGCGTCGATCGCGCCGCCGCGCGCCACGCTGCTGCGGCGCAGCGCCGGCAGGGTCAGTGCCAGTGTGTCGCGGGTGGCGAGCGGCACGAAATGGTCCGGGTCCTCGATACGCAGGTTGCGCAGCGTGAACGGCGCGCGCGCGCCGGCACGCACGATCCAGCGTTCGTCCACGCTCAGCGGCAGGCGCCCGTTCTGCGGCGCGAGCATGCCGCCGAGCCAGGCCACCGGCACCGCGCTGCCGTCGCGGCCGGTGCCCCACAGTTCGCCGAGCACGCGGTAATGCGCCGGCGCCTGGCCGCTGGCGCTGACCGGGATCGGCAGCGCCAGGCGGGTGCCGTCCTGTGCGCTGGCGCTCACCGCGTCGGTGGCGATGCGCAAGCTGGTGTCGAGCACCGGCAGCACGTGTTCGGATGTGCGCACGAAGGCCTGGCCGGCCGCGTCCTCGCCGTGCACCACCACCTGTGCGAGATAGCTGCCTGGCGCCTTTGCCGGGAAATCGCCGGCATAGACGCCGTCGCCGGCGGCGCCGTCGCCATGGCGGCCGTCGTCGGCCATCGGCCACTGTGTCACCGTGCCGTCGGGCGCGGTCACGCGCAGCTGCGCATCGCGGATGTGTCCGGCAGTGGCGCCGAGCGTGGTGGCGCCGTGGCTGTCGCTGCCGCCGAGCATCGCGGTCAGGCCGATGCGTTGCCCGCTGTGCAGCTGCCGGCGGTCGCTGGGATAGGACGCCAGCTGGGTGCGCGCATCGCCTTCCATCAACAGGTAGCCGCGTTGCGCGGCGCTGCCGTCGGCGCGCAGGGTCAGCGTCCAGCTGCCATTGGCGGCGCTGTCCACGCGGTACTCGCGCCCCGGCAGCGCGGTGTCGCCGCTGCCCAGGCGGGTGGCGACCGCGTTCGGCACGATGGCGGCGGCGCTGGCGCGTGCGTTCGCCGCGCCGGGCGCATGCAGCTGCGGTTGCCAGTCGTACGCGCCGGACAGCAGCACGAAGCGCAGCTTGCCGTTTTCCACCGGCAGCGTCGCCTGCCATTGCGCCGCCTCGCCGCTGCGTGCGGAGGAGAATTCCACCGGCAGCAACGCGCTCTTGGACAGGATCGCGGCCTCGGCCGGTGCCGGCGCACGCATCTGCGCGAATTCCTCGGGAGGACCGGCCAATTGTTTGGGAACCAGCTCGGCCGCATGCGCGAGCATGGGCGACAGCAGCAGCGTGGACAGCAGGGACAACGTCGGTAGCGTCGACATGGCGGCTCTCTCCTTGAACAGTGCGAAGCCGGACAGTGCGCCGATCGCGATTGCGATCGCACGCCTGCGCAGCGGATGCAGCGCCCCCTCGCCGCGACGTGATTGCGTTATACCCCGCCACGATGACAGTTCCACGATGCGCTGCAGCACCGCCGCGCGCGTTGCGTTGTGGTGCAGACGCGGCGGATGGTCTAGTGTCTGCGCTGGGGCGGCACCACGGTGCCGGCGGGGATGCTGGAACAGCCAGGGGGATGTCCGGATGCTGCGCAATGCACTGCATTTGTCTATTTTTTGCGCCGCGCTGGCGCCCGTCGTGGGCCTGGCGCAAGCGCCTGCGCCGATCCGCAGCGCGTTCGCCTTCTGCAGCGTGACCGACACCGGCGGGGTGCCGGCCAAGGTCTGGGCCTCGCCGGTCGTCGAAGTGTCCTATCAAGACGACGCCACCGGCTGGCTGCGACGCAGCAACGAGCTGGCCAGCGATTTCCTGCAGCATGTGGGCAGCCTGGGCGGGGCCGGAACCAAGGACTGCATGCTCGGTCCCGGGCGCGAGGAAGCGCTGGCGCAGCGCGAGCAGCAGCGCGCCATATGGAGCAAACGCCTGTTCCTGATGAAGGTGGGCAGCTGGCGCGACGTGGACTGGACGCCGCCGCCGTGGGATGCCACGGCCAAGGCGCCTGCGCAGACGATGCGCTATTTCTACTGCTACGCGACCCAGGTCGACATTCCCGATCGCAGCGACCTGGCGCGCACGGTCGCCAGCCAGGTCTTCGTCATGCCCACCGGCGCCGATCCGATGGCGGTCTACACGCAGAGTGCGGCGTACGCCGAGGAATTCAAGCAGACCGTGCGCGCGCACGGCCTGCCGGACGAAGGCACCACCTGCACCGCGTACGACACCCAGGGCGAAGCAGGCAAGGCCAGTCGCGACTACCGCAGGCTGTTCGGCGGGTTCAACACCAAGTTCACCGAAGTGGCGTGGATGCCGAGCGGGCGGGCGCCCGCCGCGGTTGCTGCTTCGCCGACCTCGCCGTCCGCAACGCAGATCGTGGCCGCTGCGGCGGCGGCACCCAGAGCGCTGGGAGTGGGCATCGCGCCGGTCACCGCGGAAGTGGCGCAGGCCACCGGACTGCCTGTCGCGCGCGGGGCATGGATCGTGAAGGTGCTCGATGGCAGCGTCGCCATGCAGGCCGGGATCAAACCGATGGACGTGTTGCTGGAGATCGACGGCCGGCCTGTCGGCGCCCCTCAGGACGTGCGGCCCCTGGTGGCTGGGCTACGCGCAGGTATTCCGGTGCCGGCGCAGATATGGCGCGATCGCCGCATGCAGCAACTGAGTCTGCTGTTTGCAGACGGCACTGCCGCTGCGGTGCCCGCGCAAGTGCCCGCCGCCGCTGCGGCAACGACGGAGTGAGTCGCGCTCGACTGTAGCGTTGCGGGGGGGGGGGCTTTGCCATCTGCGGCGTGTTCGTCGCATCAGCCCGCGATGCGCAGCGCGGTGCGGCAGGGCAGGCCTGCTCCCCAGGACCGGCGCATCAACCAGGCGCTGCGCGGCGATGCCGGCGAACCGGCATGCCGGGCATGCCGGGCACTCCTGCCGCTGCGATGCCGGCGTGCAGCACGCCGGGCATCGTCGGCTCCGGTCGCTTGCCTACGCCGCCTGCGCCTGCTGCGCGCGCAGCTGCCGCGCCGCTGCCACCATCGCTTCCAGCGCGCTGCGCGTCTCCGGCCAGCCGCGGGTCTTCAATCCGCAATCGGGATTGACCCACAGCTGCTGCGGATCCAGCACCGCCCGCGCCTTGTCCAGCAGTTGCACCATCTCCTGCGTGTTGGGCACGCGTGGCGAGTGGATGTCGTACACGCCCGGGCCGATCGCGTTCGGATAGCGGAAGCGCACGAACGCGTCGAGCAGCTCCATCCGCGAGCGCGAGGTCTCGATCGAGATCACGTCCGCATCCATCGCCGCCACCGCCTCGATGATGTCGTTGAACTCCGAGTAGCACATGTGGGTATGGATCTGGGTGGCGTCGCGCACCCCGGCCGCGGCGATGCGGAAGCACTGCACCGCCCAGTCCAGGTACGCCTGCCAGTCGGCGCGGCGTAGCGGCAGGCCTTCGCGGATCGCCGGCTCGTCGATCTGGATCACGCCGATGCCGGCCGCCTCCAGGTCGCGGACCTCGTCGCGCAGCGCCAGTGCGATCTGCCGGCAGGTCTGCGCGCGTTCCTGGTCGTCGCGCACGAACGACCACTGCAGCACCGTCACCGGTCCGGTCAGCATGCCCTTCATCGGCCTGTCGGTCAGCGACTGCGCGTACTGGGTCCAGCGCAGCGTCATCGGCGCCGGCCGCTGCACGTCGCCATAGATGATCGGCGGCTTTACGCAGCGCGAGCCGTAGCTCTGCACCCAGCCATGCTTGGTGAAGGCGAAACCGTCGAGCTGCTCGCCGAAGTATTCGACCATGTCGTTGCGCTCGAACTCGCCGTGCACCAGCACGTCCAGCCCGATCTGCTCCTGTGCGCGCACGCAGCGCTCGGTCTCGGCGGCCAGGAACGCGTCGTACTCGGCATCGCCGAGCTTGCCGGCCTTGTGCTGCGCGCGCGCCTGCCGCACCTGCGCGGTCTGCGGGAACGAGCCGATGGTGGTGGTCGGGTAGGCCGGCAACCGCAGCGCCGCCTGTTGCGCGTCGCGCCGCTGTGGATACGGCGATTGCCGGCGGCCGGCGTCCTCGCCCAGCGCCGCCACCCGGCGCGTGACCTCAGGCCGATGCACGCGCGCGGACGCGCGCCGCGCCTCCAGCGCTTCGCGCGCCGCGACCAGCTCGGCCTGCGCGTGCGGCAGCTCGTGCAGCGCGTCGGCCAGCGTGCGCAGTTCCTGCAGCTTCTGCCTGGCGAAGGCCAGCCAGGCGTACAGCTCGCGGTCCAGCGCTTTTTCCTGTTCCAGATCCACCGGCACGTGCAGCAGCGAGCACGACGGCGCCAGCCACAGGCGTTCGAGGCCCACATGCCCGGCCGCGTAGCGCGCCAGGGTCAATGCATTGTCCAGCGGCGTGCGCCACACGTTGCGGCCGTTGACCAGCCCGGCCGACAGCACCCGGTCGGCCGGCAACGCCTGCAGCACCGCGTCCAGCTGCGCCACGCCGCGCACCAGGTCCACGTGCAGGCCGTCCACCGGCAGCGCCGCGGCCAGCTCCAGGTTGTCGCCCAGCTCGCCGAAATACGTGGTCAGCAGCAGCTTCGGCCGCGGCGCCTGGGCCAGGAACGCATAGGCGCGGCGATAGGCGTCGCGCGCGGCCTCGTCCAGGTCCAGCACCAATGCCGGCTCGTCGATCTGCACCCAGTTGGCGCCGGCCGCGTCGAGCTGTTGCAGCAGGTCGGCGTAGACCGGCAGCAGGCTGTCCAGCAGCGCCCAGCGGTCGCTGCCGTCCACGGTCTTGGACAGCAGCAGGAAGGTCACCGGCCCGATCAGCACCGGCCGCGTGGTGATGCCCAGCGCCTTGGCTTCCAGGAACTCGGCCAGCGGCTTGTCGCCGCGCAGGCGGAAGTGCTGGCGTCGTGCCAGTTCCGGCACCAGGTAGTGGTAGTTGGTGTCGAACCACTTGGTCATTTCCAGCGCGTGCAGGTCCAGGCCGTCCTCCTGCGAGCCGCGCGCCATCGCGAAGTAGCCGGCCAGCGGATCGGCATCGGCCAGCGCGCGGTAGCGCTGCGGGATCGCATCGAACAGGAACGCGGTGTCGAGCATCGCGTCGTACAGGCTGAAGTCGTTGCTGGGCGGCAGATCCACCCCGGCTTCGACCTGCAGCCGCCAATGCCGCTGGCGCAGCTGCCGCGCCGTGTCTTGCAGGCTTGCCGCATCCGTTTCGCGGCGCCAGTAGCTTTCCAGCGCACGCTTGAGCTCGCGCCGCGCACCGATGCGCGGGAAGCCCAGGTTGGTCACGATCGTCATTTGCGTTTCCTCATTGCGTTCATGGGCATTGAGGAACGAAGGAACCGCGCGCCGTCCGCCCGTTCGCACGGGACGCCCGCCACGCCAGCGACCTTCGCCCCCGCGGGCGAACCGGCGCCACGCGGGCAGGCGGAAGAGCGCGGCGCGGCGCAGGGCCACGGCACGGCTTCCGGCCGCCTCCCCGCGGAGGCGCCAGGTCGAATCGGAGGACGCACAGGTCCTCCGGCCGGGGCCGGTATTCGGGCTGATGGACGAGCGCACTGTGCCGGCTGCGCACCTACTGTCCGTCGCTTCCCAGGCCGGCATGCGCCGGCCCAGTGCCATTGACGGAGGTCGTTTCCATTCACCGCTGCGGGGCAGCTCCGGAATGGGCAGGCGCTTGCGGCGCCGGCCTTCACCGGATTCCCGTTTAAATCCATCCCTTCATCCGAATGAAGCGATGGATACCTTCGGCGAGCGCACGATAGGCCGGATGCGGCGGTTGGTCAAGCGCCAAGTGAATTTGCGGGCGGGCATCGGCAGCGTTCATGGCGAACGTGTAAGCTATTGATCCCAAAGCCAATGCTCTGACGCTTCCGCCGCAGGCGGGAGCGCAGCACCGCCGCGCCCGATGACGCTTTCGCTTCCTGCTCCCGCCCTGTCCGCGGCCTACGCCGCCTCCCTGCGCCTGTCCGTCGCGCCGATGATGGACTGGACCGACAGATAGCTGTACCAGTGGATTCAAGGCCGATGGTACATTTTTGGCTCAGTCTAGCGCGTAAGATCTACCTTCTGAACTATGAACTGCATCCAGATACGCAATCTGTCAGGATGTGTATACTTAGCCTTGTCCAGTGTGTAGTTAGGGTATGTGGCCGATGGAAAAGACCCGCCAGCTGGCGAACGCACCCCTGATTTTCGCGATTGCGATGGTGCGGTTCGAAACGCTTGAAGCACTCCCGAGTTGGATATCCTCGATCCAGAACGAAGTGAGAAAGACTCTGCCGGTGTTTCGCCGGATGAGGCAAGTGACAAGCGCGAACGGCTTCGAAATCCAACTGGATCCAAGCGATTTTGATGCAGCTCACCCTCAAAGCTGTTGGCTCTTTTCGTCGTCCGACCACAAGACGACTGCAACTTTGTTTAAGGGTGGCGTTGGGCTGCACACCACTGACTACACCATCTTTACGGACTTTGCTAAGAGCTATCGTGCCGTGTTAGACGCATTGATGAATGCGGCTGAGCTTGTGAATGTAAACCTCGTAGGCATGAGATACGTTGATCACTTGCAGCCGCAACATGAGATGGATGTAAGCGATTTCATCGTAAAGGGAATGATGCCGCAGCCGGACGCAACAGATCTCGTTGTCCAAGGTTCAACGTCGTCTGTTTCGTTCAAGACTAAGGACGGAAGCCCTAACGCGACGCTCAATGTTCGAATCACTGTTGGCGCGGGGAACTCAGCCATTCCTGTTGACCTTCTACCTGCCTATGCTGTCAGTGCCGCACCAGGCAGTGAGGGGAATTTTTCTTTTCCGCTCCTTGAAGCGGGTGCAGGAGTGCTTGATATCGATGCGATTGACGCCGAGCTGGGCGGCCAGCAATTATCTAGCTCAGAAATCGTTGATGTGGTCGATAGGTTGCATACGGTCGCGAACAAGTACTTCACTGCGATCACTACGGGCGACGCAAAGCGTGCATGGAGTACGGCGCCAGACAAGGCGTACGATTAGGAGCAAACTATGAATACCACTTCAGTAGCGATGCATAGTGGGCGAGGCACGACTATAAGAGGGCCGGGCTCGTTAAATCCGCCTCTACTTGCTGCGGGTTTGACCACTGCGCTGTACTTTACATGCGTGGGAGGAGTTCATACGACCAATGTTGTGGACGCCTACACCCAACCTAGAGGCAAGCCTCATGTCCACCTAGTTGTGGGCGGGGGAGGCCTCAAAGTTACTGATCAAGCTGGAGCTGAGAAGTTCGGCGATCTTCCATGGAAAACCGATCTTGACTGGATTAGGGAGAGGTCTGAGGTTACAGTCTCCCGGTTGGCTGAACTATTTGGCGTGACGCGAAAGGCATTCTATGGATGGGTTGAAGGGGCAAACCCGAGAAAGGGCGGTAGCCAAGTTCGCATTGCGGCGCTCCGAGCTGTGCTTGCTACGCTGCCCTCCGACCTCCATCGCACGGCTTTCTTTGGCTTGGTTGATGTCAATTTTACGGGTGACGCGTCGTTTCGGGAGGTTTTTCAAGGTCCAGTGGACGATGCCAGTTATCAGGATCGTCTAAATGCGAAACTGGCTGAAATCAATCCTGAGATTGAATCGACGGTCAAGAGGCTCCACAGAGCTTCTCCGTCCAGCCGTGCCTTCGAAAGCGAATATCCCTCCGCCTGATCCGGCGGAGGCTGTTGAATGTATCCGGCGGGCGGGTTGGTGGCAGGGTAGCGTCATAGAGGCGTCCGAAGTCTCGAAACTTGTTGGCGAAGTTTCGGGAGCTACACATTGGGTAATCGCTAGCCAAACATGTAATCTTTACAACCCGGATATCGCCGCGGTGCCAATGGTTGAGCTTATAGCCGCGTCGCGTATTGAGGAAAGTGGGTTCAGGCCCGAACGTGCACTTGGCGATAAACCGAGGCAGCTTCACAGTAGGGCAGTTGATCGAGATGGCGCGCACCTTGTTCTGTCCATGGAAATCCATAATCGTGCATGGTTGCGTCGCCAAGAGCTTGCTCGGCTTGGCCCGCCTATCGCTGCGCTTGAGGACCTACCAGGTGACTTCGCTGGACGGTATAAGGAGATTTTTTCAAATTGGTTGGCCCGAAGTTATACGAGGATCGAGCTGCCTGATGACTTCAATCATGCACTTAAAATTAGCGGCCTGAAAGACAAGGTCCTTTATAGACTAAAAGATCACTCAAGCTCACTTCACGGCATATTTTTGCGCATTTCTCCTGCGGTTGAGGCTAAGGGGGAGTGCGAGGACGAGGACAATGAGGCTATTCCACTGACGCCCTCAGAAGTGGCGCATGCAACTGGTCCCTATGCCCTATCGATCACTGCGGTAGTTTACGAGGATTGCTCTCAAGAAACCTACAAGTCTATAAAGAGACTGTTGGATAGTATCGACACAGAAAAGCTCCCGATCGATAAGCTTCCTGAGAGCCAGCGTGGCAATCGTACAAAATGCTCCATAGCCGATGTAGCGGCTTCGCAAGGGCTGCACATAGAGGGGCACGAGATTGCACGAGTTAAGAGTTGGACCGTGCATGATCTAATGAGTACGTTACGCTTTACGGACCAAGACTACTTGTCATCCGCGACAGAAACTGGCGACTAGTGCTCTAAGGCGCTTTTCCTTCTCTCTGGACATCCCACCACGTAGCCACGTCCCGCGTGTCGTACACGTCGCCGGTTCTCGCCGGCAACAGGCGCGCGCTGTGCTTGTTCGCCATGGTCTTCATGGCGCTGCCCGGGAAGAACGCATCGCGCAGCTGCTCGATCGTCATGGTGGCGCCGTACTTGCCGAACAGAAGCCAGAAGGTCGAGAACTCGTCAGCGGCCATGAATCGCTTCCTTCTGTGACATGGCGCCGCGCTTAGTGGAATCCGCTATGTCGCGCCGCAACCAGCCCTTCGCTTCTGCCAACCGCTCTCGATAGACGCCGAGCCTTAGATCCAGATGGTTCGCCTTATCCCGCTGGCCTCCCAGCAGCGTACAGAACTGAGTGCGCAGCACGGTGGCCAGTTCTTGCGATTCCCGGCGGAGGCGTACTACCGCCTGCTCGATGCGCAGTGCATCTGCAGGGATGCTGGCGTCAGGCGCCAGGATCTTGGCCGTACCAGTGCGCGTCTCGGTCGCGCGAACCGCTTCTACGGCCCACGACGGCGCCACTCGCACTGCGCCGCGCGCGTCCACCAGGCCGGCGGCAGCACCAATCATGCGTCGGCGCGCGATACCGCCGCGGTCCATCGAAGCAGTCTGCCTGATCGTAGCCGGGCGGCCCAGGCCTGCTAGTGCGGACACGCCGTACATGCCTGCGCCTTCCTCCAGCTCCTGCCGACGTGGCCCAAAGGCCCAACCCCACAGGCGCAGCAGGTTGTCGAATTCTTCTCGGGTCATGCTTCGGTTTCCGGCTTTGGCGCCGCGGCGCGAAGATGCGGCCAAGCCGCGACGACAGCGTTACGCATGGCGCAACCTTGTAAGTGATTGAACTCACGCGACGCTGGATCCCGCCCGTGGATCGACCGGAACCACTCAATCCGAGCTGCCTCCACGGCTCGGTCCAACACTTCACCCTCGGGCAGCCGTGGCACCTGTCGCATCGCCGCGTCCAGGCCCTTGCGCTCGACTTGGTAGGCTGTCTGTCGTGCCATGGAAGCAGCCTGCAGCAGCGCCTCGACGGTGGTTGACCGCTCAGCGCCGCGCTGCAGGACGCGCCGGTAAGCAGCCGCCTCCGCTTCCAGCTGACGTGCGAAGGCATACAACGCAGCGGCGCCCTCGTTCTCGACCCCGTTCATGCGGCCACCTTGTCGGATGGAAACGCATCCTCGAAATCGTCACCCGCAGCCCCGACGACAGCGACCGGAAATGATGCCTGCTTGTCTCGCGGCAGCAGCGTGCGCGGCTTGTGTTCGGGGCCCGCCAGGTAGTGTGTTGTGCCCGGGTCGTACCACAGGCCAAACCGGCCTTCCTTGCCGTTGAATCGCTGCTTATGACAGATCAGCAGGGCGTCGTGCTGGCCTTCCCACTTCGAATCGAGAGGCGCTCCGGTTGCGTTGGCGATTGCAATTGCCTGCTCCTTGGGCTTGTTACGCCAGATCTCCAAAACGGTGTCCACCATGTCGGTGATGCCACCCGAGCCTTTGACGCCCATCTTGCCGACCGGCTTAGATTCGTCGTCGCCCTTACGCATATGGACCACGATTGCGACGTGCGTCTGCTCGTCCCGGGCAAAGTCGCTCAGCGCCTCAACGAATTGTTTCTGCCCCGAGTAATCATCGTCGGCGAATCCACATTTCGTCAGGTTATCCAACAGGAACAACTCGATGCCATAGCGCCGGCGGGCGTACCGGAAGACCTCAAGGATGCGTTTCGACTTAGCCGCGCCTTGCACGTCGAACGCCATCACGTGCCCAGCCAGCACCCGCGTAACGTGTCGAGCGTAGGCTTCGGACGGATTAGCAGTCCCCGCCACTTGGCGGTTCATCCGCATCATCCAAAGGCCGCGGCGAAATTCCATGCTCGCCACACAGCAGCGCACGCCGCACGCCGCCAGTGAGCCCGTCACGAACGAAGTCACCGCGGATTTGCCATGCCCGTTGATGCCACCCCACAACGAGGTCTCGCCCGGACGCAGCCGGATTTCGTCGTGGGTCTTCTTCCAGGGCAACACCATTCCACAATCTTGGCGGTGGTACTCGGCCCAGATCTCATCTTCAAACTCGCCGATGTCGCGAAGCTCCACGGGGTCCATCGTGCGAGCGCTGCGTAGCGCGGTGTACATCGCCTCTTGATGGATGCCTGCCATCAAGCACGCGTTCGCGTCCTTGTGCGGCAACCGGACCACGTGCACGCGCTCGCGGCCAAGGCGCTCCACCAAATCGATCACCGCCTCGCGCCCCGGGCCGTCGTCGTCCATGCTCAGGTTGATGCGGTCGTAGACCGCCAGCCTGTCGAACTCCGTTTCCACCCAAGTGTGCTTGCCGCCTTTTCCCGCACCCATTGGCACGGACAGCGCCGGAACGCCGTAGGTGTGCCAAGCGAGGGCATCGAGCTCTCCCTCAGCGAGGACAATCTCGCGCGCGTTCGTATCAATCGCCTGCCAACCGAACAGGCATGGCTCGCAATCGGCCTCCTGGCGAAACTCTTTTGGCAGCTTCCGATACTTGACTGCGATCAGCTGGCCGTCGCGCAGGTACGGGAACACGATCCAGCCATCCCGGCTGACAACCTTGTAGGCGTCCAGCGTGGCGGGCGCGATCCTGCGCTCGTCAGTGAGCCAGTTGCGCAGCGGGTCCGGCAGCGGCCGCATACCATCCTTGCTCGGCCGGCTATAGCGCTTCGGCAGCGGCTGCAGCTGCTTGTGCTCGCGGATGCCCAGATAGTCCATGGCCTGCTCGCACGCTTCACGCAGCGATAAGCCCCGCGCTGCAGCCCACAGACCGATCAAATCGCCGGACTCGCCGGTTGCGAAGTCGGACCACACCCCGGCCTTGTCGCCGCGCAGCACCACGCCCAGGCTGTCGCCAGGCTGGCCGTCTACGGATCCGGCCTTCCACTCGCTCCCCGATCGCTTGCCCTGCGGCAGGAGCATGCGCACCACTGCCTCGGCCTGCGTGCCCAGGAGCCGCGATAGCTCGGTTGCACGCATCAGCGCACCCCCTGCATGAAGTCAGGCAGGCCAGCAGAGCCGCCATCGCCCCCGTCGCGCCACTGGTCCTCCCAGCGCCGCCCGTTGAGGTAGGTTGCCGGCAGCGGGATGTAACGCTTACGCTCCTTCGACCACTGCGGATCCTCAGCAGTTCGCGTCTTCAATTCCGCGACGATCCGGTCAGCCATCGCCTCGCAGTTGTTCTTGCGCCAAGCCTTCGCCGCATCAGGCCTGGCCTCGTGCCGTGGGTAGACCTGGTAGAACTCCGCGAACTTGGCTGTCTCCAGCTCAGCAACCTTGCGAGTCGGCTTGGCTGCCTTGCCCGCTTCGCTGCGATGCAGATGCAGATGCAGATCCCTATCCTCGCCCCCGCTAGGGGGTAGGGGGTTATTTGCTTCTTTCAGTTCTTGCTTAAAATCATTACTTACTAGTGTCGGATTTGCCGTATACGGCTGACCCGCATGCGGCTGATCCGGAAGCGGTTCCTTGCTTGCGACTTCGCTAACGGCATAGCTGACCCCATCGAGTTGGCCGCCACCACGGCGCTGTTGCTGACGAACGAGATAGCCCGCCTTCTCCAACTCTCCCAACAGTGCATAGACTCCATCGCGGCCGGTACGCACACGAGCGCCTTCAGTCTGGCGGCGCAGACTTTCGACACTGATTTCCCAATGGTCGGGCTTGCCCAACAGGTAAACAAGCAGGCCACGCGCAGCCCAGGAAAGCCGCGCGTCCTCACTGATTGCCTTGGATAGGACGTAGTAGTTCGACTCGGGCCGTGGCGCGCGAACGATGCTCACAGAGCCTCCAGACGCAGCGCACGGAAAAGACCGCTAACAACCCGGGCCGGGAGCAGGTGCCGACAGCGGGCGCCGATCAGCAGCGCCTTGATGTGCCGGCGCAGGATCGGAGTGGGCCGGATGGTGGGATCCCAAGCCGGAGGCGGTGTTTCCGTATTGCCCGTGAAGGCCTCGCGCATCAGGGTCGCGAACCATTCCAGATGGCGCGGGGTCACCCAGGACTTAGCCGCCAGCAGGGCGATCCACTCCAGCGCATCGTCACGACTATGGCAGTAGAAGTCGAAGGCAAACCCAGGCCTCTCCCTGTCGATCAGCACCACGCCCACACGGCCATCTGCCAGGTGTTCGTCGATTCGCGCTAAGGGCAGCACCGCATCCCGCTGCAGGCTCGCTTGCGCGCGGGACATCTGATGCTCAGGCTCGCCCTCCTGCTCGCCATACCGGTGGCCAGCAACCGGCATGGGCGTGCGACCGCTCATGCGGCAGATTCCAGTTGGGAGGCGATGAGCGATTCAAGCTCACTCGCCGGAATCATGGTACGCCGCCCGAGTTTGACGGTACGGAGACGCTTGAGCTTGATCTGCTCATAGAGCCAGGTGCGCCCCATACCACCCAGCGCGGCACAGGCGCCGTTGATGGAATAAAGCCTCGGAGCGTTCGCCTGATCCGGCGAAGGGGTCAATGAACTGTTTTGCATGAACTTCGGCCTCAAAAAGAGACCGGCGCACTTGCACGGACGCTAGCGGACAGCTAGTGTGCCTTTGCCGGTACGCCGGCCCATTGCTTCCCAATGGAACCCAGGCCCCCGCCGCGCCAACGGTGGGGGCCTTTTTTTGGCCCCCGTCGGGGTATCCCAGTTCCGCTTAGTGTGTACGAGCACGATAGTGTTCGTTGCACCGATTTGAATCTAACATCAAGGATTTGCCTCCTCAACGCTAAATGCTCGAAGGCGTAGGACTTGATCTAAAGCACCAGATTGTTGAGATGGAAGGAATTCGCAAGTGACTGCTAGTGGCCGTCAACATACACCGCCACCAAGAGCGCAGCTAGGGACAAGTCTGTGGATAACCCGTTGAGATTTGGTGCTGCCTGCCCGTCAGAACAGGTGCTTAGCAAAAAAGTACCCCGTGATCTTTTTTCCGCCCTCCTCCTGTCTGACAAACCTCCGCTCTCCTTTCGGGTTCCGACGAATTCGTGCGGACAGTATCAATCAGAAGTTCGTGGCCCTAGTAATTTTGCTAGCTCAATGACACTCGACTAGCTGGATGAAGCCTCCTTTCTCCAGCGGGAAATAGCATTTCTTATGCTCCCCTCACTTTCGATAACTGGGTGCCGGGAAATTGCCTCGCGCGCAAATTGAGCATCTTTTCTGAATGGAGAGCCTCCGTTCTTCATCTCCATCCATTCGGTCTTTATCTTGCGCATAGCCACCACCTTGGGGTCACCATCTGCCCTCGCGGCCGCTGCCAAGATCGCGAGCTTTTTTCGAGCTACTTGATCCTGGCCCTGGGCCTCTTGCCCAAAAAAAAGTACAGCTTTGAGTAATACGTGCGCTGTAAATGCGAGCAGGGCGTGATCTTCCTTCTCTGACTTACTCTCGGCAACGTCGAGAAAGCGATCTACCCACGTGTCCCTCGCATGTCGTACTGCGAAGTTGAGCGACTTCGCGAAGTCAGCGCTCTCCACATCGCTTCTCAACGCATCCACTGAGTAGTAGAGATCAATTAGCTCTTGTCGTCTACCTTCTGGAATAGCCTTGGGGTCAGGTGATTGCAAGCCTCCTTTCCTCAACGAAACCACCTTGGATTTCTGCCGCACGGCGGCGGGATCTTCATACTTCACAAGCTTCTTCTCCAACATCATCGCACCCTGCCTTCCTAACAATCCTTCGAATTACTCTACCCTGACTTCAACATATGCTTAGGAGCTGTGGAAAAGTGCCAAGCAGAAGCCGGACCACGAATCACACGTAGCCATCGGGATGACCTACGCAGCGTCTTATGCGAGCGCAGTTCGTTGATTCAGCACATCGGAACCACCACGCTCGCGGCCATGCGCTTATGCAGCTCGGCCTTGAGCGCGACGTTCATCTTGAGCATCAATCTATCGTCGGGCGCGAACTCCGCAGCGTAGACGCGTTTCGCAACCTGTTCGAGGGTCTGTTTGCCGTCGCTTAGTGCACAGTCCAATAGCATCGCGGCCAGACGCATCGTTTGTTGGCTGATGGGGTCGTCAGTTTTGGCCTGTTTCCTGGGCCGAACAACACGTTTTCTGAGCGGGCGCACGATGCGTCCGGAAGGGAACTCGATCACGGCAGCCATCACTGCGGACCTCCGTGCTGCGCACGCGATGGCAATGCACTGACCGCAACCCGCGCCTTCTGTAGATTGGACGCGACCGCGCAGGCAACGGCAGTCGCGGTTTCTACGTCGGGCTTGGACGTGCCACCGCCCTTGCAAATGTCCGCAATGAGAGCGTTCACCCTGCGACGCGCGAGGCGCCGACTGATCGCCTTCCCGGCTTGCGTTGCCGGGTTCATTTCGTAGCGAATCAGCGACTCCATTGACTCTCGACGCGCGGTGCGTCGCTGCTTCGCTTGCTCCTTATCGGCCTTCTTCTGCTTAGCGGCGGCGCATCGCCGATACGCGGCCCGTTCGCGTTCCTCACGCTTCACATTGGCGCGCAGGACGGAAGCCGGCCACGCCAGCGGGAGCATGGCGTTGCTGTCGTCCATGGCCGATGCGTACCAATGCACCCCGCGGCGGCAGTGGTACACGGGTTCATCGAACAGATAGGGTGCACCGGCTTCGGTGGGCTCATCGTCAGTCGGCTTCCAGCCAAGTTCCCGCCCGCGGATGAGGAGGCTGACGGCCGTTACCGTTTCCACCACTACTTCGCCAGCCTCATCGTGGTAGCACAGGCGGAAGGTGTCGCCCTGATGCTGGGCCAGCCATTCCACACTGACGATGAAATGTTCGATCAGCATGCGCGGCGTGGCACCGGCGGCGATGAGTTGGTTGATCGGGTCGGCGATCATCCTTCCGCTCCTGCTGCTTTGCGCAGCGCTTCGGCCATTCCCAACAAAAAGTGGAGGAAATCGGCCGTGTCATAGGGGATGGAAACGTGGAGGGCATCGTCGGATGCCTGAGCGGCAGTCATGCTTTCCCACAGAAATTCCCGCACGTGTTCGTTGATCTGGCTGGCCCTAAACAGCGCGGTGTCGGTATTGATGCCGGCGTTGACTTGGAGCAGGTGCCCATCGTCCACCGGAATGCGGCAGAACGGCGAAGCGACGGTGATTTCAGGCTTCACGGCGCGCCTCCTTGATCGGCTGCGCGTCGCTCAGCCCCTGATCGCCAATCGCGGCCACGATCGCCAAGGCGCTATTCCCGGCCCTGAACACGGTGTGCCCCAGCACCTCCGCATTTTGTTCCTGTATGCGCTCGGCGGCGCCGGTCGCGAGTGCATCGCCTATGGCGGTGATGAGTCGCAGGTGGTCGTATAGGTCATCAATCTGCGCGATGGTGATGCCCTTGGCTAACTTCTGAGGTACGCTATTACTCGCCATGTGTATCTCCTGAGTCTTCGTCGATGATGGGTTGCTTGGTAGACGGCTCGAGCGCGCTAACGCTCGGGCCGTCATTGTTTTACGCTTTGAACTTTGCTGCTTCTACCCAGTTTTCGGGGCGAAACGCACACTTCTGACTGTTGTCCACTCAACGGCTGTTGCGTAGGAATTCCCCTACTCATAATTCCGGTTTCCTTGGTTCTTGTACATTGGTAAAACTACGACAATGGGGAGAGGTGTTGCCTTCACCGGATGCACGCAAAGGGACAATGCTCCATTGCCGTAAGTTCATGCTGCGATCTTCCCGGGCATCATCTGCAGCAGCTGCGGAAATGCGCTGGTATAGAA
Source organism: Xanthomonas sp. JAI131 (assembly GCF_013410075.1). NCBI lineage: Bacteria > Pseudomonadati > Pseudomonadota > Gammaproteobacteria > Lysobacterales > Lysobacteraceae > Xanthomonas > Xanthomonas sp. JAI131. The sequence goes on along the minus strand of NZ_JACCCN010000004.1, from coordinate 87,082 downwards.
GTGGGATTGCGTCTCGCGCGGGTTGGCTGGCGAAGTGATGTTCTTGCCGTACTGCGCACCGGCATCCGTGAGCGTCCAGAACTGTTTCGTACCGCCGCGGCTGCTGGGCCGGCTGCGCCGCTCTACGATGCCCCGGGCCTCCAAGACCGCATAGGCACGAACCACGCCGATGGGGGAGTTGTGCTGCTTGAGCAGCGTTTGCAGCGCCGCCGTGGGCTCGCTGCTGCCCTCGCCGCGGCCGTCGATCGCGTAGGCCGGCAGCAGGTCGGTATGCCCGACCTTGGCGCCGAGCTTCTGATACATGCCCAGCGTTGAGGACGGCGTCAGGTTGAGCGTACGGGAAGCCGACTCGATCAGGGTGCAGCCGTCGCCGACGTAGCCGGTCAGCTGGCGCGGTACGGAAGTTAGCAGACGTTGCGCGGCAAAGTAGCCGGTGACGATTTGGCGCTGCACCTGCCACGCCAAGTCATCGTTGAACGGCTTCACCAGCATGGTGTAGCCGGTTTCGCTGAGCAGGATCACGCGATCGGGCGTTCCGCCTTGCGGGCGGCTCAAGCCAAGCGAACGAATTTCGTCCGGCTGGTTAACCTCGAAGAAGTCCGCGCCCTCCACGAACCGCTCGCGGTGTTCGTTGAAGTTGCGACGGGCGGTGCCGGCCGGCCGGGCATGGGCCGCATCGACCTGGGCCAAGGTGATGACGCGCTGGCCTTGGTGTTCCAGCACGGATAGTTCGACGTGGTTGACGGTGATGGTGGTGGTCACGGGGTGGGCTCCTGTCGCTGGGCAACCAGCCGCTCCTGGCGCTCGCGGACTGAGCGCACGATCTCGCTACTTTTGCTACTGCGGTTCTTGCTCGCCTGATGGTCAATCCACTGCTTCAGATCGGCCGGCAAACGAAGCTTGATCTGAGGGTCACTTGCCTTTTCCACGTCACACCTCCTTTGCACGGACCAAAGTTGTCCGTGGCAACAGTGGACAATAATGGTCCGTTGCTGTCAAGGACAATTTTGGTCCATCATCCGCGCCATGTCAGAACCCCTTTTCCACCAGTTCAAGCTGCGCCTTCCGGTCAACCTGTTCCAACGGTTGGAGGCCCAGGCTGGCATCACGAATCGCTCAGTTTCCGCTGAGATCATCACTCGGCTAGAAGAGTCATTCGAGAAGCCGAAGGTCACGCTGACCAGCGATCAAGTTAGGGATTTGGCCGGCGAGTTCATGTCCATTTTCAAGATGGAAGTGAGCAAAGCGGAAAAGCTTCAGGCAGATGACCTCGATTCGCTGTTCAAAAAGATGGAGCAGCGCTACTTGGAAGAGGCCGACGTGCTGGCTTCATTGACTGTTGCCGCTGAACAAGAGGCCTATGCGATACGCTCTATCGAAGGGCATTCTGCAAGATATGAAACTGCCCAGCAGAAGCTGCGCAAGCTCCGATGGTTCCAGAACCAAGTGCAGCACCGCGGCCAACTGCTCATTGAGGCTGGGCTTCAACTGTCTGACCTACCTGATAGTGACTCAGACGAATTGGAGATCCGTCCGACGCCGAAGAAGAAGGCTAAGCGCCATGGATGATCGGACAGCCGATAGCTGAAATGGCAGAGGCGCTGCTGCGATCTAGCGCCTGTCTCATCTCCTGCAACCTGCGTCTGTAGGATGCCTCTCCTACTCCGATAGGAAGCACCATGCATATCGCCATTCCCGTGCACTACGGCAGCCCCGATGCGCAGATTCTGGCCGATGAGCTACGCCTACATGGGATCGCTGTGGTGTCCACAACGCGCACCGCTGCAACTCGCCTAGCTGGGGAGCTTGAGGCAGCGCTTGGGATTGACTCTGAGCGCGAGAGCGAAGAGGAGCACCTAATACACCTCTCTTGCGCCGTAGAACCCATGATGGAGTACGGGTGGATGGACTGTTACGTCTACGGCCAGGCCTTCGGCGGCGACATTTCAGACGCCAAGCGACTGATGGGAGGCGCGGTTCGGCAGTGGGGCACGGTGGGAAAGCCTGCTCGCCACTTGGCCGTGCTACGCGGCCAGGCCTCTTGACCCATTCCGAACGCTGATCTATTATCGGCAGTGTCATCAGAAGTCTGTCAGCGGCCCGCCCAAGCGGGCCGTTCGCGTTTGTGGGAAGCGGCAGGGGGACTGTCTATGATGGAGCCTCTTAACAGGAGGTGCGATATGTCGCTCACCACAGCGCAGACAGAGGCGGCTATTGAGGCCGCCAGCCGTATAGTCGTAGCAATGATCGAAACCTCTCCGGCATTCAGGAATACGGGGGATGCTGCGAAGGATTCTGCGGCCGCTGCGAATGCATTCAAACAAGTGTTCGAGCAGATTAAGGCAAGCGCCTCCTAGTAGGTCGCGCTCGCTTCCGCCTGATGTTGGTCAGCAGCCCCCGGCGAAATCCGGGGGTTCTTTTCGCGTACCTATTCAGTAGTCCGTCGAGCCATAATCGCCATACCAGGGTCGGTTGGGGCAGGGCATGGGCATCGGCAAGGATCTTGTACTTTCAGTTGGTGCTGAAAATCTTGAGAAGGCTTCGGAAGGGTTGCTCGAAACAGCTTTGGACAGCGTTTTGGACGAGGGCGTGCTTCGCGACATCCCAGTTATCGGAACCATTGTTGCCGGAGCAAAAGCATTTGGATCCGTCCGAGACTATTTCCTTTGCAGGAAGGTTCAGAAATTCTTGTCTGAGGCTTCTAAGTTGACTTGGGCCGAGCGAGCCAGTGTTGTTGCGGAACTCGCCGGATCGGAGAAGCAGAAGGAACGTCTCGGCGAGATTGTCATGGACTTGCTTGACAAAGCGGACTTGGAGCTCAAGCCAATACTCATTGGTCGCCTGTTCGTCGCAGTGGGACGTGGGCGTGTTCCAGCCGGCGACTACTTGCGCCTTTGCTCGATGATCAATGGCGCTTTTGTTGATGATCTTGTAGGCCTGTCAAAAAGCCACAGTGCTGATTCCTTGTCCGTCGATCGCAGGTTCGCAATGCAGGCAAACGGCTTTCTGATCTTTGGGATCAAAAATCCGCCGAATAGTGAAAGGTCCGGGGCATCCGTCCTAGCGCTTGCGAAAGCGCTGTACGACGAGCCTTTCGAGCTGATATGGCAGTTATCGAAGGATGCCCGCGTGATCTTGGAGCATTGTTTCGATCCCCCTGCGCCGAATCCACTCTTCGAGAGCGTGGCTGAATACTAGCCAAGTCAGGCTGCTGGGTTCCATTCTTTCTCGTCGGTTCGATCCCCGGTAGTCCGCTCCAACAACAAGCCCCGCCATTCGGTGGGGCTTTTCCATTTCCGGAGATCTCGATGAGCCTGCTTTCCCTCCCGATCGCGCCCGAGCTGGCGCTGTCGCACATCATCGTGCCCGCGCTGGCGGAGCTGGGCGACGGCATGGACTCGCCGCCGGCTCGCGTCCAGATCCTGGCCACGGGGCTGCAGGAATCCGGCCTCAAGTACCGCCACCAAGTCGGCGGCCCGGCGCACGGCCTGTTCCAGTTTGAGCGCGGCGGCGGCGTTCGCGGCGTCCTGACCCACTCGGCAAGCCAGCGGCGCGCACGGGCGCTGTGCGAGTTGCACGGCGTCGCGCCGACCGTGGCCGCGGTGTATGACGCCATCGAGCATGACGACGTGCTGGCGGCTGGATTCGCGCGCCTGCTGTTGTGGACGCTGCCGGTTGCGCTGCCGGCGCTCGGTGACGAGCAGGAGGCGTGGGAGCAGTACATCGAGGCATGGCGACCGGCGCCGCGTGACGAAGCCGAGCGCCGCGCCCGTTGGGCCAGGGTGTACCCGCTCGCCATGAAAGCGGTCCGGGGCAGCTAATGCCACGTCGTCGCGAGGCCATCGCTGGGCTTGAAGGGGTCATCCAGCTTACGGAGACGCCCAACGCCCGGCCGACCGCCAAGATGCTTGAGACGATCAACGGCCGGGTGCGCGAAGCCATCGAGCTGTTGCGAGTCCCGGACAGCACGCGCAAGCGGGTGGATTTCATCTTGCTGGCGATCCAGCAAAGCACCGAGATTCGGGTGCACAACCGCAACGGCAATGTGTTGAAGCGGGCGCACATCATCGACCCTGAGCTGTACCACTGGAGCATTTCCCAGCTCCACGAGCTGGCGATTTCCCCATGATGCTCCCCAAGGTCATCCGAGCGCTTGGCTTGGAGCCAGTGCCGGACGTGCACAACTGGCAGCGGTGGTGGTCGGCGAAGCTGGATGCAATGGCAATCGCTGTCGGCTCCATTGCAGTGGCCTACACGCAGTTGCCGCCCGACTGGCAAGCGGCGCTGCCGCATTGCTTGTTGACCGCCCTGGCGATCATCGGCTTAGTCATCAAGTCGGCCAGTTTGGTCATGCGCGGCGTGAAGCAGCCGGACTTGCACGAGGACCAGCCGTGAACCGCTGGCTGACGCTCGCCGCCTTCGTCGCCTGGACGGCCTTGGCGTTCTGGATGGGGCGCGAGTGGCGCGACCGCAGCGCCGACCTGGGCGTGTCCAAGCAGCAGACCGCGGCTGTCACGGAATCCTTGACGGCGGAGAAGGGCGCGCGCGCCGTTGAACACCAGCAGGCGACAGCAACCCAAGGCGTCGCCGACAAGGCCGCCACCCGAAAGGACCAGATCGATGACGACTACAACGCACGCATGTCGGCTGCTGTGGCTGGCCGCGATTCTGAGCTTGGCGAGCTGCGCAAGCAGTGGGCCGGCTGTGAAACCGACCGTTTGTCCAGTGATGCCGCCGCTGCCGCTCAAGCTGCAGAGCAAGACCGATTACGCAAAGCAAGTGCGGCACGAATTGTATGGGCCTGCGAAACCGCCCAGTCCGAGCGAGACGAAACCATCGAGCGGTACAACGTCGCCGCCGGGATGACGAACGCGCAGGGCGGCGGCTGATGTTGGACGTGCACGTTCTCACGCTGCCCGACACGCTGCCGGCCTGGATCGAGCAGCGTCGCGCGTCGATCGCTGCCGCGGTGGCCGCCGCCGGCTTCCCGGTCCACGTGCACGAGCTGCCGGGGGAGCTTGGGCACATAGGCCGCGGCCGGGCGCGAGGGTACGCACTCGGTACGCAACCCTACGTCACCTACGTGGACTGCGATGACTACTTGCTGCCGGTTGCGTTCGCCGCCCTGGCCGATGCATTGGCGGCAGGAAATGACGCGGTGGCGCCTGGCGAGATAACGGAGCAGGGACGTGCGCGCAACTGGTCGCAACGCCGGCACCACTTGATCTGCTACCGCCGTGACATTGCGAACGCATTCGACCATGCGGCGTGGCGCGTTTGCGGCGACCTAGCGCTGGCGAACCAAACCGATATCCATCACGTGGCGGACCACAGCTACGTCCACCGCCTCTACGAAAGCCCGGGCCGCCTATTGCGCCGGGCACACCAAGACGAACTGATGCGCGCCCACCATGGCTAACCTGCTTTCCGATCCGACTAAGTGGGAGAGCTTCCACTCCGGCTTCAATGCGGACGACAACTACTACGAGGGGCCGCCGTCTGCGTATTGGGATGCGGCCACCAGCTCCTACTACTACTACGCCGAAATGTGGAGCCGCGCCAAGGTCGCAATGCGGCTGGTTGGCGTCGTGCAGGAAGGCGACACGGTAGAGGGCGAATTTGAAGAACTGACCCGGAGCCCCGTTAGCGAGGTGCAAACCACGCTCACTGCCTACGGTTTCGACGGGACCACCGTGCTGTGGACCGTGGAGGGCTACTTGGCGCAGCGCATTCCGTTCGCCTATCCCGCTGTGGCGGGAATGGTCCTGGCCACGGCCAACCCGGCATCCGAGGAGTTTCTGTACACCGGCGAGTCGCGCATCTACGTCGCGCAGCCACCGGAGCCGGTTGCACCTGGTCCGGTCTACGTCGTGCCGCACCACCTGCGCGCCTACTCGGGCTACGACACCCCGCTGGCCGTGTGGGTCCGTGACGAGGCTGGCCACGCCGACCTGAGTCAGGACGTGGTGACCGTGGTGGTCAGCACCTACCAGGGTGGCCGGCAGTTGTACCGGTGTGACGCCGCAGCCAGTGCCGCAGGCGAGGTGACGTGGATCCACCCGGCCAGCATCGCCAGGCAGCACCGGCCGGGCGTGTACCGGGTCAAGGTGGTGAGTTCCCTGCGCGGCGTTATCGGCGACGGCCTGCTGGAGGTTGTGTGATGGCTGGGCGTCCGACCGACTACCGACCAGAGTATTGCGACACCGTGATTGAGCTGGGGAAGCTCGGTAAATCAGTGGTCCAGATGGCATGCGCTATCGATGTCGCAAAGTCCACGCTTTACTTGTGGGCCGAAACCATCCCGGAATTCTCGGACGCCTTTACGCGTGCGAGGCAGTGGGCGCAGGACTGGTGGGAAACGCAAGGGCAGTGCGGCCTGACGGCGGACAAGTTCAATGCATCTCTATGGTCGCGATCGATGGCCGCGCGGTTCCCGGAGGACTACCAAGAGCGAAAGGGCGTCGAACTGTCCGGCCCCGGTGGCGGCCCAGTCAATGTGGTGACGACTGTGGAGATTGTCGGCGTCGAGGCGCGCACGACCGAATGAGCAAGCTGCGGTTGGAGATCCCGGCAAAGATGCTGCCGTTCCATACCGTCAAGAAGCGCCACAAGATCGCCCGCGGCGGCCGCGGCTCGGCCAAGAGCTGGTCCATCGCGCGCCTGCTGTCGGTGCGCGGCATCACCCAGCCGACCCGCTGGCTGTGCTGCCGCGAGACGCAGAAGTCCATCAAGGAATCGTCGCACCGCCTGCTGGCCGACCAGATCGCGGCGATGAACCTGGGCTACTACTACGACGTGCAGGAGAAGGTCATCAAGGGCCAGGCCGGCACGTCCGCCGGCGAGTCCGAGTTCGCCTTTGTCGGCCTGAAGGAGCACACGGCGGACAGCATCAAGTCCTACGAGGGCTTCGACGGGGCATGGACGGAAGAGGCGCACTCGGTCAGCGAGCGGTCGGCCACGGTGCTGATCCCGACCATCCGCAAGCCGGGGTCGGAGCTGTGGTGGAGCTACAACCCGGACCAGGATGCGGACTACGTTCACCAGCTGGCGGCGATGGAGGATGACGACACGCTGGTGATCGACATCAACTGGCGGGACAACCCGTGGTTTCCGGTGGAGCTGGAAAAGGAGCGGGTGAAGCTGCTGCGGGTGAACCAGGATCTCTACCGGCACGTCTGGGAGGGTGCCTGCCGGTCGCTCGCCGGCCTGATGTTCAAGCGCGATTGGTTCAAGTTCTACGACGTGCTGCCGTCGCGCCTCAACCTGTACATGGCCAGCGACTACGCGGTGACGCCGGACGACGGCGATTTCACCGAGCACGGCGTGTGGGGGCTGTCCGAACTGGGCGACCTGTACGCGGTGGACTGGTGGTATGGGCAGAAGGATCCGGCCGAGTGGATCGATGCGTGGATCGACCTGGTGAGCCGTTGCCGCCCGCTGGCCGCCTTCGAGGAGAAGGGCGTGATCCTGCGCGCGGTCGACTCGGCCATCACGAAGCGCATGCGCGAGACGCAGACGTTCGCCAACCGCATCGCGCTGGCGTCGGCCGGCAGCAAGGCCGAGCGGGCCCTGGGCTTCGCGGCGCGCGCATCGGCGGGGTCTGTGTATCTGCCGGCGGGCAAGCCGTGGGCGATCCGACTGCTGAACCAGCTGTGCGCCTTCAACGGCGAGGACGGGCGGCAGGACGACGCCGTGGACGTGTGCAGCCTGGTCGGCCGCGGCCTTGACGAAATGGCCAACGCCGCACCGGCCGAGAGCGAAGAGAGCAAGAGGCGCCGCGGTGCGGACTACGCCGCGGACGATGACGACGATGACGATAATTGGAAAACCGCCTGATGTCTGAGCGCAACGACGATCTGCTGGACAAGTGCCTGCGCCAGTTCGAGGAGGCCTACGACAACAGCCGGGAAGAACGGGCGCTGTCCGAGCAGTGCCGGGACTACTACGACGGCAACCAGTACACGGCGGAGGAGCGCGAGACGCTGCGCAAGCGCAAGCAGCCGATCGTCACCTCGAACCGGATCAAGCCCAAGATCGATGCCCTGATCGGCTTCGAGAAGAAGAGCCGCACGGACCCCAAGGCCTTCCCGCGCACGCCGAAGCACGAGCACGAGGCGGAATCGGCCACCGACGCGCTGCGCTTCATCGCCGACCAGAACAAGTTCACCACCATTCGGTCGGACGTGGCGGAGAACCTGTTCATCGAGGGGAGCGGCGCGGCCACGGTGTCGATGAAGCAGCGGCCGGATGGCAGCTTGGACGTGGTGCTGACGCAGATCCCGTGGGATCGCCTCTACCGCGACCCGCACAGCCGCATGCGCGACTTCTCCGACGCCGGCTACCTGGGCGTGGTGCTGTGGATGGACGACGCCGACGCCAAGCTGCGGTTTAAGGGCAAGGATGCCGCCATCGACGCGTCCTACCTGAGCGCCGAGGCGGCTGGCGAGACCTACGACGACCGGCCGAAGGTGACGTGGTGCGACAAGGCGCGCAAGCGCATCCGGGTCATGCAGCACCGATGGCTCGAGGATGGCGTCTGGCATACCGCGATCCTGTGCCGCGGCGGCTTCCTGCGCGATCCACAGCCGTCGCCGTACCTGGACGAGTGGGGGCAGCCCGAGTGCGACGTGATCGCCGTCTCGGCATTCGTGACGCGCGAGAACGTGCGCTACGGCACCGTGCCGCAGATGCTGTCGCCCCAGGACGAGATCAACAAGCGCCGTAGCAAGGCGCTGCACCGCCTCAGCATGCGCCAGGTGATCGCGGAGGACGGTGCCGTGGAGAACGTCAGTGCGGCGCGGCGCGAGCTGGCGCGCCCCGATGGCTACGTCAAGGTGCGGCCGAAAGCAAGGTTCGAGGTCGTGGACTCCACGCAGTCGATGATGGGCGAGCTGCAGCTGCTGCAGGAGGCCAAGGCGGAGATCGACGCCAGCGGCGTGAACCCAGCGATCGAGGGCGACGTCAAGGCGCCGTCGGGGCGCGCGGTGGAGGCGCTGCAGCAGTCCGGCCTGCAGGAGCTGGCCATCCCGTTCGACGCGCTGCGCGAGTGGTCGCTGCGCATGTACCGGGCTTGCTGGAACCGCGTCCGCCAGTATTGGACGGAAGAGAAGTGGGTCCGCGTCACCGACGACGAGAGCAACCTGCGCTGGGTCGGCATCAACAAGCCGGTGACGGTGCAGGACGAGCTGAAGCGGCTGCAGGAGGCCGGGGAGCAGCCCAGCCCGCAGCTGCTGCAGCTGGCGCAGATCGATCCGACCCGCGTGCTCCGCATCGAGAACGCGGTGGCACAGCTGGACGTGGACATCATCGTGGACGAAGGTCCGGACTCGGTGACGATCCAGTCCGAGCAGTTCCAGGCGCTGGTCGAGCTGAAGAGGGCCGACCCGAACTCGATCTCGACCGACATGATTATCGAAGCTTCCAGCCTGCGGAACAAAGATCGCATCCTGGAGAAGATGAAGGAGGGCGGCGTGCCCCCGCAGGTCCAGCAGCAGATGCAGCAGCTGCAGGAACAGCTACAGGCGTTGCAGCAGAAGCTGCAGCAGGCCGACCAGCAACTGGCCGACCGCAGCCTGGACGCGCAGAAGCTGCAAACCGAGCAGTTCAGGGCCGAGACCGACAGGTTCGAGGCCATCACCGACCGCGCCCAGCAGGCCATGCAAATGGCTCCGGTGGGCGTGGTTTTGCAGTAGTGGTCGCGCCCACAAAAGCGCGTTACGCGACGACGGCGCAAGGTCGATAACGGAGAAAACCAGCGATGAGCAATGAACGTGACTTCCTTGACGAAATCACGCAGCCGACGGCTGCCCCGGAATCAGCGACGACCGATGCACCGGCCGCCGCAACCGGGGAACCGGCAGCTGCGACCACGGGCGAGCCTGCAGCGCAGGCACAAGCAGCTGAGGCGCCGCCGGCCGCAGCAACGGACAAGGACGAGCGCGTCCCGCTCGCCGCACTGAAGGCGGAGCGTGAGAAGCGGCAGAACGAGCAGCGGCAACGCGAGGAGTTGGAGCGTCGTCTGCGGGAGGTCGAGGGCGCACGGGAACAGCCGGGGTTCTTCGAGAACCCGGAGGGATACGTGCAGCAGTCGATCAAGGGAGCGCAGCACGAGATCCGGCAGCAGTTCTATGCCGCGATGGACGCTGATGCGCGCGAGCAGTTCCCTGACTACGACGAGGTGCTGGAAGCGCTGAAGGAGCACGCCCAGGGCAACCCGGCGATCGTGCAGCAGGTGTTCAACGCCCCCAACCCCGCCCGCGCGGCCTACAAGCTCGGCAAGCAGTTGCACGAGATGGCGCAGATCCAAGACCCCGAGGCCTACCGCCAGAAGATCGAGGCGGAGGTGCGGGCAAAGGTCGAAGCCGAATTCGCGCAGAAGCAGGCTGATCGTGCTGCCACCCTCGACCGCATCCCGCCTGATCTATCCACGGCCAGGAGCGCCGCCGCAACCACGCGGCCGGGCACTGGCGACGTTTTCGAAAACCTCTTTTAAGGGACCGCAATGACTGACACGACCGCAAGCCCGGCAGTCCGGGCCAAGCAGTGGGACGACGGCTTTTTCCGCGAGTACGTCCGCGCGAACCGCTACAAGCGCTACATGGGGAGCGACGAGAACTCCATCATCCAGGTGAACAACGACCTGGCCAAGAAGAAGGGCGACGCGATCACCTTCAACCTGGTGGGCGCGCTGGACGCCAGCGCCGGCCCGAACACCGGCACCACCGCGCTGGTGGGCAACGAGAAGGCCCTGCCGAACGATGGCTGGCAGGTCAAGATCGGAGTCGTGCGCGATGCGGTGGTGGTGAACATGGAGGAGGAACAGGCCTCTGCGTTCGACATCCGCAACGCCGGCAAGGTGGCGCTGAAGGAGCTGGCGATGCGCTACCTGAAGAACGCCCTGACCGCCGCCCTGGGGGCCATCAACGGCATCGCCTACGCCACCGCCACCGCGGCGCAGCGCAACGCCTGGAACGTGGCCAACTCCGACCGCGTGCTGTACGGCCGCGAGCTGGCGAACTACAACGCCACGCACTCGACCGCGTTGGGCGGCATCACCGCGGCCGAGACGCTGAACAAGGCGACGGTGTCGCTGTTGAAGCGCATCGCCCAGCAGGCGGTCACCGTCAACGGCGAGGGCATCCGGCCCTACCGCTACGGCGAGGACGAGGAGACCTATGTGCTGTTCGTTGGCACCAAGCCGTTCCGTGACCTGAAGCTGGACATGGCCGACGTGCACAAGGACGCCATGGAGCGGGGCAAGGAAAACCCGCTGTTCACCGGCACGAACTCCCTGCTGTGGGATGGCGTGGTGATCCGCGAGATCCCCGAAATCCAGGACGTGGGCGCGGTCGGCGACTCGGGCGCCCTGGTGTCGCCGATCTACATGTGCGGCGCGCAGGCGCTGGGCGTGGCATGGGCACAGACCACGAAGACCACCGTGCGCAAGGAAGACGACTACGGATTCAAGAACGGCGTGGGCTTCATGGAAATGCGCGGCATCGGCAAGATCCAGTGGGGCCAGGACGAAGCGAACGCGATCGACTGGAGCGTGGCGACCGGCTTCGTTGCGGCCGCCCAGGACGCCTAACAGCTAGCGCAGGTGGACTTGAGCGGGGGCTTCGGCCCCCGTTCCTTTTTTGGGACGGCCGATGGCGACCTACAGTCGAGAGAAGTTTGTGCGCGACGTGCTGCTGGAACTGCGCATGGTCGATGCCGCCGAGGCGCCGGAGGCGGAGGACGCCGCGACGGTCGGCGAGAAGACCCAGCAGAAGTTCGAAGAGCTGTACGAAGACGGCCTGTTGCCGTTCGACATTGAGGGCGAGATTCCGGCCCGCTACATGATCCCGCTCGTGTACGTCGTAGCGCGCGAGTGCGCGGGTTCCTACCCGGTGGGCGACCGGGCCATGGAGCTGGAAGGCAAAAGCATCGACGGTTTGGCGCGGCTGTGGAAGCTGCGCGACAAGTTCGAAGCCGGCGAGCCGGCAACGACGGAATATTTCTGATGGCCGCCAGTCCGATCGATCTGCTGGGCGGCTTCTACACCGACGACAGCCGGCCGTGGTCCGTGCAGGACACCGTCAACTGGCTTCCTGAGCAAGCCGAGGCGGCGGGCACGCGCACGCCGTGGAAGCTGGCATCGCCGCCAGGCCTACGCCCGTTCGTGAACCTGGCGAATGGCCCCATCCGCGGCCTCCACGTCGCCGAGGGCGCGCTGTTCGGCGTCTCCGGCAACAAGCTGTATCAGGTGTCGGCGAAGGGCGTGGACACGGCGCGCGGCGTCATCCCGGGCATCGGTCGCGTCAGGATGGCGCACAACCAGATCACCGGCGGCAACCAGCTGTTGGCGGTGAACGGGCAGAGCGGCTACGTCTGGGACACCGTCGCCGGCAACCTGGTGCGCATCACCGACGAAGGCTATCCCGGGGCGCGCTCCGCGGCGTACATGGACAGCTTTCTGCTGCAGGTGGAGCCGTTCGGCCGCTTCTGGTTCCACTCGGAGCTGGCCAACGCGAAGTCCTACAACACGCTGGACCGCTACGAGTCCGAAGCATCGCCGGACAAGATCGTGCATCTGGCGGTGAGCCAGCGCGAAGCGGTGGTGTTCAACGAGACCACCATCGAGTTCTTCTACAACTCGGGTACGAACACCAAGACGTTCAAGAACAAGGGCATCGTGGTGGAGCGCGGCTGCGCCAGCGGCGACAGCGTGGTCAACCTCGACAACAGCCTCATGTGGCTGGGTAACGACGGGGTGATTTACCGCCTCGACGGCTATCAGGCGGTGCCGATCTCCACCGGTGCAATCCAGAAGGCGATTCGCAAGAACAACTGGCAGCAGGCGTTCGCCTTCAAGTGGGAGAGCGAGCAGCACAAGGTCTATTACCTGACGCTCCCGGATGGCCGCACCTGGGGCTACGACGTGGTGACGCGGCTGTGGCACCGCCGGCAGTCGTTCGGCCTCGATCGCTGGCGCCTCAATCACCTGGTGTACTGGAACGGCCAGTGGATCGGCGGCGATTTCCAGAACGGCCAACTGTGGATCCTCGACGAGGACTACATGCTGGAAGGCGACCAGCCGCTGGTATCGGAGCGTGTCTCCGGGGTCATCCACAACAACCAGGGCCTGATCGGCGTGCAGTTGCTCGAGCTGCTGATGAGCATGGGCATGGAAGAGACGGTGGCGGCGGATGGCCCTGGGCCCGGTCCCGATCCTGAGCCGGTGTGGCAGGGGATCGCCGATACGAACGTCGCCTATACGTTCACGCCCGATCCGAACGCGAACAGCTGCTACATGGTCGGGTCGGTGATCGGGGAAAACCGGTTCGGGAACATCCCCGGCGGCGGCACGGGCTGGGTGCTGGAAATCACCGGGACCGGCGTGCTTGGTCTGCGCATCGGGTCGATGCTGTTCACCGCGACGGACGGCGCCACGGCGAACATTGAATTGCTCTCGGGCGGCGGAACTGAGGTCGTCGCCAACGCCTCGCCGACGCCGACCACGGCATGGCTCCCCAACCCGATCGAGCGGTCGCTATCGCTCGGCGTCACCGGCATCCGCATCACCCTCAAGGGCCTGCAGTCGGGCGTGTCGCATACGTCGGGATGGTCAATCGAAGTGCTGACCGACGGATACACGCCATGAGCGATAGGAAGGTCGAAATCTGCTACTCGAAGGACGGCGGGAGCAACTGGTCGAACTGGCGCGAGTGCTCGCTCGGTGAACTCGGCGAGTTCAAGCGGCGCGTTCGCGTTAAGCGCTTGGGTCCCGGCCGCGACTGGGTATTCAAGATCCGCGTTTCCAGTCCGGTGAAGCGCGACCTGTATGGCGCCGTGGCAATGATCGAGGCGTTGGAATGAACGATATCGAACAGAAGTCTGGCGCACTGCCGGGCGCGCTGGCGCTGCCCAGCAAGCACCCAACGCGGGAGCAGCTGCGCGCGCTCGAGGACGAACTGCGCAAGCACCCGCCGGCCGACATTCCGGTGACGCACCACTTTGCCGACGGCATCTACGGGCGCGAGGTGTTCATCCCCGCCGGCACGGTGCTGACCGGGAAAGTGCACCGATTCTCGACCCTCAATTTCCTGATGAAGGGCGAGATCGAGGTCACCACGCCGGAGGGCATGCGCCGGCTGCGCGCGCCGGCAATTTTCGAGTCGCCGGCCGGCTGCAAGAAAGCGGGCTATGCCCACACCGACGTTATCTGGGTCAACGTCCATCCGACGAAGCTGAAGGATGTCGCGTCGATCGAGTCGAAATTCATAGAGCCGGAAGAGCTGCCGGCGATCACGCACGAAGGAGGCAAGCCATGAGCTGGGTAGCAGTGGGGACCGTGGCGGTGACCGCCATCGGCGGCGCCGTTTCGGCCGATCAGCAGAAGGGTGCGGCGCGCGACGCTGCCAAGGCGTCGAACTCGGCGCAGTCCGCCTCGTGGGCGGCCAACAACGCGAACATGCAGCCGTACATGACGGCCGGCACCAACGCGCTGACGCAGCTGCAGCAGCTCAACGCCGGCAACACCAGCAGCTTCACCGAGTCGCCGGACTACGCGTGGACGCGCGACCAGGGACTGAAGACGCTGGACCGCAGCGCGGCGGCGGGCGGCAGCCTGTACTCGGGCGGCCACGGCGCCGACCTGCTGAGTTTCGGCACCGGCCTGGCCACCCAGAACTACGACAACTTCTACAACAAGGTGCAGAACATCGCCGGCATGGGGCAGAACGCCGCCAGTTCCCTCGCCGGCAACAACACCAACTACGCCAATGCGGTGGGCAGCACGAACGCGAACACGGCGCTGGCCAACGGCGCCACCAACTCTGCGCTCACCGGCCTGCTGACCGGCATCGGCACGAACCTGCTGGGCAACTACGGCGCCGGCAGCGGCCGCACCAGCAGCTACGGCACCACCGGCGTTGCGTCGCTGTACGGCCAGCAGGCCAACACCGGCGCCGGCAGCTATTCCAACTTCGGCAACAACCTGTACAACTTCGCGAGGGCGGCGTAATGGCGAACGGACTGGCGGACTTCCTGGGCGGCTACCAGGCGGGCAACGCGATCACCGAGCAGCAGCAGCAGCAGCGGCAGCAGAACCGGCTCGCCCAGCTGGCGCCGCAGGTGGTGTCGGGCGATCCTGCCGCGTTCGCCCAGGCAGCCGCTATCGACCCGCAGGCGGCCCAGCAGTACCAGGCCGGCGGCGACTCGATCGCGCTGCGCGCGCGCGGCGCGGCGAAGTTCCTGCAGTCGGCGCTGCAGGCCGGCGATCAGCAGAAGATCATGGCCGCGCGCCAGACCATCAAGCCCTTCATGGACACGCTGAAGCCTGGGACGGCATACCCGATGGACATGGACCCCGGCCAGGAAATGGCCGGCGTGCAGAGCTTCCTGGCGCAGACCGCGCACCTCGATCCCACGCAGAACGGGCAGGGCCAAGTGCAGTCCACCTACGTGGATGCGCAGGGGAACCGCGTGGCGATCATGCGGAACGGCAGCACGCAGATCCTCGGCCAGGACAACCCCAAGGTCCAGATCATCGATTCGGGCGATGGCTTCTACGGGGTCAACAAGGGCACGTTGCAGGCCACGCCGGTCAACACGAACCCCAGCGGTACGGCGGGCGCGGCAGCGGCAGGCGCGGTTGGCGGCGCTGCCGCGCCGGGTAGCCGTGCGTCCGACTTCACGAGCCTGGCCATGGAGTTCCCGGGCGTGCAGATGACCAGCGGCATGCGCACGCCGCAGCGCAACGCAGAAGTCGGCGGCCAGCCGAACAGCCAGCACCTCGCCGGCACCGCAGCCGACTATGCCGTCCCTGCAGCCCTCAAGCCGGCATTCGTCGCGCGTGCCCGGCAGCTCGGCTACCAGCCAATTGACGAAGGCGACCACGTGCATCTGCAGCTGCCCAATGGCGGCGCGGCCGCAGGCGGCACGCAGCTGCGAAAGGCACCGGCCGCCATCACGCCCTACCAGCAGGCGCAGCTGGACCTGGATCGTGATGCTGCTGCCCAGCGCGGCGTGCCGTCCGGTTACCAGCGCCTGCCGGATGGCAGCCTTCGGGCGATCCCCGGCGGCCCGGCGGACAAGCCGACCGTCGCCGAGAAGCCGATGCCGCCGGCTGCGATCAAGCAGGCATTCGACCTACAAGACCAGTTGCAGGGATCGGAGAACGTGATGCTGATGACGCAGAAGCATCTCGGTCGCCTCGATGCAGGCACGCTCGATGTTCGTCCGGGCGCCGCCGCCGAGGGCTGGATGCGTAACAAGGCAGGCATCACCGACCCCAATTCCCGCAACTTGGCCGAATGGGATGCCGACCGCACCGAGATGGTCAACGAGTCCTTGAGGCTCAACAAGGGCGTGCAGACCGAGGGCGACGCCGCGCGCGCGATCAAGGGGCTGATGGAGGCCAGCGACTCCAAGAGCCTCAAGCAGTCGATGGCCCGGCTGCAGGAAATCAACCAGCGCGCCATCACGCTGCGCCAGCAGCAGATCGGCGCGCTGTACCGGAACTACGGCCGCGGCCCCGATGGCGAGCCGCTGGAAGTCGCGCCGCGTGCTGCGGCTCCTGCCGCCGCTGGCGGGGCCGCGGCCGGCGGCGTCGACGACCTCCTCTCCAAGTATGGAATCCGCTGATGGCGACCCTTGAGCAGATCGAGCAGGCATTGCGCGCGGCCGACGCGGCCGGCAACACCGACGACGCGCGCCGGCTGGCCCAGGCGTACGCCGACATGCGCGGGCAGCAGCAGGGGGCGCCGCAGGGGCCGGCCGCGCCGCCCACGCCGGCCGACCAGCAGCCGCTGGAGATCGATGTGTCTGGCGGCACCCCCGGCGAGGCGCCGAGTGTCGAGGAACTGGACGCACTTCGGGGTGGGACGGCAAAGCCAAATCCCGCCAACAGCTCCGCGTTCGCGCGCATGGTGTCGGGCCAGGCGGCCGAGCCGCAGGTGCAGGAGGGGAACGCCGTTGGCCGATTCCTGGGCGAGTATGGCGGCCGCCAATTTCTGCAGGGCGCCGCGAATCTCTATGGCCAGCTCGGCGGCGACGCGCTGAACCACTACGTGCTGGACCCGATCGACCGCGCGGCCGGCTGGGGCACGCAGCTGGGCACCGGTGGCCGCACCTACCACGACGCCGCCGCCCAAGTCGCGGACGAGATGGGCATGCGCCGGCCGCAGACGGCGCGGGATCGCGTCTACAGCGACATCGGCGAGGCGCTGACCGGCACGGGCCTGACGATGGGCATTGGCGCTGGCGTAAACGCGCTGACGAACCTGGGCCGCGCCGGTGCCGCCGCGCCGGTTACCAACCGCCTGGCCGATCTGCTGACCGCCAATCCGGCCCTGCAGACGATCAGCACCGCCACCGGCGCCGGGGCATCGTCCGGCATGCGCGAGGCAGGCGGCGGCACCGGCATGCAGATCATGGCCGGCTTGCTTGGAGGCCTGGGGCCTGGCGCAGCCAGCGGCACCGCGGCCCTAGCCGGCCGGACGCTCGCGCCGAATCGGCTGGCACAGCTAATTCCGGAAGCGGTCGGCGCGGTCCCGACGGCCGTGGCCGGCGCCACACGGCGCGCGCTGCGCGGCCAGGACACGCAGGGCCTGCGCGACACCATTGCGGCGTTCGACGCCGCCGGCACCACGCCCAGCGTCGGGCAGGCGACCGGTAGCCGTATAGCCAATGGGTTGGAGACCTTCGCAGGCAACTTCCCGGGCGGTGCTGGTCGCATTGCAAAGCTGGGGGAACAGCAGCGGGAACAGGTGCGCGGCCGGATCGACGAAATGTCGAACGCCATCGCACCCAGCGGCGCCGACCTCACGCCGCAACAGGTCGGCACGTCGGTGCAGCAGGGAATCACTGGCCCCGGTGGCTTCGTCCAGACGTTCCGCAACAACTCGAAGAAGCTGTACGGCGCGCTGGACCAGTTCATGCCGCCCACTACTCGAGTGGCTGCGCAGAAGACCGACGCCTATCTGTCCAACATCACCGCGCCGACGACCGGCGCAACCAACACGTCGCAGGTGCTGGCAAACCCCTTCATGGATCGCCTCGCCGAGGCAGTGCAGGCCGATTTGGCGGCGAACAACGGCGCGCTGCCGTACAGCGCCTTGAAGGGCATCCGCTCGATGGTCGGCGAGAAGATTGCCGGCGCCGGTCTCAATCCGGACTTCGACGTGAAGCAGTTGCGCGGCCTCTACGCGAGCCTGAGCGACGACATGACCGACGCGGTGCGGGCGACCGGCAACCCGCGCGCGATCCAGCTAATGGAGCGAGCGAACAATTACTACAAGATGGGTTCAAACCGGATCGAGCAAATCGAGAAGATCATTGACAAGAACGGAGGCCCGGAAGCCGCCTACGTGGCGCTGTTCAATGGCGCGCAGAACGGCGCGACGCCGCTACGGCGCGTGATGGGGGCGCTTCCCCAGGAGGCGCGGGCTGAGGTCACGGCGTCGTTCTTGCAGCGGATGGGGCGAGCCGCGAAGGGGCAGCAGGATGCCACTGGCGATGCATTCTCGATGCGCACATTCCTCACCAACTGGGCGAACCTCAGCCCGGAGGCGCGCAAGGAGCTGTTCCGCAGTGCGCGCTATGGAAGCGCCTTCCGCGACGACGTGGACAAGATCGCGCGTGTGGCGGAATCGATCGATAACGGGAGCAAGGTTTTCCAGAACACGTCAGGAACCTCGCGCCAGATTGCGCTGGGCAGCGTCATCACGGCCGTGCCCGCTGCCGCCGGCGCAGCGATGACGGGCAATTTCACACAGGCGCTCATGACCCTGGCCGCACCGGCAGGCGCGGTCGGTATCGCCAACCTGAGCGCACGCACCATGACGAACCCGCGTGTGGTCGCATGGCTCGCGCACAACACGAACCGGGACGCTGGCGATCTTGTGGCCCAGCTGCAGACGCTGCGCAGCGCAGGGGAGCGGGCGGGTGACGATGAAACTGTTGAACTGGCAGACGAGCTAATGCAGCGCACCGCCGCAGCTAGCGGGGGTCGATCCCCATAGAAATCAGCTCACGTCGCTGCTTCCTGATCTGCCTGGAATGCTCGCACTCTTCGTCCGGAAGGAGGCTAACTTGATCTTGGAGCCTGCCTAGTTGGTTTTGCAAATCGTCCAGCTTTTTCTCGACGCGACCGAGTGCCTGAAATGCCATTCCGACGATGGTGATGAAGACCATCACCCCAATCACTAAGAACGCACCAGAAAAAATCCCCACGATATACCCCGTCACCACGTCCATTGACGGCCCGAATCCTACCACCAACCCATGACCCCGCCTCGGCGGGGTTTTTCATTGGAGAAGGTCATGACCTACAAGAGCAATTACCACGCCCTCGGCAAGATGCGCATCAAGACGGTTCAGTTGGTGGCCCGATTGTTCGGCGTTCCGATCGACGTGCACACCAGCTGGTTTGTCAGGCAGTCGTGAGTAGCGGCACCAGAGCTTTCAGGGTGGCCATCTCTGCAATATTGCCCACCACCACCGCATTCTTGAACTCCATCGAGCCGACCAAGGCGAGGTCTTCTGCCGGGGCGATAGCGTTCTTGATGCTCGCGGCGATCTGAGCGCCGGTGGAGTTGCTGTCGATCAGCCAGAACGAGGTGGGTTCATACCACCAATGGTTCGCACGATGGGCTTTCACCGCTTCGATCAGCGCTCCGTAGCGGGTGTCGTAGTCGCGACCGCCTACTGAGCCAGCAGCAAGCCGGAAGGTGATCCAGTAAGTCGTCATTCCATTCCCCTGTAACGCCCTCCTGTTGGGCAGGCGGAGCGTAACCGCCCAATCGCCCCGATTCGTAGACAACCCCACCCGCCGCGCGCGGGTTTCTTTTTGCCCGGAGACGCCATGTCTTTTCGCTTCTACAACCCCGCCCCGGTCTTCTTGGACCTGCCGGGCCTGGCGCCGCTGGCGGGCGGCTCGCTGCAGTTCTTCGCGATCGGGACCACCACGCCGAAGGGCACGTGGTCCGACTCGGATCTGACCACGCCGAACACGAACCCGGTGCCGCTGGACAGCTCGGGCCGCGCGAACGTGAATATCTGGCTCGACGGCGCCTACAGCGTCGTGCTCAAGGCCGCGGACGGCACGTTGGTGTGGACGCGCGACGTGGACTCGGGCGCCGGCGCGGGCGCGACGATCCCGGCGCTGCTGACCGGCAAGTTCCTGAGCAACGACGGCAGCAACCTGATCTGGTCCGACGTGCTGCAGGTGCCGGACCCGACAGGCTCGGCGAACAAGATCCTGAGCACGGATGGGTCCAATCTGATCTGGATTTCCCAGCAGGAGCTGCCGGACCTGCCCGTGCAGAACTTCACCAACCGGGTGAAGATCGGTACTTATCTGCGGCAGTGGGGCAATGCCAGTGCGCCGTCATCTGGCACTCGGCAGACCGCGGTGAGCGTCACATTCGCCAATGCCTTCACCGGCGAGCCGTACTTCATCGGCATCATGCCGCGCAACGTCACCCACACCGCCGGCGGCCAGATCGGCGTGCCAGCGGTGACGGCGAAGTCGGCCACGGGTTTCTCAGTGCAGTTCGACACCGACGACTTCGGCCAGTCCAACGCGTCCTTCATCTCCGCACTGCCGTTCGACTGGGTCGCGGAAGGCCCGACCACGGCATGACCGCCATCGCGATCCCGCGCGTCCAGGGCGCGCTGGCAGACCGCGCCGGCCTGGTCACCCAGGAGTGGTATAGCTTCTTCCTGGCGCTGCGCGACAACGCCGACGGCAACACCGAGTTGCAGGAGCAGATCGACGCCGTCGCGGCCCAGGTCGCCAAGCTGATGGGCGGAAGCGGGGGCGGATCGGCCTCGTTCCAGATGCAGGGCATCGGGTCGGTGCTGGTCTACGGAACGCCGGCCGGCGGCGCCGTGCAGGTGACGCTCGACGGCGATCAGGACGCGCCGGGCAACACGTACTACTACGGCACCGGCCCGGATGGCCTGCGCGGCTGGTCTTCGCTGGCCAGTGGCTTCGCCGTCACCGCCGACTTGACCAAGGTTGTGGATGGCGTGACGGGCGTGACGACCCACGGCCTTGCGGATCTTGCAAACAGCGGCACCGGCACGGCGATCTACAAGACCACGCGCGACGGGAAGGGCCGGATCTCCGGTCAGGTCACGGCGAACACGGACGACCTGCCAGAGAGCGGCGCCCCGACGAATCAGTGGTTCACCGTGGCACGTGTGCGGGCCGTGGTGATGCCTGCATTCACCGACTACATTTCCGGCCTAGTCATGACGTGGATCAGCAACACGTCCGTCAGTTTTAGCGCGGGCGCATGCTACGTCCCGAGCCTGGGTTATGTGCTGGCATTCCCCGCGCCGATCACGAAATCGGGTCTGTCGCTCGCCGCCAATTCTTGGTATCACTGCTATGGTGGTGTGAGTGGCGGAAGCTCCGACATCGAAATCGTCGCCACGACACCGGCAGCCGCCTATAGCGGCACGGCCCGTACAAAGACCGGCGACACGTCGCGGCGCTACATCTGCAGCATCCGCACCGACGCCAGCGGCAATGTGCTCCCCTTCGTCCATGCCGGCGACAGCATCAAGTACACCAACAACGTCATCAACAACATCGTTCTCAATGCCGGCAATGCCACTACGGCCACGAGCGTTGACGTATCCATCTATTGCCCTATCACATCCAGAATCGCGGATGCCCTGTGCTACAACTCAGCAAGCAGCGCGAGCGGGGCTTTCGTCTTCTTCTCTAACTCCGAAGCGATTGCAGTATCTAGTTCGACTTATCTAGCGGCATCTGCCCCGACCGCGTACTTGGCTGTTGGGCTGCTGATGGACTCTGCGCAGAAGATCACCTACACCTACAACGCATCCCCTGGCGGCGGGGGCGCGTTCGTCCGCGTCATGGGCTACAAATTCGCGAGGTGACCGATGTACGCAGTCAATGGCCGTAGATTCCGTGCCATCGCTGCTGGCGACCCCTTGAGCGATGGGGAAACGCTGGTCGATGAACTGCCGGCGAGTCTGCTGCAGCTGGATCCGGTAGCCGAGACGAAAGCACGCATCGGCGCATGGCTGGACAGCGTCGTGCAGGCGCGTGGCTACGACAACATCGTGTCCTGCGCCTCATACGCGGCCAGCACGAACACGCAGTTCCAGGCCGAGGCGGCCGCGGCGATTGCCTGGCGCGACGCGGTCTACGCCATGGGCTACGAGATCCTGGCGAACACGCCGGCCGGCGTCGAGACCCCCGAGGACGTGATGGCACTACTGCCGCAGCCTGAGGTGTTCGGATGGCCGGTGTCGGAATCTTCCGACAGCACGCCGGGCTGACCGCCGATAGCGCCAGGCCGGTGCCAGCGCGATCCTGGCCATGCCGGACGCGGGGCCAAGGTGGCCGCTCAACCCGCGTGGCGACTGAGCATCGCCGATCCGGTCCCGGCGTGAAGCACAGCTTCCGGTGGGTCAGAGTGAGACGTTATGTCGGGTTAGGCTTGATGCATGGGGATAATAATCTTCTTCCAAGCCGGAGATCCGTTCATGAATCCAGAGTGGGCTGGAAAAATAATAAATCCGAGTGGTTGGGGTCTGCTATATACCGACAAGCTTCCCAAGATGGAGATATATTTCGGAAAGCGCACGTTGGCGCACAGTGAGACATCGACGTGGTGTAGAGTTGATGTGTCGGACACCCATCATGGAAGTGTTGAAGATGTTAAGGAAAGGACTATTCCGAAGTTTATTGCTGCGGCCGACGCTATAGATCGCGAGCTTCGCTTTTATGGACGGGCTACGATCCATTGCGTTAATGGAAATAGCCGAACCTCTTTTTGCCTAATCACCTATTTGATTAGATACGCTGCTGCTACTTTTGATGAGGCTTCCGCCTTGATAGTGGAAGTTCAATCGGGTCGGGAAGATATCACCTTTGAGTTGGGGAAAGTGTTTAAAGGAGGGGCTTCCTACAGTAAGTGGATTCAAGAATCGATCGGCAAGATTCAAAATACCGGAAATTCTGGGGACTCATTGGCAGAGCACACGCAGTATGCTCACGCCGAGGGGAAGCTGGTGGTGGAAGTCGTAAAAAACAAGGTAACTAAGCGGAAGCCGAAGACGAAAGAGCGAATCGATACGTTGGAGACAGCGAGATTCGAAGAACTCTGGCGTGAAATCGATGCCATGGAAGATGGTGCTGTAGAAGCGCTTCATAGGATGCGGAACGAGGGCGTCGTGATTTTCACAAATGCTGATGTCGGCGTGCTTCCTAAGTAAAAGCGCCTCCGAGTGCGGTGTTTCAGGGAAGTCCTGGAACCTCAGGTCTCCTCGTGTCACCAGGGGGGCGGCTGAAAGAAAAACCGCCCAAGAGGGCGGCTTTTGTGCGGTGGCTTTGTGATAGCCGACGGCGAAAGCGCTAGTTCGGCGCGGCGGGCGCCTTGGTGCGCGGGAGCACGTAGGAGGTGATGTACTCGCCGTTGGAGCCATAGACCACGACGATCATCTGGGTGGCGTCCTGGTAGACCACCGTGGCGCTGCATGGGCAACTCGCCGCAGCGGTGACCATGCCAAGTGGGCGGTCCTTCTCGTCGTTGACCGCGATCAGTTCCTGTTCGGCGGCCGATCCGATCGGCAGGCGCGATTGGGCGCCCGGCGTGACGGTGATCACCGTGATCACCTCATCCTGAAGCGAGTTGATCTGCGCGAACTTCAGCCCGGCCTGCTCGAACGTGTAGACCTTGAACAGCGGCGATAGGCTGACGTTCTTCTTGCCTACCGGGATCCGCTCGCCCATGCCCTGAATCACGTCGGCCGGATTGAGTTTTGGGCCGGGCGCTGCAACCGCGCCTGCCGCGATCAGCGCGGTGGCTAGGACCGTAACTTTTAACAATGCACGCATATCCACTCCTTGGGTATGTATTAGTGAGCTGCTGCCGCCGCAGACCGCGGGCGACGCGCACGCTCACGGTGATGACCACGCTACTGCTGCGCTGGATCGCTGCGCAATGGCGCCGCGCCAAATGTCTACACAGCGCTCCTAAACCTCAGTGCGTGACCAATTCAGGGAGGAAGAGAGCCGATCTCAGCCGGAGAGATCGAGGGCGCTAGCATGCCCAAATGACGCTGCCAGACGACTTCGAATGGGAACTCAATCGGTGGGCGCAGGACTGGCTGAAGTGCGCGGGTAAGATTGTCGCGGGCGTGAGCCAGACCGCCATTCGCGGGATATGGATCGCCAATGTGAACCGCCACGACGAGAACACGATCTCTTACCCGCACGCCTACTTCCGCAGCCGGGGCGCGGCGATGCGCTCTGTAGAGCGCTGGGCCTGCGCCCACGCAGCGCGCCTGCCCAACGAGATTGCTACCAGTGCCCGGGAGAGGGCGCCGCTTGTCCCCAACCGCGATGAGAAGAGGATGGCTAGGTCGATGTGGGGCTAGCTAGCTCTGGTCGGCTTGCATCCGGCAGCCGCCCCGGCGGTGTTTCCTTTAGCGGAAGGAGGTGAGCGCACGCTATGGAGCCTTGTTTGACTTCCACTCGGCGGCAGCGGGTTTCTGCTTCTCACTTTGCTCTACTGCCGAGCGCAAGACCACTGGCCAGCCGTGCGCGTCTAGGTAGTGGCGTATTCCATTCGTGCGGAGAAAAAGCGCTTGGCGGGCGCGCTGTGGCGTCCGGCAAAGCTCCGCCACTTCATCCTTGGATAAGCATAGCTGAGACATCGGAGTTCCAATCAGCAGTCTTCTTGTGGAAAGCATGCCACCCAGGCGAGCAGTTTCCTATGTCTGTGGCGAGGCCTCTTCAGATGGCTGTCTATGTAGCGACTCCGGCCGTAGTTGGGTGTACCGCTTCAGTTCGGTCCACGACTCATGGAGGGTCACCGATGCGACCTCAGGTATGTCGTATCCCTGTTCAAACAGGCGAGACGTGCCCTCGTGCCGCAGGTCGTGGAAGTGCAGATCCTCGATCCCCAGCTTCGCGCAGGCGCGCGTAAATGCGGTGCCGATCGACTTGGGGTTGTACGGGAAGATGCGGTCCTCGCCGTTCGCTCGCGGCTGACGCTGCACAAGCTCCCAGGCAGCGCCCAGCAGGGCGAAGCGCTTGTGGTTGCCCTCCTTGTGCCGCGGGTGCTTCGCGTCGCGTAGGAGCGCCGTGCGCGTGCTGGCTTCCAAGTCGGGCCACAACAGCCGGGTGATCTCGCTTTCCCGCTTCGCCGTCATGATTGCGAAGTCGATGATGTCGGGCATGGGAATCTCGGAGCGCCAAGCCGCGGCCTCGAAGTGCGCGCGCAGGCGCTGCAGCTCATCCGCCGTGGGTCGCCGCTCACGCCGCTTGGACTTGCCCACCAACTTCAGCAGGCGCAGGACGGGCCGCGCTTCCGCAACGGGATCAACCGGCAGGCGCACCCCAAGCATCGGGCCGGCCAGCTTCAGCAGTTCTGAAAGGTATCCAAGTTCCACGTTCATCGTCGCGGGGGCACACGCAGGGATCAGCTGGCCGTTCTCCATGACGTGCCGTCCCTCGACGCGACGGCGCGCATGCTCGATCACGTCATTGGCGGTCAGGCGCTGGGCGACGATCGGCCCGAGCCCTTCGCGCAGTCTGGTCATGTTGCCGGCCTGGGTCTTGCTGATCGCTTTCACCCCGCCGAGTTCGTTGGTCCGCCAGTCGATCAGCTCGCCGATCGTCATGTCCCGGCCGGCCTTCTCGCCACGCGCATCTAGTTCCGCCAATTCGCGCTCAATCCGATCGGCCCAGGTCTTGGCCGCGGTCTTGGTGGGGAAGGTCTTGGTTTGGGCGGCATGGCCCTTTCGGCGCACAATGGCGCGCCAGCGCTTTCCGCGAGGTTGCAGTGTAGCCATGGCGTACCGTCCGTTGTACCAGTCTGCGGGGTGGTACAACTATGGTACTCGCAGCAGGGAAAGCGGGGGAATTTCGATGTTTGTACAGGCAAAGCCGGGAGCAGTAAGTGATTGAAATTGAAAACAAATCATTGATGCGTAAGGCTTCGCTGATTTCCGTGGCCCCGATGATGGACTGGACCGACCGCCACTGCCGCGTGTTCCACCGGCTGCTGGCACCGTCGGCGCGGCTGTATACCGAGATGGTGCACGCCAACGCGGTGGTGCTTGGCGATCGCGAGCGCCTGTTGGGTTTCGATGCGTCAGAGCATCCGCTGGCGCTGCAACTCGGCGGCAGCGATCCGGCGCTGCTGGCGCAGGCGGCGCGGATCGGCCAGGAGTGGGGCTACGACGAGATCAATCTCAACTGCGGTTGCCCGTCCGACCGGGTCCAGGCCGGGCGCTTCGGCGCCTGCCTGATGCGCGAGCCGGCGCTGGTCGCCGAGTGCGTGGCGGCGATGGTGCAGGCGGTGGACATCCCGGTCACGGTGAAGTGCCGGCTGGGCGTGGACCAGGACGACGACTACGAGGTCTTCCTCGCTTTCGTCGACCAGGTCGCCGCCGCCGGCTGCGGGCTGTTCGTGGTGCATGCGCGCAACGCATGGCTGCAGGGCCTGTCGCCGAAGGAGAACCGCGAGGTGCCGCCGCTGCGCTACGACTGGGCCTACCGGCTCAAGCGCGAGCGGCCGCAGCTGCAGATCGTGCTCAACGGCGGGCTGGCCGACGTGGACACGGCGCGGGCGCAGCTGCAGTCGGTCGATGGGGTGATGCTGGGTCGCGCGGCCTACCACGATCCCTACGTGCTGCACCGGCTGGATGCGGCCCTGACCGGCGCCGCGCCGCGGCCGCGTGCCGAGTTGCTGCGCGCGCTGCAGCCGTATGTCGAGGCGCGCCTGGCCGACGGCGTTGCGCTCAAGCACATCGCCCGCCACCTGCTCGGCCTGTTCTACGGCCAGCCCGGTGGCCGCGCGTTCCGCCAGGTGCTCAGCGAGGGCGCGCACCGGCCGGGCGCGGACTGGGCGCTAGTGGAACAGGCGTTGCTTGTGACCACGGGGACACCGCAGGTCGCAGCGTAGCGCGATGCCCGGACGGGTCGCCATTCGTCCGCGCTCCGCTCCCGGGTCCCCAACGCAAGCTGTCCTGACAGACGCCGCACCTCCCTTTTGGATGCGCGTTCAGTTACTTTGTTCAGCTTCCTGCGGCAGCCGGTCCAATACCAGCAGGAGCGGCAGACCCTTGCCGAGGCGGGGCTGAGGGGTGCCGACAAGCGCCCGCCGGCGCGGCAGCGGGAGTTCATTTCACTGAACGAAGGCGGCCGCGGCAGGAAAAGTTCAGATCGGATTCACCCCGAAAAATCAAGAATTTGGCTCGATTTTGCGAAATCGCTGCCCCGCCGCCAGGTGTCGCGTTTCACAACTTTTGAACGTTTCCGATCAGTCCGTTAGGATGCCACCTCGTGACCTCGCCCACTCTCCGCCGCTGCCGTACCACTGCCGTGATCGCACTCGCGCTCATGGCGGCCGGCCATGGCTGGGCGCAGCAGCCGGGTCCGCCGGGTCCGCCAGGGGGGCCGCCGATGGCGCCGGCCCGCGAGGCGCCCCGGGCGCGCGACTACAACAGCAGTTCGCTGTCCGATGCGGTGCGCCGGGTGCAGCGGTCTACCGGTGGACAGATCCTCGGTGCCGAGCGCGTGCCGTTCGACGGGCGCGACATCAATCGCGTCAAGTACATGGATGGCCGCGGCCGCGTGCGCTACATGGACGATCCGCAGCCTGGCCGCGCCACGCCGCCGCGCGTGCCGCGCCCGAGCGATGCGCAGGAACCACCACGCGGCGATAACCCCTGAGCCCGGATAGTCTGGTTCAGCTTGTCATACACACTGCCCCGGCCGCCGGCCATCTGTAAGTAACTAGGGAGAGTTCATGCGTATCCTTCTGGTCGAAGACGAAGCTCCGCTGCGAGAGACCCTGGCTGCTCGCCTGAAGCGCGAAGGCTTTGCGGTGGATGCGGCGCAGGACGGCGAGGAAGGCCTGTACATGGGCCGCGAAGTGCCGTTCGACGTGGGCATCATCGATCTCGGCTTGCCGAAGATGTCGGGCATGGAGCTGATCAAGGCGCTGCGCGACGAAGGCAAGAAGTTCCCGGTGCTGATCCTCACCGCGCGTTCCAGCTGGCAGGACAAGGTCGAAGGCCTGAAGCAGGGCGCCGACGACTATCTGGTCAAGCCGTTCCACGTCGAGGAGTTGCTGGCGCGGGTCAACGCGCTGCTGCGTCGCGCCGCGGGCTGGAGCAAGCCGACCCTGGAATGCGGGCCGGTGGCGCTGGATCTGGCGGCGCAGACGGTCAGCGTCAGCGGCAGCAACGTCGATCTGACCAGCTACGAATACAAGGTGCTCGAGTACCTGATGATGCATGCCGGCGAACTGGTCTCCAAGGCCGACCTCACCGAGCACATCTACCAGCAGGACTTCGATCGCGACTCCAACGTGCTGGAAGTGTTCATCGGCCGTTTGCGCAAGAAGCTGGATCCGGACGGCGAGCTGAAGCCGATCGAGACCGTGCGCGGTCGCGGTTACCGGTTCGCGATCCCGCGCACCGAAGGCTGATCCCACGCGCCTGCGACGAGCAACCGAAGGACGCGACAGCGTGGCGGCACGGCCCAAGTGGTACAAGCGCTGGCGCCCGCGTTCGTTGCAGGCGCGCCAGTTGCTGGCCGCCAGCCTGAGCCTGGTGGCGTTCCTGGCCGCGGCCGGCTATGCGCTGGACCAGGCCTTCGCCGACACCGCGCTGAGCAACCTGCGCGAGCGCCTGAAAAGCTACGCCACCGCCTACGCCAACAACGTCGACGTGGCGCGCGACGGCTCGCTGTACATCAACAACGACAAGCCGCCGCCGGACCCGCATTTCGACCGGCCGGGCAGCGGCCTGTACGCGCAGATCGTGATGCCCAACGAACGCTGGATCTCGATGTCCAGCGAGGGCCCGCTGCCGCCCAGGGGCGGCATGCTCGAACCGCGCCAGGAAACCTTCGACGGCCCCTGGCCGATGACCCAGATCGACGGCAGCGAAGGCGAGGTCTACCGCTACGGCATCGGCTTGGCCTACGTGCGCCGCGACAAGGAAACCCCGGTCACCATCTACATCATGGAGGACACCCGCGCGCTGGGTGCGCAACTGCGTGTGTTCCGCGGCCGGGTGTGGTTCAACCTCGGCGGCGCCGGGCTGATCCTGCTGCTGCTGCAGGCCTTCATTCTGCAATGGAGCCTGCGCCCGCTGCGACGCGTGATCAACGAACTGACCAAGGTGCAGCGCGGCGAAGCGGTGCGCATGGGCGACCGCCATCCGCGCGAGCTGGAACCGCTGACCGACAGCATCAACGCCTTCATCGAGAGCGAGCGCGAGAATCTGGACCGCCAGCGCAACACCCTGGCCGACCTGGCGCATAGCCTGAAGACACCGTTGGCCGTATTGCGCACCCAGCTCGACAGCGGCAACGACGGCCCGGAGCTGCGCGAGGAACTGGACGCGCAGTTGCGGCGCATGAACAACCTGGTGACCTACCAGCTCAGCCGCGCCGCTTCCAGCGGCCACAAGCTGTTCTCCGCGCCGTTGCCGATCGAACCCAATGCCGAAGAGATCGTGCGCGGGCTGGAGAAGGTGTACGCGGCCAAGGGCGTGCTGTGCGAGTTCGATATCGAGCCGAGCGCGCGCTTCCACGGCGAACCCGGCGATCTGCAGGAACTGCTCGGCAACCTGCTCGAGAACGCCTTCAAGTGGGCGCGGCGGCGGGTGCTGCTGAGCGTGCGTCCGGCGCCGGCGGCCGGCAGCCGCCGCGCCGGCCTGGTGATGTCGGTGGAGGACGATGGCCCCGGCATCGCACCGGAGGAAGTCGCGCACATCCTGCAGCGTGGCGTGCGCGGCGACGAACGCGTGCATGGCCACGGCATCGGCCTGGCCATCGTGCAGGACCTGGTCAAGGGCTATCGCGGCGAACTGCAGGTAAGCCGTTCCGAGGAACTGGGCGGCGCGCGCTTTCTGGTGACCATGCCGCCGGGCCTCTAGCAGCCAGTCCGTGCGCTGCAGGTGAATCCCGCGCAAACGCCGCGGCGGTTTCCGACATCGGCTTAACGTCCGCGCCAGGCAGGCGCGGATACTGCGCGAGTCGTCACACCCGGTTTTTCCGTTCAAGGAGCGCCGCATGCCCGAGCCCCGGCATCGTCCCGTATCGCGTCTGCGCGTGCATGGGCGCCGCGCGTTGCGCAACACGCAGCGGCTGTTGCTCTCGCTGTTGCTGGTGCTGTTCACCGTCGGCGCCATCGCCGGCAGCCAGAAGGTGCTGGAACGCGACGATGCGCGCTGGCTGCAATCGATGACCACCGGCCTGGACAGCGCCAGCGTATCGCAGCTGCAGCGCGACGGGCGCAAGCGCTTCCTGCGCGATCAGTTGCAGGCCTCCAGCGGCGACGCCGCCCTGCCTGCCGCGGTGCGCACGCAACTGGACGGCTACGAGGCCTTGCATACGCCGGTGCAGGAGCTGCTCAAGCAACTGGACGCGCGCCAGCAGTACATCAAGGCGATGCCCGACGGCGAGGCCAAGGTCGCCGCGAAGAAGGCCTTGCAGCAGCGCGCCGATGCGTTGCTGGCGCAGGCGCGGCAGGCGCAGCTGCTGCGCGCGGTGTATTCGCGCGACCAGCTGCGCGAGCAGATGGTGTGGTTCTGGCTCAACCATTTCAGCGTGTTCGCCGACAAGGGCCGCCTGCACTGGACCGTCGCCGACTACACCGACAACGCGATCCGCCCGCACGCGCTGGGCAAGTTCTCCGACCTGGTGATGGCGACGCTGCAGAGCCCGGCCATGCTCGAATATCTGGACAACGCGCAGAACGCCAAGGGCAAGGTCAACGAGAACTACGCGCGCGAACTGATGGAGTTGCACACGCTGGGCGTGGACGGCGGCTACAGCCAGCACGACGTGCAGCAACTGGCGCTGATCCTGACCGGTGTCGGCATCGCTCCGCCCAACCGCGACGCGCCGCCGAAACTGCCGCCGCCGCAGCAGGCGGACTACCTGCGTCGCGGCGCGTTCGAATTCAATCCGGCGCGGCACCAGCCCGGCGACAAGACCCTGCTCGGCCAGCGCATCGCCGGCGGCGGTTTCGACGAGGTCGAGCGCGCGGTGCAATTGATCGTGCGCCAGCCGGCATGCGCGCATTTCGTGTCGCGGCGCCTGGCCGAATATTTCGTCGCCGACGATCCGCCGCCGGCGCTGGTGGAGAAGATGGCGCGCACCTTCCAGCGCAGCGATGGCGATATCGCCGACGTGCTGCAGGTGATGTTCACCGCGCAGGAAATGGCCGCCGGCGCGCCGCACAAGTTCAAGGATCCGTACCGCTTCTTGGTGTCGTCGCTGCGCCTGGCCTACGACGGGCAGACCCTCGTCAATCCTCAGCCGCTGCTGGGCTGGCTGAGCCAGATGGGCGAACCGACCTATGGGCGCATCACTCCCGACGGCTGGCCGCTGCAGTCCAGCGCCTGGAACAGTTCCGGGCAGATGGCGCAGCGTTTCGAGATCGCGCGCGCGATCGGCGGCGGCAACACCCAGTTGTTCACCCGCGACGGACAGCAGCGCGGCGGTTTTCCGCAGCTGACCACGCCGCTGTACTACCAGGCGATCGAGCCGCAGCTCGGCGAGGCCACCCGCCAGGCGCTGGCGCAGGCGCGTTCGCAGCAGGAATGGAATGCGTTCCTGCTGGCATCGCCCGACTTCAACTATCGCTGATCCGGTCCATAGCGCTGGGTGCGGCGATCGCCGCGGCGTCCAGCGATCACGGAGGTCCTCCATGCACCGTCGCCAGTTCCTGTTCGCCTCCGCCGCCGCGGCCGCCAGCCTGCCCTTCGCCGGGCGCCTGTTCGCCGCGCCGGCACCCTCGCCGCGCCTGCTGGTGGTGTTCCTGCGCGGCGGCTACGACAGCAACAATCTGCTGATTCCCTACGCCAGCGATTTCTACTACGCGTCGCGGCCGACCCTGGCGATCGCGCGGCCGGATCCGGCCAACCCCAACAGCGCCATTGCGCTGGATGCGCAGTGGGGGTTGAACCCGCGGCTGCGCGACACCTTGCTGCCGCTGTGGAACGACAAGCAACTGGCGTTCGTGCCGTTCGCCGGCACCGACGACCTGTCGCGCAGCCATTTCGAGACCCAGGACAGCATCGAGGCCGGGCAACCGGCCGGACAGCGCAGCGACTACCGCTCCGGCTTCCTGGCTCGGCTGTCGCAGGTGGCCACCGGCACCCCGGCGATCGCCTTCACCGATTCGCTGCCGCTGAGCTTCCAGGGCGGCGGCGACATTCCCAACCTGTCGCTCAAGCGCAATCCCACCCCGGCCTTCGACCAGCGCCAGGCCGATATCCTGGCGCAGATGTACCAGGGCACGCCGCTGGCCAGCGCCGCGCATGAAGGCCTGGCGCTGCGCCAGCAGGTGTCGCAGGCGTTGCAGGACGAAATGCAGCAGGCCAACCGCGGCGCCGCCAGCGCGCGCACCTTCGCCGACGAGACCCGACGCATCGCCACGCTGATGCGTGAGCGCTACCGGCTCGGCTTCGTCGATGTCGGCGGCTGGGACACCCACGTCAACCAGGGCAGCACCGACGGCACGCTGGCGACCAATCTCGGCAACCTGTCCGAAGGCCTGGCCGCCTATGCCGAGGCGCTGGGGCCCGAATGGCGCAACACCGTGGTGGTGGTGCTGTCCGAGTTCGGCCGCACCTTCCGCGAGAACGGCGACAAGGGCACCGACCACGGTCACGGCACCACGTACTGGGTGATGGGCGGCGCGGTCAACGGCGGCCGCATCGCCGGCGAGCAGGTCGCGGTGAGCAAGGACAAGCTGTTCCAGGATCGCGACTACCCGGTGCTGACCAACTACCGCGACCTGTTCGCCGGCCTGCTGAGCCGCATGTGGGGCCTGTCGCCGGCGCAGTTGCAGAACGTGTTCCCGCAGGCGCATGCGCGGGATCTGCAACTGGTGTGAGCTGTGCTGTGGCATCGCCGCACGAGCGGCGGCGCGATGGCTGGGTGCCCTGTAGGAGGGGCTTCAGCCCCGACAGACAGTGTCCGAAGCCGGTGCAGTCTCCGACTTCGTTCGTCGCGACTGAAGCCGCTCCTACAAGGGACTTGCGGCCAGCCAGCTGGGTGCCTTGTAGGAGGGGCTTCAGCCCCGACAGACAGTGTTCGGAGCCGGTGCAGTTCCCGACTTCGTTCGTCGCGGCTGAAGCCGCTCCTACAAGGGACTTGCGGCCAGCCAGCTTGGTGCCCTGTAGGAGGGGCTTCAGCCCCGACAGATAGTGTCCGAAGCCGGTGTAGTTCCCGACTTCGTTCGTCGCGGCTGAAGCCGCTCCTACAAGAGACTTGCGGCCAGCCGGATGGGTGCCCTGTAGGAGGGGCTTCAGCCCCGACAGACAGTGTCCGGAGCCGGTGCAGTTCCCGACTTCGTTCGTCGCGGCTGAAGTCGCTCCTACAAGGGACTAGCGGCCAGCCAGCTGGGTCTCTGTAGGAGGGGCTTCAGCCCCGACAGACAGTGTCCGGAGCCGGTGCAGTTCCCGGCTTCGCTCGTCGCGGTTGAAGTCGCTCCTGCAACAAGACATTCGTCATGCCGCGATCGCCGCCTGCGCGCCTCTCAGGCCGCGCGCCTACGCGCCAGCGAACGGGGAGCGGCCGTAGAACCGCGTCAGATGCGCGGCCACGTCCGGCATCTCGCGCTGCAGCCGCTGCGGCGCGGAGAAATGGTATTCGCTGACCACCGCGAAGAATTCTTCCGGCGCCTCGGCGGCGTAGGCGTCGATCTCGCTGCCGCGGCCGCGGTCCACGCGCTTGCAGAACGCGTCGTAGCTGCGCTGGAAATCCGCGGCCCAGCGCCGCTGCCAGTCGCGCGGCAGCGGCGGCGTGCCGTCGAGTGCGCCATCGAGCACGTCGAGCTTGTGCGCTATCTCGTGCACCGCCACGCAGTAGCCGGCATGCGGGTCGTCCAGGTCGGCCTGCACATCGGCCCAGGACAGGATCAACGGGCCGCTGTCCCAGGATTCGCCGATCAGCTCGTCTTCCCACTCGTGCAGCACGCCGGCCGCATCGACATGGCTGCGCTGCACGCGGAACGCGTCCGGATACACCAACAGCTGCGACCAGCCACGCAGGCCCTCGGCACCGAACTCCAGCAACGGCAGGCAGCACAACGCCGCCAGCACGGTGCGCTGCGCCGCATCCAGGGTCAGCCCGTCCAGCGGCGAGATGGTCTTCTGCTGAAGGAATTGCGCAGCCAGCGTACGCAGCCGCTGCTCGCGTTCCGCATCCAGTGCCGCCACCCACGCGCAGCGCTGTCGCACCAGCTGCCAGGTCGCATCGTCGATCGCAACAGGCGCCGGCAGCAGCCAGCGCAACCAGCGTGGGATCAGCGGAACATCCCCGGCAGGAAGCTGTGCCACTTGGGCATGCGCAGGCGCGGCACCAGGTCGCTGTCGCTGCCGCCGCCGCTCGGTGCCGCCGGCTTGGCCGCCGCGGCGGGCGGACGCGCCGTCGAGGCCGGGCGTGCCTGGGCGGCGTCCGCGTCGGTGTTGTCGGCGTAGACGCAGTCGTTGCGCTGCTTGCTCACCAGCGCTTCGGACGCGTGGACGGCGGCCAGCGGGAGCAACAGCAGGATCAGGCACGGCAGGGAGCGGCGCATCGTCGGCATCCAGGGCGAACGGCGGTGAATCCCGATTCTAACGCGGTTTTCACCCGGTGCAGGGCCGGCGCTGGGCGCGGGGACGGCGCTTCCCGCATAATTTTCCGATTCGAGGCGATGGAATCGGCGTGGACGAGCGCGAACTACTGGCCCGGCTCAGCCAGGGCCGCCTTTCCGGCGACGCCCTGGCGCGGTCGTTCGGGCTGACCCGGGCTGCGGTGTGGAAGCGCATCCAGGGCCTGCGCGCGGCCGGGGTGGAGATCGACGGTCGCGCCGGCGAGGGCTACGGGCTGGCACGGCCGCTGGAATTGCTCGAGGCCGAGCGTATCCACGCGGCGCTGGCGCCGGCCGCCCGCGACGAGCTGGCCGGGCTGGAGATCGCCTGGAGCCTGGCCTCGAGCAACAGCACCCTGCTGGCGCGGCCGGCGCCGGCGCGCGGCAGCACCGTGCTGCTGGCCGAGCGCCAGACCGGCGGCCGCGGCCGCCGCGGCCGGGTCTGGGCCTCGCCGCTGGCGGCGCACCTGTACCTGTCGGTGGCGCGCGGCTTCGACGGCGGGCTGGGGCGGCTGGGCGGGCTGAGCCTGGCCGCCGGCGTCGCCGTGGCCGAGGCGCTGCGCGCGGCCGGCTTCGCCACGGTCGGGCTGAAATGGCCGAACGACCTGCTCGCCGACGGACACAAGCTCGGTGGCTTGCTGGTCGAAGGCGGCGGCGAATTCGCCGGGCCGGCGCGCGCGGTGATCGGTCTGGGACTCAACGTACGCATGCCCGCGGCCAGCGCCGCGAGCATCGGCCAGCCGTGGACCGACCTGGCCACGCTGGCCGGCGCCGACGCCGAGGTCTCGCGCAACGCGATCGCCGCGAGGGTGCTGTCGCATCTGCTGCCGGCGCTGGCGCTGTTCGACGCGCAGGGCCTGGCGCCGTTCCTGCCGCGCTACGCCGCGCTGGACCTGCTCGCCGGGCGCGCGATCCGCATCGACGAGGGCGGCGTCGCGCGCGAGGGCGTGGCGCTGGGCCTGGCCGAGGACGGCGCGCTGCGGGTCGCCTTCGCCGACGGCGAGCGGCCGCTGCACGCCGGCGAAGTCAGCGTGAGGCCGGCATGAGCGACTGGTTGTTCGACCTGGGCAATTCGCGCTTCAAGTTCGCCGCGCTGGAACGCGGCCGCGCCGCTGCGGTGCAGGCCTGGCCGCACGGCGCCGAAGCGATGGACGCGGCCGCGGTGGCGGCGCTGCCGCGCGGCGACACCGCCTATGTCGCCAGCGTCGCCGCGCCGGCACTGACCGCGACGGTGCTGGATGCCTTGCGCACCCGTTTCGCGCAGGTGCGGGTGGCGCGCACCGAGGCGGTCTGCGCCGGCGTGCGCATCGCCTACGCGCAACCGCACAAGTTCGGCGTGGACCGCTTCCTGGCGCTGCTCGCCGCGCACGGCGACGGCGACGTGCTGGTGGTCGGGGTCGGCACCGCGCTGACCCTGGACCTGCTCGATCGCGACGGCCTGCACCACGGCGGGCGCATCGCGCCGTCGCCGACCACGATGCGCCAGGCCCTGCAGCAGCGCGCGGCGCAACTGCCGGCCGAGGGCGGCGACTATCGCGAGTTCGCCGCCGATACCGCCGATGCGCTGGCCTCTGGCTGCGACGGCGCGGCGCTGGCGCTGATCGAACGCAGCCTGCAGCAGGGCGAGGCGCTGCTGGCGCGGCGGCCGCGGCTGCTGCTGCACGGCGGCGGCGCACCGCCATTGCTGCATGCGTTGCCGGCGGCCGAGCAGCGGCCATCGCTGGTGCTGGACGGGCTGGCGCTGTGGGCGCAGGCGCACGCCGCGGCCGGGTCCGCCGGGTAGAATCCGCGCATGCTCGTTCGCGCCCTGCTCGTCGTCCTGACCATCCTCAATCTCGGCGTCGCGCTGTGGTGGGCGACGCAGCCGCAGACCCCGGCGCCGGCACCGATGCCGGCGCTGCCGGCCGGCGTGGCGACGCTGCAATTGGTGCCAGCGTCCGCGGCGGTGCCGCAGGCCGCGTCTCCGGCGCCGGCTGCCTCCGCAGCGGCGCCGACGCCAGCGGTCCACACGGCCCCCGTGCCGGACGCTGCCGCTCCGGTCGTCGCTGCGCCGGCTGCGGACGCGCCTGCGACCACCGCAGTGCCCGCCGCCGCCGCGCCGCCGCCGCAGCAGCCCAAAGCGCCCAGCGTCGCAGCGGCTCCCGCCGCCGAGCCTGCCACCGCCCCCGTGTGCCTGAGCCTGGGCCCATATCCGGACCGCGCCGCGGCCGAGACGGCGGCCGCCGCACTCGGTGCCGCACCGCGCCCGCGCCTGCGCGAGGTCGGCGACGGCGACGCCACCAGCTTCCGCGTACTGCTGCCGACCATCGGCGGCGAGGACGGGGTCAAGGCGGCGGTCGATCGCATCGTCGCCGCCGGCATCCGCGACTACTACCCGATCCGCCAGGGCGATGCCGGCAATGCCATCGCCCTGGGCCAGTACCGCAGCCGCGAAGGCGCCGAACGCCGCAAGGCCGAACTGGCCAAGGCCGGCTTCAACGTCGATCTGATTCCCAGCGGCGGCAGCGGCCAGTCGCGCTGGTGGCTGGACCTGCGGACCGACTCCGCGGCGCAGGCCGCGGCGCTGCGCCGGCAACTCGGCGCGCAGCGGCAACGCGCGCTGGACTGCGCCACGCTGCGCTAGAATGCCGCGCTGCGGTTGTTTCGGCCTCGTGCGGCCGGCAGATCGCAGTCCCGCAGCACCGCCGCGATGTGCCGCAACGGCCTGCCAGCAGGTAGACTGCGACGGCCCGCAGCGCGGGCGCTGCAGTCCTCGTGCCGCTTTAGCTCAGTCGGTAGAGCAACTGATTTGTAATCAGTAGGTCGTCCGTTCGATTCGGACAAGCGGCACCACTCTTCACGTCTTCATGCAGCGCATCGCGCAGGCCCGCGTCACGCTGCGCCCTCCTCGTGTCGATCTCGCGCGCAAGCACGCTGCAGCGCTGCATTTGCGCGTGCTTCCGGCAGCCGGCGCACACGGCCGGCGCTCGGCCTGCTGCGCCGCGGCGGGTCGCGCCGCGGGCGGCTCGCTAGACTGGCGCACATTTTTCGCTGGAGCGCGTCCGCATGAATTCCTCTTTTCTGCCGGTGTCCCTGATCGGCGTTCCCACCGACATCGGTGCCGGGCACCGCGGCGCGCGCATGGGGCCGGAGGCGCTGCGAATCGCCGGCCTGCACGAGGCGCTGGCCAATCGCGGCATCGAGGTGCGCGACCTGGGCAACCTCGACGGTCCGCGCAACCCGTGGCAATCCCCGGTCGCTGGCTATCGCCACCTGGACGAAGTGGTGGCCTGGAACCGCGCGCTGATGGAAGCCAGCTACGCCGAACTGCGCGCCGGGCGCATGCCGATCATGCTCGGCGGCGATCATTGCCTGGGCATCGGCTCGATCACTGCGGTGGCGCGGCATTGCCGCGAGCAGGGGCGCAAGCTGCGGGTGCTGTGGCTGGACGCGCATTCGGACTTCAATACCAGCGAGGTGACCCCGTCGGGCAACGTGCACGGCATGCCGGTGGCCTGCCTGTGCGGGCTGGGGCCGCAGGCGCTGACCGAACTGGGCGGCGCCGCACCGGCGCTGCGCCCGGAGCAGGTCCGCCAGATCGGCATCCGCTCGGTCGATCCGGACGAGAAGCGGCTGATCAAGCAGCACCGCATCGACGTGTACGACATGCGCTACATCGACGAGATGGGCATGAAGCGGACCATGGAGGCGGCGCTGGACGGGCTGGACGCGGACACGCACCTGCACGTCAGTTTCGACGTGGATTTCCTCGACCCGAGCATCGCTCCCGGCGTCGGCACCACCGTGCCCGGCGGGCCGAATTACCGCGAAGCGCAATTGGTGATGGAGATGATCGCCGACAGCGGACGCATGGGTTCGCTGGACATCGTGGAGCTCAATCCGGTGTTGGACCATCGCAATCTGACCGCCGAGCTGGCGGTGGACCTGGTCGAGAGCCTGTTCGGCAAGTCCACGCTGATGCGCGATTGACGCGATTTTCGGCGCGAAACTGAATATTGCCACGCTTCATTCACGTGAAATCCACAGTCGTGAAGTCAGATTCACCGCCAGACGGTAGTTCGGCAACGGCTATCGCCGCGACCACCCAGACCCGATCCACTGCGAGGACTCCACGATGAAGCGACTGCTCACCTTGATGATGCTGACCCTGTTCTGCGGGGGCATGCTGACTGGCTGCAACACCATGGCCGGTGCCGGCAAGGACATGCAGAAGGCCGGCGATAAGGTGGAAACCAAGGCCGACGATTGCAAAGACGGCAAGTGCTGATCGATCGTCCGCAGTGGTTTGGCGTTGACCGATTACCCAATGCGTAACCCCGCGCGGCCACCTATGCCGCGTTCCCATGACCAAGAAGGAGTGAGACCTATGAAGCGTACTTTTGCGTGGATGCTGCTGGCGATGTTTTCGGTGGGCCTGCTGTCGGGCTGCAACACGGTTGCCGGTGCCGGCAAGGACGTGAAGAGCGCCGGCGAGAAGGTCGAAGACGCTGCCAAGAACTGAGCCCAGCGCTCGGTGACGAAAGACGGGTCGGCTTGCCGGCCCGTTTTTTTTTGCCGCAAGAATGCAGCCGCTATCGCGCTGAATTGCGCGAA
This sequence comes from Xanthomonas sp. JAI131, assembly GCF_013410075.1. NCBI lineage: Bacteria > Pseudomonadati > Pseudomonadota > Gammaproteobacteria > Lysobacterales > Lysobacteraceae > Xanthomonas > Xanthomonas sp. JAI131. Next base: position 47,855 of record NZ_JACCCN010000004.1, on the reverse strand, counting down.
GCCTGGTCCGCAGCGTCAACCAGGACCGTCACTCGCGGCCGCAAGCAGCGGCACCACGACATCGCTGATGGGCGTGGCAACGCCGTGAGCCCGTCCGCGACGCGCGATGACGCCATTGCGGATATCCCATTCCAATGGCCGGCCGGCCTGGCGATCCGTCAGGATCGAAGTGCCCATGTCGGCGGGGGCAGCCTGGAAGTTGTCGAGGATCGCCTGCGGCACATCGTCGCCCAACTCCGCGGCCTCGGCGCGGGCCACGGCCAGACACTCCTGCAGGTAGTCCAGGGTGAGCCTGGAGATGTCGGATCGGCCGAACATGCCCGAGCGGCGCTGCGCGAGCGCCATGAGTCCGGCTGCCGCGTTCTGCAGCAGCTTGCGCCACGCCAGAGATTGGAAGTTCGAGGCCAGATCGACCGAACAGCGCGTGCCTTGCAGTGCCTTCGCCACCACACGGGACGTCAACGTGTCCGGCAGGCTGATGCGCACGTCGCCGCGCAGGTGCACCGACCCGTCGGATTGCATTTGCGCAGGAAACCAGACGACAGCCGGAACGATGTGCCCGCGTGGGCAATGCGGAGTGACGTTCTGCAACTGCTCGACCCCGTTCTGGAGGACGCACACGACGGTGTCCGGGCCACTCAACGCCGCGAGCCATTCCGCGGCCGCGGCGTTCTGTGTCGACTTGACCGCGAGAAAGACCAGGTCGACCGTCCGCTCCATGCGTGCTGGATCAGTCCGCACCGGGCCGGGAACCACGATCACACGCTCGCCATCGCGCAGCGTCAGCCGATCGCGCGGCGTACGGCCGCACAGCAGGGGCGTGCGGCCCACTTCGTGCAGCGCCGCTGCGATGGTGGTGCCGATGGCTCCCGGGCCGAGCACGGCGATTGCTGCATCGCATTGGGTGTTCATTGAAACGGACTCCTTCGCCTAGCTGCGGAGCAGCTGCTCACGCGGTGGTGGTGCTTGCCGCACGACAAGTGTAACGTATTACATATGAAGAAAAACAAATGTAACGCCGTTACGGAGATCGATGCGCGACTGGTGCAGCTGATCTGGAACGTCCAGGCGCGCAGCGGCGATCTCGCCGCGAGCGAAGCCAAAGTCGTCGCGCTGCTGCTTGCCGATCCGTTGTTTGTCGGGGCGAGCACTGCGGCGCAGGTCGCCGCCCGTGCCGGCGTTTCGCCGCCGAGCGTGGTCCGCGCTGCGCGTGCGATCGGGTTCGGCGGATTCGCCGAACTCAAAATGGAGATCGCCCGCGCGCGCGGTACCACCCGCTTCTTCGCGCCGCCTGAAGCGCTCGCCGCGGATGCGAGCTCGGCCGCGGTGCTGGAGGCCTGCGCCCGCGCAGGCAGCGAAGCCTTGACCGCGCTCGGCGGGGCGGTCGAACTCGCTGCGTTCGACAGGGCGGTCGAGACGCTCCTGTCTGCCCGCCAAGTGATCGTGTTCGGTGCCGGTCCGTCGGCGACGGTCGCTGCGGACGCGGTTTTCCGCCTGCGTGCGGTGGGCGTGACCACCATCGGCATCGCGGACTATCTGTCGGCGATGATCGCGACGCGGCTGCTGGGCCCGGAAGACGCCGTCATCGCCGTCAGTTCGACCGGGCGCACCTCGAGCACGCTCGCCATCGCGGATGCGGCGTCCTCCGCCGGAGCTTCGCTCATTGCGGTCACCAATCAGTACGGCACACCGCTGGCGAACCTGGCGGACACCGCGCTCGTGGTGGGCGGCGCGCCGTTGCCGGGGCAGATGGCTGCAGCGGCGAGCCGCCTGGCCCAGCTCGTCGTCGTCGACGCGCTGGCCGCCTCCCTGGCACTGCGCGACCCGGAGCGCAGCCGTCGGGCGGAACGGGCCGGCATGGACCTGCCTGATATCACCTGATGCAGCCTGGCGCCATTGCACTGGTCCTCGCGGCAGCGGTCGCACATGCGGCATGGAACCTGGCTTCGAAGTACAAGCGCGGCGATACGTTGCTGTTCGTCTTCGCGTCTACCTGCGCCGCAGCGCTGCTCTATGTTCCGATCAGCCTCGTCTTCATCGCCAATGCGCAGCAAGCGCTCGACTGGCGACTCGTGGTGGGCGCCGCGGTCTCGGCGGTGTTGCATATCGCGTACTCCATGACGTTGCAGGCCGGCTACGACCGTGCCGAGTTCGGCGTGGTCTACCCGATCGCGCGCGGCACGGGGCCGTTGCTGACCATGCTCTTCGCCGTCCTTTTCCTGCGAGAGCATCTCACCACGATCGCAACGTTCGGCGCGCTCCTTGTCGTGGCCGGCATCCTGGTCGTCAGCGGCAATCCGTTCAAAAGCGGGAGCCGCCGTCCGCTGCATGGACTGCGCTGGGGCGCCGCGACGGGCGCCACCATCGCCAGCTACACCCTCTGGGACAGCTATGCGGTCACTTCTCTGCAACTGGCGCCTGTGAGCTACTACGCCGCCACTCTGCTGTTGCAGAGTCTGATCCTGGTCCCGAGCGCGCTGCGCCGACGGCATCGGATCCGGGCTGCCATCCGCACCGACGCCGTGCCGATCCTCATCGTGGCCGTGTTCTCGCCATTGGCCTACATCCTTGTGCTCACCGCGATGAAGAGCGCGCCGGTGGCGCTGGTCGCGCCCTTGCGCGAGTCTTCCGTCGTCATCGGCTCGCTGCTCGCGTGCACACTCTTTCGCGAGGATCATCTCGCGCGGCGCATCGTCGGCGCCGTGGTGGTGCTGGCCGGGATCGCGGCGATAGGGTTCTGACCGCGGCGCGAAGCGTCGCAATCGGCTGCCGATGCCCGGTTGTGGCTTCTTTGTTCTGTATGGAATGAGAAACCGTGGACGATGACGGTTTGGCATTCCGTCCTGGTTTGGCCGACAAGCCCGCGATAAACGCTTCATCGTGCTCATGCGCCGTTGACGGCGCATTGATCGATCGGCAACGGCGCAGGCGCAATGCTGTGCGCGCGGTGCAATCGCCGCCCACCTCCAACGAGAGCGATGCTATGAACAAAGACATCATTTCCGGCAAGTGGACCCAGCTCAAGGGCAAGATCAAGGCGCAGTGGGGCGACCTGACCGACGACGATTTCGACGTGGCCTCCGGCAATGCGCAGTACCTGTCGGGCAAGCTGCAGGAACGCTACGGCTGGGATCGCGACCGCGCCGAGAAGGAAGTGCGCACCTTCCAGGACGGCCTGGGCAAGGAATACCGCGACTGAGGCGGTCGATGCGCTCTACGCAGAAACGGGCCGCGATGCGGCCCGTTTGTTTTTGCGCGGTCGTGCAGGCTCAGCGCGCCGGCGGATCCGGCACGAAGTCGCCGGGGAAGGCCTGCGGGACGTCGGCCACGCGCGGGTAGGGGCGCGGCCGCGGGATCACCCCGCGCGCGACCAGCCGCGCATGGCTGTCGTAGCGCAGCTGCAGGCGCTGTCGCGGCACGTCGCTGGCGCGTTCGAACTCGGTGACGCTGGACGGCGACCATTCGCGTTCGCCATGGCCGGTGCCCAGGCGCTGCATCTTGCCCTGCGCCGCGTCGCTTTCCTGCGCGCGTGCGGCGGCTGCGGGCGCGGGCGCCACCGGCGCCGCAGCGCGCTCGCCGTACCGCTGTTCGCTGTCCTGCTCGACGCTCGCCTGCGGCACGATCGTCGGCGCTTCCTCGAACACCGCCATGCCGATCACGCCGACGTTGTCGGGGCGGCCGGTGCGCGCGGCGTAGCTGTCGGCGAGGTCGGTGAACACGAACTGCGCGATCTCGCGCTGCGACTTGCGCCAGCCGGCGATCTCGGTGCTCTGCCACGGCGCCAGTACGTAGCCGCGCTGGTCGCTGGCCGCGGTCTGGCCGCTGACCGCGTTGACCCCATCCACCGACAGCACCGCCAGCACGCGGCGGCCGCTGCGGTTGGTCAGGCGCAGCGCATAGCGGTGGCCGGGCGCGGCGGCGATCCAGCGCTGGCCGCGCTGCACGTACTGCGGCAGATCGGCGCCGTCGGCGTCGCGGTCGATCACGCTCAGCTCCACCAGCGGAGCGGACGCGGGCGGCGCGGGGTAGGGGCGGAAACCGCACAACAGGCCGATGCACAGCAAGGCGATCGAGATCGGGCCGATCGGGCGGGTCGAATAAAACAGGCGGGCGGGCTTGCGCATCACGGCGACTCCACGGAAGGGACCTGCTGTTGAACGCGCCATGCGCCGGAACGGGGTTGCCGCGCAGCGGTTAAACTCGCCGGGTTTTCTTCTGGCCGTCGATTCCCCGCATGACCACCCGCGTCCTTACCGGCATCACCACCTCCGGCACCCCGCACCTGGGCAACTACGTCGGCGCGATCCGCCCGGCGCTGCAGGCCAGCCTGCGCCCCGGCATCGAGAGCTTCTATTTCCTGGCCGACCTGCACAGCCTGATCAAGGCGCAGGACCCGGCGCGCACCCAGCGCTCGACCCTGGAGATCGCCGCCTCGTGGCTGGCGGCCGGGCTGGATCCGTCGAAGGTGTGGTTCTACCGCCAGTCGGACGTGCCGGAAACCAACGAGCTGACCTGGTTCCTGACCTGCGTCGCCGGCAAGGGCATCCTCAACCGCGCCCACGCCTACAAGGCGGCGGTGGACAAGAACCGCGCCGACGGCGAGGACGACGATGCCGGGGTCAGTGCCGGGCTGTTCATGTACCCGGTGCTGATGGCCGCCGACATCCTGCTGTTCAACGCGCAGCAGGTGCCGGTGGGCCGCGACCAGATCCAGCACATCGAGATGGCGCGCGATTTCGGCCAGCGTTTCAACCACGTCTACGGTCGCGACTATTTCACCCTGCCCGAAGCGCTGATCGACGAGAACGTGGCCACCTTGCCCGGCTTGGACGGGCGCAAGATGAGCAAGAGCTACGACAACACGATTCCGTTGTTCGCCCCGCGCGAGGAACTGAAGAAGCGGGTGTTCTCCATCGTCACCGATTCGCGCGCGCCGGGCGAGCCGAAGGACACCGAGGGCTCGGCGCTGTTCCAGCTGTACCAGGCCTTCGCCAGCGACGAGGAGACCGCCGCGTTCGCGCAGGCCTTCGCCGGCGGCATCGGCTGGGGCGAGGCCAAGCAACAGCTGTTCGCGCGCATCGATGCGGAGATCGCGCCGATGCGCGAGCGCTACGAGGCGCTGATGGCGCGGCCGGGCGATATCGAGGCGATCCTGCGCGACAACGCGCAGCGCCTGCGCGCGCGCTATGCCACGCCGTTCCTGGCCGAACTGCGGCATGCGGTGGGCCTGCGCGACCTGTCGCTGCGCGAGGCCGGGCACGCCGATGCCGCCGCGGCCAGGCAGGCGCTGCCGAGCTTCAAGCAGTACCGCGAAGGCGACGGCCGCTTCTACTTCAAGCTGCTCGACGGCGAAGGCGCGCTGCTGCTGCAGAGCGGCGGTTTCGCGTCGCCGCGCGATGCCGGGCGCGTGATCGGCGCGCTCAAGCAGGCCGATCGCGCCGATGCGCTGCAGACCGCAGAATTCAGTCTGGCGGTGCCCGCCGAGGCCGTGCTGGCCGCGCTGCAGCGGCTGCGCGACGCGGGCTGAACGCAGTGCACGGCGAAGCACTCCTGTAGGAGGGGCTTCAGCCCCGACCGGGCATTACCGGTAACGCCCGGTCGGGGCTGAAGCCCCTCCTGCAGAGAAGCGGGCAGCAGCGCGGGCCGCGTGCGAACCGGGTCGTCGGCCTGACCACCGCTCCGCGCAGGGCTGGCAACCGCCTCCATACGGCCTAGAATGGAGGTTCGCCCAGCCACCGCCTTGCGCAATGCCACGCGACCCCAGCATCCATCTCATCGACACCGGCTTCCAGCGCGCGCAGTTCGATGCGGCCTACCTGATCGTGGAGAACGGGCGTGGCGCGTTCGTCGATTGCGGCACCAGCCACTCGCTGCCGGCCATGCTGGCCGCGCTCGACGGCGCCGGCCTGGCGCCGGGCGACGTGGACTGGCTGATCCTGACCCACGTCCACCTGGACCACGCCGGCGGCGCCGGCGCGTTGCTGCAGCAGCTGCCGAACGCGCGCCTGCTGGTGCATCCGCGCGGCGCGCCGCACATGATCGATCCGGCGCGGCTGATCGCCGGCGCTACCGCGGTGTACGGCGCGGCCGAGATCGCGCGCAGCTACGGCACGATCGTGCCGGTGCCGGCCGAGCGCGTCGTCGTCGCCGAGGACGGCCATCGGCTGTGGCTGGGCGAGCGCGAACTGCTGTGCATCGATACGCCCGGCCACGCGCGCCATCATCTGTGCGTATGGGACGCGCGCAGCCGCAGCTGGTTCACTGGCGACACCTTCGGCCTGTCGTACCGCGAACTGGACAGCGCGCAGGGCGCGTTCGTGATCCCGACCTCCTCGCCGGTGCAGTTCGATCCGGAAGCGATGCGCGCCTCGATCCAGCGCATGCTCGGCCATGCGCCGGAGACGCTGTATCTGACCCACTACGGCCCGGTCGGCGCGGCGGACACGCTGGCGGCGGAGCTGTTCGAGCAACTCGACGCGATGGTGGCGATCGCGCGCGGTTGCGACGGGCGTTCCGATCGCCATCGCTGCCTGGTCGCCGCGCTGAGCGCGCTGTACCTGGAGCGCGCGCGGCTGCATGGCTGCCCGCTCGACGATGCCGGCGTGGAGCGGGTGTTGCAGATGGATATCGAGCTCAATGCGCAGGGCCTGGGCTGCTGGCTGGATCGGTGAGGGGCCGGGATTCGGGATTGGGGAATCGGGAATGGGAAAAGCGGTGTGTCTGCGCATCTCGCATCTCGATCCACCTCATTGCTGTTTCGTGACGGTGTCACGCTCTACACTGTGCGGCCCGCTGTTTTCCAGGTCGTTGCCGTGAATCCGATGCGTATGTTGCTGCTGTCCGCCTGCCTGTTCATGGGGGGCGCCGCGCAGGCGGCCAACGAGGCGCTGCCCGGCGGCGGCATCGATGCCGAGGCGCTGGAGCGGCATGTGCGCACGCTGGCGTCCGATGCGTTCGAGGGCCGTGCGCCGGCCACGCCGGGCGAGGACAAGACCATCGCCTATCTCAGCGAACAGTTCCGCCTGGCCGGCGTGCAACCGGCGGGCGACGACGGCGGCTGGACCCAGGCGGTGCCGCTGGTGCGCGCGCAGGTCGACGGACCGGTGACGGCGACGCTGCGTGTGGCCGGCGCCTCGCAGGCGCTGGTCAACGGCGAGGACGTGGTGCTGCAGAGCCTGCGTCCCGGCAGCAAGGTAGCGCTGAAGGACGCGCCGCTGGTGTTCGTCGGTTACGGCATCCACGCGCCCGAGCGCGGCTGGGACGACTACAAGGGCGTGGACCTGAAGGGCAAGATCGCGGTGATGCTGATCAACGACGCCGACTTCGAGACGCCGCAGCCCGGCGCCTTCGACGGCCGTGCGGTCACCTACTACGGGCGCTGGACCTACAAGTACGAGGAAGCCGCGCGGCAGGGCGCGGCCGGCGTGCTGATCGTGCACGAGACCGCGCCGGCGGCGTACGGCTGGGCCACGGTGAAGAGTTCCGGGCTGTCGCCGCTGTTCGACATCGAGCGCAGCGACGCGCAGGCGCGCGCGCAGCACGTGCCGGTACGCGGCTGGATGCAGCGCGCACTGGCGGTGTCGCTGTTCCAGCGCGCCGGGCTGGATTTCGAGGCGGAGAAGCAGCGCGCGCAGCGCGCCGACTTCCGCCCGCAGGCGCTGGGCGATGCGGCGCTGTCGGTGCGCTTCGCGCTCAAGCGCGAGCGCGTGGTCACCCACAACGTGGTGGCCAAGCTGGAAGGCGCCACGCATCCCGAGGAGACCATCATCTACTCGGCGCACTGGGACGCGTTCGGCATCGGTGCGGCCGACGCCAGCGGCGATCGCATCCGCCGCGGCGCGATCGACAACGCCACCGGCGTGGCCAGCGTGCTGGAGCTGGCGCGGGTCTTCGCCGCCGGGCCGCGGCCGCAGCGCACGCTGTATTTCATCGCGCTCACCGCCGAGGAGAAGGGCCTGCTCGGCGCGACCTACTACGCCGCGCATCCGCTGGCGCCGCTGGCGACCACCGTGGCGGTGATCAACAGCGAAATGTTCAGCCCCGACGGCGCCACCCGCGACATCGCCTCGTGGGGCCGCGGGCGGGTGTCGCTGGAGCGCGACCTGGCCGCCGCGGCGCAGGCGCGCGGCCGCGCCTATTCGCCGGATCCGAACCTGGAGGCGGGCTTCTTCTATCGTGCCGACCATTTCGCCTTCGCCCGCGCCGGGGTGCCGGCGATCACGGTGGGGCCTGGCTTGGACAAGCTGGACGGCGGCGTGGCCGCCGGCAAGGCGATCCGCGACCGCTATTTCGCCGACTGCTACCACCAGCCCTGCGATCGCTGGAGCGCGTCCTGGGATCCGACCGGGCATGCCGCCGACACGCTGCTGCTGTACGACCTGGGCCAGCGCCTGGCCGACAGCCGCGAATGGCCGCGCTGGGACGACGGTTCGGAGTTCAAGCCGGCGCGCGATGCGAGCGAGGCGGCGCGGCGCTGAGGGGGGGGCGCCCGCCATGCCGCTCCGCACCTGGCGCGCAACGGCTCGACGACCTTCCTTGGCGGCGGCATTGGAGCGAGGGCGAAGCTTGGCATGGCGGCCGTCACCTCGACGTTCGCCGCGGTAGACGCGCTGTCGCATTCCCTCGCCCTGGACCTGGCGCCCGTCACGATCGCCGACGTCGGGCACGCGGCGGTCTTCCTGACGACCCATCCCTATGTCCCCGGAAACGTCCTCGAAGTCTCCGGTGGAGCGTTGCTGGTCGACGGGCTGTTCTGACCGACATCCCAGGATGGGCCGTTGTCACACCCAGGCGGCGCCGAAACCACTACGATTCCTCGCGCCACCTGGACGCGAGGAATCATGCAGATGAAGACGCTGGCAAATGCGGTTCTGCTCGGAGTCCTACTGACGAGTGTCGCGCACGCGCAGACCAACGCAGGCAATCAGAAGCCCGACCCTGAGCTCCCTTTCAACGTCACCAAGGTGGCCACCTTCGATCTGCCCTGGCGCATCGCGTTCCTGCCCGATGGCCGCATGCTGATCACCGAGAAGGTCGGTCGCGTGCAGTTGGTGACTCCGCAAGGCGCCAAGACCGAGCTCAAGGGCGTGCCGGCCAGTTACGTTGAAGGCCAGAACGGCATGCTGGGCGTGTTCGTGTCGCCCCACTACGCCATCGACAAGAGTGTGTACCTGACGTATGTGGCACCCGGCGACTACGGCGGCGGCCTGGCCATGGGCCGAGGCAGACTGGTGGTGGAGGGCAACGAGGCCCGGCTGGACAACTTCAAGGTGCTATGGCGCCAGATGCCCACGGGCAAGGGCGGCCAGGCCGGCGCGCAGATCGCCTTTTCGCCGGATGGCCAGTATCTGTTCCTCACGGTGGGCGATCGCCAGCGCTTCACGCCGGCACAGGATCTCAATCAACCAGTGGGCAAGATCCTGCGGTTGACGCTGGACGGCAAGCCCGCGCCGGGCAACCCGTGGGCAGGCAGGGGCGGTGCGCGCACCATCCCGCTGATCGATCCGGCGGCCGATACCGAGGCGGCCAAGACGGCGCCGGTGGTCAGCACCTATACGTTCCCCAACGCCAACCTCACGCCGGCCGAAACCTGGTCCATCGGCCACCGCACCCCCTACGGCCTCGCCTTCGGGCCTGACGGTCGGCTGTGGGAACTCGAGCACGGTCCCCTCGGTGGCGACGAACTGAACCTGATCCAGCGCGGCAAGAACTACGGGTGGCCGCTGGTTTCGTATGGCGTCAATTACAACGGCGTGCCGATTCCCAAACCCGAGACGCGGCCCGATCTTGCCAAGCCGGCGATCTATTGGGTGCCGGTGATCGCGCCCGGCAACCTGATGTTCTACAAGGGCAGCCTGTTCCCGCAGTGGAAGGGCAGCGCGTTGATCAGCGGCCTGGTCAGCCAGGGCATCATCCGCGTCACTGTCGATAGCAAGGGCGGCGCCACCGCGGTCAATCGCTGGAGCATCGGCAAGCGCATCCGCGATATCGAGGAGGCGCCGGATGGCTCGCTGTGGTTGCTGGAAGACGCCAAGGCCGGTGGCCTGTTCCGGCTCACACCGAAGTAGGCGCACTGGCGGTGTTCCTGGCGCTATCGTGCGCCCGCTGAGTTGCGAACCGCCGTCATGCGGAAGGTGATCGACCGGTGCAGACCGTGTCCGAGGCCGGCGCAGTTTCCGGCTTCGCTCGTCGCGGCTGAAGCCGCTCCTACAGGGGCTTGCGGCATGCCGGCTGGGTGCACTGTAGGAGGGGCTTCAGCCCCGACAGATGGTCTCCGGAGCCGGCGCAGTTTCCGGCTTCGCTCGTCGCGGCTGAAGCCGCTCCTACAGGGACTTGCGACTAGTGTGCTGGGTGCACTGTAGGAGGGGCTTCAGCCCCGACAGACAGTGTCCGAAGCCGGCGCAGTTTCCGGCTTCGCTCGTCGCGGCTGAAGCCGCTCCTACAGGAGGCTCGCGGCTAGCGGGCTGGGTGCACTGTAGGAGGGGCTTCAGCCCCGACAGACAGTGTCCGAAGCCGGCGCAGCTCCCGACTTCGTTCGTCGCGGCTGAAGCCGCTCCTACAAAGGACTTGCGGCCAGCCGGATGGGGGCACTGTGGGAGGGACTTCAGTCCCGACGCGGACGAGCTCGCCAGCGCGGCGTGCGGCATCGATGGACCGACTTCGCCACGACGGCTCCTGCGCGGAAAGCGCGTGCGCTGCCACGATCGAGATCGAGCATGCATCGTCGATACATCGCGAACGCGGCGCGTGCGCCACGTGCAAAACAGCGTGCCACGCGTATCGCGCCGCGCCGCGCTGCTGTCGCTGGTCGCCGCCGCTGGCCTAGAATCCATTTCCACACCGCCCGGTCCTTCTGCGCATGTCGTCCCCGCCTTCTCCCGTCGCCGCCGTCCCCGCGCGTGGCGGTTTCGTCGTCCTCGCGCTGCTGCTGGTCTACGTGGTGTGGGGGTCGACCTATCTGGCGATCCGCTTCGCGCTGGAAGGCGGCACGCCGCCGTTGAGCATGGTCTCGGGACTGCGCTTCGTGGTCGCCGGCTCGCTGCTGTACGCGGTGCTGCGCTGGCGCGGCGTGGCCGCGCCGACGCGCGCGCAATGGGGGTCGCTGACGGTGCTGGGCGCGCTGCTGCTGTTGTGCGGCAACGGCATGGTGGTGCTGGCCGAGCGCCAGGTGTCCTCCGGCCTGGCCGCGGTCGCGGTGGCTTCGGTGCCGCTGTGGATGGCGCTGTTCGGCGCGCTGCGCGGGCAGCACGCCAGCCGCGGCGAATGGCTGGGCATCGTGGTCGGGTTCGCCGGCGTGCTGTGGCTCAACGCCGGCAGCAGCCTCAGCGCCAGCCCCAAGGGCCTGGTGCTGCTGTTGATCGCGCCGATCGGCTGGGCGTTCGGCTCGGTGTGGTCGCGCGGTCGCGATCTGCCGATGCCGTTCATGGCCGCGGCCGGGCAGATGCTGTGCGGCGGCGTGCTGCTGGTCGCCACCGGCCTGCTGAGCGGCGAACGCCCGCACGCGTGGCCGACGCCGCACGCGTTGATGGCGGTCGCCTACCTGTGCGTGTTCGGCTCGATCGTGGCGTTCACCGCCTACGTGTGGTTGCTGCAGAACGTGCGGCCGGTGCTGGCCGGCAGCTATGCCTACGTCAATCCGGTGATCGCGGTGGCGCTGGGCAGCTGGCTCGGCGGCGAGCGCTTCAGCGCCAGCGACCTGGGCGCGATGGCGGTGATCCTGGCCGGCGTGGTGGTCATCACCGTGGCGCGGACGCGGCGATGAGCGTCACCGAGCAGGACACGCGCCGCGGCCTGTTGATCACCGCGCTGACCTTCGCGCTGTGGGGCGTGGTGCCGGTGTACTGGCATCTGCTCAAGGCGGTGCCGTCGGCCTACATCATCGCCCACCGCATCGTCTGGAGCGCGGTGCTGGTGGTGGGCTGGCTGCTGTACCGCACGCGCCTGCAGTGGTGGCGCAGCATCGCCGCGCAGCCGCGCGCGCTGGCGATCCTGGCGCTGAGCAGCCTGGCGATCGCGTTCAACTGGGGCCTGTACATCTGGGCGATCAACGCCGGCCACGTGATCGAGGCCAGCCTGGGCTATTTCATCAATCCGCTGGTCAACGTGCTGCTCGGCGTGCTGGTGCTGAAGGAGCGGCTGCGCGCGTTGCAGTGGCTGGCGGTGGCGTGCGCCGCGTTCGGTGTGGCGTGGCTCACCGTCGATGCCGGTGCGCTGCCGTGGATCGCGCTGAGCCTGGCCGCTTCGTTCGGGCTGTACGGCCTGCTGCGTAAGCTGGTGCAGGTGGATGCGGTGGCCGGACTGGGCGTGGAGAGCCTGTACCTGTTCCTGCCGGCACTGGGTTTCGTGCTGTGGAGCGAAACCGGGCACGGCGGCGGTTTCGCCACCGGGTGGGGCTGGCGCAACGATCTGCTGCTGGTGTTCGGCGGCGTGGTCACCGCGGTGCCGCTGATCGGGTTCGCCTACGGCGTGCGGCGCATTCCGCTGTCGCTGGTCGGCCTGCTGCAGTACATCGCGCCGAGCCTGCAGTTGCTGCTGGGGGTGTGGTTCTTCCGCGAGCCGTTCGACAGCGGCAAGGCGATCGGCTTCGCCGCGATCTGGGTGGGTTTGCTGCTGTTCGCCGGCGAGAGTTTGTGGCGCTCGGGCTGGGGGCGGCGGGGGGCCTGAGAGGCCGGGATTGGGGATTCGGGATTGGGGATTTGTAACGGCGACCTGCGCGGGCCGCTACGCTACCGCTATGAGCGGCTTCGGCCCTTGCGCATCCCCAATCCCGGCTCAACCCCGGCTGCCACTCGCGGCCGGGGCGCCGCCAGTCAGCTGCTGCTCTGCGTCCACGCGCGGCGCCAGCGGCGACGGGCAGTGGCCGTCGTGGCGCTGCGCCGGCAGTTCGGCGAACCAGTCCTCCACGGTCGGCGCCAGCAGGTCCAGCCGCATCGGCAGGCTGATGTGGTTCTCGCCGGGCATCTCCAGGTAGTGCGCGCGCGGCGCGTCCAGTGCCAGCAGGCGGCCGTGCGCGACCGGGATGTGCTGGTCGGCGCTGCCGTGCAGCAGCAGCAGGCAGGCCGGCGCGGTGCGCACGGCGGCGGTCACGTCGACCTGGTCCAGGTTCAGCGCCAGGCGCTGGTTGGCGTTGGCGATGACCGCGTCCAGGTTCTGCCCGCCGTAGCGCCAGCGCGCCAGGTCCATCGCCGCGCTGGCCATCCAGCCCTGCGGGCGGCTGGCGAGCATGTGCGGGATCATGTCGCGGATGCCGCGGCCGGCGTTGGCGAAGGATTCCATCGCGACCACGCCTTCGACGTCGCCGCCCAGCTTCTGCGCGGTGAACAGCGCGGTGGCGGCGCCGTAGGACACGCCGAACAGGTACAGCGGGCCTTGGATCTCGCCGCGGGCGCGCAGCGCGCGGATCACCGCGACCACGTCGTCGGACTCGCGCGTGCCGTAGCCGGCCGGGCCGCCGCCGGAGCGGCCGTGGTTGCGCAGGTCGATGCTGATGCTGCGGTAGCCGGCCTGGGCCAGGTCCAGCGACCACGGCAGCAGCGAGTCGCCGTCCATCATCCAGCCATGCAGCAGCACCACGGTGCCGCGCGGGGCGGCGTGGGGGCCGGGCTGCGGGGCGGCCACGTCCATCGCGAAATCGGCGCGCTCGTGGCCGTTGGCGTCGCGGCCGGCGTGCTCGTAGCGGTAGCGCATGCGGTAATCGCCCGGATCGATCGCGCGCCAGAAGATCGGGATGCCGGCCGGGGTGAGCACGTGCCCGCTGCGGTTGGGCAGCGTCGCCAGCAGGCCCTGGATGCGTTCCTCGTCCATCAGCGGCGACACGCCGCCCGGCGCGACCAGGCGGTCGCTGAGCGAGGTGGAGGAGCGGGCGGCCAGGCCCAGGCTGGTCAGGCACAGGCTGGCGCAGAGGACGAGCAACAGGCGCAGGCGCGACGACATGGCGGTAGGCGGTGGATGAATGGCCGCGCAGGCTAGCGCCTTCGCCGGCGCGGCTCTACCGCAATTGGATGACGAAACGATGACGCGGTGCGGGGACGCGGCGCCTAGGCGCCGCCGCTTGCCCGGTTTTCCGCGCCGCGCCTTGCGCTGCGGCGCTTTGCGGCCTCCGCGTTGGCCTCGCCGGGTCCGTGTGGGGCTCGGTCGGCGGCGCGTGGCGCCGCCTGGCATTCAGGTCGGCGCTGTGGCGTCGGCTTGCGACGCCCCGGGGCCGGACCCGCAGGGCCGCGCTTGCGCAAGCCGACCGGCCTGCCCCGACCTCGCTTTCGCCAAGCCGGACAAGCATGGCGTCCTCCCGGGGACGGAGCGCAGCCGCTACAGCGCGCGCAAGGCGGTGGTGATCGGCAGCCGCGCCGCACGCAGCGCCGGGAACAGCCCGCCGACCAGGCCGATGCCCAGCGCCCACTTCAGCCCGCTCCACAGCAGCGTCGGCGAGACCTTGAACTGGAACACCACCTGGCTGAAGTTGCTGCCCAGCGTGGACACGCTGTAGCCGTTGAACACGGTCCAGGCGATCAGCCCGCCGAGCAGTCCGCCGAGCAGCGCCAGCAGCATCGTCTCCAGCATCACCGCGGTCACCACCGGCGTGCCGCGGAAGCCGATCGCGCGCATCGTGGCGATCTCGCGGGCGCGGGTGGCCACCGCCGCGTACATGGTGTTGAGCGCGCCGAACACCGCGCCGACCGCCATGATCGCGCCGATCACCGTGCCGAGGATGCTGATCAGCTTGCTGAGGTTGCCGCCCTGCTTGGCGTAGTAGGCGCGGGTGGTCTCCACGTCGAGCTTGAGCCGCGGGTCGGCGGCCATCGCCGCCTTGAACTGGGCGTAGCCGTCCTTGCCGGCGGTACGCACGCTGATCGACTGGTAGGCGCTGCGGTTGTAGGTGGAGGCCAGGGTCTGCGCGTCGGCCCACAGTTCCGAGTCGTGCGCATCGCCGGAGGCGAACACGCCGACCACGGTCCACTGCTCGCGGCCCAGGCTCAGCGTCTTGCCCACGTCCAGGCCGCGGAACTGCGCCTTGGCGCCCTGGCCGACCACGATCTCGCGCAGACCGGCGCCGAAGCGGCGGCCCTCGACGATCCTGAGCTTGTCGTGCACCGCCCAGCCGGCGTCGCCGACGCCGCGGAACTGCACGTTGGTGTCGGTGCCGTCGGCCTTGCTCGGCAGGTTGATCACCTGCGACAGTTCCGGCGACACCAGCGGCTTGCCGTCGGCGCCCTTGGCCACGCCGGCCAGGCTGGCGATCAGCGGCACCTGGTCGCGGGTGATCACCGAATTGGTCTCGGCGCCGGAACCGCCGCGCAGCACGATCGCGGTGCTGTCGTCGCCGGTGCTGTTGAGCGTGGACTGGAAGCCTTCGCCCATCGCCAGCATCGCCACCAGCACGCCGACCACGCCGGCGATGCCGACCACGATCACCGACGAGGCGCTCCAGCGCTGCGGCAGGCTGGCCACGCCGATGCGGGTGGCGGCCAGCGCCAGGCGGCCGCCGCGGGTCAGCAGCAACCACAGCGCCACGCCGGCGGCCAAGGCCAGCACGCCGTACCAGGGCAGGGCGATCCACAGCGCCAGCCCCACCGCCAGCAGCAGCAACGTGAGCAGGTTTCCCAACCAGAGTTTGAGTTTCATCAGTGCGTCTTCCGAGAATGCGACAGGGAGCGATGCGGCGGCGGGCTCAGCGCCCGGCCAGCGCGTCCACGATCTTCAGGCGCTGCGCGCGCAATGCCGGCAGCAACCCGACCACGATGCCGATGGCGACCATCAGTCCCAACGCCACCCCCCAGGTCTGCGCCGGTACGCCGCGCATCGGCATCATGCCGCCGCTGGCCGCGGCCACGCCGGGGATGATCAGCGCCGCCAGGCCCATGCCGATCAAGCCGCCGAGCACGATCAGCAGCACCGACTCCACCATCACCAGGGTCAGCACGGTGCCGTCGCGGAAGCCGAGCGTCTTCAGCACCGCCAGTTCCGGGATGCGCTCGCGTACCGCCTGCGCCATGGTGTTGCCGGTGAGCAGCAGCAGGGTGAAGAACACGGCGGCCATGATCGCGGTGACGATCAGGCCGACGTCGGCGAACTGCTTGGCGAAGGCCTGCGAGAACGCGGCCTCGGTCTGGCTCTTGGTCTCGTGGTCGGAGTTGAGCGACAGCGCGTCGATCGCCTGCGCCACCCGCGAGGCCTGGTCGGCGCTGCCCAGCTGCACGGTGTACCAGCTGACCTTGTTCTTGATGTAGTCGTTGGACTCGTCGAAGTACTTCCAGTTCATCATCAACTGGTTTTCGGCCTGCGCGTTCTTGGCGTCCTTGACCTTGAAGATGGTGGTCAGGGTCAGCGGCCAGTCGTTGCTGCCGCCGCGCGGGAAGATGGTGGCCTGCAGCGGAATGGTGTCGCCGATCTTCCAGCCATGCTTCTTGGCCAGGGCCGCGCCCACTGCCGCGGCGGTGCGGGTTTCGCGGAACGCCTTGAGCTGCGCCGGCGGCACGTCGTACTCGCTGTAGACGTCGAAGAAGTTCGGCGCCACCGAGAAGTTGGGGAAGAAGTTCTTCGGATCCTGGTAGATGCCGCCGAACCACATCGCATAGGTGACCTTCTTCACCCCCGGCACCGATTCGATCTGCGATTGCAGGCTGACCGGCAACGACTGGGTGATCGACAGCCGCGAGGACACGATCAGCCGGTTGGCGCCTTCGACGCTGCCGCCGGAATTGAACGCCACGCGCACCGAATCGAGCATGCCGAACAGCAGGAACGCGGCGACCACCGACAGCAGGGTCAGCAGGGTGCGGGTCTTGCTGCGGAACAGTTGCGCCCAGACCAACGAAAAATATTTCATGTTCGATCCTCCAAGGGACGGGATACCGGGGCGCGGAACCCGCGCGGCGGCAGCGGCCGGTTCAATGCGCCACGAGCGGCGCGTCGGCCAGCTCGCCCTTGTCCAGGTGCACGGTGTGGCTGGCGTACTCGGCGGCCTTGGGGTCGTGGGTGACCATGATGATGGTCTTGCCGTGTTCGCGGTTGAGCTGCTGCAGCAGGTGCAGGATCTCCTCGGCGGCGGTGCGGTCCAGGTCGCCGGTGGGTTCGTCGCAGATCAGGAAGGTGGGGTCGGAGACGATGGCGCGGGCGATCGCCACGCGCTGCTGCTGGCCGCCGGACAGTTCGTTGGGGCGGTGGCTGCGGCGGTCGGCGAGGTTGACCAGGGTCAGGGCGATCTCGGCGTTGCGCTTGCGCTGGGCGGCGTTGAGGTTGGTCAGCAGCAGCGGCAGTTCCACGTTCTTCTGCGCGGTGAGCATGGGCATGAGGTTGTAGAACTGGAACACGAAGCCGACGTGCTGGCTGCGCCAGGTGGAGAGCTGGCCGCCGCTCATGCGGTCGATGCGTTCGCCTTCGATCTCGATCTCGCCGCCGCTGGGGGTGTCCAGGCCGCCGATCAGGTTCAGCAGGGTGGTCTTGCCGGAGCCGGAGGGACCCATCAACGCGACGAAGTCGCCGCGTGCGATGTCCAGGTCGATGCCGTGCAGGACTTGTACTTTCTCGGGTCCGCGCTGGTAGGTCTTGGTGACGTTGCGCAGTTTGACGAGGGTGGACATGGTGGTGTTCCTGGCAGTGGACGGGTGTTGGATATGTCGATTGCGGTGCAACGGTTCGCTGATGTTTGCTTCGTTTGCAGTTGCAGTTGCAGTTGCAGTGCTGTTGCTGTGTTTCTGCTCTTTAGCTTTTGCTTTACCGGGTCCCTTACGCAGCGGCGAATAGGGCGGGAAAAACCCCGAAGGGGCGGCGCACAGGGATGTGCGCCGTTCGCGGCAGGGGCAGGATGCCCCTTCCGCGAATCCCGTCCTATTCGCGGACCCGGAGCGCGCAGCGCGGAGGGCGCGAAGTAGGGTGTGCTTTCTTTTGGTTACTTTTCTTTGCACAAGCAAAGAAAAGTAACTCGCCGCAAGGCGAAAGCTCTTGCTCTTGCAGTGGCAACTCCCATGTAGGAGCGGCTTCAGCCGCGACTGGTTCTGTCAGGAAAGCGTCGCGGCTGAAGCCGCTCCTACAAAAGCGAACGCGCAAGCAAAAACAAACAGCAAAGCAAAAGCTTCCGCCCTTGGCGGGTCACTTTTCTTTGCTCGCGCAAAGAAAAGTAACCAAAAGAAAGCGCGCCCTGCCTACGCGCCCTCCGCGCTGCGCGCTCCGGGTCCGCGGATGCACCGGGGATTCGCGGAAGGGGCATCCTGCCCCTGCCGCGAACGGCGCACATCCTTGTGCGCCGCCCTTCGGGTTTTTCCCCGGTCCATCCGCCGCTGCGGAAGGGAACCCGGAAAGTCAAAAGCCACGGCACAGCAACGGCCAGAGCAACAGCAGAGCAACAGCCAAAGCCAGAGCAACGGCAACAGCAACAGCAACAGCAACAGCAGAGCAACAGCCAAAGCCAGAGCAACGGCAACAGCAACAGCAACAGCAACATCGAGGAGCAACAACTAGAGCGATGAGGCGATTGGAGCGAGTGAAGCCAGTTGGTTGCTTGATCGGATGCGAGAAAAAGCCTGGTAACGCGATAAAACGGGTGTAACGGCGCTTGCTACTGCACGAGTTGGACGAAAAGCGATGCCGGTAGCGCCGCCCTCATGGCGATAGCCCAAGGCAGCGGCGACATGGGCCGCATGCAATGGTTCGCGGCAACGCGCACTACCTCACATGCGGTCGCCGCTATTGCTCGGCCGCCTCCGCCATCTTCACCTTGACCCCGTCGCGCAACGTCTCCGGCGGATCCAGCACCACCGTGTCGCCCGCCGCCAGGCCCGACAGCACCTGGCGGTCGTCGCCCAGCGCGATGCCGGTCTTCAGCGCGCGCTGCTCGACGGTGTTGTCCTCCTTCAGGGCGAACGCCACGTCCTGCCCGCCGCGCTTGACGATCGCCGCGCCCGGCGCGCGCACGCCCTGCGGCTTGTCCTGCGCCTGCGCTTGCGGCGCTTCCAGGAAGCTCACGCGCACGCCCATTTCCGGCACGATCCGCGGGTCCTTCTGCTTCAGCGCCACGCGCACCTTCACCGTGGCCTTGCCGCGGTCGGCCGAGGGGATGATCGCGATCACTTCGGCCGGGATCTTCCACTCCGGGTAGGCGTTGAGCACGGCTTCCACCGGCATGCCCGGCTTGACCCGGCCGATGAAGGCCTCGCCCACCTCGACCTCGATCTCCAGCGAATCCATGTCCACCACCGTGCCGATGCCGGTGCGGGTGAAACCGCCGCCGGCCGACAGCGGCGAGACGATCTCGCCCGGCTGCGCCGCCTTGGCGGTGACCACGCCGGCGAACGGCGCGCGCACGATGGTGTTGTCCACGTTGAGGTCGGAGATCGACAGCTGGTTGCCCGCCACCACCACGTTGCGCTGCGCGCTCTGCAGTTGCGCGCGCAGGGCGTCGCGCTGCGACAGCGCCTGCTCGTATTGCGAGCGCGACACCAGCTGCTGCGTGGACAGGGTCTGCAGCCGCTGCGCATCGGCTTCGGCCTGGCGCAGTTGCGCCTGCATGTTGGTCACCTGGCTGCGCGCCGCGTCCAGCTGCGACGCCGACAGCTGCCGCTGCGCGCCGGCGTCGATCGGGTCCAGCGTCGCCATCACCTGGCCCTGCTCCACGCGCATGCCTTCCTCGATCAGCACTTCGCGCACCTTGCCGGTGATCTTCGCCGATACCGTGGCCATGCGCCGCGCCACCACGTAACCGCTGGCGTCCAGCACCGAGGCGCTGCTGCTGCCGGCGGCGATCGCCACCACCGGCGCGGTGGTCACTTCGATGGCCTTGCCGCGGCCGAACAGCAACCAGCCGCCGACGCCGAGCGCGAGCAGCAGCGCCAGGACCACGGCGATCCACAGCCCGCGCCGCGACGGCGGTTCGCTCGGCGGTGCCTTGCGGTCGATACGGAGTTCTTTGAGCAGATCGGCGGAGGTACTCATCTTGTCCCTGGATGAATCGGTAGGCGCAGTGTGGATCGGCGAGACGCGCGCTTCCAAGTTGCCGGAAGTCACTTTCTGCGTTGCGCTGCGGCAGGTGCGGCGCCATTCCCCATGGCGTGGAGCGCAGCATGCGGCAATCGCGCGGCCATCGCCAGTGACAGCTGTCACCTGCCGCGGCTGACGGGCCGCACTGGGATGCGCCGACGGCGCGGCGCAGCATGGCCGCTCCTGCCCCGACCGGTCCATGCCGATGCGCGCTCCCGACACTCTCCCGCTGGCGCAGCTGCGCGGCGTGCACAAACGCTACGGCACGGTGGTCGCGCTGGATGGCGTGGACCTGCAGCTGCAGCGCGGCCAGTTGCTGGCGCTGCTCGGCGCCAACGGCGCGGGCAAGAGCACGGCGGTGGCGCTGCTGCTCGGGCTGCAGGTGGCCGACGCCGGCAGCGCGCAGCTGTGCGGGCAGGACCCGCGTGCGCTCGGCGCGCGCCGCCAGGCCGGGGTGATGCTGCAGTCTGCCGGCTTGCCGGACACGCTGCGCGTGGGCGAACTGCTGGACCAGGCGCGCGGCTACTACCGGCGCCCGCGCAGCGTCGCCGATTGCGTGGCGCTGGCCGGGCTGGATGGGCTGATGCCGCGCCGCTACGGCGGCCTGTCCGGCGGCCAGCAGCGGCGCGTGCAGTTCGCGATGGCGATCTGCGGGCGGCCGCAGGTGCTGTTCCTGGACGAACCCAGCACCGGCCTGGACATCGAGGCGCGGCAGGGCCTGTGGCGGGCGATCCAGGAGCTGGTCGCGGACGGCTGCGCGGTGCTGCTGACCACGCATTACCTGGAAGAGGCCGAGGCGCTGGCCGACCGGGTCGCGGTGCTGCAGCGCGGCACGCTGATCGCCGAAGGCAGCGTGGAACAGCTGCGGGCGCGCTTCGAGCAACGCACGATCCGCTGCCGCAGCGCGCTCGCCGCGGCGCAGGTGGCGAAATGGCCGCAGGTGCGGCGCGTGGACGGCCGCGACGGCGTGCTGGAGATCGTCGCCGATCCGGCCGAGCCGGTGGTGGCGCAATTGCTCGCCGCCGATCCGGGGCTGGACGAACTGGAAGTCAGGCGCGCCGGCCTGGCCGACGCGTTCCTCGCCATCACCCGTGCGGAGGCCGCATGAACGCTCACGATCCACACCGCATCGAGCCCGTCGCGGCGCCAGCGCATGGCGCAACCGCCGCACTGCCGTACGACGCGTCTGCGTTGCCGTTGCGCGAGTCCGCGGCGCTGCTGTTGCGCGAGATCCGCTACGAGCTGTTGCGCTGGCTGCGCACGCCGTCGTTCGCGCTGCCGACCTTACTGTTCCCGCCGATGTTCTACCTGTTGTTCGGCGTGGTGCTCAACCGCGGCAATCCCGCCGCCGCGGTGTACCTGATGGCCAGCTATGGCGTGTTCGGGGTGATGGCGCCGGCGCTGTTTGGCTTCGGCGTCGGCCTGGCGCTGGACCGCGAGCGCGGCCTGCTCACGCTCAAGCGTGCGCTGCCGGTGCCGCCGGGGGCGATGCTGCTGGCGCGCACCGTGCTGGCGATGCTGTTCGCGCTGGCGATCGGGGTGCTGCTGCAACTGCTGGGCAGCACGCTCGGCGGGGTACGGTTGGCGCTGCCGCAACGCGCCTTGTTGCTGCTGGTCGATGTGCTGGGCACGCTGCCGTTCTGTGCGATCGGCCTGTACATCGGCGCCCGCGTCGGCGGCAGCGGCGCGCCGGCGGTGGTCAACCTGATCTACCTGCCGATGGCGTTCCTGTCCGGCCTGTGGATCCCGTTGCAACTGCTGCCGTCGCTGCTGACCACGCTGGCGCCGCTGTGGCCGTCCTATCACCTGGGCCAGCTCGCGTTGCGCGTGGTCGGCCAGGATGGCGGCGGCAGCAGCGCCGGTCACGTCGCCGCGCTGCTGGCGGTGACCGTGGCGTTCTATGCGCTGGCGCACCGCCGCCTGCGCCGCGGCTGATGGCCAGCCTGCATCGCGCCCAGGCAGCGTTGGTTCCCGCCGCGTCGCCGCGCGGCGTCCGCATGCGCTCGCTATGCTATGCACCGCGGCCGTGCGACCGCCACAGGAGTCTTCCGTGATCGCCTTGCTGCACGCCTCGCCCGATTCGCTGATCTCACGGCGCCTGGGCTGGAACACCGCCCGGCCCGGCGCGCACTGGTTCGTGTGGCTGTCGCTGATCTGGTCGATCTGGCTGTTCGTGACGCCGCTGTACGAGCCGCACTACTTCACCCGCTGGTTCTGGCCGACCATGGCCAGCTACGCCGTGTTCCTGGCGCTGTACTACTGCGCCTATTACCGCCACCGCCGCTACCTGCGCTGGTGCGTGGCCGGCATGGCCGCGCTGGCGTTCGCGCTGTTGCCCTACAACCCCGGCGCGCAGTGCTACATCATCTATGCCTGCGCGTTCCTGGCGTTCTGCTTCCAGCCGGTGCGTGCGCTGCTGGGGATGCTGCTGCTGCTCGGCCTGTTCGCGGCGGCCTGGTGGATGCGCGGCTGGTCGCCCTTGTACATGGCCAGCGCGGTGCTGGTGGGCCTGGCGGTGGGGTTGATGAACATCAGCTTCGAACGCCGCGCGCGCGCCGACGCGCAGCTGCGCCTGAGCCATGAGGAAGTGCGGCGTCTGGCCGCGGTCGCCGAGCGCGAGCGCATCGGCCGCGACCTGCACGACCTGCTCGGCCACACGCTGTCGCTGGTGGCGCTGAAGGCGGACCTGGCCGCGCGCCTGCTGGCGCGCGACCCGGCCGCGGCGCGGCAGGAGATGGAGGACGTCAGCCAGGTCGCGCGCGAGGCGCTGGGCCAGGTGCGGCGCGCGGTCAGCGGCATCCGCGCCGCGCAGCTGGCGGCGGAGATGGCCTCGGCCAAGCTGCTGCTGGAATCCTCCGGGGTAACGTTCCGCTACCAGGTCGATGCGTTGCCGCAGTGCGCGCAGCTGGAGACGGTGTTCGCCATGGTGCTGCGCGAGGCCGCCACCAACATCCAGCGCCACGCCGCCGCCAGCCATGCGCAGCTGCGGCTGTGGTGCGAACGCGATCAGGCCTGGCTGGAAATCCGCGACGACGGCCGCGGCAGTGCGATGCAGCCGGGTACCGGCCTGGCCAGCATGCGCGAGCGGCTGGAGGCGGTGGGCGGTGCGTTGCGGATCGACTCCGAACGCGGCCAGGGTACCCGCCTGCTGGCGTCGGCGCCGTTGCCGCGGACCCCGGCGCCGGCTGCGGAGCCGGCGCCGCAGCCGCGCGGCTGCCAGGACGCCGCACTGCGCTGAACGCCGCTGCGGGCGCGGTTCTACAATGCGTCCACAGGACCCGGGGGACACGTGATTCGACTAGTGCTGGCGGAAGACCAGGCGATGGTGCGCGGCGCGCTCGGCGCGCTGCTGGGCCTGGAAGCGGATATCGAAGTGGTCGCCAGCGCCGCCGACGGCGAGGCCGCGTGGCGCGCGCTGCAGGCGCACACGCCGGACCTGCTGGTCACCGACATCGAGATGCCCGGCCTCGGCGGCCTGGAACTGGCGCAGCGGGTGCAGCGCCAGCAATTGCCGATCCGCGTGGTCATCGTCACCACCTTCGCCCGTCCCGGCTTCCTGCGCCGCGCGCTGGACGCCGGCGTCGGCGGCTATCTGTTGAAGGACGCGCCGCCCGAGCGCCTGGTCGATGCGATCCGCCAGGTGCACCGTGGCGGCCGCGCGATCGATCCGGAACTGGCGTTGGAGGCCTGGTCCGAAGCCGACCCGCTCAACGACCGCGAACGCCAGGTGCTGCGCCTGGCCGGCGAGGGCGCCTCGGCCGGCGACATCGCCGCGCAACTCGGACTTTCGCACGGCACGGTGCGCAACTATCTGTCCGAAGCGATCGGCAAGCTCGGCGTCGGCAACCGCATCGAAGCGGCGCGGCTGGCGCGGCAGAAGGGCTGGCTGTAGCGCTGCCGAGAACGCGAATGCCGGTGGACGTGGGCCACCGGCATTCGGGCGCATCCAGGCCCGTCCAGCGCAGCGCGCCGGACGGGGCGACGGATCAGAACGACCAGGTGAAGCTCAGCGAGCCGCTGCGCGGTTCGCCCCAGGCGCCGTAGCCATAGATCTGCGCGTAGTACTTCTTGTTCAGCAGGTTGTTGAGGTTGGCCTGCACGGTGAATTCGTCGGACAGGCGGTAGCGCGCGAACGCGCTGACCAGCGCATAGGCGTCCTGCTCGAAGCGGCCGTAGGTCGCATCGACGTAGTAAATGCGGTTCTGCCAGTTGACGCCGCCGCCGAAGGTCAGCTCGGTGAGGCTGCGCGGGGTGTAGCTGGTGTAGAGCTTGAGCGTGGTCTGCGGCAGCTGCGAATTGAT
The DNA here is from genome assembly GCF_013410075.1 of Xanthomonas sp. JAI131. Classification (NCBI taxonomy): domain Bacteria; kingdom Pseudomonadati; phylum Pseudomonadota; class Gammaproteobacteria; order Lysobacterales; family Lysobacteraceae; genus Xanthomonas; species Xanthomonas sp. JAI131. Next base: position 23,586 of record NZ_JACCCN010000004.1, on the reverse strand, counting down.
GTCCGCACCGCCGGCATCCTTGGCGACGTAGCGCGACGCGCCGAAGGTGCCGTTCCAGCCGGGCGCCAGTTCGCCGTTCACCTCGAACTCGAAGCCGCGGCTGACCGTGCCCTGCGCCGCGACGTACGCCGTCTCGGTGGTGCCCGGCACGAACTCGGTGGTGGCCTGGGCGACATTGTCCTGTTCGATGCGGAACACCGACAGCGAAGCATTGAGGCGATCGTCGAACCACGCCGCCTTGACTCCGGCCTCGTAGCTCTTGCCGATCACCGGATCCAGGTAGGCGCCATTGCGATTGCGCGATGTCTGCGGCTGGAAGATGTCGGTGTAGCTGACGTAGGTCGACCACACATCACTGATCGTGTAGACCAGGCCGGCATACGGCGTGGTTTCCTTCTGCCGGCTGGTGTACGCCACGCCGCTTTCGGCCCCATCCACCTTCCAGTCGGTGTAGCGCGCGCCGACGATCAGCTTCAGCGGATCGGCCAGCGAGAACCGCGCGGCCGCATAGCCGGCCTTCTGGGTGACGGTGCCGCGGCTGAACTCGGTCAGCGCCGACCAGGCCGGCTCCGGATAGTTGCCGGCCCAGTTCAGATAGCTGGCCATCGGCGCCGGGAAATCGAACGCGCCGTCGTTGACGTAGCGGCGGCGGTTGTAGCTGACGCCGGCCATCAGTTCGTGCTCGCGCCCGAACAGCTGGAACGGGCCTTCCGCGTAGCCGTCCAGGCCATCGACCTTGCGCTCGGTGACGTAGTAGCCGGAGTAGGGCACCACGCCGGCGCCGGTGCTCTTGTCGAAGCCGTAGATCGTGTAATACGGGTAGAACAGCTTGTCGGTGACGTTGGTCTGGTCGTGGGTGGCGTTGGCCTTGAGCTTCCAGCCGCTGGCGAAATCGTGCTGCAGCGTGGCGAAGGCGCGCTTGGTGGTGGTGTCCCAGAACGTCCAGTCGGCGGCCGGGTTGAACGAGCGCGCATAGTTGGTGCGGCTGCCGTCGGAATACCACAGCGGGAAGCCGCCCCAGGTAACGTCGTCGGACTGCTTCTTCTGGTAGTCGTAGCCCACGCTCAGCTGGGTGTCCGGGGTCAGGTCGGCATCGATCACCGCATAGCCCAGGGTCTTGTTCTGGCGGTAGCGGTCCACGTACGAATCGGTATCCAGGTAGCTGCCGATCACCCGCGCGCGCACCGTGCCGCTGGCGTTGAGCGGGGTGGTGACGTCCACCGTCGAGCGGGTCCTGCCCCAGCTGCCGGCGGTGACCTGCACGCTGCCGGTCAGTTCGGCGCTGTCGGCGTGCTTGCGGATCAGGTTGACCGAGGCCGAAGGATTGCCCGCGCCGGTCATCAGGCCGGTGGCGCCGCGCACCACTTCCACGCGGTCGTACAGGGCCAGGTCCAGCGCCGAATCGCCATAGCTCCAGTTCTGCACCATCGTGGTCGGGATGCCGTCGAACTGGTAGTTGTCGATGTAGAAGCCGCGCGCGTAGAACTCGAAGCGCTCGCTGTCCGAGCGGGTATTGGACACGCCGGTGGTGTTCTCCAGCACGTCGATGATGTCGTCCAGGCCCTGATCCTCGATGCGCTGGTGGCTGATGATGCTCACCGACTGCGGGATCTCGCGCGGCGCCAGTTCGAAGCGGGTGCCGGCGGTGGTCTTGCGCACGCTGTAGCCTTCGGCGCGCTCGCCCTTGACGCTGACCTTGTCCAGGGTGGTGACGTCGCTATCGGCGGCGCTGTCGGCGGCCGCTTCGGCGGCGAAGGCCGGCACGCTGGCGAGCAGGCAGGCCATGGCCAGGGCCGAGCGGCGCGGGAAACGGCGGGGAGGGAGGAAACGGGTCATTGCGGGGCTCCGTGGCAAGCAGGCATGGCCATCGACGGCGCTGCACGAAGCGCCGCAGGATGGTCGGATTTGGATGCTGGCTTGGAGCGGGACATGCGCCGTGCGCAGGCGAGGCCTGTGCGCGGGACGTCGGCACCTGGCTGGCGCTGTCGATGCGGCCGGCTGCCTCGGAAGGACGGCCGGCGCATGACGGGTGTTTCGGGGAAACGGGCGTGGTGACCTGGCGATCGGGGCGCGCCCACGGTGGCAAGTGTAACGGTGTCGGGTCGGCGCGGCCATGTCGGCGCTGCCATATTGCGCGCAGGCCCTGGCGTTTTTGGGCGGGAAGATCGGGGGCGCGATGGGCGATGCGGGCTGCCGCAAGTGGCTCGCCGGCGAGGGCTGCGGCGGACACGCCCGCGGCGCGCCGGCCATCGGTATGCCGGAAGCGCAGGCGCCTATGAAATTGTGCGTGCCCACGCAGTGACGCTGCCGCCAGTGACTATGCTGTCCGCAATCGGATCCAGCGACGCGCCAGGCAGGCAGTGCCCGGGATGGAGCGTCTGCGGACGGCGGTGCGATTCCGCCCACCGCCGCCATCTCGAATCCCGATGGATGCGCCCGGATCGACGGACAGGAGAACGTGGATGAAGTGGATGCGCGAAATGCTGTTCGCAGTAGTGCTGTTGCTTGCCTGGTCGCTGCCGGCCGGCGTTGCGCTTGCCGCCGACGGGCAGTTCAAGGTGCTGGTCGCGGCGATTCCCAACAAGTACCACCACGACTACATCCCGGTGGCCAAGCCGCAGTTCGAGGCGCTGGCGCGGCAGCACTACTTCGAGCTGGTGTGGGCCTGGAACACCGAGGCCTTCGATGGCGACCTGTCGCAGTACGCGGCCATCGTGCTGCTCAATACGCCGGCCACCGATCTGAATCCTGCGCAGCGCGCCAACTTCCAGAAGTACGTGCGCGGCGGTGGCGGCGTGGTCGCGGTGCACAAGGCGTTCGCGATCGCGCGCGGGCAGTGGGACTGGTACGACCGCCTGATCGGCCGCTCGTTCCGCACCCATCCGTATCTGCAGACCGCGATGGTCGATGTGGTCGATCGCAACTTTCCCGCCACCGCCGGCCTGCCGCAGCGCTGGCTGTGGTCGGACGAGTGGTACGAATACGATCCGCCGTACAGCGACGACCTGGTCACGCTGCTGACGGTGGACGAATCCAGCTACGACCCCACGCTGATCTGGCCCGGCCAGGTCGCCAAGGGCATGGGCAAGCCGCATCCGGTGGCCTGGTACCACCGCTTCGAAGGCGCGCGCGTGTTCGTCACCGCGCTCGGCCACCAGGCCGAGGCCTACAACGATCCGCGCTACCTCGAACACCTGTACGGCGGCATCTACTGGGCCGCCACCGGCCGCGGCATCGCTGGCGACACGGCCACGCCCGCATCGCGCCCGCGCTGAATCCGCCCGCATCGCACTATCGCTGCCGGGCAATCTGCCGGGGCCGAAGTCCCCCTACAGAAGCACCCGGCCAGCAAGCCACCCGCCTTTTGTAGGAGCGGCTTCAGCCGCGACAGAAGCCGAACCGTCGGCAGGCAATCTGTCGGGGCTGAAGCCCCTCCTACAGGTACACCGGGCCAACACGCCACCCGCTTTTTTGTAGGAGCGGCTTCAGCCGCGACAGAAACCGAACCATCGCCAGACAACCTGTCGGGGCTGAAGCCCCTCCTACAGATGCACCGGGCCAGCACGCCACCCGCTTTTTTGTAGGAGCGGCTTCAGCCGCGACAGGAACCGAACCGTCGCCAGGCAATCTGTCGGGGGCTGAAGCCCCTCCTACAGGTGCACCGGGCCAGCACGCCATGCGCTTTTTTGTGGGAGCGGCTTCAGCCGCGACAGAAGCCGAACCGTCGCCAGACAACCTGTCGGGGCTGAAGCCCCTCCTACAGATGCACCGGGCCAGCACGCCACCCGCTTTTTTGTAGGAGCGGCTTCAGCCGCGACAGG
>NZ_JACCCN010000004.1:0-19669 GCF_013410075.1 Xanthomonas sp. JAI131 | reverse complement strand
CAGGAACCGAACCATCGCCAGGCAATCTGTCGGGGCTGAAGTCCCTCCTACAGGTGCACCGGGCCAGCACGCCACCCGCTTTTTTGTAGGAGCGGCTTCAGCCGCGACAGAAGCCGAACCGTCGCCAGGCAATCTGTCGGGGCTGAAGCCCCTCCTACAGGTGCACCGGGCCAGCACGCCACCCGCTTTTTTTGTAGGAGCGGCTTCAGCCGCGACAGAAACCGAACCATCGCCAGGCAATCTGTCGGGGCTGAAGCCCCTCCTACAGGTGCACCGGGCCAGCACGCCATGCGCTTTTTTGTAGGAGCGGCTTCAGCCGCGACAGAAACCGAACCGTCGCCAGGCAATCTGTCGGGGCTGAAGTCCCCTCCCACAGGAGCGCCGGCCAGCAAGCCGCACGCCTTCTTGTGGGAGCGACTTCAGTCGCGACGGGCGTTACCGATCGCGCCCATCGCGACCGATGGTCCAGGTCCACCCGAGCCGCTCCGATAGCTCGCGATCAGCACAGCGCAAAACCTCAGCCCTGTTCTCGCCGCGTCGTCCGCTCCACCGCCGCCGCACCACCCCGCGCCATGCTCGAAAACACCCCATCGCGGCGCACCCAGGCATGGAACAGCGCCGCGCACAGATGCCCCAGCACCGTGGCGAACAGCAGGTACGCCAGCCAGCCATGCGCGCTGCGCAGCCAGGCATACAGCGCCGGACTGTGCGGCGCGATCGGCGGCAACTGCGCGCCCGGCCACAGCACGATCGGATAACCGCCGGCCGACAGCATCGACCAGCCCAGCAACGGCATCGCCAGCATCAGCGCATACAGCAGCCAGTGCGAGGCCAGCGCCGCCGTCTTCTGCCACCACGGCAGGTCGGCCGGCAGCGGCGGCGGCCGCTGGCGCAGGCGGTTGCCCAGGCGCACGATCGCCAGCACCAGGATTGCGATGCCCAGCGGACGATGCAGGTCGAGCAGCCACGGCCGCTGCGACACCGAGGCGACCATGCCCACGCCGACGAACAGCATGGTCAGGATCATCGCCGCCATCAGCCAGTGCAGCGCGCGCGCGGTCAGGTTGAAATGCCCGGAGGCGTTCGCGCGGCTCATTGCGCACCCCCATGCGCCTGGCCGGTCGCCTCTGGTGCCTGGCCGCGGCCGATCTCGCGCTCGCGACGGTTGAACGACTGCGAATACACCGCCGAGCGCGCGGCCAGGATCGGATCGTCGGAGCCGGCGATGCCGCGCGGCAGGATCAGCGGGTCGTAGTTGAGATCGCGGCACGGGCCGGTGGCCTGCGGCTCGGCGTGGTCGAGCACCAGCGTGCCGGCGACCACCTGTTGCCGGTCCTGCGGCCAGGGTTGCGAAGGATCGTTCACCGGATCGCCAGGCGCGGCCACGGTCAGCACCAGGTCCCAGCGCAGCGGCCCTTGCGCCAGCCGCGCCTGCAGGTCCTCTCCGAGGAAGTCGGCATCGGCCTGCGCGCGCTGCGCCGCGGACAGTTCCTTGAACGCCGTCTGCGGCCGCATCGACCAGCGCACGAAACGGCTGCTGCCGTCGGCGGCGATGAAGCGGAAGCTGTTGACCCCGTTGTACTGGGTGTTGGCCCAGCTGTCCGACCACGGCGCGGTCTTGGCCCACTGCTGGAACTTCTTCGCTTCCGGATAGCGCTGCGCGAACGCGGCCAGCTTCGCCGGGTCCGGCTTGCCGGTGGCCGGGTCCGGCTGCGCGGCTAGGGTCTGCGCCATGAAGCCCTCCGGCGTGGCCACCACGAAGAACGGAAAGCTGTTCATCGCCGTGCGCCACTGCTGGCCGTCGTCGCTGCGCAGCAGCAGCGCCATGCTGCGCACCCGCGCCGTGGCATCGGCACCGTGCGGATCGCCGCCGCCGATCGACATGCGTCCCAGCACCGGCACCGATGCCTGGGTGAACACCCGCGCCGAGGACAGCGCGCTCGCCTGGCCGTTGCCTTCGAAATGGCCGCTCACGCACATGCCCTTGCTGTGCGCGCGGCGGAAGCCCGGATGCGGCGGGCCGCCGGCCTCGATGGCATCGGTCATGCGCTGCGCGGTCAGCCGCTGCGGCCCGCCCAGCCAGCCCGCGCTCCAGGCGAAGGCGGCGGCGAGCACGGCGGCGATCGCGGCGATGCCGGCCAGCGGCAGCCAGGGCCGCGGGCGTGGCGGCGGGGTGGGATCGGGATGGGACATGGGGCGACTCCTGTGGCGGCGGCGATTGGGAGTGAGACGTCCGGCGCCGCGTTCTATTCCCGGCACAGGCGCTGGTTCGGCGTTTGCATTGCGTTTTTCGCCGGCAGCGGTTCCTTGCGGCCCGGCAGGCGGCACAATCGCGTGCCAGCCGTCCGGACAGGCGGCTCGCCCAGGCCAGGGAATAATCCGCCTCGCCGTGCGTCCTACCTGTGATTGCCCCTTCCCGAGCGCTGCACCTGACCCTGCCCATGGACGAACTCGACGACGATTCTCTGCGTGCGCTCATGCCGCGATTGCGGCGCTTCGCCCAGTCGCTGAGCGGCGATGCGGCCAGTGCCGACGACCTGGTGCAGGCGGCACTGGAGCGCGCGCTGCGGCGCTGGTCCACGCGCCGCGATGCCGATGCGCTGCAGCCGTGGCTGTTCGCGATCGTGTACCGGCAGTTCGTCGACGCGCGCCGGCGCGCGCAGCGCTGGCAGCGGGTGCTGGCCCTGTTCGCGCCGCAGCAGCCGACCCAGGCGCCCTCCGCCGAACAGGTGCACGACGGCCGCGCGATGCTGGCCGCGTTCGCGCAACTGCCGGCCGAACAACGCGCGCTGCTGTTGCTGGTCAGCGTCGAGGGCTTCAGCTACCGCGACGCCGCCACTGCGCTGGACCTGCCGATCGGCACGGTGATGTCGCGGCTGTCGCGTGCCCGCGAGAAACTGCGCCAGATCGGCGAAGGCCGCGGCGCCGGCGGCCCTGCCTTGCGAGTGCTCAAATGACCGTGCTGCGCCCCGACGACGAAACCCTGCACGCCTACGTCGATGGCCGTCTGGACCCGGCGCGGCGCGCGCAGGTCGCGGCATGGTTGCAGGCCAATCCTGCGCACGCCGCGCGCGTGGCCGGCTGGAAGCGGGACGCCGACGCGCTGCGCGCGGCCTGGGCCGGTGCGGAGACGCTGCCGGCCAATCCCGCATTGACCGTGCCGGCCCTGCGCCGCCGCGTGCGCCAGCGGCGCCGCACGCTGACCGCCATGGCCGCCAGCTGCGTCCTGATGCTGGGCCTGGGCATCACGCTTGGCTGGCAGCTGCGCGACAGCCGCCTCGGCGGCGATCGCCTGCCGATGGCCGACGCGGTGGCCGCGTATCGCCTGTTCGCCGACGGCGAGCAGCCGCTGGAATTCGACCCGGCGCGGCGGCTGGCCTTGCAGGGCTGGCTGCGCACCCATTTCGGCGCCGCCGGCGCGGTGCCGGACCTGCAGGCGCAGGGCTTCGCGCTGCGCGGCGGGCGCCTGCTGTCCACCCCCGAGGGCGCCGCGGCGATGCTGGTCTACCAGGACGCCGACGGCGCGCGCATCGGCCTGTACCTGCGCCCGCGCAGCGCCCGCCTCAGCGACGGCGAGCGCCGCGACGGCCGCTTGCTGGCGCAATACTGGTCCGAAGGCGACACCGCCTTCGCCCTGGTCGGCCCGGCCACGCAGACCCGCATGCGCCAGATCGCCCCGCTGCTGCGCGGGCAGGGCTGAGCCAGCAGAACGGCGTCGGGACTGAAGTCCCTCCCACAGTGCACAAGGCGGGCAAGCCGCAAGTTTCTGTAGGAGCGGCTTCAGCCGCGACGAACGAAGCCAGGAATCATGGCGATTTTGCTTGTCTGTCGCGGCTGAAGCCGCTCCTACAGTGCACCCTGCAAGAGAGCCGCAAGACCCTTGTGGGAGCGACTTCAGTCGCGACAAGCGAAGCGGTGGAGGTCCCGCGACCGGACCGCGTCGGGACTGAAGTCCCTCCCACAATGCACCCGGCGGGCAAGCCGCAAGCTCCTGTAGGAGCGGCTTCAGCCGCGACGAACGAAGTCAGCAACCCTGGTGGTTTTACTTGTCTGTCGCGGCTGAAGCCGCTCCTACAGTGCACTCTGCGAGAGAGCCGCAAGACCCTTGTGGGAGCGACTTCGGTCGCGACGAGCGAAGCGGTAGAGGTGCCGCGACCGGATCGCGTCGGGACTGAAGTCCCTCCCACGGTGCACCCAGCGAGCAAGCCGCAAGCTCCTGTAGGAGCGGCTTCAGCCGCGACGAGCGAAGTCAGGAACCTTGGCGGTTTGGGTAGTCTGTCGGGGCTGAAGCCCCTCCTACAGGAGGCGCTCCAGCAACCTCGGCCACGCGTCCGGGACGATGGCAACGCCCCGCCACCCCTACCCGGCGTAGCGCGCCTTCAGCATCGCGTAGGCCGAGCGCAGCGCCAGCGCTTCGCCGCCGGCGGGGCGGCCGGGGCGGTCGCTGTCGTTCCAGGCGTACACGTCCAGGTGCGCCCAGGCCTGCCGTGCCGGCACGAAGCGCTCCAGGTACAGCGCCGCGGTCACCGCACCGGCCATGCGCGAGCCGGCATTGGCCAGGTCGGCGATCGAGCTGGTCAGGTAGCGCAGGTAGGGGCGCCACAGCGGCATGCGCCACACCGGGTCGCGGCTGCGTTCGCCGGCGGCGATCCAGGCCTGCGCCAGCGCGTCGTCGTTGCAGAACAGCGCCGGCAGGTCCGGGCCCAACGCGACCCGCGCCGCGCCGGTCAGCGTGGCGAAATCCAGGATCGCGTCCGGCGCCTGTTCGCTGGCGTAGCTCAGCGCGTCGCACAGCACCAGCCGGCCTTCGGCATCGGTGTTGTCGATCTCCACGCTGATGCCCTGGCGGGTGGCGATCACGTCGCCGGGGCGGAACGCGTCCGGGCCGACCGCGTTCTCCACCGCCGCGAGCAGCACGGTCAGCCGCAGCGGCAGCCGCTGCGCCATCACCAGCCCGGCCAGCGCCAGCGCATGCGCCGCGCCGCCCATGTCCTTCTTCATGTGGCGCATGCCGTCGGCCGGCTTCAGGTCCAGGCCACCGGTGTCGAAGCACACGCCCTTGCCGACCAGCGCCACGTGCGGATGCGCCTCCTCGCCCCAGCGCAGCACGATCAGCCGCGGCGCGCGGTGCGAGGCGCGGCCGACCGCGTGGATCGCCGGGAAATTACGCAGCAGCAATTCCTCGCCGACGATGCTTTCGCACTGCGCGCCATGCGCGTCGGCGATCGCGCGCGCGGCTGCTTCCAGCTGGTCCGGCCCCATGTCCTCGGCCGGCGTGTTGACCCAGTCGCGCACGCGCACGCACGCCTCCAGCTGGTCGCGTACTTCCGCGCTCGGCGCGGCCAGCAACTGCGCCGGCAGCCGCGTCGGCTGCTTGTAGCGGGCGAAGCGGTAGCTGCCCAGGCCCCAGCCCAGATGCAGCGCGGCCTGCTCTTCCTCGCTCAGCGCGCTGGCCAGCCGCCAGCTGCTGCCGGCCGGCAGCGCATGCGGTGCGTGCGCGTAGGCATAGGCATCGCCGCGGTCGCCGACGCCCAGCACCGCTGCGGCCACGCCGTCCGCGCCGGGCAGCAACAGCACCGTGCCGGGCGCGGCCACGAACTGCTGCGCATCCAGCCACGCCACCCAGGCCGGCGCCTGCGCGGCGCGCCATTCGGCCAGGCGTTCGCGGTCCAGCACATGCAGCGGCAGCGCGTGGGGGGAGGCATCGGTGAAGCCGGAAGGCAGGGACATCAGCGGGTCCTTGTGAGTCGGGCGCGGTCGGCGCGACGCGCGGCCAGGGCGAAGAGGCGGCAGCGGGCGGCGCTCATGCGCGCGCGCCGACGGCCGGCTGGGTGGCGTCCAGCCAGTCGGCCAGGCCGGTGAGGGTGTCGAAGTGCAGGTCCGGCGGCGTGGGCGGATGCCAGGCCTGCGCGTCGCGGTTGATCCAGCACCCGCGCAGCCCGGCCTGCATCGCGCCGACCACGTCCATCTCGATGTGGTCGCCGACGTGCAGCACCTGCGCGCAGGGCAGGCCCAGGCGCGCGCAGGCGGCGTGGAAGATGCTCGGGTCCGGCTTGGCTGCGCCGTGTTCGCGCGCGCTGAGCTGGAACGCGAAGTGCGAGGCCAGGCCGATCGTGGCCAGGTCGGCATTGCCGTTGCTCAGCGCCACCACCGGCACGCGCGCGGCGATCCGCTGCAGCGCGGCGATGCTGTCCGGATAGCACTCCACCTGGTTGCGCGCGGCATAGAACACCGCGAACGCCGGCTCCACCAGCGCCTCGTCGGCACCGCTGTCGCGCAGCGCGCGGCGCAGGGTCAGGCGCCGCATCTCGCTCAGGTCGTGGACCAGGTGCGGATGCGCGGCGAACACCTCGTCGCGCAGCTGCCGCATCGCCGCGATCGGGAACCGCTCGGCGGTGCGCGGACTGTGCTGCAGCAGCCAGTCGTGCAGCACCTGCTCGATGCGCGCGCCGATCGGCGCGAACGGCCACAGCGTGTCGTCCAGGTCCAGCGTGATGGCGCGAACGGGGAAGGAAGGCAAGGAAGTCACTCGCAACATTTTACGCCAACCGACAGTGCCGGCTCCTGCCAACAGTAGACACACGCGCCGGCCCCGGCGCCGCATCGATCGCTTTTCCGAGTCCCCAGTCCCCAGTCCCGAATCCCGGCTTCATTCCAGCAACCTGGCCCAGCGCTGCATGCCGTCCACCCGCGCCAGCACCATCTTGATGCACACCAGCAGCGGCACCGCCAGCAGCAACCCGATCATGCCCCACAGCCAGCCGAACAGCATCAGCGCCAGGATCAGCATCAGCGGCGAGATCGCCATGCGCCGGCCGAGCACGATCGGCGTCACCACCTGGCCTTCGAGCATGTGCAGCGCCAGGTACAGGATCGCCGGCAGCGCCGCGCTCAGCGGATCGCGGAACTCCACAAAGCCCATCAGCAGCATCAGGATCGCGCCGATCAGCGGGCCCACGTACGGGGCGAAGTTCAGCAGCGCCACCACCGTGCCCCACAGCAGCGCTTCCTGCAGCGGAATCTTCAGCAGCACCAGGATGCCGGCGAAGATCAGCCCGACCAGGGTGTTGATGACGCTGATGGTCAGCACGTAGCGCGACACCTCGCGCTCGATCGAACGCAGGATGTCGGTGGTGAATTTCTGCTGCTGGCGGTTCGGCAGCAGCGCGATCGCATGCCGCTGCAGGTTTTCGCCGAACACCATGAAGAAGAACGTCAGCAACACCACCGCCAGCGCCGAGGCGGCCAGCCGCGGGGTGCGCACCAGCGCCTTGTACGGGTCGTCCAGCTGGGTGCGGATCACCTGCACGCGGCGCCCGTTGTCGCCGCCGGCGGCGCGCGCGAAATTCTCCGCGGCCTGGTTGGCCTGCTGCATCGGCTTGGTCAGGTCGCGCACCTGGGTGGCGATGTGGCGCATCTGCCCGGGCGCCTGCTGCACCCACTCGGCGGCCGGCCCGGCCAGCTGCATGGTCAGTGCCGTGGCCACCGCCATGCCCGACAGCAGCACCAGCAGCGCGCCCAGGAAGCGCGGCACGTACAGCCGCCGCAGCCCGCGCAGGATCGGATTGCCGACCAGGGCGAAGAACGCGGCCAGCAGCACCGGCAGGATCACTTCCTGCGCCGCCCACAAGGTGTAGCCCACCGCCAACGTCGCCAGCACCACCAACGACACCGGTCCACGCGGGCGCGGGGCGGGCGGTGGCGGGAGGGCGTCCTCGGGGGGCGGTGCCACGTCGCCGGCGTCGGCCACGGATTCGGACAGAGTGCTCATCGGACCTGCGCTGCGTACGGTGGCCCCGGCACGCGTCGGCTGGACGCGCGCCGTTCGGCGCAAAAAGGGGAAGCGGAGTGTAGGCCGATCCTGGCCTGCGCGGTATGAAGGCGGCGTGGCGACCGCGGCGGATCGCTAGGCGGCGCTCAGCGTTCGGAGACGTCGGTGGCCGCTTCGGCCGCGCGCGGCGGTGCCTGCGGCGACGCGGCGAACGGCGCATCGACCGGCGCCGTGGCCACCGTGGGCGCAACGGGCGGCCGCGGCACGCCTGCGGCCGCGGGCGTCTCGACCGCCTCGGCCGCATCCTGCGCGGTGTCCGCCGCGCGTTCGGCCTGGTCGGAGGCTTCCTTGACCTTGGTCGCGGTCAGCAGGCTGGAGACCGCGCTGAGCATCTGCAGCCAGCGCGCACCGCCGAGCTTGCCGATCGCCGCCGCCGGCTCGGCGCGTCCGGCGAGAAAACCTGCGCCCAGGCCCACCGCGACGATGCGCAGCGGTGTCCAGCCTTCGCGCCACACCCGCTGCAGCGTGGTCCACTGCGTCTGCATCTGCTGCTGGCGGCCTTCCAGCACCGTCTCGGCGCGGGCGATGCGGTGCTGCAGTTGATCGAATTTCATCGGCCCGCTCCGGCGGCCTTGGACGCATGGTCCTCGGCGGTGTCCTCGTCGTCGCCCCCGATCCCCAGCTTCGCCAGCTGGCGGCGGGTGGCGTCGAGCTTGCTCATTTCGAAATAGCGCAGTGCCTGCCAGGCGCCCAGGGCGGTGACCACCAGACTGAACGCGGCGGTCGCCGAGATCGACGCCAGCCACGACCAGCCCAGCCGCTGCAGCACCGCGATCAGCGCGCCCATCAGCAGCATCCATGCCGACGCGCCGAACGACACCGCGATGGTCAGCCACACCAGTGCGCGGGCCATCGCCGCGCGCGCCAGCGCCAGGTCCGCCACCACCAGCTTGCGCAGCGCGCGGCCGGCTTCCAGGGTGGCGGTCAGGCCGTCGCGGCCGGCCGTGCTGAATTCGCGGAACGATTCCTCCAGCGACGGCCGTTCCGCCGCCGCCGGATCCGGCGCGGCAGCGGCGCCGTCGCGGGCCTGCTCGTCGCTCACGTGGCTTACTTGTCGCTACTGCGCGCCAGCTTGGCGATGATCCAGCCGGTGGCGAAGGCGACGCCGAACGAGGCCAGCGGGCGCTCGCGGATCAGCTCGGCGGCGCTGTCGATCAGGTCGCGGCCCTTGTCCAGCAGCACATCGACCTGCTCCTTCGCCGCGGCACCGCCGAACTCGGCAGCGGCCAGCCCGGACAGCGCGCTGTCGGACAGCTCGGCCTTGACGTTGGCCTTGCCCAGCTTCAACTCGTCGCCCGCGGCACCGGCGGCGCCCTTGATCGCTTCGCCGGCGTAGCTGGCGGCCGACTTCAGATGCGAACCGGCTTCGCTGAGGTTGTCCTTGAGGTTTTCGGTATTGGTGGGGTTGGCATTCATCGCGTGTCTCCTGACGGTGGTAGGGGCATACCTGCGCGCGGCAGGCGGTTCGCGGATCGCGATCCAGAGGAATAGCATCGACGCGGTGTAGAGCTTGTTAGGCCCGGCCGCACGGGTACATCCAGTCCGGCATTATGTCCAAGGACAGCGCCGCGCGCGCCGCAGGCTTTCTGTAGGAGCGGCTTCAGCCGCGACAAGCGAAGCCGCAATCCTGGCCCGTCTCGGATCCTGTCGGGGCTGAAGCCCCTCCTACAGTGCACCTGGCCAGATTGCCGCAGACTTTCTGTAGGAGCGGCTTCAGCCGCGACGAACGAAGCCAGGAAACCTGGCCGACCCCGGAACCGTTCGCCGCCGCCGCGCCCACCTCACTGCATCAACAAATCCGCCTGCGCCCCGCCCCGCACCACGCGCAGCACCAACTGCGCCGGCTTACGCGCGAAGTTGGCGCGGAAGCTGGCCAGGTCGGCGAATTCGCCGGTGGAGGCGGCCATCACGATGTCGCCGCTGGCCAGGCCATTGCGCGCCGCGCGGCTGCCGCGCGCCACGGTGCCGACCAGCACCCCGTTGATGCCGGACTGGCGCAGCGACTCGGGCAGGTCGGTGAAACTGGCGCCGCCCAGCCGCGGGTCCAGCGATTCGCCGCTCACCGCGCGCGGCTGCTCCTTCAGCGTGGCCTTGATCTGCAGCGGCTTGCCGTCGCGGCGCACGTCCAGCGTCACCGTGCTGCCCACCGGCTGCAGGCCTTCGTAGTTGTGCAGCGCCTCGGCGCTGTCCAGCCGCTCGCCGTTGGCGCCGACCACCACGTCGCCGGGCTGCAGGCCCGCGCCGGCCGCCGCCGAACCGGTCAGCACCCGCGTCACCAGCGCGCCGCGCGGCGCGTCCAGGCCCAGGCCCTGCGCCATCTGCGCGGTCAGGTTCTGGGTCTCGATGCCGAAGGTGCCGCGGATCATCACCCCGTTGTTCTTCAGCAACTGCTCGACCACCGCCCGCGCCAGGTTCGACGGGATCGCCAGGCCCAGGCCGATGTTGCCGGCCATGCTGCCCTGCGGATTGAAGCTGGCGGTGTTGATGCCGACCAGTTCGCCGTGCAGGTCCACCAGCGCGCCGCCGGAGTTGCCCGGGTTGATCGAGGCGTCGGTCTGGATGAAGTTCTGGTAGCCCAAACCACGGATGCCGTTGCGGCCCATCGCCGAGACGATGCCCGAGGTCACCGTCTGGGTGAAGCCGAACGGGTTGCCGATCGCCACCACGAAATCGCCCACCCGCAGCTTGCTGCTGTCGCCCAGGCGGATCTCGGTGAGCTTGTCGGCCTTGATCCGGATCAGCGCCACATCGGTGTCCGCGTCCGAACCCATGAACTCGGCCTTGAAGCTGCGCCCGTCGGCCAGCGTCACCTGCACGTCGTCGGCGTTCTCCACCACGTGGTGGTTGGTCAGCACGTAGCCGTTCTTGGCGTCGATGATCACGCCCGAGCCCAGCGACTCGTTGATCCGCTCCTGCGGGATGTCCGGGAACAGGCGGCGGAAGAACGGGTCGTTGAAGTAGGGATTGCGCACCCGCACCACCTGCTTGGTGTTGATGCTGACCACCGCCGGCATGGTCTGCTGCAGCATCGGCGCCAGCGACGGCAGCGGCTGGCCGGCCACCGAGGCCGGCAAGGCGGCGCTGCCGGCCACCGTCTGCGCCACCGGCGCGGCGGGGGCGGGCGCAGCCTCGGCGCGATTGTCCAGGTGCGCGTTGATCGCGGTGGCGGCGAAACCGCCGAAGGCGGCGGCGGCGGTCAGGGTCAGCAGCGTGGGCAGCGGTCGCATGGGTCGGGTTCCGGATGACGCGGCGGGAGACGCAAGGCAGATGGGCGCCGGGGCGCATAAATCAAGATGAACGAGCGGCGTTTAACCGCCAGTGAAAGCCCGGCGCAAGCGAAACCCGCGGCGGCGTACGGAGGCGCCGAACCGCCCGGTTTCGGCGTTGACAGCAGGCCCGCCCAGGGTTAGCTTGGGCACTTCGTTTTGCCACTACATGTAGCGGTAAGACGTCAAAGCAACCCAACTACTGGGGTTTTCGCTGGGGTCGATACCCCAGGGGGCGCACGCAGTGACGCATGGCGTGAACGTGAGACGGGCGGTCGAACGCCCTACGCATTCCCATTCGGCCGAAGGGCGGCGCCGCGCGCGCTGCCGCGGCTGTCGTCGTCGCGCAGCGCAAACCGCATACAAATAAGAGACACGGCGGACGGCCACCCCCATCCGCCCCATCGGGACAGGTTCGAGGAGAACAGAAAAGAATGAGCACGGTGCGCCTGGAAGTCGTCCAGACCGAGTCCAAGCAGAACCCCATCCCGATGCAGCCTGCGTCGCAGGATATCTGGGACAAGAAGTACCGCCTGAAGACCAAGCAGGGCGAGCCGCTGGATGCCGACATCGACGGCACCTACCAGCGCGTGGCGCGCGCGCTGGCCGATGCCGAGGCCACCGAGGAAAAGCGCGCCTACTGGTTCGAGCGCTTCGCCTGGGCGCTGCGCCGCGGCGCGATCCCGGCCGGGCGCATCACCTCCAACGCCGGCGCGCTGGAACACAAGCCGGCCACCAGCACCATCAACTGCACCGTGTCGGGCACCGTCACCGACTCGATGGATGGCATCCTGGAGAAGGTCCACGAAGCCGGCCTGACCCTCAAGGCCGGCTGCGGCATCGGCTACGAGTTCAGCACGCTGCGCCCGCGCGGCGCGTTCGTGGCCGGCGCTGGCGCCTACACCTCCGGGCCGATGTCGTTCATGGATATCTTCGACAAGATGTGCTTCACCGTGTCCTCGGCCGGCGGCCGCCGCGGCGCGCAGATGGGCACCTTCGACGTGTCGCACCCGGACGTGAAGGACTTCATCCGTGCCAAGCGCGAGGACGGGCGCCTGCGCCAGTTCAACCTGTCGCTGCTGATCACCGACGGCTTCATGCAGGCGGTGGAGACCGACGCCGACTGGCCGCTGGTGTTCCCGGTGAACCGCAAGGAAGAGGCCGACATCGACCTGGCCGACGCCAACGCCGTGGTCTGGCGCGACTGGCCCACCCACAGCAACTACATCGTGCGCGACGACGGCCTGGTCGCGTGCAAGGTGTACGGGCAGATCCGTGCCCGCCACCTGTGGGACATGATCATGGTCTCC
Source organism: Xanthomonas sp. JAI131 (assembly GCF_013410075.1). Lineage (NCBI taxonomy): Bacteria > Pseudomonadati > Pseudomonadota > Gammaproteobacteria > Lysobacterales > Lysobacteraceae > Xanthomonas > Xanthomonas sp. JAI131. The sequence continues at coordinate 7,262 of NZ_JACCCN010000004.1, read as the reverse complement.
ACCTACGACTACGCCGAGCCGGGCTTCATCCTGATCGACCGCGTCAACGAAATGAACAACAACTGGTGGTGCGAGAACATCCGCGCCACCAACCCGTGCGGCGAGCAGCCGCTGCCGCCGTACGGCGCCTGCCTGCTCGGCTCGATCAACCTGACCAACTTCGTGCGCGACCCGTTCACCGCCCAGGCGCGCTTCGACTGGGAGGAATACAAGGAAGTGGTGCGCGTGTTCACCCGCATGCTCGACAACGTGGTCGAGGTCAACGGCCTGCCGCTGCAGCAGCAGCGCGACGAGATCCTGCGCAAGCGCCGCCACGGCATGGGCTTCCTCGGCCTGGGCTCGACCATGACCATGCTGCAGATGAAGTACGGCAGCGCCGCCTCCTGCGAGTTCACCGAAGCCATCGCCCGCGAAATGGCCGTGGCCGGCTGGGAAACCGCGCTGACCCTGGCCAAGGAAAAAGGCCCGGCGCCGATCATGCAGGAGACCTTCGCCGTCACCGCCGCGATGCTGCGCCAGCGCCCGGAAATGGCCAAGGACGGCTGGCGCGTGGGCCAGCAGATCGAGGGCAAGCTGCTGCACGCCAAGTACAGCCGCTACATGCAGCGCATCGCCGAGGTGGCGCCGGAGCTGGTGGACGAGCTGGCCGAAGTGGGCGCGCGCTTCACCCACCACAGCTCCATCGCCCCCACCGGCACCATCTCGCTGAGCCTGGCCAACAACGCCTCCAACGGCATCGAGCCCAGCTTCGCCCACCACTACAGCCGCAACGTGATCCGCGAAGGCAAGAAGTCCAAGGAGAAGGTGGACGTGTTCTCCTTCGAGCTGCTGGCCTACCGCCACCTGGTCAACGCCAAGGCGATGCCGTTCGCCGAGGCCGCCGACGCGCAGCTGCCGGACTACTTCATCTCCGCCGACGACATCCACCCCAAGGAACACGTGGACGTGCAGGCCGCGGCGCAGAAGTGGGTGGACAGCTCCATCTCCAAGACCGCCAACGTCCCCACCGACTACCCCTACGAGCAGTTCAAGGACATCTACCGCTACGCCCACCAGCAGGGGTTGAAGGGCTGCACCACGTTCCGCTTCAACCCGGCCGCCTTCCAGGGCGTGCTGGTCAAGGAAGCGGACCTGGAGAACACCACCTACCGCTTCGAACTGGAAGACGGCAGCGTGGTGGAAGTGAAGGGCAACGAGCAGATCGAATACGACGGCGAAATGCACACCGCCGCCAACCTGTTCGACGCCCTGAAAGAAGGGTATTACGGCAAGTTCTAAGCCGAGTGTTTGCTCCCTTCGCCGGCAACGAAGGGAGCGGCGGCGGCGGGGAAATCGGGAAGGCGCCGTGCCGGCTTTCCCGAACGCTTCCCTACCGCGCGTCGATTGCCGTCGCATCCGGTTCCACGCTTCACCTCAATCGGTATAGCATCGCCCGCGTTACATAAACACTGACACCCTGAGGAGGGTTTTTTATGAGCAACGGTAATGGTGTGACGGCGACGCTGACGCAAGTCGCCGAAAACGTAAAAGAGACCGCCAGCAACATGGGCGAAGCGATCGCCGCCACCGCCAGCGACGCCGTCGCCAGCGTCAAGCAGACCGCAGAGAACGTGCAGAAGCGCGTGCAGGACCAGGTCGCCAAGACCCGCAAGGCGGTCAAGAAGGCCGAGAAGGCCGTCGCCAAGCGGGCGGAGAAGGCCGGCAAGTCGGTGAAGAAGACCGTCGCCAACGCGCGCAAGAAGCTGGAAGCGGCCAAGGCCAACGCCCAGTCCGAAGCCGCCACGCTGAAGAAGGCCGGCAAGAAGACCGCCAAGAAGGCGGCGGCGAAGAAGGCGCCGGCCAAGAAAGCCGCTGCCAAGAAGACGGCCACCAAGAAGGCCGCCGTGAAGAAGGCGCCGGCCAAGAAGGCGGTCGCGAAGAAGGCCGCGCCGAAGAAGGCGGTCAAGAAGGTCGCCGCGAAGAAGGCGGTCGCCAAGAAGTCGGTGGCCGCCAAGAAGGCCGCGGTCAAGAAGAGCGTCGGCGCCAAGAAGGCCGTCGCCAAGAAGGCCGTGAAGAAGGTCGCCAAGGCCGCCAAGAAGAGCACCGCCAAGGTCGCCAAGAAGACCGCCGCAGTGAAGAAGACCGCCGTGCGCAAGAGCGCCGGCAAGAAGGCCGCGGCCACCCGCGCCAAGAAGTAAGCCGTCCCAGCTGCACCCTCTCTCCCGTCCGCGGGAGAGAGGCAGCGCGCGGGACGCGCGCCCAACACGACACGCACATCAGGAACGCATCATGGCCGTCAAGATCGACAAGAAAATCAAGGGCTACGCCGTCGTCACCGCCGAAGACAAGGCGCGCGACGCCGCACCGCCCGTGCCCGCCGCGTCGATCCACCGCGCCACCGCCGAGGCCGAAGTGCCGGTGGACAACATCATCCACATGCACGAGCGCATCGAGCGCCCGGACGTGCTGATCGGCAGCACCTACAAGATCAAATCGCCGTTGGTGGAGCACGCCATGTACGTGACCCTCAACGACATCGTGCTCAACGCCGGCACCGAGCACGAACTGCGCCGCCCGTTCGAGATCTTCGTCAACTCCAAGTCCATGGAACACTTCCAGTGGATCGTGGCGCTGACCCGTATCATGTCCGCCGTGTTCCGCAAGGGCGGCGACGTCACCTTCCTGGTCGACGAGATGAAGGCCGTGTTCGACCCCAAGGGCGGCTACTTCAAGGCTGGCGGCGTGTACATGCCCTCGCTGGTGGCCGAACTGGGCAGCATCGTCGAAGAGCACATGAAGTCCATCGGCCTGCTGCACGACCCGGAGATGAGCGACCACCAGCGCGCGCTGATCAACGAAAAGCGCAAGCAGTACGAAGACCGCTCAAAAAAAAACAGTGAAGTAGGCAAGGCTGTTCCTTCTCCTGCGGGAGAAGGTGCCCGCAGGGCGGATGAGGGTACGGTTTCCAGCGACTCCACCGCCGACCACGAGGAAGACATCGCCGTCACCGGCGACGGCGCGAGCTTCCCGCCGTCGGCCACGATGTGCCACAAGTGCAACACCAAGGCCCTGGTGATTATGGACGGGTGTGCTACTTGTTTGAATTGTGGTTATTCAAAGTGCGGGTAAAAAAATGATCCGAGAATTTTTGCGACGGAATGCGACTTGGATCGTTATTGTTCTGGCATTAATTTTAATTGCCGTGAGCGGTGTGCCTGTCGATCAACCGGAAAAAGTAGGTGTGTGGCTTAAATCGCTGCTTCCCACACTAGGTTGGTTTATCTTGGGTACGGGAGTGGTGAATTATTTATATGAGCTGCATGGGAAGCAAGAGATTGTTCGCCAAATAAAGGCATTGGTAAATATATCTGATTCTATGGATGAGTCTGGAATACAGAAGGCGACGTTGGAGATTGGGGATATTTCGTGGAAGGCGCTTATAAGTACTGCAAAAAATATTGACCTTTCTGTTAGCTATGCGAATACATGGCGTAGCAACTACGTCGGGCAATTGAAGGAATTTGCACGGAACAAGTCTTCTCGGCTTCGTGTGTTGCTCCCTGATCCAGAAGATGAACGACTAATGATTGCCTTGGGTCTGCGATATAACCGATCTGCTGAAGATGTATCCAAAAGTGTTAAGGAGGCCTGTCAGTTTTTTGAGGATATTTTTCGCGAAATTAATGCTAGCAAAAGGTGCTCAGTGATTTTCTCATCAAAAGAAAGTACCTATGCATATCACAGGTTCGATGATGTGTGTGTTGTAACTCTTTATCATGGCTTGGGAAGAATCGGGAAGGTCGCTACTTTGCAATTTGGAAAGAATGGGGCGTTTGGCAAGCTATTTTGTCAAGATTTTGAAAATAGCGTTGGTTCTAAATAATGAACTTCGTTGCGCGCTATGAAATAAAATTATGCACTGGGGATCTGCCAGTCGAATCATCCTTTGGCGATTTTGTTGCTATAGATATAGAGACTTCTGGCCTGGATTTTAGGTTCGATAGAATAGGGTCGATTCAGGTTTTCAACGGAAGCCTTGTATATGTTGTGCGCCCTCCATTTGGCACGCCAGAGCGCCTTGCAGGGTTGCTTGAAAATCCAGGTATAAAGAAGATATTTCATCATGCCATGTTTGACTTGAGGTTTATCTGTAGCAATTTTATTGTTAACCCGAAAAATATATGTTGTACAAAAGTTGCCGCAAAAATTGTCGATAGAGATATTGAAAAGCACTCTCTTTCTCTACTTCTCAATAAGTATCTTGGAGTTACCCTAGATAAGCGACTGCAGACCAGCGACTGGGTGAACGGGGAGCTTAGTCAGGCTCAGCTTGACTATGCGGCTCGTGACACGATCTATTTGCGGGACTTGTTATGCAAAATAATGGAGGGGGCGTCTGAGGGAAATCTTGCGGAGATATATTCATCTTTTTATTATATCCCCACCAGGGTAAGTCTTGATGTTGCAGGAGTTGGTGATGTCTTTTCATACTGAGTGGAGGTTAAAAAAATGCCACGGCTAGGAGTTATCCAATGCCGGGGTTAAAGTAGGCTTTCTATTAGTGCATAGCCTGCATTTCTGTCTACAAAGCTCGTTGACGCCGATCGTGTCAAAGGGCAAGATTGAATCGCTGCGTCAAATCACGCAGCCGGGATTGGCGTCCCGTGTTCGAAGGGCGCAACCAGCGCCCATCCTCCGATGTCCGGCGCTTTTTTGTTGGCCGCATCGACGGCGCGAATGCTTGCCGATTTACGGCGGGCGGTGCACGGGAGCCTTCGGGCTCGCCGGAGCCTTTGACCGGTACGCCAATCGTGCACCGTCCGCCACCCCGATTGGCGTCGGGGAGCGGATTTCCTTCTCAAAGGAGTTCCGTATGTCCCGCAAAGCAACCGCACCCACGAGTAACCCGTCCTCCCGTTGCCGTACCCGCAATGCCGCGTCGTCGCCCGCCGCGCCTTTCGTCCCTGCCCCGATGCCACGCGTCCCGCTCGGCGACTTGACGTACACCACGCTGTTCAATCCGGTCCTGACGGAAGACGAACTGCCGCCCAAGCGCGCGCCGCGTCCGCACCAACCCACGCAGTGCACCATTGGCTACACCTGCCACGACGTGCGGGTGGACGGCCGCCGGCAGAGCCAGCGCATTCCCACCCTGCGCCTGAGCGGCCAATGGCTGGAAGCGGTGGGATTTGCGCCGGGCAGCAAGCCGCAGATTGCCATCGTCGATGGTGCGCTGATGATCACGCCCGCTACCGAGCCCAACGCGTCCTGAGCGAGCCGCCGCGCCGGCTGGCTTTCTGTCACTCGGCGCACCGGCCAGTGTGGCTGTGGGCTGCAGAATGATGTGGTAGAACGTTGATTTTTGGGGGCGCCGATAAATGATGATGAGTGTCTTTTTGGTAATTGGCGCGCTTGCCGGTGCTCAGGCTCCATTCCACGTGTCGAACACGGAAGAATATTCCAATGTCTGCAGCGTCGAAGATGGAGATGTGGTCGGTACCACGATCCGCATCGTGCCGGCTATGAACGGACCTCATTTGTCGATTCAGCGGTACGAAGGTGGGCCTTTGGCGCCAAACGTGTTCTACCCGGCAGTTGAACGCGACAGGCTTGTCGTGAAATCCGCTCGGAATGAGGTGCTCTACACCATACGCCGGGATGGAAGCGACGTTTTGATCAAGTACCTCAACGGCGAGGAGGGGCGTGACGGGAATTCGACAGAAGAGAGACTTTCTCCAACTATCAAGAATGGCAACGCATTTCCCTCATGCCACTGACCTTTCGTGTGTACGCAGCTGCCCAGTGAGTACCGGGGAGAGTAGACTTTCCATCGGTGTAAATTCTGCATTTCTTTCTGAAACGATCGTTGACGCAGGGCTTGTCAAAGAGCACGATTGAATCGCTACGTTAAATCACGCAGCCGGGCTTGGCAGCCCGATCACTCAGGCGCACCAGCGCCCATCTTCGATGCCCGGCGCTTTTTTGTTGCCCGGTATTCTCGTGGGCGATAGCTCGCATGTTTCATGGCGGGCGGTACGTGGAGGCCGCAAGGCCTGCCGGTCCCTGAGTCCGGTCTGCCAACCCGTACCGTCCGCCACCCTGCTTGGCAGCAGTGGGCGGACTTCTTTCAACTCAGGAGAAGTCGTCTATGTCCCGCAAGGCAACCGCACCCACGAGTAACCCGTCCTCCCGTCGCCGCACCCGCGATGCCGCGCCGTCGCCCGCCGCGCCTCTCGTCCCTGCCCCGATGCCACACATCCCGCTCGGCGACCTGACATACACCACGCTGTTCAATCCGGTCCTGACGGAAGACGAACTGCCGCCCAAGCGCGCGCCGCGTCCGCACCAACCCACGCAGTGCACCATTGGCTACACCTGCCACGACGTGCGGGTGGACGGCCACCGGCAGAGCCAGCGCATTCCCACCTTGCGCCTGAGCGGCCAGTGGCTAGCAGCACTGGGGTTGGTGCCGGGCAGCAAGCCGTGCATCGCCATCGTGGATGGCGCGTTGGTGATCACGCCTGCGCCGAACGCCAAACGGTGCTGAGCCATCGCGCCGACTGATCGAGTGCGTGGCGGTGCCGGTCGGACGCGAGCCGGATTGCCAGCCAGGATCGGAAGTTGCCGCGTGGTTTTATAGCCACGCGCCCATCGTTCGTGCGCGCGACACGAACGATGGGCACAAGCAACGCGCCAAACGATGGGCAAGTTTGGGCTCGGAACGAAGCGCCCAGCGCTCAATCGTCGAGTTTCCAGTCTCCGGTCGGCTGCTCGCGGCGTGGGAGTGGCACCGCCGCCTACAAGCAGCGGAAGGCCAGTCGCCCGGACGAGAAGTTTCCGAAGTATCCGCGCTGAGCGCTGGTCCTTTACAGGAAGTCGGTTCTCGGTAGAGCGCAAGTCCACAAGCCCTCCGTGGGCTTGGCCGGGGCGGAGGGTGCATCGCTAGATGAGCGATGGTTGAGGCTTGGCGCTACGGGGGGGGGCTGGCCCGCAACTGGGCCGGTTGGCCTGCAAAAAAGTTTTGGCCGTCTCAGAATTTGCAACAAAGGAGCGATACGATTTGTGGGTGCCGGGCAATGCCTGCGCATCGCGGTTGCCCGCCTACAACGCTATCGAAGCTCAAGGATGATGCTATGTCGAACCCCCACGTTCGCCTCTTCCGCCGTATCGGCGTGGCCTGCCTGTTGCTGCTTGCCGGGATGCTGGTTTCGCCGCTGAGCTACGCGGCGCCGCAGCCGCAATACGGGCCACCCTATTCGGCCAACTCTACGAGCGGCTCGGCC
>NZ_JACCCN010000003.1:0-792531 GCF_013410075.1 Xanthomonas sp. JAI131 | reverse complement strand
CCGTCCGGCAACCGGTTCAAGGAAGACACCAAGGACGCGTCCGGCACGCTCAAGCACACGCTGTCGCGGATCTACAACAAGCTCGGCCAGCTGGCCACCCAGGCCACCGCCGAGGCCGATCCCACCGACTTCAGCTACGACCTCAACGGCAACGTGCAGCTGGTCACCGACGCACTCAAGCGGAAGACGCAGACCGACTACGACGCGCTGGACCGGGTCAAGCAGACCCTGCAGGACGTCGGCGGCATCGCCGCGAAGACCCAATTCGACTACGACGCCATGGACCGCACCACCAAGGTCACCGATCCCAAGGGCCTGACCACGAGCTACCAATACAACGGCCTGGGCGACCTGCTCAAGCTGACCAGCCCCGACACCGGCGTGACCAGCTACACCTACAACAGCGCCGGCAACCTGGCGACCCAGACCGACGCGCGCGGCACCAAGACCAACTACGTCTTCGACGTGCTCGGCCGCCTGGCCAAGGCGACCTACGCGGACAAGGCGCTGATCGCCACCTACACCTACGATGCGAGCCAGACCGTTTGTCCGGCCGGCGAAACCTTCGCGCTGGGGCGTCTGAGCAAGCTGCAGGACGGCAGCGGGTTGACCCAGTATTGCTACGACCGCTTCGGACGCGTGGTGCGCAAGGTGCAGACCACCAACGGCAAGGAGCTCACCGTGCGCTACGCCTACACCAAGGGTGGCCGCCTGAGCCGGGTGACCTATCCGGATGGCGCGGTGGTGGACTATGTGCGCAATGCGCTGGGCCAGGCGACGGAAGTTGGCGTCACCGCAGCCGGCGGCACCCGGCAGAAGCTACTCGGCGGCGCCACCTACTACCCGTTCGGCCCCAGCGCCGGCTGGTCCTACGGCAACGGCCGGCCGTTGCAGCGCGTGCTCGACCAGGACTACCGCCCGCTGGCGATCCAGGACAGCCGCAGAGACGGCCTCAACGTCGGCTTCGGCTTCGACCCGGTCGGCAACCTCACCGCGCTGACCGCGCCGGGCAACACCGCTCCGGTCGTGAGCCTGGGCTACGACAACCTGGACCGCTTGACCGCGTTCAAGGACGGCCCGACCGGCACCGTGATCGACGGCTACAGCTACGACGCCACCGGCAACCGACTCAGCGCCCAGGTCAACGGCGCCACCCAGGCCTACACCTATCCGACCGACAGCCACCGCCTGGCAAGCGTGGCCGGCGCCATGCGCAGCTACGACGCCGCGGGCAACACCACGGCCATCGACGGCACCGCACGTGAGTTCGCCTACGACGCGACGGGCCGCATGAGCCAGGCCAAGCGCAGCGGCACGCTGGCAATGGAGTATCGCTACAACGACCGCGGCGAACAGGTGCGCCGCTTCCTGGGCACGACCAACACCTACACGCTCTACGACGAAGCCGGGCACTGGCTGGGTGACTACGACGATGCGGGTAAGTCGCTCCAGCAGGCCATTTGGCTCGACGACCTACCGGTGGGCGTGCTGGCCGGCACCTCGTTGAACTACATCCAGCCAGACCACCTCGGCGCACCGCGGACAGTCATCGACCCGGTGCGCGACGTGGCAATCTGGAAGTGGGACATCAAGGGCGAAGCCTTCGGCAACACGCCCCCGGACCAAGACGCGGATCGCGATGGCACGGCGTTCGTGTTCGGGATGCGCTTCCCGGGTCAGCGCTACGACGGTGCAACGGGGCTTAACCAGAATTACTATCGAGACTATGATGCTTCAAACGGACGCTATTTCCAAAGTGATCTGATTGGGCTTGCCGGTGGGGTGGCAACCTATGGTTACGTAGACGGGAGCCCAATTTCGCGGATCGATCCTGCCGGTCTAGACTCAGTCGTAACCTACCAAAATCTAGGAATAACAAACTATTATGATGACAATGGCGATGTCATCAAATCATGGGAATCGCTGAGTGATGTTGCGGGTAATGCCCTGCCCGGTGCGTCTGGTGCCTATCAATCCACTGACGTATACCCTACAAGTGGCCCCTATAAGATGAACGCAAGAGCATATGGGCCCAACGACATATTGAGGACCGATGACCCGCGGGGGCGGTGGATTCATGGCGGCGGGTCTAGACTAAAAGATCCTCTGGCTCCCAGGCAGGGATGGGCTCCCGCGGTGGGCTGCACGCGTATGCAAAACGAAGACATTCAGGAGCTGGTGGATATGGTTCGCGATGCGAAGGCCCGTAATCCGCTCAAGCCATTTTCGTATCAGCGACTGAATTACGAAAGACCCGTGATTATCCCATTATTCTAAGAAGGTTGCATTTCAGCCATGAATAAATATAAGCTCACCATAATGGCTTTTAGTATGCTTATAGTCGCTTTCAAGCTGGGGGCAGAGCAACGAGGGCCGGATTATGTATCCAAGGTTTTTCATGACGGCGGTTATGTTCCCAGTGTTTACAAGGAATCTGATTTAATTAATCGCTATGGTAAAGGCAGTCAAGTTGTGGATAGTGCTGGTCTAATTCGAAGGAAGTATCGAGATCCTTCCACGGGGTTGGAGGTGATAATCACCTCCAACCCGGACATCGCGGAAAAATTCAGGACTGTTGATGAGATTCGCATTTCATCGATAGTAGCAGGTAAAAGTGCAACTGAAACAGTCGAAAGTTTAGCGGGAGTGAAGCTGAAAGGCGTGGCGATTGGCGACTCGCTTTCGAAGGCAAGTAAAGCGGCTCGTGAATATGGAACGCTCGATACATCGAAAGAAAAAATCGGTGGATCTCACGTGGAACGTATTTGCGGATTTTCTGAAGGTGGTTCAAGCATTTGTTTCTTTGCAAAGAGCGAGAAAGTAGTAGCTATGTCAGTCGGATTTGGTCCCTGATCAGCTCTTGGCAGTCGAGGTAATGCAGCTTCGGACGCATGGTGCGCAAGGTGCAGACCACCAACGGCAAGGCGCTGACCGTGCGCTATGCCTACACCTAGGGCGGGCGCCTGAGCCGGGTGACCTATCCGGATGGCGCGGTGGTGGACTATGTGCGCAATGCGCTGGGCCAGGCGACGGAAGTTGGCGTCACCGCAGCCGGCGGCACCCGGCAGAAGCTACTCGGCGGCGCCACCTACTACCCGTTCGGCCCCAGCGCCGGCTGGTCCTACGGCAACGGCCGGCCGTTGCAGCGCGTGCTCGACCAGGACTACCGCCCGCTGGCGATCCAGGACAGCCGCAGAGACGGCCTCAACATCGGCTTCGCCTTCGACCCGGTCGGCAACCTCACCGCGCTGAGCGCGCCGGGCAACACCGCTCCGGTCGTGAGCCTGGGCTATGACAACCTGGACCGCTTGACCGCGTTCAAGGACGGCCCGACCGGCACCGTGATCGACGGCTACAGCTACGACGCCACCGGCAACCGACTCAGCGCCCAGGTCAATGGCAGCACCCAGACCTACAGCTACCCGACCGACAGCCACCGCCCGGCGAGCGTAGCTGGCGCTGCACGCAGCTACGACGCCGCCGGCAACACCACGGCCATCGACGGGACGGCGCGCGAGTTCGCCTACGATGCGACGGGACGTATGAGCCAGGCCAAGCGCAGTGGCACGCTGGCAATGGAGTATCGCTACAACGACCGCGGTGAGCAGGTGCGCCGCTTCCTTGGCACGACCAACACCTACACGGTCTACGACGAAGCCGGCCACTGGCTGGGCGACTACGACGGCAACGGCAAGGCGCTCCAGCAAGTCATCTGGCTGGACGACCTGCCGGTCGGTGTGCTGGCCGGCACCGCGTTGAACTACGTGCAGCTGGACCACCTCGGCGCGCCACGCACGGTCATCGACCCGGCGCGCAACGTGGCGATCTGGACCTGGGACATCAAGGGCGAAGCGTTCGGCAACACGCCGCCGGACCAGGACGCGGATCGCGATGGCACGGCGTTCGTGTTCGGCATGCGCTTCCCGGGGCAGCGTTACGATGGTGCGACAGGGCTTAACCAGAACTATTTCCGGGACTACGATACGGGCAGTGGGCGGTATGTGCAGAGCGATCCGATTGGATTGCATGGAAATATCTCTTCATATCTGTATTCGAGCGGATACCCTCTGCACTCCGTGGACCCATTAGGACTGCGCACGGAGGTTGTCTACTGGTATGGCGTCGGCGTCGGCGAATCGCAGTTCGGACACATCTCCACTAACATCAATGGGCGCAACTTCTCATGGGGGCCGCCCGGTCAGTGGGATAGTAAGTATCCACGCGCGTCGGACTACAATGCTCTTCAAAGGAACTTCCGCGATGGGAATGGTGTCATCCTAAATCTGACACCTTTCCAGGAAAGCCAGCTTTCTGCTTGAATGAGCGGAACTGGTGGGAAATACAGCATTACGTCAAATAATTGCGGGACATCGGTACAGGATTGTTTGAAAAAGGTTGGTGTTCAATTCGAAAAAGCATTGCGACCCAAAGCGATCTTTGACAGCCTCAGTCGCTCGCCATCAGCTGCTGGAAGCACTTTTTATCCGGGTCTGCCTAGAGATGGCGAACCTCTTGATAATCCTTTCTTGTGGGGTTTTTGATGAAGAAATTTATTGGGGTCTTGTTGGTGTTGGTAGTGGCGATTGCTGCTATTGCAGGCCTTGCAGCTCGGCGGTTTGTGCTGTTGGCGAAAAGCGATGTGGCTGTAGATAGCTACCCCGTTCCTGGGCCGGCCCCAATAGCTAAAATGCGAGCAGGTGAGCGCGCTAAGGTTTTAAGCTGCGATGACTTGAAGTCTTATCAAGCTTTGCATGTGCGCTTGAAAAATGGCATTGAGGGGTATGTCATTGACGGAAGCTACGAATTGATTCCCGTATCGATATGGGACAGCTCTAGTGGGAGTTCCGTAGTTTTCTTCTGCCCAAAGTATTGAAGCCAGAGCATTGGTTGCAATGCATGTCAATCTGCGATACATGGGTGAATGGAAAATGAAATCACTTGCGAGATGTTTAATGGTGCTGATCGGCTTCCTAGTCTTCGCTCCTGCGAACGCTGCCAGTTCCTGTGATACCCGGGATTTGGTCGTCGTGGGGCTTGATGTGGTTAAAGGGAAGCAGGTGATGAAAGTCAATGACGTTGTGCCCAAGTCGGGAGCTGCGTTCGATGAATTTTTCAGTGCCTGTGCGCGCAAGACAGTAGTCTTGGCCAACCCCGACACCAAAATTTCTCAGCTGCTAAACATACGGTTCTTTCTAGGTAAGATTGGATTGACAGCCGACAAGGACAATTTCTTTGTTTTCTTCGCAGTCCCTGGTGGAAGAACCATGATCTACATGGAAACCTTTGCGACGATCAAGTACACCAATGACAAAGAAGAGCTCCTGAAGATCACGGAAAATCCACCTCAGGAGAGCAATTGGTTATAGCCATGCCTGAATATCGCTAGCTACTACCCGTTCGGCCCCAACGCTGGTCCTACGGCAGTGGCCGGTCGTTGCGGCGCGCGGCTGAAAAGGAACCTAGTCGCCAGTGCGGTCTGCTTGCGTCTGGCTTACCTGTTGGGGATGCAAGGGCGTCGGCAGGCATGGCGTTGCAGGGCCTGAGCGGTGTCGAACGCGTCGCGGCCGGTGAGCGGGCGGCTTCGCTCTACCAGGCATTCGCAAAGAGTCGGACGCCTTCGCCCAGGCCGCTATAGTGATGCCCGCATCATGAGCAACGTCAGGACATCAGCATGACCCATCGCATCGCCACCCTCGAGGCGCTCGAAGCGCTGTACGGCCAGCCCGCCGAGCGCTCGCTGCGCAAGGAAATCGATCATCTGAACGCCGACTACCAGGCGTTCGTGCGCGCCTCGCCGTTCGTGGTGCTGGCGTCGGCCGGGGACGACGGGCTGGACTGCTCGCCCAAGGGCGACTCGGCCGGCTTCGTGCAGATCCTGGATGCGCGCACGTTGGCGGTGCCGGACCGCCCGGGCAACAACCGCATCGACAACCTGCGCAATCTGCTGCACGACCCGCGCATGTCGCTGCTGTTCCTCGTGCCCGGCGTCGGCGAGAGCCTGCGGGTGAACGGGCGTGCCGAGATCAGCGTCGATCCTGCCTTGCTGGCACGCTTCGAGATCCGCGGCAGGCAGCCGCGCAGCGTGATCGTGGTGCATATCGACGCCGCGTATTTCCACTGTTCCAAGGCGATCGTACGCTCCGCCCTGTGGGATCCGACACGGCACGTGCCGCGCGAGCAGTTGCCCAGCGCCGGCACCATGCACGCGCACCTGACGGACGGCGATTTCGATGCCGCCGCCTACGATCTCGAATTGCCAAAGCGCACGCAGGACATGCTGTACTAGCGCGCCAGCCGCGCCAGCCGCGCCAGCCGCGCCAGCCACCTTCGCGTCGGACAACCGGACCACAAAGGGGATCGATGCAAGGACGCGACACGATATTTGCGGGATGGGGCGAGCTACTGGCCGTCGTTGCGATCGCACTCGGACTGCCCATCTACTGGAGCTTCTCGGCCGTGCTGGCGCCCACGGGCGAGCCGTCGTTTTCCGAGGCGAGCCTGTGGGGCATGGTCCTCTACGAACTGCTGGTCCTGGCCTTGCTCGTCCCGGTGCTGTGGTTCCGCGGATGGACGCCGCAGGTCTTGGGGCTGCATTGGCGGGGGCGCGATATCCGACCGGCGATCGGCTTGCTGATCGCGTGCATCGTGGCCTGCTATCCCCTGAACTGGCTGGGCGCGGGCATGGCCGAGGCGGTGAATCCTTCGATGGATGCCATGGTGGCCGGGAAGCTGTCGCTGACGGCGGTGGTGGCCGTTTCGCTGCTCAATCCGATCTTCGAGGAAGTGTTCGTCTGCGCCTACGTGATTCGCGTGCTGCAGCGCAGCCACAGCCCGGCATTCGCGGTGAACGTCAGCGTCGCGATCCGCGCCTCGTACCACCTGTACCAGGGACCCATCGGCGCGATCTCGCTGGTCGTCGTGGGGCTGATACTCGGCTGGTGGTTCGCGCGGACCGGCCGGCTGTGGCCCGCGATCATCGCGCACGGCCTGATGGACCTGCTCGCGCTGATGGCCTATGCATAACGTGTCCGATTGCATGAAAGACATGGCGCTCAATGCGCCGCGCCGAAGCATTCTTCCGATCGCGTAGCAGACAGCGTGCTGGGAGATCGCTACTTGCAGAGATTCCCCGGCGGGGAATCGGTCTGGGCCATTCAGTCCGCCGCCGGCATCACGATGAACCTCCCTGCCGCCGGAAGCTTGCGGTCGTCGATCCAGTCCGCGGTCACGTCGAACAGGTGCGCGGAATAGGTCTTCGCCACGCCGTCGGCGGTCTTGATCGACTCGATCAGGCCATGATCCGCGTTCGGGAACACCACCACGGCCAGGTCCGCCCGGCGTTGCTGGAGCTGCCGAAGAATGGCTTGGGTGGCGGCATTCGGGGCCTGGCGGTCGCTCCCGCCCAGCAGCCACAGTTGGCGGGGCTTGATCGCTTCGATCACCGGTTGCGGCTCGTAGTCGAAGCTCAGCCCCTGCGCGAGGGCGGGTCCGTTGGCCTGGAGTTCGGCGCTCGAAAATTTCAGGAACAGGCCGGTGTACGAGCGGGGCTGGATGGCGGCCAGCCACGGCGCGTCGGCATGGCTGGACTTGAAGGCGTCCAGCTCGGCAAAGCCGTCGCGCATGTCGGAACGCACGATCCGTTCGGTGATGGCGGTCAGTTTCCTGGCTTCGGCCAGCGCGGTCTCGTCGAACCCAGCGCGCTGCAGCTGTTGCTCCACCAGCTCGCGGTCTTGCGCGATCGGCCCTTCCGCCATCGCGAAGGCGGCCACGACGAAATCCACTGGCACCAGCGTGGCGGTCAGCGGCGCGACCCATCCGCCCTGGCTGCCGCCGATCACGCCGATCCGGCGCACGCCCGGCGCAAGCCGCCGGGCTTCCTTGACCGCGGCCGCCGTGTCGCGTGCACGCGCCTGGAAATCGGAGGAGAGGGCGCCGGCGGACGCGCCGGTGCCGCGCTTGTCGTAGACGAAGACGGCGATGCCCCTGCGCGCAAGTTCGTATTGCCAGACGCTATCGTCGGTGCTGGGATCGTTGTTCGAACCTTCGACCCATACGGCCGCCGCCGTCGCGCGGCCAGTGGCGGGCAGCACGAGCTTGCCGTGCAGCGCGATGCCGTCGCTGCTGAAGGTGGTTTCCTTCTCGACCAGGCGCAGGCGGGTGCCGGTCTCGGTGGCCTCGCCCCGGGTCAGTTGCAGCGTACCGGCCTGGCAGGGGGCGAAACGGATGTACACGGCTTCTGCGCCGTATCCGCCGCTGGCGTCCACCCGCAAGCGGCCGAACCGGCCGTTCGACAGGGTGTAGTGGAGTTCGCGCTGCTTCCCGCCGTCGCCGGTGATGGTCACCGACTGCCCCTCGGGCAGCGCATACGCTCCCAACAGGCAGCGCAGGTCGGGGTCCAGGCGGGTTTGCGGGACGGCATCCAGTGGCGCGGCCGCGGAAAGCGCGGCAGCGACGAGCGTCGCAGTCAGGAACGCCAGCATGGTCAGCCCTTGTCGTGTCGAAGCCGCACACTCGCAGCTTCGGGTGCTGCCGACAACGTGCCTAAGGTAGGGGGGACGGTTGGGCGCCTCTCGCATCGGCGATGGGGACGATGCAACGCGACCGCGCCCGTTGCGCTGCATCGCATCGTTCGGCATCCATCATCTGGCTGCGCCGCGTGCGCCACCACAAGGTAGACGCCGGTGATGGACAGCATCGCCACGATCAGGCCGCTCAGGGCGACCAGCAGTCGCCGCGGTATGCCGAGGAGGTGATCGGAGTGCAGCGAGAATTGCGACTGCACGAATGCATCGCCTGCCGTGCCCCGGCCCATCGGATTCGGTGCCACGACGCGGCCATCGGATGCGGCGACGTATAGCCAGGACGGCCCCATGCCCTCGAGCGGATGGCCGTCGCGGTTGGCGTCGGTGAACGCGACGCCGTACAGGTCCAGCGGCGTAGAGCACGTAGTGGGCGACCGGCGCGGGGAAGACGTCCTTGGCATGGGCGGTCGCACACTCCACCGCCGCGGCGCAGCCCAGGTGGCGATCGCCGCACGCTGTTGCCTTCAGGGATAGCGGCAGCCGCAGCTCCCGCACCCGTTCAACACCGCGCCTGCCGCCCCGCCGCGTAGCGCACGCCTGCACGCAGCTGCGCGAGGAAATGCGGATCGGCATACACCGCCGCGTCGTGACCCAGGCCGGTGTACCAGGCACGGCCGCCGTCGAAGGCGTGGCACCAGGCGATCGGGTGATCCGCGCCCATGGTGCCGCCTGTGTAGAGACGTTCGTCCACGGTGGCGATGACCTGCACCTGCGCGCGCGGGTTGCTGCGGTAGTTGTAGATCTCGTCGTGGATCGGCCAGGGCGTGCCGTCGGCGCGACCGTCGCGTTCGGGCTGCACTTGGGTGGATTGCAGCCCGGGCGGGTGGCCCTGGAACCAGGCACCGACCAGGCGCCCGTACCACGGCCAGGCGTAGCCGGTGTCGGCCGCCGAATGCACGCCGACGAAGCCGCCGCCGTTGCGCACGAAGCTTTCGAATGCCTGTTGCTGCGCGGGGTCGAGGATCTCGCCGGTGGTGCTGGCGAACACCACCACGCGGTAGCGGGCCAGGTTGTCGGCGGTGAAGGCGTTCGCGTCTTCGCTATGGTCCGCGGCCAGGCCTTCCTCGCTGGCCAGCTGGCGCAGCGTCGCCACCGCGGTGGGAATCGAGTCGTGGCGGAAGCCGGCGGTCTTGCTGAAGATCAGCATGCGCTCCGGCGCCGGGGCGGTTGCGGCGACGCCGGCCAGCATGGCAGCGAGCGAGAAGGCGAGTGGCGTCATGGGGGGATTCTGCCTCGGATGCTGGCTGGCGGGTAGCGCAATTGCGGTTTGGACGTCGCCGCGGACCTGCTGGCACCGCGCATGGCGCACCCAGGTGCGCGGAGCCGGCGTCGCCGCTGTCCATGCAGCACCGGGGCCGCGGCTGCGGAAGATGTCTGCCGCACTGGTCGACGGCCCGCGAGATGGGGGAAAATTGCACTCCCTTGCCGAATTTGGAACCGCCATGTCAGGACGATGGAGTTGGAGTTTGCTGCTGGGGTGCGGTGCGGCGTTCGCTGCCGCCGCGGCTGCGCCAGCGCCCGGCGAGTACGGCACCAAGGACGGCTGGGGCAGCCTGCAGATCAGCGGGCAGGGTGACGTGCGCCAGTTCACGATCGACGCGATGGGCGCCAACGGCCACAGCTGCGGGCTGTCGGGCACGCTGCGCGGCGAGATCGCCGAGGTCACCGAGGGCAGCGACACGCCGTGCCGCGTGTCGTTCAAGCGCACGCCCGGCGGGTTCGAGGTGAAGGCGCTGACCGAGGAGAGCTGCCGCGACTATTGCGGCGCGCGCGCCGGCTTCGAGGGCGAGTACCTGGCGTTGCCGGAGGGCTGCACTGCGGCGGCGAGCACGCGGCGGCGCGCGGCGTATCTGGCCGACTATCGCGGCAAGCGCTATGCGGCCGCGCTCGCGGGGATGGACGCGTTCGGCAAGGAGTGCGGCACGTTCTTCAATTGGCTGGAGCGCGACCGCTTCGCCAACGACCGCGCCATCGCCCTGCTGCGCCTGGGCCGTCCGAAGGAGTGCCTGGCCGCGCTGGACACCACCATCGCCGGCGCCAGCCGCGACGAGGACTCCTTGCAGGAGGAATTGGACAAGAACGGCAGCATGCTGCCGCCGACTGATTGGGACAGCTATCTGCCGATCGCCAAGTCCACCTGGTTCAACCGCAAGCTGTGCGAGGCGGCGAAGCCGTAACGGCGCGCGTCGGCGCGGCTACAGCCGTGCCGAACGCAGCACTGCGTGTTTCGGCGCGGATGCTGTCGGGGCGGAAGCCTCTCCCACAGTTCACCCGGCGGCCTAACCACAAGTCCCTGTGGGAGCGACTTCAGTCGCGACGAGCGAAGCCGTGGGTGTTCCGGCTGCGGATACCGTCGGGGCTGAAGCCCCTCCTACAGTGCATCCGGCGGGCTAGCCGCAAGCTCCTGTAGGAGCGGCTTCAGCCGCGACGAGCGCAGCGGTGGATGCTCCAGCTTCGGATACTGTCGGGGCTGAAGCCCCTCCCACAGTGCATCCGGCGTGCTAGCTGCAAGCTCCTGTAGGAGCGACTTCAGCCGCGACGAGCGCAGCGGTGGATGCTCCGGCTTCGGATACTGTCGGGGCTGAAGCCCCTCCTGCAGGGAGCGGTATCCCGGGGAAATCCTGCATCCCGCGCAGAGCCGCCATCAACCGCCTGCGCGCGGAATCTCCAGCGGCGACCGCGCGCGGTCCACTGCCAGGATCGAGGCGTCGTCCGGATCGTGCAGCACATGCACGCGGGTGCCGGCGATGCAGAACTGCGGCAACAGGGCTTCGTCGATCAGCGTGCGCAGCGTAGCCATGGACACGCCGCCCGTGCCGTCGAAAACGTCCAGCGTCAACTCGACCGCATGCACGGTCTGGCCCTGGCTGCCGCCGCGCGACAGCCCGTGCTCGGAGCGCTTGAGCGCGCGGATCTCGGCCTCGGCAGGGACGCCGCTGTGCTTCAGGCGTTGCCAGGTCTTCTCTTCGGCGGAGTAGAGGCCATTTTCGCGGGTGGCGACGATCACCACCGAGACGCCCAACAGCAGAACGGCGCTCATCACCACGGCGAACACGGTCCACAGCAGGATTTCGATGGCGACCGTCCTTGGCGGCGCCGGCCGCCAGCCCTGGACGCAGGCTAGGAAATCGCGATGTCATCTGCGTGACATGCGGCCGCGTGGCTGCGCCGCTCGCGCCGGGCGCCGCGTCGTGATGTAGTCCGGTTGGGGTGCACGACAATGCGGGCGTCGCGGCGCCGCATGCGCTGAACAGGCTTGGAGGACGCGAAGATGAGGAGGCTGTTGGTAGTACTGCTGGGCCTGGTGCCGTTCGCCGGATCGGCCTGCAGTTGCGTCATGTACGCCAGCGTCGAGGACGCGCAGGCGCAAGCACCCGTCGCGGTGGAGGCGGAGATGCTGTCGCTGCGGCGCGAGCAGTCGCTCGCGGCCTCGGCTCCTGCAGGCATGGTCGAGGTGGTGCGCTGGAAGGTGACGCGTTCCATGCGTGGGCCCCTGGCGCCCGCGCAGACGTTCGAAACCCGGACCGCGCTGTCGCCCGCGATGTGCGGCACGCAAGTGGCCGACCCACTGAGCGCCAGCAACACGAACGGACGCGTGCGCAAACGCTGGGTGCTGTTCTTCAACTACGCCCAAGCCAGCGGCGCTCCCTATTTCATCGCCACCTGTTCGCGCAGCCAGCCCATCGAGTCCTAGAGGCCGCGACAGACGCGACGCATGCCGCCTTGCGCCATGCTGTGCGGCGGGGCAGGCGTAGGCCTATCGCGACTCGTCGTGCGGCTGTGCGGCCAGCGCCGACGCCACGATGGCATGCACCTGCTGCGCCAGCGCCTTGCGGTCGGTGCCGGGCGCGATCGCGAGCGGGGCGTGGAAGGTCACCCTGACCGCGGCGCCGGACGCGCGCAGGAAGCGCAGGACGTGGGCGCCGGCCTGCATGCTGCCGTAGAACGCGTAGGCGTCGCGCTCGCCGCCGTGCGCCAGGCGGCGGCCATCGACGGACAGGATGTCGATAGTGAACGGTTGCAGCGTCCATGGCCGGGCGTTGGCGTCGCCGCCGAGGAACAGTGAGAACAGGCTGGACTTGAACGGGGCGACGCGCTCGCCGGACGAGGTGGTGCCTTCGGCGAACAGCACCACGTCGTGGTCGGGGCGGATCTGCGCGGCGACGGCCGCGGCCACGTTGGCCGCGTCGATCCGCCGGCGGCTGATGAACAGGGTCTGCGCCAGCGCGCCGAGCCGGCGCATGCCCGGCCAGCGCTCCATGTCGTTCTTGGCGATGAAGCGCGCGTGCAGCAGGCTGCCCAGCACCACGATGTCGAAGTGCGAGATGTGGTTGCCGACGAACAGCGTGCCGCCGCCGCGGCGCGGCGTACCCACCACCTCGACGCGGATGCCCATCGCCTTGCGCAGGCAGGCGAACCACAGCCGCGGCAGCACGAAGGCGCCGCGTCCGCGGGTGACGCGCATCAGCAGCCATTGCAGCGGCAGCAGCGGCACGCTGATCAGGACGAGTGCGGCGAGCTTGGCGGCCACGCGCAGCGCAGCGAGGGCAGTGCCCGCGACAGGGCGGGGCGGGGCGGCGTGGTTCATGGGGGGCGGATGGGCGGCGGGAGGCAGGCGTGTGCGCAGAAAGACGAGCGCCGGCTTCGGCGCGCCGCCGATGGTAGCCGAGGCGGTGGCGTCCGGCACCTGCCGGCCCGCGTGCGCGCGGCGAACGCGCCGGCGGTCGTCGCACCCGGACATCGGGTGTTCGCGGACGGGCGGCGCAGGCGTTTCTTCTCGTAGTCCGGTGCGCGGCCTGCGTGCGGTCCGCATCGGCGGCACTCCTTCCATCCGTTCCCAAGGAGTCCTACATGTATCCCTCGATCAGATTCACGCTGCTGGCCGCTCTCGCCCTGTCGGCTGGCAGGCGCAGGCGCAGAAGAGCGCAAGCTGCGGCACGCTGCCCACCCATGTGCGCGAGGCCGTTCGCGACCTGAACTATTGCATCACCACGCCCAGTCCGATCGCCGCCTGCGGCGCGGGCGCCGTCGACGTGCAGGTGTTCGGCAACAACGAGCGACGCCTGCCCCAGGCCGGCCGCGGCCAGACCTATTGCGAGGGCAAGGCACGGCGCGATCCCGGCGGCCCGGCCGGCACCTGTCGGCTGGTGTTCCTGGTCACCGACGGCGCCAAAAAGTCGGTCGTCGACAAGCGCTATCACTCGGCCGATCACTACGTCACCTTCTGCACGATCTCCTGAGCGACGGCCTGCCGCCACGCTGTCTGGCGCGGCCTCGGCGGCCAGCGATGCAACTGCGCGCGCCGATGTCTTTTTGCGCAGGCACCCATGCGCATCCGCAAGCGGCGCTTGCGCTGGCCGCGCGGCGTGCTCGTCCCGGCGGCGACGCTCGGATAGACTGCGCGGACTTGACGACGCGCAAGCCGTGTTCCTGCCAGCCCCAGTCGTGAGAATCCGCACAGGCCGCCTGCCTGTGTCTCACTTCATTCAGGGGTTTTCCATGTCCGCTTTCCCTCTTCGTGCCGCTGCCGTGCGCTTGAGCGCGCTGTCCGTCGGCTTGTCCATCGCGGTGTCGGCCGCGGCGCAGGCGGCTGCCGCCGACGATCCGACCACGCTGGACGCGATCAACGTCAACGCCGAACGCGCGGGCTCCTACACGGTCGAACAGACCGCGGCGGCGACGCGCCTGGCCCTGACCCCGCAGCAGACGCCGCAGTCGGTCAGCATCGTCACCGCGCAGCGGATCGAGGACCAGCACCTGACCTCGGTACGCGACGTGCTCGACAACGTCACCGGCGTGTCCTCCAACGCCTACGACACCGAGCGCGTGCTGTTCTATGCGCGCGGCTTCCTGGTCGAGAACATGGCCTACGACGGCGTGCCGGTCGCGCCGGGGATCAACTCCGGGTCCGCCGATGCCAGCCTGGATACGGCCATCTACGAACGCATCGAGGTACTGCGCGGGGCCAGCGGCCTGCTCA
Source organism: Xanthomonas sp. JAI131 (assembly GCF_013410075.1). Lineage (NCBI taxonomy): Bacteria > Pseudomonadati > Pseudomonadota > Gammaproteobacteria > Lysobacterales > Lysobacteraceae > Xanthomonas > Xanthomonas sp. JAI131. The sequence goes on along the minus strand of NZ_JACCCN010000003.1, from coordinate 777,969 downwards.
CCGGCGCCGGCAGCCCGTCGGCGACGATCAACTTCGTGCGCAAGCGCGCCGACAGCCGCACGCTGCAGGCCGACGCAGCGCTGAGCGCCGGGTCGTGGAACACCCTGCGCGGTACCGCCGATGTCGCCGCGCCGCTGGCGGCAGACGGCAGCGTGCGCGGCCGGGTGGTCGGCGCCTACGAGCAGGGCGATTCCTACCTGGACCGCTACAGCAAGAAGAAGACCGTGCTGTACGGCGTGGTCGATGCCGACCTCGGCGCGGCCACCACGCTGAGCGTGGGGTACGACTACCAGAAGAACCGGCCCAAGGGCGTGACCTGGGGCACCTACCCGGTGTTCTACGACGACGGCAGTTTCCTGGAGTGGCCGCGCGGCTTCAGCAGCGCCGCGGACTGGACCTACTGGAACACCACCACCGCCACCGCCTTCGCCGATCTCAAGCACCAATTCGGCAATGGCTGGCAGCTGCGGGCGCTGGCCAGCCACCGCGCCACCGACGGCGACATGGCGCTGTTCTACGTCTATGGATTTCCCAACCGCAGCACCGGCGAAACGCTGGAACCCTACGCCTACCGCAGCCGCGACCGCGGCCGCCAGAACATGCTCGACGTGTACGCGTCCGGGCCGTTCCAGGCCTGGGGGCGCGAACACGAACTGGTGCTGGGCCTGAGCGGTTCGCGCTACACCAAGCGGTCGTGGGTCAACGCCACCGAGACGCCGGCGCCGATCGGCGATTTCCTGCAGTGGAACGGCGACTATCCGTATCCGCAGTTCGCGGCCGACGCCGACAAGGTCACCGATATCCGCACCGACCAGCAGGGCGCGTATGCCGCCGCGCGCCTGTCGCTGGCCGAACCGCTGACGCTGGTCGTCGGCGCCCGCTACAGCCGCTGGAAGAACGATACCGACGACCTGTACAGCGGCGTGTTCCGCCACGACCACCGCAAGACCGTGCCCTACGCCGGACTGATCTACGCGATCACCCCGGTGTATTCGGCGTTCGTCAGCTATACCGAGATCTTCGACCCGCAGGACAACCGTCGCAGCGACGGCAGCTTCCTCGATCCGGTGCTCGGCAGCAGCCGCGAGATCGGCCTCAAGGGCCGCCATCTCGACGGTCGCCTCAACACCGCGCTGGTGCTGTTCGACACCCGCCAGGACAACGTGGCCGAAGCCGACGTCGGCAAGACCCTGCCCGACGGCCTGACCCAGGCCTACGTGGCGGTGGACGGCACGCGCTCGCGCGGCTTCGAACTGGAAGCGTCGGGCGACCTGAGCGAAGACTGGAGCGCGTCGTTCGGCTGGTCGCATTTCGAACTGGAAGGCCCGGACGGCGCCGACCTGCGCACCGCGTTGCCGCGCACGCTGGTGCGCCTGTTCACCACGTACCGGTTGCCGGGTACCTGGAACCGGCTCAGCGTGGGCGGCGGCGCCAACTGGCAGTCCGCCAGCCATGCCGCGGTGGATGGCCCCAACGGTCCGCAGCGCGTGGACCAGGCCTCGGTGACCTTGCTCAGCGCGATGGCGCGCTATGCCTTCAGTGCGCAGGCGTCGCTGCAGCTCAACGCGAACAACCTGCTGGATCGCAGGTATTTCGTGCTGGACGAGTACAGCAACCTGTACTACGCCGCCGGACGCAATGCGACGTTGAGTTTCAGCTACAGGTTCTGAGCCGCCCCGCGCTGCGCCGTCGTCGCAGCGCGGCATGAAGCGGCATGCGCGGTCGGCATGCGCTGTCGCGGCGCAGCGCCCGTCGCATGCCGACCGCTTGCGCGCCTATTTTTTCAGTTCCAGCACCGGCACGAAGCCGCCGTAGATCATGCGCTTGCCGTCGAACGGCATCGGATTGACCGCCGGATCCATGCGCGGGTCTTCCATCATCTTCTTCATGCCGGCATCGCGGGTCGCCTTGTCCGGCCACTCGATCCACGAGAACACCACCGTTTCGTCGTCCTTGGCGTCCACCGCGCGGAAGAAGTCGGTCTGCTGGCCGCGCGACACATCGTCGCCCCAGCATTCGAGCACGCGCAGCGCGCCGAATTCGATGAAGACCGAATCGATGCGGGCATGTTCGAGGAACTTCTCCTTGTTGGCCGTGGGCACGGCCAGCACGAAACCATCGACGTACGACATGGGAACCTCCGGGTGCGGCGCGCCGGGATGGGCGCCTTGTTGCATACGACGTGCGAGAAGGCGGGAAATCGACAAGCGATTGCCGAGTGGGAGATCTTGTCCGTCATGGCCCTGTGGCCATGTGAAGCCGTGCGATGCGCGAGGCGATGAATGCGCCTGCCTGGCGTGGCGTGGCGTTGGCGCACGGCGCGCGCGAGGCAACTGGGCGCGGGCGCGCCGCTGCCGGTTCGCTAGCTCATTGGGTCGCATGGACGGAGCGCACCTGCGATTGCATCAAGGCGGGAGCGCGCCGGCGGCGCGCCTGGCGCAGTGGCGTCCTTCCATCGAACGCGCGAAGCCGTGCGGACCGGCCACGCACGCTGCGACGATGGACGCGGTTCGCCGGTATGCGCAGGCGTCGCCCGGGTGGCGGGCGGCCGCGATGCGCGGATGGCGGACCGGGCTGGAACTGCGATGGGGGCGCTTGGGCCGCGATGCATGCCACGCCAGCGATCGATGCGGTCAGGGGATTCCGATCCGCAGGACGCCCTCTGTGGGAGCGAGTTCAGTCGCGACGGGCGTTACCGGGAAAGCGCGTCGCGACTGAAGTCGCTCCTACATGGACATTGCCGCTGGGTGCGCTGCAGAAGGGACGCTGGGCGGTCTCGGGCCATCGGCTCCGACGCGTCGCCGGGGCGGTGCTTGCGCTGCTTCGTCGGTCGCGGTTGAAACCGCTCCTGCTGCGAGCGAAAGGCCGACGGAAACGCGCCGATCCGCACCCGGGCCGCCATCTCCGCGCAGGGCGGCACGTCAGTCCCCGCTGGCGCCATTCGGGCATGCAGCGGTCAGCTTCAGCGTGTAGGACTGCAGGTCCCAGCGGTGCTGCGGGCTATCGTCCGGCACGTAGTGCCACGACTGCAGGTAACCCTGCGCGCACGATGCGATGGCAATGCTGTCGCCGGGCGTGCCGGTCGCAGGCAAGGGCAGCGGCCGCGGCACCGCGCGGGTGGCGGCAGGCATGCTCACGCTGTAGCCCAGGCTCACCGCGCTGAGCTGGTCGGGATCGCCCAGGCGCTTGCCGTCGATCGTCGAGGGATGCTGCACAAGCCACGCGCGGATCTGGCGCCACTCCGGCGTGTCCTTCGCATAGACGGTCTTGGTCACGATCCGCAGCGGATCCTGCTGCGCGCTCGCGCTGCCGGCGAGTGCGGCCAGCGCCAGCACGGCGAGGCTTGCCAGCCGTTTCGGCCGCTGGCCAACGCCTGCCGCCTGATTGGTGCCGTTGTTCGACTGCATGCGTCCGCTCCTTGCCGATGGCCGTCGGGCCGAAAATACCACCGGCGTGGACGGGCGGCACGCGGTCTGCGCGGCGCCGGCTGCGGCAGGCGCCCATTGTCTACGCGGCATGCGGCAGGACAGCCGCCGCATGCCGCGCCGCTTGCTCACTTGCCGGCGGCAAGCGAGGCCTGCAACGCAGTGGCCAGCGCGGCGTCGCCGTTGACCAGGTCGCTCCAGCGCAACGCCAGGCCCTTGCGTCGGCCTTTCTCGGCGAGTTTCAGGCCGTCCGGGTCCACGGTCAGCGTATACGGCCTGCCGTCGATCTCCAGTTCGCGGCGCAGCGGTTTGTCGAGTGGGGTCATGGGCGCCTGCCGGTTTTCACGATGCGCCGAGCGTAGCTGGGCCAAGGTGATGGCCGGTTCTGCAACGGCGCATGCGATGAAGACGCTCAAGATCGCCACCTACAACGTCAACGGCATCCGCAGCCGCCTGCCGCAGCTGTTGCAATGGCTGCAGCGCGAGGCGCCGGACATCGTCGGGCTGCAGGAACTCAAGAGCGTGGATGCGGGCTTCCCGATCGCCGAACTCCACGCTGCCGGCTATGGCGCGTTGTGGATGGGGCAGTCGGCCTGGAACGGGGTGGCGGTGCTGGCCAAGGGCAGCGATCCGGTGGAGAGCCGGCGCGGCCTGCCGGGCGATCCGCGCGATACCCAGAGCCGCTACCTGGAGGCGATGGCGCATGGCGTGCTGGTCGGCTGCCTGTACCTGCCCAACGGCAATCCGCGCCCGGGACCGAAGTTCGACTACAAGCTGGACTGGTTCGCGCGGCTGCAGCGGCATGCGCAGCAGTTGGTCGCACTGCCGCATCCGGTGGCGCTGATCGGCGACTTCAACGTGGTGCCGACCGACGCGGACATCTACAACCCGGCGTCGTGGCGCCGCGATGCGCTGTTGCAGCCGGAAAGCCGCCAGGCCTACGCCGACCTGCTTGCGCAGGGCTGGACCGACAGCCTGCGCAAGGTGCACGGCGAGCGCCGGATCTACACGTTCTGGGACTACTTCCGCCAGCACTGGCAGCGCGATGCCGGCTTGCGCATCGATCACCTGCTGCTGAACCCGCCGCTGGCCGCGCGCCTGCACGACGCCGGCGTGGACCGGTGGGTGCGCGACCTGGCGCATGCCAGCGATCACGCGCCGACCTGGATCGCGCTGAAGACCGGCGCGCCGCGCGGCGGCGTCGCCGCTTCGACCGACAAGGCAGCCGGCTCGGCGAAAACCGGCGGGCCTGCGAAGACCGCGAAGGCGACGAAGCCGGCCAAGCCAACGCAGCCGGCGAAAGTCGGGAAAATCGCCAAGCCGCTCGCGCCGACGAAAGCGACCAAAGTGCACAAAGTGCACAAAGCGACCAAAGCGACCGGGGCGACCGGGGCGACCGGGGCGGCCGGGGCGGCCAAAGCCGTGCAGTTGCCCAAAGCCAGCAAAACGGTCGAGCGGGCCGGGCAGGCCAGACCAGCGAAACCAGCCAAAGCCCCCAATGCAGGCACGCCAGCCAAGGCAGCCAGGCCGGCGGAGCCGGGCAAGCGAGCGAACCCAACCAAGCGAGCAAATCCAACCAAGCGAGCAAGGCCGGCCCGAACGCCCTGACCGGCATTGCATGTGCGTGCGCAAATCGGCCCGGCATGGCGGGCGCGGTGCAGGGCTGCCTATACTCGAGGGCCGCTGCCGCCTGCCGTGCGGTACGCCGCGCTTGCCAGGTTGTCCCGGGTTTCTTTCGCCACCTGCCGGAGTCGCCGCCATGAGCCTGCTCGTCGTCGCGCTGTTGATCGGGATCGTCGCTGGCCTGCGCGCGATGACCGCGCCGGCCGTGGTCAGCTGGGCCGCCAGCCTGGGCGTGCTGCCATTGATCGGCACGCCGCTGGCGTTCCTGGGTTGGCGCTTCACGCCGTGGATCGTCTCGCTGCTGGCCATCGGCGAACTCGTCACCGATCAATTGCCGGGCACGCCCAGCCGCAAGGTGCCGCTGCAGTTCGGCACGCGCATCGTGACGGGCGGCCTGTGCGGCGCGGCGGTGGGCATGGGCGGCGGGTTGTGGGTGGCGGCGATGGTCGCCGGTGCGCTCGGCGCGGCGCTGGGCACCTATGGCGGTGCCGCGGCGCGTGCGGCGATGGCGCAGCGTTTCGGCCGCGATCTTCCCGCCGCGCTGCTCGAAGACGCGGCGGCGATCGGCCTGGGCGTGCTGGCGATGGCGCTGCTGCGATGAGCCGTCCCTTCGACGCGATCGTGGTCGGCGCCGGCCAGGCCGGACCGTCGCTGGCCGGGCGGCTGGTCGCGGCCGGCATGCAGGTGGCGCTGGTCGAGCGGCAGCTGCTCGGCGGCACCTGCGTCAACACCGGCTGCATGCCGACCAAGACCCTGGTGGCCAGCGCGCGCGTGGCGCACCTGGCGCGGCGCGCCGCCGACTACGGCGTGCAGGTGCAGGGAGAGGTCGGCATCGACATCGCGCGGGTGATGGCGCGCGCGCATGCGGTGACGCACAGCGCGCGCGACAACCTGGAGCAGTGGCTCGGCGGCATGCCCGGGCTCACCGTGTTGCGCGGCCATGCCCGCTTCGAGGCGCCGCAGCGGCTGCGCGTGGGCGAGGAGTGCATCAGCGCGCCGAAGATCTTCCTCAACGTCGGCGGACGTGCGCATGTGCCGGCGCTGCCGGGCGTGGAACGGATCGACTACCTGACCAATACCTCGATCCTGCAGCTGCAGGACGTACCGCGGCACCTGGCGGTGATCGGCGGCAGCTACATCGGCCTGGAATTCGCGCAGATCTTCCGCCGCCTCGGCGCGCAGGTGACAGTCGTCGAGCAGCAGCCGCGCCTGATCGCGCGCGAGGACGATGACGTCTCCGAATGCATCCGCACGGTGCTGGAAGGCGAGGGCGTGACGGTGCGGACCGGCGCGCAGTGCATCGCGTTCGCGCCGCATGCGCAGGGCGTGGCGGTGCAGGTGGATTGCCACGAAGGTGCGCCGCAAGTGATCGCCAGCCATGTGCTGCTGGCGATGGGGCGGCAACCCAATACCGACGATCTGGGTCTGCAGCACGCCGGCATCGCCACCGACGCACGCGGCTACATCGTCGTCGACGAGCAACTGGCGACCAATGCCGCAGGCGTGTGGGCGCTGGGCGACTGCAACGGCCGCGGCGCGTTCACCCACACCGCCTACAACGACTACGAGATCGTCGCCGCCAACCTGCTCGACGGCGGCCAGCGCCGGGTGTCGCAGCGCGTGCCCGGCTATGCGCTGTACACCGATCCGCCGCTGGGCCGGGTCGGCATGACCGAGGCGCAGGCGCGCGCCAGCGGCCGTCCGCTGCTGTTCGCCAAGCGGCCGATGACCCAGGTCGGGCGCGCGCGCGAGAACGGCGAGACCGCCGGCTTCATGAAGCTGGTGGCCGATGCGCAGACCCACCGCATCCTCGGCGCGGCGATTCTCGGCATCAACGGCGACGAAGCCATCCATGGCGTGCTCGACCTGATCAACGCCGGGCAGCCGTTCGAGACGCTGCAATGGGCGGTGCCGATCCACCCGACCGTGTCCGAACTGTGGCCGACCGTGGTTGGCGCGCTGCAGGCCGAGGCGGCCAGCGCGTAGCGCACGCGCCCGCCATCAAACCTGTAGGAGCGGCTTCAGCCGCGACCGGGCGTTACCGGTAACGCCCGGTCGCGGCTGAAGCCGCTCCTACAGGGGATCCGATCGCCTTCGTTGCCGAAGGCGCGGCGAGAAACGCTTAGCGCAGCATCTCGGTGAACGCGCGGTCGGCCTCGATCACATCCGGCAGCGCGGCGAACAGCGCGTCCAGGTCCACGTCGTCCAGCAGCGGGCCGCTGACCGCCTGCCGCGCTTCCGGGGTCGCGCCGCCGTGGCGCTCCAGCGCATCGGCGACCAGCGACGCCTGTGCCACCACGCGCGGCATCGGTTGGTCTTCCGGCGCCTGCAGCGGCCGTGCCTGGAAGGCGATCGCGGTCTGGATCACCTCCGGCAGGTGCCAGCGCCGCGCCAGCTCGGCGCCCACTTCCGGGTAGCCGAAGCCCAACTGCACGGTCTCGTCGGCGGCGCGGCCGCTGGACGAGGCATCCGGATGCAGCTGCGCGGCATAGTCCGGCGCGCCGGTCTGGATCAGCAGCTCGCCGATGTTGTGCATCATCCCGCAGGTGAACGCGGTCTCCGCATCCAGGCCCTTCTGCCTGGCCAGCAGCCGGCATACGCCGGCGACCTCGAAGCTGTGCAGCCAGAACGCGCGCAGGTCGAAATGGGCCGGCGCATGGAACGCGTCGGTCATCGACGAGGCCAGCACCAGCGTACGCAGCGTGTTGAAGCCCAGGCGCAGCGCCGCGTCCTCGACGCTGGTCGAATCGCGCGCGCCGCGGAACCGCGCCGAGTTGGCCAGGCGCAGTACCTTGGCGGCGATCACCGGGTCGCGCTCGATGCTGCGCGCCACGCTGTCCAGGCTGGTGGTGGGATTGTCGAATTGCAGGATCAGCTCCTGCGCCACCTTGGGGATGGTCGGCAGGGTGTGCAACTGGTCGAACAGCACCTCTAGTTTCATGGGGACCTCAAAACGGAACAGGAGGGGGCGCCATCCGCGCGGGCGGCGGCGCTCGCCATGGGAGCGAATCCCGCGCATCGTAGACCGAATCGCGCCGAGCGGCGTGCACACCTGGGGGTATGGTCCGTCCTGATGGCGCCGGCTGGACATGCCGCAAGACGTGTGGACAACGCGTTGCGGGAGCGGCGCTGGGCGGCCTCGGCAAGCGTTTCCGCTGCGAGCCGCTGCGAGCGGGCGCCGGCGGTCGATGCCTGGACCGGAAGATGCGCGTCGCGTGGCGCTCGAACGCGTGCGTGCGCCAGCGCCGGACCGCGAGCGTCGGTCGTCCGGCGGTCCCCCGTGGCGGTGCTTCTCGCCCGTCGCGACACGAGTGCCCAGGGGGCGGGCTGGCACGAGCGCGAACACTGGCAGCGCCGCGATGCGATCGCGCTGGCCGGTCGTCACGGCGATTAGCCGAGCGGCGGCGGCCGGCCGCATCGTTCGCTGCCGAGCAGGCGGTCCGCGATGGCGGCCGGTGCGGCGCGTCATCCAGGTGTCACCGAATTGACCCAAACTTGCCGAACTGGGGAGCCGGTCCCATCGACCGTGCGGCCTTTCTCATCCGCGAACGCGGCAGGATCGAACGATGAAATACATAGTGCTGGCGCTGGCATGCGCCCTGGCGGCACCGGCGGCGCTGGCGCAGTCGGGGTATGTGGAGATCGAGCGCAAGTTGAGCGCCGAGCAGTTGCGCGAGGTCGGGCTGACTCCGGCGCAACTGGCCACGCTCAACCGCCTGCTGCGCGACGCCGAGACGCGCGAGGCGGCACAGGCCCCGGCGCGGCCCGCGTCGGCGCCTGCAGCGGCCGTCGCCGGCGATCCCAAGGCCGGGCAGGGCATGATGATCGGCCTGGACGACGGCCCGATCAGCGCCCGCGTGCAGGGCGAAGTCGCCGGCTGGGCGCCGGGCACGGTGTTCGTGCTGGACAACGGCCAGCAGTGGAAGGTGCTCAAGGGCAGCATGACCCTGCGCACCGCGCTGGCCTCGCCGGCGATCAAGGTCGTGCCCGGCATCGCCGGACGCTGGTTCCTGCAGGTGGACGAAGACCTGCCGAAGGCGCGGGTCTACCGGATCCGCTGAGCGCCTGCGGCGTACCGCACGCGGCGCCTGGCCGGGCGCGCCTGCATTGCAGGTACCCGGCGGCATGGCCTCAATTCGCGTGTTCGAAGGCCTCGAGCAGCTTGGCGCCCAGCCGCGCGTCATCCATGCCGCAGCGGATGGTGGCCTCGTCGCTGGCCTCCCCGCCGTGGTGGCGGAAATCGACGGATGGGAGGAAGGCCACCGTATCGCCGGTCCATTCGACGCCCACGGCTTTCGCCTTCTTGCCGAAAGCGGCCCAACGCTTGACGCCGGCGGCGTGCAGGATCGGCCGCTGGATGCGCTTCCATTCGGACTGCGGCGGATGCGCGACGTCTTCGATCGAATGTTCCAGCGATTGCCTGATCGCGCGCGCCAGCCCCGCTGGATCGTCCGCACGGATGGACAGAACCTCGCCATGCGCGATCCACAGGCCGGTGTCGGTCAACGACATCGCCTGAAGCAGGACGGTTCCCTCGATCCTGTAGGCGGCCACCTTCTTCATCCTGGCTCCGGGCGGTGTCCTGCCATCGGCCGCGGCGCGGCCTGCCTCACCCCGCCGCGCGCATCCGCAGGGTCAGGCCCTTGAGGAAGTTGCGCAGCAGCTGGTCGCCGCACAGGCGGAAGTTCTTGTGCTCGGGCTGGCGGAACAGCGCCGACAGTTCCGGCTTGGACACCGGGAAGCCGGCGTCGGCGAAGATCTGGTGCATGTCCACGTCCTTCAGCTGGAACGCCACGCGCAGCTTCTTCAGCACCACGTTGTTGGTGACCCGGGTTTCCACCGGGCGCGCCGGCAGGCTGTCGTCGCGGCCGCGGTAGTGGAACACCAGCCCGTCGAGGAAGTGCGCCAGCACCAGGTCGCTGCATTCGACGAAGCCGTCCTCGTCTTCCTTCTTCAGGTAGGCCGGCACTTCGCTCTTGTCGATCGGGAAGGCGGGATCGGCGAGGTGGACCGTGTCCACGATCATCTGGTCGCTCAGGTCGAGCATGTAGCGGATGGAGCGCAGTACGTCGTTGTTGATCATGGCCGGTCCGGTGCTGCCGGTCGCGTCCGGCTGGGTGCGTAGTCTAGCCGTGTCATCCATCGCGAGCAGGCCGCCATCTGCCGGGTCCGATCCGCGCGCCGTGGTCGCTGGCGTCCCCGCTGCGCCCTTGCCCGCACGTGGCCGCATCTCCGCGTTTCCACAGCCCGCTGTTTCACAGGCGGGGCCGGGCTGCGTCTTTAGGGCTGGAGCGAATGCGCTCCGTCCCCATGGATCGCAGGAGTCGACGATGAGCAACTATCTCCCCCAGCGCAGCTACCGGCAGGGCAAGTTCGAGCTGGAGGTGTATCCCTACGTGGCCCCGCCCGACAACGTGTTCGAGGCACTCGCGGCGCTGCAATACGGCGCCGATTTCCGCCTGCGCTTCAGCCGTGCCGCGCCGCAGAGTGGGGAATTGGGGCTGATCCAGCTGATTCTTCCGCAGACCCGGGTGTTCACCCATACCGTGATCGGAAGCTGGAACGTGGACAAGCGCGCGGCCGATCCGGCGCAGCGGCCGATGCTGCGTTGCCTGTACGGCGAGCCGGACCACTTGGTCGGGCCGCATTCGGCCTACTATGAAGGCCAGCCCGTGCGCAGTACCGGCGCCACCGAGTGCAGCCTGATCGACACGCCGCGCGAGTTCAACGCCGCGATCGAGGCCGGCCGCTTCAGCGGCACGACCGAAACCCGCTTCGCCAACTATCTGGTCGACCTTGCGAGCGGCGAGGTGTACGACCAGGGCATCGTCTGGCGCTACCACGTCATCCAGGACGCGACGCATCTGACCCGTTTCGACCTCAGCATCGACCCGCCGACGCCATGCACGCTGAAGACCAGCAGCGCGCACCGCGGTGCGCTCGCGCGCTTCCTGGGCATGGAGCGTGACGAGGTCACCAGCTTCGTGCGCTGATCCGCTGGATCGCCGGCGGCGTTTGCATCCGCGCGCGCATGCGCCCCATCATCGGCGCATGGACAACACGATTCCCAAGCAGAGCCCGGTGCCGGCGCTCAATCCGCGCCAGGAACAGCTGGTGGCGCTGGTGCGGCAGCAGGGCTATGCCGAAGTGGAAGGGCTGGCCACGCGTTTCGAGGTGACCCCGCAGACCATTCGCCGCGACGTGGCGCTGCTGTGCGAGGCCGGCCTGTTGCGCCGCTATCACGGCGGGGTCAGCCTGCCGTCGAGCGTGGAGAACCTGGCCTACACCGCGCGCAAGGCGCTGCAGGCGCAGGAGAAGCGGCGCATCGCCACGCTGCTGGCGCAGCACATCCCCGACGACGCGTCGCTGTTCATCAACATCGGCACCACCAACGAGGACGTGGCGCGCGCGCTGATGGGGCACAGCGGGCTGCGGGTGATCACCAACAACCTCAACGTGGCGGTGATGATGAGCGCCAATCCGAGCTTCGAGGTGATGGTGGCCGGCGGGCGCGTGCGCGGCCGCGACCAGGGCGTCACCGGCGAGGCGACGATCGAGCTGATCCGCCAGTTCAAGGTGGATTTCGGGGTGATCGGCATTTCCGGCATCGATCCGGACGGCACCTTGCTGGATTTCGATTTCCACGAGGTGCGGGTGGCGCAGGCCATCATCGAGCACTCGCGGCAGGTGTTCCTGGCCGCCGACCACAGCAAGCTCGGCCGCAACGCCATGGTCCGGCTCGGGCCGATCGCGCGGGTCCAGGCCTGGTTCACCGACCGCGCGCCGCCGCCGGAACTGGCCGCGGTGCTGGCCGAGGCTGGCACCCGCGTGTTCGTCGCCGAGGGGGGCGTCGACGGCGAGGCCGAGGCGGACGTGGCGGCCGGCAGCCAGGCCGATCCGGACTGAGCGCCGCATCGGCAGGAGGCCGGGCGGCCCAGCGACCGCGGCGAACGACACGGCGACCCCGCATTTCGTGTGCGTTTATGTTCGTATTGTTTCGTTATTATGACGTTAAACTCTGCCGATGGTCGCTGTCGGCGGGAGCTCTGGTGCCGGAAATGAGACGGTTTGCATGTGGCTATGCCGCGAACGGCAAGGCTTTGCGTTGACTCCACGCTGCACTGCAGCGTGCTATGTTCGAAAATGTTCGTTTACGATCTTTTCGTCCTTCATCGTCGAGCCGAGCGTTCGCTCGCCCGGGGACACGACGCTTCCGGAGTCAGGCAATGCGCGAGATCTACGATGTGCTGGTGGTCGGTGGCGGCATCAACGGCGTGGGCATCGCCCGCGACGCGGTGGGCCGCGGCCTGTCGGTGTGCCTGTGCGAGCGCGACGATCTGGCCTCGCATACCTCCAGCGCCAGCACCAAGCTGATCCACGGCGGGCTGCGCTACCTGGAGCAATACGAGTTCGCGCTGGTCGGTAAGGCGCTGGCCGAGCGCGAAGTGCTGCTGCGCCTGGCCCCGCACATCATCTGGCCGCTGCGCTTCCTGCTGCCGCACCAGCCGCACCTGCGCCCGGCGTGGATGATCCGCACCGGCCTGTTCCTGTACGACCATCTCGGCCGCGGCCGTCGCACCTTGCCGGGGTCCAAGCGCATGGCGCTGCGTTCGGATCCGGTCGGCGCGCCGCTGCGCGAGGAATTCCGCACCGGCTTCGTGTATTCCGACGCCTGGGTACAGGACGCGCGGCTGGTGGTGCTCAACGCGATGGACGCAGCGCAACGCGGCGCGCGCATCCTGACCCGCACCCGCTGCGTCGCGGCGCGCCGCGTCGGCGGCGTATGGCAGGTGCAACTGGAGCATGCCGACGGGCACCGCCAGGAGGTGCAGGCGCGCGCGCTGGTCAATGCCGCCGGGCCGTGGGCGGTGCAGTTCCTGGACGACGTGGCCAAGGTCGGCCACGACCACGCGCTGCGCCTGGTCAAGGGCAGCCACATCGTGGTGCCGCGGCTGTTCGAGCACGACCATGCCTACATCTTCCAGCAGCCCGACCGGCGTATCGTGTTCGCGATCCCCTACGAGCACGACTTCACCTTGATCGGCACCACCGACGTGGACTACCGCGCCGATCCGTCCGCGCCGAAGATCGATGCCGAGGAGACGCGCTACCTGTGCGAGGCGGCCAACCGCTATTTCCTCAAGCAGATCGCGCCCAGCGACGTGGTGTGGAGCTACAGCGGCGTGCGCCCGCTGCTCGACGACGAGGAGGACAACGCCGCCGAGGTCACCCGCGATTACCTGCTGGAACTGGACACGGACGGCGGCGCGGCGCTGCTTAACGTGTTCGGCGGCAAGCTCACCACGTATCGCAAGCTGGCCGAAGAGGCGGTGGACCGGCTGGTCGCGCAGGCCGGGCGCAAGGCGCCGGCCTGGACCGCGCGCGGCGCGCCGTTGCCCGGCGGCGAGCGCCGCGACATCCGCGCGCTGGCGCAGGAGCTGGGCGCGGCGCGGCCGTGGCTGAGCGAGGCGACCGCGTGGCGGCTGGCACGCAACTACGGCACCCGTGCGGTGCAGCTGCTGGGCGACGCGGCATCGGTGCAGCAACTGGGCCAGCACTTCGGCGCCGATCTGTACCAGGCCGAAGTGGACTACCTGCGCGAACACGAGTGGGTGACCCAGGCCGACGACCTGCTGTGGCGCCGCAGCAAGCTGGGCCTGCGCATCGACGCCGCCGGCCGCCAGCGCCTGATCGACTATCTGCAGCAGGCGCCGGCCGCGGTGGCCGCCGCGCCCGCATGAGCCACGCACCGCGGCCGGCCCGCCCGCCATCGGGCGCCGGCCGTGCGTGCACAATCGCCGCGCGCATCGGCCATCGCCGCCGCGCGCGAACCTGGAAACGACCGTGGAGGGTGGCAGGCATGTGCAAACCGACGACCGGCATCGCCGGCAATGCGACGACAGCGACACGGGAGCCGCGGCCATGAACCGGCAACTGCTCGGCGAGCTGATTTCCGAAGCGGTGGCGATGGTGATCATCATCGCCTTCGGCTGCTCGGTGGCATGCATGTACGTGCTGTACGACCCCAGCCCCTACCAGCACGCCTACTGGGGCGTGTGCATGGCCTGGGGCCTGGCGGTGACGATCGCCATCTACGTCACCGCGTCGGTCTCCGGCACCCACGCCAACCCGGCGGTGACGCTGGCGCTGGCGCTGTTTCGCGGTTTCGCGTGGAAGAAGGTGTTGCCGTACTGGGCGGCGCAGGTGGTCGGCGCGTTCCTCGGCGCGGCCATCGTCTATCTGCTGTTCGCGCCGGTGATCGACCATTACAACCAGACCCAGCACCTGACCCGCGCGGCGGGCGGGGCGGCCGGCGTGTTCTTCACCGCGCCGGGCCTGGCGATCACGCCGATGCATGCGCTGCGCGACCAGGTGATCATGACCGCGTTCCTGATCTTCGGCATCTTCGCCATCACCGAGCGCTACAACGAAGCCGCGCCCGGCGCCAATGCCGGCGCGCTGATCATCGGCCTGCTGGTGGCGACCATCGGCGCCTCGATGGGCTACCTGGAAGCGTGGGCGATCAATCCGGCGCGCGATTTCGGGCCGCGCCTGTTCGCCTATTTCGCCGGCTGGGGATCCTCGGCGCTGCCGTCGGCCGACAACTACTGGTGGATCCCGATCGTCGGCCCGCTGGTCGGCGGCGTGATCGGCGGCGCCGCCTACCAGTGGCTGATCTACCCGTTCCTGCCGGCGCGGGTGAAAGCGCTCGAGGAAGAAGCGGCGTCGCGCCGGGCCTGAGCCGGCGCGCGGTATCCGGTGCCGGCGTCGCCGGCACCTCCCCAATCATTCCGGGCGCCGCCGCGGCGCGCGTCTCACGACCCCGCAGGAGTCACCGATGGAAAAGAAATTCATCCTGGCCATCGACCAGGGCACCACCAGTTCGCGCGCGATCCTGTTCGATCGCAAGGGCCACATCGTGGGCATGGCGCAGCGCGAGTTCGGGCAGATCTTCCCGCAACCGGGTTGGGTGGAACACAACCCGCGCGAGATCATGACCAGCGTCTACACCACGATCACCGAACTGCTGAACAACCAGCAGGTGGACGCCAGCGCGATCGCCGGCATCGGCATCACCAACCAGCGCGAGACCGCGGTGGTGTGGGACCGCGCCACCGGACAGCCGATCTACAACGCCATCGTCTGGCAGTCGCGGCAGACCAAGGACATCTGCGAGCAGCTCAAGGCCGCCGGCCACGAGGACATGGTGCGGGCCAAGACCGGCCTGCTGATCGATGCGTATTTCTCCGGCACCAAGGTCAAGTGGATCCTCGACCATGTCGAGGGCGCGCGCGAACGCGCGCAGCGCGGCGAGCTGGCGTTCGGCACCATCGACAGCTGGCTGATCTGGAACCTCACCGCCGGCAAGGTCCACGTCACCGACTACACCAACGCCTCGCGCACGCTGCTGTACAACATCCACGAACTGCGCTGGGACGAGGAGTTGTTGCAGATGCTCGACATCCCCGCCTCGATGCTGCCGGAGGTGCGCTCTTCCAGCGAGATCTACGGCACCACCCAGGGCCAGTATTTCTACGGCCACGAAGTGCCGATCGCCGGCATCGCCGGCGACCAGCAGGCGGCGCTGTTCGGCCAGGCCTGCTTCGAGCCGGGCATGGCCAAGAACACCTACGGTACCGGCTGTTTCATGCTGATGAACACCGGCGAGAAAGCGGTGGAATCCAAGAACGGCCTGCTCACCACCATCGCCTGGGGCGTGGACGGCAAGGTCGTGTACGCGCTGGAAGGGGCGATCTTCGTCGCCGGCTCGGTGGTGCAGTGGCTGCGCGACGGCCTGCGCATGCTCGGCAAGGCCAGCGACTCGGAAGAGTACGCCGAGCGCGCCGGCGACAACGACGGCGTGTACTTCGTGCCGGCGTTCGTCGGCCTGGGCGCGCCGTACTGGCGCAGCGACATCCGCGGCGCGGTGTTCGGGCTGACCCGCGGCACCACCAAGGAACATTTCATCCGCGCCGCGGTGGAGTCGATGGCGTATCAGACCCGCGACGTGCTGACCGCGATGCAGGTCGATTCGGGCATCGAGCTGAAGGAACTGCGCGCCGACGGCGGCGCGATCAGCAACGACTTCATGGCCCAGTTCCAGAGCGACATCCTCGACGTGCCGGTGCTGCGCCCGGAAGTGGCGGAAACCACCGCGCTGGGTGCTGCCTACCTGGCCGGCCTGGCGACGGGTTTCTGGAAGGATCGCGCGGAGATCGCGCAGCAGTGGGCGGTGGACCGCCGCTTCGAACCGCGCATGCCGGCCGACCGCCGCGAGGAACTGTACGCCGGCTGGCAGCAGGCGGTGGAAGCGACGATGGGGTTCCGCATTCGCTAGCAGTCGCCAGCGCTTCCGTTGCTTCCTGTAGGAGCGGCTTCAGCCGCGACCGAGTCCTACCGGGACGCCCGGTCGCGGCTGAAGCCGCTCCTACAGGGGGTTGCGGGGCCTGACGCTACACGTACTGTGTCGGCCCGCGCGGCCCCGGCACCGGGGCGTCGACGCCACCGACCGGATCGCTGATCGGCGGGATGGTCGGATCGATCGGCTGGTCGGGGATCGGATCCACCGGCCGGTCCGGCGTCGGGTCCACGCCGGGATTGGGTACCTGGCCCGGCACCTCGTTCGGTGGCTGCTGCGGATCCTGGCCGGGGTTGGGATTCTGCATCTGCATATGCGCCTCATGATTCGGGAACCAGGCTGCACCGTGCGCGCCGCCGCGAACGCAGCGCGTGAAGCCCGGGGCAAGGGCGGATGAAGGTGCGCAAGCGCTGCTCCCTGCGGAGGGTGCTCCATGCCTTGGGGAAAGCACGGCATGCAGGCGGTGCGCGCGCGCGCGACGCGGCGCACGCCATTGGAATGCGCAGCTGCGGCAAAGCGTGATTGCTTCCCCAGCATCGCCACGCGGCCGCAAAAACCGCACGCCAGGCGTTGACCGAACCCGGCGCAGCTGCGCAGCCTGCGAGCGACATCGCACGGGATGCACAGAGCATGGCACGTCGTTTTCCCTGGAGTTGGCTGGCCTTGCTCGCGGCGTGCGCGCTGCTGGCGGTGCTGGCCTGGCAGAACCGCACGCTGCGCGAAGAGCGGCGCTGGTTCGTGACCCGCACCACCGAACCGTATCTGGGCATGTATGTGCCGAAGATCGCGGCGACCGCGCTGGACGGTTCTGAGCTGACCTTAGGCGTGCCGGCGGCGGATTCCCAGGTGTTGTTCTTCTTCACCACCACCTGCCCCTATTGCAAGCGCTCGGCGCCGACGGTGGTGCAGGCGGCGCAGCGCCTGGCCGAGCAGGGCGGCGGCCGCGTGCAGGTGCTGGGGGTGTGCCAGTGCAGTCCCGACCAGGCGCGCCGCTATGCCATCGAACACCGCTTCGCCTTTCCGGTGACCACGCTCACCGAGCGCCGTGCGCTGATGCTGTTCCGCGCGCGCAACGTGCCATTGATGCTGGCGCTGGATCGCGATGGACGGGTGCGCTATGCGCGCGTCGGCGTCTTCGATACCACGGAGCGGGTGCAGGACCTGATGGCCGCAGTGCGACGCACGGACGCGCCGGCGGCCTTGGCAACTCTCGAGGAGTGACGACATGAAACAGCGTTGGACAGCGTTGCGTAACGGAATGGTCGCGGCCGTGTTCCTGGCCAGCATGGGCTTCGGCGCGATGCAGGCGACCGCGGGCGACGGGATCGAGAAGGATGCATCGTGTAGCGCCTGGGCCTGTCAGCAGGAATGCGCGCCGTTCGGCGGCGAGTTGGGGCCGGGCGGTCCCGGCAAGCCGCTGGTCTGCTACTGCTGCGGTTGAGCCAGCGCCGGGGCCGGCCACGGCCGGCTCCGGCTTAACCGCATGCAGGCGCGGAGCGCGGCGGTGCTGGCGACGCGGCCGGTGCTGCGGCATGCTGCCGCCGCATGCGCCGCTATGACCTGATCATCTTCGATTTCGACGGCACCCTGGCCGATTCCTTCGCCTGGTTCCTGGACACCATCAACGACGTCGCCGACGAGTTCGGCTTCCGCCGCTTCGAGCCGGAGCGGCTGCAGGAAATCCGCAGCCTGAGCGCGCGCGAATTGATGGCGCGCAGCGGCATCCGCTGGTGGCGGGTGCCGGCGGTGGCGCGGCGCATGCGCGCGCTGATGGCCGCGCAGATCGAGCGTATCGCCCTGTTCGACGGGGTGACCGAAGTGCTGGACGCGCTCGCGCGGGCCGGCGTGCAGCTGGCGCTGGTGACCTCCAACAGCCGCGACAACGTCGAGCGCGTGCTCGGCGCCGAACTGACCGCGCGCTTCCGCCACATCGGCTGCGGCGCCGCGGTGCTGGGCAAGCGCCGCAAGCTGCGCGCAGCGCTCAAGGCATGCCGGGTACCTGCCGCGCGTGCACTCTGTGTGGGCGACGAGATCCGCGACGCCGACGCCGCGCGCCAGGCCGGCATCGCCTTCGCCGGCGTCGGCTGGGGCTACACCTTGCCGGCCGCGCTGCAGTCGCACACGCCGCTGCCGCTGCTGCAGCGCCCGGAGGACGTCTGGGACCGGCTGGGCCTGCCGATCCCGGCCTGATCTAGCGAGCTGCGCCTGCGACCCAGCTCCCGATTCCCGCCCCGCCGTTGTTTCCTGCCTGCTCGCAATCCCTCCGCGCCGGGTAGCCGCTTCTATCCATTCCCGACTCCCCATTCCCGATTCCCAGCCCCATGCTGCACCGCGTCGTTGATTGTTCACTTATGATTGCTATATTCATATACGAACAGCCGACAAGCGGCGCCAGCGGCCAGGGCGACGCGATCCGGCCATCATCCGATCTGGCCCCAGGTGGGCGGAGGCGTGGCATGCGCAATTCCAGCGGTCCCCGATCCTGCAGGTCGAGCGGGCGCCTTGAGTCGGCAAACGGTCGAGGCCAGTGCCAGTGAACGCCGCGGTCGCTGCCGCCGAGCCCGGCCCAATCGCGCAGCGCCCGCTGGGCCGCAGCGGCGTGCGCATCGCCACGCTGGGCTTCGGTGCCGCGCCGATCGGCAATCTGTATGCGGAAGTGGATGAGGCGGTGGCGTTGGCCGCGGTCGCCGACGCCCATGCCGCCGGCATCCGCCATTTCGACACCGCGCCGTATTACGGCTATGGGCTGAGCGAGCGCCGGCTCGGGCAGGGCCTGCGCGGGCTGCCGCGCGCCAGCTACACGCTGTCGACCAAGGTCGGGCGCCGCGTCTACGACGAGGCCGGTGCCGCGCCGGGGCGCGACGGTTTCGCCGTGGCCGGACGCGGCGCCGCATTCGACTACAGCCGCGACGGCGTGCTGCGCGAATTCGAGGCCAGCCTGCAGCGGCTCGGCACCGACCACGTTGACATCCTGCTGCTGCACGACATCGGCCGCCTGACCCACGGCGAACGCCACCCGGCGATGCTGCGCCAGGCGCTGGACGAGGCCCTGCCGGCGATGGCCGAGCTCAAGGCCAGCGGCGCCTGCCGCGCGATCGGCATCGGCGTCAACGAGGAAGACATCGCGCTGGAACTGATGCCGCTGTTCCCGCTGGACTGCGTGATGCTGGCCGGCCGTTACACCCTGCTCGAACAGCACGCGGCGCAGCGGATCATGGCGCAGGCGCTGCAGCATCAGGTCGGCATCCTGGTCGCCGGCCCGTACAGCTCGGGCCTGCTCAGCGACGCGCGCGGCCCCGGCGACACCTACAACTACGCGCCGGTGGATCCGGCCACGCTGGCGCACGCGCAGCGCCTGTTCGCCGCCTGTGCGGCGCAGGGCGTGGACGTGGGCGCAGCCGCGCTGCAGTTCCCGCTCGCGCACCCGGCGGTCGCCGCGGTGGTCGCCGGCATGCGCACGCCGGCCGAGGTGGCCAGCGCCGCCGCGCGCCTGCAGGCGCCGATCCCGCCGCTGCTGTGGCAGCAGCTGCGCGACCAGGGCCTGCTGCAGGCGCAGGTGCCGACGCCGTGAACGTGGTCGATGCGCACGTGCACTTCTGGCAGCTGGCGCGCGGCGACTACGACTGGCTGACGCCCGAACTCGCCGCGCTGTATCGCGATTTCGTGCCCGAGGACCTGATCGCCGCGCTCGATGCGCACGGCGTGGATGCGATCATCGCCGTGCAGGCGGCACAGACCGAAGCGGAGACCCGCTACCTGTTGCAACTGGCACGCGCGCAGCCGCGCATCGCCGGCGTGGTCGGCTGGATCGAGTTCGAGGCCGCCGACGCGGCCGCGCGCATCGCCGCGCTGTGCGCCGAGGGCGACGGCCTGCTCAAGGGCCTGCGGCCGATGGTGCAGGACCTGGCCGATCCGCAGTGGCTGGCGCGGCCGCAGCTGGATCCCGCGTTCGACGCGATGCTGCGGCACGACCTGGCGTTCGACGCGCTGGTCAAGCCGCTGCACCTGCCCGCGCTGCAGGTGCGGCTGCAGCGCCATCCGGCGTTGCGCGTGGTGCTCGATCATGCCGCCAAGCCGGCGATCGGCAGCGATGGTTTCGCCGCCTGGGCCGACGGCCTGGCACAGCTGGCGCAGCATCCGAACGTGCTGTGCAAGCTGTCCGGCCTGCTCACCGAACTGCCTGCCGACGCCGACGCGACGGCGATCGAGCCGTACGTGGCGCAGGTGTTCGCCTGCTTCGGCGCGCAACGGGTGCTGTGGGGCAGCGACTGGCCGGTGCTGACCCAGCGTGCCGGCTACGGCGACTGGTTCGCGCAGGCGCAGGCGCTGGTCGCGCGCCATGCCGCCGGCCACGCCGCCGACGTGTTTGCCGGCACTGCGCGCCGTTTTTACCGTTTGTCCGACCCGATTCCTTCCCCCTGATTGAGAGTGCCCACCATGACCACGTCCGCATTCCTTCCCCGGAGCCGCGCATGAGCGGCCGCCTGCAAGGCAAGCGCTGCCTGATCACCGCCGCCGGCGCCGGCATCGGCCGCGAGAGCGCGCTGGCCTGCGCGCGCGCAGGCGCGCAGGTGCTGGCCACCGACATCGATGCCGCCGCGCTGCAGGCGCTGGCCGCCGAATCCGATGCGATCGTCACGCAGACGCTGGACGTCACCGACGCCGCGGCGATCCAGGCGCTGGTCGCGGCGAACGCGCCGTTCGACGTGCTGTTCAACTGCGCCGGCTACGTGCACCAGGGCAGCATCCTCGACTGCGACGAACCGGCGTGGCGGCGTTCGTTCGCGATCAACGTCGATGCGATGTACTACCTGTGCCAGGCGGTGTTGCCGGGCATGCTGGAACAGGGCCGCGGCAGCATCGTCAACATGTCCTCGGTGGCGTCCAGCATCAAGGGCGTGCCGAACCGCTTCGCCTACGGCGTGACCAAGGCCGCGGTGATCGGGCTGAGCAAGGCCATCGCCGCCGATTACGTGGCCAAGGGCATCCGTTGCAACGCGATCTGCCCGGGCACGATCAAGACGCCGTCGCTGGGCCAGCGCGTCAAGGCGCTGGGCGGCGACGAGCAGGCGGTGTGGAAGAGTTTCACCGACCGCCAGCCGATGGGCCGCCTCGGCGATCCGCGCGAGATCGCGCAGCTGGTGGTGTACCTGGCCTCGGACGAATCCTCGTTCACCACCGGGCAGACCCACATCATCGACGGCGGCTGGTCGAACTGACCGCTCGCCCATTTCCCTTCAGAGAGGATCTCCCATGAAACTGCTGCGCTATGGCGAACCCGGCCACGAACGTCCGGCCCTGCTCGACGCCGATGGTCACCTGCGCGACCTGTCCGCGATCATCGACGACGTCGCCGGCGAGCACCTCACCGCCGCCGGCCTGGACAAGCTTCGTGCGCTCGACCCGGCCACGCTGCCCAAGGTGCAAGGCGAAGTGCGCTACGGGCCGGCCGTGGGCCGCGTCGGCAAGTTCATCTGCGTCGGCCTGAACTACGCCGACCACGCTGCCGAGTCGGGCATGGCGGTACCGGAGATGCCGGTGTTGTTCATGAA
The DNA here is from genome assembly GCF_013410075.1 of Xanthomonas sp. JAI131. Taxonomy (NCBI): domain Bacteria; kingdom Pseudomonadati; phylum Pseudomonadota; class Gammaproteobacteria; order Lysobacterales; family Lysobacteraceae; genus Xanthomonas; species Xanthomonas sp. JAI131. Next base: position 756,010 of record NZ_JACCCN010000003.1, on the reverse strand, counting down.
GGCCACCACCGCGATCAGCGGCCCCAACGACACCGTGACGATTCCGCGCGGCTCGAAGAAGAGCGACTGGGAAGTGGAACTGGGCGTGGTGATCGGCGACGTCGCCCGCGACGTATCGTTGGAAGACGCGCTCAAGCACGTCGCCGGTTACGCGGTGATCAACGACCTGTCCGAGCGCGAGTTCCAGCTCGAGCACGGCGGCCAGTGGGTCAAGGGCAAGAGCTGCGACGGCTTCGGCCCGCTCGGCCCGTGGCTGGTCACCCGCGACGAAGTGGCGGATCCGCAGAACCTGTCGATGTGGCTGGAGGTCAACGGCCACCGCTACCAGAACGGCAACACGCGCACGATGGTGTTCGGCGTGGCCGAGCTGGTCAGCCACATCAGCCGCTACATGACGCTGATGCCGGGCGACGTGATCAGCACCGGTACGCCGCCGGGCGTGGGCTTGGGACAGAAGCCGCCGATCTACCTGAAGCCGGGCGACGTGATGGCGCTGGGCATCGAGGGCCTGGGCGAGCAGCGCCAGGCCGTGGTCGCCCACCCGCGCGACGCAAGCTAAAGCCGTAAAGCCCCTCTCCCCCGGGAGAGGGGTTGGGGTGAGGGTACGAGGCGAAGCCACCTCGCCATCCATCCGGATGCGGTCTTCGCTCGCGCCACCACACTCCAAGTGTGGGACGGAGCTGCGTGCTTTTACTTCGTTCGTGTTCTGGATGGGCGGCGGCAGTCGTGCACTCCCGCACCCTCACCCCAACCCCTCTCCCGGGGGGAGAGGGGCTTTTTCATCGCATTTTCTTTTTCTCTACCGCCTCACCGACCAGGATCCCCATGAGCAAAATCGTTGCCCTCGAGACCTTCGACGTGCGTTTCCCCACTTCGCGCGAACTGGAGGGTTCCGATGCGATGAATCCGGATCCGGACTACTCGGCCGCCTACCTGCGCCTGCGCACCGATGCCGACGACGGCCTCGCCGGCTACGGCCTGGTGTTCACCATCGGCCGCGGCAACGACGTGCAGAGCGCGGCGATCGCGGCGCTGTCGCACCATGTGATCGGGCGCGACGTGGAAGAAGTCATCGGCGACCTGGGCGGCTTCGCGCGCAGCCTCACCGACGATTCGCAGTTGCGTTGGCTGGGCCCGGAGAAGGGCGTGATGCACATGGCCATCGGCGGCGTCATCAACGCCGCCTGGGACATGGCCGCGCGCCGCGCCGGCAAGCCGCTGTGGCGCTATATCGCCGAGCTGTCGCCGGAACAGCTGGTGGCCACCATCGACTTCCGCTACCTCACCGACGCGCTGACCCCGGACGAAGCGCTGGCCATGCTGCGCGCGGCCGAGCCGCTGCGCGCCGAACGCCTGCAGACGCTGCTTGAGCAGGGCTATCCGGCCTACACCACCTCGCCCGGCTGGCTCGGCTACTCCGACGAGAAGTTGGTGCGCCTGGCCAAGGAAGCGGTGGCCGACGGCTTCCGCACGATCAAGCTCAAGGTCGGCGCCAACGTGCAGGACGACATCCGCCGTTGCCGCCTGGCGCGCGAAGCGATCGGCCCGGACATCGCGATGGCGGTGGATGCCAACCAGCGCTGGGACGTGGGTCCGGCGATCGCCTGGATGCGCCAGCTGGCGGAATTCGACATCGCCTGGATCGAGGAGCCGACCAGTCCCGACGACGTGCTCGGCCATGCCGCGATCCGCCAGGGCATCGCGCCGGTGCCGGTGTCCACTGGCGAGCACACGCAGAACCGCGTGGTGTTCAAGCAATTGCTCCAGGCCGGCGCGGTGGACCTGATCCAGATCGACGCCGCGCGCGTGGGCGGGGTCAACGAGAACCTGGCGATCCTGCTGCTGGCGGCGAAGTTCGGCGTGCGCGTGTTCCCGCATGCCGGCGGCGTCGGCCTGTGCGAGCTGGTGCAGCACCTGGCGATGGCCGATTTCGTCGCCATCACCGGCAAGATGGAAGACCGCGCGATCGAGTTCGTCGACCACCTGCACCAGCACTTCGTCGATCCGGTGCGGATCGCACACGGCCGCTACCTGGCGCCGACGCTGCCGGGCTTCTCGGCCGAGATGCACGCGCAGTCGGTCACCCAGTACCTGTACCCGGACGGCCCGTTCTGGAGCGCGGACCTGGCGGCGCAGCAGGCATAACGCGGCAAGCGCGCGCGGCCCAGGACCGCGCGCGCCCCCTGTAGGAGCGGCTTCAGCCGCGACAAACGAAGCGGCGGACTCGACGGCTTCGGACGCCGTCGGAACTGAAGTCCTTCCCACAGTGCACCCAGCCGGCTCGCCGCAGCTTCCTGTAGGAGCGGCTTCAGCCGCGACGAGCGAAGTGGCGGACTCGACGGCTCCGGAAGCCGTCGGGACTGAAGTCCCTCCCACAATGCACCCAGCCGGCTCGCCGCAGCTTCCTGTAGGAGCGGCTTCAGCCGCGACAAACGAAGCGGCGGACCCGACGGCTCCGGACGCCGTCGGGACTGAAGTCCCTCCCACAGTGCATCCAGCCGACTCGCCGCAGCTTCCTGTAGGAGCGGCTTCAGCCGCGACAAACGAAGCGGCGGACTCGACGGCTTCGGACGCCGTCGGGACTTAAGTCCCTCCCACAGTGCACCCAGCTGGCTCACCGCAAGTTCCTGTGGGAGCGACTTCAGTCGCGACGAACGAAGCGGTGGCCCTGACGGCTTCGCAAGCTAGCGGGACCGAAGTGCTTTCGCAGTGCCATTGCCTGCAGTGCACACACCCCTGTAGGAGCGGCTTCAGCCGCGACGCGCTTTACCGATCGATCTGTCGCGGCTGAAGCCGCTCCTACAGGGTGGTTTCGGCAGCGCGGGGAACCGCTTGCCTCAGTCGCGCTCCTGCCTCCGCGCCTGCGCCGCTACCGCCGCCTGCAGCGAAAAGATCTGCAGCGCTTCGCGCCATTTCTCACCTGGTGCCGAACCCGGCAGCGGCTTCTGGAAGCGCCACATCAACTCCTCCCACGCCTGCACGCGCGGATCGGCCGCATCGGCCGCGGCCTTGGCCGCGGGCGAATAGTCCTCATCCACTTCCATCAGCATCACCAGGCGGTCGCCGCAGCGGTGGATGTCCAGCTCGCGGATGCCGGCGGCGCGCAACGAGGCGACGATCTCCGGCCACACCGTGTCGGGGCGATGCCAGCGTTCGTATTCGGCGATCAGCGCCGGGTCGTCGTGCAGGTCGAGCAGATAGCAGTGACGCGGCATCTCAGGCTCCCGCGACGGTGGCGCGCGCCGCGGCCGCGCGGTCGCGCGCATAGGACGCGAACACCAGGATCACCGCGAAGCACAGCGCCGGCACGGTCATCGCCCAATGGATGCCGGCGCGGTCGGACAGCGCGCCCATCAGCGCGGTCAGTGCGGCGCCGCCGATGATCGACATCACGATCAGCGACGAGCCGAGCTTGCGTGCGTCGTCGTTCAAGCCGTCCAGGCCCAGCGCGAAGATGGTCGGGAACATCACCGACATGAACGCGCTGCTGGCCACCAGCGCATACAGCCCGGTCCAGCCCGGCAACGCGATCGCCACCCCGCACAGCAGCAGGTTGAGCAGCGCGAACGCGCCCAGCAGCACCGCCGGCGCCACGTAGCGCAGCAGGAAGGTGCCGATGAAGCGGCCGGCCATGAACAGCACCAGCGACACGGTCAGGAAGCTGGCGGCGGTCTTTTCCGGGGTGCCCGGCACCGCGTCCTGCAGGTAGCGGATCAGGTAGCTCCAGATGCCGACCTGCGCGCCGACGTAGAAGAACTGCGCGACCACCGCGAACACGAAGCGGCGGTTGCGCAGCAGCGGACCGAAATAGGCCTTGCCGCCGCTGGCCGCGGCGCCGCTGTCGCGGGTGACCGGGAAGCGGGTCAGCCCGATCAGCAGCGCCCACAGCACCACCACCGCGCCGATGATCAGGTACGGGGTCTGCACCGCCGCCGATTCGGCGGCGAAGAAGCTCGCGCGCGCGGCCGGCGCCATCGCCGCCAGTTCCTGCGGCGTGTGCTCCACGCCGGACAGGATGAAGTGCTGGCCGATCAGCACGCCGGTGATCGAACCGAGCGGATTGAACGCCTGCGCCAGGTTCAGCCGCCGCGCCGCGCCTTCGGCCGGGCCGAGCACGGTGACCAGCGGATTGGCGGTGGTTTCCAGGAACGCCAGGCCGCTGGCGATCACGAACAGCGCCAGCAGGAACAACCCGTAGGTGTGCTCCTGCGCGGCCGGGTAGAACAGGAACGCGCCGGTCGCGTACAGCAGCAGGCCGAGCACCACCGCCGCCTTGTAGCTGAAGCGGCGCATGAACATCGCCGCCGGGATCGCGAACACGAAGTAGCCCAGGTAGAACGCGCTCTGCACCAGCCCGGCCTGCAGGTCGGACAGCTCGAAGGCCTTCTTGAACTGCTTGATCAGGATGTCGTTGAGGTTGTTCGCCATGCCCCAGAGAAAGAACAGGCTGACGATCAGGACCAGGGGCACGATGGCGGTACGCGCCAGGCTGCCGGGCGCCGCTGATGCGGTGTCGCTGCTGTAGTGCATGCCGCCTACCCCTCCCAGGATGTGCCGCGTCGCGTTGAAGTTGTCGCCGGAGCGTACTGCGGTCGCTGTCGCCATGCAAATATAAAATACGTGTTTATATTTGCATGGCGCGCCATGGCGTGCGTCGTGTCCGAACACTGACGCGGGCGGTCTTCGCAGGCGTCGGCGCAGGCGTGCACGCGTCGGACCTGGCAGGCCATGCGGACATCCGCGCGCCAGGCGCGGGCCGGTTTCGCCGCGCTTCTGTCCGCGGACATTCCCTGTACCCTAGCGCCCTTCCACCCCCCGCTTGGCCTCGACGGAATGACCACGCCCCCGCCCAAGTACCGTGCTCCCGCCCTGGACAAGGGCCTGGATATCCTGGAACTGCTGGCGCGCGACGCGCGGCCGATGACGATGAGCGAGATCTCGCAGGGCATCGGCCGTTCGCGCGGCGAGATCTTCCGCATGCTGCAGGTGCTGGAAGAGCGCGGCTACCTGACCAAGGGGCCGGGCGAGGGCGGCTATGTGCTGACCAACCGCCTGTTCATGCTCGGCATGCAGCAGCCGCAGGTGCAGAACGTCACCGAGGCGGCGCTGCCGGTGATGCGCCGGCTGGCCGATGCGATCCGCCAGCCCTGTCACCTGGTGGCGCCGTCGGACGACCAGATCGTGGTCATCGCGCAGATGGACGTGCCCAGCGACCTGGGCCTGGTGGTGCGCCCCGGCCACCGCCGCCCACTCGCGCATTCCACTTCCGGCCTGGTGCTGTTCGCGTTCCAGCACGAAGACGCGCAGGCGCGGTTGCTGCAGCGCCTGGACGCCGGCGACGTGGCCTACGACCGCGCCGCGTTCCTCGCCGCCGCCGCGCAGGTGCGCGCGCTGGGCTACAGCATCCACCCCAGCGAAGCGGTGGTCGGCGTGATCGACCTGACCGCGCCGATCCTGCAGCACGGCAGCGCCATCTACACGCTGACCGTGCCGTTCATCGAACGCCGCCCGCAGGAAATCGATGCGCAGGCGGCGATGCAGGCGGTGTGCGCGGCGGCGGCGGAGATCAGTGCGGCGTTGGGCGTGTAGCCGGACGTACGCTGCGCAGCATGGGCCGCCGTCGTGCCGGCCGTGGCGCACGCGGCCGCACGGCGGCCGCGCCACCATCGGGGGAGGGGCGCGCTTGAATGCAGGGCGAGGCAGCGTCGGCTTCGCTGTCTCCGTCGCCAACGTCGCGTTGGTGGTTCTGCTCGCATGGCGGCAGCGTCGTCGCGAGCGCCAGGCGGAACGCTCGGCGGAGCTGTCGGTCCGGCGCATCGGCAGCGCTTGGCCGCCGCCGCCGGCCGCCGGTTCAGGACCTCAGTCCTGGCAGGCGCCGGGCCCTCCCGTGATGGCGCGGGCATGGCGGGCCGCGCCCGCGGCATCGGCCAGGCTCGGCCGCGCCGTCATGCCGTCTGCACCAGCCCCAGCCTGATCAGGCTTTCGGCGGTTGCGACGATGGCGTCCTCCCGGGAGCGCGGCGTCCAGCCCAGCAACCGCCTCGCCTTCTCGCTGGTGGCGTTCATGTTCCGCCCCAGCAAGGGCACCGAGCCGCGCATGGCTGGATCCTTCAGCGCTCCCAGGCGCACCACCCAGTTGGGGATCACCCGCGTGTTGACCTTGCGCGCCGCGGCTCCCATGCGTTGCTTCAACACCTTGGCCACCTCGCCCAGCCACAGGCTGTCGCCGGCGATCGCGATGAAACGCTCGCCGTTGGCGGCCGGATTGGTCATCGCCCGCAGGTGCAGGTCCGCGACATCGCGCACGTCGACGATGCCGCAGTTGATCTTCGGGCAGCCAGGCTGGCCTTCCAGCAGGCGCTTGATCAGGCGGATCGAGTGCGAATAATCCGCGCCTAGTACCGGACCCAGCACCGCGGTCGGGTTGACCACGGACAGCTCCAGGCCGTCGCCTTCGCGTGCGATGAAGTCCCACGCGGCGCGCTCGGAGAGCGTCTTCGATTTCTGGTAGAGCCAGACATCGCCGGACAGGTCGCTCCAGTCGGTCTCGTCGAACGGCCGGTCCCGCGTTCCATGCCCCGCGCAGATCGCGCCGAAGGCGGATGTCAGCACGACGCGGGCGACGCCGGCCGCGCGCGCGGCGCGCAGCACGCGCAGGTTCCCGTCCACGGCGGGCCTGACCCAGTCGTCCTCGGACGTTTGCTGGCCGGTCGGCGTCGGCGAGGCGCCATGCAGGACGTAGGCGCATCCCGCCGCCGCCTCCGCCCAGCCCTCGTCCCGGTCCAGCTCGGCCTGGACCAGGGACAGGCGCTCGCCAGGCTCGGCGCCGCCTGCCCGCAGCTGCCGCCGCACTTCCGCCTCGCGCGCCAATGTGCGGACGGTGGCGCGGACCCGATAACCCGCATCGAGCAGCGCCAGGATGCAGTGCTGCGCGATGAAACCGGTACCTCCGGTGACCAGGACTGTCGTGCTCATGTCTCATTCCTCCATGCCGCCGCGCGGGGTATCCGGCGCTCGAAGCTGCCATGTCTACACATGTATACCTGCGGCGAATGCGCTTGTCTACGCGTGTATACTCTGGGCATGAAGAAAGCGGCCAGTTCCCCTCCCAAGCTCCGCGCGCGTGACGCCGAAGCCACGCGCGAGGCGATCCTCGCCTCCGCCCGCCGGGCGTTCGCCCAGTCCGGCTACGACGGTGCGGGAGTGCGCGAGATCGCGGCGGGTGCGGGGGTGACGGCGATGATGGTGAACCGCTACTTCGGCTCGAAGGAGCAGCTGTTCGCGGAAGTGGTCGAAGCGACCATGACCCAGGGCAGCCTGATCGCAGGCGGCATCATGGATCGTCCGAATCCGGGCCGGGCGCTGGCTGAAGCGCTTGTCAGGATGACGCGCGCCGACGCTACGCCGCTGGACGGCTTCCTCATCACGTTCCATTCCGCATCCAGCCCGCTGGCCGCGCAGATCGGCCGCGACAAGATCGCCGCCCACCATCTGAAGACGGTCGCCGCCGCCCTGGACGGCCGCCTTTCCGCCGAGCGTGCGGCGCTGATCCTGGCCATGATCTCGGGCTTCCAGGTCATGCGCCAGATGATCGCCTTGCCGGCGCTGGCCGATGCCGATGAGGCCGAGCTTGCGCAGCTTCTTGGCCAGGTGTTCGATCGGCTGATTCGCCCGGCGTAGTCGGCACGTTGTCCGCTTCCGACCGCGGATGCGACGGAGCGACGAAGACCCGCGGGCAGCCGTGCTGCAGACCAGGCGCAGGAGGAGGGATCTGTCGGCGGCAGCCGGAAGGCGTCGATCTCCCAGCGCGGGTAGCCAGGCCAGCCCGGTGCGTCAGGCAGCCGCCTTTGCAATGGCGCCATTGCCCCGTGCGCGGCTGGCGCCGGAGCTTGAGAGACCGTCGCGCGTTCCACCCATCGCCCGGGGCTTGAAGCCCTGACCGGAGTTGGCCGATCTTCGGCGGACAGGGGATCGGACCGCTCACCGCCGCATTCCGACGATGCAGAACCCACCGCCGGAAGTCGCCTGCGCCCTCTGCACAGCGGGGCTGCTGCACCGCAGCGTGCATTGGTCACGGTTTCATAATTATATCGTAATTACAATTTTGGCCGACCCGCCAGCCTGCGCGGGCCACCCTCCATTCGCCGACGGAAAGCCTTATGCCTCAGGACTGGAACACGCTCGCCGACAATCGCCGGCAACGCCTGCAGCGCGCCGAAGGGCTGGCGCGCGGGCGCCTGGTGGAGGCCAAGGACGCCGTGGCGTTGCTGGAGGCGGTGATCGAGCCGGGCGACCGCGTGTGCGTGGAAGGCAACAACCAGAAACAGGCCGATTTCCTCTCGCAGTGCCTGACCGAAGTCGATCCGGCGCGAGTGCACGGGTTGCACCTGCTGCAGTCGGTGCTGGCGCTGCCCTCGCACCTGGACGTGTTCGAACGCGGCATCGCGCAGCGCCTGGATTTCTCCTTCTCCGGGCCGCAGGCGCTGCGCCTGGCGCGGCTGGTCGCCGACAAGCGCATCGAGATCGGCGCGATCCACACCTACCTGGAACTGTTCGGACGCTACTTCGTCGATCTGACTCCGCGCGTAGCGCTGGTCGCCGCGCAGGCCGCCGACCGCCACGGCAATCTCTACACCGGGCCGAACACCGAGGACACGCCGGTGATCGCCGAGGCCACCGCGTTCAAGGGCGGCATCGTCATCGCCCAGGTCAACGAGATCGTGGACACGCTGCCGCGCGTGGACATCCCCGCCGACTGGATCGGCTACGTGGTGCAGGCGCCGCGCCCGCACTACATCGAACCGCTGTTCACCCGCGACCCGGCGCAGATCTCCGAGATCCAGGTGCTGATGGCGATGATGGCGATCAAGGGCATCTACGCCGAGTACGGCGTGGACCGGCTCAACCACGGCATCGGCTTCGACACCGCGGCGATCGAGCTGCTGCTGCCGACCTACGCCGAGTCGCTCGGCCTGCGCGGCAAGATCTGCCGGCATTGGGCGCTGAATCCGCATCCGGCGCTGATCCCGGCGATCGAGTCGGGCTTCGTCAAATCGGTGCACTCGTTCGGCTCGGAACTGGGCATGGAGAAGTACATCGCCGCGCGCGCCGACGTGTTCTTCGCCGGCCCCGACGGGTCGATGCGTTCCAACCGCGCGTTCTCGCAGACCGCCGGCCTGTACGCCTGCGACATGTTCATCGGCTCCACGCTGCAGATCGATCTGCAGGGCAACAGCTCCACCGCCACCCGCGACCGCATCGCCGGTTTCGGCGGCGCGCCGAACATGGGCTCGGACGCGCGCGGCCGCCGCCACGGCAGCAACGCCTGGCTCAAGGCCGGGCGCGAGGCTGCGCGCCCGGGCGAGATGCCGCGCGGGCGCAAGCTGGTGGTGCAGATGGTGGAAACGTTCCGCGAGCACATGGCGCCGGCCTTCGTCGACCGGCTCGACGCGTGGGAGCTGGCCGAGCGCGCGAACATGCCGCTGCCGCCGGTGATGATCTACGGCGACGACGTCAGCCACGTGCTGACCGAAGAGGGCATCGCCAACCTGCTGCTGTGCCGCACGCCGGAGGAGCGCGAACAGGCGATCCGCGGCGTGGCCGGCTACACCGCGGTGGGCCTGGGCCGCGACAGGCGCATGGTCGAGAACCTGCGCGACCGCGGCGTGATCCGCCGCCCCGAGGACCTGGGCATCCGCCTGCGCGACGCCAGCCGCGACCTGCTGGCCGCGCGCAGCGTCAAGGACCTGGTGCGCTGGTCCGGCGGCCTGTACGCGCCGCCGCAACGTTTCCGCAACTGGTAAGGGATGTCGATGGAAACCCTTCGCTATCGCTACGACGGGCGCCTGGCGCCGAACGGCCGGCGCGACCACGTGCTGGTCGGCGTGGTGTCTTCCGGCAATCTGGAAGTGCTGATCGAGCCGCAGGACCTGGGCGGCGCGATGCAGATCGAGATCGTCACCGCCGCCGACGGCTTCGGCACGATCTGGCAGGCGGTGCTGGACGACTTCGCCGCGCGCCATCCGCTGCGTGACGTGCGCATTTCGATCAACGATGTCGGCGCCACGCCGGCGGTGGTCGGGCTGCGCCTGGACCAGGCGGTGGAAGCCTTGCAGGAGGAGGCGTGATGCGTTCGATCCGGACATCCGCAATCGCCACGCTCTGTGTAGGCGCGGCTTCAGCCGCGACAGTGTCCGGAGCCGACGATAGTTCGGCTCCGTTCGTCGCGACTGAAGTCGCTCCCACAGGTGATGTCGCTCGGTTTCTTCCTGTAGGAGGGTCTTCAGTGCCGACTGTGTCCGGAGCCTGGGACATTTCGACTCCGTTCGTCGCGGCTGAAGCCGCTCCTACAGGGAGCGCTGTGCTTGCATGGGGAGCTTCGGTGCCGAAGGCATCCGCGACAGTCGCGGTTCGGGCTTCGTTCGTCGCGACTGAAGTCGCTCCCACAAGTGATGTCGCTCGGTTTCTTCCCGTAGGAGGGGCTTCAGTTCCGACTGTGTCCGGAGCCTGGGACATTTCGACTCCGCTCGTCGCGGCTGAAGCCGCTCCTACAAGGGATGCCGTGCCTGCGGGGAGCCCTGTTGTGGGAGGGGCTTCAGCCCCGACGCGATCCTCCAGCAGCGCCTGGATGGCGCCGGCCGCGATCCAGGCGCCTGCTGCAATGAACGAGCGTCCCGCATTGTCCATCCGGCGAGTAAGCCACCCACACCGGAGCTGCGCATGAGCGCGATCCCGAACAACCGCCGCCCGCGCAGTTTCTACGAAGCCGACGCGCGCGAGCGCATCGCCGGCCTGCTCGATCCTGGCGCGTTCCGCGAGTTCGTCGGCCCGCGCCAGCGCGCGATGAGTCCGCACCTGGCGCAGCTGGACCAGCCCGGTGCGTTCGACGACGGCATCGTCGTCGGCGAGGGCCGGCTCGACGGGCGCACGGTGCTGATCGCCGCGCAGCAAGGCCAGTTCATGGGCGGCGCGGTCGGCGAGGTGCACGGCGCCAAACTCACCGGGCTGCTGCAGCGCGCCGCGGCGACCAAGCCGTCGGCGGTGCTGCTGCTGCCCGACACCGGCGGCGTGCGCCTGCACGAAGCCAACGCCGGACTGATCGCGATCTCCGAAATCATGCGCGCCACCCTGGACGCGCGCGCCGCCGGCGTGCCGGTGCTGGCGCTGATCGGCAGCGGCAATGGCTGCTTCGGCGGCATGGGCATCGTCAGCCGCTGCTGCTCGCGCATCGTCATGTCCGAGGAGGGGCGGTTGGGCCTTTCCGGTCCGGAAGTGATCGAGACCGTGCGCGGCGTGGAGGAATTCGATTCGCGCGATCGCGCCCTGGTGTGGCGCGTGACCGGCGGCAAGCACCGCTATCTGCTCGGCGAGGCGCAGGCCTTGGTCGCCGATGCCATCGAGGATTTCCGCGCCGCGGCGATCGCCGCGCTGGCGCCGCCGCCGGCCGAAGACGACGACGGCCTGTCGCGCATCGCCGCAGAACACGCCGCGCTGCGCCAGCGCCTGGACGCCTATGGCGACTGCCGCGACGGCATCGACATCTGGCGCCGCCAGGGCATCGCCGATCCGGAAGCGCTGCCGCTGCTGGACACCGCCGCCTTCCTTGCCGCCGTCGCCGACCGGAGCCCGTGATGGAACTGATGCCTTTGCTGGAAGCGTTGTTCCCGCTCGGCCACCGGGTCGAGGTGCGCGATGGCGTGATCGGCGGCAGCGCCAGCACCGCGCTCGGCGATGTCACCGTGATCGGCAGCGCCGACAAGCTGGAAGTGGGCGTGGAGCACGCGCTGGCGCTGGCCGCCGCGGTGCTGGACAGCACCCGCACGCACCCGCAGCGGCCGATCGTGATGCTGGTCGATACCGCCGGCCAGCGGCCGTCGCGCAAGGACGAACTGCTCGGCATCAACGGCTATTTCGGCCATCTGGCGCAATGCCTGGACCTGGCGCGGCGGCGCGGCGCGCGGCTGCTGACGCTGGTCTACGGCGAATCGGTCAGCGGCGGCTTCCTCGCCTTCGGGCTGATGGCCGACGCGATCTACGCGCTGCCCGAGGCGCAGGTGCGGGTGATGGACCTGCGCGCGATGGCGCGGGTCACCAAGCAGCCGTTGGAGAAGCTGCAAGCCTTGAGCAAGAGTTCGCCGGTGTTCGCGCCGGGCGTGGAGAACTACGTGGCGATGGGGGCGGTGGAAGCGCTGTGGCAGGGCGATCTGGCGCAGGCGCTGGTCGCCGCGCTGCAGGCGCCGCTGCACGGCGATGTCCGCGCGCAACGCGGCGCCGAACGCAATGGCCGCCTGCTCGCTGCGCCGATCGCCGCGGAGGTCGCCGCCGGCCATGCATGAGCCGCTCGCCCGGCACGACCTAGTCTGGCTGGCGGCCGATGCGCCATGGCAGGCACGCACGCCGGGCGCGCAGGCGCGCCTGCGCGACTGGTTCGCGGCCGGCCATCCGGCGATCGTCGCGCGCGGCGATCGCAGCGACGACGCGCAACTGCTGCGCCTGGGCGTGCCGTTGCCGCCGGCCGAAGGCAAGCAGCGCCTGTCGCTGTCGGCCGAGCGCGATGCGGTGGTGCGGCAGCGCGCGCCGCTGACGCTGGACGAAGTCTGCGCGCAGCGGCCGGCAGTACCGGCGTGGCAGGTGCCGCTGCGCGAGTTGCAGGCGCTGGCCGCCACGCATGGCCTGGTCCCGCGCGTATTCGGCGCCTTCGCCTGGCAGGCGCTGACCGGCTTGCCCTACGTGCAGGCCGGTTCGGACATCGATCTGCTGTGGCCGGTGCCGTCGCCGGCGCAGGCCACAGCGCTGCTCGCCGACCTGGCGCGCTGGGAACAGCGCCACGGGCATCGCGTGGATGGCGAAGTGCTGCTGCCCGACGGCAACGCGGTGAGCTGGCGCGAGCTGGCCGGCGACAGCGCGCAACTGCTGGTCAAGGCGCTGCGCGACTGCCGGCTGCAGCCGCGCGCCGAGCTGTTGCGGGCATGGGGGGCGTGATGGATCTGCAGGCTGAGCGCGGCGCGGCATACGGTTGTTTCCCGGCGTCGGCAGCGCCCGCAAGTGCGGATGTGTCGGCGGAAGAAGCCGTCGGGACTGAAGTCCCTCCCACAGCGCAGATAGCCAGCCACCCGCGCGTCCCTGTAGTAGCGGCTTCAGCCGCGACGAACGCAGCGTCGGAGCTTCCGGCTTCGGAAGCTGCCGGGACTGAAGTCCCTTCCACAGCGCAGGTAGCCAGCCACCCGCGAGCCCCTGTAGGAGCGGCTTCAGCCGCGACGAACGCAGCGTCGGAGCTTCCGGCTCCGGAAGCCGTCGGGACTGAAGTCCCTCCCGCAGTGCAGGTAGCCAGCCACCCGCGCGTCCCTGTAGGAGCGGCTTCAGCCGCGACGAACGCAGCGTCGGAGCTTCCGGCTTCGGAAGCTGCCGGGACTGAAGTCCCTCCCACAGCGCAGGTAGCCAGCCACCCGCGCGTCCCTGTAGGAGTGGCTTCAGCCGCGACGAACGCAGCGTCGGAGCTTCCGGCTTCGGAAGCTGCCGCGACTGACGTCCCTGCCAAAGTGCGGGTAGCCAGCTATCCGCCAGCCTTTGTGGGAGCGACTTCAGTCGCGACGAACGAAGCAGGAGTCGTTAGAACGTCGAAAGCGCTCGTGGCCAAAGTCGCTCCTGCAGTGCAATTCGCCGGCGTTCCGCAAGTAGCCTCTGCCGCGGCGAAGACCACAGCGAATTTCCCCGACGCGGCGGCCATGCCGCACCGCCTCGGCCGTCTCGCCGTCGCCAGCCTGCATGCCGAGCTGGCCTGCGCGCCGAAGCCCGGCCTGGTCACGCCGTTCGATCGCGGCAGCCACGACGACATGGACGCGTCCACGTTCCTGCGCAGCCTGTTCGCGTTGCGCGGCTACTTCGTCGCGATCGCCGCCGCCGCCGCGGCCGGTGCGGCGTTCCCCGCGCTGCGCGAACTCGGCATCGGTGCCGAGCGCGCCATGCTGCGCGCCACGGGCGGGGTCAATACCCACCGCGGCGCGATCTTCAGCCTGGGCCTGCTGGTCGCGGCGGCGGCGCGGCTGCGCAGCCGGAATCAGGCGATGCCGGATGGCGTGGCGGTCTGCAACGCAGTCGGCGTCTGGCGCGATGCGCTGTTGGACGCGCCGCTGGACCCGCACAGCCACGGCCAGCGCATGCGCCGCCTGCATGGCGTGGCCGGCGTGCGCGAACAGGCGGCGGCCGGGTTCCCGCTGCTGCGCCAGGTGGCGCTGCCGAGCCTGCGCGCGGCGTTGCGCGCAGGCCTGGCGCAGGATGCAGCGCTGGCGCAGACCCTGCTGCAGCTGATCGCGCAGACCGACGATCTGAATCTGCTGCATCGCGGCGGCCGCGACGGGCTTCGCTTCGCGCAACGCCGCGCGCGTGCGTTCCTCGAGGCTGGCGGCGCGGCGCAGCCGGATTGGCGGCAGCAGCTGTCGCGCATCGGCGAGGCCTTCGTCGCGCGCCGGCTCAGCCCGGGCGGCAGCGCCGACCTGCTCGCCTGCGCCTGCTTCCTGCAGCGCCAGGAGGGCGTATGAGCCTGGCGCTGCTATGCCCGGGACAGGGCGCGCAACATCCGGCGATGTTCGACTACGTCGTCGGCGAACCTGCAGCCGAGGCGGTGCTGGCCGCGGCGGCGCAGGTGCTCGGCGCCGATCCGCGCGCGCTGGCCGGCGACGACGCGCGCTACGACAATGCGATCGCGCAGCCGCTGGTGTGCGCTGCGGTGCTGGCCAATGCCGCGGCGCTGCTGCCGCAACTGTCGACGCCGGCGTTGCTGCTCGGCTACAGCATCGGCGAGCTGGCCGCGCATGCCTTGGCCGGCGGCATGGACGCGTCCGCCTGCCTGGCGCTGGCGGTGCGGCGCGCGCAGCGCATGGATGCGGCCAGCCGCAATGGCGACGGCCTGATCGCGGTGCAGGGTCTGCTGCGCGACGCGGCCGAGACGCTGTGCGCGCAGACCGGGCTGCATATCGCCATCGTCAACGGCGACGATCACCTGATTCTCGGCGGCCATGCCGATGCGCTGGCGCACGGCGAGCGGCAGGCGCGTGCGCAGCGCGCACGGGTCACCCGCCTGCCGGTGGCGGTGGCTGCGCACACGCCGTTGCTGGCGAGCGCGGCGCAGGCCTTCGCCGCCGATCTGCGCGCCGCGCCGCTGGCGGCGCCGCGCGCCGCGGTGCTGGCCGGCATCGACGGACACCGCATCGGCGACCGCGACGACGCCATCGGCGCCTTGTCGGCGCAGCTGGCGACGACGCTGGATTGGGCCGGAACGCTGCGCCAGGCCGCCGAACGCGGCGCGCGCGTCTTCCTGGAACTGGGACCGGGCGGTGCGCTGGCGCGCATCGCACGCGAGTTGCTGCCGGAGTGCCAGGCGCGCTCGGTGGAAGAGTTCGGCAGCCTGGCCGCGGCGGCGGCCTGGGTGCGGCAGGCGGAGCAACGCATGCAGTGATGCAACCGTGGCGGCGGGAGGGGGCGGCGATGGGAGCCGTCGCGCCGCCACGGCGGTAGGCAGTTGGCGAACGACCCAGGATGGCGGGTGGCCATTCGCGGCAGTGGTACGGATCCAGCAAGCTCGGGAGGGCGCATGAGTCCACAAATCGCGACGATCATCGGCTTGATCGTCATGTTCATCGTGGCCACGGCGTTGCCGGTCAACATGGGCGCGGTCGCGTTCGCGTTGGCCTTCATCATCGGTGGCGTCTGGGTCGGCATGGACGGGAAGGAGGTCTTGGCCGGATTCCCCGGCGACCTGTTCCTGACCCTGGTCGGCATCACCTATCTGTTCGCGATCGCGCGCAACAACGGCACCATCGATCTGTTGGTGCATTGGGCGGTGCGCGCGGTCCGCGGCAAGATCGTGGCGATCCCGTGGGTGATGTTCGTGGTTACCGCGGTGCTGACCGCCTTCGGCGCGCTCGGTCCTGCGGCGGTCGCGATCATCGGCCCGGTCGCACTGCGCTTCGCCAAGCAGTACAGGATCAATCCGCTGCTGATGGGCCTGCTGGTGATCCACGGCGCGCAGGCCGGCGGGTTCTCGCCGATCAGCGTGTACGGCGGCATCA
Source organism: Xanthomonas sp. JAI131 (assembly GCF_013410075.1). Classification (NCBI taxonomy): domain Bacteria; kingdom Pseudomonadati; phylum Pseudomonadota; class Gammaproteobacteria; order Lysobacterales; family Lysobacteraceae; genus Xanthomonas; species Xanthomonas sp. JAI131. The sequence continues at coordinate 739,944 of NZ_JACCCN010000003.1, read as the reverse complement.
CCAACAAGGTGGTGGAGAAGGCCGGGCTGGATGTCACCGAAATGGCGGTGTTCCTGACCAGCCTCGGTTTCAACCTGCTGATGGCGCTGATCTGCTTCTTCGCCTTCGGCGGCCTGGCGCTGCTGCGGCGCGAACAGACGCCGTCGCTGGCCACGGCGGAGTACGTGCCGGTGGGCGATCAGTCCTCGCACCGCCAGTTCGCGATCGAAGGCCATGGCGCATTGCTGTCGGCCGGCGGCGGCACCTTGTCCACCGATCCGGTGGCGCTGGACGCGGTGAGCCTGAACCGCGATCGCGTGCTGACCCTGTTCGGCCTGCTTGGCCTGGGCATCGCCTCGCTGATCTACAACCTCAACGTCGGCCTGGTGTCGATGACCGTGGCGGTGGCGCTGGCGCTGCTGTCGCCGAAGGCGCAGAAGGGCGCGGTGGACGGCATCAGCTGGTCCACGGTGCTGCTGATCAGCGGCGTGGTCACCTACGTGGCGGTGCTGCAGGAGAGCGGGGCGGTGGACTACATCGGCAACGGCGTGTCCGACATCGGCATCCCGCTGCTCGGTGCGCTGCTGGTGTGCTACGTCGGCGGCATCGTCTCCGCGTTCGCCTCCTCGGCGGCGGTGCTGGGCGCGACCATCCCGCTGGCGGTGCCGTTCCTGCTGCAGGGCCACCTCGGCGCGGCCGGGGTGATCTGCGCGCTGGCGATCTCCTCCACGGTGGTGGACGTGAGCCCGTTCTCGACCAACGGCGCGCTGGTGGTGGCCTCGGCCGCCCCGGACGAACGCGAATCGCTGTACAAGCGCTTCCTGATCTACAGCGGCCTGGTGGTGCTGTTCGGCCCGCTGCTGGCGTGGTTGCTGCTGGTGGTGCCGGGGTGGCTTTGAGGCCGGGATTGGGGATTGGGAATTCGGGATTCGTTAAAGCGGATCGCGGTTGCTGATCCAGCGTGAGTTGCACAAAAAAGCGCCGGCCCTTGGTCGGCGCTTTTTTGTGTGGGGTTTCAATCAGCGCATCTGCTCATCGCGCAGCAGATGCCGCTGTTACGAATCCCCAATCTCCAATCCCGAATCCCGGCCCCTGGGCAATGGCGCCGGCACATTCAACTTGCCGCCGGCGGCCACGTACATCGCCAGGGCGTTGCCCTGGCTTTGCAGGTGGCGGTTCATGGTGCGCTCGGCGCCTTCGGCGTCGCCGCGGCGGAAGCAGTCCATCAGTTCGCGGTGTTCGGACAGCGATTGCTGCATGCGTCCGGGCGCCAGCAGCTGGCGGCCGCGGTGCATCTTGAGGATGCGGTGCAGGTCGTGGGTGACGCGGATCAGCCACGGGTTGCCGGCGAATTCCTGCACCGATTCGTGGATCAGGTAGTTCTGCCGGTAGTACTCGGCCAGGTCGCCTTCGTCGGCGGCCTGCTCCATGCGCGCGTGCAGCGTTTCCAGCCGCGCCAGGCCGGCGGCGTCGACCTTGCGCACCGCCTCGTAGGCGCAGCGGCCTTCCAGCAGCGCCATCACCGGGAACAGCTCGTTGAGGTCTTCCAGGTTCAGCCGGGTCACGCGCGCGCCGCGGCCCGGTTCGATCTGCACCAGGCCTTCGGCGGCGAGCAGCTTCAGGCTCTCGCGCAGCGGGGTGCGGCTGATGCCCAGTTCGGCGACCAGTGCCGGCTCGTCGATCCACTCGCCCGGCGGCAGCACGTAGTCGTAGATCTTCTGCCGCAGCCGCTCGGCCACGTCTTCGTACAGCGCCACGCGCTTGCGCGGTGCGCGGGTATCGGGCGCGAGAGTCATCGGCGGATCGGAACGCTCTGGAGCCTGTAACGGCGATGCAACCATTCTAGCGGCCGGCAGCAAACGCCGTCGGTGCGGCGTTTGCTGCCGGCACGGCCTATTTGCCCTTCTTCTTGTCCGGGCGCTGCGACAGCGCCGACGCCGCGGCGGTCTTGCTGTCCTTTCCGGTGCGTCCGTCCTTGAGCACCTTGGAGGCGGCCTTGCCCGCCTTGTCGCCGGTTTCCTCGTTGTTCGCCATGTGCGGTCTCCACGCTGCCGCGGTTGCGGCAGACCACTGCATGCGCCCGGCCACGTCAATGCCGCGTCACGAAAAAAGCGCGGCGATTCACGCGGGTTTGCGCGCCGCCTGGGCAAGGTAGCGGCTGACCAACCAGGAGCACCCCATGACCCCGAGGCGCATCACGACCCGGCTTTCGATTCTCGCGGCGCTGGCCGCCGTGGCGCTGAGCGGCTGCGGCAAGCCGGGCGACCAGACCTCGCGCACCGCACCGGCGACCTCGCCGGCGCCGACCGCGGCCCCGGTCGGCGGCGAAAGCGGGCGCGCGCCGATCGCCGGCGACGCTTCGGCCAAGGCGATGCTGCAGGTGCTGGAAGGCAATGCGGTGGCGCTGTCGCAGCAGGCGCTGTCGCGCAACGTCAGCGGCAGCGTCGCCGATTTCGCCCGCGAAGTGGTCGCCGCGCACCACGGCGCCGCGGCCGCGGACGCCGGCAAGGGCGGTCCCGGCGATGCGGAGAAGATCGCCGCGCAGGCGGCCAAGGGCAAGGCGCAGCTGCAGGCGCTGGACCAGGAGAAGGACGATTCGGCGTACATGAACGCCTACATGGCGACGATGGTGCGCAGCTATTCCGATGCGCTGGCGGTGATCGATGCCGAACTGGTGCCGGCGGCGCAACAGGAAGCGACCAAGCAGGAACTGCAGCAGGCGCGCAAGCGCATCGCCGAGCAACTGGAGCGCGCGCAGGCGCTGGCCTCGGCGCGCTATTGAGCGTAGCCCCTCTCCCGTCGGGAGAGGGGTTGGGGTGAGGGTAAGGCGCGAAAGCGACTCGCCGATCAGGGGACGCGCGGCTTGTGGGGCGCCGGCCGCTCCTCGCGCCCATCCGGATGTCGCGCAAAGCGGTTCGGATCGCGGCCGTGCACCGGCGCCTCGTCCTGCCACGGCCAGCCGCCGAACTGGGTGCGGCGGTAGTCGGCCATCGCCTGGGCGATCTCGGCCTGGGTGTTCATCACGAACGGACCGTGTTGGGCCACCGGTTCGGCGATCGGCCGGCCCTGCAGCACCAGGAACTCGCTTGCCTCCGCGTCGCCGTTGACCAGCTCGACCGCCTGGTCGGCGCGCAACTCGATGGCGGCGTGGCTGCTCACCTCGCGTCCACCCACGGTCACCGCTGCGCCCTTGAAGAAGTACAGGCTGCGGCGTGTGCCGCGACCTTGTGCGGCGGGCAGGGTCCAGCGTGCGCCGGGCGCCATGCGGATCGTCCAGATGGCCACGTCCGCATCGTCCTGCGCCGCCCACGAATCCGGTGGCGGCGCGAGCGGGCCGCCGTCGCTGCCGGGCGCGGCGTCGACCGGGCCGACGCGGCCGGCCACGCAGGCCACGTCGGTGGTGCGGCCGGCGGCGTCGGTGGCGGTGAAGCGCGGTACGTCCTGCGCCCAGAACATGGTGAAGTGCGGCGCCACCATCTTGCTGCGCGCCGGCAGGTTGAGCCAGATCTGGAACAGTTCCAGCGGGTTGGGCGCGGTGGTGTCGAGCAGCGGGAACATCTCCGAATGGACGAGGCCCGCACCGGCCGTCACCCATTGCACGTCGCCGGCGCCGAAGCGCGCCACCGCGCCGAGCGAGTCGGCATGGTCGATCAGGCCCTGACGCACGATGGTCACGGTCTCGAAGCCGCGATGCGGGTGGCCGGGAAAGCCGGGGATGCGCTCGCCGTGATACATGCTCCAGCCGTCCTTGCGGCTGAAGTCCTGGCCGATGGCGCGGCCCGCCAGCGACGCCGCCGGACCCATCGCGCCATTGCCGGCGGGGTAGGCATCGTCGTGGTAGACGCAGAACAGGAACGGATCGATCGTTTCCCACGGAAAGCCAAGGGGCTTGATCTGGACGATAGGGTCGGTCATGGAGAGGTCCTTGGTGCGAACGCCGGCCGAGAGGGAGACGGCAACCCTTCCGATATGGGGCGGGGCCAATGGAACGGAAGGCCGGTCCGAAGGACATCCTGTCCCGCACGGGAAACGCTGGATGCGCCGCCGCCGCCGCATGCATGGCCATGGAGCAGGAGGCACGGGCGGCGCTCCATCCGCCGTTCGAGCGAACGGAGCCGGCATCGGCGCGCAACTGAATGCCGGCTGGGGCGCAGCCGGCCATCCACGTCCGCGCTGCCCGTGCGTCATCGGACTGTCATCTGCCGCGACCAGCATCGCAGGCCTTTCCGACCCTGCGAGCGCCTGGTGCGTCCCGAACCCTTGCCGGCCCTGTCGCGGCTGTTCCTGCAATGGCGGCCGTCGCTGAGCCGTTATTTCCTGCGCCGTCGCGCCGCGGCATGGGATGCCGAGGACCTGGTGCAGGAAGTGTGGCTGCGCCTGCAGCGCAGCGAGGCGCATGCGCCGGAGATCGCCAATCCGGAAGCCTACCTGTTCACCATCGCCGCCAACCTGATGCGCGAGCACGCGCTGCTCAACCAGCGCAGCACGCAGCGCGACACCTGCCTGGACGAGGTGCTGGAGCGGCTGGCGGTGCCGTGCGAAGCCGATGCGCAGGTGCATCGTGCGCAGCGCCGGCAGCGCCTGGCCGAACTGATGGCGCGGCTGCCGCCGAAATGCCGCGCGGCGATGGTGCTGCGCTACCGCGACGAACTCGGCTACCAGGACATCGCCGAGCGGTTGCAGATCTCCAGCCACATGGTCAAGAAATACATCATCAAGGGCCTGGCGGTGTGCCGGCAGGGCATGGCGCGCTATGCGTGAGTCGCCGATCGCCGCGGCAGCCGCGGCCTGGTACCTGGCGCAGCGCGAAGCGCCGCTGGCGCCGGTGCAGCAGGCCGAGTTCCTGGCCTGGCTGCGGCAATCGCCCACCCACGTGGCCGAATACCTGGGCATCGCCCATCTGCACCAGGACCTGCAGGCCGCGGCGCACTCGCAGCCGGCCAGCAGCGAACAGCTGTGTGCGCATGCGCGCCACAGCGGCGCGGTGGTGGTGCCGTTGCGGCCCGAGTTCGGCCGCGCGGCGCCGCCGCGATCGCAAGCGGCGCCGGTGCCAGGCAAGCGCGGCCGCAACCGGCGTCGGGCGTTCGGCCTGGCGGCCATCCTCGCGCTGTCGGCGATCGGTGTGGCCACGCAGCTGGCGGCGCCGGACACGGTCGCGGCGACGGTCTACGCCGCCGCTGCCGATGCCGGGCGCGAGGTGGCGCTGGCCGACGGCAGCGTGGTGCGCCTGGACCGCGGCAGCGCCATCGCCGTGCGCTACGGCGCGCAGCGCCGCGACATCGCGCTGCTGCGCGGCAAGGCGCTGTTCGACCTCGGCCACGATCCGGCGCGGCCGCTGCGGGTCAGCGTCGGCACGCTGGTGCTGCGCGATATCGGCACCGTGTTCGGCGTCGATCAACATGCCGGCGGCACCCGCGTCACCGTGCTGCAGGGGCGCGTGCACGTGCTGCGCGGCGCGCATCCGTGGTGGCGGCGCAGCGCGCTGCCCAGCGAGGGCGCGCAGCTGGCGGACCTGGGCGGCGGCCAGCAGGCGCGGCTGGATCCGCAAGGCCAGTTGCTGGGGCTGGACGCGCACGCCGACATCGCCGGTGCCACCGCCTGGCTGCCGGAACAGGTCGGCGTGCACGACCGCAGCGTGGGCGAGGTGGCGCGGCTGTTCAACGCCTACACCACGCAGCCGTTGCGCATCGCCGACCCGGCGCTGGCCGCGCGCCGCATCAGCGGCGTGTTCCACCTGCGCGATCCGGAGGCCTTCGTCGCCTATCTGGGCAGCCTGCCGAACGTGCAGGTGCACCGCGATGCGCAGGCGGTGACGATCCGCAGCGCGCCGGCGCCGATGTAAGAAAAAATTCATGCAAATACCGGTAGCCGCGCGGCGCTGTGCGGCACTCCTAGGTAGGCATGGTCGTCGCGCTGCGTGCGCACGGCCGCCTTCCTCTCCCCTCCGGTAGCACGTCCCATGCGCAACACGCTCGTCGTCTCCATCGCCCTGCTGCTCGGCAGCACTTCTTCGCTGCCGGCGTGGTCGGCCCCCGTCGCCGCCTCCGCACCGGCGATCGCGCCGATGCCGCTGGACCAGGCGCTGGAACTGTTCGCACGCAACAGCGGCCTGCAACTGATGTACGACCCGGCACTGGCGGCCGGGCAACGCAGCAACGGTGCGCCGGCTGGCCTGGCACCGGCACAGCAGTTGCAGAAACTGCTGGCCGGCACCGGCCTGGACTACCGCATGCCGACCCCGACCACGGTCAGCATCGTGCGCAGCGCCGCGCCGGCGCAACGCAGTGCCGCCGCCCCGCGCGCGCCGCATGCCGCGGCCACGCCGGCGGCCGACAACGGCGACCGCGACGACGGCCCGCGCGAACTGGCACCGATCAACGTCACCGCCAACAGCGTCGACACGCTGGCGCCCAGCGCCGCGCCGCTGGAGGCGAGCCAGCCGACCTCGGTGATCGACGAACGCTTCATCCGCGACGGCCTGCGCCTGAACGCGAACTACGACGACATCATCAAGTACGCGCCGAGCGTGGTCACCACCTCGCCGGAAGGCCCCGGCCTGGGCAAGAACGAAGGCATCAGCATCCGCGGCTTCCAGGACGGCCAGTTCAACATCACCTTCGACGGCATCCCGTTCGGCGACGCCAGCGACCTGCACCACACCACGTCGGCCTACTTCAACAACCACGTGCTCGGCCAGGCCGAGATCGACCGCGGCCCCGGCGGCGGCGCCACCATCGGCAACGCCACCTTCGGCGGCACGCTGGCGCTGCGCACGCGCAACCCCAGCGCGGTGGACGGCGTCACCGTGTACGCCACCGGCGGCAGCTGGGACACCTGGTCCACCGGCGTCAGCGCCGACGAACACATCGGCAACACCCGCGTGTTCGCCGATCTGTCCAAGGAAGCCAGCGACACCTACCTGAAGGGCACCGACGACCGCCGCGAGCACGCCTTCGTCAAGACCGTCACCGAGCTGGGCGAGGCGACCACGCTGACCTTCGTCAGCAGCTACAACCAGGAGCACCAGAACACCGTGCAGGGCGCCACCCGCGCGCAGATCGAACAGCACGGCTGGCGCTACGGCCTGGGCAACGATCCGACCCTGCAGAACTACACCGGCTACAACAGCGCCGCGTACTACTCCAGCTTCAGCTATCTGGGCCTGAGTACGCGCCTGGGCGACTGGGAGCTCGACAACAAGGTCTACTACAACAGCTTCGACCACACCGCCGCCAAGAGCAGCATCCCCACCAGCGAGAGCGCCGCCGACAACGGCGTGACCTTCTACTCCAGCACCGGCAAGAAGCTGTCCAAGTCGGCTACCGACGTGCCCGGCAAGCTGTCGGACAACGATTTCCATGCCTTCGGCGACGTGCTGCGCCTGGCGCGCGATCTGGGCCCGGGCCAGTTGCAGACCGGCGTGTGGGTGGAGCGCAACCTGGACGAACGCGAGCAGTTGCCGGTGGACATGACCACCGGTGCGGCCAGCGGCACCAAGTACGGCTATCTGTACAACTACCAGCTGCACGACCGTACCGACACGCTGCAGCCGTATGTGCAGTACGACTGGAAGCTGAGCGACACGCTGACCCTCAGTCCCGGCGTGCGCTATTCGCGGGTCGAGCGCGAACTCGACGCGCAGCTCAACAAGAGCACCCCGCCGGCGCCGTCCTACACCAGCGCCAGCTACGACGCGACGCTGCCGTCGCTGAGCCTGCACGATGCCTTCAACGAGCACTGGAGCGGCTACGTGCAGGCCGCGCGCGGGTTCCTGGCGCCGCCGATCGACGTGATCGAACTCAACGGCGCACGCGGCCTGCAGCCGGAGCTGACCAGCAACTACCAGCTCGGCACCAGCTACGCCGCGCGCGGCCTGACCTTCGGCGCCGACGTCTACTACATCGACTTCAGCAACTACATCAGCCAGACCCTGGTCGCCACCGACAGCGGCACCGAGAGCGCCTACGTCAACGGCGGCGGCGCGGTGTACCGCGGCGCCGAGGCCGAAGCCACCTATGCGCTGACGCCGACGCTGAGCCTGTACGCCAACGCCAGCTACAACGAGGCGACCTACAAGCACAGCAGCACCCAGGTCGCCGGCACCCCGCACGTGACCGGGGCATTGGGCCTGCTCTACAACAGCGGCACCGGCTACTTCGGTTCGTTGATGGAGAAAGTGGTCGGCGCGCAGTACGGCGTGGACAACACCACGGACGCCAGCGGCGCCACCGTGTTCGGCAACGACCAGCGCCTGGGCGGCTATGCCAGCCTGGATGCGGCGCTGGGCTATCGCAGCACGCATGGCCCGTACGGCCTGAAGGGCTACTCGATCAGCATGGACGTCAACAACCTGCTCGATCGGCATGCCCTGATCGGCTACGCCGGCGCGCGCTCTTCCGACAACCAGCCGCTGTACTTCGGCCTGGCCGGACGCGGCGTGTTCCTCGACCTGTCGCTGAAGTTCTGAGGCCGGCGGCATGCATGTTTCCATCCAGGCACCCATCACCGCCACGCTTGCGCGGCGCTGCCTGCATCGCGTGGCGGTGCTGTTGATGCTGGCCGCGGCGGCATCGCCGGCCGCGGCCGCCGGCGCAAACGCGCCAGCGCAAGTGCGCCTGACCATCGTGGTGATGCGCCACGGCGTGCGCGCGCCGACCCAGGATCCGCAGGCGCTGGCCAGGTACGCGGCGCAGCCATGGCCGCAATGGCCGGTGGCGCCGGGCATGCTCACCGCGCATGGCGCGGTGGGCATGCAGGCGCTGGGCGCGCGCTACCGGCAGCGCTGGCTGAAGGAGGGCGTGCTGGCGCCTGACTGCGGCCAGGCACAGGTGGTGCTGATCGCCGACAGCACGCCGCGCAACCACGCCAGCGCCGCGGCCTTCGGCGAAGGCCTGCAGCCGGGCTGCCGCGCCCAGTATCTGGCGCTGCCGAGCGCACAGAACAATCCGCTGTTCCACTACGCGGCCGGCAAGGACGGGAACGACGACAAGGACGACGACGCGATGGCCGCGCCGCTGCATCCGGATGCGGCCACGCGTGCGCGGTTGCGCGCGCTGCAGCAGGTCCTGTCCGGCTGCCGGGGCGCGGCCTGCGCCGCGCAGGCGCCTGGCCAGGACACGCCGCGCCTGGACGATCCGCAGCGCCTGGACGATCCCGCGCAGGCGGCAAAGCTGCTGAAGACCGCCGGCAGCCTGGCCGAGAACCTGATGCTGGAATACGCGCAGGGCCTGCCGTTGGCGCAGGTGGCGTGGGGTCGCGCCGATGCGACTTCCCTGCAACGCCTGATCGGGTTGCACAACGCCTCCTTCGACCACAGCAAGCGCGCCTTGCCGGCGGCGCGTGCCGGCGGCTCCAACCTGCTCGCGCACCTGCTGGCGACGGTGCAGGCCGCTGCCGGAGAAACCCCGGCAGTGGCGCCGCTGGCGCCAGCGGACACCCGCGCGCTGCTGCTGCTCGGCCACGACACCAACCTGGCGCATCTGGCCGGCCTGCTCGACGTGCCCGGCCCGGTGCGCGGCCAGCCCGATGCCTATCCGCCCGGCGGCGCGCTGCTGCTGGACCTGGTGCGGCAGGGCGGCCGCGACTATCTGCAACTGCGCAGCGTGGTGCCGACCTTGCAGGCGCTGCGCGACAACCGCTTCGACGGCGACCGGCTGCGCGAGCGGCGCTGGCCGCTGCCGGGTTGCGGCGGCCGATTGCGCTGCCCGTTGGCGGTCGCGTTGCCGGCGCTGCAGGCGCGGCTGGACCCGCAGCAGGTGCAGGCCGACGTGCCGGCATTGACGCCGTGGCCGGTGCAGGCGGCGGCTGGCGATTAGCGCGGATGTCTCGCCGCGTCGCGCCCCCTGTAGGAGCGGCTTCAGCCGCGACAGGATTTATCGGGAATGCCTGTCGCGGCTGAAGCCGCTCCTACACGGATTTCACGGCATCCCTCCAGTTTCCGAGCGGACGGTGTTTGGTCCGGACGGAACCCTGCGCGCGCCATCACGGATCGCAACGCGGCGAAGGCCGATCATCGCGGTTCCCGCGCTGCGCGCCCGCGTGGCGCTGCGCCGTCTTTGCTCAGGTGCCCGCCATGTCCCCGATGTCCGCCGCTTCGCTCCCCGATTCGATGACCGCGATCGAGATCCGCCACCCCGGCGAGCCGGAGGTGCTGGTGCCGGTGCGCCTGCCGCTGCCGCATCCGGGCCGCGGCGAACTGCTGGTGCGGGTGGCCGCGGCCGGGGTCAACCGCCCCGACGTGATGCAGCGCCGCGGCAGCTATCCGCCGCCCCCCGGCGCGTCGCCGCTGCCGGGACTGGAGTTCGCCGGCGAGGTGGTGGCGTTGGGCGAGGGCGTGGAGCGCTATCGGCTCGGCGATGCGGTGTGTGCGCTGGTCGCCGGCGGCGGCTATGCCGAATACGCGGTGGTGCACGAACGCAACGCGCTGCCGGTGCCGGCGCCGCTGAGCCTGGCCGAGGCCGCGGCGCTGCCGGAGACCTTCTTCACCGTGTGGGCCAACGTGTTCCAGCGCGGCCGCCTGCAGGCCGGCGAGACCCTGCTGGTGCACGGCGGCACCTCCGGCATCGGCAGCGTCGCCACCTTGCTGGGTGTGGCCTTCGGTGCGCGCGTGATCAGCACCGTCGGCTCGGCCGACAAGCGCGCCGCCAGCCTGGCGCTGGGCGCGCAGGCGGCGATCCTGTACCGCGAGGAGGACTTCGTCGCCGAGACCCTGCGCCTGACCGGCGGCCGCGGCGCCGACGTGATCGTGGACCTGCTCGGCGGCGACTACCTGCCGCGCAACTACCAGGCCGCGGCGCTGGACGGGCGCATCGTGCAGATCGGCATCCAGCAGGGCAAGGTCCGCGAGCTGGACCTGATGCCGCTGCTGGCCAAGCGCCTGACCCATACCGGCTCGACCCTGCGCGCACGCTCGGTGATGGAGAAGGCGGCGATCGCGCGCGAGCTGGAGCAGCAGGTCTGGCCGCTGCTCGAACAGGGCCGGGTCAAGCCGCAGCTGGACCGCTGCTTCCCGCTGGCCAAGGCGGCGCAGGCGCATGCGCGGATGGAATCCAGCGCGCATATCGGCAAGATCGTGTTGCTGACCCAGGCCGGGGCGGGGCAATGAGACCCTGTCGCGGCTGAAGCCGCTCCTACAAGAGCGCACCTGCAGGAGCGGCTTCAGCCGCGACAGATGCCCGCCGGCCCCGTGCCGCTGGCCCTGTTCAAGCGCCACGCCGTATATTGCGCCGCACGCGCGGTGGTCCGCGCTTCACTGCCGGTCCCCCGCGTGCGCCTGCCTTCCCGTTCCGCCGTGCTGCTGCCGTTGTTGCGCCGTTCGCTACTGCTGCTGTTCCTATGCCTGAGCGCGGCGGCGAGCGCGCAGCCGCAGGACGAGCCGCAGGCGCCCGACCCGCAGGCCTTGCTGAGCGGCGCCGAGCAGACCCTGCAGGACGCGCGGCGCAGCGTGGACAACGCCGACGACCAGGAGTCGCTGCGCAAGCTGATCGGGCAGGTGGCCGATGCGCAGCGCGATGCCGAGGCCGCAGTCGCGGCGCTGACCCCGCAGCTGGCCCAGGTCGATGCGCGGCTGCAGCAGCTCGGCCCGGCGGCGGACGGCGAGGCGAAGGACATCGCCGCGCAGCGCAAGGACCTGGCCAAGCAGCGCGCGCCGCTGGATTCGGGGATCAAGCGCGGCAAGCTGCTGGCGGTGGAGGCCAAGCAGCTCGGCGAGGAAATCGAGAACGTGCAGGCCGAGCACTTCAGCCAGGAGCTGTCGCTGCGTTCGACCTCGCCGTTGTCGCCGTCGCTGTGGCGGCAGATCGCCAGCGATTTCCCCGGCGACCGCGATCGCCTGCTCGCCCTGTACCAAGTGGGCGCAAAGGCGCTGGACGACGCGATCGCCGAAAACGGCGCCGGCGCGCTCGGCATCGGCCTGGCCATCGCGTTCGTGCTGCTGTTCCCGCTGCGCTACCTGCTGCGCTGGCTGGGCAAGCGTTACGCGATGTCGCGCGCGCCGGGCAGCCGCCTGCGCCGCTCCGGCCTGGCGTTGTGGTTCCTGTTGCTGGGCACGCTGACCCCCGGCCTGGCCGCGCTGGTGCTGGCCGAGAGCCTGCGCGGTATCGGCGCGGTGCCGACCACGCTGGAGAGCGTGCTGCGCGGCTTCGTGGTGTACAGCTTCGCCGCCGCGTTCATGGGCTCGCTGGGCGCCAGCGTGCTGTTGCCGAACCAGCCGTCGTGGCGGCTGTTCCCGATCGACGACGCCACCGCGCGGCGCCTGCGCAAGTACACCTGGGCGACCGCGACGCTGGCCTGGGTCAGCAGCATGCTGCTGGTGATCAACCGCGCCAGCCATACCAGCGCCTCGGCGACGGTGGCCGCCGACGGCGTGATCGCGCTGGCGTACGCGGTGCTGATCCTGGCGATCCTGACCAGCCTGTCGCGGCTGCGCCGGCGCCAGTACGCCGAGGCCGCGGCGCAGGCGCTGGAAAACGGCCAGCCGCCGCCGCCGGGACAGCATGGCGGCGCGCTGGCGCTGGTCGGGGTGCTGGTGCGGGTGGCGGTGGTGGTGGCGCTGCTGGCGTCGCTGCTGGGCTATCTGTACCTGGGCCTGTTCATCACCCGGCAGATCATCTGGATCACCATGATCGTCGGCGCGATCCGCCTGCTGATGACCTTCGCCGACGATTTCGCGCTGTGGCTGTTCGCCAGCGAAGGCCGCATCGGCCGCGCCGCCAACGGGGCGTTCGGCGTGCGCGCCAGCCGCCTTGAGCAGGCGGGGGTGCTGACCTCGGCGGTGCTGCGCGTGTGCCTGTTGCTGATCGGCGTGGGCGCACTGCTGATCCCGTTCGGGACCAACGTCTCGACCATCACCGACTGGTTCTCGGTGCTGTCGCAGGGCATCCCGATCGGCAAGAGCCACCTGTACCCGGGCGCCGTATTGCGCGCGGCGCTGGTGTTGGGCGTGGGCCTGCTGGCGATGCAATACATCCATGGCTGGCTGACCGAGACCTACCTGCCGAAGACCGAACTGGACGACGGCTCGCGCAATTCGGTCAGCACCGTGGCCCGCTATGTCGGCATCCTGCTGGCCGCGCTGTGCGCGCTGGCGGCGTCGGGGATCGAGGTGGCGCAGATCGCGCTGGTGGTCAGCGCGCTGTCGGTGGGCATCGGCTTCGGCCTGCAGTCGATCATCCAGAACTTCGTGTCCGGGCTGATCCTGCTGGCCGAGCGCCCGGTCAAGATCGGCGACTGGGTCAAGATCGGCGACCAGGAAGGCGACGTGCGCAAGATCAGCGTGCGGTCCACCGAGATCCAGGTCGGCGACCGCTCCACGCTGATCGTGCCCAACTCCGAGCTGATCACCAAGACCCTGCGCAACATGACCCTGGCCGGACCGCTGGGCCGGGTGCAGATCCAGTTCGCGGTGTCGCTGGGCACCGACATGGCCAAGCTGCGCGCGCTGCTGCTGGAACTCTATGCCGCGCATCCGGGCGTGCTGGAGGAGCCGGCGCCGTCGGTGTTCATCGATTCCATCGCCAGCGGCCACGTCACCCTCAACAGTTTCGCCTACGTCGGCAATCCGCGGCTGGTCTACGGCATCCGCAGTGATCTGTTCTTCAGCTTGCTGCAGCGCCTGGCCGACGAGGGCATCGCGCTGGAATCGCCGCAGGAAGTGCGGCTGCTGCGCAAGGAGCCGTGAGCGCGGGCGGCGGCGCTTTCACTCTATGCCGGTCCGCCGCGCTGCCCGACCGGGGCCGGGTGCGTTCGCTCAGACGCTGAAGTTGAACGCGACCGAGATGCGCGGCCGCGACCCCGTAAACACGCTGACCGAGTGCAGCAGCCAGGAAGGGAACATGACCAGCGTGCCGCTCTCGGGCGCGATGGAGGTCGTCAACCCGGCACTCAGGCAGCCCGCGATCCGGATCTTGAGTTCCGGGTTGTAGAGCGAGGGCATGACCCCTCTGGGGTCGAGAAACTGGAGTTCTCCGCCAGCCTCCTGGCCATCGTCGCAACCGTCATCCACCCAGTAGACACCCGACCAGAATGCGCCGGGATGCGCGTGTTGCGCGTTCGAATCCCCGGCATTGTTGACATTCGCCCATGCGTTTATCTTCCACTCGAACTCGGGCACGACCAAGCCGTGCTCCGGATGGTAGACGGCGGTCAACGCGTAGGCCAACTCCGTGGCGTACGCGGTCAGCGCCATGGAGCCTTCGCCGCCCCACGCGTTGAAGTCCGCACTGGACTGCCATCCCCCTGAATTGCTGTGGCGCACGCCCGCCGGATTGTCGGCCCTGTTCCGTTCGATCTCCTCTTTCAGCGCTTGATTGAGGCGTTCGGCCGCTGGATGCGCGATTTGAGCCAGGGGTGTGGCAAACAGCCGGTGGATCTTGATCTGCTCAGGGACAACGCGTTTCGGATGCAGTGACATGATCGAAGTTTCTGATATTTACTGACGTTTTTTCGATGCGTTAGCCTTGCGGCTTTGCCGGCGCTTCTTCGCATGGCATGGGAAATGCCGTTTTCCCATCGCGCCTGCGCAGGCCGCTTTGCTCCTTCGTCCATGAGCGTTGATCTGCTGCGCATTGATCCACGCGAAGCCGCAACGGTCGTCGCGATCGAAACCGCTACGCAGCAAGACGCCGGACCTCAGTCTAGCGGCATCATTCCGGTGGCGTGTGTCACCGGGCCTCGTGCAGGTCGCGCCACGCTTTTCAGCGGATGCGGCAAAAGGAAGGAGGCGAACGGCGTGCCCATGCATGGGCCGTGCTGCGGGGCGCGCCTGCGCCGGCGCGCCGCTGCCGTGCTTGCCCGCCGTTGGCCATCTGGCGGCCATCTGGCGGCCATCCGGCGGCGCGCGACCTGGCCGCGGGTCTCAGGCGACAAGCAGCGCCGCACCGGCTGGCGACCCGACAAACCCGGCGCGACCTATACGGGCATCGGCGGCGCGGCCTAGCGCCGCCCGCGCTCTTCGCGGGCGTGCGCGCGCCGGTCGAACAGCACCGCGCTGGCGACGATGCCCAGGCCCAGCGCCACGCCGAGCAGGAACAGCACCATCGCGATGGCCGGATAGCCGAACAGCTTGGCGCCGGTGTCGATGCGCATCATCTGCGTGGAGGCCAGGATCAGCGCGGCGGTGACGATGCCGGCGGCGACGCGGTTGGCGATCTTCTGCAGGCTTTCCATCAGCCGCGATTCTTCCAGCCCGGCCACGCGCACCTGCAGGCGGTTGTCGGCGGCCAGCGACAGGATGTCCGACAGCTTGCGCGGGCCCTCGCGCAGCAGCGCCTGCATCTCCATCGCCTCGCTGGCCAGGTTCGCCGCCGACAGCGATTTCTTCAGCCGCGCGCGCATCACGTGCTGCAGCTGGTCCTCGACCACGCTGCGCGTGTCCAGGTGCGGCGACAGCGCGCGGCACACCGCTTCCAGGTTCAGCAGGGTCTTGCCGAGCAGGCTCAGTTCCGGCGGCGTGCGCAGTCCGTAGGCGGTGGCGATGCGCACCAGGTCCAGCACCACGCGGCCTTCGGAGGTGGCGTCGTGCGCGGCGTAGCGCGCGATCATCTGCCCGGTCTCGCGCTGGTAGCGGTCTTCGTCGAAGTCCTCCAGGCGCGTGCTCAGCGCGATGGTTTCCTCGGCCACTTCCTCGCCGCGGCCATCGACCGCGGCGAACAGCAGCTTGAGCAGGCGCTCGCGCAGCTTCGGCGGCACGTGCGCGACCATGCCCAGGTCGAAGATCGCCAGGCGCCCGTCGCTCAGCACGCGCAGGTTGCCCGGATGCGGATCGGCATGGATCTCGCCGTGCACGAACATCTGGTCCAGGTAGCCGCGCACCAGCGCCGCGGCCAGATCGTCCATCGGCTGCTCGGTGCGGCGCAGCCCGGAGATCTTGTCCACGCGCACGCCTTCGGCCAGCTGCATGGTCAGCACCTTGCGGCTGCTCAGGTCCCAGATCGGCTGCGGCACCCACAGCTGCGGGAACGGCTTGAGGTGTTCGCCGAAGCGCGCCAGGTTCTCCGCTTCGGCTTCGTAGTTCAGCTCGGCCAGCAGCGCCTTGCCGAACTCGGCCAGCCAGTCGGCGAAGCGGATGCGCCGGCCCAGCCCGGTCAGCTTGTCGGCGGCGCTGGCGAAGCTCTTCAGCACTTCCAGGTCCGAACGCACCTGCGCGGCCACCTCCGGCTTCTGCACCTTGATCGCCACCGGCGTGCCGTCGCGCAACGCGGCGCGGTGCACCTGCGCCAGCGAGGCGGTGCCCAGCGGCGTGTCGTCGAACGCGGAGAAGGCCTTGTTGACCGCCACGCCGAGTTCGGCCTCGACGATCTCGCGGATGCGTTCCACCGGGATCGGCGCGGTGTTTTCCTGCATCCGCTCCAGCGCGGTGGCGAATTCCGGCGGCACCACGTCCGGACGCGTGGACAGCATCTGCCCGAGCTTGACGAAGGTCGGGCCCAGCGCTTCCAGGTCGGTGACGAACTGCTCGGGCGTGCCTTCCGGCGGCAGTTCGTGCACGCCGTCGGCGGCGTCCATGTCCATGCCGGAGAACACCCCGGAACTGCGGTAGCGCAGCAGCAGGCGCAGGATCTGGGTACGGCGGCTGAGGCCGCCGACTACCTGCGTGGTCTCCGCAGCGTCGGGCGTCGCGCTCAAGGTCAGGCTCCAGGTAGGCAGGGAATGCGGTGGCCAGTGTGGCCGGGGCGGGGTCGTCGCCCGGTGAATCCGCCGGCGGTGCGGCGGCATTGGCGACCGGCGCGGAGCGTGCCGGCGCAAGTGCGGCGGCTGCTCTAGACTTCCGCGTTCAGGCACAGGCTGCCGCTACCCAGGATTCGTCATGCTGTTTCGCTCCGCGCGCGCCGTTCCCGTTCCCATGCGTGCCGTGTGGCGCTGCGGCCTGGTCTTGCTGGGGGCGCTGGTGTCGGCGACGGCGGCAGCGGAGACGGATCGCCATGCCGACGAGGGTTTCGACGCGCAGGCGTTCGCCGGCAGCGAACACGTCACCTACAAGGTCCAGGATTTTTCCGACCGCTACCGGGCGACGCTGGAGGTGGAGGCGAGCGAGGAGGTGTTCCGCCCCGGCATCATTCGTGTGTTCGCGCGCGGCGGCACCACGCCGTTGATCGAGGTGGCCTCGCCCGAGCTGGTGCTGGACACCGACGCCAAAGGCGGCAAGGTCAAGGCCAACGTGCACCAACTGCCGTACGGCGAGCAGAGCGTGCTGATCTACGACGATTTCAATTTCGACGGGATCAAGGACCTGGCGCTGATGGACGGGCAGAACAGCTGCTACCACGGCCCGTCGTACCAGGTGTACCTGGGTACCGCCGATGGCTTCGCGCCGAGCCCGGAGTTCACCGAACTGGCGCAGAGCAATTGCGGCCTGTTCCAGGTGGATGCGAAGGCGCGCGAGATCCACACCATGACCAAGGATGGCTGCTGCTGGCACCAATTCGCGGTGTACACGGTGCGCGACGGCAAGCCGTTGCTGCAGCGCGAGCTGGTCGACGACGCCAGGGCCGAGGGGCCGGGATTGACCCAGGAAACGCGCTATCGCGACCAGGGCGGCAAGCGCGTGGCGCAGGAGCACTACCTGTGGGACGAGGAGGGCGGCACGGCGCTGGGCACCCGCAAGATCCTGCTCGAATTCCGCCTGGCGCCGTCCGGCAAGCGCATCGTGGTGTTCGCCAACGATGGCGACGGCGCGTCCGGCACGCCGTACTACGCGGCGATCGGCGCGCAGCAGCAGGTGGAACTGCTGTATCCGGATGGCGAGGAGGAAACCTTCGCCTACGATGCCGCGCGGCACACGCTGAGCTTCGCCCGCGCCGCCACCACCTATCGCATCGTCGGCGACGCCAAGGGCGTGCCGCAGCGGATGGAGGTGGTCGTGCACGGCAAGACTCAGCCGTTGGCGCTGCAGCCCGGTTCGGCGCATGGATCGCTGCAGGCGGTGGCGCAAGCGCTGCGGGCTGCCGCGGCGGCCGCGGCGCAGTAGCATCGGCGCCCGCGGCACCCACGCACCGCAGTTCCTTGTAGGAGCGGCTTCAGCCGCGACAGGCGGTCTCGGCAGAGCCTGTCGCGGCTGAAGCCGCTCCTACAAAAAGCGGCAGCGTTGGCCTCAGGTCGCGAAGCCGTCGGGGCCAGGCAACGGGCCAGCTCCGTTTACAGGTTCGCCGCCCGTCTGGCAGAGGGTGCTCCCGGCGGTCACCGGCCCCACGCCGCGAAGGCGCGCGCCACCGCAGCATCGACGCCCGCGGC
Source organism: Xanthomonas sp. JAI131 (assembly GCF_013410075.1). Taxonomy (NCBI): domain Bacteria; kingdom Pseudomonadati; phylum Pseudomonadota; class Gammaproteobacteria; order Lysobacterales; family Lysobacteraceae; genus Xanthomonas; species Xanthomonas sp. JAI131. The sequence continues at coordinate 721,737 of NZ_JACCCN010000003.1, read as the reverse complement.
ACCCACGCACCGCAGTTCCTTGCCCGCGGCACCCACGCACCGCAGTTCCTTGTAGGAGCGGCTTCAGCCGCGACAGGCAGTCTCGGTAGAGCCTGTCGCGGCTGAAGCCGCTCCTACAAAAAAACGGCAGCGTTGGCCTCAGGTCGCGAAGCCGTCGCGTTTCCCGGCTCCGTTCGTCGCGACTGAAGTCGCTCCCACAGGGATCTGCCGCGCGCCGGGTGGGTGCACTGTGGGAGGGACTTCAGTCCCGACTGCGTCCGAGGCCAGGCAACGGGCCAGCTCCGTTCGTCGCGGTTGAAACCGCTCCTACAGGTTCGCGCCCGTCTGGCAGAGGGCGCTCCCGGCGGTCACCGGCCCCACGCCGCGAAGGCGCGCGCCACCGCCTCGGCGCCTGGATCGACCACGCCGCGCAGCGCGTCCGCCGGCACCGCGGCCGAGCGGCCGGCGCGGGCCTGGCTCAGCTGCGCGGTGGCATCGGCGCCGGCACGTGCCGCGCGCGCCGCGTCGTCGGTGCCGCCGCCGCGCGCCAGGGCCTCCAGCGCCGGCAGCAGCGCGTCGAGCATGGTCCGGTCGCCGCGCTGCGCGCCGCCGTAGTGCTGCATCCGCGCCACGCCGGCCTGCAGCGCCGGCACCCAGCCGTGCCCGGCCTCCAGTTCGGTCGCGGCGGTGGTGAACAGGATCGACAGCAGCACGCCGCTGGAACCGCCCATGCTGCGCTCGATCGCCGCCGCCAGGCCGTGCGCCAACGGTGCGGCCGCGCCGGTCGCCAACGCATCCTCGTCCAGCGCCTGCTGCAGGGCGCGGGCGCCGGCGGCGAAGGTGCTGCCGGCATCGCCATCGCCGGTCTGCGCGTCGAGCGCGTCCAGCTCCGCCTGCGCGCCGATCAGCGCCTGCGCGACCCGCGCCAGGGCCGCGCCGCGTTGCGGGTCGCGGGCGCCGTGCCGGTGCGCGTCGCTGCGCAATAGCGCCGGCGCGAAGTGGGTGGGTGCGTGCGGCACGCGCACGCCGGGCCAGCCCAGGGTCTGCACCGGCGCGCGCAGTGCGGCGAGCACGTCGGTGTCGGCCGGCGCCAGGGTGATCGAGAAGCCGTGCATGTCCATCGAGGTCATCAGCGCCGCCGGCAGCGTCATCAAGGCGATCCGCTCGGTGCCGATGCGCTGCAATGCCAGCCGGGTCAGTACGCCCAGTTCCTGGGTGGAGCAGCCGCCCAGGTCGTTGAGCATCAGCAGCAGCGGCGCATCGGCGCCATAGCGCGCATCGGCTTGTTCGAGCAGCGGGTCCAGCACCAGCGCCAGCGCCTCTTCGACCGAGGCCGGCTGCACCTTGCGCGTGCCCGGTTCGTTGTGGATGCCCAGGCCCAGCTCCGGCGCGCGGCGGCCGGCGTGCTGGCCGGGCACGGTGCAGCTGGACAGGGCCATGCCCAGCGACAGCAGGCGGTCGGCGAAGGCCTGGCCGCGCTGCGCCAGCTCGGCCAGCGCCACGCCCTCGCGGGCCAGGTGGCCGACGTACTTGTGCACCAGCACCGTGCCGGCGAGGCCGCGCGGCTGTGCGGCATCGGGCAGGGCGATGTCGTCGGCCACCAGCACGCTGGCCACGTCGATGCCTTCGGCGCGGGCGCGCTCGGCGGCCAGGCCGAAGTTGAGCCGGTCGCCGGTGTAGTTCTTGATCACCAGCAGCACCCCGGGCGCGTCGGCGCAGGCGCGGATCGCGGCCAGCACCGCCTCCACCCCCGGCGAGGCGAACAGGTCGCCGGCGATGGCGCCGCTGAGCATGCCCGGGCCGACGAAGCCGGCATGCGCCGGCTCGTGACCGGCGCCGCCGCCGGACAGCACCGCGACCTGGGCGGGATCGCGCTCGGCCTGCAGCACGATGCGGGTGCCGCTGGCGGGGTCCGAGCGCAGCAGCGGTTGCAGCGCGGCGACGGCGTCGAGCACGTCGTCGACGATCGCGCGCGGGGCGGTGAGGAACTGGTCCATGGGGGTCCTTCGCGGTGGCAGGTGTCTGCCGCGTACGCTAGCCGAGCCGGCGTTATGCGCGGCTGAGGCCCGGCGGCGGCGATCACGCACCGGGCCCGCGGAATCGACGAGAATTCCCGCTGGCACCGACCTTTCCGGCAGGAGCACACGTGGCCCGCAGCAGCCTGTTCACCCTGTTCGACGCGATGGCGTCCCTGTTGGACGACGCGGCACGCCAGGCGCCGGTGGGCACGCGCCTGGCGGCCGAGGCGGAGATCGCACGCGCCTGGTCGTTGCTCGGCACGGTGTTCCAGCGCGGGCTGCGCGGCAAGCTGCTGCTGGTGCTGGCGCTGCTGGCGCTGCTGGCGCTCTGCGCGCTGCTGCCGTGGCCGCCGTTGCTCACAGACAACTACGACAACGTGCTCGAGTGGACGCTCATGGCACTGATACAGCTGTGTGGCGCTTACCAATGCTACGAAGGCCTGGAGCGGGTGGCGTCGTCATGGCGGCGTCCGGCTGCCGAACGCGGCCAGGACGGCGCTGCGCGGATCGCGGCCGCGCTCAAGGGCGCGGTGCGCACCGACCTGGTCGTATCGACCCAGTGCATCGCCCTGGCGTGTCTGGCCGCGTTCCTTTTTCCCCCGGTCGAGCGCGTGCTCTTCATCGTGCTGGCGGCGTTCCTGCTCGCCGTGGTCATGTACGCGCCGATCGCGGGGGTCGTCCTGCTCGCCGGCCTGGGCCTGGACCTGGCCGGGCGCGAGGAACACGGTCGCGTCGCGTTGCCCGGCCGGGTCCTGCTGTCGTTGGCGCCGTGGCTGTTGCGCGGGCTGTCGTGGTTCGGCCTGGTGGCGACGCTCGCGCTCGGCGTGGCGCTCGTGACCAGCGCGGTGAACGGGTTTCGCTCATCCGCCTCCACCAACCACAGCCTGATCTAGTAGCGCAATGCGGGCCGCGCGGCGCTTGCCGGCACCGACCGGGGCACACCGCGCCGGCCGATCCGCCGCCGCCGGCCCATCGCGCGGCGGAATCGGCGAGAATCCCCGCTCACCCCCGAATGGAATCCCCACATGGCCGGCGCCAGCCTGTTCACCCTGCTCGACGATATCGCCTCGCTGCTCGACGACGTGTCGATCCTGACCAAGGTGGCGGCGAAGAAGACCGCCGGCGTGCTCGGCGACGACCTGGCGCTGAACGCGCAGCAGGTCACCGGGGTCAACGCCGACCGCGAGTTGCCGGTGGTGTGGGCGGTGGCCAAGGGTTCGCTGCTCAACAAGGCGATCCTGGTGCCGGCGGCGCTGGCGATCAGCGCCTGGCTGCCGTGGGCGATCACCCCGCTGATGATGATCGGCGGGGCGTTTCTGTGCTTCGAGGGCGTGGAGAAGCTGGCGCACCGCTTCCTGCATTCCAAGGACGAGGACGCGCAGCGCCATGCGCAGCAGCTGCAGGCGCTGGCCGACGCGAAGGTGGACGTGGTCGCGCTGGAAAAGGACAAGATCAAGGGCGCGATCCGCACCGATTTCATCCTCTCCGCGGAGATCATCGTGCTGTCGCTGGGCGTGGTCGCGGGAGTGCCGTTCTCCCAGCAGATCATGGTGCTGGTGGCGATCGCGCTGGCGATGACGGTCGGCGTGTACGGCCTGGTCGCCGGCATCGTCAAGCTCGACGACCTCGGCCTGTACCTGACCCGCAAGGGCGCCGCCGCCGCGGCGATCGGCCGCGGCATCCTGTGGTTGGCGCCGTGGCTGATGCGGGTGCTGTCGATCGCCGGCACCGCGGCGATGTTCCTGGTCGGCGGCGGCATCCTGGTGCACAGCATCGGCCCGCTGCACCACGCCCTCGAAGGCATCGCGCCGCAGGGCGCCTGGGGCAGCGTGGTGCTCAACCTGGGCAACGCGCTGGTCGGCATCGTCGCCGGCGCGCTGGTGCTGGGGGCTGTGGTGCTGTTTCAGAAGCTGCGTGGAAGCCGGGAATCGGGAAAGGGGAATAGGGAATCGTAAGAGCGGTTCGGCGGATCGCGCTGTTGCGATTCCCCATTCCCGATTCTCCATTCCCGCGCCGGCGGCACCGGCGCGCTAATCCGCTGAAACCACCCGGTTCTTGCCCGCCTTCTTGGCCTCGTACAGGGCGCGGTCGGCGCGCTTGACCAGCACGTCCTGGGTTTCGCCGGCGCGGCGCATCGCCACCCCCGCGCTGAAGCTGACGAACACGCGCTGGTCCTCGTGCACCACCGCGCGCTGGGCCAGCGCGCGCTGCACCCGGGTCACCGCCGCGGACGCTTCGAAGATGGTGCAGTCGGGCATCAGCAGCAGGAATTCCTCGCCGCCGTAGCGGGCGATCGCGTCGCTGCCGCGCAGCGTGGTGCGCGCCACCTCGACCACGTGGCGCAGCGCGGCGTCGCCGCCGGGATGGCCGTAGGTCTCGTTGAGCTTGCGGAAATCGTCCAGGTCCAGCATCGCCACGCACAGCGGCTGCGCGCTGCGCTCGGTGCGCGCCAGTTCGCGCACGAACAGTTCGTCCAGCCCGCGCCGGTTGAGGGCGCCGGTGAGCTGGTCGACCCGCACCAGCCCGCTGACGTCCTGCAGTTCCTGTTCCAGGCGCAGGATGCGCTGCTCGGCCGCGTCCACTTCCTGGCGCGCGGCGATCAGGTGGTCGCGCGCGCGCAGCGCCTGCTGCTGCACGTGGCCGGTGTCCTGCAGCACTTCCTGCAGCAGGCGGTTGAGGTCGGCGATGCTGCGCGCGTCGCGGATGGTCTGCGAGTAGTCGGCGATGCGGTCGTGGAACTCGCTGGTGCTGATCGCCATGCCGTCCAGGTTCTCGACGAAGGACACCATCATGTCCTTCATCGCCTCCTTGGATTCGGCGATGCCCTGCTTCAGCAGGCCCTGCTTGTAGATCACCTCGCGCAGGCTGCCGCGCGCTTCCTCGATCGAATAGCGGTCCAGCGGGCCGCTGATCATGTCGCGTACCACCGCGATCTGGCCCTGCAGCCAGCTGGTGTCGTCGAGCAGTTCGCCGACGTTTTCCAGCAGCAGGTCGAACAGGCCCAGCAACAGCGTCTGCTGCTCCTGGCTGTCGCTGGCGCGCAGCGCGATCTGGTGGCACAGCTCGCGCACGCGCTGCGCCACCGGCTCCAGCGGCAGGCCCGGGCGCCATTGGCGCAGCGCCTCGCCGGTGGCCTCCGATTCGTTGGCCAGTTCCGGCAGGTTGTGCAGCAGCGAGGCCAGCGCGCCGGCGATCGCCTGGCGCAGCAGGTCGCGCAGGCGTTCGGGGTCGCTGGGCCCGGCCAGCGGATCGCCGACGTCGATGGTGCGGATGTATTTGTCGATCAGCTGGCGCAGCGCGCGGCCGTAGCTGGGCCAGTCGCCGCTGGCGGCGGCCGATTGCAGGCGCCGGCCCATGTCGCCGAGTTCGCCGTGCAGGCCGGCCATGCCGTCGGCGAAGGCGACCAGCAGTTCCAGCGGCTGGTGGGCGTGGTTGAACAGGCGGATCAGCGCCGCGGTGGCCGCGGCCGGATCGGCGTGCTCGCCCGGCGCCGCAGGCGCGGCACCATGGCCATGCGCACGGGCATGGCCATGTCCGCGTGGCGCCACCGCAGAGGTGGCCGGCGCCGCCGGTTCACGGCGACGCGGCGACAACAGCTTGCGCAGTCCGCCGACGGGTGGCTCGTCGCGTTGATCCGGCATGCGGATGCTTCCTCCCAATAGAACGCACCGCCCCGCCGCAACCGCGGCGCCCATGACGACACTCAGGAACAGGATATCGGCGCTGGCGGCGTGCGCTTGAGCCGGCGGCGGACGCCCTACCATCGCCCCGGCGTGGGCGGATGTCCACTTGCCCGCGTTCTTGCCGCGCATGCGGCCAAGTGCCGCCGGCCGATCCCACATCGCGCCGCTCTTGCGCGCGCACGAGGCAGGGGCGGCGGGAACGCGTGGAAATGCCAACGCCCGGGCGGCGACGTAGCGCCGCGGGCGCGCAGCCGGCGCGGCCTGGCGGGGTGCGGCGGTCGGGTGCCGGCCGGTGCCTGGCCGCCCGTCGGGCGCTGCGCCGTGCAGCACGGGCTGGCGCCCCGAACAGACCCCACGCGACCTGCGCGGGGTTCGATGACGCGCCCTAGAGTGCGGCGCGGACCTCGTCCAGGCTGGGCGGGTTGGCGCCGGCGCGGGTGCAGTTGATCGCCGCCGCGGCCACGCAGAAGTCCAGCAGGCGCTGCAGCGCCGGTGCCGACGGGTCCAGCGCGGCGAGCGCGGCCAGGTCGGGCAGCTGGTGCAGCAGCGCGGCCTGGAAGCTGTCGCCGGCGCCGACGGTATCGGCGACCTGCACCGCGCGGCCGGCGACGCGCGCCTCGGCGTCGCCGCGCCAGGCCACCGCGCCGTCGCCGCCCAGGGTCATCACCACCAGCGACGGACCCTGTTGCAGCCAGCTGCGCGCGACCGTGAACGGGTCCTGCTGCGGATACAGCAGCTCGATGTCTTCCTGGCTCACCTTGACCACGTGCGCCAGCGCGATCCAGCGCGCCAGCCGTGCGCGCCACACCGCCATGTCCGGTTCCACCGTCGGCCGCACGTTCGGATCCAGCGAGATCAGCCGTTGCGCGCGTTCGCGCTCGGCCAGGGCCTGGAAGGTGCTGGCGGTGGTCTCGGCGACCAGGGTGTAGGAGCCGAAATGCAGGCCGCCGACCGTGGCGTCGAGCGCCGGCAGGTCGGCCGCGGTCAGCGCGCGGTCGGCGCAGCCGGTGCCGTAGAACGAATAGTTGGGCACGCCCTGCGCGTCCAGCGCGACCATCACCAGGGTGGTCGCCTCGCGCTTGTCGATGCAGTGCTGCAGCGCCACGCCTTCGCGTTCCAGGGTGCTGCGCAGCTGGCGGCCGAGCGGATCGGTGGACAGGCCGGTGAACAGCGCCGACGGCGTGCCGAGCCGGGCCAGGCCGATCGCCACGTTGAACGGCGAGCCGCCCTGGCGCGCGGTCATGCCGACCGAGGTGCCGGCATAGCCGTCGATGAAGATGTCGTACAGGGCCTCTCCACACACCACGAACATCGAACGGCTCCTCGGTTGGCTGCAGCGGCGCCGGCGCGGCGCGATGGGCGGCTATTGTGGCGTACAAGCCGCAGCGCGGCGACCATGTGCGGCGCCGCGGGATCCGGGCGCTTGTGCACGCGCGCTGCCTTTGTGTCGGAGGGTGCGAGGTCGCGCCCGTACCCTGATCCGCCCCTGCAGGGCACCTTCCCCCGCAAAGGGGGTATGGTCCCGACGGGAGAAGGAACAGCCGTTAGCCCCTCTCCCACCGGGAGCGGGGTTGGGGCGAGGGGACGGCCGCGAAGCGCCTCATGGATCTGTAAGCCGGCCGCAGGCGCCGTGCCGACAGCGCCTTGCCGCCGCGCCTGCGATAGTCGCCGCTTCCCTCGCCAGCCTCCAAGGACGCTCCGATGAAGATCCTGCTCGCCGGTGCCACCGGCCTGGTCGGCTCGCATGTGCTGGCGCAGCTGCTTGCCGCGCCGGAGTGCAGCGCGGTGGTCGCGCCGACCCGGCGCGCGCTGGATGTCGTGCATGCCAAGCTGGACAACCCGTTGGTCGACTTCGCGCAATTGCCGGCGCAGGCGCCGTGGTGGCAGGCCGACGCGGCGATCTGCGCGCTCGGCACCACGATGAAGCAGGCCGGCTCGCGCGAGGCGTTCCGCCGCGTCGATCACGCCTATCCGCTGGCGATCGCGCGGCTGGCGCGGCAGCACGGCGCCACCGCGTTCGCGCTGAATTCGGCATTCGGCGCCGATCCGCGCTCGCGCCTGTTCTACAACCGGGTCAAGGGCGAACTGGAGCGCGACCTGCAGGCGCTGGGCTATCCGTCGCTCGCGTTGGTGCGCCCGGGCCTGATCGGCGGCGAGCGCGCGCAACCGCGCGCGGCCGAGCGCGCCGCTGCCATGGTGCTCGGGATGCTTGGGCCGCTGCTGCCGCGGCGCTACCGGATCAACCCCGCCGAACGCATCGCCGCCGCGCTGGTCGAACACGCCCTGCATCCGCGCGCCGGGGTGCAGGTGGTGGACGCGGCGCAGCTGGCGGAATGATCGTGGCTGCGGAACCGGTCGGAACTGACGGCCCACGGTCACCCGGAGTTCCTTCCGCAATGCACTCGGCAAACCGTGGCACGCCCCTGCGGTAGCGACTCCGTGTGGCCTATCCCGATCGCGTGAATAGGCCCTGGTGGTGTCATCGCTTCACGAACAGGTTGCGTCGCGCTTGCGCGCCCCCCGGCGCTACGTCATCGCCCAGGCTGGAGCATGTTCCGCGCTGTCTCGCTCTTCCTTGACTCGTGCATGCGCAAGCGCGGCGCGATCTGCTTGGGGGTGGATGACATGCCCCCGGGCCATCAGTGGCGGCGAACGAAGCGGTGGACCTGCCGATTCCAGGCAGCGCCGGGGCCGATCCCGAAAGGGGGGCAAGCGCCTCCTCCCGTGGTTCAGCCAACTCCGAAGCGCGGTTGGATCGCAACGCTCAGCGCGATCGCGCGCCCGCTCCACGATTCTCCATTCCCCATTCCCGGCTTTTACCCCTCAGGCGCCCAGCGACTGCCCGCCGTCCACCGCCAGCACCTGTCCGGTGATCCAGCGCGCCTGCGGCGAGGCCAGGAACAGAGCGGCGTTGCTGACGTCCTCGAGCGCGCCGAAGTCGCCGAACGGAATGGCGGCACGGATGCGCCGGTACAGCTCCGGCTGCTGCGCGCGGCGCTGGTCCCACAGCCCGCCGGGGAATTCGATCGAGCCGGGCGCGATCGCGTTGACCCGGATCCGTTCGCGCGCCAGTTCCGCGGCCAGGGTGGTCGTGTAGTAGTTCAGCGCGGCCTTGGCGGCCGAGTACGCCGGCACCCGCGGCGTCGGCCGCAGCGCGTTGATCGAGCTGATGTTGAGGATGCAGGCGCGGTGGCTGGCGCGCAGCAGCGGCAGCGCGGCGCGGTTGCAGCGCACCGCGGCCATCAGGTCGATGTCGTACCCGGCCTGCCAGCTGGCGTCGTCGTCGCCATGGCCGTAGCCGGAGGCGTTGTTGACCATCACGTCGATGCCGCCCAGGGTGTCGGCCGCGTGCGCCACCCAGCGCTGGATCTGCGCCGGATCGGCCAGGTCGCAGGTCAGCCGCGACACCGGATGGCCGTGGCGCAGCAACTGCTCGGCCGCCTCGGCCAGGCCGGCGGGATTGCGCGCGCAGATCGCCAGCGCGGCGCCCCGGCGGGCGAAGGCGTCGGCGATCGCCAGGCCGATGCCGCGGCTGGCGCCGGCGACGAGGATGCGGTAGCCCGCGAAGGCGGAAGGGTCGGTCATCGGCAACTCCTGCGGCGGCGCCGGCATGCGCCGGGCACCGATTATCGGCCAATCCGCAGCGCGGGGCCGGGTTCTGGCACCATGGCGGCCCGCCGCGCATGCAGGCCGCCGGCCGCAGGCCTGCCCGCGCGCCGCGGCCCGCGGCCAGCGCCGCGCATGCCGGCCGCCGCGTTCCCTCTTTTCAGGATCCTCCCCGCAGTGAAGAAGACCTACCAGCTCCGCATCGAAGGCAAGCACCCCGACCGCCTGCTCGACGCCAGCAAGCACGACATCCGCAAGTACATCCGCCGCGAACGCCGCAAGACCTTGCCGGCCGGCGCCGACTACTGGGACTTCGACACGCTGTTCGGCGCCGAGGAAGCCAGTGCCGCGGTGGTGCCGCCGGCCGAGCTGCTGCGTTCGATCGACGCGTTGGTCGCGACGGGCGGCACCCAGTTCTACGTGGAAATCCGCAGCAAGCCGGGCAAGCGCACGCCGCGACCGCAGGGCGATGCCGCGGTGGCCGATCCGTTCGACGATTGAGCGTGGGCGGCGCCGCTCCCTGCCGGAGCGGAGGCAGGTGGCCTTCGGGCCATCGGCCGCGCTGATCGATGCGGGGGCGTTCGGCTGGTGTCGCGGCTGAAGCCGCTCCTACAGTGACGCCGGCCAGCTCCTGTAGGAGCGGCTTCAGCCGCGACCGACAGGATCGGCGCGCGCAATGCATCGGATCGCTCGCAACCGCCATTGCGCGCAATAGCGCGCGCATCTCGCGCTACCGGCCGCGACCAGCGCCGCGAACGCGGTCACTCCTTCGCAGGCAGCGCGCCGCCCTGCGCAGTCGCCGCGCGCAGCTTGTCCTTCTTGCTCGGGCGCTTGCCCTTGATGCCGCCGGTCTGCGGCGCTGTCGCGGCGGCGGGCGCGGCCGTCTGCGTCGGTTCGAAACCGGCGACGCGCTCGCGCGGCACGCGCAGCTGCTGGCGCTTTTCGATCAGGCGCAGGTGCGCCTCGCTGGCCGCGTCGACGAAGCTCACCGCCAGGCCGTCGGCGCCGGCGCGCCCGGTGCGGCCGATGCGGTGGGTGTAGTCGGCGGTGGCGCGCGGCAGGTCGTAGTTGACCACCACCGGCAGCTGCGCGATATCCAAACCGCGCGCGGCCACGTCGGTGGCGACCAGGACCTGCACCTGGCCGCTCCTGAAGCCGGCCAGCGCCTGGTTGCGGCGGCCCTGGCTCAGCTCGCCATGGAACGGCTGCGCCAGCACGCCGGCCTTGCCGAGCTTCTCGGCCAGGTTGTCGGCACCGCGCTGGCTGGCCACGAACACCAGCGCCTGCGGCCAGGCCTCGCTGTGCAGCAGGTGCCGCAGCAGCGCGGTGCGCTGCGCGCTGTCGACCTCGATCGCGCGCTGGCGGATCGTCGCCGGGGCCGCGGCGGCCGCGTCCTCGCCGATGCGCCGCGGTCCGCGCAGCAGGCGCCGCGCCAGCACCTCCACTTCGGCCGGAAAGGTGGCCGAGAACAGCAGGGTCTGCCGGCGCCGCGGCAGCAACGCCAGGATCCGGCCCAGTTCGGCTTCGAAGCCCAGCGCCAGCAGGCGGTCGGCTTCGTCCAGCACCAAGATGCCCACCGCGCCCAGATCCACGGCGTTGTGCGCGACCAGGTCGAGCAGCCGGCCCGGGGTGGCCACGACGATGTCGGCGCCGCCGCGCAGCTTCAGCATCTGCGGATTGATCGAGGCGCCGCCGGCGACGGTGACCACCTTGACGCGCCGCGGCAGGTAGCGGCCCAGCGCCTGCAGGGTGTCGCCGACCTGCGCGGCCAGCTCGCGGGTCGGCACCAGCACCAGGCCGCGCACGCGGCGGCTGGCCGGCGCCAGCGCCGCGCGCTGCAGCAGCGGCAGTGCGAACGCGGCGGTCTTGCCCGAGCCGGTCGCGGCGCAGGCCAGCAGGTCGTCGCCGCGCAGGATCGGCGCGATCGCCTGTGCCTGGATCGCGGTGGGCGCGGTATAGCCGGCGGCGTCGAGCGCGCGGGAGAACGCGGGCAGCAGCTCGGGGGCGAGGCCCAGCGTGGCGAATGGCATGCAGCGAGGTCCAGAAGGAGGGCGGCGGAACCGATGCCGTCGCGGTGCTCCGCGGCGGACGTAGCCGCGCAGCCTACCCGCAGCCGCACGCCTATGCGAGGCGTACGCGCCTGCGGATGTCCGATTGCCGCCATTGGAGAGACGTTCGGTCAGGGCAGCGGACAGCTGCGGCATGCCCTGGCGTCATGCGCGAAGCGGTCGCGATCGCCGCCGCTGCAGGCAAGGCGACGCATGGAAAGCCTTGCGGCGTGCTTGATCGCCGCCGAACCGGTCGTGCGCGGCAACTCCATGCACAGGCGATTCGCCATGGACACGCGCGATGGCGCGGTGCGCGGACGTGCCTGCAATGCCGCGTTGCCACGCCGCCGCACGGCCATCCTGTCCGGGATGGCCGTGCGGCGGGTAGTGCCGGTCGCCGCGCTTACTGGCAGGTCACGCCGACCGCACTGAACGCGGCGGTCACCGCCGCCACCGAGCGGCCCAGGTCGCTGGCCGCGGTGCGCACGCCGCAGGCGCCGCTGTTGAAGCTGGTGCTCGGGGTCCAGTACAGGCGGTTGGCGCGGGCGAACACCTCGAAGGCGGTGCGCGTGTTCCAGCCGGAGGTGGTGGCCAGCTTGTAGAACGCCTTGTTGTAGACGCCGGAGGAGTAGTGCACGTCCAGCCCGCTGCGGTAGTTGGCGGCGTTGTCGATCGAGGAGCCGTCCTGCGGCGGATTGGCCATGTAGCGCAGCGCGCCGTTGGACTTGAAGATTTCCGGGCCGACCAGGAAATCGTTGCTGCCCTTGAGGTAGTACTCGGTCGCCTCGCCGGCGATGTCCGAATACGCCTCGTTGATGCCGCCGGACTGGCCGGAATAGGTGAGGCCGGAATTCTGTTCGGTGAAGCCGTGCGAGACCTCGTGGCCGGCGACGTCGATGCTGACCAGCGGATAGAAGCGGGTGTTGCCGTCGCCGAAGGTCATCGTCGAACCGTTCCAGAACGCGTTCTCGTAGCGCGTGCTGTAGTGCACCCGCATCACCAGCTGGAAGCTCAGCGGCGCCACGCCGGCATAGGCGCGGTACATCTTCTCGATGATGCCGCCGAAGTAGTGCGCGTCGTTGATCGGCGAATAGGCGCCGTTGATGGCCTTGTAGGTGTTGCGCGGGCAGGCGAACTGGTAGGCGGTGCTGCCGGAGGTGCCGCCGTTGAGGTTCACCGACTTGACCGTGCTGTTCTGCATGCGGCAGCTGTCGTCCACCTCGAGGAAGCCGTGGATGCTGCCGCTGGTGCCGTATTCGTACTGCCCGGTCTTGGCGTTGCCGCCGGGGCCGGTGGCGTCGCGGGTGGTCAGGCCGTCCCACTGCCGCAGGATCGCGCCGCTGCGCGCATCGACGATCACGAACGGCCGGGTCGGCGCGCCGCCCTGCGGCGCATCGGCGAAGAACGACACCACGTAGGCCATGTGCGCGCGGTCGTCGTCGTCCAGGTAGATCATCTGCGGCGCCTGCGCGCGCTCGATGCGGCGCGCGGCCAGCGCCTCGCCGAGCGCGGCGCGCTTGGCCACGTCCAGTGCGCGGTTGGCCGGCAGCAACGCGCTGGCCGCCGCGGTGGTCGTGGCCGGCAGCTCGCTGGCCAGGCCCGCCACCGAGCGTCCGAACAGGCTGCGCACGCTGCCGTCGCTGCGCTCGCTGACCACGACATGTTCGCCCCAGATCGGCACGCCGCGGAAGGTCTGCTGGTAGCGGCTGTGCACGGTGCCGTCGTCGTCGGTGCTGCTGCTCAGCAGGCTCAGCGCGGACTCGGCATCCAGGCCGATCAGTTCGGCATGGCGCACCGCGGCCGCGGCAGGCACGCCGCCCAGGCTGGTGGTGGCGGCCTTGTACTGCACGTTGAGCGTGCCGAGATCCTTGCCGTGCAGGTCCACGCGCTCGGCGGCCGTGGCGGAGGCGGCGGCGAGGGCGAGCAGCAACGGCGACAGCAGCGCGAGCGGGCGGTGGCGGCGGATGGACTGGGGCATCTTCGAGTTCCTCGCAAGTGATAGGGAATGTCGTGCCGGCGCGGCTGCGCATGGCGGCCACGGGTGGTTGCGGTTGTGTGCGGAAGTGCGTCGGCGTTGCGGCCAATGGCGCGGTGCCGTCCCCCTGGCAACGACCATAACGACGCGGTTACGGGCCGTGGTAGACAGCGTTTGTTCAGGCGTTCGATTTGGGATGGGAAGCTGGATGTGCGACTCGCACGCGCGCCAGGGCGCTACGACGCATGGCGCTGCGTGCGGAGCGGGTGGCGTCGACGGTGTGGGCTGCGACTGCGCCAAACGCACATAAAGGTTAGTGCGTACAAGCACTGAAAAAGATAATCGGGCTGCGTTTCGTCCGTATGGGAGGTGCTGCCGGCAGGAGTGCAAGCAGCGCTGCGGCGAGAGCGGGGCGAGTCCTGGGGAGGTCAAGAAAACGTGCGAAAAATCAGCCGTTTTCCGGCGAATCGCGCACAGTGCGGAAGCTTGATTTACGTACTTTCGCGTACTGTAAAACGCTGGCGTACGGCCTTCGCGGTGGGAGTGCAGTTAATCGGTAGACATGGGCGATCCAAAATGCGTGGCAAGTCACTGTTGGGACCATTGGCGATTGCCGCCGCGAACGCCGGATTGCTATATATCGGCCGCGTTTCGTCGGTGCGTTGCTGGTGCCGACGCGTGTCTTTCCTTCCCCCGGGGATCGCAACGCCATGACCTCTTCGCTCCTGCGGCCGATCTCGGCTGCATTCGCCGCGGCGGTACGCGCGTCCCGGCCGCGGCGTTCGTCCGTCGCCGCGGCGCGCCATCGCCTGCGTGGCTGCCTCGCGCGCCGCGTGCTGGGGATGGCGTTTGCCGCGGTCGTGCTGGCCGCGCCGCCGCTGTCGGCGCAGGCGCCGGATATCCGGGCGCTGCGGCAGGCAGCCACCGGCGCGCGTTTCAGCTTCGGTCATTCCACCTATCGGCTGATCCCTGGCGCGGTGGTGCGACTGCGTGCCGACGCTGGCCTGCGCGATCGGCGCACGCTGCCTGCCGCCGACGGGGTGGTGGCGCAGATCGGTCCGTACGCGATCCTGCTCGGGCGCGATGCGCGCAACGCGGCGCCGGCACCACGCGATCCGTCCAGGCAGGACGAACGGCTGGCCGCGGCGATCAACGAGCTGACCGAGCAGACCGTGCTGGTCGCGCCCAAGCTCAAGCTGTTCGGGACCACGCCGGCCGTGGTCGAAGCGCTGGCGCACAGGACCGGCGGCACCCTGGTCTACGCCTCGGCGATCGACGGCAGCGCGGTGATCGGCTACGGCTCGGTCGAGGCCGCGCATGCGGCGCTGGTGCAGTTGCAGCAGGCCCGCGGCGTGGCCGAGGTGGCGCTGCAGGTGATCCAGGCCTTCGACGAGCGCAACTGATGGGGGCAGCGCCGCCGCCTCGTCGCGAGGCGGCGGCGCAGTTCGCTCAGCCCGGCAGGGCCAGATCGTCGATCATCGCGCGCAGGAAGCGCGCTGCTTCGCCGCCGGTGCAGGCGCGGTGGTCGAAGCTCAGCGACAGCGGCAGCAGCTTGTGCGTTTCCACGCCGCCCATCACCGGCACCAGTTGGTGGCGGGCGCGGCCGGCGGCGACGATCGCCACGCACGGCGGCACCACGATCGGGGTGGCGTAGCGGCCGGCGAACATGCCGAAGTTGGACAGCGAGATGGTGTAGCCGCTCAGTTCGGACGCGGCGATGCTGCGCGTCTCCACCTGCTGGCGCAGGCGGTTGACGCCTTCGCGGATGCCGCGCGCGTCGAGCATGTCGGCATTGCGCAGCGCCGGCACGAACAGGCCGTCGTCGGTGTCCACGGCGATGCCGATGTCGACCTGCGCGTGCAGGGTGCGGGTCAGCGCGTCGCCGTCGAACCAGGCATTGAGCGCCGGCACCGCCTGGCAGGCGGCGACGATCGCGCGCACCAGGCGCACGGTCATGTCGTTGCCCGGGGCCCAGGCGTGGACGTCGGCGTCGTCGTTGAGCGTGGTCAGCACCACCTCGCGATGCGCCTGCGCCATCACCCGCGCCATGTTGCGGCGCACGCCCTTGAGCGGCTCGGGCTGGCCGTGCGCGGCGGGGCCGGGCGGCTGCGTGCGCATCGGCTTGCCGGTGGCGGACAGCGGCGTGCGTGAGGGCGCTGCAGGCGCTGGCGCCGTTGCAGCAGCGGCTTCGGCCGCGACCTGCGGCGGGCGTGCGGTCGCGGCCGAAGCCGCTCCTGCAACGGCCGAACCGTCGGCGGCGGCCTGCTTCACGTCGGCCAGGGTCACTGCGCCGTCGCCGCCGCTGGCGCGCACCCGTGCCAGGTCCACGCCCAGTTTCTTTGCCAGCGCGCGCACCGCCGGCATCGCGCGGACCCCGCCGACCGAGACCGTGCGCTCGCTGTGCACGGCGTTGGAGCTCTGCATCGCGCCGACCACGGTGCCGGCGTCGTCGCGTGCGCCATCGCCTGGCGCCGCGTCGGCGTCGGCGTCGCGCAGTTCGCCGCCGGTGTCGGAGGCGATGACGCGGTCGTTGTCGCCCGGCGCATCGGCGCCGGCGCCCTTGTCGGGACTGGCCGGCGCGGGACCGCCGTGGTGGTGGCCGGTGTCCTGGCCTTCGGCGCGCTGCGGCATGCTGGCGTCGGGCGCGAACTGCGCCAGCATGCTGCCGGTGACGACGATGTCGCCCGGCGCACCGGCCAGCTTCAGCACCTTGCCCGACACCGGCGAGGGCACTTCGACCACCGCCTTGGCGGTTTCCATCGACACCAGCGGCTCGTCGAGCTGGATGGTGTCGCCTTCCTTGACGAACCATTCGACGATGGTGGCGTCCGGCAGGCCTTCGCCCAGGTCGGGCAGATTGAAGTTCTTGGTTTGGCTCATGTGGTCTCTTCCAGCAGTTCCAGGTCGCGCGCCGGCAGCCAGCCCTGCACGCCATCGGCGCGCTCGGCCCACCACCAGTCGCCGTATTCGTAGTGCAGGGTCACGGTGTCGCCCTGCACGGCATCCAGTTCGCGCGCGTCGTAGTCGCGCAGCGCTTCGGCGTGGCCGTCGCCGGTGGCGCGCAGCCAGGCCAGCGGCGCCCAGCCGGCGTTGCCGGCCGCGGTCGTGGTCCAGACGAAGGCGGGCCATTCCTCGTCGCGCACGCCCAGCACCACCCGCTCGCCGGCGGCGAAGCGGATCGGGTGCGGGTAGGCGGCGCGGTAGTCGCTGAGCAGGCGCGCCTGCATGTCAGCCTGCGGCGACGGCACGCTTGGCCGCCGCGACGATCTTGTCCACGCTCGGCAGGTATTTCATCTCCAGCCGGAACAAGGGAATGTGGGTGTCGTAGCCGGTCACCCGCTGCACCGGCGCGACCAGGTCGTACATCGACTGCTCGGCCAGGCGCGCGGCGATCTCGGCGCCGAAGCCGGCGCTGCGCGGGGCCTCCTGCACGATCACGCAGCGGCCGGTGCGCGCCACCGATTCGGCGATGGTGTCGAAGTCCAGCGGGCGCAGCGTGGCCACGTCGATGACCTCGGCGCTGATGCCGTCGGCGGCCAGCTTGTCGGCCGCTTCCAAGGCTTCCTTGACCTGCGCGCCCCAGGCGACCAGGGTCACGTCGCTGCCCTCGCGCAGCACGAAGCACACGTCCAGCGGCAGCGCCTCGCCGTCGTCGGCGACCACTTCCTTGTACTGCCGGTACAGGCGCTTGGGCTCCATGTAGATCACCGGATCCGGCTCGCGGATCGCCGCCAGCAGCAGGCCGTAGGCGCGCTGCGGCGAGGACGGCAGCACCACGCGCAGGCCCGGCACGTTGGTGAAGATGGCCTCGTTGGCCTCGCTGTGGTGCTCCGGCGCGCGGATGCCGCCGCCCCACGGCACGCGCAGCACCATCGGGCAGTGCAGGCGGCCGCGGGTACGGTTGCGCAGGCGCGCGGCGTGGCAGATCAGGTGATCGACCATCGGATAGACGAAGCCGTCGAACTGCGCCTCGGCCACCGGCTTCATGCCCTGCGCGGCCAGGCCGACGGTCAGGCCGGCGATGGTGGTTTCGTCCAGCGGCGTGTCCAGCACGCGCTGCGCGCCGAAGCGCTGCTGCAGGCCGGCGGTGGCGCGGAACACGCCGCCGTTGACGCCCACGTCCTCGCCCAGCACCAGCACCGACGGGTCGTGCTGCAGTTCCCAGGCCAGGGCCTGGGTAACGGCTTCGATCAGGGTGATGGGGGTGCTGGTCATGGACTGGTCTCCGCGCGCTGTGGCCGCGCTGTGGGCGGTGCCGGCCGCATGCGCGGCGGCCGTGTCGGCAAGGCGAGGGCTGAGCTCATCCATGGCGCTGCTCCAGGGCGATGGCGTCGGCGCGCTGCGCGAGCAGGTCCGGCGGCGGATCGGCATACAGGTAATCGAACATCGCTTCCACCGGCTGCACCGGGGTGGCCAGGTAGGCATCGACCTCGATGTCGACCAGACGCGCGCATTCCTGCTTCCACGTCGCTTCCTCGGCCTCGTTCCACAGGCCCTGCGCGGTCAGCCAGGTGCGCAGCCGGGTCAGCGGCTCGCGCTCCCAGGCCTGCTTGACCTCGGCCTCGTCGCGGTAGCGGCGCGCGTCGTCGGCGGTGGTGTGGTCGGACAGGCGGTAGGTCATGAATTCGATGACCGTGCCGCCCTGGCCGCTCAGCGCGCGCTCGCGTGCCTGGCGCATCGCCTCCAGCACCGCGATCAGGTCGTTGCCGTCCACCTGCAGGCAGTGCAGGCCGCCGGCCAGGCCCTTCTGCGCCAGGGTCTGCGCGCCGGTCTGCGCCGCGCGCGGCACCGAGATCGCCCAGCCGTTGTTGATCACGCACAGGATCAGCGGCAGTTGGTAGGCGCCGGCGGAATTGAGCGCGGCATAGAAATCGGTCTTCGAGGAGCCGCCATCGCCGCAGGTGGCGACCGCGACATGGCCTTCGCCGCGCAGTTTGAACGCCAGCGCGGCGCCGGCGGCGTGCAGGCACTGGGTGGAGATCGGTACGCAGATCGGGAAGTCCCTGGCGGCGTCGGAATCGCGCAGGAAGTCGCTGCCGCGCTCGTCGCCGCCCCAGTACAGCAGCACCTCGCGCGGGCGCACGCCGCGCATGAACATGGCGCCGTACTCGCGGTAGCTGGGCGCCAGCACGTCGCCGCTGCGCATCGAGGCGCCGATGCCGATGTGGGTGGCTTCGTGGCCCAGGCACGAGGCGTAGGTGCCGAGCTTGCCGGTGCGTTGCAGGGCCACGGCCTTGCTGTCGAAGGTGCGCACGTAGAGCATCTGCTTGAACAGCGCCAGCAGGGTCTGCGGGTTGGCCGAATCGGCCGGGAGGGCGTCGCGGGCCGGTTGGCCGTCCGCGTCGAGGTACTGCAGGTATTCGATTTCGAACTGGGCGGCGATGGTCATGACAGCGGCACTCTCGACAACAAGTTTCAAATGATATGACTCGGCATGTTAAGGAAGGCGTGCACAAAAGCCGTCCTGCACCGCAGCACGGTATCTTGCTGGATTGCAGCAAAAACGCGCGCTGTGTGGGTTGTACGCACTGCTGGCGTTCACTTGGGGGATTGCTGCGTTGCGGTGGGCGAGTGCGCGGTGGGGATGGATGTCTATCGGTGGACGTTTCGGGTTTGGCGTGATGGCGGGTTGCCGTCGTGTTCGGGCGACTGCGCAAAAGCAATGGCGACGGCTTGAGCAAGAGCAAGATCAAGAGCTTTCGCGCCGGTCGGCGCGAGTCACTTTTGTCTTGGCAAAAGTAACCAAAACCGCTCCCGCCCGACACGAGCCGGTGCGATACAGCCGCACCGGTCCCCTGCGCTCCTCGCGGCGAGCGGCACGGCGCCCAAACTCGCTTCGCTCAAACAGGGGCGCCTCTTCGGCCGCTCGCCACTGCGGTGCTCGGCTCGCTTTAAGGCGGGACGTTTTAACAGCAACAGCAACAGCTAACGGCAACAGCAAGAGCTCGAGCGATAGCGAAAGGCTCGAGGCGGGAGGGAAGGCTGCACTCGCATGGAGGGCGAGGTTCGGCTGTTCCCTTCTCCCACCGGGACCATGGCCCCCTTTTCGGGGAGAAGGTGCCCCGCAGGGGCGGATGGGGGTACGGGCGCAGCCTCGTGCACCGAAACTCCGCGAGGCGCTACGCGCCCCGTACCCTCACCCCAACCCCTCTCCCGAGGGGAGAGGGGCTTCGACAGCGGAGGTTCGAGGGCTACTGCTGCTTCTGGAGCGACGGCAAAAGAAAAGGGCGCGGCTTGCGGCCGCGCCCTTGTTCTGCCCGAAGGCGGTTGCGCTCAGCGGCCGATGCGGGTGCTGAAGCGTGCCGTGTTGTCGGACGGGTCGGCATCGGCCGAGGCGGAGCTGGCGCTGGCCTCGATCACGATGTTGCGGTCGGCCGGCAGCGGGCGGGTCGCCGTGGTCAGGGTGAACGCGGTGCTCGTGCCCGGCGCCAGGTCGGCGCGGGTGCTGCACTGGTACTGCGCGCTGCGCAGGCCGTGGGCCTGGCGCACGCATTGCCAGCCGCGCGGCGGCACCAGCAGCGACAGCACCGACACCGTGTTGCCGCTGACTGTCAGGCTGGCGCGTTTGACCGGCGCATTGCCATGGTTGCTCAGGGCGATGCGGTAGTTGGCGCTGAACGCGATCAACGGCAGCGTCGCCGGGCCGTCGATGCGCACCGCCAGGTTGCCGGCGGGCGCAGCCTGCACGGCCACCGCGGCGCTGGCGCCGTTGTTGCCGCCGTTCGGATCCTCGGTCTGCGAGGCGACCGACGCGGCCAGGGTCAGCGAACGGCCGACCAGGTCGGCCGTGGCCGGCACCGCCACGTCGAAGCGCGGCGTGGCGCCGGCGGCGAGCTGCGTCGTGGTGCAGGTCACCACGGTCTGCGCGGCCACCTCCGGCGCGGCGCAGTCCCAGCCCGGGGCGGCGGTCACGGTCGGCGTCACCGCCGCGTCCAGGGCGAAGGCGACCGCGGCGAAGCGGGCCGCATCCGGGCCGGCGTTGCCGACCTCGACGCTGTAGCGGATGGTGTCGCCGGCATAGACCGCGGCATTGGCCGCGTTCGCGGTCACGCTCAGGTCGGCGCGCTGCAGCGGCTTGAGCTTGAGCAGCACCACCGCCGGATCGTGGTCGGACAGCCGTGCCGGCGAGTTGGCGTCGTTGCGCGCGGTGGCCGGGAAGTCGGCGTTGAGCCGCGCATGGCCTTCGCTCAGCGTCGCCACCTGCGCCGAGTTCATCAGCGCGCGGTTGGCCAGGATGTGGTCCAGCGACTGCACGTTGCCGTCGTAGGCGTAGGAGTAGCTCTGGTCCGGGGTCGACAGCAGGGTCAGGTTGTACAGGTCCGGCGTGACCAGGTCGGCGCCGTCGCCGTCGACCACGGTCTGCGCGTCGGCCGACGGCAGGCCAGTCACCGTGCCCATCGCATCGACGTAGCCGTCGTTGAACTCGAAGGCGTTGAAGTCGCCCATCACCAGCAGCTGTTCGCCGGGATCGGCCACTTGCCGCGCCTGCAGCAGGTTGGCCAGAAACACCGCCTGCGCCTGGCGCTTGGCGCGGATGCGCAGGCCGCTGGCGTCGTCGGTCTCGGCGCCGTTGAGCGAGCGCTGGTGCACCTCGACCACGGTCAGCGGCAGCGTGCGGCCGTCGGCGAAATGCACGATCGCCTTCAGCAGCAGCGGTGGGCGGTCGTTGAGCAGGCTGGTGCCGCCGGCCGGCTCGGTCCAGGTGGTGGCCTTGCCTTCCTGGCTGACCGAGAGCACTTCTACGCGGGCGATGCCGGCGCCGACCGCCGCGGTCTTGACCAGGAAGCCGACGTCGATGCCGCCGACGTCGTTGCCTTCCTGCAGGTACGCCACGTACTGCGGATCGGGCTGGCCGGCGGCGACCGCGTCGGTGTTGATGCGTGTGGCCAGGGTCTGCAGCACGCTCAGGCTTTCCACTTCCACCGTGCCCAGGATGTCGGGCGTGTTGAGGTAGTTGCGGATCGCCAGCGAGGCTTTGTTGAGCCGCGCCTGGTAGGCGGCCGCGGTCAGCACCGGTTCGCCGATCGCCGGGTCGTTCTGGTCGTCGAAGAAGCGCTCCATGTTGTAGGTGGCGACGTTGACGTCGTCCGCCTGCGGGGCCGGGGCCGGCTTGGGCTGGTCGGCGCCGTTGCATTGCACGGTGGGCGCGGTTTCCGGGTAGATCGTGTAGCGGCGGAAGCTGTAGTCCAGCGGGCCGCTGACGCCGAGCACCACGCAGCCGCCGGCCACGTCGATGCGCTCGCCGCCGAGGCCGGCGCTGCCCACCGCGATCACCTGCGGGTTGGTGTTCCAGCGCGGCACGTCGGCCGGGGAACCGGCCGGCAGCGGGTCGGGCTGCTGCACGCCGGCCGTGCGCCAGGCGCGCGGCAGGCCGGTGACCACGGCATGGAACACGCCGTTGCTGCTGGCAGTGGCGTTGGTCTCGTTGACGCTGCCGCCGGTGGGCGCGTTGACGGTCAGGCTGGGCACGGTCACGCGCATGCCTTCCAGGCGTTCGAGCTGGTCGTAGGCGCCGCTGGGGTCGGGGAAGCTGGTGGTCAGCGTCACCGCGGCCGGCAGCGGGTTGCCGGTGGACTGCAGCAGCACGGTCGGTGTTCCCAACTCGGTCAGCGGCGGCTGGGTCGGATCGGCGCTCGGCACGTACTCGAGCACGGTGGCCTGCACCCGCACCGCATTGCCCACCGCGGCCTCGGCCGGCGGTGCGCTGCCGGTGTAGACGTAGATGCCTTCGGAGGTCTGCGGATCGGCATCGGCCTGGTCGTCCGGCGCCTGCAGGAAGAAGCCGGCGCTGCGCCGCGCGGTGACGATGCCGCTGGTGGCGACCACCTGCCCGACCAGCGGCGACCGCGCGCCGCTGCCCTGGATGCTGTGGATCGGCACCAGGTTGAAGTCGTCGTTGAGGATCACCCCGCTGGCGGTCAGCGTGGCCGGCAGGGCGCCGCTGATGCCGGTGATGTCGAGGTAGAAGGTCTCGTCGGGTTCGTTGGCGGTGTCGCCGTTGACCAGCACGCTGACCTGCGCGCTGCTTTCGCCGGCGGGAATGGTCACGGTGGTCGCGGCCACGGCCTGGTAGTCGCTGCCGGCGCTGGCGCTGCCGTCGCGGGTGGCGACGCTGAAGCCGACCCCGCCGCTGCCGGCCGGTTGGCTCAGGGCGATAGTGAACACGAACGCGGTGCTGCCGCTGTCGCCTTCGCCGCGGCTGACGTTGGCCACGCTGGCCACCGGCTGGTTGCCGCCGCCGCACAGGTTGGCGGCCGCGGCACTGTTGCGCGGGGTCGGCGCGCCGGTGGCGAAGTCGGCGTTGTTGTTGTCGCTGTCGCTGCAGCCGCCGTTGCCGCGCAGCACCGCCAGGGTGTTGCTCGGCGCGGCGGTCGGCGCGCTGCCTTCGGCGCAGCTGGCGCTGCTGCCGTAGCCGACGAAATCGACGTTGCCGGCGGGGCAGGCGCCGCTCAGCGCGGTCGCCGCATTGCTCAGCGCGATCTTGCCGGCAGTGCCGCTCATCGCGGTGGTGCCGGTGGCGTCCGGGGTCGGCAGCGCGGTGCTGCCGCCGCTGCCGTCGGCCTGCTTGACCAGGTAGTAGCCGCCGGCGGGGATGCTGCCGGCCAGCGTGGTGACCTGCCAGCTGCTGCCGGCGGCCGAGGCGTACTGCACCGACCAGCCGGCCAGGCTCACCGCCTGGTTGCCGTTGTTGTGCAGTTCGATGAAATCGCTCTTGTAGGTGGCGCCGCTATTGCCGCCACCGCCATAGACCTGGCTGATGACGACCTGGGCCTGGCCGGTTCCGGCACAGGCGAGCGCGCACGACAACACTGCAGCACGAAGCAGCATGGTTCGCATGACGAAGACTCTCCCCAATCCTTGAAGACGTGGAATACCGCGGATGACGATCGGGCGCCCCCCAAGGCGCTGGCCCGATTCTGCCCGAGTTTGGCGCCGGCCGCTGACCGGGATGTGACAGGCGTCGCTGCGGTACCCTTGCCGGCCCCGGATCGCCGTTGTCGCCCATGCCCGTCGAACAGAACCAGCGCCCGCTCGAAGCCGGCATCCACACCGACCTGGAAGGCCGCGTCACCTACGGCGGCTACCTGCGGCTGGACCAGCTGCTGTCCGCGCAGCAGCCGCTGTCGGACCCGCCGCACCACGACGAGATGCTGTTCATCATCCAGCACCAGACCTCCGAGCTGTGGCTGAAGCTGCTGGCGCACGAGCTGCGCGCGGCGATCATGCACCTGCAGCGCGACGAGGTCTGGCAGTGCCGCAAGGTGCTGGCGCGCAGCAAGCAGGTGCTGCGCCAGCTGACCGAGCAGTGGTCGGTGCTGGAGACGCTGACCCCGTCCGAATACATGGGCTTCCGCGACGTGCTCGGCCCGGCCTCGGGCTTCCAGTCGCTGCAGTACCGCACCATCGAGTTCCTGCTCGGCAACAAGAACGAACAGATGCTGCGCGTGTTCGGCCACGACCCGCACGGCCAGGCGGCGCTGCAGGCCGTGCTGGAAGCGCCCAGCCTGTACGAGGAATTCCTGCGCTACCTGACCCGCTTCGGGCATGCGATTCCCGAGCAGTACCGGGCGCGCGACTGGCGCCAGCCGCATGTCAGCGATCCGCTGCTGCGGCCGGTGTTCGAGCGCATCTACGAGAACACCGACCGCTACTGGCGCGAGTACGCGCTGTGCGAGGATCTGGTGGACCTGGAGACCCAGTTCCAGCTGTGGCGCTTCCGCCACATGCGCACGGTGATGCGGGTGATCGGCTTCAAGCGCGGCACCGGCGGCTCCAGCGGCGTGGGCTTCCTGCAGCAGGCGCTGGCGCTGACCTTTTTCCCGGAGCTGTTCGAGGTGCGCACGTCGGTGGGGCTGGTGGACGGGCGCGATGCGGCGCCGCCGGAAGCGGCGGGGGCGCCGGAGCCGGGTGCCTGACGGCGCAATCCCGGGACGAGGAGTCGCGTGCCGGTTCCGCGCCGCGTGCCTCAGGCCGAGGGGCGGCCGCCAATCCCCAATCCCCAATCCCCAATCCCGGCCATTTGACGCCAGCGCCACCTCTCGGTGATGCTCGCCTGTCGCCCGGCCCGCCCGGGGGAATCGCCCAGCCCATACTGAATACGCAAGGGAACACCGCATGAGCGTTGACGTCGTCGCGTCGAACCACCCAGCCTCACCGCCGCAACCGCCAGCGCAACCGCCCGAATTCAAGACCCTGCTGGGCCATCCACGGCCATTGTGGATGTTGTTCATGACGGAATTCTGGGAGCGCTTCGCGTTCTACGGGATTCGCTGGGCGCTGGTGCTGTACATCGTGGCGCAGTTCCATGGCGGCCAGGGAACGGGCCAGGCGTCGGCCAGCGCGACCTACGGCGCCTATCTGGCGCTGGTCTACGCGGCGGCGATCTTCGGCGGTTACATCGCCGACCGGGTGCTCGGCTACCAGCGTTCGATCCTGGTCGGGGCCGCGGTGATGTCCGCGGGTCTGTTCCTGATCTCCATTCCCAACCCGCAGATCTTCGAGCTGGGCCTGGCGACGGTGGTCGTGGGCAACGGCCTGTTCAAGCCCAACATCTCGACCATGGTCGGCAAGCTGTACAGCGCCGCCGATCCGCGGCGCGACAGCGGGTTCACCATTTTCTACATGGGCATCAACCTGGGCGCGATGATCGCGCCGTGGCTGACCCAGCAGCTGGCCGAGAAGGTGTTCGGCACCGAGGCGATGCCCTCGTACAAGATGGTGTTCATCGCCTCCGGCATCGGCATGCTGATCAGCCTGGTGTGGTTCTGGTTCGGCCGCCGGCAGCTCAAGGGGATCGGCGCGCCGCTGCACGACGGCGCCAACCGCATGCGCGTGGTCTATGTGCTGCTCGGCATGCTGCTGGCGATCCCGGCGGTGTACCTGGCGCTGGCGGCCGGCGCAGAGGTGCTGCAGTGGATCCTCAGCACGATGTTCGTGGCGCTGGCGGTGATGCTGCTGGTCGAAGGCGTCCGCAACGGCAAGGTGGCGCGCGACAAGGTGATCGCGATGCTGATCATCTTCGCCTTCAACGTGCTGTTCTGGATGTTCTTCGAGCAGGCCGGCAGTTCCTTCACCTTCCTCGCCGACGAGATCGTCAACCGCCGGTTCGGCGACTGGACCTTCCCCACCGCGTGGTTCCAGTCGGTGAACTCGCTGGCCATCATCACCCTGGCGCCGATCATCGCCTGGATCTGGGTCAAGGCCGGCCGCTTCAATCCGTCGATCTCGCGCAAGTTCGCGCTGGGCCTGACCTTCAACGGCCTGGCCTTCCTGCTGCTGATGTTCGCGTTGTCGCGCCTGGTGGACGACGCCGGCAAGATCCCGTTCTGGACCTTGTTCATGGTCTACGTGATTCAGTCGGTGGGCGAGCTGTGCCTGTCGCCCATCGGCCTGTCGATGGTGACCAAGCTGGCGCCGCTGCGCCTGGTCGGCTTCGGCATGGGGGGCTGGTTCCTGTCCACCGGCATCGGCAACAATCTGTCCGGCATCTTCGCCAGCCACGTCAGTGGCGAGGGCGGGATGACGGTATCTTCCGCGCTGAGCGGGTATACCTTCGGTTTCTGGGCGCTGCTTGGCGCCGGTGTGGTGTTGTTCCTGATTGCACCGTTGATCAACAAGTTGATGCACGGTGTCAAATGACGTGAGGTAGATCGCAATGTCGAACAAGACGATCAAGACGATGGGCAGCGCGGCGGCGCTGATGCTGGCCTTGAGTGGCTGCAACAAGGCGCCCGCGCCGGAGGCCGAACAGGCGCCGGCCAAGCCGCTGGACACCTCGGTGCAGAAGCCGCCGGTGGCCGATCCCAACCAGCCGGTGGCCTCGGGCAACACGCCCGCTGCCGCCGACGTGGCCGCGACCGCGGCCCTGGGCGCGCAGTTCGATCCAAACCGCGACCCGGCCAACGACCTGGAAACGGCCGAGGTGGAAGCCAAGCGCGGCGGCAAGCGCATCCTGCTCGACGTGGGCGGGGAGTGGTGCTCGTGGTGTCACATCCTCGACGACTTCATCGAGGGCGACGCCGAGGTGCGCAGCTTCCGCGATGCCAACTACGTGTGGGTCAAGGTCAACTACAGCGACGACAACAAGAACGAAGCGTTCCTGGCCCAGTACCCGAAGATCGAGGCCTACCCGCACCTGCTGGTGCTCGATGCCGACGGCAAGCTGCTGCACTCGCAGTTCACCGGCGAGCTGGAGAAGGGCGAGGGCTACGACCGCAAGAAGTTCTTCGACTTCCTCAAGCAGTGGGCGCCGCCGAAGACCTGAGCGCGCGATGGGGCGTTGTCCCGGCCTACGGGAAAACGCCATCCCCCTGTAGGAGCGGCTTCAGCCGCGACAGGTGTTACCGACAGCGCCTGTCGCGGCTGAAGCCGCTCCTACAGGGGCCGCATCTGCATCGCCTCCCGCCGCGCACGGCGCGGAGGTCGCGCCTCACTTGCCGGTCATGCTCGGCAAGCCCTCGGCGGCCAGGCGGTCGATCATCCGGTTCAGCACCTGCTGTTCCTCCGCGCTGAACGGCGCCAGCAGGCGGCGCTCGCATTCCAGCACCATCGGCGCGACCACCTGGTAGACCTCCACCCCCGCCTCGGACAGGTGCAGCACCGAGCGGCGGCGGTCGTCGCCATGCGTCTCGCGCTGGATGAAGCCGCGCTCCAGCAGCCGCGCCACCGCGCGGCTCACCGCCACCTTGTCCATCGCGGTGCGCTCGGAGACCTCGCCGGCGGACAGCCCCGGGTACAGCGCCAGCACCGCCATCACCCGCCACTCGGTCACCGCCATGCCGTAGCGCTCGCCGTAGACGCGGGCGATGTTGCTGCTGATCCGGTTGGATAGCACGCTGATCCGGTAGGGCAGGAACTGCTCCAGGTCGAGCGAGGGCTGCTCGGGGACGGGCGGGGCGGCGGGGGCGATCGTCATGCTGCATTGCACCTTGCTGGTGGTTTCATTTGTAACTATAACGGAGGACACTACCGTCCATTCTCGCGAGTCTGGCGTCCGTCCGCATCCGAAATTTCGGCCGGCCACCGCCCGCATCCTCCAGGAGACGCGCCATGAGTGCACAACCGCAGTATCCGTCCCAGCCGGCCAACCTGGGCATGCAGGTCACCACCTTCGAGAACCCGATGGGGATCGACGGCTTCGAATTCGTCGAGTTCGCCGCGCCGGCCGGGCAGGGCGAACGCCTGCATGCCTACTTCCGCAGCATGGGCTTCAGCGCGGTGCTGCGCCACCGCAGCCGCGCGATCACCGTGTACCGGCAGGGCGGGGTCAACTTCCTGCTCAACGAGGACCCGGACTCCTTCGCCGCCGATTTCGCCGCCGCGCACGGCCCCTGCGCCTGCGGTTTCGCGATCCGCTTCCGGCATCCGGCCGACGAGGTATTCGCCAAGGTGCTGGAGAACGGCGGCGAGGCCATCGGCGACAAGGCCGACACCCGCGCGGTGCCGGCGCCGGTGGTCAAGGGCATCGGCGACTGCATGCTGTACCTGGTCGACCGCTATGGCGAGAAGGGTTCGGTGTACGCCGAGTTCGAGCCGGTGCCCGGCGCCGACCAGCATCCGGCCGGCTTCGGCCTGACCTTCATCGACCACCTGACCCACAACCTGTACTTCGGCAACATGCAGCGCTGGTCGGACTACTACGAGCGCCTGTTCAACTTCCGCGAGATCCGCTACTTCGACATCAAGGGCGCCAAGACCGGGTTGACCTCCAAGGCGATGACCGCGCCGGACGGGGTGGTGCGCATCCCGCTCAACGAGTCCTCCGACCCGAAGAGCCAGATCAACGAATACCTCGACGCCTACCACGGCGAAGGCATCCAGCACATCGCCTGCTTCACCGACGACATCTACGAGACCGTGGAGCGGATGCGCGCGGCCGGCGTGGAATTCCTGGACACCCCGGAGGCGTATTTCGAGGTGATCGACCAGCGCATTCCCAACCACGGCGAAGACGTGGCGCGGCTGGCCAGGAACAAGATCCTCATCGACGCCGACCTGGAGACCAAGCAGCGCAAGCTGCTGCAGATCTTCACTCAGAACTGCATCGGCCCGATCTTCTTCGAGATCATCCAGCGCAAGGGCAACGAAGGCTTCGGCGAAGGCAACTTCCAGGCGCTGTTCGAGAGCATCGAGCGCGACCAGATGAAGCGTGGGGTGCTCTGACGATAGGTCACGGGGAACCCCGATAAGCGCGTGAGCCCCTCTCCCATCGGGAGAGGGGTTGGGGTGAGGGTACGGTGGCTCAATGAGAGTCAAACCGCCGCTCCCCACTTCAACACTGGAAAACGCGCGCTTGCTGCGCCGGACCATGACCGACGCCGAACGCAAACTATGGAGTTGCCTGAGAGGGGGCCACTTGCAAGGCGTCAAGTTCCGCCGCCAATATCCCATTCCTCCCTATGTCGTCGATTTTTGCTGTGTGGCGTCGAAGCTGATCGTCGAACTCGATGGTTCGCAACACAGCGAACTACGCGATGCAGCAAGAACGCGTTGGCTTGAGTTGCAAGGCTGGCGAATCGTCCGCTTCTGGAACAACGATGTGCTGTTGTCGACGGACGCTGTGATTCAGGTAATTTGCTGCGTTATGGCGGCTCCGTACCCTCACCCCAACCCCTCTCCCGATGGGAGAGGGGCTTGATCTCGCGAAGGCTCAAGTACATGCATGACCATCATCGCTACATGTCCGGCTTCGGCAACGAATTCGCCACCGAGGCCGTGCCCGGTGCGTTGCCGCAGGGGCAGAACTCGCCGCAGCGCGTGGCCCATGGCCTGTACGCCGAGCAGCTGTCGGGCACCGCGTTCACCGCGCCGCGCGGGGTGAACCGGCGCAGCTGGCTGTACCGGATCCGTCCGGCGGCGGTGCACGGCACGTTCGCCGCGTACACGCAGGCCGGCGGCTTCCACAACGACTTCGACGCCGGCCCGGTGTCGCCGGACCAGCTGCGCTGGAGTCCGCTGCCGCTGCCGCAGGCGCCGGTGGATTTCGTCGATGGCCTGTACACGATGGCCGGCAACGGCTCGGCCGCGGCGCAGCACGGCGTGGCGGTGCATCTGTACGCGGCCAACGCGTCGATGCAGGGCCGTTTCTTCTACAACGCCGATGCCGAACTGCTGATCGTGCCGCAACTGGGCCGGCTGCAGCTGTGCACCGAACTGGGCACGCTCGACCTGGAGCCGCAGGAGATCGCGGTGATCCCGCGCGGCGTGCGCTTCCGCGTCGCGCTGCCCGACGGCCAGGCGCGCGGCTACGTGTGCGAGAACTTCGGCGCGCTGCTGCGGCTGCCCGACCTGGGCCCGATCGGCGCCAACGGCCTGGCCAATCCGCGCGATTTCCTCGCCCCGGTGGCCGCCTACGAGGAAGACGAAGGCGACTTCGCGCTGATCGCCAAGTTCCAGGGCCACCTGTGGCAGGCGCCGATCGCGCATTCGCCGCTGGACGTGGTCGCCTGGCACGGCAACTACGCGCCGTACAAGTACGACCTGCGCCGCTTCAACACGATCGGCTCGATCAGCTTCGACCATCCCGATCCGAGCATCTTCACCGTGCTCACCGCGCCCAGCGACACGCCCGGCACCGCCAACCTGGACTTCGCGATCTTTCCGCCGCGCTGGCTGGTGGCGCAGCACACCTTCCGGCCGCCGTGGTTCCACCGCAACGTGGCCAGCGAATTCATGGGCCTGGTGCACGGCGTCTACGACGCCAAGGCCGAAGGCTTCGCGCCGGGCGGCGCCTCGCTGCACAACTGCATGAGCGGGCATGGCCCGGACGCGGCCACCTTCGACAAGGCCTCGCAGGCGGACCTGTCGCGGCCGGACGTGATCGCCGACACCATGGCCTTCATGTTCGAGACCCGCGCAGTGCTGCGCCCGACCGCGCAGGCATTGGCGGCGACGCATCGCCAGCGCGACTACCAGCAATGCTGGCAGGGCCTGCGGCGCAACTTCCGCACGCCCTGAGCGCTGCGGCGCGGGCCATCCGGTCCGCGTCGCGCGCGGGCCGACACCTGCGACGACGCGCTCAGGCGGCTTCCAGCGATGCGTTTAGCGGCGCGTGCAGCGGTGCCGGCAGCACCTCCAGCACGCGCTCGCGGATGCGTTGCGCATAGCGCTCGGAGGTCATTTCCGGCATCGCCCGCAGCGCGTCCGCGATCGCCTGCAGCGTGGCCGCTTCCTCGCGCGCGTCGCGCAACTGCTGCTGCAACGGGCGCGAGGCCGGATGGCGCTGCAGTTGCAGCAGGTCGAGCAGATACATGCGCGCGTTGAGCAGCGCGCGACGCGGATCCGCCGGCGCGATGGCGGGCGCGGGCGGTGTCGCGGCCGGGGGCGGTCCGGCGGTTGCGCGGCCGTCGTCCAGATAGCCCTGCTGCAACAGCGCCTGCACGATCGCCGCGGCGTTGCTGCCGCCCAGCGCGGCCAGTTCGTCGACGCTGCGCTGGCCGTCGGCCAGGATCAGGACACGGCGCTGGCGCATGTCCAGCGGCGCGGCGTGGGATTGCAGTGCCGCGAGGGCGAGGGCGGTCTTGCGCGGATGCATGGTGGCGGTACCGGAAGGGAAGAAGCTTGGCGATCGGCGGTGAAACACTGATGACAGGCGACGCAGGTCGGCCGTCGTAGGAGGCACGTTCGTGCAGCGCGACGCGATGCCGCGCTGACGCAGCCACTGCCACTGCCGCCACGAGCGATGGCGATGAGATGACGGGTCTGCATCGCGATTCCGCAATGCAGTCAGTGCATGCGCGCGGCGCGCGCGCTAGCCTATGCACTGCTCTTGCGAGGAACCGCGATGAAGCCGACCCTGCCTGCCGCTGCATTGCTGCTGCTCGCGCTGAGCGCCTGCGACAAGTCGCCGCCGTCTGCACCACCGCCCGCGCCCGTCGCGGCGGACGATGGCGCCTTGCCGCCGCCGGCGCTGGACCAGCCCGACACCGACGTGCCCCCGGCGCAGGCCCCGGCCGCGGCGATGCCGCCGGAGATGGCCCCGGCCGAGCGCCAGCTGGCTCGCGACGATGGCTATGGCGACCTGCGCCTGGGCATGAGCGCGGCGCAGGCGCGCGCGGCCTGGGGCGGCGAACTCGATGGGCAGCCCGGCGAGGCGGGCGGCTGCTACGTCCTCAGGCCGCGCTGGGCCAAGGGCGGCAACGACTTCGGCCTGATGTTCGAAGCCGACAAGCTGGTCCGCTACGACGTGCGCACCGCCAAGGAAACCGCCCCGGGCGGCGGCAAGGTCGGCATGGACCTGGCGCAGCTGCGCGCGCTGTACGCCGGACGCGTGGAAGAGCAGCCGCACAAGTACGTCGAAGGCGGCAAGGTCCTGCGTATCGCTGGCAGCACTGCCCAGTCCGGCGTCCTGGTGTTCGAGACCGATGCCGCGGGCAAGGCCACCTCTTGGCGCGTGGGCCTGCCGCCGCAGGTGGACTACGTGGAAGGCTGCGGCTAGCGCAGGCGTCAAGCCGGTTATCACCGCGCCTGGATTAAAGATCAACGCGTGCACGTCGCTGCAGGGAATGCCATGTACCTATTGGACATCAGTGAGAGCTACTCGGAAATTTTCTGGTTCAAATACGACCAGAAGCTCTCGCCCGACCACCTGCTGTTCATCAGCGGCGAAACGCAATCGTCGGTTGCTGCCACCCCGACCTTCAGAAACAACAAGAAAGTAAGCAAGTCGCGCTTGCTGGCGTTCGATCTCCTTCAAAGCGACACGCTCGAATTCGTCAGCCAGGCAATGGCGGAGGTGTTGCGCCAATATCCGGACGACGTTCAATTGTTTCCCGCCGACGTCTACCTCAAAGAGGAACGGTTGCAGGGCTTCTACGTCTTCAATGTGATCCAGACGGTGCCTTGCATCGACCTCGAACACTCCCGGCATGCCCCCATGTTCGGCTTTATGCCTGATGGACCTCTGCGATTCACAACGCTTCAGAGCCTGCCGCCTGCGGCCTTGGCTGGTCACCACCTCGTTCGGGCCAAGGAAAGCTCGCAGCGCATTTTCGTTTCCCAGCAGCTGAAACAGCAATGCGAGGCTTCCGGGCTTGAAGGCTTGCGGTTTGTGGACTGCTCCAACGGTATTCAAGTGTGAGATAAGCGGGGTGAGTTGGTTGATGGAAGGGCCTTGTCGCTCTTTTTTGTTTCCTTCAGGAATTCGAACGCGAGCTTGACCGGCTGGCCTGTCCGCGGGCTTTACAGGTGCAGCGGCGACGGGTGCGATCCACGCCGCCGGCACCCGGTTCCCCCGAAGAATTCCGCCTGGCCAGCCAGCCGCCCCCCACCCGGTGGCCACGATGACGGCCGCATCATCCGCGCTGCGCATAGAATCGCGCATCGTAATGGCGAGGGGATGGGCGATGGCGAGCGCGATCGGCTTGGTGCTGGTGGGACTGCTGCTGCTGGCCTTGGGCGGCGATTCGATCGTCAAGGCGGCTTCGGGCCTGGCGCAGCGCTGCGGCGCCTCGCCGTTCGTCGCCGGCCTGCTGCTGGTGGCGTTCGGGACCTCGTTGCCGGAACTGGCGGTCAACGCGCGCGCCTACATGGTCGGCGCGCAGGACCTGGCGCTGGGCAATGCGGTCGGCAGCAACATCGCCAACCTGGGCCTGACCCTGGCGCTGGCCGCGCTGGCGGCACCGCTGCTGGTGCGCACGCGGATGCTCGCCCCGTTGCTGCTGGTGCTGGCGGTGGCGACGCTGGCCCTGATCGGCTTCGGCCTGGACGGGGCGATCTCGCGCCTGGAAGGCGTGTTGCTGTTGCTGGGCTTCGTCGGCGTGGTGGTGTTACTGCTGCGCCGCGCGCGCAACGAAGACGCCGCGCGCCAGCTCGGCCTGTCCGGCTATGCGGTGACCCGCACCGCGCTCGGCCTGAACCTGCTGCGCCTGCTGATCGCGAGCGTGCTGCTGTATTTCGGCGCCAAGCTCGTCGTCGATGCGGCGCCGCGGCTCGGTGCCGCCTGGGGCCTGTCGCCGCTGCTGGTCGGCCTGTTGCCGGTGGCGATCGGCACCGCGCTGCCGGAAGCCGCCGCCGCGATCGCCGCCGCGCGCCGCGGGCAGGGCGACATGGTGGTCGGGCATGTGCTCGGCTCCAGCCTGTTCAACCTGCTGGTGGTGATCGGCGGCATGGCGGCGCTGCGCCCGCTGCCGTTGCCGGCCTCGTTCGTGCGCCTGGAACTGCCGGCGGCGGTGGCGCTGAGCGTGGTGCTGTATCCGATGCTGCGCGGCGACATGCGCATCAGCCGCGGCGAAGGCGCGGTGCTGCTGGTCGCGTTCCTGGCCTGGGTCGGGCTGGAAGTGGCGTTGGTCGGGTAAGGCGGGGCTGAAGCTCCCCTTGTCCAGACGATGCCACCTGTAGGAGCGGCTTCAGCCGCGACCGGCATTACCGGTAACGCCCCGGTCGCGGCTGAAGCCGCTCCTACAGGACTTCGTCCACGCGGTTAGCGCTCGTCGTCCTGCCGCGCTGCCGGCGGCAGCCCTTCCTTGTCGGCATGATCGTGGCTGTCGGGCACCTGCGGCCGTTGCTCCATCATCAGCGACAGCGCCGCCTTGGCCATCATGTGCGCGCTGATCGGCGCGGTGATGAACAGGAATGCGGTGATCAGCAATTCGCGCGGCTGCGGGTCCTGGCCCAGGAACAGGTGGTAGCCGACCGAAGCCAGCAGCACGCAACCCACGCCCAGCGTGCTGGCCTTGGTCGGCGCGTGCAGGCGCTTGAAGAAGTCCGACAGCTTCACCAGGCCCAGCGCGCCGAGCAGGATGAAGAAGCAGCCGACGATCAGCAGCAGCGACAGCCCGACCTGCAGCAGCCCGATCATTCGACGATGTCCCGGCGCAGCACGTACTTGCTCAGCACCACGGTGCTGCCGAAGCCGAGCATGGCGATGACCAATGCCGCTTCGAAGTACACAGGCGAATCCAGGTACATGCCGAACAGCATCAGCTCGGCGATCGCGGTCACCGACAGCGTATCCAGCGCCAGGATGCGGTCGGGCACGGTTGGCCCGCGCAGCAGCCGCCACAGCGCCAGCAGCATCGCCAAGGCGACCACGTGCATGCACACGGCGATGGTGCCCTCGATGAACATGTGGCCGGTCATGGGAAGATCTCCATCAGGGGCGCTTCGTAGCGCGTCTTGATCTGCCGGATCACGGTCTCGGCGTCGTCCAGGTGCAGCACGTGCACCAACAGGTATTTGCGGTCGTCCGACAGCGCCGCCGACACCGTGCCCGGCGTCAGCGTGATCATGCTGGTCAGCGCGGCGATGCCGTGGATGTTGGCGATGTCCAGCGGCACCCAGATGAAGCCGGGGTGGATCCGCGATTCCGGGCCCAGCACCTGCAGCGCCACCACCACGTTGGAGCGCACGATGTCCCAGGCGACCACGCACAGCATCTTCGGCACCGAGCGCAGCGAGCCGATGCGCGCGAACTCGCGGTCCAGGCGCGCGGCGAACAGCGGCACCGCCACGCCCAGCACCGCGCCCAACAGCAACTGGCCCAGGCCGAAGCTGTCGCTCATCAACAGCCAGAACACGGTGACGGTGACGCTCAGCGGCCAGGACGGAAACAGGCGGCGCAACCAGGGACGGTGCATGTCAGGGCTCCCGCAGCGCTGGCGCGGTCGCGCGCAGCTCGGTGGCGTAATCGGCTGGACGCAGCAACTGCGCGGCGGCGGCTTCGGTATAGCGCAGCATCGGCCCGGCGGCGACCGTCATCGCCACGCCGTAGCCGAGCAGCAGCAGCGTCGCCGCGGTCTCCAGCGGCCGTGCGCGCGCCTTGCGCGGCTGCGGCGGTGGCGGTTGTTCGATGCCGTCGTCGTCGAGGTGCTGGTCGCCCGGCACGCGCCAGAACAGGCGCACGCCGGCACGGGTCAGGCCCATGATCACCATCAGGCTACTGAGCAGCACCGCGGCCCATACCGGGCCGGCATTGCCCGCCGGCGTGGCGCTGAGGATCGCGACCTTGGCCAGGAATCCGGACAGCGGCGGCAGCCCCGCCACCGACACCGCCGCGATCAGGAACAGCACGCCGGGCACGGTCTTGCCCGGCAGCGGCGCGATCACTTCCTTGCGGTCGCTGGCGTCGCCGCGGCGGCGGCGGATCAGGTCCGCGATCAGGAACAGCGCCGCGGCCACGAAGCTGCTGTGCGCCAGGTAGTACAGGCCGGCGCCGAGCGTGCCCGGCGCATCCAGCGCGAAGGCGATGAACAGCGTCGCCGCCGACACGATCACCAGGTAGCCGACCAGCACCCGCAGGCGCACCGCGGCCAGCACGCCGAGCGCGGCCAGCAGCAGCGTGCCGATACCCAGCCACAGCAGCCATGCGCGGCCGTAGCCGTCCAGTGCCTGCGCCTGGTTGCCCAGGATCAGCGTGCTGACCCGCAGCACCGCGTACAGCCCGACCTTGGTCATCACCACGAACAGCGCCGCCACCGGCGCCGGCGCGCGCGCATAGGTTTCCGGCAGCCACAGGTACAGCGGCAGCAGCGCGGCCTTGGCGCAGAACACCAGCAGCAGCAGGCCGAAGGTGGCCTTGATCAGGCGCAGGTTCTCCGGCGGCGCCTGCGCGATGCGCTGCGACAGCTCGGCCATGTTCAACGAGCCGAGCAGCGCGTACAGCAGGCCCAGCGCGATCAGGAACAGGGTGGAGGAGGTGACGTTGAACACCACGTAGTGGAAGCCCACGCGCAGGCGCAGGCCGCGCCCGCCGCTGAGCAGCAGGCCGTAGGAGGCGATCAGCATCACCTCGAAGAACACGAACAGGTTGAACACGTCGCCGGTCAGGAACGCGCCGTTGAGGCCGACCAGCTGGAACTGGAACAGCGCATGGAAGTGCGGCGCGCGCCGGTCCCAGCCGGCGCAGGCGTGCAGCAGGCAGGCCGCGGCGAGCAGGGTGGTGGTCAGCAGCATCCACGCCGACAGGCGGTCGGCCATCAGCGCGATGCCCAGCCGCGACGGCCAGTCGCCGAGCAGGTAGACCTGCACCTGGCCGTCGCCGGCGCGCACGAACAGCGCGATCACCGCCGCCGCCAGCGCCGCCATCGCGGTCCAGGCCACCGCGCGGCGCACGTGGCGCCCGTAGCGGCGGTGCTCGACGAACAGCGACAGGGCCGCGCCGAGCAGCGGGATCAGGATCGGCAGGATGAGCAGATGGTTCATAGCGCGCTGTCGCCGTCGTGCTCGACGCGCGCATCGACGTGGTCGCTGCGGTTGTCGCCGCGGCTGCGCATCGCCAGCACGATGCTGACCGCGGTCATCGCGAAGGCGATCACGATCGCGGTCAGCACCAGCGCCTGCGGCAGCGGGTCGGTGTAGTCGGCCAGGGTCGGCGCGACGCCGTCGCGCAGCACCGGTGCCTTGCCCTGCATCAGCCGCCCGCCGGCGAAGATCAGCAGGTTGGTGGCGTAGGACAGCACGGTCATGCCCAGGATCACGTCGAAGCTGCGCGCGCGCAGCAGCAGGTATACGCCGACCGCGGTCAGCACGCCGATCGCGCTCGCCAATGCCAGTTCCATCAGCGCATCTCCCCGGTGCGGGCCGAACGTTGTGCCGGATCGATCTCGCCGCGCTGCGACTCGCGCGTGCGCGACGGTTTGATCGTGCCCATCATCGACAGGGTCAGCATGGTGCCGCCGAACACGACCAGGTACACGCCGGTATCGAAGCCCAGTGCGCTGGCCAGCGGGATGTCGCCGATCAGCGGCACGTAGAGGTCGTAGTGGCCGCTGGTCAGGAACGGCACCCCGAACAGCATCGAGGCCATGCCGCTGAGCGCGGCCAGCAACAGGCCCAGGCCGATGCAGCGGATGTAGTCGAAGCCGAAGCGCGATTCCACCGAGGCCGCGCCCTGGATCACGTACTGGATCAGCAGCGGCACCGCCAGCACCAGCCCGGCGATGAAGCCGCCGCCGGGCGCGTTGTGGCCGCGCAGGAACAGGAAGATCGACACGGTGAGGGTCAGCGGGAACATCAGCTGCGCCAGGTCGGCCGGCACCGGCAGTTTGATCGGCGGGCCCGGCATCACTTTCTCGGGCGCCATCCGCGCACGCCGCAGCAGCGCATGCACCACCAGCGCGGCGATGCCGAACACGGTGATCTCGCCGAAAGTGTCGAAGCCGCGGAAATCGACCAGGATCACGTTGACCACGTTGCGCCCGTAGGCTTCCGGCAGCGCGCGCTGCAACAGCTCGCCGGCCATCGTCGCCGCCGGCCGGGTCATCACCGAATACGCCAGCAAGGCCATGCCGGTGCCGGCGGCGATCGCCAGCGCCGCATCGCGCAGCTTGCGCCAGCGCTGCGGCTCCACCGGCGAGGCCTTGGGCAGGTAGTTCATCGCGAGCAGCATCAGCACCAGGGTGACCATCTCCACCAGCAGCTGGGTCAGCGCCAGGTCCGGCGCCGACAGGAACACGAACACCAGGCTCACGCCCAGGCCGCTGCCGCCGATCACCAGCACCGCCAGCAGCCGCTGCCGGTACAGGAACAGCGTGGCCAGCGCGCAGCTGACGATCAGCAGCCACAGCGCCCAGCCCAGCAGCGGCATCGGCTGCGGTGCCGGCCACTGGCTCCACAGCGGCGGCGCGGCGACGAACGGCGCCGCGGCGACCACCACCGCGCTCAGCAGCAGCCAGCGCAGACTGCGCTGCAGGCTGCCATTGGTCAGCACGCGGGTGAAGCGCGCGGCGATGCCGAACAGCGCATCCACCTGCCAGTGGAACACGCGCTTGCCCAGCGAGCGGCGCACTTCGGTGTACAGCACGGTCAGCCGGCGCAGGCCGAAGTACAACGCCACGCCGCCGACCACGCCGGCGATGCTCATCGCCAGTGGCGCGTTCCAGCCGTGCCAGACCGCCAGGCTGTACGCGGGCAGCGCGTCGCCGAGGATCGCCCCGGCCGCGGTGCGCAGCACCGGCGCCACGGTCAGCGCCGGGAAGATGCCGACCGCCACGCACAGCAGCACCAGGATCTCCACCGGGATCTTCATCCAGCGCGGCGGCTCGTGCGGCATGGCGTCCAATTGCCGCGGACCGCTGCCGAAAAACGTCTCGTAGACGAAGCGCAGGCTGTAGGCGACGCCGAACACGCCGGCCAGCAGCGCCGCGGTGGCGGTGAACACGCGCATCGCCACCGGGCCGTCGGCGTCCAGCGCCTGCGCGAAGAACATCTCCTTGGACAGGAAGCCGTTGAGCAGCGGAATGCCGGCCATCGACAGCGAGGCGATGATCGCCAGCGCGCTGGTGAACGGCATCCAGCGGCGCAGGTTGCCGAGCCGGCGCATGTCGCGGGTATGGGTCTCGTGGTCGATGATGCCGGCGGCCATGAACAGCGAGGCCTTGAACACCGCATGGTTGAGGATGTGGAACACGCCGGCCACCACCGCCATCGGCGTGGACAGCCCGAACAGCATGGTGATCAGGCCCAGGTGCGAGATCGTCGAATACGCCAGCAACCCCTTCAGGTCGTGCTGGAAGATCGCGTACCAGGCGCCGACCAGCAGCGTGACCGCGCCAACGCCGCTGACCGTGTAGAAGAACAGGTCGCTGCCGGCCAGCGCCGGATGCAGCCGCGCCAGCAGGAACACGCCGGCCTTGACCATCGTCGCCGAGTGCAGATACGCCGACACCGGCGTCGGCGCCGCCATCGCATGCGGCAGCCAGAAATGGAACGGGAACTGCGCGCTCTTGGTGAAGATGCCCAGCAGGATCAGCCCCAGCGCCCATGGATACAACGCGCTGGCGCGGATCGCGTCGCCGGCGGCGAGCACCGCATCGAGCTGGTAGCTGCCGACGATGCGCCCGATCAGCAGGATCCCGCCGAGCAAGGCCAGGCCGCCGCCGCCCGTGATCACCAGCGCCATGCGCGCGCCGTCGCGCGCATCCTTGCGATGCGACCAGAACCCGATCAGCAGGAACGAGCTGATGCTGGTCAGTTCCCAGAACACCATCAGCAGCAGCAGATTGCCGGCGATCACCATGCCCAGCATCGCGCCCATGAACAGCAGCAGGTAGCCGTAGAAGCGCGCGGCGTTCTCGCGCGCGCTGAGGTAGTAATGCGCGTACATCACCACCAGCGCGCCGATCGCCAGCACCAGCCCGGCGAACATCCACGCCAGTCCATCCAGGCGCAGCGAGAACTGCAGGCCGATCTGCGGCAGCCAGGCGTGGTCGGCGCGCACGATGCCGCCGCCGAGCACGGTCGGGGTCAGCGTGCCGAGCAGGATCAGCCCGGCCAACGGCGCCGCCGCGGCGACCCAGGCCAGCGTGGCGCGCGAACGGTGGCGCAGGGCGATGACGGCCGCCGCCATCAGGAACGGCAAGGCCAGCAGGATGTCCAGAACGGGGATCATGCAGGGAATACGAGATTCGCGAGCAGGAGCCCGAGTGTAACAGGCACTCCGCGGCGCTGGCCTGCGATGGTGGTCGGCGCATGCAAGGTCATCGCGCCACGATAGCGCAGGCCAGGTGATGCGCTTGCGAGCGCGTGGCGGTCACGGGATTGGGCGCGGCGGCGCGCGCTCGCTATGCTTGTGCGATGACCGATGCGCCCCCTGCGACCGCTGCCGCCTCCCCGACGCTTACGCCCACGGCCCAAGCGCGCGTGGCGCTGCTGTTCGGCGGCAGCGGCCAGATCGGCGAGCGCCTGTTGCACGGTCTGCTGGCCGCCGGCTGGCAGGTGCATGCGTTCTCGCGCACGCCGCAAACGCCGCGCGACGGCCTGCACTGGCATCCGGGCGAATTGAGCCAGCTGCAGGCGCCGCCGGTGCAGGCCGAGGCGATCTTCAGTTGCGGTCCGCTGGATGCGTTCGCCGACTGGTACCGGCGCACGCCGCTGCGCGCATCGCGCGTGGTCGCGTTCGGTTCCACCAGCCTGGAGGTCAAGCGCGATTCGCTGGACGCCGCCGAACGCGACGTCGCCCGGCGCCTGCGCGAGGCCGAGGCGGCCCTGTTCGCCGCCGCGGCCGAACGCGGCGCCGCGGTGACCGTGTTGCGTCCGACGCTCGTCTACGGCGCCGGCCGCGACCGCACGCTGAGCGCGATCGCCACGCTGGCGCGGCGCAGCGGCTGGTTCGTGCTGCCGCGCAGTGCGCGCGGCCTGCGCCAGCCGGTGCACGTGCAGGACCTGGCCGATGCGGCGCTGGCGGTGCTGGCGCATCCGGCCACGCATGGCCGTAGCTATGCGCTGGGCGGCGGCGAAGTGCTCAGCTACCGCGAGATGGTGCGGCGCGTGCTGGCCGCATTGCAGCCGCCGGCGCGGCTGCTGTCGCTGCCGCATGCGCTGTTCGCGCTGGCTTTGGGCATCGCCCATGCCGGCGGCCGCCTGCGCGGCATGAACCGCGCCGCGCTGCAGCGCATGGGCGAGGACCTGGTGTTCGATCTGGCGCCGGCGCAGCGCGATTTCGGCTACGCGCCGCGCGCCTTCGCACCGGATGCGGCGATGCTGGGCGTGCCGCGCTGAGGCGCGGGCAGCAGGCCCGGCGCCAGGTTCAGTAGCGCCAGTCCATGCGCCGATAGAGCTTGGCCAGCACCCAGGCCGGCCCGATCAGCAGGTACACCAGGTCGGTGAGGAAGCTGGGCTTGTGGCCTTCCAGCTTGTGCCCGACGAACTGCGCGATCCAGGCCACCACGAACACGCCGATGGCCAGCCACAGCAGGCCGTGCAGGCCCAGGCGCGCCTCCAGCAGCCGGCACAGGCAGCCGCAGAAGAAGAAGGTGGCCAGCATGCCGTAGCCCAGCTGCCGCGACAGCCGGTTGTAGAACATCCACGCCGCGAACATGCCCAGTGCCGCCCACAGCCCGCTCTGGAACCAGCTGCCGCCGACCGGGATGCACCACAGCAGCGCCACCACCGACCACAGGATCGCCGGCACCGCCAGCACATGGATGCGCTGGTTGGCGGCATTGCGGTGATCGTCGGAATAGCTGGCGAAATAGCGGTCGATCGGGCGCGCGTAGGCGGTGGTATCCATCTTCCCTCCCAGGAATCGGGCCAGCATAGCGCCATCCAGGCAGCGACGCGGAGACAGCGGGCGGCACAAGCCGGCGCACCTCTCGCAGCGGGCGCCGGCGCCTGCGGCCGGGTCCGTTTTGCGACGGCTTGCGGCACGCGCGAAAAAAACCGGCGCCGGCCACAATATCGGCCGCGCTGCCACGTCTGCAACAGCATGAGCCCAACGAACCCAGCGCCCGAGACCGACCGCGCCATCGCCGCGACGGTCCTGCGCGAGCGCTCCAGGCTCGGCAACTTCATCCGCCGCCGCGTGCTCGACCGCGCCGAGGCCGAGGACATCCTGCAGGACGTGCTGTCCGAGTTCGTGCAGGCCTACAGGCTTCCCGCGCCGATCGAGCAGGCCAGCGCCTGGCTGTTCCAGGTGGCGCGCAACCGCATCATCGACCGCTTCCGCAAACGCAACGCGCAGCCGCTGCAGGAGTACCGCGACGACGCCGGCGAGGACGCCGACGACGACACGCTGCGCCTGGATCTGGCGCTGCCGGCGCCCGGCGGCGGACCGGACGCGGCGTATGCGCGCGCGCGCCTGCTGTTGGCCTTGCAGCAGGCGCTCGACGAGCTGCCGCAGAGCCAGAGCGAGGTGTTCGTGGCCCACGAATTCGAAGGCCGCAGTTTCAAGCAGATGGCGGCCGACAGCGGCATCGCGATCAACACCTTGCTGGCACGCAAGCGCTACGCCGTGCTGTACCTGCGCGCGCGCCTGCAAACGGCTTACGACGAACTCGAATCCTGAAGGAGTGAACGAGATGGCATTCAAAGCGAGATATCTGGGCAAGGCGGTGTTCGTGCTGGCGGCGTTGGCCGTCCTCGGCGCGGTGGTCATGCTGCTGTGGAATGCGGTCGTGCCGTTCGCGGTGAGTGGCGCACACCCGATCGACTATCCGCATGCGCTGGGATTGCTGGTGCTCAGCCGCATCCTGTTCGGCGGATTCCGCGGGCACGGTGGCTGGCACAGACACCGCCACTGGGAGAAATGGCAGGCGATGACGCCGGAAGAGCGCGAGCAGTTCAGGCACGCCATGCACCGCCGCCGGCACCGGGGCGAACGCCAATGACGCCTCTTGATAGTGCGCTGACCGTCTGCAGGCAGCCGCCCGGGACGGTGGCGCCGATCGTCGAACTGGCGCGCTGCGAGGGCAAGGGCGATTGCGTGCAGGTGTGCCCGGAGCAGGTATTCGAACTGCGGCGCATCGATGCGGAGCTTGGATGGCGGCCCCGGTTCAAGCTGCGCGTGCATGGCATGCGCGTGGCGTATACGCCCAAGGCCGACGCCTGCCTCGGCTGCGGCCTGTGCGTCGCTGCGTGCCCGGAACATGCCATCAGCCTGCGCCGCCGGATGCCGCAGCCATGAGCGCCGACGCCGCCGTCGTCCCATCCGGCTTCACCGCCTACCAGAAAGTGGTGGCGGGCATGCTGGCGTTCCTGCAGTTCGCGGTCATCCTCGATTTCATGCTGATGTCGCCGCTGGGTGCCACCATCATGCCCGCGCTGCGCATCGGCCCGACCCAATTCGGCCTGGTCGTGTCCGCGTACGCGTTCAGCGCCGCGGCGTCGGGCTTGCTGACGGCAGGTTTTGCCGACAGGTTCGATCGCAAGAAGATCCTGCTGTTCTTCTACACCGGTTTCGTGGTCGGCACCGCGTGGTGCGGCTTGGCGCAGAGCTTCCACAGCCTGTTGCTGGCGCGCATCGTCACCGGGCTGTTCGGCGGCGTGATCGGCTCGGTGGTGCTGGCCATCGCCACCGACCTGTTCCCCGCGCAGCTGCGTGGCCGGGTGATGGGATTGATCCAGACCGCCTTCGCCGCCAGCCAGGTGCTGGGGATTCCGATCGGCCTGTACCTGTCCAACCGCTGGGACTGGCATGCGCCATTCCTGGCGATGGCCGCGCTCGGCCTGGCCGCCGGCCTGGTCGTGGCGTGGAAGCTGCAACCGGTCGCCGGACATCTGCAGGCGCCGCGCGAACACGGCGCATGGCGGCATCTGCTGCGCACCCTCGCCGTGCCGCGCTACCAATTGGCGTTCGCGACGACCGCGCTGCTGAGCACCGGCGGCTTCATGCTGATGCCGTTCGGCAGTGCGTACCTCGTCGGCAATCTCGGCATCGACCTGCACAGTCTGCCCACCATCTATCTGATCACCGGGGTCTGCGCCATCGTGTTCGGCCCGTTGATCGGCAGGGCGACCGACAGCTTCGGCACCTTGCGTGTGTTCACCTTCGGCACCGCGCTCAGCATCCTCATGGTGCTGATCTACACCCATCTTGGCCGGGTCTCGCTGCCGGTGCTGATCGTGGTCAATGTGCT
Organism: Xanthomonas sp. JAI131; assembly: GCF_013410075.1. Lineage (NCBI taxonomy): Bacteria > Pseudomonadati > Pseudomonadota > Gammaproteobacteria > Lysobacterales > Lysobacteraceae > Xanthomonas > Xanthomonas sp. JAI131. Next base: position 678,138 of record NZ_JACCCN010000003.1, on the reverse strand, counting down.
GCTGTTCGCCGCGATCTTCTCGCGCATGATTCCGTACCAGGCACTGGCCGCCTCGGTACCGGCGCTGCAGCAGCGCGGGGCGTTCAACGCGATCGGTGCCTCCGTGCAGCAACTGTCCGGCGGCCTGGCATCGCTGATCGCCGGGCACATCGTCACCATGGGGGCCGACGGCAAGCTGCAGCACTTCCCGGTGGTGGGCTACGTGGTCGTCGCCGTGTCCCTGGTGGCCTGGGTCCTGCTACGCGGCCTGCAACGGAGCATGCCGCGCGAGCCGGCCCTGCAGGGCACTGCGGCAGGTTGAAGCGCGCGGCGCGGCGGACGCGCCGCGCGTCACGCCGAGTACCTGCACGCTGCCGGCGCGCGTGCTGTCGCACGCGAGCGCCGGCAGCGCGGAAGCGACAGGCGTCAGCGCCCGCCCTGCACGATCCGTTGCTGCTCTTCCTGCACGTTCTGCTGTTGCGCCGCATGGCTGGCCAGCAACCGCGCATTGGTCTGCTCCAGCGGCGGCGCAGGCTGTTGCAGGTCCACCACCGCGCGGAAACCGGGCGTGGTGCCGAGCACGTAGGCCTTGTCGTCCTGTACAGTGATGCTGCGCAGCTTGTCGGCGCTGTCGATGCCGCTCTGCTTGGCCTGCAGCGCCACATTGGCGGCGACCTCGGGCGTGGTGCCTTCCGGCATGCGCTCGCGTACCGCCTTGACCAGTGGATCGGCCTCGGCAGGCGTCTGGCGCTGTGGCGCCTGTGCCTGCTCCTGCGGAGCGCGCAGTTGTTCGCGCAGGCTGCCCAGCGTCTGCGTCCCGGCCTTGCCGTCGACCAGCAACCCATGCGTCTGCTGGTAGGTGCGTACCGCGTCGCGCGTGTTGTCGCCGAAGCGACCGTCTTCGGTCAGCGGCTTCCCGTGCGCATCGCGCACGCCAAGCTGGTTGAGTTGCTGCTGCAGCGTGCGGACGCCCTCGTTGTGGTCGCCGTGGACCAGCGTCCCGGTCGCGGCATGGTGCTGGCCACGCTCGCCGGCCTCGACCTGGCGGCCCTGGTTCCACCAGGTTTCCGGGCTGATCGTGGCCCCGTTCGGGCCCTTGATCTGGTAGTGCACGTGCTGGGCGTACTGGTTGGGCCCTTCGGGACCGCGTCCGCCCATCGTGCCGATCGGATCGCCGGCGTTCACCGTCTGGCCCTGGCGCACCGAACGCGAGTCCAGGTGCAGGATCTCGTGCGAATTGCCCTGCGCATCGAGGATCTTCACCGTGCCGTACTGGCCGCCGGAGAAGGTCACCGTGCCGGCGATCGGCGCATGCACCGTTGGGTGCTGCTTGTTGAGTCCGGCTTGCCCGCCTTCGTAGTTGAAGTCGGTGCCGCCGTGCGCGCCGCGGCTGCCGCGGTGCTCGCCGTAGTGGCCGGTAATGTGCGCATCGGTACCACCTTGGCCGGGTAGCATGCGTTCCATGGTCTGTTGGAAATCGCTGCGGGAAGTGCGCGATTCGCTTGGCGGCGCCGTTGCCGCCGGCTGGTTTGGCGCGTGTCCCTGCGTCTGGGCGCGGTGCTGCTCCACGAACTGCTCGTAGCGCTCCAGGTAGGGCGTGATTTCGCGTCGGGACAGGGCAAGGCCGCCATGGTTTTGGGTGGGGCCGTCGTGGTGGTATTTGTAAATGTAGTCCTCGCCCTGGCCACGGCTATGCGCGAGATTGCGGTTTTCGACGAAGTGCTGCACCAGCGCCTGCGACTGTGTCTGCACATCGAAACGATTGGTCCCGTTAATGCCGTAATGGGCGCCGGTGCGATCGATGAACTGGCCCAGGCCAGAAGCCGATGTGGTCCCCGCCGCCGCATCGGGATTGAAGCCTGATTCGACCCGGGCGATTGCAAGCACGTAAGCGGTTTCTCGCGCTGAAAGTCCGGCATCGTGGGAGGCGTCTATCAGGCTATCTATCACCCTGGACTGGGTTTGCGGGCTGGCGTCGCCCCAGCGGCGGGATTCGCCATGAAGTCGGCCATCTTCGCTGTCGATGGGTTCGCGATAGTGGCTCCAGGGTTTGAGTTGGTCGCTGCGGTAGGCGTTGCCGCGCGGTTGCACCATGTCGGTGTAGATCGTGTCGTCGGTCATATCGTGCGTTCCTTTCTATGAGACAGATTCTTCCTTGCGAGGGGTGCTGCTCCATGTACTGCGTACTGCATCGGCCACGTGCCGCCATCGGCGGCGCATGGACATCCTTGGCTCAGGGCTGGAAGGGCATCAGTTCCGGGTGCTTCAGCCCCAGCTCTTCAAGCTTGCCTTCGTACTCGTCGTTGTTCGGGCTTTGCTGGTGGTCCTGTTCGCGCAATGGCGGCGTGGCGTGATTCAGCAGCCGTCCCTGCGTGTCGTAGAGGAAGAACCATTCGCAAAACTCGCAACCGTAGGGCAGTTCGCCGTACTGGACGACGAAATAATCAGTTCCTGTCTTGTCTTGTGCGCAGCCCAGGCCCACCGCGGTGTAGTCCGCCATCTCAGGAGGTGGCGCCAGCGTCTGGCGTTGTCCGCCACGCTCCAGCTCCACACGCGTCACGGTGGGAGCCTGACTCTGGGAAGGGACGGTGGTCAGGTGCAGGCGTGCGCCGGGGCATTCCTTGATCATGCCGGTCTGTCCTTGTATGGCCGATGGCGTCGAAGCAGGGGAGGGCGAACGTGAGGGCGCCGCTGGCGGTGCCTCGGCGATTCGGTCTGCGGCGTCAGGCCTGGCACCGCATGCGGCGAGCCCGAGCCAGGGAGTCAAACCAAGGGCAAGCAGGATGGAGATGGAACTTCGCATCGGATCGCCTCAATGTCGTCTCCGCGCGGGAGACGTCGTACGAAACCGTTCAGCACGAAACCGTCAGGGACGGCGGATAGGCTCACAAGGATTGGTCGTCCACCTTCACCAGCGTCCAGCACGGGCGCTGGGCGAAGTGGTAGACCTGCTGGTCGCCGGTGTCCGCCGTGCGCACCAGCACCCGGCGGCCGTCGGCTTCCTCGGAGACGGTGACCTCGCGGCCACCGTTGCGGGCCGCCTCCAAGTTCGGAATCACCGGCCACTCGACATCGTGTAGCGGGACGGCGCTGGTCACCGGCTTCGGCTCGGGTTGGGCCTCCGGATCGAGCCGGATCATCGTCAGCGGATCAGCCGTGGCCTTTTCCTGCACCGCGATGTCGGCGCTGAAACGCTTGAGGAAGCTATCGAAGTCCGCATCCGGACAGGCAGGCGCCGCCGGTGCCGGCGCGACTGCTGGCGTGGGCGCAGGGGATGCGATGGCTGTTGGGTCGCCCTGCTGCGGCTTGCAGGCGGAGAGCGCCAGGGCCAGGCCAAGGGTGGCGAAGAGAGTGCGTACGATGACCAACGGATCCTCCTGATCTGGTTGGATGGCATGACCACGTGCAGACGGTGAGTCTCGTCAGAGAAGGGTAAAAAGTCGGTGAAATCCATCGCGTTGCGGGGTGCGCTCGAAGCGCCGCTGGCCCTTGGCACGCGGGCGTTCGCGGTCGTGCCCAGATGGGCTGCGAACCCGGTGCAAGCCTTTATCCGCGAGCGGCAGATTGGTAAAGAGGAGGGCAATCCCGCGCCCCCCTCCACCCGGCGGCTATCGCCGGCCTCAGTCGATCGAAATCCCCGCCAGCCGCTGCAGCGCCTCGGCGTACTTGGCGCGGGTACGGTCGATCACGTCCTGCGGCAGGCTGGGGCCGGGCGCGGTCTTGCCCCAGTCCAGCGTCTCCAGGTAATCGCGCACGAACTGCTTGTCGTAGCTCGGCGGGCTGGTGCCCACTTGGTACTCGTCGGCCGGCCAGTAGCGCGAGGAATCCGGGGTCAGCATCTCGTCCATGATGTACAGGCGGCCGTCGGCGTCGGTGCCGAACTCGAACTTGGTGTCGGCCAGCAGGATGCCGCGCTCGGCGGCGAAGTCTGCGGCGAAGCGGTAGATGCGCAGGGTGGCGTCGCGTACGCGCTCGGCCAGCTCGGCGCCGACGGTCTTGACCATCGCGTCGAAGTCGATGTTCTCGTCGTGGTCGCCGACCGCGGCCTTGGTCGAGGGGGTGAAGATCGGTTCGGCCAGCTTCTCGGCCTGGCGCAGGCCGTCGGGCAGCTCGATACCGCTGACCTTGCCGGTGCGCTGGTAGTCCTTCCAGCCGCTGCCGATCAGGTAGCCGCGGGCGATCGCCTCCACCGGCACCGGCTTGAGCTTCTTGGTCACCACCGCGCGCCGCGCGTACAGCGCCGCGTCCACGCCGGCGGGCAGCACCGCGGCCACGTCGATGCCGGTCAGGTGGTTGGGCATCAGGTGCTCGGTCTTCTTGAACCAGAAGTTGGAGACCTGGCACAGCATCTCGCCCTTGCCGGGAATCGGGTCGGGCAGCACCACGTCGAACGCGGACAGGCGGTCGGTGGCGACCATCAGCAGGTAGTCCCCGGGCGGGGCGTCGGCAGGCAGGCGCTCGCGGGGGATATCGAATACGTCGCGGACCTTGCCCCGGTGACGCAACGGCAGGCCGGGCAGATCGGATTGCAACAGCGTGGTGGACACAGGCACTCCTACGGACTTCGCAATGGCGGCTGTCCCGGGACCCGGCGGGCCCGCGGCTCGACAGCGGGCCGCGTAGTGTACGGCCGGAAAGCCCCGCTGTGCCGTAAAATGCGAGGCCTTGTCCGCCGAGCCCGCCCTCGCCCATGCACTGGTACGGAAAACTGCTCGGCGCCATCGCCGGGGCGCTGCTGTTCCGGCCCAATCCGGTGTTCGGCGCGGTGCTCGGGCTGCTGGTCGGGCACGCCTTCGATGCTGACTGGTTCAAGCTCGGCCAGCGCGACGACCCCTACCGCGAGCTGGGCGTGCGCCGCGACGCCACCGACGCCGAGATCGAACTGGCCTATCGCCGGCTGATTTCCCAGTACCACCCCGACAAGGTCGCCGGCGCCAGCCCGGAGCTGCGGGCGCGGGCCGAGAAGAAGGCCAGCCAGCTCAACACCGCCTACGACCGTATCCGCACCCTGCGCAAGCGCTGAGACCTTCGCCATGTCCGACTGCATCATCTCCCCGTCCATCCTGTCCGCCGATTTCGCCCGCCTCGGCGAGGAAGTGGACAACGTCCTCGAGGCCGGCGCCGACTGGATCCATTTCGACGTGATGGACAACCATTACGTGCCCAACCTGACCATCGGCCCGATGGTCTGCCAGGCGCTGCGCAAGCACGGCGTCACCGCGCCGATCGACGTGCACCTGATGGTCGAGCCGGTGGATCGGCTGATCCCGGACTTCGCCGAGGCCGGCGCCAGCCTCATCAGCTTCCACCCCGAGGCCAGCCGCCACGTGCACCGCAGCATCCAGCTGATCAAGTCGCACGGCTGCAAGGCCGGGCTGGTGCTCAATCCGGCCACGCCGGTGGACATCCTCGACTGGGTGCTCGACGACCTGGACCTGGTGCTGGTGATGTCGGTCAACCCGGGCTTCGGCGGGCAGGCCTTCATCCCGTCGGCGCTGGACAAGCTGCGCGCGATCCGCGCCCGGATCGACGCCAGCGGCAAGCCGATCCGGCTGGAGATCGACGGCGGGGTCAAGCCCGACAACATCGCCGCGATCGCCGCCGCCGGCGCCGACACCTTCGTCGCCGGCTCGGCCATCTTCAACGCGCCCGACTATGCCGCGGTGATCGCGCAGATGCGGGCAGCGGTGGCGGCGCGCTGAGATGGCCGCGCTGCACATCCGCCCGGCCACCGCCGACGATGCGGCGCTGATCCTGCGCCTGATCCGCGACCTGGCCCGCTACGAGCGCGCCGAGGACGCGGTGCAGACCGACGAGGCCGGCCTGCGCGCCAGCCTGTTCGGCCCCGGCGCCACCGCGCACGCGCTGATCTGCGAGGCCGACGCGCAGCCGATCGGCTACGCGGTGTACTTCTACAACTACTCGACCTGGCTCGGCCGCAACGGCCTGTACCTGGAAGACCTGTACGTGGCCCCGGAACACCGCGGCAGCGGCGCCGGCAAGGCCTTGCTGCGGCACCTGGCCCGGCAGGCGCTGGCCGAGGGCTGCGGCCGCTTCGAATGGTCGGTGCTCGACTGGAACCAGCCGGCGATTGATTTTTACCAGGCCGCCGGCGCGCAGGCACAGGACGAATGGACCGTGTACCGCCTGCAGGGCGAGGCGCTGGCCAGGTTCGCGGCCGGCTGAGCGGCGGCGCAAAAGAAAGAACCGCACTGTCGCCAGTGCGGCCCCTGGGAGAAATCGGAGGCTGATCCTGCCTCCATCCGTCGTCCTTGCTATGGCCTTCCATGTTCCGGGCGATCGGTGACGCAGGTATGACAGCGCGGCCGACATCGCGCCGCGTGCCGGGCGCTAGGCCAGCGACCGATCGCGGCAGGCCGGCCAGGGCCGATGTCTCACCGTGGCGCGCTCCGGGCACGGCGGGCATCGCCCGCGCGCCGGCGCGCCGCGCATTCACGATGTCCGCATCCGTCGCCGGCTAGGCTGCAGGCCTGATCTCGGGAAGGTCCGCATGGCAGCACCGCACTGGCGTCTGATCCTCAATGGCAAGTCGGCGGGCGACGAGCCGCTGCGCGAGGCCGTGTCCGCGCTGCGCGAGCGCGGCATCCGACTGCAGGTGCGGGTGACCTGGGAGGAGGGCGACGCCGAGCGCTACGTGGCCGAGGCCGTGGCCGACGGCGCCGACTGCATCGTCGCCGCCGGCGGCGACGGCACCTTGAGCGAGGTGGCCAGCGCCCTCGCGCACCATGACGCCGCGGCTGCGGCGCTGCCGGCGCTGGGCCTGGTGCCGTTGGGCACGGCCAACGATTTCGCCACCGCCGCCGGCATTCCCGACACCCCGCTGGCGGCGCTGGAACTGGTCGCGCAGGCGCCGGCGGTGGCCATCGACCTGCTGCGCATCGAGGCCGAGCACGGGCCGCACTGGTGCGCCAATGTCGCCAGCGGCGGCTTCGGCACCCAGGTCACGGTGGAAACCGACGAGGGCCTGAAGAAGATGCTCGGCGGCCTGGCCTACCTGATCACCGGGATGGGCAAGCTGGGCCAGATCGATCCGATCCAGGCGCGGTTCGAGGGGCCGGATTTCGCCTGGGAAGGCGAATTCATCGCGCTCGGCCTGGGCAACGGACGCCAGGCCGGCGGCGGCCAGGCGCTGTGCCCGGACGCGTTGCTCGACGACGGCCTGCTCGACCTGACCATCGTCCCGGAGATGAGCGGCGAAGTCGCCGCGACCCTGGGCACGCTGGTCACGTCCGGCAAGCAGGCCGCGCTGGAGCGGGTCGCGGTGCGTGCGCAACTGCCGTGGGTGCGCATCGACGCGGCCATGCCGCTGACCTTGAACCTGGACGGCGAACCGGAGACCTCGCGGCACTTCCGCATCGATTGCGTCGCCGGCCGCCTACGCATGCACCTGCCGGCCGATTCGGCGTTGCTGCGCGGCCGGGCGGGGTAGCGGCCGCGCCGGGCGCTGGCCTGGACGGGGTGCCGCGTCGCGACTGAAGTCGCTCCTACAAGGACTCGCGACCGGCGTTCTGGTGCGCTGTGGGAGGGACTTCGGTCCCGACTGCATCCAGCCCAGGCAGTGCTTTCGCTTTCCAGGCTGCAGTCGCTCCCGCAATGGGACTTGCGGCGCGGCGGCCGGGTGCAGTGTGGGAGGGACTTCAGTCCCGACTGCATCCAGCCTAAGCAGTGCTTTCGCTTCCAGGCTGCAACAGCCCATGCAGCGCAGCGCCGATGGTCCCTTCTGCAACCGTTGCCAGTCGCCGCAGTTGCGGTAAAGTAGCCGCCGTGTCCAGCCTGACGACCCAGCGTTCCTTCACTTCCGCTCGCCGTGCGTGGCGATGGTGGCCTGTAGCCGTCGTCCGCCCCGCCACCGAGTCCCGGAAGGAAAGTCGTCTTGATCACCCGCGAGCTGTTCCAGCGCTACGCCGCTGAAGGCCACACCCGCATCCCCGTTGTCCGCGAAGTGCTGTCCGACCTGGACACGCCGCTGTCGGTCTATCTCAAGCTCGCCGACGCCCCGCATACCTACCTGTTCGAATCGGTCGAAGGCGGCGAACGCTTCGGCCGCTATTCGATCATCGGCCTGCCGGTACGGCGCGTGTACACCTTCAGCGGGCATACGCTGGAAGTGCGCGATCACGGCGAGCTGATCGAGCGCCGCGAGGTCGCCGATCCGTTCGCCGAGGTCGAAGCGCTGCGCTCGGCGCATTCGGTGCCCAAGCTCGACGGCGTGCCCGGCTTCACCGGTGGCCTGGTCGGCTGGTTCGGCTTCGAATGCATCGGCTACATCGAACCGCGCCTGGCCAGCGGCGACAAGCGCAACGAGCTCGACACGCCCGACATCCTGCTGATGCTGTCCGAAGAGGTCGCGGTCTTCGACAACCTCAAGGGCCGCCTGTACCTGATCGTGCACGCCGATCCGCGCGAGGCCGACGCCTGGGAACGGGCGCAGGCGCGGCTGGACGCGCTGACCGCCACGCTGCGCCAGCCCGGCGCCGGCTACCCGGTACCGCTGGCGCGCGACGTGCTCGACGAAAGCGACTTCGTGTCCGGTTTCACCCGCGAAGGCTTCATCGCCGCGGTGGAGAAGTCCAAGGAATACATCCGCGCCGGCGACATCTTCCAGGTGGTGCTGAGCCAGCGCCTGAGCGTGCCGTTCAGCGCGCGCCCGGTGGACGTGTACCGCGCGCTGCGCGCGCTGAACCCGTCGCCGTACATGTATTTCCTCGACGTCGGCGACACCCAGGTGGTCGGCTCCTCGCCGGAGATCCTGGTGCGGCTGGAAGCCGGCCAGGTCACCGTGCGCCCGATCGCCGGCACCCGCCCGCGCGGCAAGACCGTGGAAGAGGACCTGGCGCTGGAAGCGGAGCTGCTGGCCGATCCGAAGGAGCGCGCCGAGCACCTGATGCTGATCGACCTGGGCCGCAACGATGCCGGCCGGGTGTCGCAGGCCGGCACCGTCGCGGTCGGCGAACGCTTCGTGATCGAGCGCTACAGCCACGTCATGCACATCGTCAGCGAAGTCACCGGCACGCTGCTGCCCGGGCTCAGCTACGCCGACGTGCTGCGCGCCACGTTCCCCGCCGGCACCGTCAGCGGCGCGCCGAAGATCCGCGCGCTGGAAGTGATCCGTGAACTGGAACCGATCAAGCGCAACGTCTATGCCGGCAGCATCGGCTACCTGGGCTGGCACGGCGATGCCGATACCGCGATCGCGATCCGCACCGCGGTGATCAAGCACGGCCGCCTGCACGTGCAGGCCGGCGCCGGCATCGTCTACGACTCCGATCCGCAGAAGGAATGGGACGAGACCATGAACAAGGGCCGCGCGCTGTTCCGCGCGGTGGCCGAGGCGGCGAAGGGGCTGTGAGCGTGTCCGCGCCGAGCCCGCGGATCAGCTTCCGCAACGACTACAGCGAAGGCGCGCATCCGCGCCTGCTCGCCGCATTGGCCGCGGCCAGCGCCGAGCAGAACGGCGGCTACGGCCTGGACCGGCACAGCGAACGCGCGGCGCAGCTGATCCGCCGCGAGATCGCCTGCGCGCACGCCGACGTGCACCTGCTGGTCGGCGGCACGCAGACCAACCTTGCCGCGATCGGCGCCTTTCTGCGTCCGCATCAGGCGGTGATCGCCGCCGCCAGCGGGCACATCGCCACGCACGAGACCGGCGCGATCGAGGCCACCGGGCACAAGGTCCTGACGGTGGCGGCGGCCGATGGCCGGCTGAGCCCGGCGCTGATCGCGCCGCTGCTGGCCGAGCACGGCAACGAACACATGGTGCAGCCGCGGTTGGTGTACGTGTCCAACACCACCGAGCTCGGCACCATCTATCGCAAGCATGAGCTGCAGGCCTTGCGCGACGTCTGCGACGCGCATGGGCTGTGGCTGTTCCTGGACGGCGCGCGCATCGGCAGCGCATTGACCGCCGAGGGCAACGACCTGAGCCTGGCCGATGTCGCCGCGCTGACCGACGCGTTCTATATCGGCGGCACCAAGAACGGCGCGCTGCTCGGCGAGGCGCTGGTGATCGTGAATCCGGCATTGCAGTCGGACTTCCGCTACCTGCTCAAGCAGCGCGGCGCGCTGCTGGCCAAGGGCATGGTGCTGGGCACGCAGTTCGCCGCGCTGTTCGAGGACGGCCTGTTCTACGAACTGGCCGCGCACGCCAACCGCATGGCCGCGCGCCTGCGCGAAGGCCTGGCCGCGGCTGGCGCGCAGTTCGCGTCGGATTCGCCGACCAACCAGCTGTTCGTGACGCTGCCGGCCGACGCCGTCGAGGCCTTGGCGCAGCGCTACGACTTCGAGCGCTGGCAGGCGCTGGCCGACGGCCGCTGGGTGATCCGTTTCGTGACCTCGTGGGCGACGCGGGCCGATGCGGTCGACGCGCTGTGCCGCGATTTCGCCGCGCTTTCGTACCCCGGCGCGCGACGCGCGGCCGGCTGACATTCGCCAAGGAGAGCAAGGATGAAAACGAACACGATCGGTTGCTGGGTCATCGCGGTGCTGCTGGCATTGCCGGCGTTCGCCAGCGCGCAGGTCAACAGCCTGCCGTCGCAGCCGCACCTGCTGGTCAAGGGCGAGGCGCAGCGCGAAGTGGTGCCGGATCGCTTCGGGGTCAAGATCACGCTGAGTGCAGTGGATGCCGACCCGGGTGCGGCGCGCAAGCGCGTGCAGGCCAATGCGGCGAGCGTGCTGGTCGCATTCAAGCAGCAGCATGCGCTCGCCGACAGCGTGCAGGCGACGACGCTGTCGATCCAGCCGGAGCAGCGCTACGAAGACAACAAGCAAGTCTTCAGCGGCACCCGTGTGCAGCGCACCCTGTCCGCCGACTTCGGCACGCTGGGCGAGGTGCGCGACTTGCTCGGCAAGCTGCGCACCAGCGAGGAGCTGCAGGTGTCGGGCATCACGCCGCGCTACAGCGGCGAGGTCGCGCTGCGTGCGGAACTCAAGCGCCAGGCGGCCGAACAGACCCGCACCTCGGCGCAGGCACTGGCAAAGGCCTATGGCGTGCGCCTGGGTGGCCTCTACACCATCTCCGAAGTGGCGCCGAACTTCGCCTACGGCATCCAGGCCGGTCGCTGGCCGACGGAGCGGATCGCCGTGCAAGTGACAAGCAGTCTTGCTGCGCCGGGGTTCAACTTTGCAGAACCACGTGCCGCGGACGGCGTGGCCGAATCCCTCGAAGCCGGCAACCTCACCCTCTCCGAAAACGTCTATGCGGTCTTCCTGATCGCGCAATGAGTCCCCCGCCATGCTGCTGATGCTCGACAACTACGACAGCTTCACCTACAACCTCGTGCAGTACCTGCAGGCGCTCGGCGCCGAGGTCAAGGTGGTGCGCAACGACGCGCTCAGCGTGGACGAGATCGAGCGGCTGGCGCCGGAGCGCATCGTGATCTCGCCCGGCCCGTGCACGCCGAACGAGGCCGGCGTGTCGCTGCAACTGATCGAGCGGCTCGGCCAGCGCACGCCGATCCTCGGCGTGTGCCTGGGCCACCAGAGCATCGGCCAGGCCTACGGCGGGCAGGTGGTGCGCGCCGGCACCATCATGCACGGCAAGACCTCGCGCATCCGCCACGAAGGCCGCGGCGTGTTCGCCGGCCTGCCGGACCGCTACGAGGCCACCCGCTACCACTCGCTGGTGGTGGAGAAGACCACGCTGCCGGACTGCCTGGAAGTGACCGCCTGGACCGAAAACGAAGACGGCACGATGGAAGAGATCATGGGCCTGCGCCACCGCCAGTTCCCGGTCGAGGGCGTGCAGTTCCATCCCGAGTCCATCCTCACCGAGCACGGCCACGCCTTGCTGCGTAACTTTCTGGAGCGTCCGCAATGAACCGATACCTGTCGTTGTTGTTGGCGGCCAGCGCCATCCTGGCCATGGCGCCGGTCCGAGCCGCTGCGGTGCCCTCGACCATGCAGTGCGCCGACCAGGCCGTGGCGCAGGCGCGGCGCCTGCTGAATTTCCATGTCGGCAACGACGAGCGCGCGGAGGTGCCGGGCCCGGCCCGGCCGCTGCCGTCCATCGCCAATCCGGCCAATGCCAAGCAACGCTTCGACGTCCTGGAAGTGATGGGCTACGTCTACAAGGGCGAGTACCGCATGCGCCTGCTCTATTACCGGATGCGCGAAGGCGACTGCGTGCTGATGGGCCAGGAAATCCTCGAGCACGCCAGTCTTTGAACGTCCAGGAACCGCCATGACGCTGACCCCCCAGCAAGCCCTGCAACGCACCATCGAGCACCGCGAGATCTTCCACGACGAGATGGTCGGGCTGATGCGGCAGATCATGCGCGGCGAAGTGTCGCCGATGATGACCGCGGCGATCCTCACCGGGCTGCGGGTGAAGAAGGAGACGATCGGCGAGATCGCCGGCGCGGCCGCGGTGATGCGCGAGTTCTCGCGCACCGTCGAGGTCGCCGACCGCACCCACATGGTCGATATCGTCGGCACCGGCGGCGACGGCTCGCACACCTTCAACATCTCCACCTGCGCGATGTTCGTGGCCGCCGCGGCCGGCGCCAAGGTGGCCAAGCACGGCAACCGCAGCGTCTCCTCCAAGTCCGGCAGCGCCGACGCGCTCGAAGCGCTGGGCGCGGCGATCGAGCTGCAGCCCGAGCAGGTGGCGCAGGCCCTGGACGCCACCGGCATCGGCTTCATGTATGCGCCGGTGCACCACCCGGCGATGAAGGTGGTGGCGCCGGTGCGGCGCGAGATGGGGGTGCGCACCATCTTCAACATCCTCGGACCGCTGACCAATCCGGCCGGTTCGCCGAACATCCTGATGGGCGTGTTCCATCCCGATCTGGTCGGCATCCAGGCGCGCGTGCTGCACGAGCTGGGCGCCGAGCGCGCGCTGGTGGTGTGGGGGCGCGACGGCATGGACGAACTCTCGCTCGGCGCCGGCACCCTGGTCGGCGAATTGCGCGACGGCGAAGTGCGCGAGTACGAAGTGCATCCGGAGGATTTCGGCATCGCCATGTCGGCCAGCCGCAACCTCAAGGTCGCCGATGCCGCCGAATCGATGGCGATGCTGCTCGGCGTGCTCGACAACGTGCCCGGTCCGGCGCTGGACATCGTCGCCTTCAACGCCGGCGCGGCGCTGTACGTGGCCGGCGTGGCGGCCGATATCGGCGCCGGCATCGGCTTGGCACGCACGGCGATCGCCGACGGCCGCGCGCGCGCCAAGCTCGATGCGTATGTGGCGTGTACGCGGCGCTTGGCGGGTCTGCAGGACGCGGCGTCCGCTGCCGGCTGAACGCGACGGAGCGGCAAAACGGTCGCCGCGTCGCCGCCGCGGCCATCCATGCCGTCGGCAATGCAGGCTTGGTGCGCGCCATGTCGTTCGCGCGTCATGCGGATGAGCGAATGTGCCGGTGGCGATGCGGGTGCAGGGCGGTGCGCTGGCCGGCGCGATAAGCTGCTGTCCGCTGCGCATCGGCGGCGCACCCCGACACGAGGATTTGCATGGCCAACCGATCCTATCTCTACAGCCTCGGCAACCGGCCGACGTCCTACTACGACCGGCCCGACACCATTTCCAGCCTCTCGGAGTGGGCATACGACGTGCCGTTCGTGTACCGGCTGCTGATGTCGGCCGATCCCCAGCTATGCGCCTCGCTCGTGGCGGAAGGCCTGGATGACGACGAGGACGATGACGAGAACAACGACGAGGATGTCGTTGAAGCCGCCGATCAGGAGGCCGACGAGGGCGAAGACGAGGGCGAAGACGAAGAGGAAGACGAAGACCAGCCCCCGCGCCTGCATGCGATCAGCAGTCCGTTCGCGCCGGGCCTGGAGCGGGTCAGGCGCTTCGCCGAGATCGTGAAGGTGATCGCGGCGACGGCTGCGCCTGCCGCACCGCCCGCTCCGGCGCCGATCGCCGCGCCACCACCGGTGTCCTGGCTGGGGCGTCTCGCGCGGATGTTCTCGGCGACGCCGGTATCGGCACCGATCGAGGCGCCGGTGCGCGCGCCTGCGACGGTCGAGCACCTGCCGGGCTGGCTGGACGAAACGATCGCGTTCCTGGAAGAGAACCGCGACGCGTTCCTGCTGCTGGAGACCGTCGAGCTGGACATGATGTCGGCGGCCGAAGAAGCGGAACTGCGCGCATGCGTCGAGGAGGAGATCGAACGCTGCCGCGCCGTCGGCGCCGCCTTCGAGGCCTTGCCGGCCGACACCCACGAGGCGGCGCGCCTGCTGCGCCGCCTGGCTGTCGAACAGGGCGCACCGCCGCTCGATGTCTTCCACGGCCTGCGCTTCGACGACGACTGCGACAGCACGCGCACCGGCGCCACCGAGCGGCCGCTGGGACTCACCAACTGGTCCGAGGTGCTGTACTTCGAATTGTCCGACCGGGAGGAGCTCGACGCACGCGAGGAAAGGGACTGACGCCGCAGACCGCGCCGCAGGTTGCGGTGGGCCGCGAATGCGGCGCGGCTGTCGCCGCGGTGCCACGGCAGCAGGCGGTGCCACAACCGAACCGGCGCGGGAGAGGCACATACATCCGCGCGGCAGCTGTCCGCTCGCGCTTGCCGGCCCCAGAAAGCCGATGCCCATGCTGCTGGCCGCGTCCCGAATCCCCAATCCCCAATCCGGCCGCATGACCCCGGCCTTCACCATCTTGACCGATAATGCCCGTCCCCCAGGATCCAAGCCCTATGAGCAGCGACATCCTCCGCACCATCCTCGCCCGCAAGGCCGAAGAGATCGCCGCGCGCAGCGCGCGCGTGCCGCTGTCCGAGCTGATGGCGCGCGCCGAGGCGGCGCCGCCGGTGCGCGGTTTCGCGCGTGCGCTGCAGGCCGCGATCGCCGCCGGCGACCCCGCGGTGATCGCCGAGGTCAAGAAGGCCAGCCCTTCCAAGGGCGTGATCCGCGCCGACTTCCATCCGGCCGACATCGCGGTCAGCTACGAATTCGGCGGCGCCGCCTGCCTGTCGGTGCTGACCGACGAGGACTTCTTCCAGGGTCACGACCGCTATCTGCAACAGGCGCGCGAGGCGTGCACGCTGCCGGTGCTGCGCAAGGACTTCATCATCGACCCGTACCAGGTCTATGAGGCGCGCGCGCTCGGCGCCGACTGCATCCTGCTGATCGTCTCCGCGCTCGACGACCTGCAGCTGGCCGAACTGTCGGCGCTGGCGCTGCAGCTGGGCATGGACGTGCTGGTCGAAGTGCACGACATCGACGAGCTGGAACGCGCGATCCAGGTGCCGGTGCCGCTGATCGGCATCAACAACCGCAACCTGCGCACCTTCGAGGTATCGCTGCAGACCACGCTGACAATGCAGGACGCGGTGCCGCGCGATCGCCTGCTGGTCACCGAGAGCGGCATCCTCGGCCCGGCCGACGTGGCGACGATGCGCGCGGCCGGCGTGCACGCGTTCCTGGTCGGCGAAGCCTTCATGCGCGCCGAGGAACCCGGCGAGGCGCTGCGCCAGCTGTTCTTCGAACCATGAGCGAGGCCTATCCCGCGCCGCGCGCCGATGCGCCGCTGGTGGTGTTCGATTTCGACCACACGCTGTACGACGGCGATTCGGGCAGCCACCTGTTCGCCTGGCTGATCCGGCGCAACCCCGTGCGCCTGGCCGCCGCGCTGCTGGCCACGCCGCTGCTGGGGCCGCTGGTGGCGATGCTGCCGACCCGGCGCACCGGCATCTCCGGCTACGTGTGGATCGCCAGCTTCGGCCTGCACCGCGCCCGCGAGTTCAATCGGGTGATCGACCAGTACGTGCTGCAGCACGAGGCGCGAATCCGCCAGCGCCTGCTGCCGCACGCGCTGGAGGTGTTCGCCCGGCACCGCGCCGCCGGCGACCGGGTGGTGGTCGCCACCGGCGCGCCGCCGGAACTGGCGCGCGCCATCCTCGGCTTCGTCGCCCACCAGGACGTGCCGGTGGTCGGCAGCCTGATCGGCCCGCGGCTGGGTGCGGTCACCGCCACCCGCCACTGCCACAACGAAGAGAAGATGCGCATGCTGCGCGAGCTCGGCTATGGCGAGATCGCCACCGCCTACTCCGACAGCACCGCCGACCTGCCGCTGCTGCACGCCGCCGCGGTGCCGGTGGTGGTCAATCCGAAGGCCTCGGCCGTGGCCCGCTTCCGCCGCGAACTGCCCTCCGGCACGCCGATCCTGAACTGGGGTTGCCGCGACCGCGCTGGCGACGCCTCGCCGCAATAACGGGCTAAGCCCACCAGCGATGCAGCGTGCTGCCGATCTGGTACAGGCTGATCCCGAGCACCAGCAGGCCCACCGCCACCAGCACCCAGCGTTCGCGCACCCGCTTGACCAGCACCGCCGCCAGCGGCGCGGCCAGCATGCCGCCGACCAGCAGCCCGAGCACGATTTCTAGGTGCTGGACGCCCATCGTCAGCAGGAAGGTCAGCGAGATCGACAGCGTCACCAGGAATTCGGCGGCATTGACCGTGCCGATCGTGGTGCGCGCCTGGCCGCCGCGCGCCAGCAGGGTCGAGGTCGCCACCGGCCCCCAGCCGCCGCCGCCGCTGGCGTCGAGCAGGCCGGCGACGAAGCCCAGCAGCGGCACCCGCTGCACCTGCTGCCGCGGCAGCGCACGACCGGCGGCGCGCAGCAGGATCAGCACCGCCAGGCCGAGCAGATACAGATGCACGAACGGGCGGATCACATCGCCCGGCAGCTGGGTCAGTACATAGGCGCCGAGGATGCCGCCGGCCATGCCCGGCAGCGCCAGGCGCAGGAACAGGCGCTTGTCGACATTGCCCAGCGCCAGGTGCGACAGGCCCGAGGCGCCGGTGGTGAAGACTTCGGCGCTGTGCACGCTGGCGCTGACCGCCGCCGGCGGCAGGCCCATACTCAGCAGCACGGACGAGGACACCAGGCCGAAGGCCATGCCCAGCGCGCCATCGACCAGCTGCGCCGCCAGGCCGACCAGCACGAACCAATAGAAGGTCTCGCTCAGAACCATCGCGGTGGACCGCCGCCGCTAGCGCGGCGCGCGGTCGCGGCCTTGCGCTCAGCGCGCGCCGTACAGCACCACGGTTTTGCCACGGGCGTGCAGGATGCCGTCGACCTGCAGCTTCTTCAGCACCCGCCCGGCCATCTCGCGCGAGCAGCCGACCAGCCGCGCCAGCTCCTGCCGCGAGACGCGCAGCTGCATGCCCTGCGGGTGGCTCATCGCCTCCGGCTCCTGCGCCAGGTCGTGCAGGGTACGCACGATGCGGTCGGTGACGTCCAGGAATGCCAGACGGCTGGCCTTGCGCGAGGTGTCGAGCAGGCGCTTGGACAGCTGCACGCCGATCGCGTACAGCACCCGCGGCGCATCCGCCGACAGCGAGCCCAGGAACAGCTGGTGCAGCCGTTCGTAGCTGATCTCGGCCAGTTCGCATGGAGTGCGGGTGCGCAGGATCACCTCGCGCTGGTCCGATTCGATGAACAGGCCCATCTCGCCGACGAACTCGCCGCTGCCGAAATAGCCCAGCACCAGCTCGCGGTCGTCATCTTCCTCGGCGATGATGCTGACCGAGCCGCTGACGACGTAGTACAGGGTGCCGGCCGGATCGCCGGGCCTGAACACGTCGGTCCGCGCCGGATAGCGACGCCGATGGCTGTGCGCCAGGAAGCGGTCGATGGTGGCGGTGTCCAACGTCAGAGGACTTGGAGCGATGCGCACAGGTGTTGCAGTGGAGGTGTTTCCGGGACTCATGGCGGCTTCGCTACTACGTGAGTCCCGAAGCTTAACGGGACGCGTTGTCTGCGGCAAACGAGCGCCAATCCCCACGTTTCGCTACGGGCGCGTTTGGCCCATAATTGCTGCCCTTTCTACCCCATCCATCTTTTAGAGGATTCACGCCCGTGGTCAAGCCGTTGCCTCGCCTGAGGCTGCAAGGTTTCAACAACCTCACCAAGGCGTTGAGCTTCAACATCTACGACGTCTGCTACGCGGTTTCCGAAGAGGAGCGCCAGCGCTACATCGAGTACATCGACGAGCAGTACGACGCCGACCGACTGACCGAGATCCTCACCGATGTGGCCGAGATCATCGGCGCCAACATCCTCAACATCGCGCGCCAGGACTACGATCCGCAGGGCGCCTCGGTGACCATCCTGATCTCCGAAGAGCCGGTGATCGACAAGAAGCTGGCCGGCAAGGAGATCATCTCCGACGCGGTGGTCGCGCACATGGACAAGAGCCACATCACCGTCCATACCTACCCGGAAACCCACCCGCAGCACGGCATCGCGACCTTCCGCGCCGACATCGACGTCGCCACCTGCGGGGTGATCTCGCCGCTGAAGGCGCTCAATTACCTGATCGAGCGGCTGGAATCGGACATCGTGATCATGGATTACCGCATCCGTGGCTTCACCCGCGACGTGAAGGGCAAGAAGCACTACATCGACCACAAGATCAATTCGATCCAGAACTTCCTGGCCAAGAACATCAAGGCGCGTTACGAGATGTTCGACGTCAACGTCTATCAGGAGAACATCTTCCACACCAAGATGCACCTGAAGGACTTCGATCTGGACCAGTACCTGTTCGAGGAAAAGGCCAAGAACCTCTCGTTCAAGGAGCGCATGCGGATCGAGGCGCTGCTCAAGCGCGAGATCGAGGAACTGTTCCACGGTCGCAATCTGGCCGAGTAGCACGTCACATTCGGCGGGACGGCCCGCCCCGCGGCGTTTGCGCTGCGACCCCTGCCGACGGCGGCCCGATGTGCAGACATCGGGCCGTTTTTGTTTTTATTTGTCTACGGAGACAGACAATGCCATGGATCTACCTGCTGCTCGCCGGCCTGTTCGAAATCGGCTTCGCGCTCGGACTCAAGTACAGCGAAGGCTTCACCCGGTTGTGGCCGACGCTGGGCACGCTGGCCGGCGCCGGCATCAGCCTGTGGCTGTTGACCCAGGCGCTGAAGCACATCCCGCTGGGCACGGCGTATGCGATCTGGACCGGGATCGGCGCGTTGGGCACCGCGGCGCTGGGCATCGCGCTGTTCGGCGACAGCGCCTCGCCGGCGCGGCTGGCCTGCATCGGGCTGATCGTGGCCGGGGTGATCGGCCTGAAGCTGGTCCAGTCCTGAGCGCTGCCGGGTTCGCCGCCTGAGAAGCAAGCCCATGCCCTAACGCGTGGGCTGGCGCAGCGGCGCCTGCGCGGCGCGCGCGGTCCGAAACCGCTCAGGCCACGGCGGGACGACGGCGGCGCGTGCCGAGCACGCGTCCGATCAGCACCTGGTGCGCGGCTGCGGCCAGCAGCGCGGCGATCGACAGCGCGATCGCCAGGCGGGTCAGCACGCCGCCCAGGTTGCCGGCGTGCTGCAGCTGGTCGAGGCGGCCGAAGCGCGACGGGTCGGCATTGGCGTAGGCGATCTCCACCGTGGCGCCGTCCAGCAGCAGCGGCGCGGCCTCGGCGCCGCTGGCCTCGAACGTGCCACGGTGCAGTCGGCCCTTGCTCTCGAAGACATAGTGGAAGCGGTAATGCACCAACGGCTCGGCATGCACGCCGAAGGCGCCGTCGGCGATCACCGGCACCGTGGCCACCGAGTGGTCGGACAGGATCGCGCTGGCGTGGCGGTAGTCGCCGAGCAGGTGGTACAGCAATGCGCCGCCACCGAGCGCGAACAGGCTGGCGAACAGCAGGCGCGAGAGCCAGCGGGTCCGTGGCGAGGCAATGTGAATGGAGCGTGCGGGCATGTCGGTCGAAAATGCGCGCGCGAGCGGCATGGCTCGGCGCAGTGCTGCGGCGGAGACGGGCGGTGCCGGGATGGAACCGCCGGTCGCCGGAACAGGGCAAGCCGACGTGGAATCAGTCAGCTTTCGTTCACTTTAACCCGAATGCGCCGGCAATGCCAGCGCGAGCGTCCGCGGCACGCGTGCCACGCCGTGTTCAGAGCCGGTAGGCGACCGCTTTCATCAGCCGCGAGGCCGCGGCCATCAGGCTCGGAATCGGCGCCGGCAAGCGCCGCGCGCCGGCCTGTTCGGCGTGCTCGGCATGGCGCGCCTCGTCAGCCTTCATCACCTTCAGGACGTCGCGGCTGCGCAGGTCGGCCGGCGGCAGCGTCTGCAGGTGCTCGTCCAGATGCGCCTCGACCTGGCGTTCTGTCTCCACCACGAAGCCCAGATTCCAGCCGTCGCCGCGCAGCCCGGCCAGGGTGCCGATCGCATAGCTGCCGGCGTACCAGACCGGATTGAACAGGCTCGGGCGGCTGTCCAGTTCGCGCAGCCGTGCCGCGCACCAGGCCAGGTGGTCGGTCTCTTCCTGCGCCGCCTCCAGCAGGTGCGCGCGGGTCGCCGGATCGCGCGCGACCGCGGCCTGGCCGAAGTACAGGCCCTGCGCGCAGACCTCGCCGACATGGTTGATGCGCATCAGCCCGGCGGCGTGGCGGCGTTCGTCCGGCGCCAGCACCACGTCGGCGGTGGCCGCGGCCGGGTAGGGGCGCTGTGCCGGCGGATTGCCGAACACCGTCTCCAGGGCGCGCTGGGCCTCGACCAGGGCGCGGTCGAGCGGGGTATGCAGGCGGGGAGCCGTCATCGAGGGGCCGGGGGCGGTAGGGGGCTTCGATTTTCCCCTCGGGCCGCCGCGATGCCAAGCGCGGGCGCCGCCCGTGGCGGCTCCGCCAGGGGTGGACTTGCAAGCGGCGGCGGCGGCGCGTAGAATTTCGCCTCTTGCGTTTTTGCAATTCACAACGCGTGGCAAAGTTCAGGCAGCGTGCTGCCGGAATCCGCCCGACCAACCGAGTCTTCTAATGAGCACCTTCACCGCTAAGTCCGAGACCGTCCAGCGCGACTGGTATCTCGTCGACGCCGCCGGCAAAACGCTGGGCCGGCTTTCCACCGAATTGGCCCGCCGTCTGCGCGGCAAGCACAAGCCGGTCTATACCCCGCACGTCGATACCGGCGATTACCTGGTGGTGATCAACGCCGAGAAGATCACGGTCACCGGCAACAAGCTCAACGACAAGAAGTACCACCGCTTCACCGGCTACATCGGCAACCTGAAGACCGAGACCTTGGCGCAGGCGCTGGAGCGTCATCCCGAGCGCGTCATCGAGATCGCGGTCAAGGGCATGCTGCCGAAGGGTCCGCTGGGTCGCGCCATGTACCGCAAGCTCAAGGTCTACAAGGGCTCCGAGCATCCGCATACCGCCCAGCAGCCGCAAGTTCTGGATATCTAATCATGGCTATCACGCAAAACTACGGCACCGGCCGCCGCAAGTCCTCCACCGCCCGCGTGTTCCTGCGCAAGGGCACCGGCAACATCACCGTCAACAACCGTCCGCTGGACGAGTTCTTCGGCCGTGAGACCGCGCGCATGATCGTGCGCCAGCCGCTGGAGCTGACCAAGAACACCGAGAGCTTCGACATCTTCGTCACCGCCGCCGGCGGCGGCACCACCGGCCAGGCCGGTGCGATCCGCCTGGGCATCGCCCGCGCGCTGGTCGAGTACGACGAAACCCTGAAGTCCGAGCTGCGCAAGGCCGGCTTCATGACCCGCGACGCTCGCGAAGTCGAGCGTAAGAAGGTCGGTCTGCACAAGGCCCGCCGCGCGACCCAGTTCTCCAAGCGCTGATCCACCGCGCCTGGCGTGGAATCCTTCGGGATTCCCCTGGGAAACACGCAAAAGCCCGGCTCCGGCCGGGCTTTTGTCGTTTCGGGGAATCGGTGCTGCGCCTTGGTGGTTGCTGCGCGGTCGAAATTGAGTCGGGCGATGGCGGCCGCCGGGACCGCACGCGTCCGAGCGTGGCGTCCAGGGCATGCGTCTTCAGAAGTATCGGCAGTCGGGCACGCCCCCCCCCGCACGAGAGTCGAGGCTTTACCTCCAACCTGCATCAAAGTGTCTGGTGAAAAGCCCCCTTGGAGTCCAAGGGGGCGCGCCGACAGGCGCGGGGATGTGGGGGCGGAAGGGCTGGGGCCCGCATCTTGCGCAGCAAGGTGCGGGGCGCAGGCGCGTAGCGCCTGCGCAAACCCCGCGCCAAACAAAAAAGAAAGGCCGATCAAAGATCGGCCTTTCTTTTTTGTTTGGCTGCCCCGGATGGATTCGAACCACCGAATGCCTGAGTCAGAGTCAGGTGCCTTACCGCTTGGCGACGGGGCAATGTCGCAGATTGCAATTATCGCACGCCTGCTGCGTGGACACCATGGTGGCTATGGGTGGACTCGAACCACCGACCCCAGCATTATGAGTGCTGTGCTCTAACCGGCTGAGCTACATAGCCTTGGTGAACCGCCAATTCTTATAGTAAATGGGGCGGCTGTCAACGGGTTTTTGCCGCGCTTGTGGGCCGGCCGCAGCCATGGCAGAGTCGGAGCCAGTAGATTTTTCAGGAGTCCGCATCGTGATCGATCCGGACGGCTATCGACCGAACGTGGGCATCGTGCTGATGCGGCCGGACGGTCAGGTGTTCTGGGCACGTCGCGTGCGCCGGGATGGCTGGCAGTTCCCGCAAGGCGGCATGAATACCGACGAGACCCCGGTCGAGGCCATGTACCGCGAGTTGCGTGAAGAGACCGGGCTGTTGCCCGAGCACGTCGAAGTGCTCGGCGCGACGCCTGGCTGGCTGCGCTATCGGCTGCCCAGCCGCGCCATCCGCCGTAACGAACGCCAGGTGTGCATCGGCCAGAAGCAGGTCTGGTTCCTGCTGCGGATGCAGTGCGACGAGAGCGAATTGAACCTGGAGCTGACCGAGACCCCGGAATTCGACCATTGGCGCTGGGTCGATTTCTGGTATCCGGTGGAACATGTGGTGCTGTTCAAGCGCGGCGTGTATGCCCGCGCCCTGCGCCACCTGGCGCCGTTGGCGCAGAGCATCGCCGGGCCGGGCATCCGCGCCATGCCGACCCTGGCGCAGGAAGCGTGGATGCCCGGCAACAACGCCGGCCACGAGCGCCCGCGCAAGCGGCCGCGCAAGCGCGGCGGTCCCCTGGTCGCCCGTATTAATAACGATTAACGGTCGGAATTGACAACCATTCTCACTTTGGTTTGAATGGCGGCAGGCGCAGTCCGCGCCGTCCGCCGCCAACGCCATCGTGTACGTCTGCATCTGCAATGGGGTCACCGATCGCCAGATCCGCGAAGCCGCCGATGCCGGCTGCCGCACCGTGTCCGAGCTGACCATGCGCACCGGTTGCGGTGCCACCTGCGGTTCCTGCCTGGACATGGCTGGCGACCTGCTGGAACGCGCGCTGCTGCGCGACCTGCCGTTGCCCATGCTGGGCGGCATGGCCCGCGCCGCCTGAAAGCGGCGTCCGCGCGGCGCGGATGCGCAGCGGGATGATCACGATTCGCGTTCCTTCACGGCCGCGGCCGATTCGCTAAAGTCTGCGCTTTCCACGCATTAGCGAGCACTGCGATGAAGGGCGACAGCAAGGTCATCGAGTTCCTCAACAAGGTCCTCTACAACGAGTTGACCGCGATCAACCAGTACTTCCTGCACGCCAAGATGCTGAAGAACTGGGGGCTGAAGGAACTGGCCGAACACGAGTACAAGGAATCGATCGACGAGATGAAGCACGCCGACAAGCTGGCGGACCGCATCCTGTTCCTCGAGGGGCTGCCCAACTTCCAGGCGCTGGGCAAGCTGCGCATCGGCGAGAACCCGAAGGAAATCCTCGAGTGCGACCTGGCGCTGGAACAGGACGGCACCACCACCTTGCGCGAAGGCATCGCCTACGCCGAGTCGATCCAGGACTACGTCAGCCGCCAGCTGCTGGCCGACATCCTGGAGTCGGAGGAAGAGCACATCGATTGGCTGGAAACCCAGCTCGATCTGATCGGCCGCATCGGCGAGCCGAACTATCTGCTGACCAAGCTCGAGGACTGAGCGGCGCTTCCGCCTGGCCGTGTTGTGGCCAGCATTCGGGCGGGCCTCGCCCGGCGTGGGTAGCCCAAGGGATGCTGGCACCCCTGTAGGAGCGGCTTCAGCCGCGACAGGCCCTATCCGAAGGTACCCATAGGATCTGTCGCGGCTGAAGCCGCTCCTACACAGGCAATGGGTATGGGCCGCTTATGGCGCCGTGCTTTCCGCGGCGTCGCGCAAGGTGTTGCGGTAGCCCTTCAAGGCCAGCCGCGCACGCGCGAATTCGGCGATGACCAGCGCCACCGCGACCGCGGGGCGCTCCAGCTGATGGGCGCGCACGCCGGTCTCGATGCGCGCGGCGGCGGCCGACAGTGCCAGCGCGCCGACGTTGGCGGCCGAGGACTTCAGCGTGTGCGCCGCGTCGCGCAACGGGTCCAGCTGCGGGATCGCGGCGGCCTGCTCCAGGCGCTGGATCAGCTGCGGCGCATCGTCCAGGAACAGGTCGACGATCTGCGCGGTGGTCGCGCTGCCGGCGAGTTCGCGCAATTCGTCGAGCACCGCGATGTCCAGCACCGGCAACGGGGTCGGCGGCAGCATCGGCGCCGTGTCGGCGCCGTTGGCGGCGGGCGTGGGCGCGACGGACGGCGGCGTCGGCGATGCCGCGCTTTCCGTGGCCTCCGCCTCCGCCGGCAGCGCGGCATCCACCGGTGCGGCATTGGCGGCGCGGTGCGGCAGCCAGCGTTGCAGGCATTCCGCCAGCAGTTCGCGGTTGACCGGCTTGGACAGGTAGTCGTCCATGCCGGCCTCCAGGCAGCGCTGGCGGTCGCCGGCCATGGCATTGGCGGTCATCGCCACGATCGGCAACCGCGGCCGTCCCGCCGCCGCTTCGGCCTGGCGCCACTGGCGGGCGGCGGCGTAGCCGTCCAGGACCGGCATCTGGCAGTCCATCAGCACCAGGTCGTAGGGCTGCGCGTCCAGTCGCGCCAGCGCGGCAGCGCCGTCTGTGGCGCTGTCGCTGCGGTAGCCGAGGACGTCGAGCAGCTTCTGCGCGACCAGCAGGTTGACCGGGTTGTCCTCCACCAGCAGCAGGCGGTAATCGGCGGGCAGCGAGGCCGGGCCGGCCGCGATGTCCAGGCCGGGTTCGGTGGCGATGGCCGGGGTTGGCGTTGGTTCGGCGGCGTGCGCGGGGTAGAGCGCGGCATCGGACGGGGCCAGGCCCACGGCGCCAGCGGGGGCCGCCGCAGGCACCAGCGCCAGCATTCCGCGTAAGTCCAGATCCGCCGCCTGCCGCGACAGCAGCGCGCCGTGCGCGCGGATCTCATCGGGAATCTCCACTTCCCCGTACAGCCAGATCAGGCGCACGCCATGCGGCGCCGGCAGGCGCCCGACCGCGCGCTGCAGGGCGCGTGCGCTCTGGCGCAGGCCGTCGAGGTCGCCGATCACCAGGTCGTAGGGCGGGAGCGCGGCGCCGCCGGCGCGCAGCCGCTCCAGCGCTTCCTGGGTCGAGTCGACCTTGCTCAGCTGCACGCCCCAGTTCGGCAGCAGCCCTTTCAGGCGCTGGTACAGGCGCAGGTCGGCGCCGACCAGCAGCGCACGCAGCCGCGGCAGGCCGCCCTGGAGCTGCGGCAGGTCGCCGATCACCTTCAGCAGCGGGATCTCGAACCAGAACGTGGCGCCCTGGTCGCTGCCCGATTCCACGCCGATGCGCCCGCCCATCAGGTCGACGATGCGTTTGCAGATCGCCAGCCCCAGGCCGGTGCCGCCGTACAGGCGGGTGGTGGAGGCATCGGCCTGGGTGAAGGAGCGGAACAGCCGTTCCTGCTGCTCGGCGCTGATGCCGATGCCGGTGTCGCGCACCTCCAGGCGCAGCAGGTGCTGCGCCTGGGTCTCGCCGAGGCGGCGCACGCGCAACTCCACGCTGCCGCGCGCGGTGAACTTGATCGCGTTGCCGATCAGGTTGCTCAGCACCTGCCGCAGCCGCACCGGGTCGCCGCGCACCGGCAGGCGCACCGCCGGATCCAGCTGCAGGGTCACGCGCAGGCCCTTGGCCTCGGCCGAGCGCTGCATCAGCTGCAGCACGCCGTCGAGCAGTTCGCGCAGGTTGAAGCTGGTGATCTCCAGCTCCAGCCGGTTCGCTTCCAGCTTGGAGTAGTCCAGGATGTCGTCGACGATGCGCAGCAGTTGCAGCGAGGAGTCGTTGGCGGCGCGCAGCATCTCGCGCTGCTCGGTGCCGAGCTGGCCGCGCGCGATCAGTTCCAGCATCGGAATGATGCCGTTGAGCGGGGTGCGGATCTCGTGGCTCATGGTGGCCAGGAATTCGCCCTTGGCCATCGCCGCGGCCTCGGCGGCCTGCTTGGCCTGCACCAGCTCCCGTTCCAGGCGTTCGCGCAGGTGCACGTCGCGCTGCAGCGCGTCGCGTTCGGATTCGGCCAATGCGGCGCGCGCCAGCGCCGCATCCAGCGCGCCGGCCTGCTGCTGCGCGCGCCAGCCGGCCACCACCGCCAGCAGCGCGGCGCTGCCGATGCACAGCGGGGCCAGCAGATGCCACGGCGGCGGCGGGGCCAGCAGCGGCACCGCCAGCAGCGCGCCGGCGACCGCGCTCGCCGCGCTCGACGCGGCCAGCCACGGCAGGGGCCGGCGCCGGCGTGCGGGCATCGCTACAGCACCGCGTTCTGGAAATCGAAGTTCAGTTCGTCGCCGACCGACTGCACCAGGTTGCCCTGGATGAAATCGACCCCGCCCATCCACATCGCCGCGGCCGCCTGCGCTTCCTCGATCTGCTGGCCGATGATCAGCAGCCCGGCGCGGTGCGCCAGGTCGATCGCGGCGCGCAACTGGTCGCGCAGTTCGGCATCGGCATGCGCGTTGGCGAAGCGCGCGGACAGGCGCAGGTAGCCCAGCGGCAACTGGTTGAGCAGCGCCTCGGCCTCGGCGCCGGGTTCGAACTGGCTGAGGCAGAACTGCACGCCCAGCGGCATCAGCCGGGCGCAGAACTGCTGCAGCGTCACCGTGTGGATCAGCGCATCGTCCAGGCGCAGGTCGATCACCAGCGAGGTGCCGGTGACGCCGCGGCGGCCGATCGCCTCGACCAGCCAGTCGGCGAAGGCGCCGCGCGCCAGCGTGCGCGAGGACTGCGACACGAACAGGCGCAGCGGCGGCGTGGCGTGCTGGTACAGGTGCAGCAGGCCGAGCGCGTGGTCCAGCACCTGCTGGTCGAGGTCGGCGATGCGCCCGCCGGCCTCGGCCGCGGGCAACACCTGCCCGGCCGACAGCAGCGTGCCGTCGCGCTGGCGCAGGCGCAGCAGGACCTGGTACTGCGCGGTATCGCCGCCGGCCACGGCGACGATCGGCTGGTAGGCCGGCTCCAGCTGGCCTTCGAACATGGCGATGCGGCCGAGGTCCTCTTCCTCGCGCGGCGGCGCGTACGCGGCCACGCCCTGCGGATGCAGGCGCGCCTGCAGCGCGGTGCGTTCGACCGCTTCCAGTGCGCTGCCGGCGTCCTCGAACCCTTGCGCCAGGTCGGCATAGCCGATCGCGCAGCGCAGGTGCACGGCTTCGTCGTCGCGCAGCGGGAACGCATGGCTGGCCAGGGCTTCGCGCAAGGCTTGCGCGCGCTGCCGCAGCGCGTCCAGGTCGTTGTCCTGGGCCAGCAGCAGGAAGCTGTTGTCGTTGAGCCGGGCCAGCGGCTGCGGCGCGGTGACGCTGGCCAGGCGGCGTCCGGCCTGGGTCATCAGGCGTTCGAACGCGGCGTAGCCGTAGCGTTCGCGCAGGCCCAGCGCGCTGGCGATCTCGATGAAGAACAGGCCGCCGCCGGCGCGCGCGCGCAGCGACTCGCCGAGCAACTGCAGCACGTGGGTGCGGGTCGGCAGGCCGGTCTCGGGATTGTTCAGCGGCACGCCGTCGCTGGCGCTCTGCTGCGCCTGCTGGCGCGCGCGGCGGATGCGGTTGGAGACCGCGGCGATCAGGTGCCGCGGCCGGATCGGCTTGGTCAGGAAATCGTCGGCGCCGCTGTCCAGCACTTCGTATTGCAGCTCCGGATCCGGGTCGCCGGTCAGGAACACGATCGGCAGCAACTGGTGCTGCGGCTGCTGGCGGATCAGCGCGGTCAGGCGCATGCCGTCCAGGCCGGGCATGTGCAGGTCCATCAGGATCAGGTCGGGGCGGTAGTCGGCGATCGCCTGCTGCACGCCTTCGGCCCGCATCTCCACCTGCGCCTGCATGCCGGCGCCATGCAGCACGCTCTGCGCGAACAAGGCCTGCGAACGGTCGTCCTCGACGATCAGGATGCGGTACGGCGCGTCCAGCGGCGGCGGCGGCGCGGCAGCGTCGCTTGCCGCGCTCGGCGCGGCCGCGGCGGTCTGCTCGCCGGGGGCGGCGGCGGAGGCGGTGCCGTCTCCCGCGCGCGGCGCCATGTCGAGGTCGGGCGCCGGCGCTTGCGCGTCCGGCACCGCGTCGGCGGCCCAGCGCCGCCAGTAGTGCGGTGGCGGGGTCTCGGCACGGACGTTGCGCGAACGCGGATCGTCGCGGCTGGAAAGTGGTGCGGTGTCTCTTGCGGCCATCGCGTCTTTATCCTGGTGCGCGCGCAATTATGCGATGAAGTTCACGAAGACAGGGAGCCATCTCGGCTCGGCCTGGCGACGGCGGCGTCCGCGGGCGCCGCCAGCAGGCGGCGGACGCCGCGCCACAGCGTGCGCCACACCCACCACACCAGCAGCGCACCCAGCACGCTCGCCCCAAGCAATACGGCCAGCGCCAGCCACGGATGCACCAGGGCCAGCGCGAGCGTGGCCAGGACCACCGAATCCTCGGTCAGCGAGGCGATCCAGTTGCTGGCCGGCTCCGGCGACGTGTTCAGCAAGGCGCGCGAGCCGGCCTTCAGCACGTGGCTGGTGAGCGCGACGCCGGCACCGGTGGCGAGCGCGCCGGCGCCCAGTTGGCCGTCCTGGGACAGCGTGGCCGCGGCCAGGAACGCGCCGGCCGGGATCCGGGTCAGGGTCTGCAGCAGGTCCCAGACCGAATCCACGCCGGGAATCTTGTCGGCGAAGAACTCGGCCAGCGCCAGTGCGCCGGAGGTGCCGAGCACCCACCACGACTCGGTGGCCTGCAGCGCCGGCGGCAAGTCCAGCCAGCCGAGCAGGCCGGCCACGCCGATCCCGAACACGGTCAGGTAGACGCGGATGCCGGCCAGCCAGGCCAGCAGGATGCCGATTACGAAGAGGTGGGCGTCGGTCATGGCGAGGCGCTCCTGCAGATGCGCGGGTGGCGGCCACTATCGGCCAAGCGTGCAGCGAAGGCCAGCGCACGGGCCGCGCGTGCCGGCAACGGCAAGCTACGGCGCGTGGCTTACACTAGCCGGCCGGCCGACCCCCCGCGAGGATCGACGCCGCTGCCGCCTCGGTGGCGCGGCTTTGACGATGAACCGACCCGTGCCCCGTTTCCAGATCGTGCCCAACGGCGCCGCGCCCGCGCGCGGACGTGGCCTGTGGCTGCTGATCGCCATCGTCTGGCTGCTGTCGCTGGCAGGAACCTGGCTGCTGGCCAGCCGCCAGGCCGCGCCCGAGTTGGGCGAGGTGAGGACGCAGCTGCGGCAGGCCGACGCCAAGCTGCAGGCGCAGCAGCGGCAGATCGACACGCTCAACCAGCGCCAGGCCACCCTGGCCCGCTCCGACCAGATCAGCCGCGCCGCCAACAACGAAGTGCAGAGTTCGCTGGCCGAGCGCGACGAGGAGATCGCCGGGCTGCGGGCCGACGTGGCCTTCTACGAGCGCCTGGTCGGCGCCACCAGCCAGCGCAAGGGCCTGACCGTGCATTCGGCCGAGTTCTCGGCCGAGGCCGGCGGCACCTGGCACTACAACGTGGTGCTGACCCAGAACCTCAACCGCGGCGCGATCAGCCAGGGGCAGATGCGCCTGGCGGTGGAAGGCGTGCGCGGCGGCAAGCTGGCCAGCGTGGGCTGGGACGAGCTGCACCAGAAGAGCGGCGTGCCCGGGCAGGACTATTCGTTCCGCTATTTCCAGCAGTTGGACGGCAGCGTGATCCTGCCCAAGGATTTCACCCCGCAACGGGTGCGAGTATCGCTGTCCGGCGGAGGGGCGCCGGTCACCCAGAGTTTCGATTGGACACTGGCCGGCAACGGCAAAGGGGAGTAGGCAGCTTATGTTCGGAAGCAACAAGAACGGCCGCAGCAGCGGCCAGACCGTGGTGGATACCCTGATCGGCGCGCAGGTGGTGATCCGGGGCGACCTGGTGTTCAGCGGCGGCCTGTACGTGGAAGGGCGCATCCTCGGCAAGGTGCTGGCCGAGGACGGCGCGCCGGCGACGCTGACCCTGTCCGAGCACGGCAGCATCGAGGGCGAGGTGCGCGCCCCGATCGTGATCATCAACGGCCAGCTGACCGGCGACGTGCATGCCGCCGAGCGCGTGGAACTGGCGCCGAAGGCGCGGGTGCAGGGCAACGTGCACTACCAGGTGGTGGAGATGAACGCCGGTGCGCAGCTGACCGGACGGCTGATCCATGCCGGCAGCATGGCCGCGCTGGCGCCGCCGGAGCGGGCGCACGAAGAACCGCAGGCCGAGCTGGCGCAGCGCGCGCTGACCGCGGCGGATGCTTGATTCGGCTCCCGGCCGCCCCCATCCTGCAGCCATGAGCACTCTCGTTTCCCTGCCCAGCGCCGCGCCCGCCCCCGACTACCAGTCGCTGGAGCGGCCGCTGAACTTCACCCAGGCCGCCGCGGCCAAGGTGCGCGAGCTGATCCGCGAGGAAGGCAACGACGCGTTGGCGCTGCGCGTGTACATCCAGGGTGGCGGCTGTTCCGGGTTCCAGTACGGCTTCGAGTTCGACGAGAACCGCGCCGAGGACGACCTGTCGGTGCGCACCGACGAGGTCACCCTGCTGGTCGACCCGCTGAGCCTGCAATACCTGATGGGCGCGGAAGTGGATTACAGCGAAGGCCTGCACGGCGCGCAGTTCGTGATCCGCAACCCCAACGCCAAGACCACCTGCGGCTGCGGCAGCAGCTTCAGCGTGTAGACACGCTGCGGCTTGCGGGATGCGCGGTTTGCCTGCACCCTGCGCCGCATGCCCGAACTGACGCCTGTTTCCTTCGCGTTCGCCGACGCGGTCATCGACCGCGCCGACGCGCTGCGCAACGATCCCGAAGCCCTGCGCCGCGCCTGGCCCAGCGCGCGCCTGCTGCTGCTCGATGCCGATGGCAATGCCTACGCCGATGCGCACGGCCAGCCGCTGGCGCTGACCGGCGCGGCGCTGGGCGACGTGGTCGAGCAGGCGATCTTTCTCGGCCTGCGCGATGGCGATGCCTGGTTCGCGGTGGGCGCGGGCATGCGCGACGCCGACATCGACCCGCCGCAGCGCATGGACCTGCGCCGCGCCGCCGCCGAGTGGCCGGCGTTCGCGTCCGGCCTGTTCGCCTATGCCCGCGGCATGCTGCACTGGCAATCGCGCACCCGCTTCTGCGGCGTCTGCGGCGGCGCCATCGGGTTCCGCCGCGGCGGCTTCCTCGGCGTCTGCGCGCAATGCGCCAGCGAACACTATCCGCGCGTGGATCCGGCGGTGATCGTCGCGGTCAGCGACGGCGCGCGGCTGCTGCTGGGGCGCCAGGCGAGCTGGCCGGCGCGGCGCTATTCGGTGATCGCCGGCTTCGTCGAGCCGGGCGAGTCGCTGGAGCAGACCGTGGCGCGCGAAGTGGCCGAGGAGACCCAGGTGCGGGTCCGGCCCGGCAGCTGCCGCTACTACGGCGCGCAGCCATGGCCGTTCCCCGGTGCGCTGATGCTCGGCTTCAGCGCGCTGGCCGAGCCCGACCTGCCGCAGGTGGATGGGGAGCTGGAAGACGCCCGCTGGTTCGAACGCGACGAGATCGGGGCCGCCCTGCAGCGCTCCGCGGCACAGGGCGACAGCGCCGACGACGGCCACGGCCTGCGCCTGCCGCCGGGCATCTCCATCGCACGCGCGCTGGTCGTGGACTGGTATCGCCGCGGCGGCACGCACGCGTAGGCCGCCCGGCGTCCGCTGCACACGCTTCAGAACGGTCCCGGAGGACCTGCATGTTCACTACCCTCGTCGCTGTGATCGTCGCCCTGGTGCTGGGCCATGTCGCGCCCGGCATGGTGGCCTCGCTGCGCCGTTTCGATGCCTATGGCGACTGGCTGTCGTGGCTGGATGCGCACGCCGGCGAAGGCAGCGGCTGGCGCGGCCGCTACGGCATCGCGCTGGCGCTGCTGCCGGCCTTGCTGCTGGTCGGCCTGCTGCAGTGGCTGCTCGCCGCGCCGCACCTGGGCCTGCTGGCGCTGCTGTTCGGGGTGCTGGTGCTGGCCTTCAGCTGGGGGCCGCGCGACCTGGATACCGATGTGGAAGCGGTGATCGAGGCCGACGACGTCGCCGCGCGGCGCGTGGCGGTCGCGCATCTGCACGCCGATGGCGGGCCGCCGCGCGAGGATCCGGCCGGGCTGGTGGAGGCGGTGGCGGTCAGCGCATTGCGGCGCTGGTTCGCGGTGCTGTTCTGGTTCCTGCTGCTGGGGCCGTTCGGCGCGCTCGGCTATCGCCTGCTGGCGCTGGCCGCGGTCGGCCCGTACGCGCCGCGGCTGCCGTTGGCCACCGCGCTCGGCGCACGCACCGTGCTGGCCGCGATGGAGTGGCCGGTGGCGCAGCTGATGACCTTCTCGCTGGCGCTGGTCGGCAATTTCGAGACCGTGTTCGGCGCCTGGCGTGCGGCCGGCGGCAATCGCTGGCAGCTGGACAGCGGCTTCCTCGGCCCGGTGGCCTGCGCCAGCGTGCGCGGTGAACTCGACGAGGAGGCGCACGACTACAGCGATGCCGGCATGGTGGTGCCGGTGCTGCGGCGCCTGCCGGAATTGCGCGACGCGATGAGCCAGATCTGGCGGGTATTGCTGCTGTGGCTGGTGGTGCTGGCGTTGCTGGTGATCGCCGGCTGGGTCAGCTGACTAACCCGGCGCGAGCAGGGTGAACGGAAACCACGGCAGGTTGCGCGCGATCCAGTAGCCGGGCAGCGCCAGCAGCCAGAAGTTCGGCCGCGACAGCAGCGCGACCACCGGCGCGAACCATGCCGCGCGCCAGCCCGCCTTCCACGCGATCAGGCCCGGCAGCACGGCCAGGCCCAGCATCGCCCCGGGATTCATCGCGAAGGCGCCGAGCGGATCCAGGTGCACCAGGGCGTGCAGCGCGCGGGTCATGCCGCAGCCGGGACAGTAGTAGCCGGTGAGCGCATGGAACAGGCACGGCGCGAACGGATTGTCCGCGGCGCTGGGATCGAACCGGTACAACAGCGCGCCGCCGGCCGCCGCGAGGGCGGTGGCGGCGCCGAGACACGCCCGTTGTTGCCAGGCGCGCATGCCGATCAGCTCATGTGCTGCATCTGGTTCACGTATTCCATGTAGCTCTGCATGCCGCCGGTCGCGACCATGCCGATGTTGATCAACAGGCCGATGATGGCCAGCGCGGTGGTCACCCAGCACCAGGTCTTGGCGCTGTTGGAGGCGCGCCGCGCGCCGTCCAGGTCGCCCTGGTTGAGCAGCCCGTTGACCTTGCTGGAGAACACGATGGCGACGATGCCCGGAATGATCGACGGACAGCACAGGCAGAACCCGAGCACCGTGGCGATGATCGCCCAGGCTAGATGATTGGGAATCGCGCCGGGGGCGGGCGGCGGCGTGACGGGGCTGACGGTGCTCATGTGTGGATCTCCTTGAGGGGCTATGCGCTGGGCATGGGGCCAAGTCTAGACGAGGTGGTCGCCGCGGCTCCATCTTTCGGCGCCGCGCGATGCGCTCAGTGCGGCGCCAGCAGGGTGAACGGGTACCACGGCAGATTGCGCAGCACCGCGTAGCCGAGCAGCAGCCACAGCCACAGGCGCGGATCGGCGAGGATCTTCAGCAGCGGCGCCAGCAGGCGCATGCGCAGCCCGGCGGCATTGAGCGCCATGATCGCCAACAGCGGCAGCGCCACCACCAGCAGCGGATTGGTCGCCATGGCATGGGCGATATCCAGGTGCACCAGTGCATGCAGGCAGCGGGTGCTGCCGCAGCCTGGGCAATACAGGCCGGTGAGCGCGTAGAACGGGCACGCAGGCAACGGATTGCCCGGCACATTGGGATCGACCCGGCGCAGCACCAGCGTCGCGACCACGGCGGCGCCGCTCAGTGCGGCCAGCGGCAGCCAGCGGGGCAGGGGGCGTGCGCGCAGGAACATCGGCAACGGAATCGTCGGTAACGGAATCGTGGAGCGATCGAACAAGGCCGCCGCGGCGCGCGGCAACGGCGGCCCGGATCGTCGATCAGTACGTGGTCGACGACTGCTGCATCATGCCCAGGCCACCCAGGGCGAAGATGAAGATCAGGTACAGCACGACCAGCACCACCCAGGCGATGACCGAGTAGATCGCCCACTTCTTGGCCTTGTCGGCCGATTCGCGGGCGCCGGCAACGTCGCCGGCGGCGAGCTTGGTGTTGACCTGGGCGGCGAACACGATCGAAACGATGCCCAGCGGTAGGCAGCAGAACAGCGTGCTCAGGATCGCCCAGACCAGATTGTTGGACACTTGCGGTGCGGTGGTATTCATCCGTGTTACTCCGGTTGCGTGGTGGAACGAAGAAAAAACGAGAAAGCGGGCGGACTCACTGCCCCAGCGCGCTGCTGAGGATCGCGATGCCGCCGAACAGCAGGAACCACAGCGCGAGCAGGATCGGCGCGGCCAGCGCCGACCACATCGCCCACAGGCCGGCCTTGCGCGAGGCGTCGCGTGCGCCGGCCACATCGCCGGCGGCGCGCTTGCCGTCCACCTGCGAGGCATAGACGATCGACACCACGCCCAGCGGCAGGCAGCAGAACAGCGTGGACAGGATCGCCCACACCAGATTGTTGGGGACGTAGATGCCCGCGCCGTTGGGCGGTGGTGGCGGCAATACCTGACTCAACTGATCGACCCCTGCAATGGACGCCGCTGCAGTACGCAGGCGTCTCCCCGGCGCCTAATCTACCCGAAGCGGCGTTTCCCGGCACCCCGCAGGTTCACGCGGCGTCCCCGCGCAGCTGCCGCACCTGCGCTTCCAGCAGCTCCGCGCTGACCTCGGCGGCCGCCACCGGCGCGCCCGCGATCACCTCCACGTGCGCGCGGAAGCGCCGCGGCACGCGCATGCGCCGCAGCCGCGAATCGCGCTTGCTCCACATGCTGGTCCACATGTTGCGCAGCGCCATCGGCACGACCGGCACCGCGCGGCGCTCGACGATCTTCTCCACGCCGGACTTGAACTTGGCGATCTCCCCGTCCTTGGTCAGCGCGCCCTCGGGGAAGATGCACACCAGTTCGCCCTCGGCCAGCGCCGCGTCGATCTCGTCGAACGCGCGCTGCATCAGCGCCGGGTCCTCGCGCGCGCCGGCGATCGGGATCGCCTTGGCGGTGCGGAAGATCCAGCGCATCACCGGGATGTTGAAGATGCGGTAGTACATGACGAAACGCACCGGGCGCGGGATCGACGCGGCCAGCACCAGCGCGTCCATGTAGCTGACGTGGTTGCACACGATCAACGCCGCGCCCTCGTCGGGCACGTGCCGCTCGATGCCGTGCAGGCGCAGCCGGTACAGCGCGCGCACCATCACCCAGCTGAGGAAACGCATCAGGAATTCGGGGACGATGCTGAAGATCCAGATCGCCACCACCGCGTTGGCGATGGCCAGCGCCAGGAACACCTGCGGGATGCTCAGCCCGGGCATCGGCACGCGCATGCCGAACAGCGTGAGCTGTTTCATCTGCAGCGCGATGCCGACCATCGCGGCGATGACGATGAACATCGAATTCTGGATGTTGAGCCCGGCGATGACCCGCGACAGTTCCGCCTTGGGCGTGCGGCTCTGGATCAGCGCGAACAGCGGCACCACGAACAGGCCGGTGCACAGGCCGATGCCGACCAGGTCGAGCATGATCCGCCAGCTGCCGGCCTGGTGCACGAACTGGCCGATGCCCAGCCCGGCCTGCAGCGCGCCGCCGGGGCGGGCGAAATACAGGTCGAGCATGAACGCGCTGATGCCGAACGCGCCCAGCGGCACCAGGCCGATCTCCACGGTGCGTCCGGACAGCTTCTCGCACAGCAGCGAGCCGGTGCCGGTGCCGATCGAGAACAGCGCCAGGGCGAAGATGTACAGGTCCTGCGCGCCGCCGAGATTGAGTTCGGCGTAGGTCGGCAACTGCGCGGTCAGCACGGTGCCGATGAACCAGAACCAGGACACGCCGAGCACCGCGTTGCGCACCGCCAGCTGGCGCCGGGTCAGGCGCATGATCGCCAGCGACTCGGGCAGCGGATTCCAGTTGATCTTCAGGTCCGGCGCGCCGGCATCGACCTTGGGAATGAGGCGCGCGACCAGGTTGCCGGTGACCGCCAGCGCGATCACCGCGGTGGCCGCGGCGACCGGGCCGTGGCTGCCGGCGATCTGGAAGATCAGTCCGCCCAGGATCATGCCGCACAGGATCGAGATCGAGGTGCCCATCTCGACCAGGCCGTTGCCGCCGGTCAGTTCCTCCGGCTTCAGCACCGAAGGCAGGATCGAATATTTCACCGGGCCGAACAGGGTGGACTGCAGGCCGGTGCAGAACAGCGCGACCAGCAGCACCGCCATGTTCTCGGTCAGAAAGCCGACCGCGGCCAGCGACATGATCGCGATCTCCATCGTGGTGGTGATCACCACCAGCCGCGATTTCTCCAGCTTCTCGGCGATCTGCCCGGCCAATGCGGAGAACAGGAAGTACGGCAGGATGAACAGCGCTGGCGCCAGATTGGTGTACAGCGTGCGCTGCTCGGGGGTGACGCCCAGATAGAACAGCAAGCCGATGATCGCCTGCCGGTAGACGTTGTCGTTGAACGCGCCCAACCCCTGGACCACGAAGAACGGCAGGAAGCGGCGCTGTTTCAGCAGGGCGAACTGGCTATGGCCGGACATGCAGGCTCCTTTGCGAACGCGCGCAGCCTAGCAGGTTCGTTGCGCGGCGGATGCGGCGCCGTGGGGCGCGGCGTGCCGCGATGCGGGCTGTGTCGGCGGTGGCGTCTGCGGGGGGAAGCGCGTGCTGGCTTTTTGCAGGCGGCGTCATGGTGGCGTGCTCCGTTCGTCGCGGCTGAAGCCGCGCCTACAGGGGGCTGCGGTGCGAGGCGATCCGGTTAGCCGGTTGCGACGGCGCCTGCCTGCTGCCGCAGCAGCGCGATCAGCGCGCGTGCGGCCGGGGTCGGGTCCGCGCGCCAGGTGGCGTAGGTCAGGAAGCGGAAGCGCTCGCGCAGCGCGATCACCGCCACGCCGTGCATCGCCGCGGCCATGGTCTGCGGCACGATCGCCAGGCCCAGGTCCTCGACCACCAGTTGCCGTTGCAGATCGGCATGGGTGACCTCGTACTGCAGGCGCTGGCGCAGGCCGGCCTCGGCAAAGGCGCGGTCGATGATGCCGCGCACGCCGGCGCCGGCGATCAGCCCGGCCATCGGCGCGTCCTCCAGTTCGTGCAGGGACACTTCGGCGCGCGCGGCGAAGCGGTTGCCGGGCGCGGCGATCAGCGCCAGCGGTTCCTCGTGCAGCAGCAGGCGCTGCTCGGGCAGGACGATATGCGGGCCGACCCCGACCAGGGCCACGTCCAGCCGGCCTTCGCCCAGATCGAGCAGCAGCGCATCGCTCATGCCGGTGCGCAGGTGCACGTCCACCGCGCTATGCGCGGCGCGGAAGCGGCGCAGCAGGGCCGGTACCTGCACCGTGGTCAGCGAGGAGATCTGGCCGATGTGCAGGCGCCCGCGCACGGTGCCGAGCGCCTGCGCCATCTCCTCGTGCAGGCGTTCGGCCGCGCGCAGGGTTTCGCGGGCGTTGTGCAGGAATACCTCGCCGGCGGCGGTCAGCCGCACCTGCCGCGCACCGCGCTCGAACAGGCGCGCGCCCAGCGCTTCCTCGATCTTGGCGATCTGGTGGCTCAGCGCCGACTGCACCGTGTGGCAGCGCCGCGCGGCGGCGGTGAAGCTGCCCTCCTCGGCCACGGCGACGGCGAACTCGAGTTGGCGCAGGGTCAGCATGGCATCTGCAAACGAGATGGATCGAGTGAAAACAATACATTGGAAAGATCGATGGCGCTTGCCCAGACTGGCGCCATTCCTTCCGCACCCTTGGATTCCGCTCATGGACAGCTCCCCGCATCCGCCGTTGCACCGTGGCCTGGTGCTGCTGATGGCCGCCGCCACCGGCCTGGCGGTGGCCAGCAACTATTACGCGCAGCCGCTGCTGGAAGTGCTGGCGCAGACCTTCGCGATCGACGTGCGCAGCGCCGGCGCGGTGGTCACCACCGCGCAACTGGCCTACGCCGCCGGCTTGCTGTTGCTGGTGCCGCTGGGCGACCGCTTCGAGCGCCGCAGCCTGATCGTGGGGCTGTACGCGCTCAGTGCGGTGGGCCTGCTGATCAGCGCCGCCTCGACCAGCTTCGCGCTGCTGCTGCTCGGCACCCTGGTCACCGGACTCAGCTCGGTGGCCGCGCAGATCCTGGTGCCGTTCGCCGCCACCCTGGCCGCGCCGCACGAGCGCGGGCGGGTGGTCGGCACGGTGATGAGCGGCCTGCTGCTGGGCATCCTGCTGGCGCGCACCGTGTCCGGGCTGCTGGCCGGCGTCGGCGGCTGGCATGTCGTGTACTGGGTGGCCGCGGCGCTGATCCTGCTGGTGGCGGCGCTGCTGTGGCGCGCGCTGCCGCGGCATCCGGGCAATCCGCGACTGTCCTATCCGCACCTGATCGGTTCGGTGCTGGCGCTGTTGCGCGACGAACCGGTGCTGCGCGCGCGCGCGATCCTGGGCGGGCTGATCTTCGCCGGTTTCAGCATGTTCTGGACCACGCTGGCGTTCCTGCTGTCCGGTCCCAGCTACGGCTACGGCACCGCGACGATCGGCCTGTTCGGCCTGATCGGCGCCGCCGGCGCGTTCGCCGCCAACCTGTCGGGCAAGCTCGCCGACCGCGGCGCCGGGCACTGGGTGGGCTGGGGCGGGCTGGCCATGCTGCTGCTGTCGTGGCTGCTGCTGGCCGCCGCGCCGCACTCGCTGTGGCTGCTGATCGCCGGGGTGCTGCTGCTGGACGTGGCGGTGCAGGGCGTGCACATCGGCAACCAGCACGTGATCTACCAACTGGATCCGAAGGCGCGCAACCGCATCACCTCGGCCTACGTCACCTGCTATTTCATCGGCGGCGCGATCGGTTCCAGCCTCGGCACCGCCGCCTACGCCTACGCCGGCTGGCGCGGGGTGGTGGTCGGCGGCGCGGCGCTGGCGGTGGCGGCGCTGCTGTGGATGGGCGTCAGCGTGCGGCCGGCACGGCCGCCGGCGGCGCTGGCGCCGCTGCCGGAGCGGTGACCGCGTGCGCGGCGGCGCGCAGCTTGGGCAGCAGGCGCAGGGTCAGCGCCAACTGGTTGCGCACCAGCCGCCGCTTGGCCTCGTCGATCCCGTCCTCGTGCTCCAGCGCATCGGCCATGCCCACCTCGGCCGATTCGTCGGCCGGCGGTAGCGCCTGGCGCTGCGCCAGCGCGTCGGCGATCGCGCCCAGGGTGTCCTGCAGGTAACCGCCGGCGCGGTCGATGGCCGGATCGGCCTCGCCGGCCAGCGCGGCGCGGTGCGCGCCCAGCGCCGACAGGTAGCCGAGCAAGGTGTTGGACAGCGCCAGGAAGCGGAAGCCCGCATCCAGGTTGCGGCGGTAGCGGCCGGGTTCGCGCAGCATGTTGGACAGCGCCACCGACAGCGCGGCGTCGGCGTTGTGCATGTCGCGCCGGGCGATGCGGTAGGGCAGGTCGTCGCGCATGCCGCTGCGGTATTGCTCCAGCACCTGCGCCAGGTAGCGCGCGCAGCTGGCCAGCACCGTGGCCATCACCTGGTTGAGGCGCCGGCCCTGCCAGTCGGGCAGGATCAGGAACGAGGCCGCCGCGGCGATCGCGCAGCCGATCAGCGTATCCACCAGACGCGGCCAGATCAGCACGAAGCCGTCGCCGAGCAGGTTGAAGCAGAACAGCGCCATCACCGTGATCGCGGCGGTGGCCAGCATGTAGCGGTCGGTGCGGGTGACGAAGAACAGCAGCGCGCCGAACAGCGCGAACAGCAGCTGCAGTTCGGTGCCGGGGAACAGCTGCATCAGCGCCCAGGTCGCGATCAGCCCGATCAGCGTGCCGGCGATGCGCTGCGCCAGGCGCAGCCGGGTGGCGCCGTAGTTGGGCCGGCACACGAAGGCGGTGGTGAGCAGGATCCAGTAGCCGTTGCTGGCGTGGATGGACTGCATGATGGCGTAGCCGACCACCAGCGCGATCGCCATGCGCAGCCCGTGCCGGAACAGCACCGAGCCCGGGGTGAGCTGCTGGCCGACGCGCACCAGCATCTCGCGCAAGGTGTGCGGCGAGGAGTCGCGCAGGCGGGTGTCGAGGGTGTCGCTGGTGGTGTCCGATTGCGCGGCCTCGGACAGCCGCCGCTCGATGCTCTGCAGGTTGGTGACCAGCAGTTCCAGCGAACCGAGCAGCCGCGCCTGGCGCGGGTCGGCCTGGGCGTGCAGGAAGTCCAGCGACTGGCGCAGGTCGGTGGTGGCCTGCTGGGTCTGCTCGCCGTATTCGAACGGCTGGCGCATCCGGATCGCTTCGCCCAGCGCGGCGCAGGCCTTGCCCTGCAGGGCCAGCAGGCGCTGGCAGCGGTACAGCACGTCGCTGTGGAAGAACGCGTCGGTCAGCGCCTCGTAGGGATAGTGCGAGGAGCTGGCGCGTTCGTGGAAATCCTGCGCCATGTAGTACAGCCGGAAGTACAGGCCGGACTGCACGCCGGGCCGGCCGGAGCGGCCGAAGCGGCTCATGATCGCGGTCTTGGCCGCGTTCAGCGCCGCCACCACCTGCGCGTTCTGCTCGGCCAGCGCCAGCCGCCGCGCGTGCAGGTCGCTCTGTCGCACCGGTTCGAACAGCGCGGCCTTGAGCCGCAGGTAGCGGCCGAGTTCGAAGAACAGCCGCGACAGCCGCTCGCGCACCGGGCGGTTGGCGAACAGGAGCGTCCACAGGATCGACAGCAGCCCGTACCAGGCCGCACCGAGCATCAACAGGCCGATGCCGTGCCAGGCGCTGCCGCCGACGTGGCCGGAACGGCCGCCATGGTCGATGCCGATCATCGCGTAGATCGCCAGCGCCACCGTGGCCTGGGCGATGGAGGCGTAGCGTTCGCCGAGCGCGCCGAGCAGGGTCAGGGCGAAGGTGGACAGCGCCATGCCGGCGACGAACGCCAGCGGATACGGGAACAGCAGCACCACCGCGGCCGCGGCGGCGGCGAAGCACAGCAGCGACAGCAGCACCGACTTGATCCGGCCCAGCCAGTTGTCGTCGGTCTCGGCGATGGCGCTGGCGATGGCGCCGAGGAAGATCGCCGGCAGCGCGGTCAGTTGCTGCTGCTGCCAGCACACGCCCATCGCCACGCCCAGGGCGATGAACACGCGCAGCCCGTAGCTGGCCTTTTCGTGGGCCCACAGGCGGCTGAGGCGGGTTTCGATCGAGGATTTCGGCACGGCGACACGATAACGCAACGCTGGCCGCGATGATGCTTGCCGACGCCGAAGTGGGTCGGCGAGCATCGGCACTGCGTCCGCGGTGCGGCCGTCGCCGCTGTCCTGCGGTCGCCGCTGCGCCTTGCCGCGGCAAGGCGCAGCGCGGCGCTCAAAGTTCGAACGTGGCGCTCAGCGACCAGGTGCGCGGCTGGCCGTAGCCGTTGCCGTCGTTGGTCCAGTAGCGGCGGTCGGTGAGGTTGGTGAGTTCGCCGCGCAGCGTCAGCGGCGTGGCGCCCCAGTGCGTGCGATAGCCGAGGCCGGCATCGAGCAGGGTGAAGGACGGCAGCTTCAGGTCGTACAGGTCGTTCCACATCGACGCACCGTACGGCTGCGAGCCGTAGTGCTTGGCGGCCGCGTGCACGCTCAGCCCGGGCACGGCGTCGAATGCGTACGCGGTGTCGAGCGTGGCCTGGAACCTGGCCACGCCGGCGGGGGTGCGGCCGACCGCGGCGGCCTCGTTGCGCAGGTATTCGGCATCGACCCAGGTCGCGCCGGCGCCGATGCGCCAGTTCGGCGTGGCCTGCACGTGGCCGCTGAGGTCGAATCCCTGGTAGCGCACCTCGCCGTCCTGCACGTAGTAGTTGGCGGCATTGCCGTATTCGGCGCCGCGCTCGATGCGGAACCAGGCCGCATCCAGCGCCCAGCGCGCATGCTCCAGCTTGTAGCCCAGCTCGTACTGCTTGCTTTCCAGCGGCGGCAGCAGCGTGTTGCGGTTCTCGTAGAGCTGGCCGACGGTGCTGCCCTGCTCCAGCGATTCCACGTAGCTGGCGTACACGGTCTGGTCTTCGCGCGGCTTGAACAGCAGCGCCACGGTCGGGGTGTTGACCGACTTCTGGTAGCGCGCGGTGTGCGTGCCGTCCACGTCCCAGCTGTTCTGTTCGTAGCGGGTGTGGCGCAGGCCCAGCAGCAGCGACCAGTGCGCGCCGACGCTGAGCGTGTCGCTGGCGAACAGCGCGTTCTGCTCGACCCGGTCGCTGCGGTAGGTGTCGCGCGAATGGGTGCTGTGGTAACTGAGCGCGCTGTCCTCGTACAGGTTGGAGGTACCCAGCTGGTACCACAGGTTCTGCTTGGCCCAGCCGCTGTCGGCCTGTTGCCAGCTCGCGCCGGCGACCAGCTGGTGGTCGATCGGGCCGGTGCTGAAGCGGCCTTCGAGCAGGCCCTGCGCCAGGTAGTTCTCGGCGAGGTTGCCCAGGTCGTAGATATACGTGTTGGTGTCGCCCTCGCGGTTGAGCACGTAGTCCCAGATCTTGTTGATCGAACTGCGGTACTTGCTGTAGCTCAGGTCCAGGCGCGCGTTCCAGGCATCGTCGATCCGCCAGCGCAGGCCGGTCATCGCCGACTGCATCTCGGTGTTGAAGAAGGTGTCGCGGATGGCGCGGTCGCGGCGCGGGTCGAGGCGGCGCGGCAGGGCGCTGTCGCCATAGCCGTAGAAGGTGATGGTCGGCGCTTCGTTCTCCAGCTTGCGGTCCTGGTAGAGCAGGTCGGCGGTCCAGGTGAGATCGTCGCTCAGGCGCGCATCCAGCCCCAGCGAGGCCAGCGTGCGCTCGACGTGGGTGTCGTTGTAGGTATCGCCCTGTTCGCGCAGCACGTTGAGGCGGTAGCCGAAGCGGTCGTCCTCGCCGAAGCGGCGGCCGTTGTCGAGCTGCGCGCTGTATACGCCGCCGTCGCGGTAGCCGACGCTCAGGTCCAGCAGCGGGGTGTCGGTGGGCTTCTTGGTGATGTAGTTGACGATGCCGCCAGGGGCGCCGAAGCCGTACATGAAGCCGCTGGCGCCCTTGAGCAACTGCACCTGCTCCATGGTCTCGCTAGGCCACTCGGCGCCGTAGGTGTACAGCGGCATGCCGTTGAGCTTGTAGCCGTTGCTGTAGCTGACCGGCAGGCCGCGCACCTGGATGGTGGTGTACCAGCTGCTGTTGTAGGCGCCGACGTTGCCGGAGACCGACGGATCGGTCATGAACATCTGCGCCAGCGAGTTGACCTGGCGCTCCTGCAGGGCGTCGGCATCGATGCGGGTGATCGAGAACGGGGTGTCGCGCGCGGGCCGTTCGCCCAGGGCGCCGGCCGGCGCCTCGGCGCGCTCGGCGTTGACCCGGACCGCGTCCAGCTCGGTGGCCTTGCGTTCGGCGGGGTCGGCATCGGTCTCGGCCGCTGTGGCATGGGCGGATGCGCAGAGCGCGGCCACCAGCGCGAGCGGCAACAGGGAATGGCGTGGGAGTCGGGTGGGCATGACGGGTTCCGTTGGTCGGGGAAGAGGGCGTCGTGCCTTGCCGCTGGGGCTGGGTGGACGAAAGGCGCGGCGGCCGCTGCGCAGGCCGCCGCGCGGTTCACAGGTCGAACTGCACGCTCACCGCATAGGTGCGCGGCGCGCCGACGCTGTTGGTGATCCAGTACTTGCGGTCGGTGAGGTTGTCGATGCTCGCGCGCCAGGTCAGCGGATGCCCGTGCAGGCGCATGCGATAGCCGGCGCCGACATTGGCCAGCGTGTAGTCCGGCAGCTTCAGCGTGTTGGCGGTGTCGTACCAGACGTCGCCGAAGTAGCGCAGCGCGGCATAGACGCTGAGTCCGTCGATGCCGGGGAACGCGTAGTCCACGTGCGCCACGCCTTGCCAGCGCGCCGCGAAGCTGACCCGGTGGCCTTGATCGGCGGCGTTGTCCGGCGAGAGTTTGTCGTAGCGCGGATCCAGCCAGGTGGCGCCGGCGCCGAGGCTCAGTTGCTCGGTGAGGCGGTAGTCGCCGCTCAGTTCGATGCCGTCGTACAGGGTGACGCCGTCCTGCTCCAGATATTTGCCGGCCGCGGTGATGCGGTCGATGCTGGCGCCGCGCTCCAGCCGGAACGCGGCCGCGTTGGCGTTCCAGCGCGGATAGGCGATCTTGGCGCCGATCTCGTACTGCTTGCTGATGGTGGGGTCGAGCACCTGGCCGGCGTTGATGTAGTCGTCGCCGACGCGGCCGCCGGCTTCCAGCGATTCGATGTAGCTGGCATACAGCGTGACCGTGTCGGCCGGCTTGTACATCAGCGCATAGGTCGGCGTGACCGGATAGGTGTGGTACGTGCCGACCTGTTCGTAGTCGTTGTAGCGCCAGCCGGCCAGCAGCGACCAGCCCGGCGCGAAGGCGACGGTGTCGCTGACGAACAGCGCCTTCTGCAGCGTCTCGCTGCTGCGGGTCATCACCCGCGAGGCGCTGCTGTAGTGGGTCATGCCCTGCCAGTCGTAGAGGTTGCCGCGGCCGATGGTCTGCCACACGTAGGGGCGGTCCCAGCCGGTGGCGTCCTGGCGCGAGGCGCCGGCCACCAGCTGGTGGCTCAGCGGTCCGGTGGCGAAGCGGCCCTGCAGCATCAGCTGCACCAGCTTCCACTCGCTCCTGCCGCCC
Organism: Xanthomonas sp. JAI131; assembly: GCF_013410075.1. NCBI lineage: Bacteria > Pseudomonadati > Pseudomonadota > Gammaproteobacteria > Lysobacterales > Lysobacteraceae > Xanthomonas > Xanthomonas sp. JAI131. Next base: position 633,427 of record NZ_JACCCN010000003.1, on the reverse strand, counting down.
AGCTCGTAGGCGTTGACGGCGTAGTCGCCGTTGCCGTCGTCGATGTAGGCGAAGATCTTGTTGACGTCGTTCCACGAGGTGGTGACGCCGTAGTTCAGGCTGGCCTTCCAGCCGTCGGCGAAGCGCCATTCCAGCCCGGTCGACAGCAGGCGGGAGCGGGTGTCGTAGTACGAACCGGTCACCGAGCGGTCGGCGTCGCCGGCGATCGCGCGCGGCACCGCGCTCAGGCCGATGAAGTAGTACTGCAGCGCTTCCTCGGACAGCTGGCGGCTCTGGTAGACCAGGTCGGCGGTCCAGGTGAGGCGATCGCTCAGGCGCGCGTTCAGCGCGGCCGAGACGACCTTGCGGTCGACCTCGCCGCCGTTGTACGTCTCGCCTTTCTCGCGGAAGGCGTTGAGGCGGTAGCCGAACATGTCCTGGTTGCCGAAGCGCCCGCCCGCGTCGAGCTGGGCGCTGGCCACGGCGTCCGAGCGCCAGCCGAGCCTGGCCGACAGGGTGGTGTCGTCGGTCGGTTTCTTGGTCAGGTAATTGACCAGGCCGCCGGGCTGGCCGAAGCCGTACAGGAAGCCGGCCGGTCCCTTCAGCAGTTCCACCTGTTCCATCGCTTCCAGCGGCCATTCGCTGCCCCAGGACGAGACCTGCAGGCCGTTGACGCGGTAGCTGTCGTAGCTCAGGCCGAGCCCGCGGTTGATGATCGGCGAACTCCAGCCGCTGGAATAGGCGCCGACCTGGGTGACCACCGACGGATCGTTGAAGAAGGCATTGCCCAGCGACACCACCTGGCGCTTGTCGAGGTCGTCGCGGTCCAGCACCTGGATCGCGAACGGCGTGTCCTGCACGTTGCGTTCGCCCAGCGCCCCGGCATTGGCATGCACGCGCGCGGCGGTCACGCTGACCGCGTCCAGCTCGGTCGCCTGCTCGCTCTCCGCGTCTCCGGCATGGGCGTCGCAGGCCAGCAGGAGCGCGGCGGCGAGCGCGGCCAGGCGCACGCCGCGATGGAATCGGCAGGGGAGCACATGCGCGGCGTGCGCGGACGGACAAGACATCGGCAGCATCCTTTTCTGCGGGCAGCAGCGTGCCGCCCGCGATCGGCGAAAGCGGTGGGAGAGGAAGGGGGATGGCTGACCGCTGGATGTCCCGGATGCGGGAAACTGGCTCCGTCGACGCGGAGCCATGCGCTGGCTAATGCGAATTGTTCTCTTTTGTGAAGCTCAGGTCAACGGATCGTTGCTTGGACGCGCTCCAGCATGGCGGCCGGCACGGCTGTGCGGGCGCTCGCGCTCACACCGACAGTTGCCGCAAGCGTGCTTCGAGCAGCGCCGGGAAGCGTTTGAACCAGGTCTGGTTGAGCGGCGAGGGATGCGGCAGCGGATGCAGGGTGAAGCGGCGCGCTGCGCCGGTCTCGGTCCGCAGGCCGATGTCGATGTGCGCGTCGAAGCGCGACGGGTCGGCCCAGAATGCGTCCAGCTGCGCGCGCACGTCCCTGGGCTGGTCGATGCCGAACCACAGGAACGCTTCGCGGCCGAGGGTGACGATGTCGCGGCCGCGCCATTGTTCGATCAGCAGGCGCCGCATCAGCGGATGGAAGCGCCGCTTCACCTGCATCGACCAGGCCTTGTTGCCGAGCGGCTTGTACGGCACGGTGTTGATCCAGAAGACATCGCGGCCGACCGCGAGCGAGGCCGCGAAATCGGGCATCGCCTCGCCGCCGTGCAGGTGCCGGTACAGCGCCTTGCGCACCAGCTGGCCGCCGCTGCCGACGAACGGTTCGCCGTATTCGACCTCGGTGCGGCCTGGATCGCGGCCGAAGACACACAGCCGCGCGTTGCGGCGGCCCAGGCCGATGATCGGCTCGAGCGGGTCCTTGGCGTAGTCGGCGTAGACCTTGGTGTCGATGCCGTCGGTCTGCGCCGCCAGCGCGCGGAATTGCGTGCGGAGGTCGGGATCCAGCGCCATGGAATGTCCTCGAATGCCGATGGTGTCAGCTGTAGGAGCGGCTTCAGCCGCGACAGATCCTATCCGCAGGTGCCCATACGATCTGTCGCGGCTGAAGCCGCTCCTACAGAGGGCGGCGTGGCCCCTACGCGCTGCGTTCGCGCGCGATCGCGCGCCAGCCGATGTCGCTGCGATGGAATTCGCTGGGCCACCGGATCTGCGCCACGCCGGCGTACGCATTGCGCTGCGCGTCCGACACGCTGTCGCCCAGCGCGGCCACGCACAGCACGCGGCCGCCGGCGCTGAGCACGCGGCCCTGGCCGTCCAGCGCGGTGCCGGCATGGAACACCTTGGCGCTGGACGGCACCTGGTCCAGCCCGGAAATCGCTTCGCCGGTGACCGGCGTTTCCGGATACGGCGCGGCCGCCAGCACCACCCCCAGCGACGGGCGCGGATCCCACTGCGCTTCGGTCGCATGCAGGCGGCCGTCGATCGCCGCTTCGATCAGATCCACCAGGTCCGACTGCAGGCGCAGCATCACCGGCTGCGTTTCCGGGTCGCCGAAGCGCACGTTGAACTCGATCACCTTCGGCGCGCCGCTGGCGTCGATCATCAGCCCGGCATACAGGAAACCGGTGAACGGTACGCCGTCGGCGATCATGCCTTGCACGGTCGGCTCCACCACCTCGCGCATCACCCGCGCGTGCACCTGCGGCGTGACCACCGGCGCCGGCGAATACGCGCCCATGCCGCCGGTGTTGGGGCCGGTATCGCCGTCGCCGACGCGCTTGTGGTCCTGGCTGGTGGCCATCGGCAGCGCGGTGGCGCCATCGACCATGGAGATGAAGCTGGCTTCCTCGCCATCGAGGAATTCCTCGATCACCACGCGCGCGCCGGCATCGCCGAAGGCATTGCCGGAGAGCATGTCGCGCACCGCGGCTTCGGCCTCGTCCAGGGTCATCGCCACGATCACGCCCTTGCCCGCGGCCAGGCCGTCGGCCTTGACCACGATCGGCGCGCCTTTGTCGCGCACATAGGCCAGCGCCGCGTCCACCTCGGTATGCACTTCGTAGAACGCGGTCGGGATGCCGTGGCGGGCGAGGAATGCCTTGGCGAAGGCCTTGCTGCCTTCCAACTGCGCGGCCTTGGCGCTGGGGCCGAAGATGCGCAGGCCGGCGGCGCGGAAACGATCGACCACGCCCAGCACCAGCGGCACTTCCGGGCCGACCACGGTCAGCGCCACGGCTTCGTCCTGGGCCAGCTTGAGTAAGCCATCCAGGTCGTCCACCTTGACCGCCACATTGCGGCACTTGGTTTCAGTGGCGGTGCCGGCATTGCCCGGGGCCACCAGCACTTCGCTGACGCGCGGGGATTGGGCCAGCTTCCAGGACAGGGCGTGTTCGCGGCCGCCGGAACCGATGACGAGGATTTTCAAGGCGTGTCTCGTGAGGTCGAAGGAAGGACTATTCGCAGGCTTCGCGCTGCATCGAATCGGGGAACGGATAGGCCCAGCGCTTGGCGTCGAACGCGAACACCTGGGTGGTGCCGAGCTTCTTGCCGCAGGAGATGCCGCGTTCCTCGATGGTCACCGGCCACACCCGCGCGGCGCGATCGCTGTCGTCCACGTCGAGTTCGAAGTCCACGTCGAACAGCTGCGCCTGGCATTGCGCGGCGGTCTGCTGCGGATCGCGGCCGTCGTCGCTGCAGTCCAGCGCGCCATGATTGTCGATGTGCTGGCGCACCGAGCCGGCGTTGACCAGGCCCTTGGGGCCGGGCAGCACCAGATCCTGCGATTCCAGCACGGTGCCTTGCCCAACCCAGCTGCTGTAGACCAGAAAGCCGTAGAAATCGCTGCCCAGCCGCAGGATGTCCACCGCGCCCGGATCGCCATCGCTGCCGAAGCCGTCGCCGAGCTTCTCGGCCACCACCGCCAGGCCCTGGCCGGCGTCGCGCAGGATCAGGAAATCGATCAGTCCCGGATTGGCATGGCCGCCGTCGCTGAGCCGGTGGCAGACCGCCAGCAGCTCCTGGATCTGGTCGCCGACCACCACCGGCTGTTCGGCGCAGACCTCGCTCTGCACCGCGTTGCCGTCGGCCTGGCCGGACCAGCTCTCCGACAGGCGCGCCTGCTTGCCGTAGCGCGTCTGCAGGAACGCCTGCAGGCGTTCGGTGCGCGGCACATGCGCAGTGGCTGCAGGCGCTGCGGCTGGCGTCGGTGCGGCCGCCGGCGCGGCCGGCGTTGGCGTGGCGGTCGGTTTGCAGGCCGCCATGCCGAGCGCGAGCAGCAGCGGCAGGCCGTGGCGCAACGGGTTGGATTTCATCGTTCGGATCCCTGGCCGCTCAATGGCGGAAGTGGCGCACGCCGGTGAACACCATGGCGATGCCATGCTCGTCGGCGGCGGCGATCACCTCGCCGTCGCGCATCGAGCCGCCGGGCTGGATCACCGCCTTGATGCCGGCGGCCGCGGCCGCGTCGATGCCGTCGCGGAACGGGAAGAACGCATCGGAGGCCATCACCGAACCTTCCACCACCAGCTCCGCATCGGCGGCCTTGATGCCGGCGATGCGCGCCGAATATACCCGGCTCATCTGCCCGGCGCCGACGCCGATGGTGCGGTGGTCCTTGGCGTAGACGATGGCGTTGGACTTGACGTACTTGGCCACCTTCCAGGCGAACAGCAGGTCGGCGAACTGCGCCTCGGTCGGCGCCAGGCGGGTGACCACCTTGAGGTCGTCGCGGCTCACCACGCGGTCGTCGGCGGTCTGCATCAGCAGGCCCGAGCCGATGCGCTTGGTGTCGACGAAACCGCCGGACACCGGCGCCAGCGGAATGCGCAGCACGCGCACGTTGGCCTTCTTCTTCGCGTACTCCAGCGCACCCTCTTCGTAGTCCGGCGCGATCAGCACCTCGACGAACTGGCGGTCGAGGATAACCTTGGCGGTGGCCGCGTCCAGCGTGCGGTTGAAGGCGAGGATGCCGCCGAAGGCGCTGGTCGGATCGGTGGCGTAGGCCAGTTCGTAGGCATCGCCGCAGGCCGCGCCCACCGCCACGCCGCAGGGATTGGCGTGCTTGACGATGACGCAGGCCGGCGCGTCGAACTGGCGCACGCATTCCCAGGCCGCGTCGCTGTCGGCGATGTTGTTGTAGCTCAGTTCCTTGCCCTGCAGCTGCGCGAACGTCGCCAGCGAGCCCGGGGCCGGGTGCAGATCGCGATAGAACGCGGCCTGCTGATGCGGGTTCTCGCCGTAGCGCAGGTCCATCACCTTGACGAAGCTGCCGTTGCTCTGCGCCGGGAACGCGGTGCGGCACACGCCGGCCTCGTTGTGCTCGACCACCGCCGACAGGTAATTGCTGATTGCCGCGTCGTACTGCGCCACGCGGTTGAACGCGGCCACCGACAGCGCGAAGCGCTTGGCCGCCGACAGCTGGCCGTCGTGCGCCTCCAGTTCGGCGAGCAGGTCGGCGTATTGCGCCGAATCGGTGGCCACCGCCACGCGCGCGAAGTTCTTCGCCGCCGAGCGCAGCATCGCCGGGCCGCCGATGTCGATGTTCTCCACCGCCTCGGCGAGCGTGCAGTCGGCCCTGGCGGTGACCGCCTCGAACGGATACAGGTTCAGCACCAGCAGGTCGATCGGGGCGATGCCGTGTTCGGCCATCACCGCGTCGTCGGTGCCGGCGCGGCCGAGCAGGCCGCCGTGCACCAGCGGGTGCAGGGTCTTGACCCGGCCGTCCATCATTTCCGGGAAGCCGGTCAGCTCGGACACGTCCTTGACCGCCAGCCCGGCCTCGCGAATCGCCTTGGCGGTGCCGCCGGTGGACAGCAGTTCCACGTTGCGCGCGGCCAGCGCGCGGGCCAGGTCGATCAGGCCGGTCTTGTCGGAAACGGACAGCAATGCCCGGCGCACGGGCAGGAAATCGGAGGACATGGGGGCAGGGCACACATCGGAGCGGGGAGCCGATATTGTAGGCTGCGCCGCCCCGGCATGGACCCTCAGGACCCCGCAATGGTTTCGATCTACGCATTGAAAGGACGCTTCCAGGACCTGCTGCGCCCCGGGGTGCGTGGCCTCTACCGGCTCGGGGTGACCGCCAACCAGGTCACCGTAGGCGCGGCCGCGGTGTCGCTGCTGGTCGCCGCCTGGGTGTTCTGGCGCGGGCCGGTGCAGCCGCTGTGGTACGCGCTGCTGCCGGCGTGGATGCTGCTGCGCATGGCCTTGAACGCGGTCGACGGCATGCTGGCGCGCGAGTTCGGCCAGCAGTCCAAACTGGGCGCCTACCTCAACGAACTGAGCGACGTGATCGCCGATGCGGCCCTGTACCTGAGCCTGGCCAGCGTGCCCGGCGCGGGTGCCGGCTGGCTGTGGGCGCTGGCGCTGGCGGCGGCATTGACCGAGTATGCCGGGGTGTTGGGGCTGATGGTCGGCGCCGGACGGCGCTACGACGGACCGATGGGCAAGAGCGATCGCGCCTTCGCCATCGGCCTGCTGGGGCTGCTGCTGGCCGGCGGCTGGGTCGGGGCGAAGACGGTGGACGGGTTCGCGATCGTGCTGGCGCTGCTGTGCGCGGCGACGGTGCTGCGGCGCGTTGCCGCCGGCCTGCGCGAGGGGGCGCCGCGCTGAGCCGCGCGGCGCAGGCCGCGGCAACGACACGGAAGCGGTAGCGGCACTCACGGCAACGGCAAGTACGAACGACAGGGAATCGGCAACGGATGCGGCAGGTCAGCGAAAGCGAGTTTTGCAGTTTCGACGGAGCGCGGTTGTTCTACCGGCATTGGCCGGCGATGGCGCCGGCGGCGGTGCCGCGTGCGGTGGTGCTGCTGCATCGCGGCCACGAACATTCGGGGCGGGTGCTGCACCTGGCGGACGAACTGGGGTTGGACGACTGCGCGATGTTCGCCTGGGACGCGCGCGGCAACGGCCGCTCGCCCGGCGTGCGCGGCGATGCGCCCGGCTTCCCGGCGCTGGTGCGCGACCTGGACCGCTTCATCGCCCACATCGGCGAGGCCCACGGCATCGCGGTGCAGGACATCGTGGTGATCGCGCAGAGCGTGGGCGCGGTGATCGCCAGCACCTGGGTGCACGATTACGCGCCGCCGCTGCGCGCGCTGGTGCTGGCCTCGCCGGCGTTCAAAGTCAAGTTGTACGTGCCGTTCGCGCGGCCCGGGCTGGCCTTGATGCACAAGTTGCGCGGCAATTTCTTCGTCAACAGCTACGTCAAGCCGCAGTGGTTGACCCACGACCCGGCGCGCGTGGCGAGCTACCGCGACGATCCGCTGATCACCCGGCCGATCTCGGTGCGGGTGCTGCTGGGCGTGTACGCCGCCGCCGACCGCGTGGTCGGCGACGCGCAGGCGATCACCGTGCCGGTGCAGTTGCTGGTGTCCGGCGACGATTTCGTGGTGCACCGCGGCCCGCAGGACCGTTTCTACGAGCGGCTGTCCTCGCCGGTGAAGGAGCGCCACCTGCTGCCCGGGTTCTTCCACGACACCCTGGGCGAGCGCGACCGCGCGCCGGCGCTGGCGCAGATCCGCCGCTTCGTGCGCGAGCGCTTCGCCGAGGCGCCGGCATTGCCGAGCCTGCTGCAGGCGCACCGGCGCGGGCCGACCTTCGAGGAAGCCGAGCGGCTGTCCTGGCCGCCGCAGAAATACAGCCTGCAGGACCTGCGCTGGCGCTTCGTGCGCGCCAACCTGCGCTTCGGCGGCACCCTGTCCGAGGGCGTCGCACTTGGCCTGCGGACCGGCTTCGATTCCGGCAGCACGCTGGACTACGTGTATCGCGACCGCGCCAGCGGCAAGGGCCCGCTGGGGCGCTTCATCGACCGCAATTACCTGGATGCGATCGGCTGGCGCGGCATCCGCGTGCGCCGCACCCATCTGCACGAACTGCTGCGCCTGGCCATGCAGCGGCTGCGCGACGCCGGCGCGCCGGTGCGCGTGCTCGACATCGCCGCCGGCCACGGCCGCTACGTGCTGGAAGCGCTGGCCGGCGGCGAACAGCGCGCCGATGCGATCGCGCTGCGCGATTTCAGCGACTTGAACGTGGAGCGCGGGCGCGCGCTGATCGCCGAACTCGGCGCCGCCGACATCGCCCGTTTCGAGCAGGGCGATGCCTTCGACCGCGACGCGCTGGCGGCATTGCAGCCGCGGCCGACGCTGGCGGTGGTGTCGGGCCTGTACGAACTGTTCCCCGACAACGACCAGGTGCTGCGTTCGCTGCAGGGCGTGGCCGCCGCGGTCGAACCGGGCGGCTATCTCGCCTACACCGGCCAGCCGTGGCACCCGCAGCTGGAATTCATCGCCCGCGCGCTGACCAGCCACCGCGGCGGCGCGGCCTGGGTGATGCGCCGCCGCACCCAGCAGGAGATGGACGAACTGGTGCGCGCGGCCGGCTTCCGCAAACTCGAACAGCGCATCGACGAATGGGGCATCTTCACCGTGTCGCTGGCGCAGCGGATCGCGCCGTGAGCGAAGCGGCGCCGCGGCCGTGGCGGCGGGCGCTGGCGTGGCTGGCGCTGCTGGGGCCGTTCTTCTTCCTCAGCTACGGCCTGGCCAATACGCTGGCCGAGCGTCGCGCCTATGTGCCGTCGCTGCCGTTCGCGTGGGAAACGCAGATCCCGTTCTGGCCGTGGACGATCGTGCCGTACTGGTCGATCGACCTGTTCTACGTGATCTCGTTCTTCGTCTGCCGCACGCGCGCCGAACTGGATACCCACGCCCGGCGGTTGCTGACCGCGCAGCTGCTGGCGGTGAGTTGTTTCCTGCTGTGGCCGCTGCGTTTCAGTTTCGAACGGCCGCCCAGCGAAGGCGTGTTCGGCTGGCTGTTCGCGGTGCTGCTCGGCTTCGACAAGCCGTTCAACCAGGCGCCGTCGCTGCACATCGTGCTGCTGGTGGTGCTGTGGGTGCGCTATGCGCAGCATCTGCACGGGCTCGCGCGCGGCGCGCTGCACGCCTGGTTCGCGCTGATCGGGCTGTCGGTGCTGACCACCTACCAGCACCATTTCCTGGACATTCCCACCGGCCTGGCCGCGGGCTGGCTGTGCGTGTGGCTGTGGCCGCAACGCATCGCGCCGCCGTGGAGCGCGCTGGCGTTCGCGCGCGATCCGGCGCGTTGGCGGCTGGCCGTTGCCTACCTGCTCGGCAGCGCGGCTTGCGTGGCCCTGGCTTACGCATTCGGCGGGACGGCTTGGTGGCTGCTGTGGCCGGCGCTGTCGCTGCTGCTGGTCGCGCTCGACTACGCGTTGCTTGGCGCGCTCGGCCTGCAGAAGCGCGCCGATGGCCGCCTCAGCCTGGCCGCGCGCTGGCTGTACGCGCCGTACCTGGCCGCGGCCTGGCTCAATGCGCGCGCCTGGACCCGGCGCGATCCGGCGCCGCGCGAGATCGCCGACGGGGTCTGGCTGGGGCGGCTTCCCGGCCGCGGCGAGCGCGCGGCGTTCGCCGTGGTGGTCGATGTCTGCGCCGAACTGTCGCTGCGCGATGCCGGTGCGCACGACCGCAGCGTGCCGATGCTGGACCTGGTCGCGCCGCCCGCGCCGGCATTGCGCGAAGCCGCCGCCGCGATCGAGGCCGCACGCCGCCATGGCCCGGTGCTGGTGTGCTGCGCACTGGGCTATTCGCGCAGCGCCGCCGCGGTCGCCACCTGGCTGCTGCACAGCGGTCGCGCTGGCGATCTGGATGCCGCGCTCGCGCTGCTGCGCGCACGCGCAGCGCGGGTGGTGCTGGGGCCTGCGCAGCGCGATGCCATCGCCGCCGCATGCGCCGCGCCGCACCTGCCGCCGCGCGCCCTGGAGCTGCCGGCATGAGCATGCCGCTGGAACTGCGCACGATGGCCGCACTGCTGCGGCAGGCATCGCCGCTGGACCGGCTGTCGCTGGTGCTGTTCGCCGTCGCGCTGCTGCTGGGCGCGTGGTACGCCAACGTCAGCGCGTCGCTGGCGGCGATGCTGTGCCTGCTCAGCGTGCTCGCCGGCGTGGTGCAGCGCTACTGGGCCGCGCGCGTCGGCCTGGATGCCGCGCTGCTCGACGCGGTGCTGGCCGAAGCGGACCTGGACCAGGCCGGCACCGATCTCGACGCCGCCCTGCACCGGCTCGGCCTGCTGCGCCGCTTGCCGCCGCCGCGCGACTGGCAATCACGCTGGCGCGGCATGCGCGGCTTGTTGCTGCGGCAGATCGCCAGCCTGGCGCTGCAGCTGCTGGCGCTGCTGGCGGCGCCGATCGCGGCGCAGTTCGCATGACGGAGCGCAGGCCATGACCGCCTCCACCGATCCGGCGCCGCTGCCCCACGCCGACGCCGCGCAACAAGCGCTGTGGCAGCGGCTGCAAGCCTACCGTTTCGGCGAGGCCGACGACGCCTTGCCGGTGTTCGTGCGCCGCGTGGCCAGGGAAGCCAAGGTCTCACTGACCGTGGCCGCGCAGGCGGTCGAGGAATACCGGCGCTTCTGCTTCCTGGCCTGCAGCGGAGCCGAGGACGTCACCCCCAGTGCGCTGATCGACCAGGTCTGGCATACCCATCTCACCGATACTCGCGAATACTGGCAGCAGTTCTGCCCCCACGAGTTGCAGACCACCCTGCATCACCGGCCCGGCCGCGGCGATGCCGCCGACGCCGAGCGCCACGCCGCGCAATACCGGGCCACGCTGGCGCGCTACCGCTGCTATTTCGGCGAACCGCCGGCCGCCTGCTGGCCGGCACCGGCCGGGGAGCGCGCCGCGCGGGCCGCCACCTCCGACGATCTCCACGCGCGCCGCTGGGACAGGCCGCGCGCATCCGGCAAGGCGCTGTGGCTGTGGGCGGCGGCCACGTTGCTGCTGGGCTGGTGGCTGGGATTGGACAACCCGGCCGTCTCGCCGCTGCACTGGCGCGGCAGTGCCTTCATCGTGCTGTTCCTGGCGGGGATCGGCCTGGCCTGGGCGCTGGCCGCGCGGTTGCGGCGCGCGGTGCGCGGCCTCGGCCAGCGGCACGCGGCCAGCGTGGTCGATCACGCCGAGCTGGCGTTCCTGGCCGGCGGCAGCGAGCGCGTGGCTGACCTGCACCTTGGCTTGCTGCAGATCTGCGGCGCGGTGCAGCTGCGGCCGACGTTGTCGACGCTGACGCGCCGCCGCAGTGATGCGACCGCGCTGCACGTGGCGGACGGCGTGGCGGTGCCGGCGTCGCTGCAGCGCGCCCTGCAACTGGTCCGCGCCAACCTGACCTTGTCGCTGGCGCTGCAGGCGCTGCGCGACGACGCGATGCCGCTGCGCCAGGCGCTGATCGGCAAGCGCCTGCTGCTCGGGCGCGGCCAGGCTTGGTGCGCGCGCCTGCTCGGCGCCGCGCCGCCGGTAGCGCTGTGGGTCGTGGGTGCGCTCAAGATCGAGATCGGCTTGCAGCTGCAGCGCCCGGTCGGCTTCCTGGTCGCGGCGATGGTGGCGGTGACGCTCATCGCACTGGGCTTCCTGCTGACCCCGCCGCGCCGCAGCGTCGCCGGCGACCGGCTGCTGGCCGCGCGCGATGCGGCATGGCGCGCCGGGACGGTCCTCTCCTCCACGACGCCCGGCACGCACCTGGCCACGCCGCTGGCGCTGGGCGGCACCGGCGTGCTGATGAGCACGGCGTGGGCGGACTATCACGCGCTCCGATCGCCAGTGGTCGCCAGCAACGGCGGAAGCGGTGGCGGCAGCAGCTGCAACACCGGCGGTGGCGGTGGCGATGGCGGCGGCAGCAGTTGCGGCAGCAGTTGCAGCAGCGGCTGCGGCGGTTGCGGTGGAGGTGGCGACTGATGGCCCGAGCGACCCTGGCACAACGCCGCGCGCAGTGGCGCGCGCGCCTGGCGACGGCGCTGCGCGCACGTGGCGCCACGCCCAACGGCCTGTCCTGGACCGCCACCGGCTTCGCCGCGCTGGCGGCGCTGATGTTCTATTGCGCCTGGCGCGAGCCGCCGCGCGATGCGGCCGGCTTGCTGCTGCTGGCCGCGCTCGGCCTGCAGGGGCGGCTGCTGTGCAATCGCCTGGACGGGCTGATGGCGCGGCAGGCGCAGATGGTCGGCCGCGCCGGCGAGGTCTACAACGAAGCGCCCGACCGCCTGTCCGACGTCGTCGTGTGCCTGGGCGTGGGCTACGGCCTGCAGCACGTGCTCAGCTGGGGCGCCGACCTGGGCTGGGCCGCGGCCTTGTTGTGCGTGGGCACCGCCTACGTGCGCATGCTCGGCCTGGCCTGTGGCGTCAGCGAACCCTTGCAGGGGCCGATGGCGCGCGTGCAACGCATGCACTGGCTGTCGCTGGCTGCGCTGCTGGCGGCCGTCGTTCTGCTGCTGCACTACACGGCCGTTGCCGAAATGATTCTGGTCGCGACCATGGCGCTGCTGATCGGCGGCGCGGCCTTGACCATCGTGATGCGTCTGCGCGCCATCGTGCGCGAACTGGAGTGGACATGATCGAGCGTCTGATCGCCCGCGGCTGCAGTGCCGCGATCCGCATCCTGACCGGCGCGCGTGCGTTCTGGCGCGGCTGCATTCCCTCCAGCGAGCGCCGCGTGTACTACGGCAACCACGCCAGCCACGGCGACTTCGTGCTGATCTGGTCGTCGCTGCCGGCGGCGCTGCGGCGCGAGGTGCGGCCGGTGGCCGCGGCCGAATACTGGCAGCGCGACGCGCTGCGCCGCTACCTGATCCACGCGGTGTTCAACGGCGTGCTGATCGAGCGCGAGGCCGCACAGCGCAGCCGCGATCCGATCGAATGCCTGTGCGAGGCGGTCGATGGCGGCGGCTCGCTGATCCTGTTTCCGGAAGGCACGCGCAACACCGAGGAAGGCGTGCTGCCGTTCAAGAGCGGCATCTACCACCTGGCGCGGAATCGGCCGGAGCTGGAGTTCGTGCCGGTGTGGATCGACAACCTCAAGCGGGTCATGCCCAAGGGCAAGTGGCTGCCGCTGCCGTTGCTGTGCACCACCACCTTCGGCGAGCCGCTGCGGCTGGGCGCCGGCGAAGACAAGCAGGCGTTCCTGGAACGCACGCGTGCGGCGCTGCTGGCGCTGTCGCCGGAACAGATGGAGGCCGCACGATGAACGCGATCGCCTTCAGCGACCATCTGCAGCAATCCTCGCTGCGGCAGCAGACCATCTGGCTGTTCCTCGGCATCGCCGCGGTGCTGCTGCTGGCCACGCTGATTTCCGAAACCCTGCGCTGGCGCGCGCGCGGGCGCCCCAGCGCGGTGCTCGACAACCTGGTGGCGCGGATCCGCGCCTGGTGGGTGATGGCCGCGGTGGTGGCGCTGGCGTTCGTGTTCGGGCGCATCGGCGTGATCGTGCTGTTCGCGCTGGTGTCGCTGTTCGCGCTGCGCGAGTTCATCACCCTGGCGCCGACCCGGCGCGGCGACTACTACGCGTTGCTGGCCGCGTTCTACATCGTGCTGCCGTGGCAGTACTGGCTGGTGTGGAGCGGCTGGTACGGGCTGTACACGCTGCTGATCCCGGTCTACGCGTTCCTGGTGCTGCCGATTCTGGCCACCATCGGCGGCGACACCACGCGCTACCTGGAGCGCACCGCGAAAGTGCAGTGGGGGCTGATGATCTGCGTATTCTGCATCTCCCACGTGCCGGCGCTGCTGAACCTGGAAATCCCCGGCTACGAGGGCCGCAACCTGCTGCTGTTCGCGTTCCTGGTGATCGTGGTGCAGTCCTCGGACGTGCTGCAGTACGTGTGGGGCAAGCTGATCGGCAGGCACCTGATCGCGCCGAAGCTGTCGCCGTCCAAGACCGTGGAAGGCTTCGTCGGCGGCATCCTGTCGGCGAGCCTGCTCGGCGCGGCCCTGTGGTGGATCACACCGTTCTCGCCGCTGCAGGCGTTCGCGCTGGCGCTGGTGGCCAACCTGATGGGCTTCTTCGGCGGCCTGGTGATGTCGGCGATCAAGCGCGACCGCGGCATCAAGGACTGGGGCCACATGATCGAAGGCCACGGCGGCGTGCTCGACCGGCTGGACTCGGTGTGCTTCGCCGCGCCGGTGTTCTTCCACCTGATCCGGTATGGGTGGGTGTGAGAGGCCGGGATTGGGGATTGGGGATTGGGGATTCGCGGTGACCGGGCCGCCTCCTGTAGGAGCGGCTTCAGCCGCGACGCCTTACCGGTAACGCGTCGCGGCTGAAGCCGCTCCTACAGAAGAGCGCACAGATTGAAATGAAAAGGCCGCCTTTTCGGCAGAAAAGGCGGCCTTTTTTATCAGCGGTCTGACAGCGGATTTGCGCGCAGACGTAATCCTGCAGCCCGAATCCCGAATCCCGAATCCCGGCTCTCAAGCCAACCCGTATTCCTTCAACTTCTTGCGCAGCGTGGCGCGATGGATGCCCAGCATCGCCGCGGCGCGGCTCTGGTTGCCTTCGCAGTGGTTGAGCACTTCCACGAACAACGGGATCTCCATCTCGCGCAGCACGATCTCGTACACGTCGTCGGCGTCGCAGCCATCGAGGTCGCGCAGGTAGCGGCGCACGGACTGCGCCACGTGTTCGCGCAGCGGCGGCTTCGGCGCGCCGCGACTGGAGTCAGGACGAGTGGTGGCAGCGTTCAAGTTCGGCGGGTCCCCGGATGACGGCGGCGCCGGAGGGCGGAGGGCCGGCGCGGGGGGACGAGTCTAGCGCGTGGCCTGCCTCGCTGCCATGGCGGATCGTGGTGTCACAGCGTTTCAGTGGAAGTCGAAACTGAATGCCGCGGTTCCCGCGGCCGGTTCGCGCACCTGGAACGCCACCTGCGCGCTCTGTCCGGGCGCCAGCGTCGCCGCATCCGGGCGGGTGCGGCCCAGGTACTCCTCCGGGCGCAGCACGCGGCTGCCGATGGTGCGGCCGTCGGCATCGGCCAGCGACAGCTGCAGCAGCGGCCAGGCCTGCGCCCAGCGCGCGTCGTTGCGGAAGGTGGCCTGGATCTGCAGGGTGCCGGCGCGTCCGGGCAGTGGCCGCACTTCGCGGCTGAGCATGGTGAACGCGCTCGGCTCGCGCCACGGCGGCAGGCTGCAGCGCAGCGCCTGGCACACGCCGGCCACCCACGGCCGCCAGCGCGCGTCGGCGCCCAGCCGCTGGCGGTCGGCGACCAGGATCTGCAGCGCCAGCAGCAGGCCCAGCCCGACCAGCGCGATCCACTGCCAGGGCGCGGCGCGCAGCACCGGCCGGCGGGGCGCGCTGGGCTGCATGAAGCTGGGAGCGGCGGCGGTTGCGGTGGCGGCGGCGGTGGGTTCCGGTTCCGGCGGCGGCGGCGGCGGCGGCGCCAGCTCCAGCTCCAGCTCCAGCTCCGATTCCGGCTCCGACTGCGATTCGAGTACGCCAGGCGCGATCGACTCGCCGCTCACCGAAGCGGGCGGCGTTGCGGAGGCCCCGGCGGCGCGCGAGGCGTCCGTCTCCGCCATCGACACCGGCGCAGGCGTGGACAGTGGCGCGCCGGCGGCATCGGCATGCGGCGTCGCGCCGCCACCGGTGTCGCCCATCTCGGCGGGGCTGGCCGCCGCGTCCGCCGCGGGACCGGCCGGCGCGGCGCCATCGGCCTGTTCCGGCGCCGGCCGCTGGGGCTGGCGCAGCAGGGTCGCGAGGCTGGGGCGGGGCGGGGTGGGATCGGGCATGCGTGAAGGCGACGGCGGCAACGAGAACCCTATTCAAGCACGCGCGGGAGCGGGCTGCAGCGCGGTCGTGGCTTCTGCAGGAGCGGCTTCAGCCGCGACAGGCACCTTCGGCAAGTTCCTGTCGCGGCTGAAGCCGCTCCTACAGGAACGCCGGGCGGGGGCGCCTGCTCCGCTCAGCGCCGGTGCTTGCCGGCGCCGATCAGGTCCAGCAGGCCGGCGCGCTGGCGTGGGCTCAGGGTCTCGAAGCTGTCGAGCAGGCGTGCCTGCTGGTCGGACAGTTGCCGGTAGTGCGCGGCTTCCTCGGCGACGGACAGCGGTTCGCCGAACACGCGTTCGCCGCGGCCGGTGGCCAGGTATTCGAAGGTCAACCCGCTGCGGCGGGCCAGGGCGATCAGGTGCTCCACCGCCGGCGCGGTGCCGTCGGCCATCTCCCACTGCGCCACGGCGCTGCGGGTCACCGACAGGTCAAGCGCGAGCGCTTCCTGGGTGAGGCCGGTCAGCTTGCGCGCTTCGCGCACCCGTTCGTACAACCTGCTGCTCACGCTCACCTCCGCGGGGGAGGCGAGATATAGCCGCGCCGACTGGGAAAGTTGGTTCGTACGGCTTTCAATGAGCACTTTGTTGTTGATACTGTCGTCGACGATGGCTGTGCGCAGTGAAGACGCCGCATCGTCCGCGCCGTCTCTGCCGCCGCCGCCCGACCCGCTGCCATGGACCAGGACGCGCCGATGCACACGCAGGATGCCCCGCTGCAAGACGCCCAGCACCCCCGTTTCGCGCTCGCGCCGCTGCGCGCGCGCAGCCGCCCGCGGCCGCCGCCGGGGATCGGCGCGCACCGCTACCGGATCTGGGCCGATGCCGGCGACGGTCGCCGCGCGGTCAGGCAGGGCTGGTCATGGCAGGTGTTCGCGCTGCCGTATCCGCCCGCGCCGCCGTCGCGGGTGCCGGCGCTGCTGTGGCTGCTGGTGCACGCCGCGGGCTGGGTGGCGCTGGTGCAGGCGCTGGGCGCGTCGGCGCTGATCGGCGTGCTGCTGGAACTGGTCTGGCGGCTGCCGCGGGCGCGGCGCGGCCATCGCTGGCACGAGCGCCGCCTGCGTGCGCAGGGCTGGCGGCCGCGGACCCGGGTGCTGGCGATCCATGCCGAGGCGGCCTTGCTGACCGCGGCGATCCGCAGCCTGGCCGCAGGCCGCGGGTGAGCGCTGGATCCGGCGCGACCGCGTGAGCGGACCCGCCGGTCCGCGGACTCAGGCGCGGCGCACGCCGTCGATGCGCATCCAGTCGCCGTCCTGCTCCGTGCGCAATTGCTCGAACCACGGTGCGTAGCGCTGCAACAGCTCCTGTTCCTGGCCATGCAGGATCCCGGACAGGGCGATGCGCCCGCCCGGCGCGACGCGTTCGGCCAGGGTCGGCGCCAGCGCGTCCAGCGCCGAGGCCAGGATGTTGGCGACCACCACCGGATAGGTGGTCACCGGCTCGTCGGCCGGCAGGTGCACCGCCAGGCGCGCGCCGACGTCATTGCGCTCGGCGTTGTCGTGCGTGGCCAGCAGCGCCTGCGGATCGTTGTCCACGCCCACCGCCGCCGCCGCGCCCAGCTTCAGCGCGGCCAGCGCCAGGATCCCGGAGCCGCAGCCGAAATCGAGCACGCGCGCCTGCGCCAGCGCGCCGTCGGCGGCCAGGGCGTCGAGCCAGCGCAGGCACAGCGCGGTGGTCGGGTGGGTGCCGGAACCGAACGCCAGGCCCGGGTCCAGCCGCACCACCGCGGCATCGGCGCCGCGCGCTTCTTCCGGCAGCTCGTGGTTCCACGGCACGATGAAGGTGCGGGTGCCGAAGCGCATCGGCTGGAACTGGTCCAGCCAGGCGCGTTCCCAGTCCTGGTCGTCGACCTTGCGGAACGTGGCCTGGGCCCAGTCCAGACCCGGATCGAACGCTTCCAGCGCGGCCAGCAGCAGCAACGCGTCCTGTTCGGCGGGGAACAGCGCGCTGAGTACCAGCGTGCCCCATAGCGGGGTCTCGCCGACCCCCGGTTCCAGGATCGCGCGCTCGTTGCTGGTGTCGGCCTCGGCGTCGAGCAGGGTGACCGCCAGCGCGCCGACGTCCTCCAGCGCGTTCTCGTAGCGGGGCTGGGTGGCATCGGTGCAGCGCACAGTCAGTTCGAGGAACGGCATCGGTCGGGCACGAGGAGGAGTGACCGCGCATCTTAGACGACCGCGGCGGCGGCCCGGCCCGGCGCCGGCCGCGCGCCGTGACCGCGGGCGCCATTGTCTGCCATGGCCCGCCATCGGCTGCGCTAGACTGCGACATTGCGGCGGCCCCCGGTTCCAGCGGACGCGGCCGCCCTCGTCGCCTGCTGCCCCCGATCGCCTACGCGCATGCCCTTCGCCGTGTCCCGCAAAACCTGGCTGTTGCTGGCGCCCGCTGCGCTGCTGCTGGGCGTGGTCGGCTATCGCGCGGTGCTGCTGGCGGCGGCACCGGCGCTGCCGGTGAGCGCGGGTGCCGCCGCGGCCACCCCGGCGACCGTGGGCGTGTCGGCGCAGGACCAGCGCAGGCCCACCTCGGTTCAGCTATTGCCGGCGTCGTCGCCCGACCGGCGCACCGCGCTGGAACGCAGTCCCGACCTGTACCGCACCGCGCAGCAGCTGTCCGCCGCCGCCGCGCAGGGCGATGCCGATGCGTCCTGGCTGCTCAGCCGCATCTACGACTATTGCGCCGGCTATGCGATGAATCCGGCCGGCTATGCCGCCGACACCCGCGCGATCGATGCGGCGCAACTGCCGACCTCGGGGCGGATGGTCGCTGCGCGCGCGCGGGTCGGCCGCCGCTGCGCCGGCTTCGTGCCCGGCGACGGCCTGACCCGCCAGGCCATCGTCGCCCAGCGCGTGCAGGCCGCACGCGGCGGCAACCTGGCCGCGGAGGCGGCGCTGCTGACGCTGGGGCAGCCGCTGCAGTCCTCGGCCGGCTACAAGCGCGACCTGGTCGAACGGGTGCGCGCCTCCGGCGATCCGGATGCGTACATGGCGCTGGCGCCGGCGATGGGCCTGGCCGCCAGCGGCGACGACAGCCTGGACGAGCGCATCGCCGGCACCGCCTTCACCGAACTGGCCTGGCAGCTGGCCGCCTGCCGGCTGGGGCTGGATTGCGGCCCGAACAGCGAGTTGATGACCCGCTATTGCGCCAACGGCGGGATCTGCTCGCAGGACCCGACCCAGGATTTCAGCAGTTTTGTTTACGACGCCGCGGTGCCGCGGCAAGGTACGGACACGATGAACGACATGGTCAACCGGCTGGTGGATACGACGGCGAGAGGAGCGGGGTCATGAATTACCGGCGATGGCTGCACGGCGCCAAGTTCTGGTTCTGGGTGCTGGCCCTGGTCGCCTATTCGGCGGCGGCGGCCGGCTTGCTGCTGATCGACACGGCCGAGCAGCGCTACCGCGGCCTGTCCAAGGTCGAGCTGACCACCGCGCACGCCGACCCGGACCTGCGCCGCGCCGGTGCCGCGCAGGTGGCGGCGATCTACCGCGCCCGCAGCGGCATGCCGTTCTCCACCCTGAGCCCGGGCAGCACCTTCCAGATCGTGTGGCCGGATGGCTCGACCGAGACGGTGATGATCGTCAGCCCGACCTCGACCCTGGGCGCCGAACCGGTGCCGGGGACGCAGCAGGCGAAGTAGCCGGGATTGGGGATTCGGGATTCGCAAAGGCGGGTTTGCGGTTCCCGTGAGGTCTTGCAGCTTGGTGATCAGCGCTCCTTGGCGGGCGCCGGCTGCGCGGACAGGGCCAGGGCGTCGGCGCCGGCGGGGTAATGCAGGCGGTCGCTGGCGTCGTTGGCGGCGTCCCAGATCGCCTGGGCGACGTCGCTGGCCATGGTCACCGCCGCCGGTTGGCCCAGGCTCGAAAACACTTCGCGGGCAAACGGCGCGTAGGCGTCCGGGATCAGGCCCTGCATGCGCTGCTGCCCGTTGGCGGTGAACCGGGTGGACGGGCCGTAGCCGGGCTCCACCAGCTTGACCCGCAGGCCGAACGCCTGGAGTTCGTGGCGCAGCGACGCGGTGAAGCCCTGCACCGCGGTCTTGCTCGCCGTGTACGCGGCCACCAGCGGGAACGGCGCCAGCGTGGCGCTGGAGGTCACGTTGACGATGACGCCCGCGCCGCGCTGGCGAAACCGCGGAATCGCGGCCTGGCACATCGCCATGACGCCGAAGGTGTTGGTCTCGAACACCTCGCGCACGGTCGCCATCGGCGTGGCTTCGAACGCCCCGAACAGCCCGATGCCGGCGTTGTTGACGAGCACGTCGATGGGGCCGGCCGCTTCCAGCGCCAGCGCGATGCTGTCGGGCTGGGTCACGTCCAGCGCCAACAGGCGCAGGTCGGGCGAGGCCGGCAGCAGCGCCGGGTGCGGCTGGCGCATGGTGGCGACGACGTTCCAGCCTTGGGCCAGGAAGTGGCGCGCGGTTTCCAGGCCGTAGCCGGAGGAACAGCCAGTGATCAGGACGGTCTGCATTGCGTTCTCCAGGAGTGAGTGGACTCGGGAGGAAACGATAGGTCAGCCGCATCGGATGATCGATAATGCAGAATCCGTTTTGTTTTAGCGAAAGTCCGAAATGCACGATCCACTTTCCGACCTCGTCCGCCTGCTCCAACCCCGCGCGGTGTTCGCCAACCTCATCAGCGGCAAGGGCAACTGGGCGGTGCGCTATGCCGAGTACGGGCAGCCGGGGTTCTGCATCGTGCTCGAGGGCATCGCTGTGCTGGCGGTGGACGGGCATCCGCCGATCACGATCGGCGCCGGCGATTTCGTGCTGTTGCCGACCACGCCGGCGTTCACGCTCTCCAGCCAGGTGCCGGCGCCGCCGGTGTTCATCGATCCGAAGGTCGTTCCCGGCGGGCAGGGCGAACGGCGCCACGGCGAACCGGACGGCGCGCCGGACATGCGCTCATTGGGCGGCGCCTTCCTGTTCGACAGCGCCCATGCCGGGCTGCTGGTCTCGCTGCTGCCGGCGGTGGTCCACGTGCGGGGCGCCGGCCGCCTGATGCAACTGGTGCAGATGGTGGGCGAGGAATACCACGACAGGAAGCCGGGCAGCGAGTACGTGCTTTCGCGGCTGGTCGAGATGCTGCTGGTCGAGGCCCTGCGCTGGACGACCGCGGGCAATGCGCCGCCGGGCCTGCTGCGCGGCCTGGGCGACGAACGGCTGGCGATGGCGCTCACGCGGATCCATGCCCGCATCGATCACGCCTGGACGGTGGGCGAACTCGCGCAGGCGGCGGCGCTGTCGCGCTCCACGTTCTTCGAGCGGTTCGTCCGCACCGTCGGCGTGCCGCCGATGGAATATCTGCTGGGTTGGCGCATGCAGGTGGCCAAGGATCTGTTGCGGCGCGAGGGCTTGGCCGTGGCCGAGGTGGCCCAGCGCGTCGGCTACGGCTCGACCAGCAGCTTCAGCGTCGCCTTCAGCCGCCACGTGGGCGAAGCGCCCAGCCAATACGCCAAGCGCTGACGCAAAACGCGGCGGCGATGCCGATGGCAGTCTTTTGCAACGCCATCTGCGGGCAATCCGAAGTGGCCGGATGCGATTGGCACTGTGCCGCGCAACGCGCATCCGGCGAAGGCTTGCCCAAGGCGCGTCCTGGCAGCGACGGGAACCGGTCGCCTGCCATCACCAGGAATGGATCAGGACCCGGGTCCGCATTTTTACGAATCCCGACTCCCGACTCCCCAATCCCGGCCTCTCACACCAACGCGATCGACTTGTTCTTGCGCTCGGCCAGGCGCTTTTCCAGGTAGTGGATGTTCTGCCCGCCGGCCTGGAAGCCCTTGTCGCGCATGATCCGCTGCTGCAGCGGGATGTTGGTCTTGATCCCGTCCACCACCATCTCGCTCAGCGCCACGCGCATGCGCGCGATCGCGGTCTCGCGGTCGGGGCCGTGCACGATCAGCTTGCCGATCATCGAGTCGTAGTTCGGCGGCACCTTGTAGCCGCTGTAGATGTGCGTGTCCACGCGCACGCCGGGGCCGCCGGGCGGGTGGAAGCCGGTGATCAGGCCTGGGTTGGGCATGAAGGTTTCCGGGTCCTCGGCGTTGATGCGGCACTCGATCGCATGGCCGCGCAGCACGATGTCGCTCTGCTTGATGCTCAGCTTGTGGCCGGCGGCGATGCGCAGCTGCTCGCAGACCAGGTCGATGCCGGTGATGCGCTCGGTCACCGGGTGCTCGACCTGGATGCGCGTGTTCATTTCGATGAAGTAGAAGCGCCCGTCCTCGAACAGGAATTCGAAGGTGCCGGCGCCGCGGTAGCCGATGCGCACGCAGGCGTCCACGCAGACCTTGCCGATCTCGCTGCGCAGCTGCTCGGTGATGCCCGGCGCCGGCGCTTCCTCCACCACCTTCTGGTGGCGGCGCTGCATCGAGCAGTCGCGCTCGCCCAGGTGGATGGCGTTGCCCTGGCCGTCGGCCAGCACCTGGATCTCCACGTGGCGCGGATTCTCCAGGAACTTCTCCATGTACACCTGGTCGTTGCTGAAAGCGGCCTTGGCCTCGGACTTGGTGGTCTCGATCGCCGCCTTCAGCGCCGCCTCCGAATGCACCACGCGCATGCCGCGGCCGCCGCCGCCGCCGGCGGCCTTGATGATCACCGGGTAGCCGATCTCGCGCGCGACCTTGGTGTTGGCGACGATGTCGTCGCCCAGCGGGCCGCCCGAGCCGGGCACGCACGGCACGCCGGCGGCCTTCATTGCGCGGATCGCCTCGACCTTGTCGCCCATCAGGCGAATGGTGTCGGCCTTGGGCCCGATGAAGATGAAGCCGGACTGCTCCACGCGCTCGGCGAAGTCCGCGTTCTCCGACAGGAAGCCGTAGCCGGGATGGATGGCCTGCGCGTCGGTGACCTCGGCCGCGGCGATCAGCGCCGGGATGTTGAGGTAGCTCTCGGCCGAGGACGCCGGGCCGATGCACACCGACTCGTCGGCCATGGCCACGTGCTTGAGGTTGCGATCGACGGTGGAATGCACCGCGACCGTGCGGATGCCGAGCGTATGGCACGCGCGCAGGATGCGCAGCGCGATTTCGCCGCGATTGGCGATGACGACTTTATCGAGCATGGGATTCGGGATTCGAGATTGGGGATTCGTAGAGGGCGCCGGGCTCGCGCAGATGTCGCGAATCGTCCAGCGTGCGGATCAATGCGTTGAGCCTGGAAAAGGTGCGGTTCAAGAGATCGAGGGTTGCCGCGTCCGGCGAACCGAACTGCAGCCGTGTCGCGATCTGCATCTGCGTATCCAGCTCGGCCAGCGAGCCTCGCGCCATCGACAGATAACGCAGGTACTCGGCAGTGGACCGCCGCGCGGCGCCCTCCGCGATGTTGGAGGGAACGCTGATCGCCGCGCGCCGCATCTGTGCGGTCAGTCCAAAGCGTTCGGCATCGGGGAAGCTCTGGGTGAGATGGTAGGTCGCTTCGACCAACGTCATCGCATCGCGCCACACCGTGAGGCGCTCGTGTGGCCGCTGTTGCGAATCCCAAATCACGAATCCCCAATCCCGGCCGCTCAGCCAATCACAAACAACGGCTGATCGAACTCCACCGGCACGCCGCTTTCGCTGAGGATCGCGACGATGGTGCCGGAGACGTCGGCTTCGATCGGGTTGAACATCTTCATCGCCTCGATGATCGCCAGGGTCTCGCCGGCCTTGACCGCCTGGCCGACGCTGACGAAGGCCGGCTTGTCCGGCGACGGCGAGGTGTAGAACGTGCCGACCATCGGCGCGCGCAGCACGTGGCCTTCGGGCAGGGCGTTGCCGGGCTTGGCGGTGCCGCCGGTGGAGGCCTCGGTGGGCGAGCTCATCGGCATCGGCGCGGCAGCGGGCGGCGCGGCGGGGGCCGGCGCGGCGTACTGCGGGGCGCTGGCGATCATGCCCTTGGGCGTGCGCGCCAGGCGCACGCTTTCCTCGCCTTCCTTGATCTCGATCTCGGCGAGATTGGACTCTTCCAGCAGGTCGATCAGCTTCTTGATTTTACGGAGATCCATAACGGCCTCTTGAGGTGAATCGGGAAATGACCGGGCACGCGGCCCGGCGAACTCGGATAGGGGCGTACGCCGCCGGGCGCGCGCGACAGGTGTTCATGCGGCCACGCCCAGCCGCGTCAGCGCCGCGTCCATCGCGTAGCGGTAGCTGTCGGCGCCGAAGCCGCAGATCACGCCGACCGCGTGGTCGCTGAAATAGCTGTGGTGGCGGAACGGCTCGCGGCTGTGTGGGTTGGACAGGTGGATCTCGATGAACGGGATCGCCACCGCCGCCAGCGCGTCGCGCAGCGCCACCGAGGTGTGGGTGAACGCGGCCGGGTTGATCAGGATGAAGGCGGTGCCGTCGCCGCGTGCGGCCTGCACCCGGTCCACGAGCACGTGCTCGGCGTTGGACTGCAGGCTGTCCAGCTGGTGCCCGGCGGCCGTGGCCTGCGCGAGCAGCGCCGCATCGATCTGCGCCAGCGTCGCGTGCCCATAGACCCCCGGCTCGCGGGTGCCGAGCAGGTTGAGGTTGGGGCCATGCAACAGCAGCAGTCGCGCCATGGAAGACAAAGCAGCGGAAAGGGCGGCAGTCTGCGCGAAGCCGGGATTACTGTCCAGTTCGGCGAAGTTGCGCGTGTTTTAAACGGATGTTTGGTTCTGCGGTGCGCGCCGCGGGTGGTTCGGGTGCGAACGCAGGCGTCGTCCGCGCTGCCTGTTTGCCTCCTGGCCCGTCTCATCGGCCAGTGCAGTCCAAGGTCGGGCGCTGCGCGCCACGTCGAGGACGCGTGCGCGGACGACGGCGCACGGTATGCGCTACGCGCCACCGCAGGCTCGGACATGCGTCCTCCCAGGTCAAGCACGGGGCACCGGCGATCGCGCGCATCGCCGTCCCCAGCCGGCATCGCTCAGCTGGCGGACCGTGCCTTGACCCACAGCCCGAACTCCTGCATCACCGCGACCACCGGTTCCAGGCGACGCCCGTCCCCGGTCAGCGCGTATTCGACCTTGACCGGCACGGTGGGATAAACGGTGCGCTGGATCAGCCCCGCTTCTTCCAAAGCTCTCAGATCCAGGGTCAGCATGCGTTGCGAAATGGCCGGAATGTCGCGGCGCAGTTCGTTGAACCGCTTGGGCCCGTCGAGCAGGTACGACACCAGCAACAGGCGCCATCTTCCGCCGAGCAGGCGCATGGCCTCTTCCACGGAGCAGCCGGAAACGTTGTCCTTCATCGCAGCTTCCTCGGTGCGCGCGCACTAGGTATAAATTTTGTACCTAGACAACATTATAGTGCCTTCTTCCTTTTCTATACCTGGTTTCTAGAATGCGTCGGGCCGCGCTCGCGAGCGCTGCGCCCACTTTCTGGAGATCGCAATGAAGCTGTACTACATCCCGGCCGCCTGCTCCCTCGCGCCGCATATCGTGCTGCATGAGCTCGGCCTCGAGGCGACGCTGGTGCGGGTCGATCACCGCAAGCACCTGACCGAGGACGGCGCGGATTTCCGTCGGGTCAATGCGATGGGCTACGTGCCGGCGCTCGAACTCGACGACGGCAGCGTGCTGCGCGAAGGTCCCGCCATCGTCCAATACCTGGGCGACCGCACGCCGGAACGCGGTCTGGTGCCGCCCAATGGCAGCATGCAGCGCTACCGGCTGCAGGAGTGGCTGAACTTCCTGGCGACGGAGATCCACAAGGGCTTTATTCCCCTGCTGTACGCGCGGCTCGCCGGCCAGTACGTGGACACCGCCCGGCCGAAGCTGGAGCAGCGCTTCGCCTGGATCGATGCGCAGCTCGCCGGGCGCCGGTTCCTGATGGGCGATGCCTTCACCGTCGCCGATGCCTATCTGTATGCGTTGACCGGCTGGGGCCAGGCGTCCTGGCTGACCTCGCACTACAAGGCGGACATCCACTTCGACGCCTTGCAGAACCTGCAGGCATGGTACCGGCGCGTGCACGCGCGGCCGTCGGTGCAGCAGGCGCTGAGCGAAGAAGGGCTGCAGTAGGCCGCCCGCTCATCGATCCTTGCGCATCTGCGCGCGATGCGGGAAACGCACCATGGCGTGCCGGCGATTTCCTCGCATCGCGCGACGATCGCGCGGTCCCGCGCCAAGGTCCAGCGGACACCGCTTATGGGCCAAGCGCATGTGCTGATATCCGATCGGCATGCACCAAGTGCCGCGCATTAACCGGCGATTTACACCCACGGCCGGCATCCCGGGCACAAAGGACGCCCCGACCGACCACGAGTGCGAGCCATGCGAATTGCGATCATCGGCGCAGGATTCTGCGGCAACGTGCTGGCCGCGACGCTGGCCAGGCAGGGCGCCGCCAGCCGCATCACCCTGATCGGCGTGGCCGACACCTACGGCCGCGGCATCGCCTACGGCGCGGCGCGGCCGGAACATCTGTTGAACGTGCGCGCCAAGGATCTCGGCGTGGATCCGCAGGATCCGGGCGGCTTCGCCGATGCCCTGCAGCTCGACGCCGAGAAGCGTCTGCAGTTCCTGCCGCGGCTGCAGTACGGCCGCTACCTGGAGCAGCATCTGGACAGCGCGCTCGCCGCGTCGGCGGTCGAGGTGGCGCGGGTGAGCGAAGAGGCGGTGGCGGTGGAACGCGGCCCGGACGGTTTCCGCATCTTCCTGGCCAACGGCGAGGACGTGGTCAGCGACGTGGTGGTGCTGGCGATCGGCGCGCTGCCGCCGGCGGCGCTGCCCGGCATCGGTCCGCGCCTGGCGGTGCACCGGCGCTACATCGGCTGGCCGTGGCAGGACGGGGTGCTGGACGAGGTGCCGCCGCAGGCGCGGCTGCTGCTGGTCGGCACCGGCCTGACCATGGCCGATGTCGCGCTGACCCTGCGCCGCCGCGGCCATCGCGGCCCGATCACCGCGTTGTCGCGGCGCGGCCTGGCGCCGCAGGCGCACCTGGCCCAGCCGGGCGCGGCGGTGACGCTGCCGCCGAGCGTGGCGCAGGCGCTGCGCAACCACGACCTCGCCGGCCTGGTGCGCAGCCTGCGCCAGCTGACCACGGTGGTGGAGGACTGGCGCTGCGTGGTCGACGCGCTGCGCCCGCATCTGCAGCCGTTCTGGAAAGGCCTGGCGCCGGCGGCACGCGCGCGGTTCCTGCGCCATCTGCGCCCGTACTGGGAAGTGGCGCGGCACCGGCTGGCGCCGGCTGCCGCGAGCGCGCTGGCGCAGATGCAGCAGCAGGGCCAGTTGCGCATCCGCGCCGGGCGCCTGCTGCGCGCGCGGTTGGGCGAGACCGCGGTGGAGGCGGTGATCCGCGACCGCGCCAGCAGCAGCGCGCGCACCGAAGACTTCGACGTGCTGATCCGCGCCACCGGGCTGGACACCGACGTCGCCCGCACCAGCCATCCGCTGATCGCGACGATGCGCGATGCGGGCCTGCTGCAGCCCGATCCGCTGGGCCTGGGCCTGGTGGTGGACGAGCGCCTGCAGGTGCGCGACGGCAGCGGCCACCCGGTCGCCGGACTGTACTGCCTGGGACCGCTGCTGCGCGGCGGCCTGTGGGAAATCACCGCGGTGCCGGAATTGCGCGCCGGCGCGCAACGTCTGGCCGCGGAACTGGCGGCGCTGGGGCAGGTACGGGTTGCTGCCGGCGGCGCCGGCAGCGAGGCACAGCGGCAGGCGGTATAGCGCAATCCCGATCCAGGCGACGATTCCCCGTCTCTTGTAGGAGCGGCTTCAGCCGCGACAGGCATTGCCAGGAAAGCCCGTCGCGGCTGAAGCCGCTCCTACAGGGGCGAGTGCGCGAACGGGCATAGGGCCGATTGCGCAAACGAGCGGCTACGGCAGCCGCGCCCAGCGCTCCGCTTCGCCCGGCGTGAACGGCCCCAGCTTCTGCCGCACGATGCGGCCGTCGGCGTCGATCAGCACGCTGTAGGGCAGCAGGCCCTGGGTGTCGCCCAGGCGCACGCTGGCATCGGCCGGGCCGGGGGTTTCCAGCCCGATCGGGTAGCCGATCGGCACCCGCTGCAGGAATGCGCGCACATCCTCGGGGCGGTCCAGGGCGATGCCGAGCACCTGCAGGCCGTCGGCCGGCTGCGCGCGCGCCAGGCGGTCCAGTTCCGGCATCTCGCGCACGCACGGTTCGCACCAGCTGGCCCAGACATTGACCAGCAACGGGCGGCCGCGGAACTGGGCCAGGCTCAGGTTGCCGCCGTCGAGGGTGGGCAGGCGCAGCGCCGGGGCCGGATCGCCGGGGCGGGCCGCGGCAACGCCCGCCGGCGGCGCGCTGCCGGTGGCGGTCGCTGGCGGCGCTGGCGTCGGCGACCGCCACCAGACCTGCGCGGCGGCCAGGCCCAGCGCCGCCGCGATGGCCGCCACCGCGAGCAGGCGTGGCGGCGTGGCGTTCATCGCGCCGCGCGCAGCAGGGCGTCCTCGGCCACCGCCTGGCTCAGCACCGGCGGCAGCACGGTCGGCGGTGCGCCCGGGCCGTAGACCACGTACAGCGGCACGCCCACCGCCTTGTGTTCGGCGAGGAAGGCGCTGATGCGCTGGTCCTCGTTGGTCCAGTCGCCCTTCATGTACACCGCGTCGACGCGCTTGAGCGTGTCGCGGAAGGCATCGCTGCTGAGCACGTTGCGTTCGTTGGCCTTGCAGGTCACGCACCAGTCGGCGGTCATGTTGACGAACACCACGCGGTTGTCGGTGCGCAGCCGGTCCAGCATCTCCGGCGAGAAGGCCACGGTGTTGCGCTCTGCGGTCACGCTGGGCGGCGCCAGCCGGGTCACGCCCCATACCGGCAGCAGCGCCAGCAGCACCAGCAGCGAGGCCAGGCGCAAGCCGAGCTTGTGGCTGCGCCAGCGCGCGCGCTCGATCCACCACAGGCCCAGGGCCAGCAGCGTGGCGCCGACCAGCAGCAGCGCCACCGCATCCACGCCGCGCTGCTTGCCCAGCACCCACAGCAGCCAGATCGCGGTCAGGTACATCGGGAACGCCAGCACCTGCTTGAGCGTCTCCATCCACGGGCCGGGCGTGGGCAGGCGCTTGGCCAGCGAGGGGATGAAGCCGACCAGCAGGAACGGCAGCGCCAGGCCCAGGCCCATGGTCAGGAACACCAGCATGCCGATCGCCGGCGGCGCGGCGAACGCATAGCCCAGCGCCAGGCCCATGAACGGGCCGACGCAGGCGCTGGACACCACGCAGGCCAGCACGCCGGTGGAGAAGTCGCCGACCGGGCCGCTGCGCGAGGACAGCGACTGGCCGAGGCCGCCGAGGTTGGCGCTGAGCGTGAACACGCCGGACAGGCTCAGGCCCATCGCGAACATCAGGTAGGTCAGCACCGCGACGAAGCCCGGGCGCTGCAGCTGGAAGCCCCACAGCAGATGCGCGGCGACGGCGATGCCGCCGACCACGGCGAAGGACGCCAGCACCCCCAGCGTGTACCACAGCGCATGGCTGCGGGCGCGCGCATGGCTTTCGCCGCTGTGCGCCAGGCCCAGCACCTTCAGCGACAGGATCGGCAGCACGCACGGCAGCAGGTTCAGGATCAGGCCGCCGCCCAGTGCCGCCAGCAACACCCACAGCAGGTTCTGCGGCGCGGCCGCCGGCGCGGTGCTGCGCGCGGCGTTGTGCACCGAGGCATCGGGCGCGCTCGCCGCGTCGGGCGCGGTCACCGGCGCGGCCGCCGCGGCGCTGGCGTCGGCCTGGCGGCTGTCCAGCGGCGTCACCAGCAGTGGCGCCACTTCGGCCTGGTCGGTCGGGCTGAGCTTGCCCTTGGGCAGCGACAGCTTCACCCGCCGGGTCATCGGCGGATAGCAGATGCCGTCGGTCTGGCAGCCCTGGAAGGTGGCGACCAGGGTCGCGTCGGCGGCATCGGCGCGCTGGCGCTGCAGCGGCACGCTGACCTCGGTCTGGTCGAAATACACCACCACGTTGCCGAAGTGCTCGTCCTGGTGCGAGCGGCCCTGCGGCCAGCGCGGCATGCCGGTGCGGATGCCGGCCGCGCCTTCCAGCGCCAGCGCGGTGCGGTCGCGATACAGGTAGTAGCCCGGCGCGGGGGTGAAGCGCAGCAGCAGGGTGTTGCCGTCGCCGACGATGGCTTCGAAGCCGAACGCCTGGTCCGACGGCAGCGGCAGGCCTTGCACGGCGCCGGCGCCGAACAACGGCTTGGCGGCGGGGCCGGCCGCGCCCGGCGCGCTGCCCGGCAGCGGCGAGGACGTGGCCGCCGTTGCGTCGGCCTCGGCCGCCGGCAGCGCCACCGTGAGCACGCGCTTCTGCGGCGGATAGCACACGCCGGCGTCGGCGCAGCCCTGGTAGCGCACCTCCACCTGCAGGCTGGTCGTGGCGGGATCGGCGACGCCGCTCTGCACCGCGTTCAACTCGCCGCGGTAGGTCTCCACCTCGCCGAAGTACGGGTCGGTCTTCTTGTGCCCGGCCGGCAGCTGCACGGTCGGGTTGGCCTTGAAGCCGCTCAGCACCCGCACCGCGATCCGGTGCCGGTACAGGTAATAGCCGTTGGCGATCTTCCAGTGCAGTTCGATGCGGCCGCGCTCGGGCGCCTGTGCGCTCAGCACGAAGGCCTGATCGACCGGCAGCAGATCCTTTTCGCTGATCGCCAGGGCGGGGAAGGCGGCCAGGGCCAGCAGGCACAGGGCGGCGATACGGTGCAGCACGGTCATCGGCTTACGGTTCCTCACGGGTTTCGGCATACACCCACTGCAGGTAGGCGGGCAGGCCGCCGGCGACCTCGACCTCGATCAGTTCGGGGACGTCGAAGGGGTGCAGTTCGCTCAGCCGCCGCTGCAACGCGGGGACGCGGTCGGCGGCGGTCTTGATCAGCAGCAGCACTTCCTCGGCCTGCTCCACGGCGTCCTGCCAGCGATAGGTGGCGTGCACGCCGGGCAGACGGCTCACGCACGCGGCCAACCGTTCTTCGACCAAGACCTGGGCGATCCGCGCGGCGCTGGCCGGATCGGGGCAGGTGCTGAACAGCAAACGGAGTGGGGGCGAAGACATGCGGCCGACAGTATAGGGACGCCGGCAGGGCTTTGCCGGGCCTGGTTCGGGCATGAGTGCGCGCCCGCGGGCGCGCGGTTGCAGGCCTGCGCGGGGCGGCCGCGGAGGGCGCTGGCCGGGCATGGCACTGGGCCGTGCGGCAGCGACCCGCTGCGCAGCGGGAACGGCGTGGCAGTTGGGTGGTTGTGGCGGCGGCGGGAAGGCAGGGCCGCGACGGTGCCGGGGGCGCGCGGCAGCGGCGGCCATCTACCGCCGAGCCTTCATTGCATGTACGGGCGACGCCGGATGGCCCCGGGGCCACCCGGGTCGCTCGCAGACCCTCCGGCGCGCCGCGATCGGCGCGCCGGAGATCCGGCTCAGTTGAGCAGCTGGCAGGTCGCCGGCTTGGCCGAGGTGAACAGCGAGGAGGTCGCCCACTCCGGGTGATCGATGAACGGATTGCGGTTGCCCTGGAAGCTGTACACCACTTCGTTGCGGGCACGCTCGGCGTCGTCCGGCGGATCCTGCTGGCTCCACGCGATCAGCGTCGACAGCAGGCCCATGTAGGCCGGCGAGGCCGAGGTCTGCACGATCTTGCTGCGGTCGTCGGTCAGTTCCAGATCCGGCTCGGACTGCCCGGTGGCCGCGTCGGTGCCGCCTTCGTAGCGGATCGCCATGTACATGACCGCGCGCGCCATGTCGCCCTTGCGGTGGTTCCACACTTCGAAGCTGCCGCCATTGCCGTCCGGGGTGCGCACCCAGTTGGAGTTGCCCGGGTAGCTGCCGCTGCCGCCGCCGAAGCCGGCGTTGGCCTCGGTGATGCGCTCGCCGCAGTTGCTGTCGCAGTTCGCGTACGGCTTGTTGCCGCGGTCGGCGTTCCAGGTGGAGTCGGTCAGGTACAGCATGTGCGTGTCGGTGTACGGCGCGTAGGGCAGGCCCTTGTCGCCGCTGGCGGTGCCGAAGCCCAGCGAGTTCGGCCAGCTGTGCTCGCGGTTGTATTTCAGCCCGCTGCCGCTGCCGGCGCGGTCGGTGACCTTGGCGTAGCTGCGGTTGCGGTAGGCGTCGAGGATGCGCCCGCTGTTGTTCGGGTCCTCGTCGGCGATCTCCAGGATGGTCCAGGTGCTGGTGCCGGAGCTGCTGCTGTACGGGTAGACGGTGTGGCCCTTGATCGTCTCGTGCAGCGAGCAGCGCAACTGGCTGGCGTTGGAGGTGTTGACCCGCGAGTAGTAGCCGCTGGTACCGCCGCCGCTGCCGCTGGCGACGCTGAAGGCGATGCTGCTGTCCTGCGCCGGATGCGCGCCGCCGGCGTCGCTGATCCTTGCCGCCAGGATGCTCAGGCTGCAGCTTTCGCCGGCGGCCAGGGCGGTGTTGGTGGAGATCGCGAACTGGCTGCCGCTGCTCGGGTAGCTCAGCGCCACCGTGCCGGACTGGCTGCAGCTCAGGCCGAACGCGCCGCTGGCCAGGGTCACCGCCTCGCTGAAGGTCACCGCCAGGTCGCCGGCGGCGGGGAAGTTGCTGGCGCCCTGCGCTGGCGTGGTCGCGGTCACCGACGGCGCGGTATTGCTGCTGCCGCCACTGAAGGTCTGGCCGCTGTTGCAGGCGCCGAAGCTGCTGGCCGAACTGCCGGCCCAGCTGAAGTCGGACGCGGCGCTGCCGTTGCTGCCGCGCAGCTGCAGCGAGGTGCCGGCCGCGGTGCTGTTGCTCTCGCTGACCGGCAGGTTCTGGCTGGTCAGGCCGGCGGCGGGGCCGCCGCCGCCGGTGATCGCGCCCTCGTAGCTGAGGAACTGCACCACCTGGCCGCTGCCGTCGACCAGCGCCAGGCCGTCGTTGGGGCCGTTCTGCACGCCGTTGCTGGCATAGCCGACGGTGGCGATGCGCACCTGCCCGCCGCAGGTGACCAGGCTGCCGGCCGGCACCGAGGTGGTGGCATAGACGGCCGCGGCGCTGGGGTTGCTGCCGTTGTACAGGTAGACCTTGTAGCCGCTCAGGCTCTCGCCGGCGGTGGCGACGATCTCCACGCCCTCGCCGGTATCGCCGGCGGCGGTGGCATCGTCGTAGTGCAATTCGTTGATGAACACGGCGGCCTGGGCGTGGCCGGCCAGGGCCAGCAGACAGGCGAGAGGTAAGGCAACGGCGGATGGCTTCATCGACAACTCCTTTTGGATGGTCCCCCCTGGGTCTGCGAGCCTAGCCTGCTCCTGTGACAGCGTTGCGGAATCCGGGTACCAGTTCCGCGGCCGGGAGGGCGCCGAAGCAAAATTTTTTTGTCGCCAGCCCTTGAAAGGGCGCCGGCCAGCACCACATCTTGCGCATCCCGGCGTACCGGGTTTTTTCGCGAGCGTTGCTGGCAGTCGTCACATGCGAGTGCTAACATCGCCAGCCTTTCCTAGACCAATCAATCACTTAAGAGGGTCTCTCTCAATGAGCATCAAGCCGCTTCACGACCGCGTCGTAGTCAAGCCGATCGAAGCCGACGAAATTTCCGCCGGCGGCATCGTGATCCCGGATTCGGCCAAGGAAAAGTCCACCAAGGGCGAGATCGTGGCCATCGGCAGCGGCAAGCCGCTGGACAACGGCAGCGTCCGCGCTCCGGCGGTCAAGGTCGGCGACAAGGTCATCTACGGCCAGTACGCCGGCTCCAGCTACAAGGCCGAAGGCGTCGAGTACAAGGTGCTGCGCGAAGACGACATCCTGGCGATCGTCGGCTAAAACGCCGCCGATCGCGGGATTCGGGAGTGGGGATTCGGGATTCGCGCTGCGCTCGTCGCGCCGCGGTCCCGGATCTCCCCCGAAGCTCGCTCTCAGCCAATCCCTAATCCCAAATCACGAATCCCGGAGTTACACACATGGCTGCCAAAGATATCCGTTTCGGTGAAGACGCTCGTTCGCGCATGGTGCGCGGCGTCAACATTCTCGCCAATGCCGTCAAGGCCACCCTGGGCCCGAAGGGCCGCAACGTCGTGCTCGAGAAGAGCTTCGGCGCGCCGACCATCACCAAGGACGGCGTCTCCGTCGCCAAGGAAATCGAACTGGCCGACAAGTTCGAGAACATGGGCGCGCAGATGGTGAAGGAAGTCGCGTCCAAGACCTCCGACAACGCCGGCGACGGCACCACCACCGCCACCGTGCTGGCGCAGGCGCTGATCCGCGAAGGTTCCAAGGCGGTCGCCGCCGGCATGAACCCGATGGACCTCAAGCGCGGCATCGACCAGGCCGTCAAGGCCGCCGTGGCCGAGCTGAAGAAGATCAGCAAGCCCACCGCCGACGACAAGGCGATCGCCCAGGTCGGCACCATCTCGGCCAACTCCGACGAGTCGATCGGCAACATCATCGCCGACGCGATGAAGAAGGTCGGCAAGGAAGGCGTCATCACCGTTGAAGAAGGCTCGGGCCTGGACAACGAGCTGGACGTGGTCGAGGGCATGCAGTTCGACCGCGGCTACCTGTCGCCGTACTTCATCAACAACCAGCAGAGCCAGTCGGCCGACCTGGACGACCCGTTCATCCTGCTGCACGACAAGAAGATCTCCAACGTGCGCGACCTGCTGCCGGTGCTGGAAGGCGTGGCCAAGTCGGGCAAGCCGCTGCTGATCGTGGCTGAGGAAGTCGAAGGCGAAGCGCTGGCGACCCTGGTGGTCAACACCATCCGCGGCATCGTCAAGGTCGTCGCGGTCAAGGCGCCGGGCTTCGGCGATCGTCGCAAGGCGATGCTGGAAGACATGGCCACCCTGACCGGCGGCACCGTGATCTCCGAGGAAGTGGGTCTGGCGCTGGAGAAGGCGACCATCAAGGACCTGGGCCGCGCCAAGAAGGTGCAGGTCTCCAAGGAGAACACCACCATCATCGACGGCGCTGGCGACAGCTCGGCGATCGAGTCGCGCATCAAGCAGATCAAGGCGCAGATCGAAGAGACCTCTTCGGACTACGACCGCGAGAAGCTGCAGGAGCGCGTGGCCAAGCTGGCCGGCGGCGTGGCGGTGATCAAGGTCGGCGCTTCGACCGAGATCGAGATGAAGGAAAAGAAGGCGCGCGTCGAAGACGCCCTGCACGCGACCCGTGCGGCCGTGGAAGAAGGCGTGGTCCCGGGCGGCGGTGTGGCCCTGGTGCGCGCGCTGACCGCGATCGGCGAGCTGAAGGGCGCCAACGAAGATCAGACCCACGGCATCCAGATCGCGCTGCGCGCGATGGAAGCGCCGCTGCGCGAGATCGTCACCAACGCCGGTGAAGAGCCGTCGGTGATCCTGAACCGGGTCAAGGAAGGCACCGGCAACTTCGGCTACAACGCCGCCAACGGCGAATTCGGCGACATGGTCGAGTTCGGCATCCTGGATCCGACCAAGGTGACCCGTTCGGCGCTGCAGAACGCCGCGTCGATCGCCGGCCTGATGATCACCACCGAAGCGATGGTGGCCGAAGCGCCGAAAAAGGACGAGCCGGCCGGCGGCGCTGGCGGCATGGGCGGCGGCATGGGCGGCATGGGCGGCATGGATTTCTGATCCGCGCCGGCGCAAGCCGACCTGCAGTACGCAATGAAAAGGAGCCCCGCAGCGATGCGGGGCTTTTTTTATGCGTTTGCGGGGCATGCACGCGCCGCAAACGCATGTCGTTGCATGCGATGCGCCGTGCGCGCATGGCCGAGTAGTCGTGGCGAATCGCGGCACGGCGGAGCGTAGGAGGCAGGGCGATTGCCCGCGGCGACGCATGCCGCACAGCACGCAGCGAAGCCTCGCGCGCGGAGGGCGGTGCAAGGGTTCGCTGCGCGGCCGGTGGCGGCGCATCCCGCGTAAATCGGCGCCTCTCGCAACGAATCGCGCATAAAGCGGCATCGTCTACAAGATCCATGTGGCGACGTGTTGACAACGTTGTCGCCGCATTGCAGGTTAGGTCCGCGAGCGCGTCAGGGGATAGGCGCGCCCGCACCGCTCGTCTTCCTTCTGCGCGCCGATGAGGCGCAACGCAGCGCGTGCCATCGCACGCGTGCGGCTGCGCTGTGGGCAACGACACGAGGCTCCTCGTGTGGTCGCGGGACGGAGACGCGCATCGTCGCCGCCGTCGTCCGTCGGCGTTCCACGCCAGCCCGCAGCAGGGAGATCCGCATGCCTCGTCACCCCTTCACCACTCTCGCGCTCGGCATCGTGCTGGCGTTGCATGGCGCGCCCGACGCGCTGGCGCAGGACGCCGCCGACGATGTCGCGCCCAAGGCCGCCGCCACCGACCTGGGCCAGGTCGTGGTCACCGGATCGCGGATCAAGCGCTCGGAAGTGGAGGGCGCCGAACCGGTGGTGGTGATCAGCGCGCAGCAGATCCAGCAGGAAGGCTTCCTCACCGTGTACGACGTGCTCAACACGTTGAACCAGCAGGGCAGCGTCGAGGCCGATACCAAATACGGCTCGCACACGCCCAACGCCTCGCCGGTCAGCCTGCGCGACCTCGGCCCGGGCCGCACCCTGTTGCTGGTCAATGGCCACCGCGTCGCCGATTACCCGCAGCCGTATGCGGGCGAGAGCAACTTCGCCAACTACAGCAGCATCCCGTCGGCGGCGGTGGAGCGGATCGAGATCCTCACCGGCGGCGCCTCGGCGATCTACGGTTCCGATGCGGTGGCCGGCGTGATCAACGTGATCCTGAAGAAGGGCTACGAGGGCAACCAGGTGCGGCTGCGTGGCGGCACCGCCACCGAAGGCGGCCGTGACGTGTTCGACCTGTCCTGGGTCGGCGGCACCAGCGGCGACAGGTGGAACCTGACCTATGCGCTGCAGTGGACGCGGCGCGATCCGCTGTCGGTCGGCGAACGCCCGAAGATGGACGACCAGGACGACGAGTCCTACAGCAACTGGACCGCGCAGGCGCGCAAGTACGGCTTCAATTCCTACACCGGCCTGACCCTGCTCGACGCCGACACCAACCAACGCCTAGCCCCGCCCAGCGGCACCTGCGCGCGTTTCGGCGGCCAGTTCGTCGATTCGCAGCGGCTGAGCTACGACTACAACAGCGATACGCTCACCAATCTCGGCGGCTACTGCGGCATGGCCCACGACTACGCCGACTGGCTCGCGGCCAGCGGTGGCGACAGCGGCTCGGCCTATCTGTACGGCACCTTCGATTTCGACAACGGCATGCAGGCCTGGAGCACGCTGTCGGTGAACAAGAGCATCGGCTACTGGACCTACGATCCGCCCTACGTCTATCTGGGCCCGTTCCACGACACCGGCACCGACCGCAACCTGTACGCGATCCGCCAGCTGACCCGCTACGAATCCGGCGGCTGGAAGAACCTGGCCAACACCACCAAGGAGCTGTCCTGGGATCTGAGCGCCGGCCTCAAGGGCACGCTGGCCGACCGCTTCGACTGGGAAGTCGCGCTCGGCCGCGCGCGCTACACCACCGACGAATACGTGCGCACCGTGGACACGCAGAAGGCCACTGACTACTTCCTCGGCGCGCAGTTGGGCAGCACCGCCGACGGCACGCCGATCTACGACCTCAACGAGGAGCGCTGGTACCAGCCGCTCAGCGGCGCGCAGTACAACGACCTGGCGGTGAAGGCGCACAACCGGGCCGATTCGTGGGTCAACCAGGCCAGCGCCAACATCACCGGCGAACTGTTCCAGGGCTGGGCCGGGCCGATCAAGTTCGCCGCGGTCGGCGAGGTCGCCAAGCAGGGCTACCGGCTCGATCCGGATCCGTGCGCCAACACCTGCTATCCGCTGGACGTGGTCGACTACGGCGGCGGCGAACGCCTGCGCTATTCCGGCGGCATCGAGTTCGACGTGCCGCTGCTGTCCTCGCTCAACGCCAGCCTGGCCGCGCGCCACGACCGCTACGGCGACTACAAGTCCTACAACAGCGACCTGGGCTCGGCGATCGGCAAGCAGAGCGACACCACCTGGAGCGCCGGCCTGGAGTGGCGTCCGCTGAGCACGCTGCTGCTGCGTGGCAGCCTCGCCACCAGCTTCCGCGCCCCGGACATGCACTACGTGCTCGGCGAACCCAGCTCCACCCAGCAGACCGTGATCGACCAGTACCGCTGCATCCAGCAGGGCTACTACCTGACCGGCGGCTGCAGCGCCGAGAACGCCGACGTCTACTACCTGATGCAGGTCAACCGCCGCGGCACCCCGGACCTGGAATCGGAACACGGGCGCTCGGCCACCGCCGGCTTCGTGTGGGACATCGCCGACGGCCTGTCGCTGACCGTCGATTACTACAAGATCCGCCTGCAGGACATGATCAAGGACCTCAACCGCGATGAGATCCTGACCGCCGAAGCGGGCTGCCGCACCGGCCTGACCACTGCCGGCGGGGTGTGGGTCAACCCGGGCGGCGCCGAATACTGCGCGCGCATCGTCTCGCGGGTGACGCGCGACGCCGCCGGCCGCGTCGTCGATATCGAGCAGGGGCCGATCAACATCGCGCAGATGCAGGTCTCCGGCGTCGATGCCTCGCTGAAGTACCGCGTGAACACCGCGCGCTGGGGCAACTTCAGTTTCGGCCTGGACTACAACAACCTGATCAGCTATCGCGAGCAGACCTACCGCACCGACGCCTACAAGAACCTGCGCGACCAGAAGATCCGCAGCAAGCTGCGCGGCAGCGTGCACTGGGAGAACGGCGGCCCGCTGGACCTGACCGTCTACGCCAAGCGCTTCGGTTCCACCCAGGCGGTGAACTGGGGCACCTGCACGCGCTTCGACGACGGCTACCAGCCGAGCCCGTCGGACGAATGCCGGGTCACCGACAGCGCCAACCCGCACTTCGGCGACAGCACCAGCCGCTACTTCGGCCGCGTCGGCCCGGCGGTGTACTGGAACCTCACCGCCGGCTACCGCATCACCCCGAAGATGAAGGTGAACCTGTACGTCAACAACGTGCTCAACACCACCGGCTACGACAACAAGGAGCGCTACTACGGCTACCAGTTCTACAACACCACGCTGTACGACGCGATCGGGCGCGAGGTGGCGGCGGAGTATGTGTTCGATTTCTAGAGGCCGGGATTGGGGAGTCGGGATTCGGGATTGGGAGACGTCGCGAATCGCTGGGGCCGTCGGTCTTTGCGACTCCCCAATCTCCAATCCCGAATCCCGGCTCCATCCAGTTGCCAATGCAACTGTGGCGCCGCCAAAAATCCTGTGCTATCAATGCATCCCATGAACGCCAACCGCAGCTTTTATTTTTGGTACTACGGTTTTCCGATGCCGCTGGCGGAGGAAGGAGTGCGTTCACCCTGAAGGAAACTTCAGCCGCATCCCCGAAAGCCGCCAGCGAACCTGGCGGCTTTTTTCATGCCGCCGGACCTGGTCCCCCACCCAGAACCCGACCGAGAGATTCCCCATGGCTCCCCATACCGACGATCTGCGCATCCGCAAGATCGAACCGCTGACCCCGCCCGCCCACCTGCTGTCGCTGCTGCCCTGCGACGAAGAGGCCTCGCAGACCGTGGCCGCCTCGCGCGCGGCGCTGCACGAGATCCTGCACGGCCGCGACGACCGCCTGGCGGTGGTGATCGGCCCGTGCTCGATCCACGATCCGGTGGCGGCGATGGAGTACGCGCAGCGCCTGCGCCCGCTGCGCGACACCTACGGCGATGCGCTGGAGATCGTGATGCGGGTGTATTTCGAGAAGCCGCGCACCACGGTCGGCTGGAAGGGCCTGATCAACGACCCCAATCTCGACGGCAGCTTCGACATCAACAAGGGCCTGCGCCTGGCGCGCGGCCTGCTGCGCGACATCAACCGCCTCGGCCTGCCGGCCGGCGTGGAATTCCTCGACATCATCTCGCCGCAGTACATCGCCGACCTGGTGGCCTGGGGCGCGATCGGCGCGCGCACCACCGAAAGTCAGGTGCACCGCGAACTGGCCTCGGGCCTGTCGTGCCCGGTCGGGTTCAAGAACGGCACCAGCGGCGACGTCAAGATCGCGGTCGATGCGGTCGGCGCGGCCTCGCATCCGCACCATTTCCTGGCGGTGACCAAGGACGGACAGACCGCGGTCGCCACCACCACCGGCAATCCCGATTGCCACGTGATCCTGCGCGGCGGCAAGCTGCCCAACTACGACGCGGCCAGCGTCGCCGCCGCCGGCCAGGTGCTGGAGAAGGCCGGATTGCCGGCACGGTTGATGGTCGACGCCAGCCACGCCAACAGCGGCAAGAACCCGGACAACCAGCCGAAGGTGATCGAGGACATCGCCGCGCAGTTGGAGGCCGGGCAGACCCGCATCGTCGGCGCCATGGTGGAGAGCCACCTGGTCGGCGGCCGCCAGGAACTGGTGGAAGGCCAATCGCTGGTCTATGGGCAGAGCATCACCGACGGCTGCATCGATTGGGACAGCTCGGTGCAGGTGCTGGAGCGCTTGGCGCAGGCGGTGCGCGCACGGCGCCAGGCGCTGTTGTCGCAGGCGGCCTGAGCGGCGCGGCGGAGCGGCAGGCATCGGGCCAGGAGCCCGATGCGTGTCGCCCGAAAGATTCGCCGCTATCACGATGCCCGCCGTGGCCAGAGCAAAGTGGCAAGCACCACACGGCACGCGTGCGCTCTTTTGCACGCATGCCGCGCTTCTGTAGGAGCGGCTTCAGCCGCGACGAGCGAAGCCGCGATCGCTCCAACTCCGGTGACGGCAGGGGTGGAAGCCTCTTCCGCAGCGCGTGTAGCAGGGGGCGCACGTCTTTGTAGGCGGCTTCAGCTGCGCCATGCCGGCGTCGTCCAGCAAAAGGCTGGGTGCGCTTCCGATCCGGTGCGGGCACGGGTCATCGAAGCGGTGTTGATCTGGTGGCGGATTGCAGGCAACGCCCAGGGTGTCCGTTGCATGGCGCCCAAAAAGACCCGGCCGTGCCGTCGAATCCAAAGGGAGAGAGCCTCTTCATCGACGGCATCCGGCCGGTGGTGAATTTATGCGCCCGTGCCGTGGCTGCGGTTTGCCGGCGTGTGCCAGCGGCTGGCAAGGTGTTCGGGTTGCGTTAAAGCCGGTTTCGGGACGGTTCAGCGCCGCGACGCGGTCGCGATGATCGGCATCGGATGAGTCGGATCAGATCGGATGGGCAGAGGCATGCCCTGAGGTCGAGCGCATAGGGCAATGCAGCGCTCGCGAACGGTGGCGCAAATCGCGCGCTGGCCGATAATGCGTGCATGGCCGACTCCCCGCCCTGGTTCCTGTATCTGCTCGAATGCCGCAACGGCAGCTACTACGCGGGCATCACCCTCGACCTCGAGGCGCGCTACCGGGCGCATCTGCGCGGCACCGGCGCCAAGTACACCCGCGCCAACCCGCCGCTGCGGCTGCTGGCCAGCCGCGCCTATCCGGACCGCGCCGCCGCCTCGCGCGCCGAATACGCGCTCAAGCAACTGCCGCGCGCGCGCAAGCTGGCGTTCCTGAGCGAGCCTGAAGGGGTTTCGCTGTCAATTGACGCGTAACGGAGGCTGCGAAGGTTTCGGCCTCGATCGCGTCTGCGACCGGCCAGCATCGCTGCTTCGTTCGTCGCGACTGAAGTCGCTCCTACAGGAACTTGCGGCGAGCCTGCTGGGTGCACTGTGGGAGGGGCTTCAGCCCCGATGCGAAGTTCCTTGAACTGCCCGGCATACACCACCCAGGAGCATGCCGCCGGTTTCAGGAGCGCTTTCAAGCGCGGCCTGCTTCGGCGGGTGGAGCGGCCCCGGGCGGGGGGGGGGGGGCGAGTGCACGCTGGTCGGCGACTTCGGTCTGACCGGTTCCTCGGTCAGCACGTGGTGCAGGCAATCCGGCTGCTCTGCCAGTGCCGCGATCAGCTGGCGCGCATGCCGGATCACCAGGGTCTGCGCGTGCCGCCTACTCGGGCTGCGCTAGGTCGCGCCGATCGTTTGCTCGCCTCGGAAGGCATACGGCATTAACGGCTTCATGCGGTTGACCAGCAAATGTTGCAGGGCCTGTCGGTCATCGGCGAGCAGTACTTCGGTCTCGGCGAGGAAGCGCCGACTGTCCAGTCCTTCGCTCCATCCCAGTTCGCGATGCGCGGCCTCGCAGGCCTCGATCATGGTCTGCATCAGCCTGAAGACTTCGACCGAATCCGCTGCATGCTCCGCATCCGCGTCATCGGGTGCGGCGAAGTAGTCGCGATTGAAGGTGGCCATGGTGATGCGAAGGCGCCAGAACGGGCTGTAGTAGCGCTCGGATGCCGCGGTCTCGTCGAGCAGCAGGAACAGACAGGTCGTGCCGAGCAGCATGCCGCAGAAGAAGTTTTCGTTCGGCGAGTCGTCAGGGCCGAACTGCGGATAGTCGAGTTGGCGCCAGAGCACGGATGCCAGCCTTCCGGCGGTCTCGTCTGCATCCAGTTCTAGCAGTCGACGCTGGCTGGGAGGCAGGCGCTCGCAATGTACATCGCCTTGTATGTCGCACTCCTCCAGTAGCGCATCGTCACCGGACACATCACGCGTGAGTTGCAGATGGCCGCGATAGAAGTGCGCCAGCTCGTGCGTCAGCACCGTCACCGCCGCGTACAGCGTCGCCATGAGCACCAGCGGGTTGCCGTGCAGCGGCACCAGCCATGGCCCGTGCCTGGAGGGCGGGGCAGCAGCGCTGGACGCAGGAACCGCCGGTTCGCCACCGAAGGTCCGTACGAAGGACGGCGTCTGCAGGACAGCGCTGACGCGATGCGCCAGCTGCAGGAGAAGTCCGGCGTTGATGACGATAAAGATTGTGTGCTGTTTGGAGTCGAAGCTGGATTTCACGCAGGCGTTGACCTCCAGCGTCGGCGCGATGAATACGCTCAGCCGCCATGGCCACGCGGCGTCGCCCTCGCGAGGCGCCTTCGCACCGACGATGCGCTCGGCAACGCGCAGGAAGGCCACCACAATCGCTTCGAAGCAGTTGCGCTGCTTGTCGCCGAGTTCCAGCCCATTGAGGAAGTCCGCATCGAATCTGCTTCCTCCGCAACGAAAATGGATCCATTCGGCGGCCTCCATGTGCAGCGGTACGGGAAGATCGCCGACATGACACGTGCCGCGCGCAGGGTCCAGAAAGTCATGCAGGCGCAGCCTTTCCTCGCGTTCGGGTTTCAGTCCAAGCCTGCTCAGCAGTGCGTCCAGCATCACGTTGATACCCGCATCGTCCCGGTCTCCAACCAGCGCTGATGCCAGGACAGCGCCTCGGGCAGCAGGTGCGGGGTGTGCTTGCCGTAGCTGTCGTGCAGCGCGCGGTCGAAATAGTCTTCCAGCTGCGCGCGGTAGCTCGGGTCCACGCAGTGGTCGATCAGTTGCCGCGCGCGGTGCCGCGGCGGCAGGCCGCGCAGGTCGGCCAGGCCGTGTTCGGTGACGATGATGGAGACGTCGTGCTCGGTGTGGTCCACGTGGCTGACCATCGGCACGATCGCCGAGATGCTGCCGTGCTTGGCGGTGCTGGGGCTGAGGAAGATCGACAGGAAGCCGTTGCGGGCGAAGTCGCCGGAGCCGCCGATGCCGTTCATGATGCGGCTGCCCATCACGTGGGTGGAATTGACGTTGCCGTACAGGTCGGCCTCGATCATGCCGTTCATGCCGATGCAGCCCAGCCGCCGGACCAGTTCCGGATGGTTGGAGATCTCCTGCGTGCGCAGGATGATGCGCTCGCGGTAGAAATCGATGTTGCGCTTGAACTCCTCGTTCGCCTCCGGGCTCAGCGCGAAACCGGTGCACGAGGCCACCTTCAGCACGCCGCTGCGCAGCAGGTCGAGCATGCCGTCCTGGATCACTTCGGTGAAGGCGCTCAGGTCGCGGAAGCCGCTGCTGGCCAGGCCGGCCAGCACCGCGTTGGGGATGTTGCCCACGCCCGACTGCAGCGGCAGCAGGTTGGCCGGCAGCCGGCCCTTGCGCACTTCGTGCTTGAGGAAGTCGATCAGGTGCGCGGCGATGCGCTCGCTGGTGGCGTCGGCCGGGGTGAACGGGCTGTTGCGGTCCGGGCCGCGGGTGCGCACCACCGCCACGATCTTGTCCGGGTCGCAGCGCAGCGACGGTTCGCCGATGCGGTCGTCGGCGTGCAGCAGCGGGATCGGTTTGCGCTGCGGCGGCAGCGCGGTGCCGTAGTACACGTCGTGCATGCCGTCGATGCCGGCCGGCTGCCAGTCGTTGACCTCGACGATCACCTTCTTGGCCAGGTCCAGCCAGGTCTTGTTGTTGCCGATCGAGGTGGACGGGATCAGGCTGCCGTCTTCGCGGATGCCGGCCACTTCCACCACCGCGGTGTCGATCTCGCCGTAGAAGCCGAACCACACGTGCTGGGCGACATGGCTGAGGTGGATGTCGATGTAGTCCAGGGTGCCGGCGTTGATCCGTTGGCGCGCGTCCGGGTCGGTCTGGAACGGCATGCGCAGGGCGATGCCCTCGGCCTTGG
The DNA here is from genome assembly GCF_013410075.1 of Xanthomonas sp. JAI131. NCBI lineage: Bacteria > Pseudomonadati > Pseudomonadota > Gammaproteobacteria > Lysobacterales > Lysobacteraceae > Xanthomonas > Xanthomonas sp. JAI131. The sequence goes on along the minus strand of NZ_JACCCN010000003.1, from coordinate 589,639 downwards.
CCAGTGCGCCGTCCAGTTCCGGCGCGGTGGAGGCGCCGGTCATCAGCCGGATCTTGAACGCCTGGCCCTGCAGGTGCGCGGCCTCGATCCGCTGCGCCAGCGCGATCGGCACCGCCTTCGGGTAGCCCGAGCCGGTGAAGCCGCTCATCGCCACCGTCTCGCCGGGCTGGATCAGTGCGGCGGCGGCCTCGGCGGTGACGATGCGTTCGCGCAGGCGCGGGTGGAGGATGCGTTCGGCGGACATGGGGCAACCGTGCAGGGAAGGGAGACCCCGATTATCGCGGATCGCGCCCGGAGTGGGTTTGCGGCGATGGTGCAATGGCGCGCCGCGGTCCGGCTTTCACGCGCCCCACGCCGCGCCGCGGCGATAGTGCGGCGGTGCCGCCCTTCGCCCGCCTCTCGTTGAATGCCGCCTTCGAACGCTACCGGCGCTTGCCGCGTCCGTGGCGCCTGCTGCTGCGCGGGCTGCTGATCGCCTATCTGCTGTACCTGCTGCTGGGCAACGTGTTCCTCAACACGCCGCTGTTCGACATGGCGACCAACCGCAAGCCGGAAAAATTCCGCATGCAGACCGGTCCGGCGCTGACCGTGCTGCCGGGCTTCGTCACCGCGTGGGACGTGCGCATGCGCGGGCATGTGCAGCGCAGCGTCTGGGTCCTGCGCGCGGATCGCGCCAGCGCGCGCATCGCGCTGTTGCCGCTGCTGCACCGCGAGGTGCGGTTGCCATGGATGGAGGCGGTGAACGTGATCGGCGAGATCGACCGCGTCGACGACGCCATCCCGCCGCCGCCTCAAAGCGACCAGGGCTGGACCCTGCGCTTTGACGCGATCCACAGCGGCACGCTGCGCCGGGCACGCATCGGCGAACTGGCGATCGAAGGCAAGGGCCACGGCACGGTGGGGTTCCTGAAACAACTCAAGGGCGGGCCGTCGGAACTGTTCCCGTCGCAGATCGTGTTCGACGACGCCAGCGTGCGCTACGGCAAGCGCCAGATCGCCGACCAGGCGCACCTGGACGCGCGTTTCTCGTTCCCGCGTCACTACCGCGCCCAGGCGCCGGGCCTGCGCAAGCTCGGCATCGCCGACCTGGCGCTGCAGTTGCACGGGCGCAGCGTGGCACTGCGGATCGACACCGCCGGGACCCACACGCGCTTGAGCACCGAGCCTGGGCTCGGCCATGTGGACGCGAACCTGCGCATGCGGCGCGGCGAACTGCAGCCGGGCAGCAAGCTCACCTGGCGGGTGCCGCTGCACGCCGGCGTCGGCGCCACCGACCGCGGCGTGCTGGCGCTGTTGCTCGACGTCGATCGCGACATCCGGTTGCGCGCGCGCCTGCCCGGGCAGGTCGATCCGCGCAGCATGCTCGATGCCGATATGCGCATCGCCGGGCGCAGCGTGCCGTTCGCCGAGCCGGCGGCGCTGTTGCCGCGCGTGTCCGGCACGGTGCAAGGGCGCTGGCATTTCGAATCGCTGAACTGGATCAGCGACCTGCTGGTACGCAAGCCGTGGTTCCGGCTCGACGGCGGCGGCGACGTGTCCGCCGATCTGCGCCTGGCGCACGGCGCGCTGCAGCCGGGCAGCCGCCTCGACGTGCCCGACGTGCAGGCCGTGGCCGATGTGCTGCGGCTGCGCATCCGTGGCCAGGCGCAGGCGGTCGGACGCATCGTCGGCACTGCCGCGCAGCCGCGCACCCAGGTCGACGTGCGCATGCGCACCTTCGCGCTGGCGCCGCTGGCCGAACCCAAGGCGATCTTCGTGCAAGGCGAGAACCTGCGCCTGGACCTGGAGGGCGATGGCGCGCTGGCGACGCTGAAGGAATCGTTGCAGGCGCGCATGCGCTTCGACGATGCGCGCGTGCCCGACCTGCGCGCCTACAACCGCTACCTGCCGGCATCGCAGGTGCGCGTGCTGGGCGGCAGCGGATCGCTCAGCGGCGACCTGCACCTGGACGCGGCCGGGCAGGTGGGCGAAGGCAATGTGCGCGTGCGCGGCCGCCAGGCGCGGCTGCAGGCGGCCGGACTGGCGCTGGCGGGCGACCTGGATCTCGATGCGCGGCTGCGGCGCGCGGAACTGCAGGGCAAGCGCTTCGACCTGAGCGGCAGCACGCTGCGCCTGCAGGGCGTGCGCTACGGCGACGGCGCCAAGCAGCGCGACTGGTGGGCCACGCTGCGCGTGCCGCAGGGACGCATCACCGCAACGCAAGCCACGCAGGCCGATGCGCAGGTGCAGATCCAGATGCGCGATGCCGGTCCGGTGCTGGCGGTGTTCGCGCAGCGCAGCGATGCGCCGGCCTGGCTGCTCAAGCTGGTCGACGCCGGGCAACTGGATGCGAGCGGCCAGCTGCGCTGGCGCAAGGACGCGCTGTGGCTGGATCGCTTGCAGGCGGAAAACCAGCGCCTGTCGCTGCGCGCGCGCCTGCGCGTCGGCGATGCCGGCACCCAGGGCGAGCTGTATGCGCGCTGGGGCGTGCTCGGCGTCGGCGTGGCGCTGCGCGGCGAACAGCGGCAATGGCATCTGCTCGGCGCGCGCGAATGGTACGAGCGGCAACCGGCGTGGTTATCGGACACGCTGCCCGCTCCAGCCCCGACGCCGTCGGCGCCCTGACCCGGCATAAGCCGTGATCCTCTTCGTGCGTGGTCGTCATCGCGTCGCCAGATGCACCGCCGACGAGAGACGGTAGGAGCGGCTTCAGCCGCGACGAACGAAGCGATAGACCTTCATGACTCCAGCCTCTGTCAGGCCGAAGCACTTCCACCGTGCACCTAGTCACTTCACTGCACGTCCCTGTGGGAGCGACTTCAGTCGCGACGAACGAAGCGATGGACCCTTCCAACTTCAGGCCACTGTCGGGGCTGAAGCCCCTCCTACAGTGCACCCAGCAGCCTCGCCGCAAACCCCTTGCCGACTTCAGTTACGACCGATCGCCAGATCGCCCACGGCGCGTTCGCAGTAGCAACGCCCCCCGTGAAGACAGTGCGTCGCCGCATACTGCATCGCAGCAGAATGTACCGCCCGGTTTCATTTTGCAGTGCAGCGTGCAATGTGCGAATAAAGCGCCCAAGATCAACCTGCATCCCGACGTGGGGGAGGGAGCAAGGCCCGCTGGCAGTTCGCTGCAAGCGGGCTTTTTTTTGCCTGGAGTTCGGACAGCGCATGTTGCCATGCGGCCGTTCTGCCAGCGCCAACCCCAGCGATTGAACGCAGGCAGCACGGCGCAGCGCCGTTCCTGCCGGCGGGCTGGCCGCAAACGTCGTCCGGGCGACATGCGGCCTCTGTCTGCCGACGCGCCGGAATGCCAGAATCGACGGATGTCCGCCTCCTCCCCGCTTGTCCCCGACACCGTGCAACCCGTGCTCGACCGCAACCTGGCGCGCTTGCGCCAGGCCGTCGGCGCGCGACCCTGGCCCGATCGCCCGGGCTTCGACGCCGACCTGCAGCGTGCGGTGCTCGCCAGCGAGTTCCTGCTCGATACGCTGTGCCGGCAACCGACCCTGCTCGAGCCTCTGGCGCAGCCCGATCCGCCACCGTTGCCGGTGCCGCAGCTGGATTCGGCGCAGCCGGCGGCGTGGCCGGCGCAGCTGCGCCGCTATCGCGCGGCGGCCTCGGCGCGGCTGGTGTGGCGCGACGTGCTGGGCCTGGACGACGTCGATGCGACCCTGGCCGGCAGCACCCAGTTGGCCGAGACCTGCCTGGGCATCGCGCTGCAGGCGCTGGAAGGCGAATTCGCCACGCGCCACGGCGTGGTCCGTGCCGCCGACGGCAGCGCGCAGCGGCTGGTGGTGTTCGGCCTGGGCAAGCTCGGCGGCGGCGAACTGAACTTCTCCTCGGACGTGGACCTGGTCTACGCCTATCCGCAGGGCGGCGAATCCGATGGTGCGCGTGCGCTCGCCGCCGAGGAATATTTCGCGCGCCTCGGGCAGCGCCTGGCGCGGCTGCTGGACGAGACCACCGCCGACGGCTTCTCGCACCGGGTGGACCTGCGCCTGCGTCCGTTCGGCACTGCCGGGCGGGTGGCGCTGTCGTTCGCCGGCATGGACCACTACTTCCAGCGCGAGGGCCGCGACTGGGAGCGCTACGCCTGGCTGAAGGCGCGCGCGGTGGCCGGCGACATCGCCGCCGGCGAGGACTGGCTGCAGACGCTGCGCCCGTTCGTGTACCGGCGCTACCTCGACTTCACCGCGCTCGACGGGCTGCGCGAGATGAAGGCGGCGATCACCGCCGAAGTCGCGCGGCACGATCGTCTCGACGACATCAAGCGCGGTCCCGGCGGCATCCGCGAGATCGAATTCCTGGTGCAGTCGCTGCAGCTGATCCGCGGCGGCCGCGAGCCGGCGCTGCGCGAGCGCCGCCTGTTGCCGGCGCTGCAGGCGCTGGTCGCTGGCGGCCAGGTCGCGGCCGCCGATGGCGCGGCGCTGGCCCACGCGTACCGCTTCCTGCGCCAGGTCGAAAACCGCCTGCAGATGCTGCGCGATGCGCAGACCCATGCGCTGCCGGAAGACGCGCTGGACCGCGCGCGCATCGCGCTCGGTCTCGGCTACGCCGACTGGACGCAGCTGTATGCCGCGTTGCAGGTGCAGCGCGACCGCGTCGCCGCCGAATTCGCCGAGTTGCTGGCGCCGCGCGTGCAGGCCGTGGCGCCGGATGCGCTGGCCAGTTACTGGCGCGGCCTGCCGGACGAAGCCGGCACGCAGGTGCTGGCCGCCGCCGGCTTCGCCGATGCCGAGGGCGCCGACCAGGCGCTGCGTGGCTTCGTGCAGTCGCTGGGCGTGCGCACGCTGTCCGATGCGGCGCGCGCGCGGCTGGACCGGGTGCTGCCGGCGTTGCTGCACGCCGCCGCGCGCTCGCCGCAGGCCGATGCCGCGCTGCACCGGGTGCTCGGCCTGCTGCAGGCGATCCTGCGCCGCGCCAGCTATCTGGCCTTGCTCGACGAACAGCCCAGCGCGCTGGCGCGGCTGGTCGATGTGCTCGCGCGCAGCGCGTTCCTGTCCGAACGGCTGGTCGCGTATCCGTTGCTGCTCGACGAACTGCTCGACAGCCGCGTCGCCGGGCCGATGCCGGACCGGGCGGCGATGCAGCGGCTGTGCGACAGCGCGGTCGCTGCGGCCGGCGACGATCCGGAAGCCGCCCTGCGCGGCCTCAACGAAGCGCGCCAGGCGCTGAGTTTCCGCATCGCTCTGGCCGCGCTGGACCGGCGCCAGCCGGCGGTGCACAGCGCCCGCCAGCTCGCGGAACTGGCCGAAGGCGTGGTGCTGACCGTGCTGCGCCTGGCCCGTGCCGAACTGGTCGCGGCCCACGGCGAAGTGCCCGGCGGCAGTTTCGCGATCGTCGGCTACGGCAGCCTCGGCGGCATCGAACTGGGTATCGGCTCGGACCTGGACCTGGTGTTCCTGTACGACCATGCCGCCGGCGCGGAGGCCTCCAGCGGACCGCGCCCGCTGGAGAGCGGGCGCTGGTTCGCGCGGCTGGCGCAGAAGGTGATCGCGTTGCTCGGCGCGGTCACCGGCGGCGGCCGCCTGTACGACATCGACGTGCGCCTGCGCCCGGACGGCGGCAAGGGCGCGCTGGTGTCGTCGCTGGCCAGCTATACCGAGTACCAGCGCGAGCGCGCCTGGACCTGGGAGCACCAGGCGCTGGTGCGCGCGCGTGGCGTGGCCGGCGATGCCGTGTTGCTGCACCGCTTCGAGCAGGTGCGAGAACAGACCCTGGCGCGTTCGCGCGACGCGGCGCAGCTCCGCGAGGAAGTGTTGAAGATGCGCGCACGCATGCGCGCCGAACTGGATCGCAGCGATGCCGCGCGCTTCGACCTGAAGCAGGGCGCCGGCGGCCTGGTCGATCTGGAATTCCTGCTGCAGGCCGGGGTGCTGCTCGGCGCCGCGCAACAGCCCGAGCTGACCGTGCCGCGCGCTACGCCGGCGCTGGTAGACGCATTGGCGGCCAGCGCATGGTTCGATGCGCCGACCGCCGTCGCGTTGCACGAGGCGCACGCGACGCTGGTCGATGCCGGCTTGGCCTGCACGCTGGACCGGCGCCCACGGCTGACCGCAATTACCCCCGCGATCGAGCACGCGCGCGCGGCGATCGCCGCCGCGGCGCAGGCCAAGGGACTGGCATTCGAGCCAGGGCGCAGCGGCCGATAGCGCGGCGGGCCAGCCGACGGTCCGCCGGATCCGCCCGGCCTGCCCGGACGTGGATGTCAGGCCCCTGCGGCGAACATGGGGCCTGCCCGTCATCTGGGGTTGATTCGCTTTTTGAGCCAGAGCGCCCTGATGAGCATGAGGACAAGCAAAAGAAAGCCGGAGAGTCCTTGCAGCAATTCCGGCCAGCCGGGGCCGAGGTCGCATGCGGCCGCAAATTTTTGCCAAAGAACGCCTGCGCAAAGCGCATTCAACAGCGAGGCGAGCAATAGCGGAAGAAGCAGTGGATCGCGGAGCATGCGGCTGTAGTTCGATGTCATCTGTCTTCGCTTCCTTTCGTTTTTGAGGTGGCCGATGCGCGTCCGGGTCGCGGCGCCGTCGATGCGTCGCGGGGAAGCATTCGAGGCGTGTTTTGGGTCCGAGTCACATGCGCGACCGCATGTGGCAGCGTGTTCGACCCGTCGTACTGGCTCGGCGACGATGTTGCCGAAGTCGGCCTGGCGTGGCGAGTGCCGCCGGGTCGGTGCATTGGCGCTTGCGTGGCTTCGCGTTGCCAGGCCGGGACGTTGCGCAAACGTGGGGGCTGTTTCCATGGCGGCCGCCAAGCGGATCGCGATTCGCCCTAACGCTGCGGCGCGCGCGTGGCCGATGCATCGGCGGCGGCCGGCGGCGCCGTCCGCCACAGCAGCGCGCGGAACGGCGCCAGCAGGAACACGCCGATGCCCAGCTTCACCGCCAGGTCGCCGGCGGCCCAGCTGACCCACGGCAGCGCCGAGCCGGCGAAGGCGACCGACCAGAAGATCGTGGTGTCCAGCGTCGCGCTGCAGGTGGTGGCGACGATCGGCGCGCGCCACCAGCGGCCGCGGCGCAGGCGGTCGAACACGGCGATGTCCAGCAGCTGCGCGGCGATGAACGCCAGGCACGAGGCGGCGGCGATGCGCGGGGTGGCGATCCAGATCGACAGCAGCACCGCCAGCGCGAAGCCGCACCAGGCCACGCGCCGCGCCGCGCGCGGGCCGAAGCGGCGATTGATCAGGTTGCTGACCAGGAACGCCACTGGATAGCTGAAGGCGCCCCAGGTCAGCCAGTCGTTGATCGGGAACTGCACCAGCACGTTCGACAGCAGCACGACGGCGCCCATCGCCAGCACCGCCAGCAGCAGGGCGCGCGGGGTCAATGCGGCGAACGCGGGCGATGGCGGGGAGGGGGGATGCATGGGCGGTTGCGCTGCGGGTGAGGCGAAGCGGCGCATTATCGCGATGCGGCGGCGTCGCGGCCAGCGCGGCATGCCGGCGGACCGCGGGTGCTCCCTGTAGGAGCGGCTTCAGCCGCGACCGGGCTTCACCAGTAGGATCCGGTCGCGGCTGAAGCCGCTCCTACAAGGGAGAAGTTCGCCGCTCTTTTGTGGGAGCGGCTTCAGTCGCGACGGGCATTACCGGGAAAGCCCGTCGCGACTGAAGTCGCTCCCACAAGGGGCAAGCCGCCGAGGAAGTGTCCTCAGCGCTCGTGCGGCACAGCCGTCCCATCCACCGCCGCGCGGCCCAGCGCCGGGTCGTCGGTGAAGAAGGCATCCACGCCCGCGGCAATGAACGCGCGCATCTCGGCGATGCTGCCGGCGGCATTCACCGCGGCCGGACCGCGCGCATCCTGCAGGTGCTTGGGCAGGAAATAGTTTTCCGGACGGAACGTGTACGGCACCACCTGCAGCCCAGCCGCATGCGCATCGGCGACGAAGGCGGTAGGCGCGGCCAGCGCGCCGTCGGCATCGACCGGGATGATGGTGCGCAGGTTGGGACTGACCAGTTGCGCGTACCTGGCAATTTCGCGCAGGCCCTGCGCGCTGCCCATCTGCGCATAGGTCGGGCCATCGCGCAGCTGGTCGCCGGGGCGGTCCTTCGGGTCGCCCAGCAACTGCACCAGGCGCACGTTCGGATGGTCCTTGCCGAGCTTGCGGTGCAGGGACTGCAGGTTGCCGATCTCGAACGACTGCACGATCACCGGCGCGCTGCGCGTGTACGCATGCGCGTCCAGCGTGGTCAGTACCTTGTCCTCCATCGCCAGGCCCAGCGACTGGAAATAGGTGCCGTGCTTGATTTCCGGGATCAGCCCGATCGGGCGTCCGCGCGCGGCCGATTCGGCCGCGGCGAAATCGATGATCTCGTCGAAGGTGAGCAACTGGAACTGCCCGTCGAAGGCGGTGCCGCGCAGTTGCGGCAGGCGCTCGCGCGCGCGCAGCGTCTTCAGCTCGGCCAGGGTGAAGTCTTCGGTGAACCAGCCCTCCACGCGCTGGCCGTCGATCTGCTTGGCCGTCTTGCGCGCGGCGAACTCCGGATGCGCGGCGACGTCGGTGGTGGCGCCGATCTCGTTCTCGTGGCGCGCCACCAGTGCGCCATCCTTGGTCGACACCAGGTCCGGCTCGATGAAGTCGGCGCCGTCGGTGATGGCCTTCGCATACGACGCCAGCGTGTGCTCGGGGCGCAGCGCGCTGGCGCCGCGGTGACCGATCACCAGCGGCTTGTGCGTACCCGCAACCGCGACCGTTTCGGCCGCGGCAGTCAGCGACGACAGCGCCATCGAACATCCCAGCATCCAGACCATGGGTTTCATCATCGCATGCGCTCGGCGGCCAGGTGGGGGCAGGATGCGCGCGTTCAGAAGCGCGCGTCCAGGGTCAGGAACACCTGCCGCGGCGCGCTGGCATGGAACGCCAGCGACCGCCCGTTCGGATCGCTGTTGCTGAAGGCGGTGAGGTTGGAGGCATAGCGCTTGTCGGTGAGGTTGGTCACGTTGAGCGACAGCTTCAGGTCCTGCAGGAACGACACCGCGCCGAAGTCGTAGCCGGTGCCGGCGTCGAATGCGGTGTAGCCGCCGAAGCCCTGGTCGTTGGTGTAGGTGTAGTAGCGCTGGCCGGTGTACTTGCCGCGCAGGTTGGCGTTCCAGCCGTTGTAGTTCCAGCTGATCTCGCTGGTGACCATGCGCTTGGGCGTATCCACCGTGTACTTGCCGGCGGTGGGGATGGTCACGCCGTTCTGCACGTAGTTGTCGTCGTAGGTGGAGCGGTTGATCGAGGCCGAGTTGTACCACTGCAGGTGCGCGGTCGGCTTCCAGATGAAGGTCAGCTCGCCGCCGCGGCTGCTGACCGAGCCGACGTTGAAGAAGCGCGTGGTGCACGCCGGCGTGGTGCCCTGCTGGATGCTCGGGCAGGGATTGAGCGAGAGCAGGCGGTTGTCGAAGGTCACGTCGTAGCCGACCAGCGAGGCCTCGAACTGGTCGCGCACCAGACGGTAGCCGGCCTCGAAGGTCTTGGACTTCTCCGGTTCCAGCGCGCCGACGCTGGCGTCGAACGAGGCCTGGGTCACCAGCAGCGGGCCGCCGGCGCCGCCGCCCTGGAACGCGGCGATGTTCTCGGCATAGGAGGCGAACACTTCCTGGCCTTCGGCCAGGCGATAGCTCACGCCCACCTGCGGCAGCAGCGCTTCGCTGGCCTTGAGCGTGCCGTTGGCCACCGGCGATTCCACCGCGATCCCCGGCGTCTCGCGCGCGGTCATCGTGGTGTGCGGGCTCTTCGCGCCCACGTCCAGGGTCAGGCGCTCGTCGAGCAGCTTGAAGGTGCCCTGCACATAGGCCTGCTTGGTGGTGATCGTGTAGTCCTGCGAGAACAGCCGGCGGTCCGGGCCGCTGAGGAACAGGTCGTCGTCGATCGGGCCGTCGATCCAGTAGAAGTTGCGCTCCACGTGGTGCTTGTTGCGCTCGTACCACAGGCCGGCTTCCAGGTGGTGCGGGCCCAGGTCCCAGCCCAGCGAGGCGATGCCGCCGGTGCGGTTGATGGTGTAGTTGGTGCTGCGGATCGAGATCGGCAGCGCCTGCGGCGTGCCCGGATTCGACGCCTGGCCCGGCGACCACCAATGGCCCTGGCCTTCGTTCTCGTGGTGGTAGACCTGGGTGTGCACGCTCACCGTGTCGGACGGCTGGAAATCGCCGGCCAGGTAATACAGGTCGTCGTTGCGCAGCGCGCGGCTCTGGTAGTACGCGTCGTCGATGTTGTCCACGCCGCCGCTGTAGGCGCAGCGGCTGGCGTCGCGGGTGGCCGGCGCGCAGTAGGCCGCGGCCAGCGCGCGCTGCCAGTCCGGCGCGTACAGGTTCCAGTCCCAGCCCAGGCCGCGGTGCAGGCCGCTCTTGGACAGGTAGGCGTAGTCGGCCTGCGAGGTGCGCGAGGTATCGACGAAGGCGGTGATCTTGCCGCTTTCGAACTGGTACACGCCCTTGCCGTTGAACTGGGCGGTGCTGGTCGGCGATTTCGGGTCGGCCCACATGTCGGCGCTGGCGTAGACGCCGGACAGGTACGCCGAGAAGCCGTTGTGCTCGCCGGTGTCCAGGCGCAGGTAGGTGCGGCGGTTCTGGTCCGAGCCGACCGTCTGCGACAGGCGCACGCCGGTTTCGGTGGACGGATCGTCCGAGAAGTACTGCACGGTACCGCCGAGGTTGCTGGTGGACGCGGTGCCCAGGCTGCCGATGCCCGAGGCCAGTTCCACGCCGCCGAAGTTCTCGGCGATCAGCGCGCGGCTGATGTTCAAGCCGTTGTAGTTGCCGTAGGCGTTGTCGCCCAGCGGCAGGCCGTCGAGCGTATAGCCCAGGCGCGTGCCGTTGAAGCCGCGCAGGCTCACCGTCTGCGATTCCTCGTTGGCGCCGAACGCATCGTTGGATTGCACGTTGACGCCGGGAATGCGGTTGAGCAACTTCTGGATGCTGGTGCCCGGCGGCAGCACCGCCACGTCCTGGCGGGTGATGCGCTGCACCTGGCGGGTCTCGCCCTGGCCGATCACCGAGACCGTATCGAGTTGGCGGGCGTCGGTCGCCGCGCTGTCGGCCGGCGCATCTGCCGCGTGCGCCGTCAGCGGCGACAGCAACGTGGCGAGGATCGCGGCGCTCAGCAAGTGATGGGTAGGCATGCGTGGGGGATTCGCTAAGGAGGTCCGGCGAAGATGCGACAGCGAGATTTCAGAACCGCGTCATGCGTGTTGCGGTTGTCATGCAATGCCGACACAGGCGACACATTTGCCGGGTCGTCTGCTGTGCTCCGGTGTCGCTTCCATGAAACTAAACGGACGCAAAACAGCAAGTGCGATCGTTCGCGAGCCGCGGTGCGTGCGCCTCCGTTTTCCGACGAAAAACACGCATCGCCCGCACATTTTTTTCGAAGGCATACAGGCGCTTCGATGCTGCCGATGAAACATTGCCGATGCATTTCTTTCCAGGATCGCAAATGCGGTGCGCCGTCAAAGTTTCGACGCGTGGCTTCATCAATGATTGCGGCCACCTCCTCGTCTGGTCTTCGCGCGTGACAGTTCCGAAACAGGTATCGGACGGCTGGACGGCATCGCCGCCAGCAGGCCCGTTGCACACGCGAATGCCGCGCGCATTCGCTGGGGAGCCTTCACCGCACCTGCGTGCGGCCGTGGTGGCCGTCCAGATGCCGTAGTCGATCGCGAGTGGCTGTTGGTGCGCAGCGGCCGCTGCGCGTATGCGGGTGTTTCGTTCCCACGCGACGCCGCCTGCCCCTGTTTGCGGGCGACGCCTTATCGTTCCATCCACGGAGAGAGATGCATGATCGATCGTATTCGCCGCCAGCCGCTGCTGGCCGCCGCGTTGTCCGGGTGCGCGCTCGTGTTCGGCAGTGCCCATGCCGCGCAGGACGCCACGGACGCCAAGCTCGCCGCGATGTCCGCCACCTTGCGCAGCGCGCCCGTCAGCTTCGACGTGCACCTGCCGTTGCGCGACCAGGCCGGCCTGGACGCCTTGCTGGCGGACATCCAGGATCCGGTGTCGCCGCAGTACCACCATTGGCTGTCGCGCGCCGAGTTCGAGCGCCGCTTTGCACCGTTGCCTGCGCAGGTCGACCGCGTGCGCGCGGCCCTGCAGGCCGCGCACATGACGGTCACCCAGCAGGGCGCGAGCCTGCACGTGAGCGCCAGCGCCGACAACGTCGAGCGCCTGTTCTCCGCACCGCTGGCAGTGGATCTGCCCGAAGGCGGGCATGCCAGGCTCGCCGCGGCCGGCACCCTGCAGCTGCCGGCCGCGCTGCGCGACAGCGGCGCCGTGGTCACCGGCCTGACCGGCGGCCTGCCGCTGCACCACGTCCATTCGCAGCGGCTGCGGCAGGTCGATCCGGCCAATCGCAATGGCCGCCTCGGCGTCTACGCGTACAACGATCTCAAGCAGGCCTACGGCTATCCGTCATACCAGAGCATGATCGGCCCGCCGGGCCAGCAGCGCCGCCTCGACGGCACTGGCACCACGATCGCGGTCCTGATCTCCAGCGACGTGCTGGATTCGGACGTGGATGCGCTGTTCAACGAAGAGAAATTCAGCCGCTATGGCGCCGGTCACGTCAATCCGAAGCTGTACGCGCGCCGTTACGTGGCCGGCGCCAAGCCGGGGATCAACGAGGAGGGCGGGGCCGGAGGCGAAGCGGCGCTGGACGTGCAGATGGCGCTGGCCGGCGCGCCGGGCGCGCATGTGCTGCTGTACGTGATTCCCGACCTGACCGACGCATCGCTCGCCGCGGGCTACCGGCAGATCGTGCAGGACAACGAGGCGGACGTGGTCAGCTCTTCGTTCGGCGCCTGTGAGCTGTACTACACAAAGGCGTACAACGACGGGAAGGACGTCACGGCGAGTTTCCGCACGCTGGATGCGATCTTCAAGCAGGGCAACGCGCAAGGCATCACCTTCATCGCCTCCAGCGGCGACAACGCCGGCGTCGCCTGTGCCGATACGCACTATGCGGTCGATGGCAAGAACGGCAACTTCGTCGCCGGCGTCGAGCATCCCGCGGCCGACGCGTATGTGACCGCGGTCGGCGGCGGCAATCTGTCCACCAACTACCAGAAGGGATCGGCGGATTCCAGCTACCGCTCCGAGAGCGCCTTTGCCGATCCGCTGCTCACCCAGGACTACTACGGCGTGGGCGCGCTGCTGGCCGGTGGCTACTGGGGCGCCGGCGGCGGGGTGAGCACCCTGTTCCAGCGCCCGGCCTATCAGCTGCGCGCGCTGGGCGGCACCCGCACGTCGATGCGCGCGCTGCCGGATATCGGCATGCTGGTCGGCGGTTGCCCCGACACCGCGAAACAGCCGTGCCGGGAAGGCAGGGGGCTGTACGCCAGTTCGGTGCTGTCGGTGTACAAGGGCGAGTTCTATTCGACGATCGGCACCAGCGTCGCCGCGCCCGAGTTCGCAGGCGTGGCCGCGCTGCTGGTGGAGAAGCAGGGGCGCCAGGGCAATCTCAACGATTACCTGTACCGGCTGGCGGCCAACTACCCGCAGGCGTTCCATCGCGATATCCCGGGCAACAATGGCGTCGTCGACAACGACATACCGCTCAAGGGCAAGTACAACTACACGGCCGGCCTGGGGACACCGATCGTGCGCGCCCTGATCGGTGCGCTGGACGCCGCTCCGGCCGGCGCGCCGCGCTCGCCCAGCAATCCCTGACCGGACGGCAACGCAACGACGGGGCCGCAGGTGCGCCAATGCTGGCGCACCTGCGGCCCGGTTGCGTCAGCGCCGGCATTGCGCGCCGACGGGATCGTTTCAATCGAGCTGCAGGCGCTCGCGGATGCGCATGGCGATGCGTGCGGTTTCGCGCAGCGGTTCGATCGTGCCCGCAACGGCGCCATGCCCGTCCGGTGCATCGGCGAGGCGGCCACGCGCGCGCAGCGCGGCATGGAAGTCGCGTGCGCGACCGCGCGCCGACGTCGGCATCGCCACCGTCACCGGCACCCGCGTGGCGCAGGCTTCCGACAGCAGGTTCACCGAATCGGGCGTGCACACGATGCGCTCGGCCCAGCCCAGCAGGCCGGCGTAGGGGTTCGCGCCAGCGTCTTCGCCGCACCAGACCACGCCCGGCACACCGGTGAACGCGTTGCGCAGCGCGGCGGCCACTGCCGGCGGCGTGCGTCGCGAGGTGCTGGCGAGCACGCTGCCGCCGCTGTCGCGCAGTTGCGTTGCCAAGTGTGCGAACACCGACGCCGCCGCCTCCGCCGTCCACGGCGCCAGCGCGGCGGGGCCGCCGACCAGCACCGCGGTGCGCGGCGACGACAGCGCGCCGAACTGCGGGAACGCTGCGCGCGCGGCGGCCAGCCAGGCATCGTCGATCGGATGCAGGCTGCCGAGCAGGGTGAGCACGTTGTCGCCGCGCAGGCGATCGTGTTCGGGCACCACCACCACGTCCCAGTGCCGTGGCGACAGGCGCGGATCCAGCACCTGCACCACGGCGCTGCCGCGCGCGCGCAGCAGCCGCGTCGCCAGCGCCGCCTGGCGGCCGCAGCCGATCGCCAGCGCCGGCGGTTGCCGCAGCAACGCGGCGAAGGCGGGACCATAGGCCTGCGCGGCGCCGGGCAGCCGCCGCGGCGCCAGCCAGCGCCAGGGCATGTGCGGTTGCAGCACCAACGCCGGGGCGGGCAGCATTGCGGGTCCAGCCAGCGCCGCGGCGAGCGCTTCGGCCTGGCGTGCGTTGCCGGCGCGGCCGTCGCTAATCGCCCAGGGCGCGCCCGATCGTTTCACGTTTGGTAGTAATCCGTTGCATTGCGGCTGGGTGTTGCGGCTATCGTGCCACTCTACACTGGCCGCCTTGCGCCGAAACCGCCCACCACCGGGGCATCGGCCTTCCCCCGACGACAAAAGGTACTTCCGCATGTCCGACGTTCTGCACGATGCCGCCCTGGATCAACTGTTCCGTACCGCCCGCACCCAGAATGCCTTCCGCGACACGCCCGTCGGCGAAGACACCCTGCGCGCCCTGTACGAGCTGCTGAAGTGGGGCCCGACCGCGGCCAACGGCAGCCCGGCGCGGTTCGTGTTCGTGACCTCGGCCGCGGCCAAGGAGAAGCTCAAGCCGGCGCTGTCCGAAGGCAACCTGGCCAAGACCCTGGCCGCGCCGGTGACGGTCATCGTCGCCCACGACGAGGATTTCCACGAGAAGCTGCCGTACCTGTTCCCGCACGCCGATGCCAAGAGCTGGTTCGACGGCCCGCGCGAAGGCCGCCGCGAGTCGGCGTTCCGCAACGGCACGCTGCAGGGCGCCTACCTGATCCTGGCCGCGCGTTCGCTGGGCCTGGATGCCGGCCCGATGTCCGGCTTCGACAACGCCAAGGTCGATGCGGCCTTCTTCGCCGGCACCGCGATCAAGTCCAATTTCCTGGTCAACCTGGGCTACGGCGATCCCGCCGGTCTGTTCCCGCGCCTGCCGCGGCTGAGTTTCGACGAGGCCGCACGCATCGAGTAAGCCGGCTCGTTCCGCTGCACCCTCACACCGCTGTGCCTGCGCTTGCCGCAGTTTCCCAACCACCGATTTCTCCAGGAGCTCCGCCCATGAACAAGACCCGCACCCTGCTGCTTCCGCTCGCCCTGGCGCTGGCCGTCGTCGTCGCCCAGCCCGTCAGCACCGCCTTCGCCGCGCCGGCCGCCGCGGCCGCCACCGCGATCAAGGGCACCACCGGCACCTACAAGCTCGACCCGTCGCACACCGACGTGCTGGTGCAGTGGAGCCACTTCGGCTTCTCCAACCCCAGCGCGCACTTCGGCGACGTCGACGGCACCCTGGTCTACAACGCCGAGAACGTGGGCAAGTCCAGCGTCCAGGTGACCCTGCCGCTGTCGGGCCTCAACAGCTTCACCGCCAAGTTCGACGAGCACCTGAAGAGCGGCGACTTCTTCGACGCCGCCAAGTTCCCGACCGCCACCTTCAAGAGCACCAAGGTCGCCGCCGCCGGCACCAACAAGCTGAGCGTGACGGGCGACCTGACCATCAAGGGCATCACCAAGCCGGTAGTGCTGGCGGTGACGCTCAACGGTGCCGGTCCGCACCCGATGAAGAAGGTGCCGGCGCTGGGCTTCGATGCCAGCACCACGATCAAGCGCAGCGACTTCGGCCTGGGCGCGTACGTGCCGAACGTCAGCGACGAGGTCAAGATCCGCATCACCACCGAGGCGCTGCAGGACGCGAAGTAAGCCTGCGTGTTGCGCTGATGGCGGCGGCCTGAACCAGGCTGCCGCTTTCGAGGAAAACGCCCACCGCTTGGTGGGCGTTTTCGTTTGCGCTGGCGTGGATGGAGATGCCGGCGGCCGCTGGCCGGATTCTGCGGCGATGCGCAGCCGTGGGCGTTGTCAGTTGGCTGCAGTCGGGACTGAAGTCCCTCCCACAAGGGGTCATGCCTTTTTGTGGGTGGCATGCCTTCGTGGGTAGGAACCATGCCTTCGTGGGTAGGAACCATGCCTTCGTGGGTAGGAACCATGCCTTTTGTGGGAAGGAGTCACGCTCTTTTGTGGGAGGGACTTCAGTCCCGACGCATGACACCGCGGCCTCCGCACCGCCCAGCCCTTGTGTAGGAGCGGCTTCAGCCGCGACAGGAGAAGGAAACGTTCGGATCGATCGAACCAAAGAAGCGTCGCGGCCGAAGCCGCTCCTACCGTGGCCGGCCAGCAATCATGTTCTCTGTGGGAGGGACTTCAGTCCCGACCCATGAAAACCACCCGCATCCACATCGATCGAGCGCGCAAGCGCACAGGCCTACGCCTCTTCCTCGCGCCCGGACTTCCAATACCCCGTCGCCCGGATCCATTCCTTAGGCACGTTGAGCCGGCCTTCGACGAACTTGCGCATCATCCGCGCGCGTGCCGATTCGCAGGCGATCCAGTAGAACGCGTCGCCGTCCGGCACTTCGAAATCGCGCAGCGCATCTTCCAGCAACTGGCTGCTCAGCACGGGCACGCCATTGCGTTCCAGCCAGGTGATGCGCACCTGCGCGCGCGACGGCAACGCCTGCCGGTCGGCGAAGCCGGGGATCTCGATCAGCGCCTCCACCTGCGCGCCGGCCGGCAACTCCTCTAGCCAGCGGCCGATCGCCGGCAGCGCGGTCTCGTCGCCGATCAGCACGTAGGTGTCGTAGTCGTCGGCGGCCACGAACGAGCCGCGCGGGCCGCCGACCACCAGCGGGTCGCCCGGGTTGGCCCGCGCCGCCCAGCGGCAGGCCGGGCCGTCGCCGTGCAGCACGAAATCCAGGGTCAGTTCCTGCGTCGCGGCGTCGTAGTGGCGCGGGGTGTAGTCGCGCGCCGGCGAGGGCGCGGCATCGGCCGGGTAGACCGGGCCGCTGTCGGTCATCGTCGGCAGCACGAATGCGCCGTCGGCGTTGGGGAAGAACAGCTTGACGTGATCGTCGGGTCCGGCGCTGACGAAGCCGTCCAGCGCCGGGCCGCCGACCACGATGCGGCGCATGTGCGGGGTCAGCGGTTGGGTGCGCAGCACCTGCAGGTGGCGGATCCGCAGCGGATGGCGCAGCAGGCGGTTTTCATGGGTGTTCATGCGAAAAGGTCCTTGGGGAAAGGGGGAGCGGCGCGTTGCGCCTGCGCAGAAGAAGGAGGTGCGGCAACGGCGTGCGGGCAGCGCTCAACCATCGCCATCGCGTTCCATGCCGTCGGCGGCCTGGGCGAGCAGCTGCGCGACGCGTTCGATCTCCGCCTCGGTCCAGCGGCCGTGCCGGGCCAGCAGGCCATGCTTGATCCGGCGCATCGCCTCGCGCACCGGCGCCGGCACATTGGCGCGGACCAGCGCGCGGGCGCTGTGGTGGGTGCGTTCCACCGCCGCGTCCAGCTGCGCGCGTTGCGCCTGCACGAAGGCCAGGCCATCGGCGGTGATCGCGTAGCGCTTGCGCGCGGCACCGGCATCGGCCTGCACCAGGCCCTGCGCCTCCAGCTGTGCCAGGGTCGGGTAGACGGTGCCGGCGCTGGGCGTGTACAGCCCATGGAACAGATCGGCGACCGCGCGGATCAGCTCGTAGCCGTGGCGCGGCTGGGTTTCGATCATCGCCAGCAGCAGCAGGCGCAGGTCGCCATGGCCGAGCGGGCGGCTGCCGCGGCCGCCGCCGCGGCCATGTGGGCCGCGGCCGGGGCCGTCCTCGTCGAACAGGCGGCGCGGGTGGCGGTGGCTGGGGTCGGTCGGGCGGGGCATCGTTTCGATATGTCTAAGTTTTGCGAAACGATATATCGAATCTGGGTGGCGGGCAAGGCCGTGAGGGCGGGGCCTGTGCAGGTGGGGTGGGGGATCGTTCAGCGGCGCGGCCGGGCAGGTGGCTGGCGCCTTGGTGTTGCGCGGCGTGTGGTGTGCGGGGCGCGGCTTGGTTGGTCGCGTCGCGACTGAAGTCGCTCCCACAGAAGAAGTCGCCCCCACAAAAAGCGCGGGGCCGGAAGTGGTACCGGAAGACAAGGCCGGCCTTGCGGGCAGTCCGCGGTGCGCTGTGCAGCATCGTTGTGGGAGCGACTTCAGTCGCGACGCGGGATCGGTCGGTGCTCGGCTTCGGTGCCTGCCTGTCGGGGCTGAAGCCCCTCCTACAGTGCACCGGTCGGGTTGGTCGCGCACTTTCGACAGTCGCGCGCTTTTTTGTAGGAGCGGCTTCAGCCGCGACCAACGGCGTCGTCAGGCGCTCGGGCTCCGGACGCTGTCGGGACTGAAGTCCCTCCCACAATGCGGCGCGTCGGCGATCTGCAGGTTTCCTCTGTGGGAGCGACTTCAGTCGCGACGCGGGATCGGTCGGTGCTCGGCTTCGGTGCCTGTCTGTCGGGGCTGAAGCCCCTCCTACAGTGCACCGGTCGGGGTTGATCGCGCACGTTCGACGGTCGCGCGCTTTTTGTAGGAGCGGCTTCAGCCGCGACGAACGGCATCGTCAGGCGCTCCGGCTCCGGACGCTGTCGGGACCGAAGTCCCTCCCACAATGCAGCGCGCCGGCGATCCGCACGCTTCCCTGTAGGAGCGGTTTCAGCCGCGACGAACCCAGCTCAGCCGCCCTCGCCCTCCTCGAGCACCCGCCGCTGCATTTCGTCCAGGTAGTCGTCCAGTTCCTGCACCGAGGTGAAGATCTCGTTCAACGGCACCGCCTTGACCACGTCGAACACCTTGCGGATCTGCGGCTGCGGGTTGACCACCAGCACGCGGCCGTCGCGGGTGGCCAGCACCTTGCGCGCCTTGAAGATCGAGCGGATGCCGGCGCTGCTGATGTAGTCCAGGTGCGACAGGTCCAGCACCAGCGTGGTGATCTGCGTGGCCAGCAGCGGCGCCAATGCCTCGTCCAGCGCCTGGTAGGTATGCGTGTCCAGGCGTCCGCTGAGGGTGATGCGCTGGCGCCTGTCCTGGGTGGGGTCGATCTGCAGGCTCAACGTGGTCATGCGGGGAACTCCTGGGGGGCGGGGTCGAAGGGTTGCAGCAAGGTGATGCGCACGACGTTGCGGCCGGCGTCGTGGCGGTAGTCGATGTGGTCGGCGAGCTGCCGCACCAGGTGCAGGCCGAGGCCGCCGATCGGGCGTTCGGCGATGTCCGCGTCCAGGTCCGGTGGCGGTGCGCTGCGCAGGTCGAAGGCCGGGCCGCTGTCGTGGAATTCCAGCACCAGCGCGCCGCTGTCCACCTGCAACGTCACTTCCACCGGCGGCTGTTCGCTGGCCAGGTGGCCGTGCTCGAGCGTGTTGCAGGCCAGTTCCTCCACGATCAGCCGCGCCCGGTTCACGTGGTCCAGGACCACGCCGTGGCGCAGCAGCGCGGCCTCCAGCGTGTCGCTCAGCTGCGCCAGCGTGTCCAGCGCCGGCACCATCTGCAGCCTCAGTTTCATGTGCTTCCCTCCCGCGTCGGATCCTGGCGCAAGCGGATCGCCAGCAAGGTAATGTCGTCGGACTGCGGTGCGGTCGCGGTGAACGCATGCACCGCGGCCAGCACCCGCGCGCACTGCGCCTGCGCATCGATGCCCGCTTCCAGCGCGGCCAGCAGCCGCTCGGGGCCGTAGGCCTGCTGCTGCGTGTCCATCGCCTCGGTGATGCCGTCGGTATAGCTCAACAGCGTGGCGCCGGCGGCCAGGCGCCCGCGCACCACCGGGTAGCGGGTCTGCGGCTCGATCCCCAGCGGCGGCCCCGATTCCACCGCCAGCAACTGCGCATGGCCGTCGGCGCCGAGCAGCACCGGCGGCTCGTGGCCGGCGCTGGACAGCCAGTAGTCGCCGCTGTGCACGTCGATCAGCCCGCACAGCACGGTGGCGAACATGCAGGTCTCGTTGCCTTCGACCATGCGCTGCGAGGCCGCGATCAGGATCGCGTCCGGCCGGTTGTGGCGGCGCGCGGCCACCTCCAGCACGGTCATCGCCCGCGCCATGAACAGCGCCGCCGGCACGCCCTTGTCGGACACGTCGCCGACCACGAACCACAGCAGCCCCGGCTCGGTCTCGAAGAACTGGTAGAAATCGCCGCCGACCATCGTCGCCGGCTCCAGCAACGCATAGGTCTCCAGGTGCTTGTGCGCGCTGTCGAAGGTGCGCCCGTCCGGCAGCATCGCCTGCTGGATGTCGCGCGCGATCGACAGTTCGCTCTGCATGCGCTGCCGTGCCTGCGCCAGCGTGGCGATCTCCGCCAGCTGGCGCTTGATCGAACCGCGCGCGCTGTCGAAGGCGCGCGCCATCACCCCCACTTCGTCCTGCCGCTCCACATGCCGCAGCGGATAGTCGAACTCGCCCTGGCTGAAATGCCCCGCCGAATTGGTCAGGTCCTCGATCGGCCGCGCCAGCCGCGCGGTGTAGCGGTGCAGCAGCCACAGCCACAGCAGCAGCGCGGTGCCGCCGCCCAGCCCCACCCATAGCGCGATGCGGTTGAGCCCGGCCACGATGTAGCCCTCGGACACGGTCAGCGCGAAGGTCCAGCCGGTATCGCCGACCGCCGCGCTCTGGGTCAGGTAGCGCTCGCCATCGGGCGCGGTGTGGGAAAAGCGCACCGGTGCGTGCGCGGCCACCGCCGCGGCCAACGGCGACAGGTCCGGCCGCGCGCGCGCCACGTGCGCCTCCAGGGTGCGGTGGAAACGCAGCGCCGGGTCCGGATGCAGCACGAACAGCCCGTCCGGCGACAGCAGCATCGGCTGCAGCCCGGCATTGGCCGGCAGCTCGCCGACGATCGCCTGCAGCCGTTTCAGCGGCACGTCCACGCTGACCATGCCGATCGCAGGCGCCTGCACGCCGTCGCCGGGCAGGCGCAGCGGCAGGTTGTAGGTGGTGAGGTAGTCGCCGCCGGTGGAGGCGTCGCTGTACGGCTCCGACCACCACGGCGCTTGCGCCGTCAGCGTGCGCCGGTACCAGGGCATGGTCCGGTAGTCGTAGCCCAGCGCATCGGCCGGCTGCTCGGTCACGCGGCCGTTGGCGCGCCGCAGGTGCCAGGCGAAGCCGCGGTCGTCGCCCTTCAGCGTGCCCGGCTCGATCACCAGCAGCGCCCCGGCGATGTCCGGGTCGCCCTCCAGCGTGGCGTGCAGCAGGCTGCGCAGGTTGAACGGCTGGCGCCCGACCGCCGAGGCGCCGGCGGCCAGCGTGCGCCCGCTCACCTGCACCGACCCCAGCGTCGCATCCAGGCTGCGCGCGGTCTGCTGCGCCAGCCCGGCCACCTCCTCGCGCGCATTGCGCACCACCACCTGGCGCGCGCCCAGGTAGAACAGCACCGCCAGGCCCAGCAGCAGCGCCACCTGGATCAGGCTGCCCCACAGCATCAGCCGGGTGCGCAGGCTGTGCCGCCAGGCGACCGCTGAAGCGTCCTGCACTGACGAGAGGGCGGTCATGGCGGCGCTCCGCGGGAGTCGGCACCGATCATAAGCGCAGCCGCGCCCCGCCGCGCGCCGGGTGTCGCGCGCTGTCCCGGGCCAATGTGACAGTCCGTTCCATACGCTGGCGTACGAGGTCCGGCGGGGCGGTTGCGCTACACTTGGAGGCTTCGAAAAACACATGCAATCGCGCGCGTGCGTGCGACCTACGGGAGCGCTATGAACTGGTTGAACGAGGTGCTGCAGAACGATCCGAACCCCACTGAGACCCAGGAGTGGATCGAATCGCTCAAGGCCGTCATCGATGTCGCGGGCCCCGAACGCGCGCATCAGCTGCTGGAGGACATGGTCGAACTGACCCGCCGCTCCGGCGCCTACCTGCCGTTCTCGCCGACCACCGAGTACGTCAACACCATCGCGCCCGCCAACGAGGCCAAGAGCCCGGGCGATGCGGCCATCGAGTGGAAGATCCGCTCGATCATCCGCTGGAACGCCATGGCCACCGTGGTCCGCGCCAACCGCAAGCCCGGTGACCTGGGCGGCCACATCGCCTCCTTCGCCTCGGCCGCCACCCTGTACGACGTGGGCTTCAACCACTTCTGGCGCGCCCCGTCCGACAAGCACCCCGGCGACCTGCTCTACATCCAGGGCCACAGCGCCCCGGGCATCTACGCCCGCGCCTTCCTCGAAGGCCGCATCAACGAGACCCAGCTCGACCATTTCCGCATGGAAGTGGACGGCCAGGGCATCTCTTCCTACCCGCACCCGTGGCTGATGCCGGATTTCTGGCAGACCCCCACCGTGTCGATGGGCCTGGGCCCGCTCAGCGCCATCTACCAGGCGCAATTCATGAAGTACCTGGAGCACCGCGGCCTGATCGAGAAGTCCGACCGCAAGGTGTGGTGCTTCATCGGCGACGGCGAGAGCGACGAGCCGGAAACCCTGGGCGCCATCGCCCTGGCCGGCCGCGAAGGCCTGGATAACCTGATCTTCGTGGTGAACTGCAACCTGCAGCGCCTGGACGGCCCGGTGCGCGGCAACGGCAAGATCATCCAGGAACTGGAAGGCGTGTTCCGCGGCGGCGGCTGGAACGTCATCAAGCTGCTGTGGGGCGGCTACTGGGACGCGCTGCTGGCGCGCGACACCGACGGCGTGCTGCGCAAGCTGATGATGGAAACCGTCGACGGCGAATACCAGAACTGCAAGGCCTTCGGCGGCGCCTATACCCGCGCCAACTTCTTCGGCAAATACCCGGAGACCGCGGCCATGGTCGCCGGCCTGTCCGACGACGACATCTGGCGCCTGAACCGCGGCGGCCACGACCCGCACAAGGTCTACGCCGCCTACCACCAGGCGGTGAACACCAAGGGCATGCCCACCGTGATCCTGGCCAAGACCGTCAAGGGCTACGGCATGGGCTCCTCGGGCGAATCGCTCAACCCCACCCACCAGACCAAGAAGCTGGACGACGACGCCGTGCGCGCGTTCCGCGACCGCTTCAACATCCCGCTCAGCGACAAGCAGCTGGCCGACGCCGAGCAGGTGCCGTTCTACCACCCCGGCCCGGACTCGCCGGAAGTGCAGTACCTGCAGGAACGCCGCGCCTCGCTCGGCGGCTACCTGCCGCAGCGCCGCCGCAAGGCCGACCAGTCCTTCACCGTGCCCGGCCTGGACAAGTACGACCGCCTGCTCAAGTCCAGCGGCGAGCGCAGCTACTCCACCACCATGGCCTTCGTGCAGAGCCTCAACATCGCCCTGCGCGACAAGGACCTGGGCCCGCGCATCGTGCCCATCGTGGCCGACGAAGCGCGCACCTTCGGCATGGAAGGTATGTTCCGCCAGATCGGCATCTACGCCCCGTTCGGCCAGAAGTACAAGCCGGTGGACGCCGACCAGCTGATGTTCTACCGCGAGGACCAGTCCGGCCAGGTGCTGCAGCAGGGCATCAGCGAGCCGGGCGCCATCTCCTCGTGGCTGGCCGCCGGCACCAGCTACTCGGTCAGCAACGTGCCGATGCTGCCGTTCTACATCTACTACTCCATGTTCGGCTTCCAGCGCGTGGGCGACATCGCCTGGCAGGCGGCGGACATGCGCACCCGCGGCTTCCTGCTCGGCGGCACCGCCGGCCGCACCACGTTGAATGGTGAAGGCCTGCAGCACGAAGACGGCTTCAGCCAGGTCATCGCCGGCTCCATCCCCAACGTGCGCAGCTACGACCCCACCTTCGGCTTCGAAGTCACCGTGGTCATGCAGTACGGCATGAAGCGGATGATGCAAGAGCAGGTGGACGAGTACTACTACATCACCCTGATGAACGAAAACTACACCCACCCGGAAATGCCGGCCGGTGCAGAAGAAGGCATCATCAAGGGCATGTACCTGCTGACCGACGCCGGCAAGCCCAAGAAGGGCGAACTGCGCGTGCAGCTGCTGGGCTCGGGCACCATCCTGCGCGAAGCCATCGCCGCGGCGGAGCTGCTGGACAAGGACTTCGGCGTCACCGCCGACATCTGGTCCTGCCCCAGCTTCAACGAACTGCGCCGCGACGGCTTCGACGCCGAGCGCTGGAACCGCCTGCATCCGGAAGGCGAGCAGCGCAAGCCCTACGTGACCCAGCTGCTGGAAGGGCGCCAGGGCCCGGTGATCGCGGCCACGGACTACGTGCGTGCCTTTGCCGACCAGATCCGCGCCTTCGTGCCGACGCATTACACCGTGCTGGGCACCGACGGCTTCGGCCGCTCCGACACCCGCGCCAACCTGCGCCGCTTCTTCGAAGTGGACCGGTACTACATCGCGCACGCCGCGATTGCGGCGCTGGCGAAGGATGGGAAGATGACCGGGAAGGATGTGGCGCGGGCGATCAAGCAGTACAAGATCGATCCGGAGAAGGCTAATCCGGTTGGCGTCTAACCGACCCACCAGGCAATAACGCTCTGCCCCTCTCCCGCCACGCGGGAGAGGGGCCGCAGCGGAAGAGGGCGCTCTTCCCCTGGCCGGCCCCGCATTCGCAAGGACCGCGAACATGCCCCCGAAAATCCGCGACGTGCTGCAACAACTCAAGGACGCAGGCTGGCAGCAAGTCAGCCAGACAGGCAGCCACCGCCAATTCAAGCATCCTGTCTACCCAGGCCGCGTGACAGTGGCCGGCAAGCCGAGCGATGATGTGGCTCCCGGCACCCTTAACAGCATCCTGAAGCAAGCCGGCCTGAAGAGGTAATCGCCATGCGCTACGCCGTCGTTATTGAGCAAGCGGGCAACAACTACTCCGCGTACGTGCCGGATCTGCCGGGGTGTGTGGCGACGGGCGCGACGACCGCGGAGGTGGAAGGATTGATCCGCGAGGCGATCGAGCTGCATCTGGCTGGCATGCGCGAGGATGGGGAAGTGATTCCGCTGCCTTCGAGTCAGGTTGAGTATGTGGATGTGGCTGCGTGATGGGAGAGGACGCTAGCTTTGGTGTTGCGATCGGTCACGAGTGATCGCAACGTGGCGCGCTCCTTTGCCGCCCAGAATCTGTACACCATGCTGCTGGCACCGATGGCTTCGGCCGCTCCGAAACCAGGGCCAATCTACGCCGCTTCTTCGAAGTGGGGACCGGTACTACATCGCGCATGCCGCGATTGCGGCGCTGGCGAAAGATGTGAAGATGACCGGGAAGGATGTGGCTCGGGCGATCAAGCAGTACAAGATCGACGTGGAGAAGGTGAATTCGGAAGGGGCTTTATGCTGCGTTGAGGTCAGACAAAAAAAGCGGCCTTCCGGCCGCTTGTTTTTTTAATGCCCTTGTCTGA
Organism: Xanthomonas sp. JAI131; assembly: GCF_013410075.1. Classification (NCBI taxonomy): domain Bacteria; kingdom Pseudomonadati; phylum Pseudomonadota; class Gammaproteobacteria; order Lysobacterales; family Lysobacteraceae; genus Xanthomonas; species Xanthomonas sp. JAI131. The sequence continues at coordinate 564,107 of NZ_JACCCN010000003.1, read as the reverse complement.
CTTCAAGGACGATGGTCAAATTGGAACAGCAAATGGAGACGCCCGATGCCATCGATATGGACGCGTAATTCAAGAATTGGGAGTTCTTGGTTAGCCTACAAGCTGGGGCGTAGTCTCGTGCTTGCTAGGCCGGCTTGGGGGATGAAGGAGAGTCTTTTCCTGAAGGGCGCCACGAAGGACTTGATTTCGCTCGAGCGAAACGCTTTGCAGTTTCAGTCCATTTATCTCAGTTGTGCTGAATTAACACTTGGAAAAGAACAGGTCGATCAAGTTCGGCCACTTATCAAATCCGCGTCGGAAGACCTTATTGCAGGGTGCGAGCTCGCTCGACTCGGCTTCCTAAAGCAGGCCTATACTTTATGGCGCTCTTGGTTTGAACAGGCGATATTCGCGCTCTATTTTCTTGAATCTCCTATCAGTCGTATTGCTTGGAAAGTAGAAGAAGAAGTAAATTTTGGGGATAAGCCGAGTCACAGATTAATGCTGCATCAATTGATAGCTGAGTCTGGGGAAAAGCATCAATTTGCGGCGGTCTATAACTCTAGATTTAATGCGACAATGGCCGCCTTTAAGAAGTCGGGCATTCCGGGAGATCAGAAGATACTAAAGCGTACTGAAAGAATATTCACTACTCTCAGTCAAGGGGTGCATGGAACTTTCAGGCCGAAGTTGCCATCTGGTCCAGAAGAATGCGCGAAAGCGCTCGGTCAGCATGGACATCGGGCACTCAAAGAGGCGGCGAATGTAATTGGTGTCTACTGGGTGTGCTTTCTGACAGAAAGTCTGTCTTTGGATGAAAGCATGTTGACGGATTTGAGGTCGGGCTCGTTGGATCCGGCCAATCCTAAATACACTGCAGTGGAAGACATTGGTCTTATTGCAGAGCTCAATCTGCCTTTTTTTTCGATTATTGGGGTCTAATGTATGGCTGATTATTCACTGCAGCTGCAGGCAGACAATCTGCCGATTGATACTGTCGAGCAGCTCGTCGTAGAAGGGCCTTGGGCAGCAACTTTGCAGCGAATGTATACAGCTGAGAATATTTTGCTAGAGGGCTGCCGCGGCGCGGGAAAAACCATGCTAATGCGCACCGCTGCGCATCGGATGAAGGCGCAGTATCAGAGCTCTGGCGATACACTCGCGGTCCACACGACCTTTAAGCGTTACTTGGCGACCATACCGCCTTCCTCGGGTGGAGATGTTGAATCTAGTTCTCTCGATAATTTTAAGGCATGGATTAATTCGAGGATATTGAGCGCCGTTAAGGATGTCGTGATTGATGTAAAGGGGCGTGGTTTTGCCAATAGCATAGGAGATCTCGGGTTAATTGACTGGAACAGCGTTGTTGGGGTCCTTGAGACGACATATCGTGATCCCCACGCTGTTAATGCTCACCTTCAGGCACTTGGGCTAAAGCCGCATGTTGTCGCTGGTCTTCGGGGTTATACATATACATTAGAGATACTGCGCGCTGTTCGCGTTGCGATGTGTGCTGAACTGCTCGTCCTGTTTCTGGATGATGCTGCTCACGCTTTGGATACAAGGGCGCAAGGCGCCTTCTTTACGTGCATTAAATCGCTCTACGATCCAGGTCTGGCTTTTAAAATATCTGTTTATCCGGCAGTGACTCGCTATGGTCTTGATTTCAGCTACGGGCACGATGCTGTCGTTGTGCCATTAGGAGACCTGCCGCGGCCCTCGAATATCCAGGCATTCCGCGATCTGCTTAGTCGGCGAGCTTTGGTTGCTGAGGATAATAGTCGTAGCTTCTTTGATGCGCTACTTGCTAACAACGATTGGGTTGGCATCCTTTTTTATTGTTCTAACGGAAATCCTCGCGGCTTGCTGAAGCTGGTCGCGCAGGTTCAAACGCAGCTTGGATCCCGGCCGATATCCAGTTTGCGATTTGAAGATATTAGGACCGCGATAAATACAGTGACGGACAAGCATCTGGACAACATGGTGCCGGGCGTTATTAAGGATTTGGATCCGCGTTTGCTTAAAGTAGCGGAGCTGCTCCTTTATGAGCTGAGAAGCAAGATAAGCGAAAGTCCTGGGCCATACGAATCTGAAAAGCCGCGTGGCTATCTCGCACTAACTAACTCGATGCAGGTTCCGTACCTTTGTCAAGCAGGAATAAAGCTTTTAGTGGCTGCGAATGTGATAGTTCCAGAGGGGCCTACTCGGCTAAGCAAGCGAGAGGGTGGGACCCTTTATCTGTTGCATCCAGGCTTTATATTTAGAGATAATGTCATATCGACCTACTTTCCTCGAAGAAGTCCTGCTCCTTCCGATTGGCTTATATTTTTTGAGGGAATGACGAGCCGGATTCATGCTGAGGTTGGGCGTGGGGCAGAGCTTTGGCAGGCAATTTCCGATGAAGCAATGCTTGAGCCTAGTGGTGAGTGCTCGAATGGTCACCCGATGGCCGATACGTCGGGCCCATGCGACGTTTGCGGCGCTAGCGGGCAAGGGCGCTCTCCGGTAGCAATGTTGTTGAATAAAAGTATTGAGTTGCTCGATCTTTCTGCGGCCATTAAATCAAGGCTGGTGGATGCTGGGTTTTCGACCGTTCGAGATCTCTTTGAAGCGACTCACGAGCAACTCGATGCTGTCTATTATGTTGGTGAAGCTCGTGCGGCAATAATAAAAAGCACTGTCAGCGCAGCGGTTGACGAATTTGTGGCTGGCTAATGACGCCGCGCATTCCACGGCGCACAATTAAAAATTGACAGAACTAGAGTCTTTATATCTCCTGACTGCTAAGCAAGATTCATTGTGATCACAACCTCTGTAGTGCGTTTCCGGCGTTCTGCTACTGACGCCATAACACTTGAGCGCTCAGCAATCACGACATCAAAATCGGAATAGAGTTCATGAATTGAGGGGTGATCTGCGTTGGTAGCCATAATGGCGGCGCCACGCTCGGCCGCTGCTACAAGCTCGTCTCGTAAACGAATTTGATCTGCCCAAGAGAATAGCTGCTCATTATATTTGATAAATCCGTTATTATTATGCTTTACCGTGTATGGCGGATCGGCAAATATAAAATCACCAGTGCGACATTTTTTTATGACTTGACCGAAGTCGCCATGGGTTAAGTTCGCCGCTTTAAGTTTTGCGCTAATTGATTCAAAATCGTCGGTGTCCATCACTACGGTATTTTTCGTTCCCCGCGGGACGTTAAATTCACCTTTGCGATTGACTCGATATAGGCCGTTAAAGCATGTCCTGTTTAAATATATAAAGCGAGCTGCCCGTGAAAACATGCAGTCGGGGGAGGAGGATCTGACTTGGTAGTAATATTGCTGGTCTTCAGAATGGAAGCGTTGATGACGCGCAAGTAACACAACAACTGCCTTCCAGTCAACCTTGATTGCTTGATATGTCTCAACTAGCTCTCGATTGAAGTCGTTCAACAGTGCCCGCTTTGGAGTTGCGTGGAAAAACATCGCGGCGCTCCCCATAAAAGGCTCCACATAGCGGCCGTCTTTTGGAATCCGTTCTGCAATTCCCTCAATTCGGGCTAGCCAACGCTTTCCGCCGGCCCATTTTAGAAATGGCAGAGTGATATTTTTTTCAGACGATTTCTGGCTTAATGCTTTCATAGTCGTAGCCGTTAATGCGAGTCTGGAGGGTGACGGCTACCAAATTTAAGAGTTCGAAGTCAGCGACGCTGTAGCCACGTCCTGGCGCGGCATGTCCCGGGATTCTTCGTATCTCGTTAAATCTGTCCATCCACTTTAGATTCTTGGCGTTTCCTTTCTGTCCTTCGATTGGGATGTCAAGGACATCTTGGAATAGTGGCCAGCGAGACTTGTGCTCGACAATTTCCTTTAGATCGATAAAGTCGAGGTATGACTCAAGTGGGAGTCGTGAATCGATGTCATATTCTTGGGATCGACCATATGCGCTGCTTTTGATTTTACCCTGTGGTATACCTTTTTCCCAGTATCCGCTCATTTCAGTGCCATAAGCTGAACGGAAAACGCTAAATATATGTTGAATCGTCAATATATTAATTTGCTGGACTTGAAAGTCAGCCAAATTCTTTGATTCTTCAGATTGCGCCTTCTCCCAGTCGCCAAGTCCTTCCGGAGCAAATTTTACGCATTTCTGATGCAGAATGTTAGAATATCTAAGAAAGAGCGTTCTCGGAGCTCCACTCCCGTAGCCAGCTGTGAGGAAGGCATCTATTTTTTCTGGAGATACAGTCTTGAAAAAATCCAAGAGTGGTTCAATAAAATTGATCGCTTTTTCAAGGACCTCGCTTTCGCTGGCTTTTCCTTTAATAGATCCTTCCTCATATAGATGGCGAATTATTTCGCCAAGCAAGAGCGTTAGAGCCTGAATTGAGTCGTTAGTGCAGAGCTTGCCTAGACGTCCACTTTCCCAGCGCGAAACGTCAGCCTCTTGAAACTGTCGGAAATACCCGCTAAGCAGCTTGGTCGCACGTACGAGTGTAGCGTTGTCTGTGCCTCCGCAAATTAACCCTGGGTGATATGCGCCCTTCTCGATCGTCCCGAATAGGCCTGATCGCTTCATTCCAAGTTTGACCTGAGGAACAGTGAGGCATGCGCGATTACTGCCCTTAATTCCCTCAGCTGAGAAGCGACTATATAAAGGGCTTGCGATATCTTTGTTCATGCTTTGAATGGCGCGAGCCGCTAGCGCGCCAATTCGCTCGGTGGGATTGTCAGACCCCCATTTTAGTTGGCCTTCTAGATCATCTAGCAGGTTCTTCGGTACCGACTTTTGCTCATGGTTTATGGTCACAAACATGGCCGCCTCCTCTTCCTTCGAGATGTTTTCAAAGGCGACCACTACAAGTTTTTGATCTAGGTAAAGATCAGGTAGCGACGCGTAGCCGTAAAGCCTATGCTGGCCGTCAATGATCCAAGCTGACTTATAAGTATTGGGAAGATACAGTGCGCCGAAATGGACATCAGTTGCTGTATCTTTATGAGTAATATCGAATCGCGGTGTTTTACTAAAGTTTACTAGAAGGTTGTTTGGGAAAAATCCACCTTCAAGAATATATGTGCTGATAGACTTGAGGCGACTTTTTTGTATGAGCCTTTGGTACGTAGGAAATCCCTCCGGGTCGTCTAGAGTTCGATGATTGACGAAGGCGATCTTAAGCAGCTGTCTAGGAGTCGATACGAAAGAATAAAAGTACTTTCCGCCTAGTTTGGATCTGGTGGCGGAAACTTTTACGTCAGTCATTTCGGGAATGGGCTGGTCTTTAAGGTGCTCAGCAAGGAATTGAAACCGAGCTGCTTTTCCTAATAGGTCTGCCAACTGAGAAAAGTAAGGGAGTTCTTGTTCAGTTACCCTTTTGATATTGTGCTTGGATGCATACTCAATATCGGATTCCGACCAAATTATATTTTCAGTCAAGAAAAACCAAATTATTTTTGGCTTGAATCCAGTGTAAAACGATTTTATCGCGTTCGAAACTTCGCCCTTGCAGGCGGAAAATTCCTCCAGATCTTTTGTTACGCTGCTGCGCTTAAGTCTTTCTGCAGTCTTACAGCGTGTGACGATTACAGTTTCATCGTCCGACGCAAATGTGCTGAACGGTATTTCGCTCGCGTCTTCCTTTTTTTTCTTCGAGAGAACGCGAAATGAACGCCCTGCGTTTAGTTCCTTGTAGCCCATCTTGTACAGGAGAATCCACCATAGATTCTCGACTCTTTCATCTAGAGATTTGTCCCGCCGGATCGTTGCCCGGCCTTTAACTTTCTTGTGAATTGTCCACCCAAGCTCTAAATGAACTTGAATTTGATCAGAGGCGATGCGCTTCTGATCAAATTTCTTTGAGCGAAGGCGATACTCTCTGCGCAGTTCCACAGTCTTGACGAGCAACGGCCAGAGGGCCGCCTCGGACGGAAGTTTGGCATCCTTACCCACGAAACAACCTCCCCTATCTGAATGCAGTTAGTTGGCCGATTGTACGATAGAAAGCGTGCATCAAGTATAGTTAGTTATAGCCTGCAGTCCATGTCTTAGCAGAAATAGCGAGTCGATATCGCGAGTAACGTAGGTAGGCATCAGCCATGGTCGCGAGTCGATCCGTGGATGTAGGAATCACTTCCCCTCACCTTTTTGGGCAGCCGCCATGGAGCGCTCTTTAAAGGCGTAGTGGCTATTGACAACTTCCCTCTCCCGGATGCAATCTCAGTTACAAGGAGCGTCGAAACTCCTCAGACAGCGGTACCCACCTCCGACAAACCGGTGGGTTTTTTGTGCCCGATCCTCGGGCGCAAGCCGACGCGATGCCTGCGTCGGGAGGGCGGCTAATACAACACCCTTCGGGGAAATACGCCCGCCGGCTGTCTGCGGTTTCGAACCTCCCGACTTCCCGTCCGCCCTGCGTGGCGGGCGGACCCTTCATGGAACGAGGAGGCAACGATGGCGTACGACCGGTTGGACGATGAAGACATGCCCGGCTATTTCCTGCCGGAGGAGAGCCAGTTCCGGCTGGCGAAGCTGCGCGATCACGTGAGGTTCCTGGTCCGGCTGGCGCAGCCGCGCACGCCGGACGAGGAGCGTGCCGCCGAGCCCAAGGTGCGCATGGGCGAGCTGGCGGTCTGTCTGGAGCTGTTGGCCGACCAGGTGGAGCTGGTGCTGGACGCGCTGTCCTATCCTGCGCAGCGGACCGACACGATGCACGGCGCCCGGCCCGCTGCCACCGTCGCGATGGTGCCGGACGTGGGCGGCAGCGCCTTCCGTGTCACGCTGGCGCAACTCGACCAACTCACCCTGCTGGCCGAGACCGTCTCGGCCCATGCCCGGGCGGTGGCGGCCGGCGATGCCACCGCGCGCGCCGGCCAGGCATTGCCAGCGATGGGCGACACGCTCTGCGATGCAGCGAACGCGATGCAGGCGCTGCTGCTGCAGATCGAGCGCCAGCCGCTACGCGAACCCACGCCCAACGGCGTACGCGAGGAGCGGGCGGTCTATGCGGTGGAGTGGGCCACGCCGCCTGCGGGAGGCGGGCGGCTGCATTGATCGCGGCATGGGTGGGATGCGGCAGGGATGCGTCGCCGGAGAGGGCTGGCCTCGTGGTGCGGGGCCAGCCCTGGGATGCAGCGAGCGTCAGTGCGCGAGCAAAGGGAGTGAGCAGGAATAACGGGGTCAGGTTCACTTCTGGCTGTAAGTGAACCTGACCCCGTTTCCAACCTGTAAGCGCAGGTCGGCAGGCGCGGCAAACCCGCCTGCTACTTGCAGGCAGTGTCGACGTTGCGCGCCAAGGTCTGGTGGAACTCACGTTCGCCCTTCATCGATGCATCAGCCAATGCCTGGTCGCGAATATGCTTGGCACGCGCACAGGCTTCCGGACTGGGCTGGCCGGTGAAGGTGATCATCTGCGCGCCCATGCTGGGCTGGCCAGTGGCAGGACGCCCCCGAGTGTCATCGACCTGGCGGCGGGGCTGTTCGCCCGAAGCGGCCGGCGCTTGCCACCGTTTCTGCTCCTTGCCCGGCGCACACGGCATTGACTGATAGACAGCGCCGGACTTGCCGTCCGAGCACTTGTAAGCCGACTGCGCCGCCGCCGGCAGCGCCATCATGCACAACGCCACTGCGATCGCTCTGATCATGCCTATCCCCCTGATGCCTATCCCCTGGTCAAGGCTCGGAGCTTAGCCGATCGACCCCCATTCGTGACGAAGGAAATGACGCGAAAAGCCGCCTTCCCGCACAGACGCCCCAAAGACCTCAGAGTAACGGGCTCAGGTTGACCTATTCGGTGGTCGTGGTGGGGTTGCGTGGCCGATGGGCGGGCCCGGCCAGCGGTGGGCGACACGCTCTGCGACGCAGCGAACGCGATGCGGGCGCTGTTGCTGCAGATCGAGCGCCAGCCGCTGCACGAACCCACGTCCAACGGCGTACGCGAGGAGCGGGCGGTCTATGCGGTGGAGTGGGAGACGTCGCCTGCGGGAGGCGGGCGGCTGCATTGATCGCGGCATGGGCGGGATGCGGCACGGATGCACCGCCGGAGAGGTCTGGACTAGTGGTGCGGGGCTTGCCCTGGGATGCAGGGAGCGTCAGTACGCGAGCAAAGGGAGTGAGGCGTCTGAGGCAATAAGCGGCCGTCATGCGACCAGCCAGCCCATCCATTGTGCCCCCCGACCTATCCCGTGTTGCACCGCCACACGGACGACCAGCGCGTCCCGGTCCTGCGCCTGAGCGGCCTGTGGCTGGAGCAGCTGGGTTTCTCCATTGGCAGCAAGCCGCAGATCACCGCCCGGGCCGGCGATCTAGTAGTGTCGATGGTTGATCCAGGTTCGGAGGTGGGCTGCGCCGCGCACTTGCGTTTGCCGTCTGGGTAGTGATGGTATTGTCTGGGCAGGTACCCACAGTTAGCATATTGTTACGGGGTTTCCAGTCGAAAAAGTCGCTTGTTGGACTTGACGCCGAAAAATCAAGGAAGAGTAGATGACGGATAATCAAGCGCTTGCTCCAAGCTGTTGGGCGATATTTGCTGATCTGGTTATCGTGAACTTGCGTGCATTGACTGGAATTGTGGCGTCAGCAATCTTTGGCTATCTGGTGTGGGATAGACACGGTCAGAATTTGATTCTCGCCTTGGCGTTTGGCGGCGGCTGGGGATTGGCAATGCTTTATGGGGTTCAGTTGCGTGGTCTAGTCAGGCGCGATGGATCAGTAAGCTGGACAGGCGCGCTACTGAGTTCGGTGCTTTGGGTCTGTGCTGTTGGGTCTGTTGCATTTTCGCCATCTCTCGTTCTTCCGTTAATTGATATTTCCTCTATTTTAACCGGGGTAATATACATATCTGCGAAATTGGGTTGTCATCGGATTGGATGTTGTGACTGGAAGAAAGGGCGTAGAAGTAGATTTTTTTCACTGCCGATGCTTGAGGCAATTGTCACCACTGTGCAAATTTCTTTGGCACTGCTGATGTTCCGCGATATGCCCAGCGGAATTGTCGCGGCTACCTTTCTTCCTTCTCACATTGCAACTTGGACAGCTTTTAAAATATTTCGTGTGCCGGGCGAGTGAGTGAAATGTGATGGATTCGATGGTTCCATACGAGTCGTGCCGATAGTATCGCTCACGCTGAATCCCAGCGAAACGGAGGTTCCTGTGAATAAAACAGCATTGTTCCCCAGTATTGGATTGTCGTTAATTTCTATTGGCACGGCGGGCTGTGCTACGTACAACACTTCTGTGCGTGCCTATGGAGAGTGCAGCGCAAAGGCGGGCGGAGGCGGAGAGTGTAAAGCCGGTGCCGAAGTTAAATGGGAAAAGAAGGCAGGTGGTGGTGGTGGTGGCGGTGGCGGTGGCGGCGGTGGAAAAGAGAACATAATAAATGCCCTGGCCAGAGCTGCTCTGGATCTCACCGCAGATGCGGCTCAATTTCAGATCGACACTTCTGGCTCTACTATTCCCTATCCCTCGACTGGCACTGTCAGCGTGATGCTCGTCCGGTCCAGTGATAACGTTGTTGTTGCGGCGCAGTCTTTTGCATATGTGAAATCTGGAACTATTATTCGCCTCGCCGACCCTGATGCTGTCAACTCCTGGGCGTACGCCAATGCTGGTGACGCTGATAGCATTCGTTATGAAACAGCATCATTCACTTCCGCGTTCCAAGGCCAGAAAACGATGGCGGTCGCTACAAAGTATGAAGGTCAGTCGCTTGCTTCGTTCACCGCTACGGTCTACGGCAACCCACCTTGTACTACTTACCCATCACCGAACCTGTGCCAACAGCAGTAAGCTGCTCCGTCAAGAGGGCCTCGGCCCTCTTGATGTTAGTCGATTAAATGTGTTTTGGATGGTTTTTATCTGAAGATCGGTCTGTTGCCTTTGAGGAGTTGAATGTTGAACGCTTTGGTGGCTATTTTGGGTGCGGTAGTTCGGGTTGCGAAGAATTGAAATTGGGAAGGGCTTTGCTTGTCTTCGTCCTGGCCATACTCTTTGCCGGACAGAGTGATGGTTCTGCTTTGCCGCATTTTTCTGTGGAGGGAATGAACAAGCACACCATTCGCTCGGGATTCGGTCTATTTATCACTCAGTCTGAAGTCCTTACGCAGGGTGCGCGAGAAAATATTCGTTTCGCTAGTTCGGTGCGGTGTGAAGATCGATACGTGAAAGTGGCTGTCGCAAGCGGAACGAATGTCCCCGTAAAAGATGTCTGCCTTGTTGCGTCCAGGGCGCTTCGCTTCGTACTTGAACAAGCAGCCGTCGATCATGTCTCGGTTGAAATCCGGATTGTTCCGGCGCGCGTTGATTATCACCGGAGCTTCTTTAGATTCGGCAGAGGGCCGAAATTGACTCTAATTGCGCCCCAGATGCGGAACTTGGAAGAGACGTTGGCCAATATCGCAGATCTTGTTGCGCACGAAACGTTCCACGTCAGCATGTTCGTGGCTGGTGATATTGGTCTGTCCGCGAACGAGCGTGCTGCTTACTACTATGGCTTATGTGGCCAGCTTGTGGCGTCGGGGAAGCTCGAGAATTCGGCACTTCCGGGCTTTGCCGTCGACTCCACCGACGAGGATGTTTTTGACTCTTCGGAAAGTGCCGAACTCGTTCGCTCGGAGGTCCTGCAGATATCCAAGGGAGAGGCGATTGCGTCCGACACCTCAGCCGGAGAGTGGCTGCTTTCGCAATGTCGCTCCTTCAGGCCTTCTAGCTCTAAACCTTGAGCTGCGGCGCGCCGGCATGGCGCTTTTGGACGCTTCGCGTCGTGCACAGGAGCTGCGATGAAATTTCCAGGATGGCTTGGTTTGGGGGTTTGTCTGTCGTTGGCCCAGTTGGCCCAGTTGGCCAGTGCCGCCGAAGATCCGGCCATGCAGGCCTACGCGCACGTGACCGAGTTCCGCGACCGTGCCAGTCAGCTTGCCGAACACGGTGCAACGAGTTCGCCTGAAGATCTGCGGCGTGCGCGCGACGCATTGCTCGACGGTCTGCGCTATTTGGACGATCCGCAGGTGCTGGCCTTGGCCGACGGCAGCATGACGCTGCGTTTTCGCCGCTTGAATCTGCTGGGCGATCTGGTGCGCGTGCAGGTGTGGCTCGGCGATCGGGACGCGGCCGTCGCGGCCTGGCGAGCGCTGGACGCCATGGCCTGGCAGGAGGGCCTGATCGATTTCGTGGTGAACAAGGATCCCGCGACGCTGGCCTTGCTGGACGATCCGCGCCTGGCCGATCTCCGGCGGCATGAGGCGCTGGCGAAGCGCGACGCGACGGCACCTGCGCTGGTGGTTCCTTACACTGCGCAGCTGACGGAGGCACAGCGCATTGCCGGGCTCTCGCAACTGTGGATGACCGCACGCGACCGCTTCGTCTGGTTCGATCATGTGCCTGAGCTCGATTGGGATCGCCTGTATCTGGACACCGTGCCGCTGGTGCAGCAGGCGCAGGATACCGATGCCTACTATCGCGTGCTGACGCGTTTCATGGCGAAGTTGCAGGACGGGCATAGCGGCGTGTTCCCTCCCACGGCGCTGGAGGCGCGCTGGTATGCGCGCCCGGGGCTGCGCACCGCGCGGCTGGAAGGGAAGGTGGTGGTCACGTCGGTCACCGACGCGGCATTGCTTCGGCAGGGCGTGCAGCCCGGCGATACCGTCGAGGCGATCGACGGCGAGCCGGTGGAGCGCTACGCCGAGCGCGCGGTGCGGCCCTATCTCAGCAGTTCGACGCCGCAAGACCTCGAGGTGCGAACGTACACCTATGCGTTGCTGTCCGGCGATGCGGCCAAGCCGGTGGTGCTGACGGTCGTACACCGCGATGGGCGCCGCCGCGAGGTGCGGGCGGCGCGCAGTGGCTACAAAGCGCAGGCGGTGGCGGCCGCGCCGCTGTTGACCTTCCGCAAGGACGGTGTCGCCGTGCTGCGCGTGGCGCAGCTCGAGGACGACGCCAGCGTCAAGGCGCTCAGGCAGGATCTGGACAGGGTGCTCGCCGCGCCGGGCTTGATCCTGGATCTGCGCGGCAATGGCGGTGGGAACACCCGGTTCGGATTGTCGATCCTGCGCTTCGTGGCTGAAGGTTCCTTGCCGCAGGTGCGATCCGTCATGCGCGATAACGGATCGTCGCTGCAACAAGCGCGCAGTGGCCGCTTGATCGAATGGCTGCCGGTACGCGATGACGTGTTGATGCCGGAGCCGCGTACCTACAAGGGACCGGTGGCGATGCTGGTGGATGCTGCGACCTTCTCGGCCGGCGAAGACACGGCGGCGGTGTTTCATCTGATGCGGCGCGGCCCCTTGGTGGGGCAAGCGACCGGCGGCAGCACGGGGCAGCCGCTCACGCTGGACTTGCCGGGCGGCGGTTCGGCGCGGATTTGCGTGAAGCGCGACAGCTATCCGGATGGCAGCGATTTCGTCGGCGTCGGTGTCGTCCCCGACGTCGTGGCCAGCCGCACCATCGCCGATGTGCGCGAGGGGAGGGACTCGGTGCTCGAACAAGCGGTGGCGGCGTTGGGGATTGCCGGAAGCAGGCCGATGAAGCTGGGCTCGATATCCAGACCAAGCCGGTCGGCTGCCGATCGAGCACCTGCTGGACAATAGGTCCCGGCCGGCCAGCCCTGCACGCGCAGGGCGGTCAATCTGGTGCGGGTGCGCACATCCGCTGATGCGAAGCGGGCCGTTTCCTTGTGCGGCTAGTGCTGGCGGAAACGCCAGCGATGGATGGACAGGCGTGCGCTGTATCGCGATGCGCAGCGCCATGAGCTGCCCACGCTGTCATGCCCCCACCGCGTGCGTCACCGCCCGCCGCGAATGACGGGCACGAAGCGGTACGCCACCAGCGAGGTGGAATCTGAGGACGGCGCTCACCCCGTTTCCTGCGCACGCAAATGACTGACCAGCAGCGCATGCAGCACCGGCGGCATCGACAGATCGCGCCGGCCTTCGTCCCATTGCTGCAGGAACGGCGCCAGATGGTCGCGATGCCAGGGGCTGAGGCGCCCGCGCGCAGCCTGGCGTGCCCGCAGGCGCTCGACGATCGCCATCGCCGCGGCCTCGTCGCCTCGCTGGAGATGGTGGAAGACGAAGGCCAGCAGCAGGCTGTCGGGGCTGTCGAACAGCACGTAGGGCGGAACCGCGCCGTCGTCGTCGCCCTCTTCCAGCAGATGCAGCAGGGTGTCGACGTCGCGTGCGAACAGCGATTCTGAGAACTGCCGGGTGATGAAATCGAAGTAGTTGGTGTCCAGCGCGGGAAGTGCGGCCGCCAGGCGATCGAGGGTGGCGCGTAGCTGCGCATCGCTGTCGGCAGGATTCAGCACCCAGCCGCCGAACGCGCCGATGTCCTTGCTGTGGAGAATGTGCTGACCAAGGAATCCCGCAGCAATGTCCTGGAAATGCAGGTCGTGCAGCTGGGTGGTGGCGGCACGCTGCTGCCACGCGAGTAGTTGCGCATGCTGCAGGCCCGCCTGGACCATCAGCACGCCCAACTTGGCGTCGTGGGTCGCCCAGAGGAACTGGCGGCTATCGTCGCGCTCCCGGGTCCATCGCCATTGGAAGGCGGTATCGGTGGGCACAGGCGACCAGCCGGCGGCGTGCAGCGCGCTGCCCAAATGCTGCTCGATCAACGCGGGAATCACTTCGCGCACGCGGGCTTGCTGGGCCCGCGCCTTGTCGCGCGCGGTCAGCAAGGCGGCTGGCTTGCGCTTGGGTTCCAGGAAGAAGCGCAGGACGGCGCTGCGTTCGACGTCGCCTTGCTCGATGCTGTCGTTCGACCGCGGCAGCGCAAGCGCCTCGGGCACGCCACGCCGGCGTTTGAGTCCACGACGCGCCGCGAGCGCGCGGATCGCCTGAAGATCGTCCGAAGCGAGCAGGCCATCGAGCGTGGCGGCGATGCCGTCCTCGGCGGTGAAGGTGTCGTCCAGCCAGCCATTCGCCAGCAGCGCGTACCAGTCGGTGAACAGGTCGGTGTCGTCGGCCTCGTCGGCGAGCGCAAGCACGTCACGGAAGAGCTTCGACACTGGCAGCGAGGTGCCGGCCTTGGCCTGCCGGTAGAGCACGCGCGCCTGGCCCTCCCATTCGAGGTAGGCCGCGTCGTCCTCGTGCCCGAGCCAGCCCGGCGCATCGGCTGCCAACGCCTGCGCACGCAGTGCGGTATCGGTCAGCGCCTGCGCCGGCGTTCGTACCAGCACGCCGTGCCGCAGCAGTACGTCGGGCAGTCGGAACCAGGTCAGGCTGGTGTCGTAGCGCGCCTGCAGATCGAGCAGCCCGTGGATCATCTCGGCCTGGCGCGCGCCGTCCAGCGTGCTGCGGTCCACCAGATGGATCGTGTTCTCGACCAGATCTTCGATGGCGTGCTGTGACATCGTGCGTGTCCTCCCTGGAGTCCTTGGCGTCGATCGGAGCTTAGCCGGGCGTCCGCTGGGACGGCATGAACGCTGGAAGTCGAGCGCGGGCAGGGAGCGACGTCGTCGGCGCCGGGTGCATGCCGGACCTGGTGAGCAACGGCAGCATTGCCGATGTGCGTTACGGCCGGGGGCTCGAACAGGCGGTGTCGGGGTTGCGGTCGTGGAGGCCCGGACGCTGAGGTCGATCCGAACGCCTCGCGCGCGCCATGTCCGGTGCCTGGGTCGGCAACCTCTAGTGCAGGTTCGCAGGGATCGGCTAGCATTCACGGCACAACGGGCCGCGGGCCGCGCCGGCCGATCAGGGGACATCGATGAAACACCTTCCACTGGCCGCCGCAATGGCGAGCCTGCTCTGCGCCTGTACCGTGGTCTCGCCCGATCCGGGGCAGCAGGCCGTGCTGGTCGACAAGCCCATTTTCTGGAGCAAGGGCGGCATCCGCCTGGACGACGTGCGCGAGCCCGGCCGGACCTATGCCTGGTGGACCACGTCGGCGGTGTACGTGGATGTCACGCCGCAGACGGTGCAGGTGGCGTTCGACGATTTCTCGTCCAGCGACAACATCCTGTTGGACTTCTCCACCCAGATCCAATACCGCATCACCGCGCCGGCGTTGCTGCTGTCGGGCTTCGGGCAGGACTGGTTCAAGAACAACGTGGCCAGTCAGTACGCGGCGATCGTGCGCGACCAGGTGAAGCGCTACGACATGACGCGGATGATGAGCGACCCGGACACCGCGCGGAAGATCGACGATGCGGTCACCGAGAGCGTGCGCGCGCTGGTCAAGGAGCAGGGCCTGCCGATCCAGATCCAGAACATCACCCTAGGCCGTGCGCGGCCCAATGCGGATGTGCTGCAGCAGATGAACCTCACCGCCGCGCAGCAACAGCGGGTCAAGACCCTGGTCGAGGCCACCACCGCCGAGCGCCAGCGCGAGCAGGAACAGGTCGCCAAGGCCGATGCCGACAACGCGTATCGCAATCGCATGGGGCTGACCCCGGAGCAGTACCTGGCCAGCCAGATCGCCGAGATCAACGCCGAGGCCTGCGCCAAGGCGCAAGCGTGCTACATGGTGCCGTCCGGGACCTCGGTCATTGCCAAGTAGCCTGCCTGGCGTCGCTGCCAAGCGGCTCGTTCGCACGTGACATCCGGGCCTGCAGTAGTCGCAGGCCCGGTACGATCGCGGCCATGCGCCGTCGGAAAGCGTTGTCGAGGCGTGCCTACTGCGCTTTCAGATAACCGACGAATCCGCCACGCGGCGCCAACTCCAACGCGATCGCTCCATCCCGCGTCACGTCTGGGTCCTTGCGCTCCCACGCATCCGGCCGCGCAGGCGCGTCGCCCAGTTCGGTGAGTTTCCAGTTGCCCTTCTTCAGGAAATCCAGCTTCAGCGTCATGCGCGTGGCAGCACCGCCGTTGATCACCGCGATGAACCAGTCGCGGCCATGGCGCCTGGCCATGGCCGCCACCTTGCCCGGCTCGCTGCCGGGCAGCACGAGGGTTTCGTCCCATGTGGCGGGCACCGCTTTGAGCACGTCCAGGGCGGGATTGGCGAGATAGGTCTGCGGGTGGCCGCCCATCGCCAGGAACGGCGAGGTGAACAGGACCATCTGCGCCAGTTCGTGCGCCCAGCTGTTGCCCATCAGTTCCTTCGGTTCGAACACGGTGGGCGTGTAGTCGCCCGGCCCGACGACGTAGCGGGTGAAGGGCAGGATGGTGTCGTGGTCGGCGGCCAGTACGCGGTTGTAGCGGGTGATGTGCCATTCGTGCCCGCGCACGCCCTCGCGGGTGAGGACGTTGGGCCAGGTGCGCTCGGTGCCGGTGGGTTTCATGGCGCCGTGGAAATCGACCATCAGGTGCTCGGCCGCCGCGTCGCGCGCCACGTCCGTATACCAGTTGGACCAGTCGCGGCTGGCCGGCGCCGGGAAATCGACCTTGACCCCGACGATGCCGGTGGCGGCGATCTTGCGCAGCAGCGCCTTGCGCTCGGGCGCATGCTGCACCTCGCGGCTGTGCACCCACAGCCACAGGCCGACGCCTTGTGCGCGTGCGTAGCGCGCCGTATCGGCCAGCGTCTCCCACGGCTGTTTCCATGTGCTCCAGCCGTCGTCCACCAGGTAGTACTCGAAGCCCAGCTGGTGGGTCCAGTCGACCCATTGCCGCTGCTCGTCCTCGCGCGGCTCGCCGACTGCCAGCCATTGCCATGCCGAGCGACCGGGCTTGATCCAGTTCGCGTCGGCCAGGGCGGGCGCTGGCGGCGGGTTGAGGTTCTGCACCAGGGTGGAGTTGACCAGGTCGGTGAGCGTGCGGGCGATGATGGTCACGCGCCACGGTTGCACCACGGCGGCATCCGTTCGCCAGCCCTGCGGATCGGCATAGAGCACGCCGGCCAGGCTGCCGTCCGCCGCGCGCTCGATGGCCAGGTCGCCGTAGTCGACCACCGCCGCTTCGCTCAGGGTGATCCAGAATCCCTTGCTGTGCGCGGTGAGCGGCAGGCCGTAGCGTCCCGTCCCGAGGCTGCGCAGCGACAGGCCGGTGTAGCTGTTCTCGTAATCGGGCAGGAGTGCGGTGGCCCAGACCGGCGGATCGTTCTCGGCCAAGGTCCATCCGGAGCGGTCGGCCTCGACGTGGCTGTCCTTGCGCGCGGGCAGACGCAAACGTACCGCGACGCCGTCGTCGGCGACATGCAGGTCCGCTTCGAAGGCGCGGCCGTGCGCGGTCAGCAACACCGTCGCGGTCGTGGCGCGGTCGTGCGCCACGGCCTTGCCGCCGTTGAGCCGATAGCGTGCATCGGTGGCGCCGCGGCGCACGTTGCCGATCGTACTTTGCGCGCCGAGTTCCAGGCCGTCCACGCGGATCCCCAGCGGCGAGGGCGCGAGCAGCGCCTGGCCGTCGGCCTCGATCGTGTAGCGCAGCGCGCCCGCGTCGTCGCTGAGCACCGCCACGATCCTGCGATCGGGACTGGACACCGACACCGAGTGGGCCTGCACGCCGCTGGACGCCACCATGCCGAAGACGAGTCCGATGCACAGGCCCGCGTCGCGCAGCCAAGTCCGCTCGTTCGATGCCACGTTGCCCCCGGTCCGATTGCGCTGAAGTCCGGCGGCGATCTTATCGAGTTTGCGTGGGGCGCGGTTGCCGCCGCCGGCATGTCACGGCGGTTGCCGAGCGCTTGCCGATTCGGTGCGGTGTTGGCTGCGTTCCTTGCCGCCGATGCCGCGGTGTCGGTTCGGCACTCAGGATGTCACCGCATGCCCGGCGCCAACGCGCAAAGATGCGCGTGCCTAGCTGCTCTCCAGTCCGCAATACACGTTGGAGAAATCGCGCTTGGCGAGGTCGCTCTTGTGGATCACGAAATACAGTTCGCCCGCGTCCCAGAAGCAGAAGCCGGGGTGCGGGTCCGATGCCACGCGCAGCAGCACCATGAAGTCCTCGGCGCGCCCGCGCAGGCGGTTGGCGGCTTCGCTGAGCGGGGTGTCGTGCTGCTTGAATACATGGCTGTTCACGCCGTGCACCGGCTTGACGGTGGATTGCGCCGCAAGGCGGTCGCGCAGCGCTTCGACCAGTTCGTACGCGTCCTCCAGGCCGTCCAGGCCCTCGGCCGCTCCCTGGTAATACGCTTCGTCGGAATAGAAGTGCGGCACGCTGATCCAAGCGGTGGCGCTTGCGCGGTAAGGGAGGGAGTCGTCCTCCATGCCATCGATCTGCGCGGCATCGCGCGTCAGGTCCGCCGCCGTCTGCAGGGCGTCGTTCGGGCCGTCGTAATGGAAGACCCGTGGCGCGAGGTCTTCCTGGTCGGAGATGAAGAAGTACAGCACGCCGGTCCGCGGCAGGTAGCGCTGCAGCGGCGCCAGCTGCGCGCAGTCGAGTTGGGCGATGAACTGCATGGGCCTGGTGCTGCCGTCGGCATCGGTGTGGCGCGGGTAGGGCATGTCCGGCGGCAGGTCGGGCAGTCCACCGAAGCGGGTGTTGCCGCGTGCGCGGTAGTCGTCCGGCGCGTCCGTGGCCAGTGCCACCGCATGCCAGGCCAGCGCCTGCATTCCGGAGCGGTACGGCGTCCATTGCGCATCGCTGGCCAGCGCCTCCTCCAACTGCCCGGCCAGTGTCGCGTCGTTGCGCGCGAAAAAGGTGGCGTCGTCGAAGGCGATGGTGCCTTGACCGTCGGCGCCCTTGTAGCGGTAGTCCAACAGCGCGTGCTTCTTCGGCAGTTCCAGTTCCAATCGCTCGATGCGTTCCAGGCCGGCCGGCAGCGCGGTCAACGGGTTGTGGGTGAGATCCAGCCGCTGCAGCGCCGGCAACGCCGCCACGCTGGCGGGCACGGTCTGCAACCGATTGCGCGAAAGCGAGAGGGTCTTGAGCGTGGCGGGGAACGGCGCCTCGGGCAGCTGCGCGAGGGCGTTGTTGTCCAGCACGCAATACACCAGTGGCAACGACAGCAGTTGCGGCGGCAGTGTGCGGATGCCGGTGCCGGTGATATGCAGGCGCTGCAATCCGCGCAGCGACCCGAGTGCGGCGGGCAGCTGTTCGAGCGCGCTGGCCCTCACGATCGTCAGGTCTTCCAGATTGGACAGGCCGGCCACCGCGTCCGGCAGTTCCCGCACGCCGCTGGCGGCGATGGCGTCGTCGTCGTAGTAGAGGCTGAGCGAGCGCAGCGCCGGATAGGCGTAAAGCGCGTGCGGCAGCGTCGGCCCGGCCAGGTTGGTCAGGTGCACGTGGCGCGGCACGCCGGGAGGCGCGCTCGCCAGCTCGTCCATCGAGGTGAAACGGTAGTGCGACCAATCCAGCGCATGCATCGCCAGCTTGCGCGCGATGCGCACCGGATAGCGAGGGCCCGCGCCATCGGCCTGCAGATAGCCGCTGAAGCCGACCCAGCCCTGTTCCAGCACCAGTTCGCCCCAGAGCTTGAGGTCGTGACGCAGTCCGCCAGACCAGAGATAGGCCTGCTGGTCCGGCGCGCGATCGTCCTCGAAGCGGATCCGACCAGTCGGAATCCCGGCGTGGTGGATGCCCTTCACCGAGAAGCGGAAATAGACCTTGGCCTCGTCCACCAGGTGCGGCCGCGCGGCGGCGTCCGCCTTGCGCGCGCGGGCCTGCAGGTCGATGCTCAGCTCGCCGCCGGTGCTGCTCGCCGTGCCGATGCTGGGCGCGGTCTCGCGCGGGAAGTCGAATGCCAGGTCGTCGATCTGGAACACCTCCACGCCGTCTTCGGGAATGCGGAACGGTTCCGCCGGCGCGGCTACCGGCGCGGGATGCGCATCGTCGGCGTCTTCTTCGTCCTCATCGCCGCCGAACATGTCCTGCATCCAGGTTTCGTGCGCCGCGAGGGCGGCGGCGGGATCGCCGGTCACGCGCAGGCTGCGCAGGGCGGCGTCCAGTACCGGAAAGTGCTCGGCCTCGGTCCCCGCCGGGCAATCGCCCACGATGTCCAGGTACAACGCGTCGTCCAATTGGACCATGACGAACAGGTAGGCATAGCCGTTGCCCTGCGAGGCGATCCGTAGCGCGGCATGGCCGTCGATGTCCAGCGCCTGTTCCGACAGCAGCTCCACGTCGCCGCGCCGTGTGCGGCACTCGGTGCGGAAGTGCGCCCACGGATCGGCGGCCGCGTCGTGCGGGGTCTTGTGCCGCACGATCACGATACCGAGCGAGACCTCGTCGTCGGCGACGGGATAGGCGGCCTTGATGCACTGGCCGATCTGCCGCACGGCGCTGAAGCGATCGGGCAGGTCGATGGAGAGGGCATCGGTCTGGACATGGCGCATGAGAGGGCATGGGGACATGGCGGAGTGTCCGCAGCTTACCGCGCCTTTTTTACGCGTGTCATGCATGCGCAGACGCATGCGAATGCAGGATGGCGCATGGTCCCGGCGATCGTTCCATGCGTCTCGGTGGTGGCGTCTTCGAAGGGTGTCGCTGCGTGTGCTGCAGCCGAGGCATTGCCAGGAAACTCACCGCTTCGTGCAGTTGGGTGGCCTGCCTTTCGCGGCGCATGCGGGTAGGATTGGCAACTGCGCAGAACCGAGTGTCGGTCCATCCGGACGTACGCAGCGGGTTCGCGCAGCCTGTGGTTTCATGGAGACGATCGCTTGCAACCGACTCGGCACGACGATGGACACCGTGCACCCGCCACGCGGCTCTACGCATTGCTTGCGCGCGACGCGCGCAGCGGGGTGATCTTCCGCCGCGGGCCCAGCAAGCAGGTGCAGCTGATCCGCTGGGACCTGCGCGACGACAGCTTCGAACACGGGCAGTGGTTCAAGGGCCGCATCTACGAGCGGCGTTGCGATCTGTCGCCGTCGGGCCGGCTGCTGGTGTATTTCGCGTCCAAGCAGCATGGCGATTTCGTCACGTGGACGGCGCTGTCGCGTCCGCCGTTCTTCACCGCGCTGGCATTGTGGCCGAAGGGCGACTGCTGGGGCGGCGGCGGCATGTTCGAGGACGAGCGGACGCTGCTGTTGAACCATCGTCCGCAGCAAGGCCGCGATCCCTTTCCGCTGCCGACCGGCTTCCAGGTGCCGCACGACATGCAGGTCCGGCCATTCGGCCGCGGCTCGGGCGGCGGCGAAGACCAGCCGATCGATGGCGTGTTGCGGCAGCGCGACGGTTGGCAGGTAGTCGATGTCGGCGAGGGCGAGACCGGTGGCCTGAGTGCCACCACGCTCTATCGCTTCACCCGACCACGCATAGCGGAAAAGGCCGGCGCCAACGGGCGCCGGCTGCAGTCGCTGCTGCATGCTGTCGGTCGTAACAACGAAGCGTGGTACGGCCTGGATCATCGCGTGCTGGACCGGGAGGGCGCGGTGTTGCTTGACCTTCCCGGCAGCGACTGGGCCGATTGGGACGGTGGCGACCTGGTCTTCGCTCGCGATGGCTGTCTGTACCGGCTGGCCAAGAGCGACTTCCGGCGCTACGCCGAGGACGGCGAGCAGGTCGTGCGCCTGCTGCACGATTTCAGCACTGCCCGCTTCGCCGCGCTTGCGCCTAGCGCGGATGCGCGCAAGTACTGAGTAGCAAAGGACGTGTCGATCCTGCGACTCGGGCGCGGTGCGGGTTTCATCGGAGTGCCTGCACCGGCGCGCACGTATCGGGCCGGACCCGGTGCGAGCGTCCAGGCAACGCAGCGGAGATTTGCCTTGCGGCATGTGCACAAAGCGCCCGTCGTCTCGCGAATCGGGAATAGCTGAAGAATTCACGCGCACTGCATGAGGCGTCTTCACCCGGGCAGGCGGATGCTGATACCCCCATTCGAGAGGGAATCGCATATGAAACATTCACTATTGGTCCTGTCCATCGCCGCTGTGCTGACCATGGCGGGCTGCAAGCCGAACAAGGACAACGACACGCCGGCACCGGCGCCGACCGCGCAGACGCCCGCCGCGAGCACCGAGCCGACGCCGGTGGGCGGCACCGCCACTCCCACCACGCTGCCGGTCGGCGAGGCCAGCCCGGCACCGGAGGGCGCGGCGCGCGCGAGTTCGGGCGACGACATCGCCCTGGGCCTGCTGGGCGCGGTCGACAAGAACGAAATCGCCGCGGCAAAGCAGGCGCAGGAGAAGCAGGTGACCGGCGCGGTGCTCGAGTACGCGAAGATGATGGAGAAAGAGCACGCCGAGAACCTGGAGAAGACCAAGGCGCTCGGCACGCTGGCCGAGACGCCCGACGTCAAGCAACTCGAGACCAAGGGCGAGCAGGAGCTGACGACGTTGGGCCAGAAATCCGGCAAGGACTATGCCGCGGCCTATATCGACGCGATGATCGCCGGGCACAAGGATGCGCTGCAGCTGATCGACACGCAGATGATGGCGGCGGCTTCGACGGAGCCGGTCAAGGCGCACCTGGCCGAGACCAAGACCCACGTCGAGCAGCATCTGGCGAAAGCGGAAGCGATCAAGAAGGCGATGTGAGCGCAGGGCGTGGCAGGTCGTCGATCTGCCACGCCTCGCTCATCGGGCCGGCACAGCAGTCGTCGTCGCCGGCGGCATCGTGGCCGGCGACGGTGTCGCGGTGCCGTAGACCCATTCGGCGAAGACGGCCGACAGATCCTGGCCGCTGGCGCGCTCCATCGCGTTCTGGAAATCACGGCTGGTGACGGTCTTTCCGGCATGGCCGCGGGTGAATCCACGGATGCCGTTCCAGAAGGCCGGCTCGCCCAGGCGATCGCGCAGGTGTGCGAGGAACAGCGCACCCTTGCTGTACTGGACCGCGCGGCGCATGCCGAGGGAGGGATAGCTGCCCGACCAGGCGAGCGGCTTGTCGAATCCCGCGGCGCGGGCGCGCTCGAGCCGACGCTGCGCCAGTTCCAGCTCCTGCCGGTAGGCGGCAGCCC
Source organism: Xanthomonas sp. JAI131 (assembly GCF_013410075.1). Taxonomy (NCBI): domain Bacteria; kingdom Pseudomonadati; phylum Pseudomonadota; class Gammaproteobacteria; order Lysobacterales; family Lysobacteraceae; genus Xanthomonas; species Xanthomonas sp. JAI131. The sequence continues at coordinate 541,439 of NZ_JACCCN010000003.1, read as the reverse complement.
CGACCGCCTGTTCCTTCCAGGCCGCGGTCATGAAGGTGGTGATGCCCTCGTTCAACCAGAAGTCCTGCCACGACGCGCAGGTCACCAGATTTCCCCACCACTGGTGGGCCATCTCGTGGGCCACGATCCACGCTGCGGACGGTGCCTGGTTGTCCTCTTCCAGCGCGTCCTGGCCGATCAGGGAAAACGTCGCGGCTTCCTGTGCTTCCTGTCCCGGCACCAGCAGTTGGGTGTAGCGCCGGTCGGGCAGCGCGATGCCGGCCTTGTCGGCCAGGAAGCGCGCGATGCCCGGTGCCTGTGCGAACGCTGCCGCCAGGTCGGCCCCTTGCCCGGTGGCGTCCATGTACACCAGCTCGCCCACGTCGGTGTTGACCGTGGCCTTGGCGAAGGTTCCCGCGGCGAAGCCGAACAGGTAGGCCGAGTAGGGCCGGGTGGAGCGCCAGCGATGCAGGACCAGGCCGTCGCGGCGAGCGCGCAGCGGCAACGCCTTGCCGACGCCCAGCGAGGCCGCGCCTGCCGGCAGCAGCAGGTCGAGCGCGAACTCGGCCTTGTCGCCGGGCGCGTCCTGCAGGCAGACCATCCAGTCGCAGGCGAAATAGCTGCTGTAGACGCCGTCGCCGGCGCGGATCAGGCCGCGCGCCGGCACGCCCTCCAGCGCGAAGCGGAGCGTGGCGGTCGCGCCCTTCTCCAGCGGCACGGGCAGGTCGAAGACAAGGCCGTCGGCGCGCTTGACCACGGTCACCGCGCGCCCGTCCAGCGACGCTGCGTGCAGCTGCAACGCGTTGGGCGAGAACACCAGCTGCGACACCCGCTGCGTGCCGCGCAGCGTGATGCTTTGGGTTCCGGTCACGGCGGTGGTCGCCAGATCGGGATGCAGGGTCACCGCGTAGCGTTCGACCTCGAATCCCGTACCGGGCGCCGGCGCCACCGGCTGTGCGGCCGCGCCCGCCGCAGCCGATGCGGCGACCAGGGCCGCCAACGCGGCGCATGCGTGCCGGCCCGCACGCCGGCGTGGCGGTCGTGTCATCGGGGCGCCTTGGTGCCCAGCAGATAGGTCAGCCCATGGGTGAGCCCGCGCGGCGCCACGCTCAGGTGGTCTTCGTCGTTGAGCACGTCCAACTGCAGCTGCAACGACGGGTAGTGCCGTGCTCGCAGCGTCCGCGTCATCTCCTGCGCATCCGACACCATGTCGTAGTTCTGTCCATAACGCCGCTGCTCGTATTCGCCGACGTACATGTAGACCTGCGCCGGCAAGTCCTTGTGGCTGGCGGCGAAGGCCGTTTCCTGCGCCTGCATGGCGTGCTCGCCGTACCAGTAGGAGGGGCTGCCCAGGATGTAGCCGGAGAACATCTCCGGTGCGGTCAGCAGGATCTGCGTGCCGAGCAGGCCGCCGTAGGAGTGGCCGAGGAACAGGCGCCGGTGTTCGTCGGTGCGATAGCGTTGCGCCACGAACGGCAGCACCTGGTCGCGCAGGTAGGCCATGTAGGCGCCCGCCTTGCCGTGTGTCGCGTCCGGCGCTGCGTCTGCGCCGCCTTCCGGCGTCGGGGTGTAGTCGCGTCGGCGACTGGGCATGGGCGCGTCGCCGATCGCGTAGGAAAGGCCGACCAGCACGAACTCGTCGATGGCCGGCCCTTCGCCGTTCAAGCGGCGCGCGATCTGCCGGACCAGAGGGAAAGAGTAGTCGGCATCGGTGACGTAGAGCACCGGATAGCGGCGGGCAGGCTCGTCGGCATAGGCGCGCGGCAACGCGACGAACACCTGGTAGTCGCGGCCGGAGACCGGGTCGGGCACGTTCCAGACCTGGCTGTCCACGATTTCGTAAGGCTTTCCTTCGCCGCGTTGCCCGCCGGCGACCGAGGCCATGGTGCGCGCGGCCGGTGCCTGTTCCGACGTGTGTTGTGCCGACGGCGACGCCGGTTCCTGCGACCTGTCGGCGCAAGCGACCAGCAGCACCGCACTCAATCCCACCGACAACCACTTGCTCAATCTCGATCTCCTGGGTGCATTGGCGTCACCTGTCCCATGCATGGACAGCGCTGGATCATGCCATGCCGGAACCCGGTCCTGCCGGCGGGGATCTGGACGATGCATCGCCGACGCTGCGCCAGCGATGCGGTGTCGGCCTGCATCGCGGCGCAGGGATGCAAGCTGCCGTACCCGCTAGACTTGGCCGCTCCATGCTCTGGTGCGACCGATGAACCGCTACCGCCGCTTCGTGTTGCTGGCCCTGCTGGCCGTCTTCGGTGTCGCGCACGCGCAGGACGCCGAGCGCCGCATCGCCGCGACCATCGACGATCTGCCATGGCAGCGCATGGGCAAGACGCCGGCCGCGCAGGTGCCGGCATTCCACGCACAGCTGATGGCGTCGTTGAAGCAGGCGAACGTGCCCATCGTCGGCTTCGTCAACGAGGACAAGCTCGAACAGGACGGCCAGTTGCAGCCGCAGCGGGTAGCGATGCTGCGCGACTGGCTGGATGCGGGCTACGAACTGGGCAATCACACCTACGGCCATGTGAATCTGCATGACGTGGGGGTGCCTGCCTACGAGGACGCGATCGTGCGCGGCGAACGCACGCTGCGGCCACTGCTGGCCGAGTACGGACAGCCGCTGCGCTGGTTCCGCCATCCCTACCTGGCGACCGGCCGCAGCGATGCCGATCGCGAGGCGGTGGTCGCCTTCGTCGCCGCGCGCGGCTACCGCATCGCGCCGGTCACCGTGGACAACGGCGATTGGGTGTGGGCTTTCGCCTATGCGCGGGTGCTGGAGACCGAGCCGGACGGCGCGGCGCGCGAGGCCACGCTGCTGCGGCTGCGCAAAGGCTATGTGCCGTACATGCTCAACAAGCTGGATTATTTCGAGGCGCAATCGCAGCGCCTGTTCGGCCGCCGCATCGCGCAGGTGTGGCTGATGCATGCCAACGAATTGAACGCCGTCGCGTTCCCGGAACTGATTGCCGCCACGCGCCGTCGCGGCTATGCGTTCGTCACCCTGGACGAGGCGCTGCGCGATCCGGCCTACCGGCACGCGGAGGGCTATACCGGCGGTGGCGGCATCAGCTGGCTGCACCGCTGGGCCATGGCCGAGCACAAGCCAAAAGACTTCTATGCCGGCGAGCCGGTGGTGCCGGGGTGGGTGTTCGCGCTGGCGGGGATCGAGTCGGAATAGGGCAGCCGGGTCGGTCGGCCTGGGCGCGCGCGCAGCATTCACTTTCCCGCGAACCGCTGTGCCTCACGCTGCCCACCTCGCGTTTTCGGCCAATGCCCATGCCTACCTCCAAGACACCGCCCTGGAAGAAACCCAAGCCGCGCGGCCAGCGTTCGCAACCGCTGTCGCCTGCGCAGAAGGCCGCGGCGCGGCAGCGCGCGGAAGAGAACGGGCGCCCGTATCCGAACCTGATCGACAACATGTGGGCGGTGCGCCTGCCGCGCGGCGAAGGCGCGACGGACGGGGCCGTGGCGGAGGACGCTGTGGAGGACTAGGCGGCGATCTGCGCAGGCGATTGCTGCGTATGGGCGAGTCGCGGTGTGGAACTTGGCAGCGGTGCCGTTCGTGCTTGGGCCATCGCGTGCGGCAGGCGTTGCCGGTAACGCGCGTCGCGACTGAAGTCGCTCCCACCACGATGGTGCTGGCGGTAGCTGCGTAGGCGAACGCGCTTCAGTGCGCCGGCGCTTCCAGCGTGCGCAACACCGTCTTGTCGATGCTGGCGGCCACGCCGATGCTGCGCCCGGCGAGATTGGCCACCCGGTAATGCACCGCCACGCCCAGCACCTGCGTGGCCTGCGCCAGCGAAAGCCCGTAGTCCTGCTGCAGCCACTGCAGCATGCCGGAGGTGGCCACGCGCAATGCGTCGTCGCTGGAGCCGGCCTGGCCCAGGGTCATGATCTGCTCGGGCGATTCGACCCGCGGCATCGCGATCGCGCGATGCTTGATCAGTTCGACCCGCAGTTCCACGTCCAGCGACGTCTCCAGCGCCCACTGCGTGGTCTCGCCATCGCCCTGCAGCGCGTGGCCGTCGCCGAGATAGAGCAATGCGCCCGGCTGTTGCACCGGCAGGTACACGGTAGTGCCCTGGACCACGGCATTGAAGTCCATGTTGCCGCCGCTGGCGCCGGTATCGCCGGTGGACAGGGCGGCGCTGCCGAAGCCGGGCGCCAGCGCCAGGCCGCCGAGCATCGGCCGCAGCGGGATCGCGAAGTGCTTCATGGGCCCTTCGCCGTCGACGGGGCGCGCAAGTGCCGCATCGCGGTCCAGGCGCCAGCGCACGTGCTTGCCGAGTGCGGCGGCCTGCGCGGCAACCCGCGGGGTCTGCAGGCGCCCGACCAGGCCGTCGAGGCTGTCGGCGGAGTCGCGGTTGAGCCGTAGCGAAACCACGTGGATGGCGAGCGTATCGCCCGCTTCGGCGCCGGCGACGAAGAACGGCCCGACCTGCGGATTGCCGAACAACGCGCGGGTGACGCCGCCCGCATCCATGCCGCCGGAATCCAGCGTCTGCGTGCGCAGCGTGTCGCCCGGCCAGAGCACCAGCACCGGCGGGCGATCGGCACTGAAGGTATTGGCGTAGTCGCGGGGCACGAAGTCGTGCGTGCGCGGTGCGGCGGTGTCGCGGGCCGGCACGCGCCAGGCGTCGAACGCATGGAAGGCGCGCACGTCGGCGGCATTGGGATCGGGCTGGTCGCTGCGACCGCGCATGCGTTCGCCCTCGACGCGGCCGTCGAAGCGGTAGACGCTGCCATCGGCGGAGGTGGCCACGAAGGCGAGCGCATCGCCATGGCGGGTGCCGCGAACCGGCGCGTTGTCGAGCCGACCCTGCAGCTGCGTGCCGGTCGCGTCCAGCTCGAGCGTCTGATAGCTGCGGTTGCCCCACAGATCCGTGGCCACGATCCATTGTTCGCCGCCCCATGCAGGCGCGGAGGCGATCAATGCCAGCGCGGGTATCCACTGCATTCTTCGCCACTGCATCGCCGTTCACCCTGCGTAGCCGTATTTGACTACAAGTGTAGTTACTGACGATCGGGTCGGAAATGCCGGAAGTCATGCCGGAATCGACGCGGATGTCGTCGATTGCATCCTGGTGCGAGCGCGCCAGCCTCGGGGCTTTGATGAATGTCGCCGCACCAGGCCGCGCAGCCGCCCTTGGCGCCGGCGCGTCCGTGCCCATGCTGTGCCTGCCGGCATCGAGCCGGTCACCTCTTCCAGGTATTGGTATGACTCCGCAAGAACAACAGCTACTCGAAGATTTCCTGGCCCGCGTGCGCAGCGCCAGCGGCGTGGCGATGGATCCGCAGGCGGACGCGTTGATCCGCGAGCGCCTGGCCGGCCAGCCCGATGCCGCCTATCTGCTGGTGCAGCGGGCATTGCTGCTCGAACACGCGCTGGAGAACGCCAAAGCGCAGATCGCGCAGCTGCAGCAGGCCGCGCCGCCACCGCCGCCGGCTGCGAGTTTCCTGGGCCAGGGTTTCAATGCGGGGCCGCCGCCGTTGCCGCCCGCGCCCGCACCGCAGGCCGCACCGGGCTGGCGCGAGCGCTTGTTCGGCGGCGGCGCCAGCGTGCCGGACCAGGCGCAGGTCGCGGCGCCGGCCGCGCGCGGTCCCAGTTTTCTCGGCACCGCGGCCACCACGGCCGCAGGCGTGGCCGGCGGCATGTTGCTGTTCGAGGGCGTGGAGAGCCTGCTTGGCAGTCACCACGGCGGTTTCCTGGGCGGTGGGTCGTCGCAGCCCACCGTGGTCGAGAACGTCACCAACAACTACTACGACGATGCGCCGCTGCAGGACGCCGACCAGGACTTTTCGGACGATGGCAGCCTGGGGGGCGACGACAACTGGACCTAGGAATCTTGGCGTTCCCGCTCGGCAGGCCCATCGATGAGGCTGCCGAGCGGGCCTTGCACGGCCATGGCGCCCGCGAGGTCCGCCCGGGGATAGTCGTGCTCCTTCCCTAAGACGTGGCTGTCGCATATCCGCACTGCAGTGTCGGCCGGTGGGCGCTGCTTTTTGGTCGGCGCCAGGGTGGGTTTCGCTGCGGCGGACACCACCCTGGCACCAGCGATCCGTCATGCATCCAGTCTTTATTTATTCAAATTTTCCCCTGTTTGCGTTTGCGCAACGAAAGGAAATGACTGATATATAAGTGGATCGGTAGTGGGCATGGCTTGGCTATCCATTCAATGTTCTATTCAGTCACTCCCATGAGTGACTCCCGCCTCCTCGACTCGACCGCGCTGCGGCTCAGCCAGGGAGCCTCGACCGCGACGACGCACGGCGGCTTGGCGTGTACGGCAGGTTCGGCGCGCTGATCGGCAACAACGATATGCCCCTGGGCAATGCGGGCGCCTTGCTTGCCGATACGCGCCCGCTGGCGCTGGCCCCTTCCTACGACATGCTGCCGATGGCGTTGCGTCCTGCGGCGAGCGGCGAAGTGGTCGAGCGCGACTACAAGCTGGCGTTGCCCACACCGGCATACCGCGACGACGGGCGCGCCGCGGCAGCGATGGCGCTGGAGTTCTGGGAGCGCGTCGCACAGGCCGCGGCCACTTCTGCAGACTTCCGCAGTCTGCGGCGAGCGCATTGGCGCAAACCGCGCGAGCGACGCAGCGCATCGGCTGACATCGATGCGGCGCGGCGCCATTGACGCCTTGGCAACATTGCGCTCACGTACGCCGGACATGCCGGCATGGAAGCTTGCGGTTCCTTCCCTTCGTGAGCCACGACCATGACTGCAGCACAATCGCGCGTCCGCCTGCATGTTGAAGACACCGGCGGGAGCGGTCGGCCCGTGGTGCTGATCCACGGTTGGCCGTTGTCGGCCGCGGCATGGCAGGCGCAGGTTGGACCGTTGCAGGACGCCGGTTACCGCGTGGTGGCCTACGATCGCCGCGGCTTCGGCCGCTCGGACAAGCCAGCCGACGGCTACGACTACGACACGCTGGCCGACGACCTGGCAGGCGTGATCGAGGACAAGGACCTGCACGACGCCGTGCTGGTGGGCTTCTCGATGGGCGGTGGCGAGGTCGCGCGCTATGTGGCCAGGCGCGGCAGTGCGCGCCTGGGCGGGGTGGTGTTCGCTTCCGCGGTACCGCCCTACATGCTCAAGACCGACGACAACCCGGACGGCCCGCTGAGTAAGGACAAGGCAGAGGAAATGAAACAGGGACTGAGCGCGTCGCGCGAGACGTTCTTCGACCAGTTCACCCGCCAGTTCTTCAGCGCCAACGGCGCGCTGAAGGTCAGCGAGGCGCAGCGGCAGGAGGCGATCGCGCTGTGCCAGCAGAGCGACCAGACCGCCGCGCTCGGCTGCATGCAGGCGTTCGGCACCACCGACTTCCGCCGCGACCTGGGCGCGGTCGATGTACCGACCCTGGTGCTGCATGGCGACACCGATGCAACGGTGCCGTTCGAAGGTTCCGGGCAGCGCACCCATCGCGCCATCGCCGGCAGCACGCTGGTGGTGTTGCCGGATGCGCCGCATGGCTGCAATGTCAGCCATGCCGACGCGTTCAATGCCGCATTGTTGGCGTTCCTGGCCGGGCTGGACTGAGCGTCCGCCGGCCGGGTGGCAGTGGACGCATCGCCACTGGCGATGCGTCGCGGCTGCGCTAGTTGCTGATGAACGTCGCCACGCTCTGCGGGTCGACATAGAACGCGGTCTGGCCGTTGCTGACCTGGTACGCGCCGCCGTAGCCGACGTTGACGCTGGCCGAGGTGCTGTACTTGGTGAAGCTGGCGGCGCTGCCGCTGGGCAGGCTGACCTTCAGTTCGCGGTACTGGGTGCCGGTGTTGACCGCGACCAGCACGATCTTGTTGTCGGCGCGCTTGTAGGCGGTGACCGCGACATCGCTGTACGGCGCGGCGGTGGCGCCGATCCGCTTGGCGCCGGGACGCACGAAGCGCGCGTACTGGGCCATCGCGTAGCCGCGCTTGCTGACCGCGCCGCCTTCGGTGATCAGGCCGTAGCTGCGGCGGATGTACCACCAGATGTAGGCGCTGTAGTTGGCGGCCATGCTCTTGTGCAGCTCGCTGGCCACGCCGAGCGCGGACGGCCAGGCGTTACCGTCGGTGTTGTCGGTGTAGTGCTCGGTCATCCACAGCTGCTTGCCCTTGTTGCGCGCCAGCGGATAGTCCTTCGGCTGCACCCCGTACAGATGGCCGCCGATGATGTCCACGTGCTGGCTGGCGCTGCTGTTGAGCAACGCATCGGTCAGGTTGGGATTGAAGTTCAACGACTCGGCAGCGAGCACTTTCAGGTTGCCGAAGCTGGCGCCCTGGGCGCTGAGGAAGTTGGTGAAGTCGCTGGCGCTCCATTCCGCCGACTCGTAGTCCGGGTGCCAGTCCGGCTCGTTCTGCACGGACAGCGCGTACAGCGGCGCGCCCTTGCCGGACATGTAGGTGGAGAAGTCCAGCAGGTGCTTGGCGTAGGCGCCGTAGTACTGCGGCAGCAGCTTGCCGCCGTTGTTGAGGCTGTTGTTGGACTTCATGTACGCCGGCGGCGACCACGGCGTGGCCAGCAACACCGCACCATGCGAGCGCGCACGCACCGCGGCCGGAACCTGCAGGCTCCAGCCCGAGCTGGAGGGGTCGATGCGCATGCGCATGATCGACAGGCCAATCTGGCCGTTGTCGCTGCCGAAGGCCAGATCGACCTGCGCCGGCGTGAGGTCGGCGATCCAGCCGGCGCCGCTCATGCCGCCGAATCCCTGGATGGTCTGGTAGGTTTCGCTGGGCGTGACGGTGACGTTCTGCGCCAGGGCGGGCGCGGCGGAAAAGGCGGCCGTGGCCATCGCCAGCAGGGTGGCGAGGATCCGTGGTGTTCTCATAGGTGGCTCCGGGGGAATGGAACAGGGGTTTGTGGCAGGGCGTGACGCTACGCCGTCGACATGACATAGACAATCGGTGCATGCGCCAACTGCGGCAACTGAGATGCAGCGCGCAGGCAGCCAGGGATCGTTTCCGCGAAGCGCGTTGCAGGCGCATGGGACAGTCGCGAGGCTGTCTTGGGACACGCGCCCGGCGCAGGCGGATGCGCTGCGTACTGCGTCCGCCAGCGTCTTGCAAGCCGGTCCCGGCGGATCATGCGGGCGTCGGCGCGCGCTGCCAGGACAGCGCACGCCGCCCAGTACTGCAGCAGGCGACCCTGCGCAGGCAACGGGGCGATTGCCCGTTTTGTGCACAGTTGCGCACCCAAGTTCGACAAGTTGCACAAGTGGCGTCCCCCACGTACGCGCACAATGGGCGGTGGCGACGGCTCGGGGTTGCTCGCCGCCTTTCCCACTATCGACGAGTTCGCCTATGCCATCGCCTTCCTGGTTCCCGCAGCGCGCGATCGCGCTGTTGTTCGGCACGCTGTTCGCAATGGCGGCGGCATCGCCCGATGCCCGCGCTCAGGCCACGCGCTATGCCGATGCCGCGCCGTTGCTGCTGGGCGTGGCCTGGTATCCGGAGCAGTGGCCGGAGGCGCAATGGGAACACGACCTGGCGCTGATGGAGGCGGCGCACGTGCGGGTGGTGCGGATCGGCGAATTCGCCTGGAGCCGCATGGAGCCGCGCGAGGGCCAGTACGACTTCGGGTGGATGGACCGCGCCATCGCCGCGGCGGCGCGGCACCAGATGGTGGTGGTGCTCGGTACGCCGACCGCGGCGCCGCCGGCGTGGTTGACCCAGGCGTATCCGGACACGCTGCGCGTCGGCGAGGACGGCGTGCGCGACGAACACGGCAACCGCCAGCAGTTCTCCTTCGCCAGCGCGCGCTATCGCCGTTTCGCCCATGCCATCGCCGAGCAGATGGCGCAGCGCTATGGCCGCAATCCGCACGTGGTCGGCTGGCAGCTGGACAACGAGTACGCGCAGGCCTCGTTCGATCCGGAGGCCAAGGCGCAGTTCCATGCCTGGCTGCAGCGCAAGTACGGCAGCATCGAGGAATTGAACCGGCGCTGGGCCACCGCGTACTGGAGCCAGACCTACACCGACTTCGCGCAGATCCCGGTGCACGAGGACGGGCAGAATCCGGCCCTGCTGCTGGAGTGGAAACGCTTCGTCAGCGACACCTGGACCGATTACTCGCGCAACCAGATCGACGCGATCCGCCCGCACGCCGATCCGCGCCAGTTCATCACCACCAACACCATGGGCTGGTTCGCTGGTTTCGATGCCTACAAGGTGCACGAGGTGCTTGATATCGCCGCCTGGGACGACTACGTCGCCGGCGAGCGCTACGACTGGGTGGACAACGCGGCGCGCCACGATCTCACCCGCGGCTACAAGCAGCGCAACTACTGGGTGATGGAAACGCAGCCGGGCTTCGTCAACTGGCGCGCGACCAACGTGGCGCTGCGCAAGGGCCAGGTGCGGGCGATGGCCTGGCAGGCCGTTGCGCACGGCGCCGATGCGGTCGCGTACTGGCAGTGGCGCGCGGCGCCGAACGGGCAGGAGGAATACCACGGCACGCTGGTCGGCGCGGATGGCGAGCCGGTGCCGGTGTATGCGGAGATCCAGCAGGTCGGCGCGGAGTTCGCCAAGGCCGGCGCGGCGCTGGCGGGCACCACGCCGCACGCGGACGTGGCGCTGATCAACGATTTCGACAGCCGCTGGGCGCTGGGTTTCCAGAAGCACTCGGCCGACTTCGACCCGGTGGTGCAGATGAAGTCGTTCTACCGCCCGTTGCGGCAGCAGGCGCAGGTGATCGACGTGGTTTCGGCGCTGGCGCCGCTGGATGGCTACAAGCTGGTGGTCGCGCCGTCGCTCAACGTGCTCAGCGAAGCGCAGGCGCAGCGGCTGAAGACCTATGTCGAACGCGGCGGGCATCTGGTGCTGGGCCCGCGCAGCGCGATGAAGAACGCCGACAACGGCCTGCAGTCGCAGCGCCAGCCCGGACCGCTCGGCGCGTTGCTGGGTGGCCGCGTGCAGCAGTTCTATGCGCTGGACAAGCCGGTCCCGGTCGCCGGTGCGGCCGGCGAGGGCAGCGCGAAGATCTGGGCCGAGCAACTGCAGGCGCATACGGCGCAGACCGAGGTGCCGTTGCGCTACGGCCAGGCCAACGGCTGGCTGGACGGCGAGCCGGCGGTACTGACCCGGCGGGTCGGCAAGGGCCGCATCAGCTACGTCGGCGCCTGGCTCGACGACGCCACCCTGGATCGTCTCACCGGCGACTGGCTGCGCGCTGCGCAGGTGCGCGCGCCGCTGGCGGACGTGCCCGCGGACGTGGAAGTCGGCGTGCGCAGCGACGGCCGCCGCCGCGTGCTGGTGCTGATCAACCATGGCAGCGACGCGCAGCAGGTGCGTCTGCCGACGCCGATGCGCTCGCTGCTGGGGACGGGCGCGGCCAGCGACGTGGTGCAGCTGGCGCCGGAGGATGTGGCGGTGCTGGACGACCGTCGCTGAGCGCGATCGCGATGCGCGGCTGACGCCGTGCGGCCGATCCGTACCTGCGGCATGCGCGGATCGACGCAGGAACGGGATGGCGGATGCCCCGCGCTGCGCGCGCATTGCGCGCAGTGCGCATCGTCGCGACACTTGACGCCGTGGCGCCGGCCTCCCGCCGGCCGGGAGGGAACCCGTGCGCGCGATCGATGCCGAGCACTATCTGATGGATGTCACGCTGAAGCAGGACCGCGTGGCCTCGATGCAGGCCTGGCCGTATTCGCTGCCGGCGGTGCGCAACCTGGGCGTGCTGCGCTTCCATCCCAAGGTGACCTTCATCGTCGGCGAGAACGGCAGCGGCAAGTCGACCCTGCTGGAAGCGATCGCGGTGGCCTGGGGTTTCAATGCCGAGGGCGGGACCCGGAATTTCAACTTCAGCACGTTGGCGTCGCATTCCAACCTGCACGAGGCCTTGCGCCTGGGCCGCAGCGGCCGCCGTGCGCGCGATGGATTTTTCCTGCGCGCGGAGAGTTTCTACAATGTGGCCAGCGAGATCGAGCGTCTGGATCGGGCGCCATCGTTCGGCGCTCCCGTCATCGACAGCTACGGCGGCGTGTCGCTGCACGCGCAGTCGCACGGCGAGGCGTTCTTCGCGCTGATGCTGCACCGCTTCGGCGGCAACGGCTTCTACGTGCTGGACGAGCCGGAGGCGGCATTGTCGCCGTCGCGGCAGATGGCGATGCTGACCCGGCTGCATCAGCTGGTGCAGCAGCGCTCGCAGTTCGTGATCGCCACGCATTCGCCGATCCTGATGGCGTACCCGCATGCGGACATCCTGCAGATCGGCGAGGATGGCTTGCAGCGCGTGGCGTACCGCGACACCGAGCACTACCGGTTGACGCGCGCGTTCCTGGAGCAACCGCAGCGCATGCTCGATACGTTGCTCGACGGCGATTGACGCCGTGTTCGCCGCGACCAGGCGCCGACGGCCGGCGCCGTGTCTGTAGAATGATGGTGCCAGCGGGCGTCGCCGCCGCCATCGCGTCGCGGCGTCTTTCTTCCCACTGGAGTTGCCTGTGCCTTCCCATCCGATGTCGCCTGTCGGGCGGCTGTTCGCCGCCGCCGCCTTCTTCGAGGGCCTGACCTGGGCCGGCCTGCTGCTCGGCATGCTGCTCAAATACGGTACCCAGACCACCGACCTGGGCGTGTGGCTGTTCGGCCGCCTGCACGGCGTGGCGTTCCTGGTCTACCTGGTCGCGAGCGTGATCGCTGCGGTGCGCCTGCGCTGGCCGTGGTGGGCGTGGCTGTTGAGTCTGCTGGCGGCATTGCCGCCGCTGGTCACGGTGCCGCTGGAAATGTGGTTCCGCCGCATCGGGCTGCTCGGCTTGCCGCCGCAGGGCGTGCGGCGATAGGGGCAGTGGGGCCAATCACGCGCCGCTCGGCTTTTCTGCTCGGCGCAAGGCATAAAAAAAGCGGCCCATGGGCCGCTTTTTCCTGTCCATTGCCGCCACCGCTCAGCCGCTGGTCACCAGGTGGATGCGGTGCTTCTTGGCGTAGGCATTCTGCGCGGCGTCCAGCGCCGTCGCGTCCTTGTCGAGGGCGTCCGATTCGGTGTTCAGCCGTTCCAGCAGCGGCTGCACCTGCGCCTCGGTGTAACCGTCGGGCAGCGCGGTGATTTCCTGCAGCGTCGCCAGCACCGTGTCGGTGTTCTTGTAGTAGGCCTTCAGCTTGGCGTCCATGTCCTGCGCGTCTTCGGGAATGCCGAAACCTTCGTAGCCCCGGTTGGCGCTGGCGATCTGCTTGCGCGGATTGTTCAGCGCGTTGCGGTGCGGCTGCATCGACTTCAGTTCGCTCGCATCGACCAGCAGCTGCTCGCCGCGCTCGCCGCCGATCCACGGCGCGGTCACCGAGGTGATGCCGTTCCAGGCCGAGACGTTGTAGGTCAGGTAGTCCTCCGGCGACATGTTCTTTTTGCCGGTGGTGGGGTCGCAGGCGGACAGCGCGGTCGCGCACAGGGCCAGCAGGACGAGGGTGAGGAGATTTTTCAAGAGGAGTTTCCTTGGTGAGAACACGCTGTCCGCCGGGCGACCGGCACGGGAGCGAAAGGCAAGGAAATCGACGCATGCGGCATGCCGGGGCGCGGCTGGCGCGATCATCCTTGATGGGTGCAATGGCGGCAGTCCGGGCCGGTAACGCGTTCTGCGCAGGCGATGCACGGCCAGTATAGCGGCTGCGCTGCGCCGGCGCAGTTTCCGCGCGCCGTCCGCTGCGGCGGCTCTAGAATGCAGGCCATCAACGCAGGCAGTGGAGACGATGGGAAAGCGTCGACGACGGCAGCATGGGAGCCCAGTTGCGCGCGGATCCGGCCGCCGGCTGACCGGTTGGTTGCGTTGGCCGGTGTCGCTGCTGGTCGTGGCGCTGGCGGCGGCGAGCGCCTTGTTGAAACTCTGCCTGCTGGTGAAGGCATTGCTGAGCGGCGTGTACACGAGCGGATCGCGCTTCGGTCCGCCGCGGGTGTATCTGCTGGAGGCCGACCCGGGGCGCTACTGGTTCTGGATGGCATGGGACGGCGTCTTCACCGTCCTGTTGCTGTTGGTGGCCGTCGCCATCGCGTGGGTGTTCCTGGTGCTGGACAAGCCGAAGTAGCGTGCCGTCGGCGGGACATGCCGCTGCGGTCACTTGCCCATGCAGCGGCGCCAGCGTTCGGCGACGCGTTGCGCGAACCAGGCGGTGGTGAGGGTACGGGTGATCTTCGGGCTTTCCAGGGTGATGCCGGGCAGGATCGCGCGCGGCAGGGGCTTGCCGGCGCTGCGTTCGGCCAGCGCGAACACCTCGCGGTAGAGCGCGGTGTCGCCGAAATCGGCAGCGTTGCCGCGCTGCAGGGCGCGGCGGATGTCCTTGTCGTCCAGCGCCAGGCGCGAACCCAGGCCGCGCGCGGCACGTTCGGTGGCGCCGGGCTGGTCGATGTCGCTGCCGGGGATCAGCAGATCGCCGTCCAGGGCCAGGGTCGTGCCGCTGGCCTTCGCCAGTGCGGCCTGGAACGCCGCGTTGCGGCTGGCGTACCAGCCGGCGTTGAAGTCGGCGAAGCGGTACAGCAGCGCGTCGTAGTCGCTGGGGTAGCCGAGCAGATGGCGGGTGCCGAACCACACGCCGCCGCGGCGGCCGAACACCTCGTGGCGCACCGTGTCCTGCAACGGATATGGATAGCCATCGGTATGGGCCTCGGCGAAGGCGATGCTCACCTGCATCGGCCCGCCGGTGTGCACCGGGTTGAGGTCGCCGAACAGCCGCTGGCCCAGCGGCACGCTGCCGGCGACGTCCTCGAAGATCGCGCTCAGTTCCTGCTCGGTGCGCGCGGTGGCGATGCGTTCGCCGTAGCTGCGGCCATTCGGTGAGGTCACCGCCAGCGCGGCGTCGAGCATGAAGGCGGGCACATGCAATGCGGATGCGCGGCGGCCGAGTTCGGCGCGCGAGATCTTGCCCAGGCCGGGCACCGGTGGGTTGGCCTGGTAGGTGGATTCCTGTTCGATCACCGCCAGCACCGCGCAGATGTTGTCGGCGCTGGTGGGCAGTTCCTGCGAGGACAACGCCACGTACACGTCGTTGGCCCAACCGCTGCGGTCGGGGATCGCGGCCGGGATGCGCCGTGCGATGTCGGCCTTGATCTCGGTCGGTGTGCGCTCGGGCGCGCGCGGTGCCTGCGTGGCGCAGCCGCCGAGCAGCAGGGTGGCGCACAGGGCGAGCAGGCGGGCGAATGTGGGGGCGATCACGTGCGGCAGGGTTCCGATGGCAGGCGCGGCGCATTCGCCGCACGCGCCATCCTACCGTCCAACGCGGCGCTTCATGTCTAAGGAATCCGCTGGTCGTGCGCGGGCGATGCCGCTGCGGCGCGATCTTCCTCGAACCCCATCACATGCGCTGCGAACCCGACCTTGTCCTGGGCGACCTGCGGCCGCAGCGTCAGCTCCGGAATGGCATAGTCGCCGCCGTTCTGCTTGCGGAACGCGATCGGCGCGGCGCTCCACAGCGTGTCCAGGCGCTGGCCGAGCGTGTCGCGGATCTGCGCGAACCGATCCGCATCCATGCGGCTGCTGCGATAGACCACGAACGGCGGCAGCACGTCGAAGCCGGGGTAGTGCAGGATGCCGTGCTGGATCGGGAACAGCAGGTCGTCGATCGGGCCGTTGATGCCGCGCGGCGCGTAGTGCGATTCCCAGCCGCCGGTGGTGACGATCAGCATCGCGCGCTTGCCGGCCAGCGTGCCCTCGCCGTAGCGGTCGCCCCAGCGCGCGTCGGAATGTTCGCCGACGCCGTAAGCGAAGCCGTAGGCATAGACACGGTCCACCCAGCCCTTCAGGATCGCCGGCATCGAGAACCACCACAGCGGGAACTGCAGCAGCACGGCGTCGGCCCAGCGCAGCTTGGCCTGCTCGGCGGCGATGTCCGCGCTCTGGCGGCCGTTGGCGAACGCGCGTTTGGAGTCCAGCGATGGATCGAAGCGATCGCCGGCCGCGCCGTCCAGGCTGTCCTGCGCATCGAGCGTCGGCTTCCATCGCATCGCATACAGATCCGACACCTGCACCTGGTGCCCGGCGGCCTGCAGGCGTTGCACGGCGACGTCCTTGAGCGCGCCGTTGAGCGATGTGGGTTCGGGATGGGCGTAGACCAGCAGGACGTTCATGGGCGATCTCGGCGATTGGGATGCGCCAAGGTAGGTCGCGGCCCGCTATAGTGGAAATGAATTACGGGAATTTCAGCTATAGCCATGCTTAATTTCGGACACCTGGACCTGAACCTGCTGCTGACCCTGGACGCGCTGCTCGCCGAGCACAACGTGACCCGCGCCGCCGCGCGCCTGCACCTGTCGCAGCCCTCTGTCAGTGTGCACCTGGCGAAATTGCGCGAGGCGCTGGACGATCCGCTGCTGCTGCCCGGGCCGCGCGGCATGCGCCCGACCGCGCGTGCCGAGGCCTTGCGCGCGCCGCTGCGGCAGGCGCTGGAAGCGCTGCAGCGTGCGGTGGCGGCGGATGCATCGTTCGATCCCGCGCAGGCGGGCAGCAGTTGGCGCGTGGCCGCGACCGACTACGGCGAATCGACCATCCTGCGGCCGGCGCTGGCGGCGCTGCGCAGCGCGGCGCCGGGCACGCGGCTGGCGGTGCTGGAAATGGCGCCGTTGCAGATCGCGCGCCAGGCCGAGCAGGGCGAGATCGACCTGGCCCTGCACACCCGCGATGGCGCGCCGCCGAACCTGCGCCAGCGCACGCTGTTCGCCGAGCGCTATGTGCTGGCCGGCCGCGCCGGGCATCCGCGGCTGCAGCGGCGCCCGACGCTGGCGCAGTTCTGCAAGCTCGAACACGTGATCGTGTCGCCGGACGGCGGCGGGTTCAGCGGCGTCACCGACGCGGCGCTGCACGCGCGCGGGCTGCAGCGCCGGGTGGTGCTGTCGGTGCCGCATTTCCTGTTCGTCATCGATGCGCTGCTGCGGACCGATCTGGTGGCGATGCTGCCGGAGCGGTTGGTGCGCGCGCATCCCGGGCTGAAGGTCTGCGCGCCGCCGGTGCCCGTGGCCGGCTACGAAATGGCCATGCTCTGGCACGAGCGCGTGCATCGCGATCCGGCGCATCGCTGGTTGCGCGAGCAGATTGCCGCTTCGGTGTGAAGGCAGCGCTACAGCCTTTTCCAGTGTTTTACATGGTGCGGAAGCGGCTGCGGATAGCGTTGGGTCAGCGGTCGCGATGGGCTGTCTGTCGCGGCTGAAGCCGCTCCTACATGGGCGTGCGGCAAGTCAGCAAGGGCATGGCAAGCCGGTTGAATCCACTGTAGGAGGGGCTTCAGCCCCGACGCTTTTTCCCGATGTCGTCAGGCCCACCGTTGCCGGTGGCCCGAGGCGACTCGGCGCGGCTCCTGCAAGGACCACGATCGAGTCGAGACAGCCTAACGACGCGTCGCCAATACCCCATCCAGCGCCAGGTCCGCGCGGAAGCCGGCCTTCTCCAGGCGTTTGGCCACCTCGCGCGGCACGTCGCGGCCGCTGGTCAGTTTGTTCGGGCTGCCGGTGTAGTGGAACAGCCGCCCGCCGCGACGCAGTACCCGCGCGAGCTGGTCGTAGAACGCCTGCGAGTACAGCTCGCCGGCGATGCCGAAGCGCGGCGGGTCGTGCAGCAGCGCATCCATCGAATCGCTGGCGATGGCGCCGACGGCCTGGCCGACGTCGGCGTGCGCCAGCTGCAGGCGCCCCTCGCTGGCGGCCGGATCCGGCGACCACGGATTGAGCGTGCGCAGCCACAGCACGTCGGCGTTCTTCTCGAACGAGTGCAACTGCGCCACGCCGGCCTCCAGCGCGCAGGCGGCGAAATAGCCCAGCCCGCCGCAGGTGTCGAGCACCCGCTTGCCGCGCGGTTCGATCAGCGCGACCTTGCGCCGCGCGTCCTCGAACGGCGACAGCTGCGCGCTGGGCAGCATCTTGATGCCGTCGATCTCGAAGGTCGGCGCGCCCCATTCGGTCGGCACCAGCTTGATCAGCGCGCCGCCGAAGCGCGACACCGGCGCGAAGTCTTCGCCGTCCCAGTGGTAGATCGTGCGGTCCTTGAGCCTGGACGGATACGGATACGCCTGCCCGCGCCACTGCCAGCTGTCCGCGGCGAGCAGGGCCTGGCCCTCGCTGCGCTGCAGGTCCAGCGACCCGGTCCAGGTGGCGGCGCCGCCATCGCGTGCGGCAAGCAGCGCGTCGGCGAGCGGGCGGGTCAGCAGGGGGCCGGAGGACTGGGTCACGTGGAGGGAGGCGATGCGCCAGCGCGCGCTGCGCGAGGCCGGGTCGTCGAGATGGGGAGGGCATCGTAACCGAGGCCCGGTGCGAAGTCCTGCGCTGGCGCGGCCGCGGCGTGCCAGGCCTGCGGTCGTCGGCATGCGTCGCACGGCATTCGTCGGCGACGGCGGCGCAGTCCGCACAGCGGCACCTGGCGCGCGCGCGTGCTGGTTGCGGCGAACCGTCATGGTGGCCGTGGCGATGGCGACGCATAATGATGCCGTCCTCTCCCCCTCAATGGCCGACGCCGCTCGCGGCGCCAGCGCCCAGGATCCGCGATGCTCAAAGGTGTGCTGCTCGGTTTCGCCTGCTATGCCGCTTATTCGATCAGCGATGCGTTCGTGAAGGGCCTGGAGGGCACGCTGCCGGCGTACGAAGTGGTGTTCTTCGGCGCGTTGCTGATGCTCGCCGCGTTGCCGTTCCTGAAGAAGCGCGGCGACCGCTGGCGCGAGGTGGTGGTGGCGCAGCGCCCCAGCATCTGGCTGTTGCGCGCGTTCACCGGCGCGGTCGGCAATCTGTCGGCGGTCACCGCGTTCACGCTGTTGCCGATGGCCGAGGCGTTCGCGCTGATCTTCCTGATGCCGATCTTCGTCACCGTGCTGTCGGTGCTGCTGCTCAAGGAGGAGGTGCGCTGGCGGCGCTGGCTGGCGGTGATCGTCGGCTTCATCGGCGTGCTGGTCGTGTTGCGGCCCGGCTTCCGGCACCTGGGCGAGGGCCATGTCGCGGCCATCGTCTGCGGCCTGGTCGGGGCGATCTCGGTGATCAGCCTGCGCATGGCCGGGCCGGGCGAGAAGCGCCTGACCCTGTACGGCGCCGGCGTGCTCGGCCCGTTGCTGATGGGCGCGCTGCTGATGTTGCCGACCTTCGTGTGGCCGACCTGGCAGCAATGGGTGCTGCTCGCCGGCTATGGCCTGCTCGCGGGGCTGGCGGCGATCTTCCTGATGTACGCGTCGCGGCTGGCCCCGGTCAGCGCGGTGGCGCCGACCCAGTACAGCCAGATGCTTTGGGCGATCGGCTTCGGCTACTGGCTGTTCCACGACCACCTGGACTGGCCGATGCTGGTCGGCATCGCGCTGATCCTGGGCGCAGGGCTGTTCACCCTGGTGCGCGAGGAAAAAGTCACGCAGTGGTGGCGCCGCACCAAGATCGTCTGAAGCGCCGGCGCCCGGGCGTGGCGCGCCTTGTGCCGATTTCCGCGCGCAACGCGGGCGCAGCGCTCTGGCGCGTGCGCGTCGCATCTTCTATGTTGTCGGATCGTCCCCGCCGATGGCCGCGCCCATGTCCGACCCGTCCGCCCAGCCCGACCATCTCAAGCGCAGCCTGTCCAACCGCCACCTGCAGCTGATCGCGATCGGCGGCGCCATCGGCACCGGCCTGTTCATGGGCTCGGGCAAGACCATCAGCCTGGCCGGGCCGTCGATCCTGTTCGTATACCTGATCATCGGCGCGATGCTGTTCTTCGTGATGCGCGCGATGGGCGAACTGCTGCTGTCGAACCTGGAGTACAAGTCGTTCATCGACTTCTCCACCGACCTGCTTGGCCCCTGGGCCGGGTTCTTCTGCGGCTGGACCTACTGGTTCTGCTGGATCATCACCGCCATCGCCGACGTGATCGCGATCGCCGCGTACGCGCAGTTCTGGTTCCCGGGCCTGGCGCCGTGGATCCCGGCGATGCTGTGCGTGCTGTTGCTGCTGAGCCTGAACCTGGTGACGGTGAAGCTGTTCGGCGAAATGGAATTCTGGTTCGCGCTGATCAAGATCGTGGCCATCTGCGCGTTGATCCTCACCGGCGCCGGGCTGGTGGCCTGGGGCTTCCAGTCGCCGTCGGGGCATGTGGCGGCGCTGGCCAATCTGTGGAACGACGGCGGCATGTTCCCGATGGGCATCGGCGGCTTCTTCGCCGGTTTCCAGATCGCGGTGTTCGCCTTCGTCGGCATCGAGCTGGTCGGCACCACCGCCGCCGAGACCGCCGACCCGCAGCGTAACCTGCCCAAGGCGATCAATTCGATCCCGGTGCGGATCCTGGTGTTCTACGTGCTGGCGCTGATCGCGATCATGGCGGTGACGCCGTGGCGCGAGGTGGTGCCGGGCAAGAGCCCGTTCGTGGAGCTGTTCGTGCTGGCCGGGGTGCCGGCCGCGGCCAGCCTGATCAACTTCGTGGTGCTGACCTCGGCCACCTCGTCGGCCAACAGCGGCATCTTCTCCACCAGCCGCATGCTCTACGGCCTGGCCGAGGAGCGGCATGCGCCGCGCGGTTTCGCCCGGCTGTCGCGCGCGGCGGTGCCGGCGCGCGGCCTGCTGTTCTCCTGCGCGTGCCTGCTCGGCGGCACGCTGCTGGTGTACCTGATCCCGAACCTGGTCACCGCCTTCACCCTGGTCACCACGCTGGCCGCGGTGCTGTTCATGTTCGTCTGGTCGCTGATCCTGTGCGCGTACATCGCCTACCGACGCAAGCGCCCGCAGCTGCATGCGACCTCGGCGTTCAAGATGCCCGGCGGCGTGGTCATGTGCTACGTGTGCCTGGCGTTCTTCGCCTTCGTGCTGGCGCTGCTGACGCTGCAGGACGACACCCGGCAGGCGTTGCTGGCCAGCCCGGCCTGGTTCCTGCTGCTGGGCATCGGCTATGCGTTGAAGCGCCGCGGTGGCGCGCGCGCCTGAGCGGCGGCAGCGTGGCGAGGGCCGGCCGTAGCGCGGCGATGGCGCTGTTCGGCGCGATGGCGCGGCGTTGGCCGCCGCACCGCGTGCCTGCGCCGTTGACGTTCGCTTCAGCCGCGGCGGAGGATGCTCGCGCCCTCCCGCCATCAAGCCGATCCCGATGATCACGATCCACCGCATTGCCGGAACCTCCGCGCAACCGTTCTGCTGGGTGGATCTGTGCCAGCCCAGCCGCGAGGAACTCGCCGAGGCCGACCGGCAGGTGGGGTTCGCCTTGCCCACGCGGGCGGCGATCGGCGAGATCGAGTTCAGCAGCCGGGTGCGCATCGAGGGCGATGTGCTGTTCCTCAACGTGCCGCGCTTCCAGGACGACGACGGCCCGACCGCGCCGCTGGGCTTCGCGCTGTCGCCGCGGATGCTGGTGACCCAGCGCGAGCAGCGCATGGACTCGCTGGAAGCGGTGGCTGCGCAACTGGAAAAGAATCCGTGCCGGACCAGCGACGATCTGCTGCTGCGCCTGCTCGATCAGGTGGTCGGCCGCCTGGCGGACCGGCTGGAAGCGTTGGAGGCGGAGATCACCGAGACCACGCGCGCTGTCTTCGACGAACCCTACAAGTCGCGCGACATGGAACGGATGCTGCGCCAGGTCGGCGGCATGGGCCGGCGGCTCGGCGGCATGCACAACGCCGGGCAGGGCCTGTTGCGCCTGGCCACCTACCTGGACGGCGCCGCGCCGGACTGGTTCGGCGCCGATGCGGCCAAGCGGATCGGCCTGCTGCACAAGGACCTGGTCACCCTGGGCGAGTTCGAGCAGCACCTGGACGATCGCGTCGAGTTCCTGCTCGACAGCGTGCTGGGCATGATCAACATGGACCAGAACAACGTGATGAAGGTGATGGCGGTGGCGTCGGTGGTGGGCATTCCGCCGACGGTGCTGGTCGGCATCTGGGGCATGAACTTCGCGCACATGCCCGAGCTCAAGTGGCACGACGCCTATTACTGGGCGCTGGGCGTGATCGCGCTGAGCGTGGTGCTGCCGCTGGCGTGGTTCCGCCGCCGCGGCTGGGTGTGAGCGCGGCGGCGGGTGCAGGCGCTCGCGATTGCTAGGCGGCGAGGCTGTCCGCCTCGGTTTCCGCCTCGCTGTCGTCGCGCTCCTCGCCGCTGACGTGCTGCACCGGCGCGATGTCCCAGGACACCGTGTCCGGATCGATCAGTGCATGGATCGCGGCGCCTTGCAGTTCGCGCATCAGCCGCCGCGCCGAGGCGGTGCCGTGCGCCACGCTGTCCCACAGCAGCATGTCGACCACGGTGCCGTCGCGGCGCCGCGCGATGCGCCGCGAGCGGAAGCCGGGCTGGCGTTGCAGCCAGGCATCGACCTCGGCGTTGGCGCGCAGGAAGGTGCGCCAGGTGCAGTCCTGCAGGCGGAAGGTGGTGATTTCCAGGGCTTCGCTATGCGCTTGCATCGGCTCAGCCCTGCGCTTTGCGCGGCGCGGCGCAGTGTGGGGAAAGCGGGCGGCAGGGCACGGCGGCGGCGATCGGCGCACAGGTGGGGGAGGAGGGGAGCAGGATGGGCATGGGAGCACTCCGGTAGACGCGACGGGGGATCCGGCCTGAACAGAATGCGAGCGCGGCGCCGTGCCGCGTTATCGCGATCCCGCGGAATTCTTGTCCGATCCTGCAAACCGTGCCGCGGCGGCGAACGCGCCGTCGCAGCATCAGGCAAGCTGTATGTCCCTGGATTGCCCGCCACCGCGCCCGACGCCGATGACCGCGCTCGCCGACCGCTATCAAGAAATCGCCGCACTCATTGCCCGATTGGCCGTCCCCGACGGCGACGGCGATACCGCCATCGACGGCTTGTTCTGTTCCTACCGCACCGCGCCCTCGCCAAAGGCACACACCGCGCAGTGGCCCTGCTTCGCCCTGGTGGTGCAGGGCGAGAAGTGCCTGAGCCTGGGCACGGAGGAATACCGCTACGCGGCCGGCACCTATCTGCTGGTGGCGCTGGACCTGCCGGTGGTATCGCGCATCACCCAGGCCAGCCCGGAGCAGCCATTGCTGGGCTTGGCCATGGCGATCCGCCCGGACCGGCTGCGCGACCTGCTCGAACGCATTCCGCTGCCGGCGCAGGCCAGCGCCGATTGCGTGCGCGGCGTGTCGGTCAACACCGCCAGCGCGGCGTTGCTGGATGCGACGCTGCGCATGCTCCGGTTGCTGGAACAGCCCGACGACATCGCCGCGATGGCGCCGCTGATCGAGCAGGAAATCCTGTATCGCCTGCTGACCGGACCGTGCGGCCCGAATCTGCTGCGCATCGCGCAGGAGGACAGCCCCAGCAACCGTATCGCCAAGGCGATCGCGTGGTTGCGCCAGCACTACGCCGAACCGATACGGATCGAAGACCTGGCGCGACAGGTGAACATGAGCGCGTCTTCGCTGCATCACCATTTCAACGCGGTGACCTCGATGACCCCGCTGCAATACCAGAAGCAGCTGCGCCTGCGCGAGGCGCGGCGGCTGATGGTGGTGGAGCGGATGGACGTGGGTTCGGCCGGCTATCGCGTCGGCTATCAGAGCCCGTCGCAGTTCAGCCGCGAATACAGCCGCCTGTACGGCCGTTCGCCGCGCAACGACCTGGCCGAACAGCTCGGCCTGAGTGGCTGATCGCGCCGACGTGGTCTATCGTGCCCGGCCCGAGTGCATGCCGAGGCCGCTGCGATGGAAGGTTCCGACGAGACCGCGAGCAGGTTCCTGAGCTGGGTGCTGCGGCACCAGCCGCAGGCGATCGGACTGCAGCTCGATGCGCAGGGCTGGGCATCGATCGACGCACTGCTGCGGCTGGCGCAGCCCACGCATCCGTTGACCCCCGCGCAACTGCAGCGGGTGGTGGCGGACAGCGACAAGCAGCGTTTCGCGATCAGCGCCGATGGCCTGCGCATCCGCGCCAACCAGGGGCATTCGCTGCCGGTGGACCTGGGCCTTGCATCCGTGGAGCCGCCGCCGCAGCTGTACCACGGCACGGCGACCCGCTTTTTGGACGCGATCCGCCGCGATGGGTTGCTGCCGGGCCAGCGCCAGCACGTGCACCTGTCGGTGTCGGCGGACACGGCGTTGCAGGTCGGGCAGCGCTATGGACGGGCCGTGTTGCTGACGGTGCGCGCGCAGGCCATGGCCGAGGCCGGGCATGCGTTCCATCGCGCCGACAACGGCGTCTGGCTGACCGCGCAGGTGCCGGTGGCGTTCATCGATTTCGCAGGCGCGCTCGCTTAGGGAGGCCGCCAGCACGCGCGCGCTTCCCTGCGCCGCGCGCTTTGTCTAAGGTGCCTGACCATTCGTCGCGCGGGCAGGATATGAGAAAGACCGGGGTGTGGCTGCTGTTGCTGGCGCTGGTATCGCTCGCGTTGTTCGCTTGGTGGCGAAGCGAACGTCCGCACAGCGTAGCGCGCGCCTCCAGCGCACCGGCGCCGACGCCGTTGGGTTGGCTGGCGCAGCTGCAGTGGGTGGCCGGCGACGGCGTGCGCGGCCTGGCCGATGGCGCCGCGGGACGCGCACGCTTCGCCGATCCCTACGGCATCGTGGTCGATGCGCACGGCGTGCTGTACGTGACCGATGCCGGCGACAACAACCGCATTCGCCGCATCGCCCGCGACGGCACGGTCGCCACCGTTGCCGGCGGCGCCGAAGGCTTCGCCGACGGCATCGCCAGTGCGGCGCGCTTCGCCACGCCATCGGGCATCGCCGTGGACGCGGCGGGCACGCTGTACATCGCCGATACCGGCAACCATGCGATCCGCAAGCTCAGCGCGCAGGGCGTGGTGACGACGCTGGCCGGCGACGGCACGGCCGGCTTCCGCGATGGCCCGGCCGCGCAGGCGCGCTTCAACGGCCCGATGGGCGTGGCGGTGGATGCGCAGGGGCGCGTCTATGTCGCCGATACCTACAACGACCGCATCCGCGTGATCGAGCGCGACGGCCAGGTGCGCACGCTCGCCGGCGGCGATCGCCCCGGCTATGCCGATGGCATCGGCGCCGAAGCGCGCTTCGATACGCCGACCGACCTGAAGGTGGATCGCGCCGGCGTGCTGTGGATCGCCGACCTGCGCAACGACGCGATCCGCCAGCTGCTGCCGGACGGGCGGGTGGTTACCCTGGCCGGCGCCAGCGAGGCGTCGCCGCTATCTCGGCCGCTGAGTCTGGGGCTGACCTTCGATGGCCACGGCTACGTGGGCAGCGACGACGGCCGCGTGCTGCAGGTCACCTCGACCGGACACGTGCTGGTGCTGTCCGGCGAGCGCAGCGACACCCGCCTGGCGCGTCCGGCCGGCGTGACCGTGGCCGCGGACGGCGCGGTCTATGTCACCGATGCGGGCAGCGCGCGGGTGCACCGGTTGCTGCCGACCACGCCGCAGGCCGCTGCCGCCGCCGCGCCCGTGGTGATCGGACCCGCCGCCGCACAGCCGCTGCCGGCCACCCACGGCCGCTGGCCGCTGCGTCCGCAGGATGGCTGGCACGAAGTGGTCGGCACGCTCGGCGAGGTGCGCGGCAACTACCAGGGCGAGAGCCGCGACCATCTGCATGCGGGCCTGGATATCCGTGGCGACGTCGGGCAGACGGTCTACGCCATCGCCGATGCCAAGGTCGCCAGCCCCAGCGCGACCTGGGCGCTGGGCAAACTCGGCGAAGGCATGGCGCTGGACCAGCTCGGCTACATCCACATGCGCGTGGGGCGCACCGCGCAGGGCGCGTTGCTGGATCCGCAGCGCTTCCATCTGCTCGCCGACGACAGCGGCGCGCCGGAACGGGTGCGCGTGCTGCGCGGCACCCGCTTCGCCGCCGGCGACGCGCTGGGCACGATCAACGCGATGGCGCATGTGCATCTGAGCGTGGGCGCCAGCGGCTTCGAACGCAATGCGGTGCTGCTCGGCTTCCGCGACTACGCCGATCACTACCCGCCGCAGATCCAGCGCATCGAGCTGTTCGACGGCAACGGCCAGGCGCTGCCGGCGACGCAAGGACGGGTGCGGGTGGCGCGCGGCAACGGCGGCGTGCAGATCGTGGTGGAGGCCTGGGACCAGGTGGATCGCAACCTGCCGCGCCGGCGCCTTGGCCTGTATGCGCTGGGCTACGAGGTGCTCGATGCGCAAGGCCGGCCGCTGCCTGGTGCCGCGCCGGCGCAGCCGAGCATCCAGTTCGACCGCATGCCCGCCGATGCCGATGCGGTGAAGGTGGCATACGCGGCCGACAGCGGCATCACCGTGCACGGCAGCGCCACGACCCGCTTCCGCTACGTGGTGACCAACACCGTGCGCGACGGCCGCATCGCCGAAGGACGATGGCAGCCGAGCGCGCTGCCCGCGGGCGACTATCTGATCCGCATCACCGCCAGCGACTACAGCGGCAACCAGGCCACGGCCAATCGCGACCTGCGGGTGACGCTGGAGTAGGCGCACGGCACCGCGGCGAGATGCGCGCGCGACACGTTGAGCCATCTGCACAGGCGCGTTCCGGAGCCGATGCTCTTGTCGATCTGCAGGCATGCGCCCTTTTTGTAGGAGCGACTTCAGTCGCGACGGGCATTACCGATAAAGCCCGTCGCGACTGAAGTCGCTCCCACAACGCCGCGTCACTTTCGAATACCCGCGTGGGGCGTGTTCCGGCACAGTCATCGCGCGCGGAGAACGCCAGTTGCGTCCTCCGCACAACGGCGATCGCCAGCGCACCTGCCTACTGCAGCTGCTTGAGCCGTTCGACGATTTCTTCGGCGTGGCGGCCGACCAGGCCTTCGGACGTGCCCCAGGCGCTGGTATTGGTCGACTCGACATCGAAACGCGCAGCGGTCTTGCCATCTGCGCCCGCGACCTCGACCTTGCTCTTGATCTTGTCGCGCCCGGCCATGATGCCGGCCCAGAAACGCGCACCGTTGCTGCGCATGTAGTAATGGTCGATGGTGATCGTCATCTTGCGCGCGTCGGCACTGCCCTCGGCGCCGCGCAGATGCGCCGCGTCCAGTTTTTCGTCGAGCTGGCGCTGGAACATGCCCAGGCTTTCGGCGTCGGTGTCTTCGTTGCCTTTGACCTGGCACCAGTAGGTTTCCGGCGCCGCGGCCTTGTAGCTCTGGCGCACCACGCTATTGGTCGAGCACCCGGCCACCAGCATCACGCTCGCCAGCGCGAGCGCGCTCCATCCGTTCTTCATGAGTGTCCCCTTGTCGATGTCCCTTTCTGCCGGAGCGATCGCCGCCGGCGTCGGCAGCATAGCGCCTTGCCGGCGGGATCGCGAAGGACCGCCGGGCGCTCTCCGCATGCACCGCCGGCACCATGCACTGCAGCGACTGGCGACAGGCTGTCTGCGATGCGGGCGCTAGTCCGCCGCATCTCCCAACCACGGCGCCTGCGCCTTGCGGTACTCGCCGCTGGCCTTGCTCAGGTGCAGCCACTGGTCCACGTAGGCCTTCCAGGCCATGTCGTCGCGCGGCAGCAGGAACGCCTTTTCGCTGTACTGCAGCGGCTGTTGCGGATTCACCGCGCACAGGCCGTGCATGCGGCGCTGCTGGAAGCGCGCTTCGGAAGCATCGGTGATCATCACGTCGGCGCGGCCTTCGAGCAGTTCGCGGAAGATCGCGGTGTTGTCGTCGGACAGGGTCAGCCGCGCCTGCGGCAGTTCGCGGCGGGCGAAGGCTTCGTTGGTGCCGCCGCGCGGTTCGATCACCCGCACCTCGGCGCGATCGATCTGCGCGATGTCGCGATAGCGCTGCTGGTCGGCGCAGCGCACCAGCGGGATCTTGCCGTCCACGTCGAGCACGGCACTGAACCAGGCGTGGCGCTGCCGCTGCAGCGACACCGAGATGCCGCCGACGGCGATGTCGCAGCGATCGGCGAGCAGGTCCGGCAGCAGCGTCGCCCAGCGCGTGGGGACCCAGGTCACCGGCACCTCCAGGCTGGCCGCGAGCGATTGCGCCAGGGCGATGTCGATGCCTTCATAGCCGCCGTCCGCACGCAGCAGGCTGTAGGGCAGATAGTCGCCGGTGGTGCACACGCGCAGCGTGCCGCGCTGCGCGATGCTGTCCAGGTGCGACGGCGCGGCAGTGGCCGGGAGCGCCGCGGCGGCGCTCAGCAGGCAGGCGCCCAGCCAGCGGATCGTTGCGTGCTTCATGGCAGACGGGTTTTCACGACGGGGCGTTCTCCAAACCAGGGGGCGACGCGTGTTGGCTGTACGCCGGCTGTCGCTGCAGCTGCGCCGGCCACCTTAGCCGGTTTCCTCGCGACACGGCGCAGCGTCAAGCGTGGCGGGGGTTTTGCACCCGCAGTCCGGCGGCGGGTGGCAGCACATGACGGCGTTGGACGTCGATTGACACGTTGCGGCACAGGAACTCACGGCACCATAGCGGAGTCCGGAGACAATCCTCCGGTGGACGCATACCTCGCTATGGAATCTCGATCGTCGTGACGTCTGCGCCTGCGGAAGACCGGCTGCTGCACCTGGGCGCGGCCGCCACCACCTTGCTGATCCTGCTGTTGCTCGGCCGCCTGCTGTTGATCGCGCCGGCGGCGGCGCCGCCGCGCGTCCACGACGCGATGCGGCTGGTGTTCGTGCCGCGCCCGGAACCGGTCGCCGCGCCGCCGCCGTCACCGCAGGCCGCCCAGTCCGCGCCGCATGCCGCGGCACGGCGCGCGCCGGCCACCGCGCGCGCGGCGCAAGCGCCGCTGCCGCCACCGACCCGCACTGCCGCTCCCGTGGCCACGCAGGCCGCGCCGATGAGCGCCACGCTGTACACCCGCGACGGCAGCGCGCGGTTGCCGGACGGCGTGGCGGTGGATCCGTTCGCCGAGGCGCAAGGCACCCCGCCGGGCACCACCAATCCGCGCGACCTGGCCAAGGCCAAGCGCCTGCTCGAGCGTCCGAACCCGATCGACTACCGGCCCACCCGCTTCGACAAGGATTGGGCCACCAGCGGCACCCTGGGCGACGTGGCGATGCAGGGCATCGGCGATGCGATGAAGAAGATGCTGCCCAAGAGCACCCACCAGTCGGCGGTGGCGCGGCCGCCGCCGGACGTGCGCTTCAACCCGGCGCTGCACGAGCGCCCGGGCGACCTCGGCAGCGAGGCCACCGGCGATGCCTACAAGGCCGCGCCGATCGCGTTGGAAAAGGCGCCGGGCCTGGACGGCGAAGCCAGCCGCCTGATCCGCAAGGCGATCGGCGAACTGGAGCAGCGCCGCGCGGCCTGCCCGGCGGCGCAGCGCAGCCGCCTGCTGCAGCCGGTGCTGGACAACCTGGACGAACTGCAGCGCGTGGAAAAGGCCATGGCCCACGGCGCCGACCCGATCCTGGCGCAGCAGACCCTGCCGCGCGCCGCCGACAGCGCCTACGACCTGGCGCGGCGCGCGCTGTGGTATGCCGACCAGAAACTGGCGGCGTGCGCGCCGTAGCGGTGGCGCTTTCCCGGCTGCGTGCCGTTGTAGGAACGGCTTCAGCCGCGACAAGCGGCGTGGGCCGGCTATCCGCGCTCGGAAGCAGTCGAGACTGAAGTCCCTCCCACAGTGCATCCGGCCGGCGCGCCGCAAGCCTCTCCTGTAGGAGCGGCTTCAGCCGCGACAAACGGAGTGGGCCGGCTATCCGATCTCGGAAGCGGCCAGGACTGAAGTCCCTCCCACAGCGCACCCGGCCGGCGCACCGCAAGCCTCTCCTGTAGGAGCGGCTTCAGCCGCGACGAACGGAGTGGGCTGGCTATCCGATCTCGGAAGCGGCCGGGACTGAAGTCCCTCCCGCACTGCACCCGGCCGGCGCGCCGCAAGCCTCTCCTGTAGGAGCGGCTTCGGCCGCGACGAACGGAGTGGGCTGGCTATCCGATCTCGGAAGCGGCCAGGACTGAAGTCCCCCCCACAGTGCACCCGGCCGGCGCACCGCAAGCCTCTCCAGTAGGAGCGGCTTCAGCCGCGACGAACGGAGCGGGCTGGCTATCCGATCTCGGAAGCGGCCAGGACTGACGTCCCTCCCACAGTGCACCCGGCCGGCGCGCCGCAAGCCT
Organism: Xanthomonas sp. JAI131; assembly: GCF_013410075.1. Lineage (NCBI taxonomy): Bacteria > Pseudomonadati > Pseudomonadota > Gammaproteobacteria > Lysobacterales > Lysobacteraceae > Xanthomonas > Xanthomonas sp. JAI131. The sequence goes on along the minus strand of NZ_JACCCN010000003.1, from coordinate 511,602 downwards.
CTCCTGTAGGAGCGGCTTCAGCCGCGACAAACGGCGTGGGCGGGCTATCCGATCTCGGAAGCGGCAGGGACTGAAGTCCCCCCACAGTGCACCCGGCCGGCGCGCCGCAAGTCTCCTGTGGGAGCGACTTCAGTCGCGACGAGCGGAGCCTGAACTGCAGCGGCGTCGGCAACATGTCGCGGCTGAAGCCGCTCCTACACGGCGCGCGTCAGAAAGCGCCGTCCGCCCGGTCCTCACCTGCGCCGACGTCCGGTGCGCGATGATGCGCGCCCGCCTTCGCCCGTTCCGTCAGCCGCCCATGCCCTGTTCCCGAACGCTACTGGTCCTGCTGCTGTCGTGCTGCGTCGTCGCCGGCGCGCAGGCGCGCACGGTGTACCGCTGCGTGCGCGACGGCACGGTCAGCCTAGCGACCGCGCCGGAGCCCGGCTCCAAATGCACGCCGAAGGAGCTCGACGATGCCGCGATCGCCACGCCCAACCTGTGGGGCAGCATGGGCGTGTTCAGCGGCACCCTGTACGAGCGCGAGCAGGACGGGCGCCTGGTGTACTCCACGCGCAATCTGCCCGGGTCGCGTCCGTACCTGCGCTTCACCGCAGTCACTCCGCCGGGCGAGGCGGCGCATCCGGGACTGGGCAAGGTCGGCGCGCCGCAGTTGAACATGCACGCCAAGCAATTCCGCGCCGCGGCGCGCGCCACCGGTGTGGACGACCCGTGGCTGCGCGCGATCGCGCACGCCGAAAGCGGCTTCGACGCGGCGGCGGTGTCGCCGAAGGGCGCACAGGGCGTGATGCAGCTGATGCCCGAAGTGGCGAAGGAATACGGCGTGGCCGATCCGTTCGCCGCCGACCAGTCGATCGCCGGCGGCGCGCGCTACATGCAGTCGCTGCTGCGCCGCTACCAGGGCGACCGCACGCTCGCCGCGGCCGCCTACAACGCCGGCATCGGCACCGTGGCGCGCTATCGCGGCGTGCCGCCGTATGCGGAAACCCGCGACTACATCGACAAGGTGATGGCGCTCTATCAACGCTACCGCGAAGCGATGGGAATCAAGACGGAAACGCCGGCGCAGTAGCGCGGGTTCCCACGTAAGGCTTGCAGGTCGCGCGGTCGCGCGCTTCCCCGCCGACGCACGCACGATCGAACCTGGCATCCGCACACATGCCGCCACGGTGCGTCCGCGCAGCGCGCGGCAGCGCAGGGAGCATGGTGCACCGACCCGGCGGCTATGCGCGGCATCCGGCCATTCCATCGGCAAGCCAGGCTGACCGTGTGTGCCAGCCCTCAGCGCCTGGCCTGCGGCGCACTTCGTCGTACGGCTGCACCATTCCCGGCGATCGCCTGCGAAACGCAACTGCATGCTCTCGCCGCCGCCGCGGTCAGGCAGCGCGTCCAGGCTGACGCAGGCGCTAGTCTCCGGTGCTCGGCCTCAGCGCCTGGCCTGCAGCGCACTTCGTCGTACGGCTGCGCCATTCCCCGCAATCGCCTCCAAAACGTAGCTGCATGCTCTCGCCGCAGCCGCGGCCAGGCAGCGCGTCCATGCTGACGCCGGCGCCGGTCTCCGGCGCCCGGGCTCAGCTCTTCGCCTGCAGCGCCACTTCCTCGTACGGCTGCACCACCACCCAACCTTCGCCGGCGAAGCGCAGCTGGATGCTCTCGCCGGAGCCGCGCCCGAGCAGCGTGCCCAGGCTGACGTCGGCGACGATCTCCGGGGTCAGCCCGCCGGACCAGGCCACGGTGGCGTTGGGGTCGGTGAACACCGGGCCGCTCTGCGCGTTGACCGGCAGCGTCAGCGGTTCGTAGTGCGAGGTGATGGCGACGATGCCGTGGCCGCTCAGGCGCACGTTGAACAGGCCGCCGGAGAGCATGCCGGCGACCTTGCGCATCATGGTGATCTGGCTGTCGATGCCGGCCTCGATGGCGAGCACGTCGTTGCCGTTGACGAAGATCGACTCGCCGGCCAGGCGCAGCAGGGTGATCTTCTTGCCGGCGTCGGCCAGATAGACGCGGCCCTGGCCCTCGATCTTCATCAGCTGCATGCCTTCGCCGCTGACCGCCTTCTTCAGCAGGTTGCCCAGGCCCTGTTCCAGCAGGCCCTGGCGGGTGAACTTGACCGCGCCCTTGCGCGCGACCATGGCCCCGGCCTTGGCCCACACCAGGCCGTCCAGGCGCACTTCCAGCAGGTGCGGGCTTTCCAGTTCGAACGCGTCCGCCGAGGCGTCCTTCTCGCGCGAGGCCGACAGGAATTCGGCCAGGGTACGTACGCTCATCTTCGATCCTTGGGTCTGGGCAAGGATCGCAGCATACCCGCCGGCCGGCGCCTCAGGGCGTGGCCGGCTCCGGCTGCCGCGCCTGCTGCGCGGCCGGCGTCAGCGCTGGGGCGGGCGCCTGCTTGGCGTACAGGTCCAGCAACAGCAGGGTCACGCCGTTGGTCCAGCCGAAGCCGTCCTGCAGCGCGTATTCGCCGCCGCCGCCGCCCTGCGCCTTGGCGTCGACGCCGTACTTCTCCACCAGCTTGTGCTGCTGCGCGAACAGCGCCTGCACCCGCGCCAGGAAGCGGCTGCCGATGCGCTGCGCCAGCGCGTCCTGGCCGTAGCGGCGCAGGCCGTCCACCGCGATCCATTGCAACGGCGCCCAGCCGTTGGGCTCGTCCCATTGCTGGCCGGTATGCAGGCGGGTGGTGGCCAGGCCGCCGGGACGCAGCAGCTGCGCCTGCACGGTGTCGGCGCTGCGCTTGGCGCGCGCCGGCGAGGCGATGCCGACGAACAGCGGATACAGCGCCGCGGCGGTGACCTGGTCGCGCAGCCGGCGCTGCTGCCAGTCGTAGTCGGCGTAGTAGCCGGCATCGCTCCACAGGTGCTTGTCCATCGCGGTCTTGCGCGCGCTGGCCAGGGCCGCGTAGTCGGTGTCGCAGCCGGCCGCGCCCGGGTTCTTGGCGCAGGCCAGGGCCAGGGTGGTTTCGAGGTGGTAGAGCAGGCTGTTGAGATCGACCGGGACGATGGCGGTGGTGCGGATCGTGGCCAGGGTCTTGCGGTCGCCCAGCCAGCGGCTGGAATAGTCCCAGCCGCTCTCGGCGCCGGCGCGCAGGTCGCGGTAGACCTCGGCGGCCGGGCGGTCCTTGGCCTCGGCGGCGGTGCGCACGTCGTGCAGCCAGGCTTCCGGGCGCGGCGTGTCGCGCGCGTCCCAGTAGCGGTTGAGCAGGCTGCCGTCGGCCAGCCGCACCACGTGCGCCTGCGCGCTGCCCGGCGCCAGCGCCTGCGCGCCCTGCATCCAGTACGCGTATTCCTTCTGCAGCTGCGGCAGGTAGCGCGCATAGGCGGCGTCGCCTTCCACCTTGGCCTGCAGCTGCACCATGTGCGAGAAGAACGGCGGCTGCGAGCGGCTCAGGTAGTAGCTGCGGTTGCCGTTGGGGATGTGCCCGTAGGTGTCGATCAGGTAGGCGAAGTTGTCCAGCATCTGCCGGCTGCGTTCGCGCTCGCCGCTCTCGACCAGGCCGAGCATGGTGAAGTACGAATCCCAGTAGTAGACCTCGCGGAAGCGCCCGCCCGGCACCACGTAGGGCTGCGGCAGCGACAGCAGGCTGCTGTGCGCCGGCACGTCCACCTGGCGCCGCACCAGCAGCGGCCACAGCGCGTCGATGTGCTCGCGCAGGCCGGTGTCCTGGCGGATCGCCTCGGTCTGCACCGGGCCGGATTCCTCGAAGTTGGCGGCGACGAAGCGGCGCAGGTCGAAGTCCGGCTGCTGGCGCTGGGCCAGGTAGTCGGCGTTGATCAGGGCCGGGTCGCGCAGCGGCAGCGCATCGACGAAGTGCTTCTGGTCGTCGAACAGTTCCTGCTGCTGCACCGCCTGGAACAGTTCGGGGTAGGCCAGGTCCGGGGTCAGCGGCGCGGGCGCCGGCGCGGTCTGCATCGCGGTCGGCGCGGGCTGCGCCGAGGCGGTGTCGTAGTTGCCCAGCAGCAGGCCCAGCGACAGGCTCAGCAGCGGCGTGCAACAGGGAGGAGCGGCATGGCTCATCTCGGGTCCAGAGCAGGATGCGTGCGGCATGGTAAACGACCGAAGGAGGAGGCGGGTGACTGGCGGCTGTGGCGGCCGCGCGCTGGCGAGACCTGGAAGCGCGGAGCGATCCGACCGAGCCGCGACGCGATCGGCCGATCTGGCGATATCGGCCATGCGCCGGTGGGCTTGAATCGGAGCGCGTTGCGGAGACATGCCGGAGGCGATGCAAGAGCGGGGCCAATCGGGCGCCGCCGCCTGCCGGGCTTGGCGCCGCCGCTGCGGGCCGGACGGCGCGGTGCGTCGATGTTGGCCGCTGGCCCGAGTCTGCGGACCTGGCGCACGAAAGCGGAGCGCCTTGCATCGGCGGCAGCCGGGTGCCGACACGGTGTGTCGCGGCTGAAGCCGCTCCTACAGGGGCGGCGAGCGAGTGTCCGGTTCCTGCCGCAGCAGGGCGGGCCCTTGTCCCGCAAACGGCGGGCCCCGGCGGGGCGTGGCGGTCAGCCGGCGGTGCCGGCGCCGAGCGCGCGCAGTTGCGCCTGCAGCGTGGCGGCGTTGGCGAGGGCGTGGCCGAGCGCGGTGTTGTCGAAGATCACCCAGGCTTCGTCCGTGTGCGGCGTGGCGGCGGCGACGCGCTCGGCCAGGCCGCGCAGCGTGTCGTCGGCGTAGTCGCTGTAGTAGACGCGCGGCGCGCCGTGCCAGCGCCAGTAGGCCGGGGCCGCGGTGCCGGTGGGTTGCGCGGCGCTGGCGTTCAGCGCCGGATCGGCGGCGACGCGGGCGATGCGGTGGCGCTGCCACAAGGCCTCGGCGCGCGCGCTGAACCAGCTGGCGTGGCGCGGTTCGCAGGCGATGCCGCCGTGCCAGCGGCGCCGCAGCATGGCGAAGAAGGTGGCGGCGGTGCGCGCATCGAAGGCCAGGCTCGGCGGCAGTTGCACCAGCAGGCAGCCGAGCCTGTCGCCGAGGTGGCCGGCTTCGTCGAGGAAGGTTTGCAACAGTGGCCCCACGCCGGACAGGCGCGCGTCGTGGGTGATGGTGCGCGGCAGCTTGGCCGAAAAGCGGAAGTCCGCCGGCACGCTGTCGGCCCAGCGCTGGTAGGTGGCGGGACGGTGGGCGCGGTAGAAGGTGGAGTTGATCTCGACCGCATCGAAGCGGGTCGCATAGCGTTGCAGCTGGCTGGCGCCGTCGCCGACCAGCGCGCGCTGGGTGCTGGCGATCGACCAGCCGGCGCAGCCGACGCGGATGCGCGGAGCGGGATTGGCGATGCGTGGCGGAGCGGTCGGCATCGAACGGGTAGCGGCGGGAAGGATGTCCGGGATAGCAAGCGCTGCGGCCAGGTGCCGTGAAGGGCATTGCTTGCCATGCTCGTTTTGCTGCCCGGTTCATTCCTCGTCCGCATCCTCCTCGTCGATCAGCCCTTGGACGAACTGAAGGAAATCCGGACAGACAGGCCTTTCGGCGTTGGCCTGGTTTTGCTCCGGGCTGAGGTCGCTGTCGAAGGTGTCGGTGGTGAAATAGCGGACGGCTCCCGTGTCCAGATCCAGACAAAAGAAGTTGCCGCCGCAGTCGTTCGCGAACGGCAGCAGGCGTGCGGGCAGAACCTGTTTCTGCAGCATCAACCGGTAGGTGGACAGCAGCGTGTAGTCGCAATGCGCAATCGGTTTGAACGTGGCGACCTCGATCGGCTCGTAACCATCTTCGCCGACCCAATACGCTCGCTCAGGCATGCCGCCGTTGTACTTGAGGTAGTGCGCCCTGAAAGACGCCGGTAGCTTCCGGTCGATGACGGATTCCAGGTGATCCAGGTCCGCTGGGGTGATGGCCGCTTCGCCATCCGAGAATGTGTTTTCAAGCATCGCGATCTCCGATCGGCAGCAGCGTCCAGGAGGCGAGTCTACTTCTGGGAGGATGCTCGGTCAGCCAGCTTTTCCGGAAACAGGAAGGAACGGCTCGCGGCCGTCGTCCTGACCCTGCACTGCTTGGATGTCGAGCGACCGATGCGTGCAGCGCGCAACGATGGCTGCAATCGGCAGCGCGCTTGCGCGCGTGCCTCTAATGCGAGACTGGGGATCGGGCAGCGTATGCACCACTGCGCGCGCGTCGCCACGCCAAGACGTTCCGGCATCGCGGGCGATCCGCCCGCACGCCGCCTTGCCACGCATGGCCGGGACCTCCCGGCCATGCGCGTGTTGCCTTACTGCTTGCCGGCGGCCTTGGCCTTCGCCTTGACCGGCTGGCCGTCGCTGTCCAGCACCTGCACCTCGCCCAGCTTCAGCGCGCGTACCGGCGCCTCGATCTGCTTGAGATCGCCGACGATCACCCAGGTCATCGCCTGCGGCGCGACGATTTCCTTGATCGCCGCTTCCGCCGCGGTCTGGTCGATGCCTTCCAGGCGCGTCTTCAGGGTCTGCACGTAGTCGTCCGGACGCCCGTACTGGACGATGCTCTCGACCGCGCCCAGCACCGCGCCGGTGGTCTCGAAGCTGCCCGGCAGGGCGCGGATGCGCTGGTTCTTGATCTTGGCGATCTCCTCGGCGGTCAGCGGCTTGTCGCCGACCACGGCCTTGGCTTCCTTCAGGATCTCCGCGGCCGATTCGGCGGTCTTGTCGGTCTGCACCGGGGCGAAGAACAGGAACGGGCGCTGGCCCTGCGCATCCAGCATGAAGCTGTTGGCGCCGTAGGCCCAGCGCTTGTCCTCGCGCAGGTTCATGTTCAACCGCGAGGTGAAGGTGCCGCCGAAGGCGCCGTTGGCCACGCCGATGGCGAGGTTGTTCGGCGCCTTGGTCGACGGCGCCAGCAGGCCGGCCAGGATCAGCGACTGCGGCGCGTCGGCGCGGTTGATCAGGAACACGCGCGGCTTGGGCTGTGCGGCGACCTGCGACAGGGTCTTGCTCGGGCGCGTGGCCGCCGGCGGCTGCCAGTCGCCGAACGCCGCGTCCAGCTGCGGGATGATCTGCGCCAGGGTGGTGTCGCCGGCGACCAGGATGCGCAGGTTGTCCGGGCGCAGCCAGCTGTTCTGGAACGCGGTCAGGTCGCTGGCGCTCAGGCTCTTGATCGCCGTTTCGGTGCCGCTGCCGGTGAGCGGCACGCCGTAGGGATGCTGCGGGCCGTACAGCAGCGGCGGCAGGGTGCGCAGCGCCAGGCCCTGCGGCTGGGTCTTCTCCTGCGCGATGGAGGCCAGCCACTGGCCGCGGATGCGTTCGATGTCCTCGGCCTTGAACGCCGGGTTGCGCACGATGTCGGCGAACAGCGCCAGCGACGGTGCCAGCTGGTCGTTGAGCGCGTCGAGCGAGGCGGCGCAGCTGTCCAGCTCGCACGCCACGCTGGTGATCGCGCCCAGGCGCTGGCGGCGCTGCGCCACTTCCACCGAATCCAGACTGCGGGTGCTCTCGTTCATCAGCGCCGCGGTGAAGTTGGCGGTGCCGAGCTTGCCGCCCTGGTCGGCCGCGTAGCCGGCGTCGAACAGCAGTTCGACCTGGGTCACCGGGATGGTGTGGCGTTCGGCCAGCACCACTTCGATGCCGTTCTTGAGCTTGCCGCGCTGCAGCTGCGGGAAGCTCAGGCTCGGGAACTGGGTGGTCTCCGGGATGCCGGCGGCGCGATCGACCTGGTTCTTGCCGACGCTGTAGCTGGCCTTGGCCGGCAGCGTGGGCGCGGGCTTGCCGTCGGCCGCGGGCAGCGGCTTGACCGCCTTGTCCTCGGCCACCGGGTCGAAGCCGTCGCCGGCCGGCAGCACGGTCAGCAGGTAGTCGCCCTTGCCGAACCAGGTGTCGGCGGCCTTGCGCACGCTGGCCGCGGTGGCCGCCTGCGCGCGCTCCAGGTCGTGCTTGTAGGCGCCCGGATCCTTGCGATAGACCTGGCCCTCGGCCAGGATCGCGGCCTTGCCGGTGAAGCCACCGACCTTCTCCAGGCCGCGCACGAAGCCGGCGCGGTAGTTGACCTGGGCGCGCTGCAGTTCGTCGGCGCTCGGGCCTTCGGCCAGGAATTTCTTCAGTTCGTCGGCAATGGCGGCCTCGACCTTGGCCGGGTCCACGCCGTCCTTCACGTCGGCAGTGATCTGCAGCTGGCTGGCCAGCGCGAACGGCTGGATGCTGGCCGAGACGTCGTCCACCAGATTGTCGCGGTACACCAGGCGCTGGTACAGGCGGCTGGTCTTGCCGCCGCCGAGCACGGTGGTGGCCAGGTCCAGCTGCACGGCGTCGTCGCTGCCCAGCTGCGGCGCCACCCAGGTGCGGTAGATGCGCGGCTGCGCGACATGGTCGTGCTGCACGCCGCGGGTCTGCCTGGCCAGCGGGGTGATCCACGGCTGCTGGCGCGGCACCGGCTTGCCGGCGGGGATGTCGCCGAAGTACTGCTCGGCCTTGGCCTGGGCCTGGGCCACGGTGATGTCGCCGGCCAGCACCAGGGTGGTGTTGGCGGCGCCGTAGTTGTCGTGGAACCACTGCTTGACGTCGTCCAGCGAGGCCGCGTCGAGGTCGGCCATCGAGCCGATGGTGTCGTGCTGGTACGGATGGTTGGCCGGGAAGATGTTGGCCAGGATGTTCTCGTCCACGCGCCCGTACGGACGGTTCTCGCCCTGGCGCTTCTCGTTCTGCACCACGCCGCGCTGGGTATCCAGTTCCTTCTGCCCGATCGCGCCGAGCAGGTGGCCCATGCGGTCCGATTCCATCCACAGCGCCATGTCCAGCGCGGTGGTCGGCACGGTCTCGAAGTAGTTGGTGCGGTCGAACCAGGTGGTGCCGTTCATGTCGGTGGCGCCGACCTTCTCGAACGGCTGGAAATAGGTGCCCTTGTGGTTTTCCGAGCCGGAGAACATCAGGTGCTCGAACAGGTGGGCGAAGCCGGTCTTGCCGGCCGGCTCGTCGCCGGAGCCGATGTGGTACCAGATGCTCACCGCCACCACCGGCGCCTTGTGGTCTTCGTGCACCACCACGGTCAGGCCGTTGGGCAGGGTGAAGCGGGTGTAGGCGATCTCCGGCACGGTGGCCTTGGCCTTGGCCGCCAGTGCCGGCGGCGCGGCGCTGGCCGGTGCGATGGCGGCGCCGACGCCAAGAGTGAGGATGCTGGAGATCAACAACGACAAGGGTCGAAGCATGGGGCCGGGCCTGATGAGGAGAATGGGCCAGCATAGTGGGCGCACGCCGGGCTCGGAACGTGACTTATGGCACAGCGGCGGCGGCCAAGACGCGTTCTCCCGCTCGCCTTGCCGAGCGTCGGGAACCGGGAGAGAGTCGGTGGCGATGGACTTGCCGAGCGAGCCCGTCGCGAGCGATCGTCCGGCGCGACCCCGACGCACTCCCGCACCTGGCGAGGTCCGCATCGAAAGCGCGGCGAGCGCGCTGCGTCGCCGCAAGTGCGAACGGCAGCGTCGTGGGACGCTGCCGTTCGCATTGTCACCGCGCAGTGCGCGCGGCGGCGCTTTCATTGCACGCGGTCAGCGCGCGGCGCAGAAGCCGAATTCGGCGGTGGCGCCGGGCGCCAGGGTCTTGTTCCAGTCCACGCCGGATGCCTTGAGCGTGCTGCCGGACTGCGACCAGGTGGCATTCCACAGGTTGTTGACGGTGCCGCCGATCGACAGGCTGACCGCCCAGTTGCCGCTCGCGCTGCCGGTGTTGGTCACCTGCACGCGGTGGCAATAGCCGGCGTTCCAGTCGCTGTCGACGATGGTCTTGGTGCTGAAGCTGGCGCTGCCCGGGGTCGGCGTGGGCGTGGGCGTCGGCGTTGGAGTAGGCGTCGGCGTCGGCGTCGGTGCCGGCGTGGTGCTGCTGGAATCGCCCCACAGTTTCTTCAGCAGGGTGACCTTGTCGGTGCGCACCGAGGACCAGTCGTCGTTGAGGATGCCGCCGGTGTCGCCGCTGTTCGGATTCCACGACCAGTAGAAGCCGCTGTGGATGCCCTTGCCGATCAGGTAGTCGACCAGCGCGTTCTGCCACTTCACGTCCAGCGCATTGCCCTGGCCGTACTTGCCGCCGAACTCGCCGAGCAGCAGCGCGTGGCCGGACTGCACGAACTGGCCGAAGTGCTGCTCCCAGATCGCCGGCATGTTGGCCGGGAAATTGGAGGCGCTGAAATAGGACTGCATGAACACGTCCGGGCCGTACACGTGCGGCGCCAGCAGCAGGCGGTTGGCCGGGATGTTCAGCGCGGTGCAGGCCAGCGGCTCCAGGTTGCCGCCCCAGAAGTGGCCGCCGCTGCTGGAGCAGTTGCCGTTCTCGCCGATGCCTTCGACCACGATCAGCCATTTCGGCGCCACCTTCAGCACCGCCGCCGAGGCGCGCTCGGCAGCCTTGTTCCAGTCGGTGGCGGCGTTGCCGCTGCCCCAGGTGGCGGCGCCGTGCGGCTCGTTCTTCAGGTCCAGGCCGATCACGCCCGGCACGCTTGCGTAGCGCTTGGCGACGAAGGTCAGGTCGGCGAGCCATTGCTGCTCGCTGTAGGAGGAGGTGTACCACAGCTCGGAAATCGCGTTGCAGTCCGGCGTGTGGTGATCGAGCAGCACGTACATGCCGCGGCTGCTGAGTTCGTTGATCACCTTGTCCATCACCTGCAACGCGCTCAGGCCCTGCAGGTCCGGATTGAGGCCGTAGTCGATGCTGCTCGGCGCGGTGCCGTTCAAGGTCTGCGGGCAGAACGGCAGGCGCACGGCGTTGAAGCCCAGGCCCTGCATCTGCGTGATCATGTCCTTCCAGTTGCGCGCCCACAGGCCGTGCACGCTGTGCACGTTGGTCTCGAAGCCGAACCAGTTGACGCCGCGCAGCTGCACGGGATTGCCGCTGTCGTCCACCACCTTGCCGCCGTTGATGGCGTAGCTCCAGGCCGAACCGCTGGCCGCCAATAGCGCCGCGGCCAGCAGGCAGCGGGTGATGCGGGATTTTTTCGACGTCGACATCTCTCTGGTTCTCCGAAAACGGTCGGTCCAAGACGGAACGGCCAAAGGTGGGGGCGCCGGCGGGGCGCATGGCGGCCATCATCGGTAGCCGATGCGGCGGGCGTCGTGATTGCCGGCACAGAAGGGCGGCTTGTCCACGAGCGCTGCGATGCGCTTGGCGAGCGCGGCGATTAGAGCATGCGCAGATGGCAATCCGAGCAGTGCGTCACGTCTTTCCGGGTGGTGCCGGCCCTGCTTGGCCGCTCGCCGCCGGCGTCGCTACACTCGGGCGGGTACATCCATCCAAGGGGCAAGAGTGAAGCGACCGATCATGGGCATGCTGGCGCTGGCGATTTCCGGCGCACTGATGGCGGCGCCGCCGTCGGCACCGAATTTCGACACCAAGCGCATTTCCGCCGACGTCAAGACGCTGTCCTCCGACGCGTACGAAGGCCGTGCGCCGGCCACGCCGGGCGAGGACAAGACCGTGGCCTACCTGAGCGCGCAGTTCCAGGCCGCGGGCCTGCAGCCGGGCGGCGACCTGCAGGACGGCAAGCGCCTGTGGACGCAGGCGGTGCCGCTGCGCCGCGCCGACATCGTCGGCACGCCGCAGGTGGCGGTCGAGGCCGGCGGCCAGCGCCAGGCGCTGACCCAGGGCCAGCAGATCGCCGTGCGCGCCGCGCTCGACGGCAGCAGCCAGGTCGCCATCGACGGCGCGCCGCTGGTGTTCGTCGGCTACGGGGTCAAGGCGCCGGAACGCGGCTGGGACGACTTCAAGGGCGTGGACCTGAAGGGAAAGATCGCGGTGGTGCTGATCAACGACCCGGACTTCGAGACCGGCAAGGGCGCGTTCGACGGCAAGGGCATGACCTACTACGGCCGCTGGACCTACAAGTACGAAGAGGGCGCGCGGCAGGGCGCGGCCGGCGTGCTGATCGTGCACGAGACCGCCCCGGCCTCCTACGGCTGGGCCACGGTGGCCAGCTCCAACACCAACAGCATGTTCGACGTGGTCCGCGACGATCCCAAGGCCGCGCATCCCACGCTCGAAGGCTGGATCCAGCGCGACCTGGCGGTGGACCTGTTCAAGCGCGCCGGGCTGGATTTCGAGGCCTTGAAGAAGCAGGCGCAATCGCGCGAGTTCAAGCCGGTGGAACTGAAGGGCGAGCGCCTGCATGCCGACTACGCGGTGAAGTCGGAGGTCATCACTTCGCACAACGTGGTCGCGCGGCTGCCCGGCAGCACCCATCCGGACGACAGCGTGATCTACACCGCGCACTGGGACCACATCGGCGTCGGCGCGCCCGACGCCAACGGCGACCGCATCTTCAACGGTGCGCTGGACAACGCCAGCGGCACCGCCGCTTTGCTGGAACTGGCCCGCGTGTTCGCCAAGGGCCCGGCGCCGCAGCGCTCGGTGGTGTTCCTGGCGGTCACCGCCGAGGAGAAGGGCCTGCTCGGCTCGGAGTACTACGCGTCCAAGCCGCTGTATCCGCTGGCGCGCACGGTGGCGGTGATCAACATGGACGGCATGAGCCCGTTCGGCCCGTCGCGCGATTTCGGCATCTACGGCACCGCCAAGCTGGACCTGCTCGACGATCTGAAGACGGTCGCCAAGCGCTGGGACCTGCGCTACACGCCGGACCCGAAGCCGGAAGCCGGCTACTTCTTCCGCTCCGACCACTTCTCCTTCGCCAAGCGCGGCGTGCCGGCGCTGTCGTTCTCGGCCGGGCAGGATTGGGTGGATGGCGGGGTCAAGGCCGGCAAGGCGGCGTCGGACGACTACACCGCCAAGCGCTATCACCAGCCCGGCGACGAATGGCTGCCGAGCTGGACCTTCGCCGGCGCCGCGCGCGACCTGCAGGTGCTGTACACGCTGGGCAGCGAGCTGGCCAACTCGCCGCAATGGCCGAACTGGAGCAGCGACTCGGAGTTCCGCGCCACCCGCGACGCCAGCGCGGCGCAGCGGCAGTGAGCCGGGGCTGAGGCGTGTCCGCCGACCCGCCGGACGCCGCGCCGGCGGCGCCGGACACGCTCCACCCGCCTGCGCCTGCGGTCGGGCAAGACCCCCTGCCCGATGCGGCCGATGGCGTCGACCCGCTGCATCCCGGATTGGTGCGCACCGGCGTGGTGCTGGCGTTCCTGATCGGGGGGCCGCCGCTGGGAACGTTCGTGGTGGCGCTGCCGCTGTTGCTGTTCGGCGCATTGGATGGCGGCGACGCGCCGATCGATGCGCTGGCGGGGGCGCTGGCGATCTCGCTGTTTTCCTATCTGTTCGGCGCGGTGCCGGCGCTGCTGACCGGCGCTGTCGCCGCGTGGTACTGGCCGCGGCTGCACGGCTGGCGCGCGCATGCGCGGATCGGCGTGGTCGGGCTGCTGCTGTCGCTGATCTGCCTCGGCATCGCGTTCGCGGTACTGGACACGCGGCGCGATTTCATCGAGACCTTCACCATGGCGTTGCTGTGCAGCCTGCCCGGGTTCGTCGGCGCCACGCTGGTCTCGCGCCTGCTGCAGGCGCTGCGCTGACCCCGCGCCGACGCCGGCCTCAGCCGGCGCTGGCCTGCTGCAGCGACGGGGTGCGCCAGCCGGCGCGCACGCCCCAGAAATAGAAGCCCAGCGCGACCACGCCGACCACGACCAGGTCCGGCCCATAGGACAGGTAGCCATGGCCGCCGAAGGTGGTGCTGCCGGCCCACGACAGCAGCGCGATGGTCGGCAGGTAGGCGATCAGCCAGCTGGCGCCGCGCAGGTGCTTGCCGAAGTCCTTCCAGCCCTGGCGGTGCTGGTAGTAGGCGTACACCGGCAGCGCCACCAGCATCAGCACGATGATCTCGCCGGTCAGCGGCCAGCGCGCCCAGTACAGCAGCTCGGTGGCCAGCACGAACGCGGTGGCGGCCAGCACCGGCAGGCCGAAGATGCGCAGCGGGCGGTGCATCTCCGGCGCGTGCCGGCGCAGCGCCATCGCGCTGATCGGGCCGGTCAGGTAGGAGATGATCGTGGCCACCGAGATCACCGCCGCCAGCGTGCCCCAGCCGCGGAAGAAGAACAGGAACAGGTAGGACACCGCCAGGTTGAAGAACATCGCCGGGCGCGGCACGCCCCAGTGCGGATGCAGCTTGCCCAGTACCGCCGGCAGGGTGCCGTTGCGTTCCATGCCGTAGATCATCCGCGCGGTGGTCGCGGTGTAGGTGATGCCGGTGCCGCTGGGGCTGACGAAGGCGTCCACGTACAGCAGCATCGCCAGCCAATGCAGGTTGACGATGATCGCCAGCTGCGCGAACGGCGAGCGGAAATCGATGCCGTGCCAGCCGGCCTTGGCCAGCAGTTCCGGCGGCACCGCGCCGATGTAGGCCACCTGCAGGATCAGGTAGATCACCGTGGCCAGCGCGATCGAGCCGAGCACCGCGAACGGGATGCTGCGCCCGGGATCGCGCGCTTCGCCGGCCAGGTTCACCGGGCTCTGGAAGCCGTTGAAGCTGAACACGATGCCGGCGGTGGCCACCGCGGTCAGCACCGCGGCGAAATCGATCGTATGCGTGCCGCCGTGCAGGCCGACGCTGAAGTTCTCGCTGTGGAACCCGCTGGCGATCAGCGCCACGCCGGTCAGCGCCGGCACCACCAGCTTGAACACGGTGATCAGGCTGTTGGAGCGCGCGAACAGCTTCACGCTCCAGAAGTTCAGCAGGAAATACACCAGCACCAGCGCCGCGGCGATGTACAGGCCGGGCACCGACAGCTCGCCGGCGCCGCCGGGCTGCTGCACGTACAGATCCTGCGCCCACTGCCACGGCCACGAGGCCATGTACTGCACCGAGGCCTCGGCCTCGACCGGGATCACCGACACGATCGCGATCCAGTTGGCCCAGCCGGCGATGAAACCGACCAGCGAGCCGTGCGAGTAGTGGCTGTAGCGGACCATGCCGCCGGACTCGGGGAACATCGCACCCAGTTCGGCATAGGCCAGGGCGATGGTGGTGACGATCGCCGCGCCCAGCAGCCAGGCCCAGACCGCGCCGGGGCCGGCCAGCCCGGCCGCGCGCCAGGCGCCGAACAGCCAGCCGGAGCCGATGATCGAACCCAGGCCGGTCAGCATCAGGGCGAATGGGCCGACATCGCGGCGCAAGGCGGTTTGGGTCATGGAAGGTTCCTGGCGGCGTCGGCAGCGGGAAACCGGAGATGATCGCAGATGCGGCCGGGCGTCGCACGGCCGGGATTCGGGATTGGGGATTGCGGG
Source organism: Xanthomonas sp. JAI131 (assembly GCF_013410075.1). Lineage (NCBI taxonomy): Bacteria > Pseudomonadati > Pseudomonadota > Gammaproteobacteria > Lysobacterales > Lysobacteraceae > Xanthomonas > Xanthomonas sp. JAI131. The sequence goes on along the minus strand of NZ_JACCCN010000003.1, from coordinate 496,516 downwards.
ATTCGTAAAGGCGATGGTCGCGAAGCGGGGGCGCTATCGGCTTGGATTTTTCCAATCCCGAATCCCCAATCCCCAATCCCGGCACTTCTTACGCAAGCTTTACGCCCCAGCCGCCTACCGCAATGGCGCGCTTACGCGGCACAGGCCTAGAGTCTGCAGCGTCCTTTCCGTTGGATGTGTTCCATGTCGATTCTGGTGATTCAAGGCCCGCACCGCGATGCGCCGGCCATTGCCGTTGCGCGGCGCCTGGCCGGCGCGTCCGGCGCCCGGGTGGTGCCGGTGGCCTGTGCCGATGCGGCGCAGATCGTGGCGCGGCTGCAGCAGGGTGCGCACGACGAGACCGAACTGGTGCTGCTGGACTCCGGCGAGCTGCCGGCCGCGGACCTGGCCGATCACGGCGCGCACCTGCGCGAGGCGCTCGATGCGCTGGGCCATCCCTACATCGAAGTGCACGACGCCAGCGCGCAGGCGCTGGAGCCGCTGCTGCATCCGCGCCACGCGCCGCTGCTGACGGTGATCGCCAATGGCGCGCTCGCCGACAGCTATGCGATCGCGCTGGGCGTGGCCGCGCGCCATCTCGGCGCGCGTGCGGCGCTGGCCAACTGAGGGCGCCGCCATGTCGATCCTGTTGTTGCGCGGCCCGGACTGCGTGGCCGGCCATCGCGGTCGCCCCGCGCGCATTGCGCCGCGGGTGATGCGGCAATTGCTCGAGCACGCCGGCCGTGCCGGCAAGACCCTGGCGGTGCGCGGCTGCGCTAGCGAGAGCGAACTGCTGCAGGCGCTGGCCCAGGCCGACGCGGCGGCGGTGGAAATGCTGCTGCTGGATCCGGGCGCGTGCTCGGACAGCGCCGCCACCGCCGCCGCGGTCGCGCACCTCGGCCGGCCGTACGTGGAAGTGCACGACGATGCCTGCGACCAGCGCGAGCCCTGCCTGTGCGCGGCCTCGCGGCAGCGTGTGGGGCAGGTCGGCGGCTATTGCGCGCAGAGCTACGCGCTGGCCTTGTCGATCGCGCTGGAACACCTGGGCTGCAACGGCTACGAAGGCGATGTCCACGTCGGCACCTGAGCGCGCGCGCCACTACCTGGCCGACTACGATGCCTACAGCTTCGGCCAGCGCGTGGCCTGGGGCACGCTGGCGCACAGCTGGGACGACGCTGCGCCGCTGGACCCGCAACGCCTGCTGCAGCAGCTGCGCGCGCAGGCCGCGCAGCGGCACGGCGTGGACAGCGACGAGATCCGCATTCGCAGCGTCAGCCGGCTGTAGCGCACGTCCACGCCACGCATGCCGGCTGGTCGCGGAGGCGACAGCAAGGCGAGCGCATGCTGGCCGCGAGCGAAGCGCATGCACCGCGCCCGCGGATCCAGACGACGGGGTTTCGGCAATGCCGCGGCCGCCTCGGCGTGACAAGCGAACCAGCGCGCTGCGGCGCGGAGGCGGCGTATCCGTTTACCGAGGCGCTCCGGCTCCTGCGAACCGACGCCGCGGCCACCACCGCGTGGCCGACGTGCGCCGCGGCGCCGCTTACGCGAACAGGGTGGCCAGCCGCGCCACCGCCGCTTCCGAGGCGGCACGGTCGGGAGTGGCATCGGGATTGCCGAAATCGCCATCGGCCTGCGCCTGCACCAGGATGCCGTCGCGGCGCGGCACCACGTTGAGGTTGTGGCCGCGATAGACCAGCCCGTACGTCACTTCCGGCTGCGGCACCAGCCGCGCGGTCTGTCCGCGCACCGGCACCAGGCTGTCGTCGCCGAGCAGGGCGCGCGCGCCGTAGCCGGTGGCGTTGACCAGGGTCTTCTCGCGCAGGTCGGCGAACTGGCGCGGGCTTGCGAACTCGCGCGTCTCGATCTCGCCGCCGGCGGCGAGGAAATCGTCCAGCAGCAGCCGCGCGTAGGCGCTGATGTTGAACACCAGTTGCGTGTAGCGGCGCACGTGCGCCACCCGGAACGGATGCTGGCCTGCCGCCAGCGGCTGCGAGCGCGGGCCCAGGTCGGCCAGATACTGCGCCTCCAGCGGCGGGTAGTCGGGTTCGCCATTGCCGCCATGGCCGCTGGGCTGGTCGAACGGCACATCCGACAGCACATAGCCGTCGCGCCACTCGATCGGGTCGCCGGGCAGGCCGAGCAGGTTCTGGTACATGTCGAACGACGTGCGCGCCATCCGCTCCCAGCGCCGCCCGAACTCGGGCGTGGCGTAGGCGCTGCTGCACACCCGCGAATCCGGCGACCACACCCCGGTGGCGAACGAGGAACGCACTTCCGGCGGCCGCTCCCTGGCGTAGATGCGCACGCGCAGCCCGGCGCGCTGCGCGACCAGCGCGGTGGTCAGGCCGATCGCGCCGCAGCCGATCACCGCCAGCTGGGTCTGGCCGGTGGCGCGCGCCAGCTGCGTGGCGATCGCCGCCGATCCCCACGACAGCGACCAGCCGCTGCCGCCATGGCCGTAGTTGTGGATCACGGTCTTGCGGCCGATGCGTTCGGCCTCGATGCGCGGCCCCTGCGCGCGGAACGGCCGCGTGCACGCGTGCAGCGCGACGATGCGGTCGGCGCTGGCGCGGATCGGCGCCAGCGGCGCCGGCGCCGCGAAGGCGGCCGCGGGGGCGGACGCCGGGGGAAGGCGCGGCAGCGGCGCTGGCTGCGGCACCGCGGCGCCGCGCCGCGGCTGCGCGAGCAGGGGACCGGCGCCGAAGGCGGTGGCGGCCAGTGCGCCGCTGCGCAGGAAGTGTCGTCGGTGCATGCCGGACTCCTGATCGTGACGGGCGAAGTCTAAGCGAGCGTGCGCGCCCGCGTCGCTGCGGCATGCCCGCGATAGGCGCGCGCGGACGCACGGCCGACGCGGCGCCGCGGTTTGGCTCCGCCGATCCGAGGTTCCGTCCGCACGTGCATGGTTTTGTCGCAAGGGGACTGGCGGCCTGCGCTGCCGCGGCTATGCTCGCGGCCATGTCACCGATCCCCGCCGCCATGTTTTCCAGCGTGTCCCTGATTCTCCGCCTGCTGTGCGCCTGGGTCGCGGCGGTGATCGTCGCCGGCTTCGTCTGGAGCGGCCTGTTCTACGGCATGGAAGACCGGCCCGGCTGGTTCTTCGGCCTGCTGGCGATGCTGCTGATGCTGTCGGCGCTGGTCGCCGGCATCACCCATCTGCGCCGGGTCTGGCTGATCGCCGGGCGGCTGGACAACGCCACCCTGTCCAGCCGCCAGCGCCGCCAGATCGAGATCCCGCTGGACACCCGCGAGGCGTTCGCGCTGGTCGATGCGGCGGTGCGCGAACTGCCGCGGGTGGAAGAGGTCGAGAGCGCCGCCGACAGCCTGCAGGTGCGCGCCAAGGTGCGTCGCATCGATCCGTACAACGGCCGCACGCCATCGCGCTGGAACCTGGCCGCACGCTTCGCGGTCAAGCGCAACCAGGTGCTGGCGACGCTGACGCCCGGCGCCGGCACCAGCAGCCTGACCCTGCTGCTGGAACCGGACGCCAGTGCCTGGATCGACCTGTTCGCGGTCGACGAGGGCAGCAACTACGAGAACGCCGAGGCGCTGAGCCGCGCGGTGGCGCGCCGCGTCGCCGAGTTGCGCCGCGACGAGCAGGCCGCCGCCAAGCAGGCCGCCACCGATCAGGAGCTGACCGTGGCGCGGCTGAATCTGCTGCACGCGCAGGTCGAGCCGCACTTTCTGTACAACACCCTGGCCAGCGCGCAGGTGCTGGCGCGCACCGATCCGCCGCGCGCCGACCTGATGCTCGGTTACCTGATCCAGTACCTGCGCCGCTCGCTGCCCAGCGCCGAGGACGCGCTGAGTTCGCTCGCCGAGGAACTGGAACGCACCCAGGCCTACCTGGAGATCCTCAGGATCCGCATGGGCGCGCGGCTGCAGCTGGAACTGCAGGTGCCGGAAGCGATGAAGACCCTGCCGCTGCCGTCGATGATGCTGCAGACCCTGGTCGAGAACGCGATCAAGCATGGCCTGGAACCCAAGCCCGGCGGCGGCACGGTCTGGATCCTGGCGCGCGCGTTCGACGACCACGCCACCATCACCGTCGCCGACGACGGCCTGGGGTTCAACAGCCAGTCCAGCGGCACCGGCATCGGCCTGAAGAACCTGCGCGAGCGCCTGCGCCTGACCTATGCCGGCGCGGCCACGTTCGCGATCGTGTCCAACTTCCCGAGCGGCGTGGCCGCGACGATCACCTTGCCGTATCCGCCGTCGCCGTCGTCACCCCCGCCGCCGCCGCTGCCGTCAGGAGCCGGTCATGGTTGACGCCGTCATTGCCGAAGACGAGGAACTGCTGCGCACCGCACTGGTCGGGCTGCTCGGCGACGTCTGGCCGCAGCTGCGCATCGTCGCCGAATGCGAGGACGGCGCCAGCGCGCTGGAGCGCCTGGCCGAGCACCAGCCGGACGTGGCCTTCCTGGACATCCGCATGCCCGGCCTGAGCGGCATAGAGGTGGCGCGCGCGCTGGGCGAGTTGAGTCCGCGCACGCAGGTGGTATTCGTCACCGCCTACGACCAGTACGCGATCGATGCGTTCGAGCAGGGCGCGGTGGACTACCTGCTCAAGCCGATCGTGCGCGAGCGCCTGCAGGCGACCGTGCAGCGGCTGCAGGCGCGCGCCGCGCAGGGGCCGGACGTGGCGGTGCTGGATGCGCTGCTGCAACGCCTGGGACAACGCCCGCCATCGCCCAGCGCACCGCCGCCGCTGGCCTGGATCACCGCCAACAGCGGCCGCGAGACGCGGCTGATCCTGCTCGACGACGTGGTCTATTTCCAGGCCGACAACAAGTACACCACGGTGCTGACCCGCGACGGCGAAGCGCTGCTGCGCACGCCGCTGCGCGAACTGCTGGAGGTGCTGGATCCGGCCGCGTTCCGGCAGATCCACCGGTCCACCATCGTCAACCTGAAAGCGGTGGCCTCGGTGGTCCGCGACGACACCGGCAAGGGCCGGATGAAGCTGCGCCACCGCGACGAAGTGCTGACCGTCAGCCTGCCGTACATGAGTCTGTTTCGCGGCATGTAAGCGCCGCCTCCCGCATCTCCGCACTGGAACAAGGAATTCGCCATGCGTCTGCTCTCCGCGCTGTGGTCGTGTCTGCTCGGCATCGTCGGATGCCAGGGTCACGCCACCTTCGACCTGTCCACCGACGCCCACCGCGAGACCGTGGTGCACACCAGCGAGCGCGGGGCCGCGGTGATCTTCAGCCGCACCAGCTACCGCGGTGGGCTGGCCACGTTCCGCTGCGTCGACAGCCGCAGCGGGCGCTGCCACTACCAGGTCTACGCCGCCTGCGCGGCGCCGACCGCGGCGGCCGGCAATGCAGCGGCGGCCCGGTGCGCGCCGCGCATGCTGCAGGAGTTCGACCTGCAGGTCGGCCAGCGCCGCGAGATCGGCGGCCTGCCGCGCGACTTCGGCCAATGCGTCGCGCCCGAGGCATCGGCCGCGCCGCAGCCGTGCGCGCAGGGCTGAGGGGCGGCTGGCGTCTCGGGACTGGGGCTCCGCTACTGTTGCGGTTTCTGACTCCGCGCGTCGCGACTGAAGTCGCTCCCACAAGGGCCTTGCGGCCGATCGGCTAGATGCACTGTGGGGAACTTCAGTCCCGACTGTTTCCGAAGCCGGATAGCAGCATGGCTTCGTTCGTCGCGGCTGAAGCCGCTCCTACAGGAAGCTCGCGGGCGACTCCCGGGGTGCACTGTAGGAGCGGCTTCAGCCGCGACAGGTTGCCAAAGTCGCAGCGGCTTTTGACTCCGCGCGTCGCGACTGAAGTCGCTCCCACAAGGTGCTTGCGGCCGACCGGCTAGGTGCGCTGTGGGGAACTTCAGTCCCGACTGTTTCCGAAACCGGATAGCAGGATGGCTTCGTTCGTCGCGGCTGAAGCCGCTCCTACAGGAAGCTCGCGACCGACTCGCCGGGTGCACTGTAGGAGCGGCTTCAGCCGCGACAGGTTGCCAAAGTCGCAACGGTTTCTGACTCCGCGCGTCGCGACTGAAGTCGCTCCCACAAGGGGCTTGCGACGAGCCGGCTGGGTGCACTGTGGGAGGGACTTCAGTCCCGACTGTTTCCGAAGCCGGATAGCAGAATGGCTTCGTTCGTCGCGGCTGAAGCCGCTCCTGCAGGAAGCGCGCGGGCGACTCGCCGGGTGCACTGTAGGAGCGGCTTCAGCCGCGACATGGCGCCGGGGCCGCTGAGCTTCCTGCCAGGAGCAACACGCGCTCGGCAGCTCAATAATCCACGCCCACCGAGAACAGCAGCGTGCGCGGGTCGCCCAGTGCCACGGCGCGCTGCAGGCCGCCGGCGAAATAGTCGCGGTCGAACGCGTTCTTCAGGTTCAACGCATAGCGCCAATGGCCCTGGCGGTAGGCGAGGCCGGCATCGAACACCGCGTAGCCGGGAATGCGATGGCCGTAGGCGGTCTTCTCGCCTTCGGCGCGCGCACCGCCGCTGAAGGTCCAGCCGTCGTCCGCGCCGTGCGGCGCGTACTGCAGCCACAGCGAGCCGCTGTGCTTGGGCACGTTGTACAAACGGTCGCCGACGGTGGTGACGCTCTGTCCGCCGTCGTCGGTGACCACTGCATCGGTGTAGGCATAGCCGGCGAACAGGCTGACCCCGCTGCCCAGGTCGGCGGCGGCGTTGAACTCCAGGCCGCGGCTGCGCTGCTCGCCGACCGCGATGCTGTAGCCGTCGTTGACCGGATCGGTCTGCAGCACGTTGCGCCGGCGCAGGTCGTACAGCGCCACGCTCAGGCTGGTGCCCGCGTCCAGTTCCATCTTCACCCCCAGCTCCACCTGGCGGCCATGCTCCGGATCGAACTGCGCGCCCTGCGCGTCGGTGCCGACGTTGGGATAGAACGAGGTTGCGACGCTGGCATAGGGGTGCAGCCCGCCGCCGGCATCGAACATCAGCGCGGCCGAGCCGGTGGTGGCGCTGGCGTCGTTGCGCGTGTTGGTTCCCGTCAGGTAGTCCTCGCTGAGGTTGCGGCTGCGGTCGTGGCGCACGCCCAGCAGCAGCTGCCAATCGGGCGTGAACTGGATGCGGTCGCGCAGGTACAGGCCGCCGGAGGTGACCACGCTGAGGTTGTCGCGGCTGGGCGTGGCCGGGCAGGTGACCGCGCCGCCATAGACCGGCGCGTACACGTCCAGCGTGCCGACCCGGCAGGTGGACTGCACGTTCCATTCCCAGGTCTTGAACGCGTCCACGCCGGCGGTCAGCGTGTGCTGCCAGGCGCCGGTGGCGAAGCCGCGCTGCAGGTAGGTGTCCTGTACCCAGGTGCGTCCGTCGTAGTGCTGGTCGGTGGCGGTACGGCGCAGCGTGCGCAGGTCGGCGGCCAGGCCGTTGTTGGCGATGATGAAGCCGTCCAAGCCGAATTCCTGCCAGCGCGCGGCGTGGTGCAGGGTCCAGCCGTTGTCGAAGCGATGGTCCAGCACGTAGCCGATGCGGCTTTGGTGGCTGTGGTACGGCGGCTGGGTGGGTTCGCCGGTGAACAGCGAGCGATCGATCTTGCCGTTGGGATTGGCCTCGGCGCTGCCTTCCCAGGGCAGGCCCTGCTGGCGGATGTAGTCGCGTTCCTGGTAGCTGGTGAGGAGCACGAAGTCGGTGCGCTCGCCCAGGTCCAGCGACAGCGCCGGTGCGATCCAGCGACTGCGGAAGTACACGTGGTCGGTGGGATCGTCCGCATTCATCGCCAGGCCGTTGAGCCGCAGCGCGGTCTTGCCGTTGGCCGACAGCGGCTGGTTCAGATCGAAGCTGCCCTGCTGCAGGCCATCGCTGCCCACGCCCAGTTCGGCGCGGCGCAGCGGCGTGGCTTCGGGCCGCTTGCTGACCAGGTTGACCAGCCCGCCCGGCAGCACCTGGCCGTACAGCAGCGAGGCCGGGCCCTTCAGCACTTCCACCTGCTGCATGCCGAACAACTGCTCGGCGACGCGGTTGTTGGAGGCGGTGCGCAGGCCATCGACGAACAGCGAGTCGGACGCGGTCTGGCCGCGGATGATCAGGTCGTCCCAACCGCGCCGGCCATAGGTGTTGGCGACCACGCCGGAGACGTTGTGCAAGGCATCGGCCAGGGTCTGCGCCTGCTGGCTGTCCAGCAGCGCGCGCGGTACCACGGTGATCGAGAAGGGCGTCTGCGCCAGCGGCGTATCCGACTTGTCGGACTGCGCCGGCCTGGTGCTGCGGAAGCCGCTGTCGGCTGCCTCGGCGCGGACCTGCACCGCAGGCAGGGCGGTGGCCTGCGCGGTATCGGCGGTGTCGGCGGCGCGCGCAGCAGTGGAAGCCGCCATGCCGAGCAGGCAGGCGAACGGGAGGGGGTGCAGTTTCATCGAGACCGTGGGGTGGGGAGGGGCTAATCGAGAATGATTATATTTCGCGATGTGGCGATTGCGAAGACCCGTCCGTCGGCGCCGGGCACTCGCCAGGCAAGGGCAAGCCGCGGCCGCGCACGCGGGCGGTCGGGCAAGCGGGGACGTTTGCTGCAGCGGCGGCCGATGATCGAGAAGGCCGGACCGGCACTTACGGCAGCGGCGCATCCAGGGCGCTGCTGGCGACAGGCAGCCCTGAGCTGTCGCCAGGACAGCGCAGGCGCTCCAGCGCGGATGACGCCGGCGCTGGGGGCTGCGGCGCCGATGCCGGCGCTGTGTGCGTCGCGGTGGATGCGTCAGTGCGGTGCCCTGACGACATCAGGGTGCGGCGGTGGCCGCCATGGCGGTGGCCGGCAGGCACCGTCGCGCCCGTCGCCAATGTCGAGGCGGATGCAACGCGCGTGCTGTGGATCCGCACGCGATCGCTGGGATGCGCGTCGGCCGGCTCAGCCGGCGACGCGGAGCACGCCGTTCTGGCCGCCAGGCGGCACGCCCTCGAACTGGATCAGCGCGGCGACCAGTTCGGCATGCAGGCGGATGCGGCCCATCTCGCGCATGATGCGGATGTCCTCGTGACGCAGTTCGCGATTGGCGACCACCTCGCGCTTGTACTCGAGGATCTCCGGATACTTGCGCGCCATGTTCAGCGCATCGGCGACGCACTCCACGGTATCCGCGTCGGCCGACAGCGGCTCGCGGCTATTGAAGGCGGTGAGCCAGCGCTCGAAGCCGGCGGTGCGGTCGAACATGTTGGCGATGAACCAGATCACGAACAGGATCGCGACCCAGGAACTGACCACGATGACGATGCGCGAGAAGGTCAGGTGGTAGTCGTGCTGCCACAGCTGGTTGGTGATGACGCCCAGGATGATCAGCGAAATCGCCTGCCAGCCGATGATCGAGACCACCAGCCACTGCTGCTTGGCCTTGGCCAGCAGATCCACTTCCGAGCGCAGCTGCGCTTCGCTCTTGTGCTGCCAGTGCGCGACCTGTTCCGGGAACGAGCGCTGGTGCAGCGCGTTGTCCTCCAGCAACAACCCCAACCCCTTGAACAAAGCGATCATGACAGGCTCCCTGCAGATGCGGTGGCGGACGGCGGTGTCTCGGGCGATCTTGAAGCAGCTTCTTTCTAGCACAGTGGCCGGAATTGGCATGTTGCAGATGCACATGAAGGCCGTGCGACGCTGCGCTGTTGCGGCCGGGAGCCCTGGGTACCGTCGCCAAGCCTGCGCACACCGGTTTGCACGGCGCATGCATCGCCGCCCGCTACCATGCCGCGATGACCGCCATGCTGCGTACCCTCACCGCTCCCGCCGCCGCCCGGATCCGCCGTTGGGTGCTGGACGTGTTCCCGCGCGGCCAGGGCGGGATCGACTACGACCAGCCGCTCGGCGATGCCGGCCTGTTCGGCCCCGACAGCGTTACCTGGCGCATCCACGCCGAGTTCCCCGGCATGCTCTCCGGCGGCCTGTGCGCGCTGCTGCTGCAGACCCTGCATCCGCTGGCGCTGGCCGGCGTCTACGACCATTCCAATTTCCGCGAGGACCTGGTCGGGCGCCTGCGCCGCACCACCCAGTTCGTCGCCGCCACCAGCTATGCGCCGGTAGCAGAAGCGGAGCGCCTGATCGCGCGCGTGCGCAGCATCCACGCGCGGATCCGCGGCCACGCGCCCGACGGCCGCGCCTATGCCGCCGACGATCCGGCGCTGCTGACCTGGGTGCACGTCACCGAGGCCTACGGCTTCCTGCAGGGCTATCGCCGTTACTGCCGCGCGGTGCCGGTCGCCATCGCCGATCGCTACTACGCCGAGGGCCGACGCGTGGCCGAGGCGCTGGGCGCGCAGGCGGTGCCGGCCAGCGAGCGCGAGGTGCTGGACTACTTCGCCCAGGTGCGCCCGCAACTGCGGGTGGATGCGCGATCGCGCGAGGTGCTCGCGGTGCTGGCCGGGCTGCGCCTGCCGGTGCCGGCGGCGGGCCTGTCGCGCGAGCTGTTCCTGGGCGCCGGCGCGGCGCTGCTGCCGCCGTGGGCGAGCGCGATGCTCGGGCACGGGCGCCTGCAACGCGCCCAGGCGGCGGTCGCGTCGCGGGTGCTGCGGGGGCTGGCACCGCTGTTCCGCATCGCGCTCAACGACGGCATCGCGCAGCGCGCCTGCCGCCGGGTCGGCATCGCGCCGCAGCGCCTGGCGCAGTGGCCGGAATGAGCAGAGTGCTCGGCGCGGGTGTGTGGCTGGCCTAGCCGCGTTCCAGAACCGCCAGCCCGAATCCGCTGCGGCCGTAGTCGTTGCCGTTATAGAGCATGTAGCGTTCGCCCTCGTGATCGAACACGAAGGGATATTCGATCATCTGCGAATCCCAGCCGCTGGGCGAGGGTGCGATCCCCGCCAGATGGTCCAGTCGCTGCCAGCGTCGACCGTCGGCGGACTCGGCGTAGCCGATGCGGTAGGCGGCGCCGCGATACGAGTACCACATGCGCCAGCCGTCGGGATCGCGGATCACGCAGGGACGGGAGATGGCGTATTCGTCGGCATCGGCGTAGTCGATCGCGATCTCGCCGTCGCGACGCCAGGCGATGCCGTCGTCGGACTCGGCGTACTTGAGGTGATAGCGGTGCCTTGGCGTCCCGTCCTGCAGCTCCCAGCCGGTACACGACAGATACCACATGCGCCAGAGATCGTCGCCCGGCATCACGCAGCAGCTCGCGCAAAAATGCGGCTCGGTGGCCGAGCGGTCGACGATCGGCCCGGGCAAGTGGCGCGCGAACGGCTGTTCGGCTCCGGCTGACGTTGCCAGGCCGATCGAATTGCGGAAGGGCACGGTCACGCCCAGGTTCCAGCCGATGTAGTACAGGTAGCGCCGGCCGCGGTGCGTCGCCAGCCAGGTCGCCATCGCGCCGCTGTCGTCGAATTCGCCCAGGCCTCCGGGTTGCAGCACCGGCGCGGTGGCGGCATCGAGGATGCGCTGCGGATGGCGGATATCGACGACGACCCACGAGGTGAAGCTGCGGTTCGCCACGTCGCGGCTGCTGAAATAGATCCGGTAGCGATCGCTGTCGCCGAGGCGCTCGGCAATCGGTACGGCGGCATAGGCATGCAGCCAAGGCGCCTGGCCGCTCGCGTTGAATACCAGTCCCAGCTTCTTCCAGTGCGCGGCCATGTGAATTCCCGTTGTCAGGCGCGGCTGCGGCCGCGCGTCGGCGCGTGTGCGGAAAGGCTCAGCCGAGCGCGCGCGTGAAGACGTCCACCACCCGGTCCTGCTGCGCTGCGCTCAGCCCCGTCCACAGCGGCAGGCGCAGCAGGCGCTTGGACTGCCGCTGCGTGATCGGCAGTTCGCCCGCGGCTCGGCCATAGCGCTTGCCGGCGGGCGAGTCGTGCAGGGGCACGTAGTGGAAGACCGAGCCGATCCCGGCGGCGCGCAGCGTTTCCAGCACGCGCTGCCGATCGGCCTGCGGATGCAGCAGGACGTAATACATGTGCGCGTTGTGCTGGCAATCGTCGGGGACGATCGGGCGGCGGATGCTGCCGTCGCGTTCCAGCGATTCCAGGGCGGCGTGATAGCGGGCCCAACTGCGCAGCCGGTCCTGGGTGATGCGGTCGGCCTCTTCCAGCTGCGCCCACAGGAAGGCGGCGGTCAGTTCCCCCGGCAGGAACGAGGAGCCGACGTCCTGCCAGGTGTATTTGTCCACTTCGCCGCGGAAGTAGCGGCTGCGGTCGGTGCCCTTCTCGCGGATCACCTCCGCGCGCTGCGCCAACGCGGCATCGCGCATCAGCAGGGCGCCGCCTTCGCCGCTGATCACGTTCTTGGTCTCATGGAAACTGTAGGCGCCGATGTCGCCGATCGCGCCCAGTGCGCGTCCCTTGTAGCTGGCCATCACCCCCTGCGCCGCATCTTCGATCACCTTCAGGCCGTGGCGTGCGGCGATGTCGAGGATGGCGTCCATGTCGCAGGCCACGCCCGCGTAGTGCACCGGCACGATGGCGCGGGTGCGGGAGGTGATGGCGGCTTCGATCAGGCGCTCATCCAGGTTCAGCGTGTCTTCGCGGATATCGACGAACACCGGAACGCCGCCGCGCAGGACGAAGGCATTGGCGGTGGAAACGAAGGTGTACGACGGCATGATGATCTCGTCGCCGGGCTGGATGTCCAGCAGCAAGGCGGCCATCTCCAGCGCCGCGGTGCAGGAGTGGGTCAGCAGCGCGCGTGCGCCGGTGTGCCCCTGCAGCCAGTCGTGGCAACGCCGCGTAAACGGACCGTCGCCGGCAAGGCGGCCGTTGAAATGCGACTCGGCGATGTAGTACAGCTCCTTCCCGGTCATGTGCGGCCAGTTGAAGGGGATGGAATCGGTGCTCATTCGATACGTGTCCGCGGTCTTGAAGGAGTGGTCTGGTGGAAGCGAAGCGGCGCAGCCATGGGCCGTCACCGCGCCGCCGTGCATCGGTGGCGGCTGGCCAGCAGCGCGCCGGCATGCCACGCCTGCAATTGCGCCGGCTCGCCTTGGAGGCGCTGTCTGCAATACAGGTCCAGCCACTGCAGGCGTTGCTCGTTGGCGAGGATTGTCACTCCCTCGCGCCGCTGCAGCAGGCCGACGAATCCGCGTCCAGCCCGATCTTCGTGCCTGGCGACGGAGTTCGGCACCAGGGTAAAGGCGCCCAGGGCGTACAACCGGTACCTGTCGTGCTCGGCGGCACGCGTGAATGGCCGGTACACGGCCTCGTAGGGGAAGGTGGCGCCCCACACCACGATCGACCCGTGCGGAAGCGATGCCAGGTCCCCGCGCGCCTGCTCGTCCGCGCGTTGCGCGGTCTGCCATGCGGCGGCGGAGAGCCACGCATTGGCCAAGGCCGCAAGCGTCACGACGGCCAGGATCGCAGGACGTCTGCCGGTGCGGCCTGCATTGCCCAGGAGCAGCGGCGCCACGGTCAGCAAGGCGATCAGCGGCACGTAGACGCGCAGGACGCCCGGCCTGCCCAGCGCACCCATCGCGAATACGGCCAAAGCGCAAAGCAGCCAGGCAGCGGCGACTTTGCGACTGGGCAGCAGCACGCCAAGCAACAGCGCGGCAATCAGCAAGGGCAGCAGGTTCGGGTGCCACAGCGCGCGGATGCCTTGCCAGCCGGTGGCCAATCCGTTTTCGCGAAGCGGCATCGTTCCGGCTTCGGCCAACATGGCTTTCAATGCGACCGGATCGGCGATGCGCGGGTCGGCGAAGAACCAGCGGCTCAGCAGCTCGATGTCGTTCGTCGTATAGCCGTGGCGCGCCAGGATGTCGGGGCGCTTGTTGAGGTAGTCGCCGGCGCCGAAATCGGTGAACGCGGCCCGCACCAGATTCAGGTCGTTGAAGTCCTTCCACGCCGGGGTGGCGTAGGCATGCCGGTCCAGCAGCGCGGCGGCCAGCAGCGCCACGCACAGCGCCGCGGCCGCCCAGCGCGGCGCATGCCCTTGGGTCAATGCGTGCCAGGGCAGCAGTGGCAGCGCGATCAGCACGACCAGCAGGCACTCGTGACTGCGCACCATGCCGCTCAGGAACAGCAGCGTGGTACCCAGCCACAACGCCGGAACGCGCCTCGCGTGGGCATACAGGCACAGGCAAGCCACCGCAGCGACGGCCAGCAGCCCGGCGTTGACGGTGAACTGCGGAAGCAGCACTGGGCGCAGCAACAGCAGAAGCAGAACGCTGCCCGTCACTACCCAGCCGTTGCCCAGGCGCCTGAGACAATGCAGCAGGGTGGTCCCGACCAGGACGAGCGCCGCGAATGTCGCAAGCGTATAGCCATCGATGCCGCCCAGCGTGGGCAGCAGGCGCACGATGTAACCCCAGACGACGTTGGAGAACACCAGGTTGGGCGAGCCGACAGCGGCCATGCCGTAACCATGCGCCAGCATCGCCATGCCGACGTCGTCGTTGGTTTCCCAGCGCGGCGAATAGAGGGTGCATAGCGCCAGCACCGGCAACAGGACGATCAGCAGTGCCCCCAGCCACTGACGCCACTCGGAAGCGGGAGGCTGCGCGAGCGGCTCAGCCACGCGCGGCAACCACGGTCCCGGCCACGATCAGCGCAACGCCAGCCGCGCGTTGCAGCGTCAGCGGTTCGCTCAACAGCCAGCCGCTCAGCAACAGCACGATGACGAAATTCAGGCTCATGAAAGGATAGGCGTGGCTGAGTTCGAACCGGGTCATCGCCGCCATCCATGCCAGCGAAGCCAGGAACGCCGCAGCGAATCCGGAAAAGATCGCCGGGTCGAACAGCAACGACACCAGGAACTTGAGTTTGTCGAACGCCTCGGCGGGCAGGGGGCCCAGCTTGGCGATCCGCCATTTGAGGATCAATTGGCCATACACGGTAAAGGCGATCGTGGCGGCGATGTACAGATAATCCAACGGCCGTGGCGGCATCAGTGGCGCTCCAGCAGGGTGGGGCTCGGCCAGCACTCGGCCGGGTCGGCGGCGCGGCATGTCGCGTCGGCTGCGTGCACGCAGGTCATATCTTCCTCAGACGCGTGCTGGGCACCGGCGATCGCTCGGTGGCGGTGCCGATATAGAGGCCTTCCGGTTCGGCATCGCCCAGCAGCAGGGCGCCGGCGCCGACCACGGTCCTGGCGCCAATGCGGATATGGTCGCGCAGCGTCGCATTCACCCCGATGAAGCATTGCTCGCCGATCTCCACGCCGCCCGAAACGACGATGTGCGAAGCGAGAAAGCAGTGGCTGTCGATCGTCGAGTGATGGCCGATATGGTTGCCGCTCCACAGCGTGACGTTATCGCCGATCTGCACGAATGGCTGGATGGTGTTGTCCTCCAGCAAAAAGCAGTTGTCGCCGATCCGGCCGTCGTTGAGCACGGTGGCGTGCGAGCTGATGTAGCTGGCAAGCCGATAGCCGGCCGCCTTGGCGGCCAGATACTTCTCCTTGCGTATCGCATTGAGCTTGGAATAGCTCAGCGCGATGAAGATCGCGTTGCGTTCGGGCGGATAGGACGCCGCAAGCCGGTCGAACGCCACGACCGGCAACCCGCAAAAGTGGCTGTCGGTGATGTAGTCGGCGTCGATCGTGAAGGCCACCACCTCGTAGTCCGAGTCGGTGCTGAAATAGTAGTGCGCCAGCTGCGCGATGTCGCCGGCGCCGAAGATGACCAGGGGTTTCTTGCTCACGGCGTTTTCCTCACCAGGATCGTGAATTCGTACAGTCCGTAATCATGCAGGAGCGCGACGTTGCGCGAGTAGCGCCGCTTGCACAGATCGAAGTAGCGACAGGGGTCGGCGTAGTACAGGTGTTCGCGCATGCGCTCGGGATCGGAATAGCTGGTCAGGCAATTGAACGCGAAGCCGGCGCGGCTGGTGCGATCGAGTACATCCAGCGTGGTTTCCACGTAGGACTGCCAGCGCGCCGGGTCGTGGCCGAGCCGCACGTTGAAGATGCCGCTGGCCATGCCGTAATCGGCAATGCGGTCCGGTTCCGCGGCGACGACGAATCTGACGTTGGGATCGGCCTCGTGCCGCTTGGCTGCAGCCGCGGCCATGTCGGCGGAGACGTCGAAGCCGGCGTAGTCCACGCCGGCGTGGCGCTCGCGCAGGTAGTCGTAGAGCGCGGCGTAGCCGCAGCCCAGGTCATTCACCGAGAATGCGCCGTCGCTGCCGGCCAGCATGCACAGCTGGGCGAATCGCAGCGTCTGGCTGTCCTCGCCGTTCCAGTCGACGCCGCGCGCCGTCTGCCCATGCTGGGCCAACTTGTCGCTGTAGTAGCCGGCGACGTCGGCGAGCAGCTCAGTCGTGTCGTTGTGCATGGATCTGTCTCACGATCGTATAGGGGCGCTGCTTGGTTTCGGAGAAGATCTTCGACAGGTAGATGCCGATCACGCCGATGAAGGAGATGATCATGCCACCCAGCAGCCAGATCGATGCCATCACCGAGGTCCAGCCGCTGAGCGGCCGTGCCAGAAACGCCCATTGCACCAGCAGGTAGGCGCTATAGACCAGCGCCATCAGGGAAATCGCTACGCCGACGTAGAAGATGCCGACCAGCGGCGTGTTGCTGAACGAGGTGACCGAGTTCACCAGCAGCGAGAGCTTGCGGCGCAGCGTATACGTGGTCTGGCTGGTGCTGTGCTTGGTGACCGGCCACGGGCGTTGCCGGAAGCCGGTGATATGCCATAGCCCGGCCATGAACACTTCGCGCTCGCGATGCGCCACCAGTGCCTGCACGTAGCGCCGGCGCATCAGGCGTGCGGTGACCACGTTTTCCGGCAACGCCATGCCGGTCAGCAGCTTGAATGCGCGATAGAACCACTGTCCGCTCAACCGCTCGAACGCGTTGCCCTTGCGTTGCAGTTGCGTCCCGTAGACGACATCGGCATCGTGCCGATGCAGGTCGTCGGCGAACGCGGCCAGCCATTCGGGTTCTTCCTCCAGGTCGCTGTCGATCAGGAACACCAACTCGCCGGCGGCATGCGCCAGGCCCGTCATCATGGCCTTGTGGTGGCCGAAATTGCGCGACAGATCCACCACGACCACATGCGGATCGGCTTCGCTCAAGGCGATCGCCAGCTCGAGGCTGTGGTCCGGCGAGCCATCGTTGACCAGGACGATCTCGTAGTCGTCCGCGACCAGCTTCTGCGCCGCGAGGCTGGCGCGCCGATGGAAGTCGGCGATGTATGGCGCCGACTGATAGAGCGTGGAGACGATCGACAGCTTCATGGATGCACGTACCTCATGTATCTGTGCGCGTCCGGACCGCAATTGAAGAGCAGGTCGA
Source organism: Xanthomonas sp. JAI131 (assembly GCF_013410075.1). Taxonomy (NCBI): domain Bacteria; kingdom Pseudomonadati; phylum Pseudomonadota; class Gammaproteobacteria; order Lysobacterales; family Lysobacteraceae; genus Xanthomonas; species Xanthomonas sp. JAI131. The sequence goes on along the minus strand of NZ_JACCCN010000003.1, from coordinate 479,431 downwards.
GGATGCTCACGCCGTGCACGAAGTCGCCCCATAGCTGCGGGTATTCCGGATAGCCGGCATAGTCGAACCAGACCAGCTCGATGCCGTATTGCCGGAAGACGTCTTCGTCGATGTAATCCTTCGCCGCGGGACCGGAAATGTAGGTCGTGGCGCCCACTTTGGCGCACAGGTCGGCCAGGCGCTCGGTCTTCGCGTCCAGTAGCGCGTGGTCAGCGGAACTGCTGATGACGGTGTCGATCTTCAGATAGCCGCATATCGCTTCCAGGAAGCGCCGGTTCATCTGCGACAGGTGAGTATACGGTTCCAGGTAGAGCGGCTGCAGCCAGGCGGCGATCTCGTCGAAGTACTGGGCGCGGCGATAGTTCTGCGCAAGCGCGCGCCAGTGCAGTTCGGCCCATTCGCGCCCATCCAGCTCGGTATCGGCGATGCGCTGATGATACTTGCCCTTGGTCAGGACCGGCACCGTCAGCCATTGCGGGCCCTGCGGGGTCTTGATCTGGTTGCGGTTGCGCCAGTCGCGCCGGGTGTACTGCATGTCGTCGTACAGGATGAACTCGTCGACCGCGGCGATCAGGTCGAAATAGCCCTTCCACGGGATGTAGTTGGATTGCAGGATGGCGACTTTCTTGGTCACTGCTGGTGCCTTGGTGGATGGCTGAATACCGCGTATCCGCCTGCCACGGCGAATGCGCGACGATAGCCTGCGGCGGCGAGCTGCGAGGCGATGGCGGCGTACCGGTCGGCGTTGGCGGGAACCAGGACATGCTGCGGCCCATCCGCGGCGGCGATCATGGCACGGAAGGCCTTCTCCGCTTCCGGCGTGGCGCCATTGCTGTAGAGGTAGAAGGCGGCGTCCAGTCTCTGCTGGAAGGAAACATGCGCCGGGACGCTCGCCATCATCAGGCCGAGATAGTCTTCGCGCATGAAATACTGCGGAAAATCCGACGACAGCAGCAGGATGTTGCTGGCGAGCTGGACCGGGGCGAACACCGAGCCTGGCGCGGCGCGGCGAATGAACTGCTGTGCGGAGGCGCTGTCGTTCGCACCGATTTTGTAGCCTGGCAGGGCGAGCGTCGCGCCGTTGCCGTGCCGCAGCACCGAGGTCGGCCCGATCGTCGCCAAGAGGCCGGCGGCGGCCAGGCACAGCCCCGCCCAGATCGGGCCGGTGCGGCCGGCATTCGCCAGCGGCGCCAGCGCCAGCGCCGCGAGCAGCGGAAACGGAAGCAGGTAGAACATCCGCCAATAGATGTTCTCGGTGGTCAGGTGGAGCATGACGAATTGCGACACCCACGGATTCAGCAGCAGGACGCACAGCGTCGTCACCCAGATGGCGAAAAAGCGGCGATACGCGGAGAACGCGAGCACCAGCGCGAGTGACGCCACGAACAGCACCGGGGTCAGCGGGTAGTCCGGATTCACGATCAGGCGCAGCTGGTCGGCGAACGTCTTCGGGAAGCCCGCGTTGATCTGGCTGCCTGCGGCGATGTTGTCGACTGCGTAGAAGCGAAAGACGATCGCCATCAGCACCACCGGCGCCAGCGAGACACCGTAGCGCAGCGCCGGCAGCAGCGCCGCGATCGAGGCGAAGGATCCGGACGCCTGTACATGGAACGCCAGGGCCAGGGTCAGCGCCAGGAACGGGAGAAACACCATCGCCGTCGGCGTGGCGGCGGCCATGCCGATGCCCAGCGCGAGGAGGATCAGCCATGTGCTCCACCGTGGCTGGCGCAGATAGCGCAGCGAGAAGTAGATCCACGCCGGAACGCCCACGGACAGGAACATGTACTTGCCATGGAAGGCGCGGGCGATGCTCAGATTGCCGTAGGCACGATGCGTTTCCCCAAGCGCGAGCAACAGCAGCAGGTAGAAGGCGCCGCAGATCAGGATCGTCCGGGGGCGCGTTTCGAACAGGCCGATGAGCAAGATCGCCGCGGCGCACATCAAGAACCCGACGATTCCCGGAAACAGCACGTGGTACACGTCCAGATACGGACGGCCGCCGAGCCAGGAAAGCGCTGCCTGGGTGAGTTCGTAGTAGGGGAAAACGCCGGATTGGGGAGTCCGCTCGAGACCGGCCAGCCAGTTCACGCCGGTGTCGACCGGGGCGTCCGGATGCGCGATGTAGTACACCGCCTTCGGGACATAGATGGAGTCGTCGATATCGGGGCGGTTGATCGACATCGCCAGCCAGCCACCGGCCAGCGCAAGCGCCAGCACGCCGACCAGGTGCAGGCGCTGACCCGGCTGGTGCAGGCGCCGATAGTGGACGATCACCCGCACGGCCGTGACCGACAGCGTCGCTAGCGCCAAGCCGCCGATGATGCAAGCGGCGACGGAAAAGCGCAGCGAGAGCTGTTGGGCGAGCATCAACGATGCCGCGGATGCGGCCAGGAAGATCGCAAAGGCGCCGAGGCATGCCGCAAGGATTTCGTGACTTTCGTTCACGAACGTGGCGGGGAGGCGGTTGCGCTGGAGGCTTGCCACTGCGGCTTGGAGTCCAAAAATTGGGGGAACGTGGAGGTTGTGCGCTCGCTTGTGCCAACCACGTCCGCCGAATGGGCCGCTTGCTGGCCCCGCACCCCTCCTGCGCATTTTACCGTCATGCAGGGCTTTTTTTGGGTCTTGGCGGAACCGGAGGCAGCACCCCACGCGGAAAGCGGATCAGCAGGTGCATGCGGACGATATCGCCGCTGACGCAGGGCAGGACGCGCCCTGCGCCAACTCCCGATTGCGCCACATTGGCCGGAGCGCGGGGGGCCATGCTGACGGGCTGTATTGTTCATACATGGCACCGGCATCGCCGGACGTCCCGTACGCCTGTGTCGACGCATCGGGATGGCCGCACACTTCGGCCCGCACCGAGCCTCCGGTCGGTTGGCAAGTACCGGCCCGGATGCTGGAGGGATTCAAGATCGGCACGGTTGAGCCGCTCTATGCAGGACCCATGCAGCGCCGTTTCTCCGCCGCCGACAAGCTCTACGACGTCCGCTTCCGGCAGCGCCTGCGGCGCGCGTTGCGCGCGCCGTTGCGCGCGATCCTGGTCTGGGGCCTGGCGTTGGCGCTGCTGCTGGCGTGCGGGCTGGCCTATGTGCTGGCGCAGGACCGCGCCAACCGCCTGGCCGCGGCGCAGCGGCAGAGCCTGGCGTTGGCGACGGGCGCCGACCGTCTGCTGCAGTTGGAGCTGGACAACCTGAGCCAGGCGCTGCGCGGCGAAGGCATGGGCGCGCAGGCGCTGCTGGCCGACGCGCCGGCAAGCGCGCCGGCGCTGATCGAGGCATCGCTGCGCGGCGTGCTGCTGCGGCATACGGAGCTGCATGGCATTGCGTTGCTGGATGCGCAGGGCCGGCGCCGCTACGGGACGGAGGCCGATCCGGACGTGCGCACATGGGCGCTGGGTTCGCGCCGCAATGGCGATCAGGTGTTCGTCGGGCCGTATCAACGTCTGGCCGACGGCGAGGCGGTGGTGCGCCTGGCGTTGCCGCTGGCGTCGGGCGATTGGGTGGTGGCGAGCTGGCGGGTCGCGGCGTTGCAGCGCATCGTCGGCGGGGTCGATGCCGGCCGCGACGGCGTGGTCGCGCTGACCGATGCGCATGGTCTGCTGCTTGCGGCAAGCAGTCCCGCTGCCGGCACCGGCGGTACCCGCGTGCTGCTGCCGTTGGGCCTGGTGCGCGGGCTGCCGCAGGGCAGTGCGTTGGGCATGCACAGCACCGTGTTCGACCGGCAGCCGCGCATGCTGGCGGTCAGTGGTGGACGTTACTACCCGTTGCTGGCGGTGTCGGGGCTGGCGGTGCGCGAAGCGCTGGCGCCGTGGTGGTGGTTCGCCGGCGCTGCGGCGCTGGTGTATCTGCTGTATCTGCTCGGGTTCGCCTTCCTGCTGGGCAGCTTGCGCCGTGCCGAGGACCGCCAGCGGCAGTTGCTGGAGCGCCTGCGCCGTGGCGACGAGGACCTGCGCCTGGCGCATGCGATGGGCGGCATCGGCACCTGGCGGGTCGAGGCCGACCGGCGCCACCTGCTGCTGGCCGAACAGACCGGTACCCTGTTCGGCGCGCCGCAGCTGCGCATGAGCCTGAGCGCGTTCCTGGCCCGAGTGCACGACGACGATCGCGCGCGGGTCGAGCAGCTGTACGACGAGGCGCTGCACGGCAACGGCGAATACAACGTGGTGTACCGCATGCATTCGCCCGATGGCGGCCTGCGTTGGCTGGCCGCGCGCGGCGCGCGGGTGCAGGGCCGCGGCGGGCTGTGCATGACCGGTGCGGTGCAGGACGTCAGCGAGCGGCTCGAGGCGCAGGCGCGGCTGCTGGACGCCGAGCGTCAGTTCCGCCTGGTGTTCGAGCGCAACCCGCTGCCGTACTGGCTGTTCGCGGTGGACAGCCTGCGCTTCCTGGAAGTGAATCAGGCTGCGATCCGCCAGTACGGCTACAGCCGCGACGAATTCCTGGGCATGACCCTGCTCGACCTGCGCCCGCCCGGGGAGACCGAACGGCTGCTGGCGGACGTGCGCAAGCCGCGCGACGGCTTCGACGCGCCCAGCGTGTGGACCCATCGGCGCAAGGACGGCAGCCTGCTGTCGGTGCGGGTGCACAGCGCGGACATCGACTTCGGCGGCGCGCCGGCGCGCCTGATCCTGGCCGAGGATGTCAGCGAGCGCATCGCCCACGAGCGCGAACTGGCGTTCCGCGCCAGCCACGACGTCACCACCGGGCTGCTCGATCCGCGCGCCCTGGCCGAGGCGCTGGATGCGCGTGGGCAGGCGGGCTATGCGGTGGCGTACGTGCAGTTGCGCGGGCTGGCGCTGATCGGCGACACCCTGGGCCGCGCCGCCGGCGATGCGGTGCGCTGCGCGGTGGCGGCGCGGCTGCGCGGGCTGGGCGAACGGTTCGGCCTGACCGCGCACCAGCCGTCGCAGGATTTCGTGCTGGCGGTCCTGGATCCGCAGCAGCTGCCGCAGGCGCTGCAGGCTCTGCTCGAGGCGATGTCCACGCCAGTGCAGGGCGGCGCCTTCACCCAGCAGCTGCAGGCGCACATCGGCGTGGCGCTGTGCCCGGACGACGCCGCCGGCGCCGAGGAAGCCATCGGCAGCGCCGCGCAGGCCGCGCATGCGGCGCAGGCCGACGGACGCAGCGTCGCCCGCTTCGAGCGCAGCATGTCCGCGCGGATCGGCGAGCGCCTGCGCCTGGCCGGGCGCATCCATCAGGCGATCGCGCGGCAGGAGTTCGAGCTGCATTTCCAGCCGATCCTGCGCGCCGATACCGGCGCGCCGCGGCTGCTCGAGGCGCTGATCCGCTGGCCGCAGGACGACGGCAGCTTCATCGCCCCCGACCAGTTCATCCAGTTGTGCGAGGACACCGGGTTGATCCTGCCGCTCGGCCGCTGGGTGATGCAGGCCGCCGCGCAGGCGCGCCGCCAGCTGGCGCTGCACGGCTGGGCCGACCTGCCGGTGGCGGTGAACGTGTCGGCGCTGCAGTTCTTCGACGGCGATCTGGTCGCGGACCTGGTGCAGGCCTGCGCCGCGGCCGGCCTGGCCGCCGACGGCCTGCACCTGGAACTGACCGAGAGCAGCCTGATGCGGCAGCCGCAACAGGCATTGGACGTACTGCGGCAGTTGCGCGCGCTGGGCGTGGGCGTGGCGCTGGACGATGTCGGCACCGGCTTCTCCAGCATGGCCTATCTGCGCGACCTGCCGCTGGACACGCTGAAGATCGATCGCAGCTTCGTCGCCGAGGTGGATCGCGATGCGCGCAACGCCTCGATCTGCGAGGCCTTGCTGACGCTCGGCCGCAGCCTGGGCCTGCAGGTGGTCGCCGAAGGCGTGGAGAACGACGCGCAGTTGCAGTGGCTGCGCGCGCATGGCTGCGACCAGGTGCAGGGCTACCTGCTGGGCCGGCCGGCGCCGCTGGCGCAGGTGCTCGCCGCGCTCGGCGCGCGCGATGCGCCGGATGCGGTCACAGCATGAGGTCGATGCAGTGCGGCGCGCCCGCTGCCGGCAGCGGCTCGCCGTCCCAGTAGCGGCGCAACGGTTCGCGGACCAGGTCCAGCGCGGTCGAGGCGCCGCGCACGCCCGGAAAACGCCGCAGGTTGTGCGCCTGCAACGCGAGCATGCGCCGGTCCTGCTCGCCGACCTTGCGCAGCAGCGGCCACACCAGCCAGCGCACCGCCCATGCCGGCGCCCAGCGCCCGTCCACGTGCAGGCTGGCGAACACCTCGGTGCTGCGCTCGCCCACCGGGGTGAAGTGCAGGCTGATGCGCACGCGGCCGCCACGGGCATAGCGGTATTCGATCTGTGCGGTACCGGGCGCGGCGAAATGCGCGCGCTCCAGCGTGCGCGGCGATTCGAACAACCGGTAGAGCCAGCCGCTCTGCGCGGCCGCACCGACGTAGTCCACGTGGAAGCCTTCGGCGCCGGTCTGCAGGCAGGCGCGCATCGGCGTGCGCGCACCGCCGCGGCGCACCAGTCCCGGATGCAGCAGGTGGGTGTGCAACGGATCGAGGAAGTTCTCCAGCGCATCGACCACGTGCGCCTCCCAGCGCGTGCGCCACAGGAAGCGCCGCGCCGAAGGTTGCAGTTCCTGCACCAGCTGCGCCGGGTGCGCGTCGCCGTCGGGATCCGGGCGCAGCCAGATCAAACCGTCGTGCTCGCGCGCGGCGAAGGCGCGGACCCGCACTGCCGGCAGCGTCTGTCCGGGCGGCATGCCGGGAATCTCGCGCAGCGAGCCGTCGCGGCCGAAGCGCCAGCCGTGGTATGGACAGGCCAGGCCGTCGCCGCTGGCGCAGCCGGCCGACAGCGGCGCGTGCCGGTGCGGGCAACGGTCCTCCAGCGCGAGCAGGCTGCCGTCGGCGCAGCGCGCGATCGCCGCATGCCGGTCCATGACCGTTACCGCCAACGGCCGCTGCCGCAGCGCGTCGGCCCGGGCCACGGCGAACCAGTGTCGGTACAGCGAGGGATGCCAGTCGTTCATGGCCGCTAGCGTCGCATGCGCGGTGGGCGGATGTCTGGATGCACGCTCGAACGCCGGCGGCGCGCTACGCGACGACCGTCCCGGTGACTCGGTTGCGTCCGCCGCGCTTGGCCGCATACAGCGCCTGGTCGGCGATGACGACCAGCTTCTGCCACTCGATCTGCGCCTGCGCCGAGATGCAGTAGCCGATGCTGACCGTGCAGACCAGCGCAGCGCTGGCCGCAGGCGCGATTTCCTGGCGTTCGACCACGCGCCGCAGGCGTTCGGCGATATCGCGCACCACCGATTCGTCGCCCTGCGGGATCAGCACCATGAATTCCTCGCCGCCCACGCGGGCGAGAAAGTCCGGGCTGCGGATATGCCGGGCAAGCGTGTCGGCGATGGCGATCAGGACCTGGTCGCCGGTCGCGTGGCCCAGGCGGTCGTTGATCGACTTGAAGTTGTCGACGTCGATCATCAGCACCGCGATCGGCGAGTGCCTGCCGCGGGCTTCCTGCGTGGCCGACTCGCCCTTTTCCCACATGACGCGGCGGTTGGCGACGCCGGTGAGGGAGTCCTGCGAGGCGTGGCGAATCAATTCCGCGTTCATCTTCCGGGCCAGCATCCACAGAAACCCGGGGGTGATGATCGAGGTCAACACCATGCGCGCGAGCAGGCCGAATTTCGAAGTCGGGTCGAAGCTCGTGTCCGCGAGCGGATGGATCGACCACCAGACGATGCGCAGCAGCAGCATCAAGGCCCACAGGAAGTGGAACGCGGCAGTGAAGCGCGCCGCGGTGCGTGCCGTCGCGTCAGCATGGCGCCACAAGGCCATGCCGGTGGCAACGGTCAACAGGCCGCGCAGGGTGCAGCCGAAAACCACCATGACCCTGAGATTCTCGCCTCCACTGCGCAGGCAATAGATCTCCGCCGCGCCGATCAGCGCGACCGAGACCAGGATCCAGGGCTGGATCAGCGGCCGCCGCAGATAGGCGTTCACCGCGCACAACTCCAACACCGTGGCGGCATCGATCGTCAAGTTGCCGATCAATCCCAGGGCGGCGGCGTGCGCCGGCAACCCCGTCGGCAGCACGAGTGCGCCAAAGCCAGCCGCGAACGTGGCGTAGCTCAGGCCAAGCAGTAGCAATCCTTTAGTGTGCTTGGCTTTGCGCCCGGTCAAATGGATGGCAAAGAACAGCGCCGACGAAACCGCCGCCAGCATGGCGTTGACGATCAGCAAGGTGCCAGCGTGAACTAGGTGTGCGATCCATTCCACAGGTCCCCCGATCCACACCGCAAACGATTTTCAGATGCCGCCCAGTATAGGGCAGCGAGAATATGCGAGACGCCCGTTTGCAGCGGGTTTCTCGTTGCAAACGTTTCCAGATTGCCTGCGGGACACGACGCCGTTCGTGCGCACGCTGGGTTGGTTTTGCAGGCGCGGCACAGCTCGACGGGAAGAGGCGGTTCGGTACATCCGGGTTCCTGGCGCTTGAGCTGGGCTTGCCCTGATATCGGCGACGGGTGCGCGGCCTTTAGCTCTTTGCCGCTGCGACCATGGCGGCAAAGGCGGGCCGGTCGTTCACAGCCGATAGCGGCGCATCAGCGGCACGCCGATGCGTTCGGTCAGCGCGCCGAGCGCGGCGATCGACTGGCGCCGCCGCAGCGGCAGGTGGCGCGCGTCCACCGCGCTGTACTCGATCACCGGGGTGCCGCCGCGCTGGCGCTTGAAGCTGGCCGCGCCGGCGCTCTGGTTGAGCCGGCGGCCGTGGCGCAGTGCATGTTCGAAGCCGCAGGCGGTGAGCGTGCGGTACAGCGCCAGCCGCTGCGGCTGCCGCAGGTCGTAGCCGACGATCGGCGCGGTCAGCGTCTGCCCCACGCCGAACAGGCCGGTGATGCAGACCAGTTCGCCGTCCTCGCCGCGAAAGCCATCGAAGCGCAGCAGCCCGGCGCGGTGCCAGGCGCGCAGGAAGTCGGCATGGTAGGCCGGATTGCAGCGCGAATACTTGTCCAGGTACAACTGCGCGTACAGCGCGGCGATGCGCGGGTAGTCGGCCTCGCCGATCGCGTCGTTGCCGCAGCGCTGCAGGTCGGTGCGCGCGGTCAGCTTGAGATCGCGCGCCAGGTCGCGGTGCTGCAGCAGCGCCGGCCAGTCGTCGTACAGATACACCTGGCGGCTGCCGATCAGGGTGAAGCCCTGCGCCTGCAGCGCGTCCAGCCACTGCGGCGTGTCCACCCGGTTGAGCGAGCGGAACCACAGTGCGTGGTCCGGCCAGCGTGCACGCGCGGCGTCCAGCAGACCGCCCAGCCCCTCGGGCGGAAGCGGCGGATACAGATTGGTGGACAGCAGCCAGTTGTTGAGGGTGACCGCGCGGTCGATCCGCGCCCAGTCCAGCCAGGCGCCGATGCCGCCGCACAACCCGCGCAGCGGTGCGGCCAACGCGGGCGGCAACAGGCGCGCGGCCTCCTCGGCGGCGTAGTCGGCATAGGTGGTGCGCGGCGAGCACACCCAGGCGTTGCCCGCACGCTCCTCGCTCACCGTGACCGGCACCGACAGCGTGCCGGCCTGCAGCATGTCGATGCGCGCGTACAGGTTGCCGGCCACGCCCTGCGCATCGCGGCCGGCATGCAGGTCGGCGAAACGCTGCGCCTGCACGGCGTAGTCGATGCCGGCCTCGGCGGCGCCGTTCATGGCGGCGGCAGGGCCTCGCCGTCCCATTCGGTATCGCGGGTGGACGCCTCGCGCACGGTGCAGCGCTGGGCCAGCGCCAGCCGCGCATGGCTGCCCAGGTCGCGCAGCGCACCGGCCAGCGGACGCCGGTCGCCGCGCGGCGCGAGCACATCGTCGGCGCGGGCGTAGTCCTCGCGCCACTGGCGGAGCCGGCCATGACGCAATGCGGCCGGCAGTGCGACGCCGAGCATCATCGGGCCGAGCATCGCCGCGCGCGTCGGCGCCGGGCGCACGAGCGCAGCCGGGTCGCGGCGGCTGCCGTCCAGCGCGGCGACCAGCGGGTCGGATGCGGCGAACAGGTGCAGGCCGCTGGTCGCACGCGGGTTGCATTCGATCACGCTGTAGCGGCCTTGCGCCGAGACGATCCAATCGAAGGAGAGTTGCCCGCTGAAGCGCAGCGCGCGCACCAGCTGCGCGGTGAAGCGCTCGATCTGCGGCGCCGGCGCGGCGTCGAAGTAATAGCTGGAGCTGCGCTGCAGCCGGTAGCGCGGGCGGTACACCGCGTGCGCCAGCAGCACGCCGTCGCGCGCTACCGCGTAGGAGCAGCGTTCCTCGCCGGCGCAATAGCGTTGCGCGACCCAGGCGCCTTGTTCGGGCAAAGGCGGCGCGTCGGTGGGCAGCCCATGCGGATGCACGCGCACGTGCACGCCGAAACGCGAGTATTCCGGCTTCAGCACCAGCGGCGCAGTACCGGCCCATTCGCGCGCCTGCGCCAGGCTGCGCACCTGCACGCTGTCCGGCACGTCCACGTCGGCATCGAGCGTGCGGGCCAGATGCAGGAAGTGCCATTTGCTGTGCAGTGCGCGCAGCGTGTCGAAGGCGTCCACCAGCACGTCCAGCTGCGCCGGCAGCGCCTGCCGGTAGCGGGCCAGGTAGAACACCTCCTCGCAGGTGGGCAGCAACAGCGCGATGCGCTGGCGCGCGACCAGCGCGTTGAGGTCGGCGATGTAGGCGGCCGGGGCGTAGCGCGCCGAGGCGATGCGATGGCTGGCGCTGGCCGCGCGCGACCAGCCGGAGATGCGGCAGGCCACGCTGTCGGCCAGGTGCACGCGCCAGCCCTGCGCGGCGAAGCGGCGCGCCAGGTCCAGCGCCACCGGCGCGCGCGCGCCGGTGATCAGCACCGCCGGCGCGCTAGGCACCGCCGGCCTCGTGCGCGGCCGGCCGCCATTGCCGGCAATGCGAGGGCACCATGCGCAGCGCCGGTTCGGCCAGGCGCAGCGCGTGCAGCCGCGCCAAGGTGTCGCGGTAGACGCGGTGCTCGCCGAGCAGGTGGGTGACCAGCGCCGGCGGCGGCGTGCCGTCGGCGATCGCGGCGCTGGACCAGGCCGCATCGGCGACCAGGAACACCGGCCCGTGCGCGTCCTCGAACCACAGTCCGTAGTGGCCGGGCGCGTGTCCGGGCAGCGGCACCAGCAGCACGCTGCCGTCGCCGAACAGGTCGCGCAGCGTGCCGAAGCCGCGCAGCGCCGTGGGCGCGGCGCACGCCGGCAATGCCTCGAACCAGTGCATGCGTGCGCGTGCGCCGTGCAGCAGCGCCGGCAGGAAACCTTCGCGCAGCGCCGCCAATCGCCCGCGCCGTTGCAGATCGTCCCAGGCCTGCTGCGCGCAGGCGATGCGCGCCTGCGCGAAATCGGCCACGCCGCCGACGTGGTCGCCATGGAAATGCGACAGCACGATCCAGTCGATCGCCGCCGCGTCGATGCCGTCGCGTGCAAGCTGTTCGCGCAGCGATTGTCCCGGCGCCAGATGCACCGGCGTCAGCACGCGGTACAGGCGCTCGGGGAAGCGCGCGGTAGCGGCGAGGAAGTGCTGCGAGTAGCCGGTGTCGAACAGCAGGTTGCCATGCACCGGATGCTGCAGCAGCGCCGCCAGCGCCGGGAACTGGCAGGGCGCCAGCGTCGCGCCGCGGCGCGTGGCGCGTTCGGGATGGGTGCAATGCCCGGCTTCGTACAGCCGCCAGCGCAGCGTCGGTGCGCTCATGGGCGTTCCTGTCCGGCCGCGCAGTGCGTGGACGATGTTTCGGTCGCGGCGCTTTGGCGGGCCAGTCGCGTCGGGACTGAAGCCCCTCCCACACCTGCAGACGTGCGCGCGCCTGCGTCGGCGGGCGATGCCGGGCAGGCCTGGCCAGGCGCTTGCCGGGGTTGCTTCACGTGCGCGCCAGGGCCGCGATCCCGGCCTCGGTGGACAGCACCGGCGCATAGCCGAGTTCGCGCCGGGCGCGGCCGATGTCCAGCGTCTGCGAATAGCCGAGCACGCCGATGCCGTAGCGGCTCAGTCGCGGCTCCGGTTGCCCGCGCCGGCGCAAGGCGATCTGTTCGCCGACGGTGGCCAGCGCCAGGGCCACGCGGCGCGGCACCGGCAGCAGGCGCACGCGCAGCTGCAATGCCGCGAACAACGCGGTGAGCAGGTCGCGCACCGCGATCGGCGTGCCGTTGCTGATGTTGTAGGCGCGCCCGTCGCCGAGGTGTTCGGCGCGCAGTGCGGCCAGCGCCGCGGCCACCGCGTTCTCCACGCAGCACACGTCGATCATCGCGCGTCCGCCGTGCACCAGCGGGAACCAGCCGCGCTGCGCCACTGCCAGCAGCCGCGGCACGATCGCATTGTCGCCGTGGCCGAACACCGCGCGCGGACGCAGCACCAATGCCGGCAGCCCGGCCGCGGCGGCGGCGCGCACTTTTTCCTCCGCCTCCCACTTGGTCTGCGGATAGCCGCCGATCCAGCGCGCCGGCGGGGTGAAGTCCTCGGTGACCTGGTACTGGTCGGCGAAGCGGAAATAGATGCTCGGCGAACTGAAATGCACGAAGCGGCGCACCTGCGCGCGCTGCGCGGCGGCGAGCATGCGCTCGGTGGCGACCACGTTGGCCTGGCGGAACAGCTCGGCGCTGGCCCACGGCGCGGACAGCGCGGCGCAGTGGATCACCGCGTCGCAGCCAGCGAGCAACGGTGCCAGATCGTCGCGGCACAGCTCGGCGCGGACCACGTCGATGCGCGGGTCGCCGGCGAAGGCGGCCAGGGCGGCGGCATTGCGGCCGCTGGCGCGGACCTGCGCGCCTTCGGCGGCGAGGGCGCGGACGATGTGCGCGCCGATGAAGCCGGAGGCGCCGGTGACCAGGATGCGCGCCATGTCAGTACCTCAGCACCGCGCCGCCGAACGCCAGCCCGGCGCCGGAGCCGATCAGGCCGATCAGGTCGCCGCGCACGATGCGGCCGTCGGCGATGGCCTGGTGCAGGGCGCTGGGGATCGAGGCCGCCATCTGGTTGCCGCGTTCGCCGATCACGTCGACCAGCGTGTGTGGCGCCAGCCGCAGGGCGACCTGCAGATGCCGCAGCGCCTTGGCGCTGGCCTGGTGCGGCACGATCCGCTGCAACTGCGCGAGTTCGACGCCGGCCTTGTCCAGCAGCCGCTGCAGGAACCCGGGCAACTTCGCCGCGGCGAGCCGGTAGGTGGCGCGGCCGTTCATTTCGAACAGCGAGCCGGCGCGCAACGCGTCGATGCCGTGCTCCAGGCGCAGACGGGTGCCGCCGGCGCGGACCCGGCAATGCGCGATGCCTTCGGAATAGGTTTCCAGGTGCGCGGCCAGCAGCTGCGAGCCGCTGTCGCCGCTGTCCGCGCCCAGCACCACCGCCGCGGCGCCGTCGCCGAACAGCGGCGCGGTGTCCATGTCCTCGCCGTTGAGACCGACGCTGGCGATCTCGCTGGACACGATCAGCACGCGCCGGTAGCGGCCGGCGGCGATCGCGCAGGCGGCCAGGTCCAGCGCGGCGATGAAGCTCAGGCAGGTGGCGTTGATGTCGAACGCGGCCAGTCCGCTGCCCTGCAGGCCGAGGCGCGCGTGCAGCAGCGCGGCGCTGCACGGGATCGCCTGCTCCATCAGGCTGCAGGCGGAGATCACGCAATCGACCTGGTCCGGTTCGAGCTGCGCCGCCGCCAGCGCCGCGCGCGCGGCGCGTTCGCCCATCAGCGAGGCCGGTTCGTCGGCGCCTGCGTAGTGGCGCACGCCGACCCCGGCATGGCGCAGGGTCCAGCCGGCGGGCTTGCCCCAGCGCTGGTCGAAGCTGTCCGAAGCCACCTGCCGCGCCGGCAGATAGTCGCCCGTGCCGAGGATGCGCACCGCGATGGGCCTGCTGGGGTCGACGGTCATTGCGAAAGCTCGCGCAAAGGGGGCGCAGCGTACTGCCAGCGGATCGGCGCCGGCAACCGCGCTTGGGAAGATCGCGCCGCCGCCTGCGGCTGGCGATCTCAGACAGTCCTCAATCGCGCAGCGACTTGGCGAAATATTTGGGCGCTTCGACAAAGCCTTCCCGCCGATAGAAGGCGTGCGCGCGTTCGCGCCGGCCATGGCAGTGCACCTCCAGGCGGTCGCAGCCGCGTTGCCGCGCCAGCGCCTCGCCTTCCGCCAGCAAACGCTGCCCCACCCCGGCGCCGCGCGCGCGATCGTCGACGCAGAAATAGCTGATGCGGCAGATGTCGCCGGCCAATGCCAGCTGCGGCAGGAAATGCAGCGACAACACGCCCAGGACGCCGTCGCCTGCGGCGGCCACCAGCAAGGCCTCGTCCGGATGCGCCAGCAGCTGCGCCAGGCGGGCCTCGATGAAGTCCTCGGTTCCGGCATAGTCCAGCGCCGCCATCAGCGCCACGATCGCTTGCCGGTCCGCCATCGCCGCGTTCCTGATCTCCAGGTTGCCGTTCTCGCTCATCGGCAGAGAGTAGGAAGTCGCCCACGTTGGGCGCAAGCGCTTTGCCGGCCCGACGCAACCTGTGCGGACATGGCGGCGCGGCCTAGCGGCCGCGGCGCTGCCCGTACCAGAAGCCCAGCGCGTCGCGCGAGCGCAGCATGCCGCGGCCGCGGCGCAGCAACTGCAGCAGCAGGCCCAGGTGCTCGCGCTTGCTGAAGCTACGCAGTTTGCGGTCGGAGGTGTGCACCGGCTCGCGCAGGATCGCGAAACGCCCGCGCCGGGCCAGCGCGCGGCTCAGTGCCACGTCCTCGCCGGCGTAGTAGCGCTCGTCGAAGCCGCCGGCGGCGTCGAACGCGCTGCGCGTGCAGAACAGGAAACAGCCGGGGGCGATGCCGGTGCGACGGAACAACCAGCCGAACAGGGCTTGCGCTACGCGTTCGTGCCAGGCGACGTTGCCGAGCAGCTGCACCTGCGCGCCACCGCCGACCGCGCCGGTGTGCAGCGCGCGCAGCGCCGCCGCCAGCAGCGGCGTGTTGACGCGGGTGTCGGCATCGACGAACAGCAGGTAGCGGCCGCGGCTGGCGGCGGCGCCGGCATTGCGCGTGGCGGCGATGTGCCGCAACTGCACGTCCAGCACCTGCGCGCCATGGCGGCGCGCGATCTGCGCGGTGTCGTCGCTGCAGGCGTCGGCCACGACCAGGGTCTCGTAGTCCAGCCGCAAGGCTTCGGCGGCGATATGCAGCGACGCCAGGGTGTCGCCTATCAGGGCGGCTTCGTCGTGGGCGGGAACGATGAACGAGATCACGTCCGGCATCATGCGACGCCGGCGCGGCGCGGGCAAATCGGCCCGCGCCGCGTCCCGGCCGGCCGCAGGCGCGGCGCGGCCGGATCGGAGCAGCGGGTCAGCGCTGCAGCGTCGCCATCATCGCCGGCGGGTAGCGGGTGCCGGCGGCGGCGTCGGCCGGGAAGATCGCCTCGATCTGCGCCAGATCCTCGGCGCTCAGCGTCACCTGCAGCGCGCCCAGGTTCTCTTCCAGGTAGGCCAGGCGCTTGGTGCCCGGGATCGGTACCAGGTCCTCGCCCTGCGCCAGGACCCAGGCCAGCGCCAGTTGCCCGGGGGTCACGCCCTTGGCCTGGGCTAGCGTGCGCACCTGTTCCACCAGCTGCAGGTTGCGGGCGAAGTTCTCGCCCTGGAAGCGCGGCGAATGGCGGCGATAGTCGTCGGCCTCGAAGTCCTCCGGCGAGCGGATCGCCCCGGTCAGGAAGCCGCGGCCCAGCGGCGAGTACGGCACGAAGCCGATGCCCAGTTCGCGCACCGTATCCAGCACCTGGTCGCTCTCCGGATCGCGCGACCACAGCGAGTACTCGCTCTGCAGCGCGGTGATCGGGTGCACCGCATGCGCGCGGCGGATGGTGCCGGCGGCGGCCTCGGACAGGCCCAGGAAGCGCACCTTGCCCTGTTCCACCAGCCGCGCCATCGCCCCGACGGTGTCCTCGATCGGCACGTTCGGGTCCACCCGGTGCTGGTAGTACAGGTCGATGTGGTCCACGCCCAGGCGCTGCAGGCTGCCCTCGCAGGCGGCCTGCACGTACTCGGGGCGGCCGTCGACGCCGCGCACGCTCGGATCGTTGGGATCGAGCTTGATGCCGAACTTGGTGGCCAGGAACGCCTGGTCGCGGCGCCCGGCCAGCGCCTTGCCGACCAGCACTTCGTTGGTGTGCGGGCCGTACATGTCGGCGGTGTCGATCAGGGTGACGCCATGGTCGAGCGCGGCATGGATCACCGCGATCGAGGCCGCGTCGTCGTTGCGGCCGCCGTAGAACGCGCTCATGCCCATGCAGCCGAGGCCGAGGGCGGACACGCGGGGGCCGTTGCGGCCGAGAGTGCGGGTTTGCATCGGGAAACTCCTGTTGCGAAGTGGGAGGGACGGGAGAAGAAAAGACGCGGCGCGGACGCGGTCGTCGCGGGGCAGGGAGGATGCGGGCGTGGCGCGGCGGTGGGTTATCGCGATCGCGCAGGATCCTTGTCCGATCCTGCAAACGTGCCGCCGCGCCGCGATCTGCGCAGGCGCCGACCATGCCATGGCCGACGTTTGCGCACAGTCAGTGCCGCGTTCGGTCACGCGTCGGCGCCGCGGTTCAGATCGCCGGCGTACGCGGGCGCAGGCGGGTGCCGCCGGACACCAGGTGCCGCGGCATCGGCAGACGCACGAACGCGTGCGGGAACGGATGCGCCACCGCGCTGACCGCGTCCAGCCGCTGCAACTGCGCCGCGTCCAGTTGCAGCTCCAGCGCGCCGAGGTTGTCGTCCAGCTGCGCCAGGGTGCGCGCGCCGACGATCGGGATCGCGCCGCCGCCCGGCCGCTGCAGCAGCCAGGCCAGCGCCACCTGCGCCGGCGAACGGCCGATCTCCGCGGCGACCTGCTTGACCACATCGGCGATGTCCAGCGCGCGCTCGGTCAGCATTTCGTGCGCATGCGCGGCATCGCCGCGTTCGGCGCCGGCCTGGCCGTCGGCGGCGCGGCGCTGCACCGCGGCCAGGTCCTGGCGGCTGTACTTGCCGGTCAGGATGCCCATGGTCAGCGGCGACCAGGCCAGCACCGCGAGCCCGAGCGCCTCGGCCATCGGCACCAGCTCGGCTTCGACCGTGCGCTGCGCCAGGCTGTATTCGATCTGCAGCGCCACCAGCGGCGACCAGCCGCGCAGGTCGGCCAGGGTCTGCATCCGCGCCACCTGCCAGGCCGGCGTGTCGGAGATGCCGGCGTAGACGATCTTGCCGGCGCGGACCAGGTCGTCGAAGCCGCGCATCACTTCCTCCACCGGCGTGGTGTCGTCCCAGATGTGCAGGTACAGCAGGTCCAGGTAGTCGGTGCGCAGCCGCTTCAGGCTGGCCTCCACCGACTGCAGCAGGTTCTTGCGGTGGTTGCCGCCGCCGTTGGGATCGCCGGGGAAGGGGTTGAGGGTGTACTTGCTGGCGATCACCAGGCGGTCGCGGCGGCCTTCGGCGAAGGTGCCGAGCAGGGTCTCGGAGCTGCCGTTGGTGTAGGTGTTGGCGGTGTCGATGAAATTGCCGCCAAGCTCGACATAGCGCGCGAACAGGCGGCTGGCTTCGGCGGCGTCGGCGCCCCAGCCCCAGTCGTTGCCGAAGGTCATCGTGCCCAGCGAGATGGGGCTGACGCGCAGGCCGGAGCGGCCGAGCAGGCGGTAGTGGTCGAGCGACATGGAGAGCTTCCTGGCAAGCGGATTGGACCGCGGGAACGGCAGGATGCGCCGCGCGACCAGGCGGATAAACTGGCATAGTCTGCATCTTCCTTGAAGTTGAGCTTCACAATGGCTGCCAGTCCCCTGCCTGCCGTGGTCGCCTTCGCCCGCGTCGCCCACCACGCCAGCTTCACCCGCGCCGCCGACGAACTCGGCGTCTCGGCCTCGGCCCTGTCGCAGACGGTGCGCGCGCTGGAAGCGCAACTGGGCGTGCGCCTGCTGCACCGGACCACGCGCCGGGTGGCGCTGAGCGAGCACGGCGCGCGCTTCCTGGAACGGGTCAAACCGGGTCTGGCGCAGATCGAGGCAGCGTTCCTGGACCTGGACACGGTGCGCGAACGCCCGGCCGGGCGCCTGCGCATCACCCTGCCGCGGGTGGTCGCCGACCAACTGGTGATGCCGTGGCTGCCGTCGTTCCTGGCGCGCTATCCGCAGATCGAAGTGGAGCTGTGCGTGGACCCGGCGTTGGTGGACGTGGTGGCCGAGGGCTTCGATGCCGGCATCCGCCTGGGGGAATGCCTGGCGCGCGACATGATCGCGGTGCCGCTGGGGCCGATGCAGCGCCAGGTGATCTGTGCGGCACCGGGCTATTTCCGGCGCCATCCGCCGCCGCAGACGCCGGCCGACCTGGTCGAGCACGACTGCATCGTGCATCGCATGAGCAATGGCCGGCGCATGGCCTGGGAGTTCACCCGCGACGGCCGCGATTTCGAAGTGGAGGTGACGGGCACCCTGGTGTTCAACGACAGCGGTTTGACCCATGCCGCGGCGCTGGCAGGGCTGGGCCTGGCGCAGGGCTTCGAATCGGTGGTCGCCGCCGATGTCGCCGCCGGCCGCCTGGTCCGCGTGCTGGACGACTGGCAGCAGCCTTTCGCCGGCTTCTATCTCTACTATCCGGCGCGCGAACACCTGGCGCCGAAGCTGCGCGTGTTCATCGACCATCTGCGCGCGGCGAACGCGGCGGCGCAGTAGCCGCCGCGTCCGTTCGTGTGCGGCGCCGACACCGGTCGCGCAACCGCGCAGCCGGCGTCGCCCGCATGGCGGTGGCGATGCCGTGCGCGGCTCAGCCTTTCAGCTTGGCCGCGTATTCGGCCACGCGCTTGCCGAGCAGCCTGGCGGTCTCCAGGTCGCCGGTGCGCGGCGCTTCCTCCGGCGAGGCGTCCGACGGCGAGATCGCCAGCGCGCCGCCGGAGCCGGCGGTCCAGTTGGTGTCGGCCGGGCCGTGCGCCTTGGTGTTGGCCGGCAGCAGGCCGGTGCCGACCCAGACCTGGCCGTGCTGCTGCGACAGGGTCCAGAAGTATTCGATGGTGGAGAACTTGTCGCCGTTGACCGAGGCCGAGTTGGTGAAGCCGGCGGCGATCTTGTCCTTCCACGCCTGCGCGAACCACGGCTTGGAGCTGGCGTCGGCGAACTTCTTGAACTGCCAGGCCGGGCCGCCCATGTAGGTCGGGCTGCCGTAGACGATCGCATCGGCCTGGCCGATGGCTTCCCAGGCGCTTTCCGGCAGGTTGCCGTCCTGGTCGATGCGGTACAGCGTGGCCTCGCCGACGCTGGCGGCGCCGGCGTGCACCGCCTCGGCCTGCTTGACGGTATGGCCGTAGCCGCTGAAATAGACGATGGCGATCTTGCTCATGGGCGAACTCCTGACAGGAAGGGGGATGAAGCGCGGGCATTGTGCGCATGCGCCGCCGCTTCGATCAGCGCCACGTGCGGGATGTTGTGTCCGAGCGGTGGCCGCGGATCAGGGCGCGGCGGCGGCGTGCATCTCGCGTTCGATGCCGACTTCGACCAGGTAATCGATGAAGCTGCGCACCTTCGGCGCCAGGTGGCTGCGGCTGGCATAGACCGCGTAGACGCCGATCGGGGCGAGCCGGTGGTCGGGCAGCACCCGCACCAGGCGGCCGTCCTCCAGCGCGTCCTGGGCGATGAAGTCCGGCTGCAGGACGATGCCCATGCCGGAGATCGCGGCCTCGCGCAGCACGTCGCCGCTGTTGGCGCGCAGCCCGCCCTGCACGCGAACCCGGGTTTCGCCGTCGGGGCCATGCAGGACGATCTCGTCGAGCGGCATGTAGCTGTAGGTCAGGAATTCGTGGCCGGCGATGTCGGCGGCCAGGCGCGGCATGCCGGCGCGTTCCAGGTAGGCCGGCGAGGCGCACAGATACGCCTGCACCTCGCCGAGCTTGCGTGCGATCAGGGTCGGGGTGACCTGGCGGGTGATGCGGATCGCCATGTCGTAGCCTTCCTCGACGATGTCCACCATGCGGTCGGACAGCGACAGGTCCAGCGCGACCTGCGGATAGCGCGCCCGGTAGCCGGCCAGCCGCGGTCCCAGCCGGGCGATGCTGAAGCTGAAGGGCGCGTTGATGCGCAGGGTGCCGGACGGGGTCAGCGCCTGCTCGCCGACCGCCGCCTCCATGTCGTCGAACTCGGCCAGCAGCACCTGGCAGCGCTGGTAGTAGGCGGTACCGACGCTGCTCGGGCTGACCCGGCGCGTGGTGCGGTTGAGCAGGCGCAGGCCCAGCCGCTTCTCCAGCCAGGCGACCTGCCGGGTGACGCTGGCGGTGGACATGCCCAGCGCGTCGGCGGCAGCGTTGAAGCCGTTGCGGTCGACCACGGTGACGAACACGCGCATCGCTTCCAGCGTATCCATTGTTGCCGTTCCCGAAATAGATATCCGGGCGCAGGGTAATTTATCCCCCCTCGTGACGGGAATACCCTGTGGATCTGCCGCCATGGCCCCTGCGATCCAGGGCCACGCGTGCCGGCGCCGCCGGCCCCGGCAGCGTCCCGATCGGCGGACGCCGCGCCTGATCCCTCTGGAGAACCTGTCATGTCCCGTCTGCCCTCGCTGTACATCTCGCATGGTTCGCCGATGACCGCGCTGGACCCGGGTCTGGTGGGCGTGCGCCTGGCCGAACTGGCGGCGTTGTTGCCGCGTCCGCGCGCGATCGTGGTGGCGTCGGCGCACTGGCTGGCGCGGCGGCCGCTGGTCGGCGCGGCGGCGCAGCCGCAGACCATCCACGATTTCGGCGGTTTCCCGCGCGCGCTGCACGAGATGCAGTACCCGGCGCCGGGCGCGCCGGCGCTGGCGCGCGAGGTTGCCGAACGGCTCGAGCGCGCCGGCCTGCAGCCCTACGTGGACGAGCGCCGCGGCCTGGACCATGGCGTGTGGGTGCCGTTGTCGCTGCTGTATCCGCAGGCCGACATCCCGGTGCTGCCGCTGTCGATCCAGCCGGAGCTGGGCCCCGCCCACCAACTGGCGATGGGCCGCGCGCTGGCGCCGCTGCGCGACGACGGCGTGCTGCTGGTCGGCTCGGGCAGCATCACCCACAACCTGCACGACTTCGGCCGCTACGCCGAGGGCAAGGATGCGCCGTACGTGCGTCCGTTCATCGAGTGGGTGGAACAGGCCCTGCTGCGCGAGGATCTGCCGGCCTTGCTCGACTACCGCCGCCAGGCGCCGTTCGCCGAGCGCACGCATCCGACCGACGAGCACTGGCTGCCGATCTATTTCGCGATGGGTGCCGCCGGCGAGCAGGGCCTGGGCGCGCAGCGCATCGACGCCGGCATCGACGCCGGAATGATCGCGATGGACCTGTACCGGTTCGACGGCGGCGCGCAACGCATCGCCGCCTGAGCCGGCGGCGGCCGCGACGGCCTGAGCGGTTCATCGCGGTGAAGGCGAAAACGCATCGCCGTCTCACAGGCTGAGACGGCAAGCGGGCATCGTCCACGGGTGAATACCCTCGAAAAGCTCGCCGTGCTCGCCGATGCGGCCAAATACGACGCTTCCTGCGCCTCCAGCGGTGCGGACAAGCGCCATTCGCTGCGCAGCGGCGGCATCGGCAGCACCGAGGGCATGGGCATCTGCCATTCGTACACGCCCGATGGCCGCTGCGTGTCGCTGCTGAAGATCCTGCTGACCAACTTCTGCGTGTTCGATTGCGCGTACTGCGTCAACCGCGTGTCCAGCAACGTGCGCCGCGCGCGCTTCGCGCCGGCCGAAGTGGTCAAGCTGACCCTGGACTTTTACAAGCGCAATTACATCGAGGGCCTGTTCCTGTCCAGCGGCATCATCCGCAACAGCGACTACACGATGGAGCAGCTGGTGGAGGTGGCGCGGCAGCTGCGCGAGGAGCACCGCTTCGCCGGCTACATCCACCTCAAGACCATTCCCGATGCGGCGCCGGAGCTGCTGGCCGCTGCCGGCCGCTATGCCGACCGGCTGAGCATCAATGTCGAACTGCCGACCGAGCAGGGGCTGACCCAGTTGGCGCCGGAAAAGAGCGTCGGCGGCATCCGCGCGGCGATGGGCGAGCTGCGCTGGCGCATCGAGGAAAGCAAGGAGGCGCGCAAGGCCGAGCGCAAGCTCAGTGCCAAGCCGCCGCGTTTCGCGCCGGCCGGGCAGAGCACGCAGATGATCGTCGGCGCGGACGGCGCCGACGACCGCGCGATCCTGCGCACCAGCCATAATCTCTACGGCAATTACCGGCTGCGGCGGGTCTACTATTCCGCGTTCAGTCCGATTCCGGATGCATCGTCGAAATTGCCGCTGCAGGCGCCGCCGTTGCAGCGCGAGCATCGCCTTTATCAAGCCGATTGGTTGCTGCGGTTCTACGATTTCTCGGTGGAGGAGATCGCGCCGGAGGCCGCCAGCGGCATGCTCGATCTGGACGTGGATCCGAAGCTGGCCTGGGCGTTGCGGCATCCCGAGCGGTTTCCGGTGGATTTGAATACGGCGGCGCGGGAGATGTTGTTGCGGGTGCCGGGTCTTGGCACCCGCAATGTGGAGCGGTTGTTGTTGTCGCGGCGGCATGCGCGGTTGCGGGTCGGGGATCTGGCGCGGTTGCGGATGCCGATGAAGAAGGTGCTGCCGTTCGTCAGTGTGGTGGATCATCATCCGCGCCAACGGTTGGACGATCCGCAGCGGTTGCGGGCGCAGTTGGCACCGGCGCCGCGGCAGGGTGGGTTGTTTGATTGACGCTGTGCTGTGGCGCTGTAGTGGCTGGGTTGTTGCGATGATTGCTGCAACTGCAACTGCAACTGCAACTGCAACTGCAGAGGCAGATGCAGAGGCAGAGGCAGAGGCAGAGGCAGTTGCTGAAGCAAGATCAAGAGCAAGATCAAGATCAAGAGCTTTCGCGCCGGTCGGCGCGAGTCACTTTTGTCTTGGCAAAAGTAACCAAAACCGCTCCCGCCCGACACGAGCCGGTGCGATACAGCCGCACCGGTGCCCTGCGCTCCTCGCGGCGAGCGGCACGGCGCCCAAACTCGCTTCGCTCAAACAGGGGCGCCTCTTCGGCCGCTCGCCACTGCGGTGCTCGGCTCGCTTTAAGGCGGGAAGTTTTAAAAGCAAGATCACCGGCAACAGCAACAGCAACAGCAACAGCAACAGCAATAGCAATAGCAATAGCAATAGCAATAGCAATAACAGCAACAGCAATAACAGCAACAACAACAACAACAACAGCAACCGCAACCGCTGCTGCAACGGCAACCACGGCTGTTGCTGTGGTGATGGTGGTGCTGGTATCTGTCGCCTTCGTGTTGATGGGGGGATGTGGGGGCTGGGTCGTGTTCCAGGCTGAGGTGGTGCCGGCGTGGAGTCTGGAGGCGTGGCGGGCGGCGGCGCGGGCGGCGTGGTGTGCGCGGGTGGCGCCGGAGTCGCTGGTCTGGGAGGGGGATGCGCAGGGCGGGTTGCTGGCCGGGACCGATGTGACCACGTTGCCGGCGACGGTGGCGGCGCCGCGGGTGTCCGCCGAGTTCCTGGCGTTGGCAGGGGCGGTGCTGTGCCATCGCGATCCGCAGCGGCTTGCGTTGCTGTATCGGCTGTTGTGGCGGATCGCGTCGGGCGAGCGGGCGCTGTTGCAGCGGGTCACCGATGCCGATGTGCACCGGGCGCAGCAGTGGGCGCAGGCCGTGCGCCGCGACAGCCACAAGATGAAGGCGTTCGTGCGCTTCCGCGAGGTGCCCGGCGAGGCCGAGGCGTTCGTCGCCTGGTTCGAGCCGGAACATCGCATCGTCGATCGCGTCGCGCCGTTCTTCGCGCGCCGTTTCGCCGGCATGCGCTGGGCGATCCTGACCCCGTACCGCAGCGTGCGCTGGGATGGTGCGGCGCTGCAGTTCGGCGGCGGCGCGCAACGCGCCGATGCGCCGGCCGACGATGCGCAGGATGCGTTGTGGCGCACCTACTACGCCAACATCTTCAATCCGGCAAGGCTCAACCCGGACATGATGCGCCAGGAGATGCCGCAGAAGTACTGGAAGAACCTGCCGGAGACGCAGTTGCTGCCGGGCCTGATCCGCGATGCCGGGCAACGCGTGCGCGAGATGGCCGAGCGCGCGCCGGAGCCGGTGCGCCGGCGCATTCCCGCGCCGCCGCCGCCGCCGGTCGCGGTCGATGCCGATGGCAGCCTCGATGCGCTGCGCGCCGCGGCGCGCGAGTGCCGGCGTTGCCCGCTCTGGCAGCCGGCCACGCAGACCGTGTTCGGTGAGGGGCCGCACGATGCGGCGGTGATGGTGGTGGGCGAGCAGCCCGGCGACGAGGAGGACCTGAGCGGGCGGCCGTTCGTCGGTCCGGCCGGGCGCCTGTTCGATCGCGCGCTGCACGAACTCGGCATCGCCCGCGCCGGGCTGTACGTGACCAACGCGGTCAAGCACTTCCGCTTCGAGCAACGCGGCAAGGCGCGGCTGCATCGCAATCCCGAACGCGCACAGGTCGAGGCCTGCCGCTTCTGGCTGGCCGGCGAGCTGGCGCGGGTGCGGCCGCGCATCGTGCTGTGCCTGGGCGCGACCGCGGCGCACGCGGTGCTCGGCAACGGCTTTGCGCTGATGGCGCAGCGCGGGCAGTGGCAGGCGCTGGCCGACGGCACCCGTGCCCTGGCCACCGTGCATCCGTCATGGGTGTTGCGCCAGCGCGGCACCGATACGGTCGATGCCGCCTATCGAGGCTTCGTGCAGGACTTGCGCGTTCTTGCAGAGCAGATGCAGGCGCCGCGCGCAGCCAGTGCCGGCGACTGACCGTCTGCGCGCGTTCGCCCGTCATTGCAGTGGGCAGGCCGCGCCGTCTGTCGCCATTCGCATGCACGGCGCAAAACGAGGACGGCCAAAGCCGTCCTCGCGATGCCAATGCACTCCCCGAGGTGTGCTTACGGCATCAAAACCTTGTCCACCACATGGATCACGCCATTGCTCTGCATCACGTCGGCGGTGGTGACGTGGGCGGTATTGCCCTTGCTGTCGGTGAGGGTGACCTTGCCACCGCGGGTCTTGGCGACCAGCGTTTCGCCCTGCACCGTGGTCAACTTGGCGCTGCCGCCGCCGGCCTTGATCTGCGCCAGCAGCGTCGCCGCATCGAGCTTGCCGGCGACCACGTGATAGGTCAGTACCTGGGTCAGCTTTGCTTTGTTCTCCGGCTTGAGCAGCGTGTCCACCGTGCCCGCCGGCAGTGCGGCGAAGGCGGCGTTGGTCGGTGCGAACACGGTGAACGGGCCTGCGCCCTTCAGCGTGTCCACCATGCCGGCGGCCTTGACCGCGGCGACCAGGGTCGTGTGATCCTTGGAGTTGACCGCGTTGTCGATGATGTCCTTGGTCGCGTACATCGGGGCGCCGCCGACCATCGGATTCGGCTTGGCCTCGGTCATCGCGGCGTGGTCGTGCATCGCGGCTTGGCCGGTGGCGGCCATGGCGGGCATCGAGACGAGGCCGGCGAGGGCCAGGGCCAGCAAGTGGATCTTCATGGGTTTGCTCCTTTAGGGGATGCGCGGCCAGTCGACCGTGCACACGCTTTACGGGCGCAGCGCTGGCGCGGTTGCATCACGCCACCCAGATAATGATGAATGCGTATCGCGGGCGGGTATGGCCCCCGCGCGCCGAGGGCACTCCGGCAAGCGTGCCTGCGCAGAGGCTGCGCACACGCTGCAGCCGGCAAGACCGCGCGCGGCGACGGGCTCGTGCGGCATGCTGCACCGCAGGTGTTGCGTCGTTGGGGACTCACGTAGTCAGCGCCGCCTGCCAGCGTGGGCAGGCGGCGGACGGACACAGCGCCGTCGGCTCAGCGGCGCTGCAGCACGTAGCTGTTCTCGAAGCCATGCGCGCAGCCCAGCACATGGAAGTCGTTGAAGTAGCCGGTGGCCCTGAGCAGGTCGACCGCGGGCCCGACTTCCGGCGAGTGCTGGTGGTCGCCGTAGTCGTCGAACACCACGAACCCGCCGCTCACCACGCTGGGCGCATACAGCAGGAAATCCAGCAGCACGTTGCGCCCGGTGTGGCCGCCGTCGATATGCAGCAATGCCACTTCGGGTTTCATGTTGTAGAAGTGCTGGGCGCAGAACTCCGAGTAGCCGCGGATGAACTGCGCATTGGGCAGCAGCAGCTGGCGATAGTGGTTGAATTCCTCGAACTGGTTCGGCAAGGCGAACGGGTCCAGGCCGATCACCCTGCGCTGGCGGTTGCTGACCTCGTTCATCAGCACCAGCGACTTGCCCTTCCACACCCCGATCTCCACCAGGTCGCCCGGAATGCCCTCGAGCAGCAGGCACAGATAGCCCAATAGCCGCACATGATCGTGGAACGACAGTTCGCGCCGCGGCATCGCCTGTTCGGCGGGCAGGGTCGCCTGGGCCTGCTCGAAATGCTGGCCGATCAGGGTCCAGATCTGCGAGACGCTGTCGCCGACCGCCTGGTCGTCGATGAAGGTGTTGAGCTCTTGAATGGTCAGCATGGAGTCTCCGACGGCGACGCTGCGCGGGTTTCGGTGTGGGAATGGGGCGGATCGATACTATCGCGTGCCGCGGTGCGGCCGGGTAGCGCAGCTTGCGCCGCGACCGCGACCGCGACCGCGGCACGGCGCCAGCGGGGCGTGTGCGGGCCGCTGCAGGCGCGCCGCCGGCTAAATGCCGCGCGCCGCTGTCACTGGACATCGCGCCTGCGGTGCGCTTTGCTTGCCGCTTCCCCCATTCATGGTGCGGTGCCGGCGGTGCGGCACCGCCGTCCGGACGAGCATGCATTCGATCGAAGTGGTGTTGGCGATGTTGCTGGCGGTGGTGGCCAGCGGCTATCTGGTCCGCGTGTTGCCGTTCTCGCTGCCGTTGCCGCTGGTGCAGATCGGCCTGGGCGCGGTCATCGCCGGGGTATTCAAGAAGGGGTACGCGCTGGAGCCGGAGCTGTTCTTCCTGCTGTTCCTGCCGCCGCTGCTGTTCCTGGACGGTTGGCGCATCCCCAAGCAGGGCCTGTTCCGCGACAAGGGCGCGATCCTGGAACTGGCGCTGGGGCTGGTGGTGTTCACCGTGGTCGGCGCCGGTTTCCTGATCCACTGGATGATTCCGGCGATGCCGCTGGCGGTGGCGTTCGCGCTGGCCGCGGTGGTGTCGCCGACCGATCCGGTCGCGGTGTCCTCGATCGCGGCGCGGGCGCCGATCCCGAAGCGGCTGATGCACATCCTGGAGGGCGAATCGCTGCTCAACGATGCGTCGGGCCTGGTCTGCTTCCAGTTCGCGGTGGCCGCGGCGATGACCGGCGCGTTCTCGCTGGCCGACGCCTCGCTGACCTTCCTGTGGGTGGCGCTGGTCGGCGTCGCCGCCGGCGTCGGCGTGACCCTGGGCGCGAGCCTGGCGCAGCGCTGGATCTGGCGCCAGGTCGGCGAGGAGCCCGGCGCGGCGATCCTGGTCAACCTGCTGCTGCCGTTCGCCGCCTACCTGCTGGCCGAGGCGATCAACGCCTCCGGCATCCTCGCCGCGGTCGCCGCCGGCATCAGCATGAGCTACGTGGAACTGAGCGGCCGCGCCCCGGGCAGCATGCGCGTGCAGCGCTCGGCGGTGTGGGACATGGTCCAGTTCACCCTCAACGGCATCATGTTCGTGCTGCTCGGCGAGCAGTTGCCGGGGATCGTGCAGGGCGCGGTGCACAACATCGACGAGGCCGGGCACCTCAATCCGTGGTGGCTGCTGGGCTATGCGCTGGCGATCTATGTCGGCCTGCTGTTGCTGCGCTTCGTGTGGGTGTGGCTGTCGCTGCGCTGGAACCTGCTCAAGGCGCGGCGCCGCGGCGAGGCGCATCTCAGCCCGCCGTGGCGGATCGTCGTGGCGGCCTCGCTGGCCGGCGTGCGCGGTGCGATCACCCTGGCCGGCGTGCTGACCCTGCCGCTGCTGCTGCCCACCGGCGCCGCGTTCCCGGCGCGCGACCTGGTGATCTTCCTGGCCAGCGCGGTGATCGTCACTTCGCTGCTGGTCGCCAGCGTGGCGTTGCCGCGGCTGCTGCGTGGCCTGGAACTGCCGGAGGAACCCAGCGACCGCCTGGAGGAGGACCTGGCCCGGCGCGAATCCTCGCGCGCGGCGCTGGCGGCGGTGGAGAAACTGCGCCAGCGGCTGGTCCACGACAGCGAACATGCCGATCTCTACAACGAGGCGGCGATCCGGGTCAGCGCCCTGTACCAGCGCCACCTCGACCATGGCGAGGCGATGGAGAGCGACCCGGAAGAGGCGCGGCGGCTGGACGACGTGCTGCGCCAGCTGCGCCACGCCGGCCTGCAGGCCGAACGCCAGGAGCTGTTCAAGCTGACCCGCCAGCGCAAGATCTCCGACGAGATCGCGCGCCGGCTGATCCGCAACCTGGATCTGCTGGAGGCGCGGCGAAAGAATTGAGAGCCGGGATTGGGGATTGGGGATTGGGGATTTGAAGGGCGCTGCGCTGGATGCCGGCCCAGCCGGCGCACGCTGGAGCTTGCCATGCTCGCGACAGCGTGGCTGCTAGGCTCGAATCCCCAATCTCCAATCCCCAATCCCCGCCCCACCTCCACTATCCCGCATGCGGGAGACTGCTTCCGCTCATCGCGGTTTATCGCAGCGTCGCGGACCTCTACCCTGTCGGACGTTCGTCGCGGCGGCCGCTCCGATCCACCGCGCAAGGAGTTCGTGTGTCGCCGATCATTTCCATCCAGCAGCTCACCAAGACCTACAAAGGCGGCTTTCAGGCGCTGAAAGGCATCGACCTGGACATCCAGCGCGGCGAGATCTTCGCTCTGCTCGGGCCCAATGGCGCCGGCAAGACCACGCTGATCAGCGTGGTCTGCGGCCTGGTCAATCCCAGTTCCGGCACCGTGCTGGCCGACGGCCACGACATCGTGCGCGACTACCGCGCCGCGCGCGCCAAGATCGGGCTGGTGCCGCAGGAACTGGCCACCGATGCGTTCGAGACGGTGTGGGCGACGGTGCGCTTCAGCCGCGGCCTGTTCGGCAAGCCGAAGAACCCCGCCTACCTGGAGCAGGTGCTGCGCGAGCTGTCGCTGTGGGACAAGCGCGACAGCAAGATCTCCACCCTGTCCGGCGGCATGAAGCGGCGCGTGCTGATCGCCAAGGCGCTGGCGCACGAACCGAGCATCCTGTTCCTGGACGAGCCCACTGCCGGCGTGGACGTGGAGCTGCGCCACGACATGTGGCAGATGGTGCGGCGCCTGCGCGAGCAGGGCACCACCATCATCCTGACCACGCACTACATCGAGGAAGCCGAGGACATGGCCGACCGCGTCGGGGTGATCAACCGCGGCGAGCTGGTGCTGGTGGAGGACAAGCGCACGTTGATGCGCAAGCTCGGCAAGAAGCAGCTGGCGCTGACCCTGCAGGCGCCGCTGCCGGCGCTGCCCGCGGCGCTGGCGGCGCAGCCGCTGGAACTGTCCGCCGACGGCGCCGTGCTGACCTACACCTACGACGTGCAGGCCGAGCAGACCGGCATCGGCAGCCTGCTGCGGCAACTGGAAGAGCAGGGCGTGGAGATCAAGGACCTGCATTCCAGCGAAAGCTCGCTGGAGGAGATCTTCGTCAACCTGGTGCGCCCGGCCGCCGGCCGCACGGAGGCGCGCGCATGAACCTGCATGCGATCGCCGCGATCTACCGTTTCGAGATGGCGCGCACCTTCCGCACGCTGACCCAGTCGATCGCCTCGCCGGTGCTGTCGACCTCGCTGTACTTCGTGGTGTTCGGCGCGGCGATCGGCTCGCGCATGGGCGACATCGACGGGATCCGCTATGGCGCCTACATCATCCCCGGGCTGGTGATGCTGTCGCTGCTCAACGAGAGCGTGTCCAACGCCTCGTTCGGTATCTACATGCCGCGCTGGGCCGGCACCATCTACGAGGTGCTGTCGGCGCCGGTGGCGTGGTGGGAAGTGGTGATCGGCTATGTCGGCGCGGCGGCGAGCAAGTCGGTGCTGCTGGGCCTGCTGATCCTGCTCACCGCGCGCGCGTTCGTGCCCTACGAGATCGCGCATCCGCTGTGGATGTTCGGCTTCCTGGTGCTGACTGCGCTGACCTTCAGCCTGTTCGGTTTCATCATCGGCATCTGGGCCGACGGCTTCGAGAAGCTGCAGGTGATCCCGCTGATGGTGGTGACCCCGCTGACCTTCCTCGGCGGTAGCTTCTACTCGATCAGCATGCTGCCGCCGCTGTGGCAGAAGATCAGCTGGTTCAATCCGGTGGTGTATCTGGTCAGCGGCTTCCGCTGGGCGTTCTTCGGCAAGGCCGACGTGCACATCGCGGTCAGCGCGAGCATGACCGGGGTGTTCCTGGCGCTGTGCCTGCTCGTGGTCTGGGCGATCTTCCGCAGCGGTTACCGGCTCAAGTCCTGAGCCGGCGCCGTCGCGCGTTGCCGCTGCGACGCTTGTGCGCGGGCCGCCGCCGCGATCCGGCGCGGTGGAAAGGCAAGGCGAGGACGGATCTGGTCGCTACCGGGCCGAAGCCCCACGTGACACGCCCTGTGTAGGAGCGGCTTCAGCCGCGACAGAATAGGTCGGTGACTACGTATCCGGCCTGCGGCGCAGGCGGACGCGATGCGCCAGCCCGACCGTATCCAGACGGGCTGCGGCACACGACAGGATCAGACCAGGACCACCATGAGTGCATCGATCGCCAACGCGGGCAGCCGCCATCGCGCGATGCCGCGCGCTCGCCGCGGCCGCGCGGTCAGTTGCTCTCGAGGTAGTACGCCTCCACGGCGCCCTTGATCTTCATCGTCATCGGATTGCCGCGGCGGTCGCGCGCCTTGCCGACCTGCACGCGGATCCAGCCTTCGCTGACCGAATACTCCTCCACGTTGTCGCGTTCCACGCCGTTGAAGCGGATGCCGACGCCGCGCGCCAGCGCCTCGGCATCGTGGAATGGGCTCTGCGGGCTGATCGCCAGGTGATCGGGAGGGGTATCGCTCATCGTCATGGGTTCGCTTGGCGGCGGGTGGCGCCGTCTTCCGGGGGCGAAGGATAAACGCCTGCGGCGTCGCTGCCGAGTTTCGCCGCGCTTCCGTCGCCGCGCCCGGCGCGTCACACTGCGCGTCCCGCACTGCCCGATCCGCCGCCATGCCCGACAACAGCGCCGACTACGAAGATCCCGACGACCTCAGCGGCGACGCGGACGACGACGATCCGGATACCCAGCAGGGGCTGATCTGGAACCTGCTGCTGCTGATCAATCCCGGCGACGACGAGACCGCGCTGCGCCAGTTCAACGCCTACCGCGAGGCGGCGGGCGAAGTGGAGAGCGATGGCGACGGCTGGCTGTGGACGCTGAAGGACGCCATCGACTGGACCTCCGGCTTCTACGTGGACGGCGGCGATAGCGAAGCGCTGATCGGCGCGATCAACGAACTGGCCGCGCGCTGGAACCTGAGCCTCGACTGGGGCGGCGACGTCGACGACGAGGACTTCCTCGGCGCCCACGACACCGCCTCGCTGCTGGCGGTGGCCTACGACCGCCTGCGCGAGTACGGCTACAGCATCTGGTGCTGGGACACCGGCGGCGACGACCGCGCCGGCTGGATGGCGCTCAGCCGCGACGACGAGGACATGCAGCGCCTGGCGGCGATCCTGGGCATCGACCTGCGCCCGGGCAGCGACCCGTTCTAGGCGCGGCAATCGCGACGCGCGAAGCGGTGGATGTTCCGGCTTTGGATGCGGTCGGGACTGAAGTCCCTCCCACAGTGCACCCCGCCAACTTGCTGCAAGCTCCCTGCAGGAGCGGCTTCAGCCGCGACGAACGGAGTCCGGAACTGCGCCGGCTTGGACGAATGTCGGGGCTGAATCCCCTCCCGCAGCGCACCAGCCAAGCATCCGAAGCATCGCAACAGCGAGCATCCGCAGCTCCCTGTGGGAGCGACCTTACTGCAAGCTCTCTGTAGGAGCGGCTTCAGCCGCGACGAACGGAGTCCGGAACTGCGCCGGCATCGTCGGGTGTCGGGGCCGAATCCCCTCCTGCAGCGCACCAGCCAAGCATCCGAAGCATCGCAACAGCGAGCATCCGCAGCTCCCTGTGGGAGCGACTTCAGTCGCGACGCGCGAAGCGGTGGATGTTGCGACTTTGGATGCAGTCGGGATTGAAGTCCCTCCCACAGCGCACCCCGTCAACTTGCTGCAAACTCCCTGTAGGAGCGGCTTCAGCCGCGACGAACGGAGCCCGGAACTGCACCGGCATCGTCGGGTGTCGGGGCCGAATCCCCTCCCGCAGCGCACCAGCCAAGCATCCGAAGCATCGCAGCAGCGAGCATCCGCAGCTCCCTGTGGGAGCGACTGCAGTCGCGACGCGCGGAGTCGCGAGCCGTAACCGCGCCGGCCGCTGCCGGAAGCGGCGTCCCAACGCATCCGCAAGCCCACGCCACCGCAATGCGCCGTACTCCGATGCCGCCATGCATGTTCAATCGGCTTCGCCGCGCGCCTGCGCGCGGGCCTGGCGGATCAGCGTCTTCATCAGTGCGCGATCGGTGTGCCGCGATACCGGCACCGCGCCGAGCCGGATCGCTTCGTCGCGCAAGGCGGCGGGCACGTCGTAGTGCGCGCCGCTGAGCTTGTTCTGGAAGGCGCGGCGGGGAATGCCCAGCCGCGCCGCCATCGCATGCAGTTCGTCCAGCGTATCGGCAAGCAGATGTCCCCAGCGCTGGCCGCGCCAGGGATGCACCGCATCGTCGATGTAGACCGCCATCGCGACGATCAGGCTGGCTTGTGCTTGCCGTCGGCGTCCGCGTCGGCGTCCGTGGTCGCCACCGCGTCGCTTGCCTTGCCCGCCGATGCCTCGGCATCCGCGTCATCGGCAGCAGCGTCGGTCGCCTCGGCGACGCCGTCTTCTTCGGCGTCCGCATCGCCATCGCTCTCGGCGAACTCGGCGACCAGCGCGTCCAGGTACTCGGCCGCGGTCTTGCCTTCGTCGGCGGCAAGGTCGTCGATCATCTGCTGCAACTGGGTCGAATAGTCCAGGGTGATGGTCTTGCCTTCCTGCTCCTGCACGTTGGCCAGATGCTTGAGCATCGCCAGCATCGGCACCGGGTTGTCGGCGTTGCCCATGGTCTGGCCGCCGACCGACAGCAGCCACTCGTTGCCCTGCAGGCCGATCGCGGCCAGCACGCGGCCACTTTCGTCCTGCAGCACGGCGTGGTTGGCGATGGGCTGGTCGCGGCCCAGTCGGGCAAAGGCGCGCTTGGGTTGCTGCTTCTTGCGCTTGTCGCGCTTGGCTTTGGATTGCTTGGACACGTTCGTCTCGCTCGCGGAGTGACCGCCATTGTAAGCGGGGCGGCCGGGCATGACCTTCGGCAGGCTTGACTACATTTGTAGGCATAGCTAGTTTGACTACAGTTGTAGCTACACAGCCCTGCCACCGCGCTGCCCGCTGCGCGAGCGGCGGATCTACAGCCGGGGCAGCGGTGCATCCGGTACCGAAGTCGGCGACGCGCGACGCGCGTTCGCGTCGCCGCTCGGGCCGCTGGTCGCTACGGCCCAGGTCATCGCTTCGCCCATCCGCCATGCCCACAAGGAGATCCGCCATGCTGCACTCCAACACCCCACTCTGGCGCCGCGGCGCCGCACTGCTGGTTCTGGCCGGCGCCATCGCGTCCACACAGGCGAGCGCCCAGGACGCCGCCACCGACATCGCCGAACCGGCCGAGCCGGCGTCGCCCGCAGTGCCGCCTGTTCCGCCCGTGCCACCGGTGCCGCCAGTGCCGCCCGCGCCCGTGGCCGGCGCGCATCGGCTGACGAACACTTCCACCATCACCCTCCTGTCCGACGATCGCCGCAACGCATCGGTGCTGTTCGAAAAATCCAGCACCAACATGTACGGCAGCAGCGACGACCTGCGCGAGGCGCGGCGCGCGCGCCATGGCGACGAGACGCTGTGGTGGATCCGCAGGGACGGCAAGCGCTACGTGGTGCGCGACGCGGCCACTATCCAGCAGCTGAAGGCGGCCTACGCGCCGGTCGAAGCGCTGGGGCGGCAACAGGGCGAGCTGGGCGAGCGGCAGGGGCGGTTGGGCACGCGCCAGGGCGAGATCGGCCGGCAACAGGGCGTCATCGCACAGGGCCAGGCAGGCCAGGCGATGGAGGAGGCCAGGCGCGCCAGCGAGCAGGCGCGGCTTGCCGCCAGCGGCGGCCAGGCCGCTGCCCGATCCGCGGCACGTACCGATGCCGCGCATGCGGACTTCGCGCAGCAGATGGCGGCCCTGGAAACGCGCCAATCGGCATTGGCCGAGCAACAGGAGGTGTTGGCCCGGCAACAGGAAGTGCTGGCAAAGCGCCAGCAGGTCGCCAACGCGACGCTGCAACGCGACATCGAACGGATCACCCGCCAGGCGATCGCACAGGGCGTGGCGCAACCGCTGCCGCAGTGAGAAGCGCTGCGGCGCGTCGCTGGCTATCCGTCGGGGTTGAAATCCCTCCTGCGATTCACCCGGCCAGTTGGCCGCGAGCCCTTGTAGGAGCGGCTTCAGCCGCGACGAGCGAAGTCGGGAACCGCGACGCCATGGCCGCGAGCTTCTTTCAGGAGTTGGTCGCGACCTGGCTTGATCGGGACAGTTCCGGCCGTGGCCGGAGCCTGCGCAGGCCGGATACAACCCGAGAGGAAACGGCGTCAGCGTTGCGCCGGACTCTCGGCGGCGGCCGTCGCCGTTGCCGGCGACGGCGCGGCACTGCTGCGCGGCGTGTTGCCGGTGACGCTGTTGACCGCGCGGATCGCTTCGCGGGCGGCGTCGGCCGCGGCCTCCGGTGAGGTGGTGCGCGGCGGCGCGATCGTCACCGTCGCCGGCTTGGCGATGCCTGCCGCCGGAGCCGCCGCATTCGCTGCCGGAGTCGCGGTTGGCACCGTCGCCGGAACCGCAGTCGCAGTCGTAGCCCGCGCCGGCGCCGCCGCCGCGCCGCCAGCGCTCAAGTCCGGCACCTTGGTGTCGGCATCGTTCTGCCGCTGGCCCAGCGCCACGGCGTGATCGCTGCCGGCCAGCGCCGCATCCTCGGCGTCCTTGGTCATCACCACGATGCTGATGCGCCGGTTGATCGGGTTGTCCGGATTCTGCTTGTCGAACAGCACCGAGGACGACAGGCCGACCACGCGCGAGACCTTGTCCTCGCCCATGCCGCCGGCGACCAGTTCGCGCCGCGCCGCATTGGCGCGGTCCGCGCTCAGCTCCCAGTTGCTGTAGCCGTTCTTGCCGCTGTACTGGGTGACGTCGGTGTGGCCGGTGATGCTGATGTGGTTGGGCACTTCGTTGATGAAGCCGGACAGCTCGTGCAGGATGTCGCGGGTATAGGGTTTGAGCACCGCGCTGCCGATGTCGAACATCGGCCGGTTCTCCTTGTCCACGATCTGGATGCGCAGGCCGTCCGGGGTCAGGTCCAGCAACAACTGGTCCTTGAACGGCTCCAGCGCCTGGCTCTTGTCGATCGCTTCCTTCAGGTCCTGCATCAGCGTTTCCAGCCGCTGCTTTTCCTTCTCGCGTTGCGCCGTCTTGCTTTCCGTGTCGCCCGCCAGGCTCTTGCTGCCGAACGGATCCTTGTTGTTGCCGCGCTGTATGTCGGCGCTGCCGCCGAGCTTGATCATCGAGGTGCTGGCGCCGCCGGGGCCGGCCATGCCCGGACTCGGCGCCGGGCTCTTGCCCTCCAGCGGGCTGGGATTGCGGAAGTATTCGGAGATCGCCATGCGCTGTTCCTTGGTGGTGGCCGCGACCAGCCACAGCACCAGGAAGAACGCCATCATCGCGGTCACGAAGTCGGCGAACGCCACCTTCCAGGCGCCGCCATGATGGCCGCCGCCCTGGACCTTCTTGACCCGGCGGATGACGACGGTAGCTTTGGCTTCGGGCATGGCGGCAGCGCTACTTGATCGTCTTCAGGTGCGTCTCGAAGTCCGAGAAGCTCGGCCGCACGTTGCTCGGCAGGGTCTTGCGCGCGAACTCCAGCGCGATCTTCGGGTTGTAGCCGCGCAGGCAGGCCAGCAGGGCGGTCTTCACCGACTCGAAAATGCGGCTGTCCTGTTCGGCGCGCGCTTCCATGGCCGCCGCCAGCGGGGCGACGAAGCCATACGCCAGCAGGATGCCGAGGAAGGTGCCGACCAGCGCGGCGCCGACGTGGTGGCCGATCTCCTCGATCGGGCCGCCGATCGAGCCCATGGTGATGACGATGCCCAGCACCGCGGCGACGATGCCGAAGCCGGGCAGGCCGTCGGAGACCTTGCTCAACGCATGCGCCGGCGCCATCGCCTCGTGGTGGTGCTTCTCCAGCTCCAGCTCCAGCAGCGGCTCCAGTTCGTGCGGCTCGATGTTGCTGCCGATCATCAGGCGCAGGCAGTCGGTGATGAAGTCGAGCAGGTGGTGGTCGGCCAGCACCTTCGGATAATTGCTGAAGATCGCGCTTTCGGCCGGTTTCTCCACGTGATCTTCCAGCGCCATGAAGCCGTCGCGCCGCGCCTTGTTCAGCAGTTCGTAGATCAGGGTCAGGGTGGCCCGGTAGTCGTCGGACTTGTACCTCGGGCCCTTGAACACGCCGGCGATGTCGACGAAAGTCGCCTTGACGATCTTGCCGGGGGTGCTGACCAGGAACGCACCCAGCGCCGCACCGCCGATGATCAGCAATTCATAAGGCTGCCACAGCGCGCCGAGCTTGCCGTGCGAGAGCACGTAGCCGCCGACCACGCTGATGATGACGACAAGGAAGCCAACAATGATGAGCATGGCGGAAGCAGCCTGCGAGCCGTGAACGGGGATACCTCCATTTCGGCCCGGCGGCGGCTTTCTGAAGGCGGCGGCACGGCCGCGCCTGCGTGAAGACGCATCTGAAGGCGTCACGTTTGTCGTCGCTGCGGCGGCGTACGCCGGCGTGTGGAGGCCTGGCTTCAGCCGGCTGCGCCGATGCCTTGGCGCGTTTCCTCGAGCGTATAGCCGTGCTCGAACAGGCTGAGCGTGGCGGCATCGCGCGGAGGGTTCCAGCACACGTTGCCTCGGCCTTGGCATGGCGCGCAGCGCTGTCCGCATCGACCCGATGCACGCGCAGGGGACAGCCGAGCATCGGCAGCGGCACACGTTCGCGCGCCGAAGCGAATGCGGTCTGCGCCGCTATCGCCGCGGTGCCCTGGCACGCGCAGCGCATCGGACTGCAGGCCTGCGCCGGCGGCCGGGTGCGGTGCGAGTGGGTTGCGCTGTGGGGCCGTGTCCGCGCGCGCTGCGCGGCAAGATCGGCAAACAACCAAAGGGGGCGCGTGGGTCACCCTCCGCGTCGCGCGGCGCCAGGCCGTCGCCGGTCAGGCCGGTTCGGTGTCGCCGCCGCCGCGCTGCAACGGGTTCGGCAGCGCCTGGCCCTGTTCGGTGAATTGCAGCGACACCGAGTTCAGGCAATGCCGCTCGCCGCTCGGCGGCGGGCCGTCCGGGAACACGTGGCCGAGATGGCTGTCGCAGCGTGCGCAGACGATTTCGGTGCGGATCATGCCGTGGCTGGTGTCGCGGATCTCGCGCACGTGGGCCGGATGGTAGGGCGCGAAGAAGCTGGGCCAGCCGGTGCCCGAATCGAACTTGGCGCTGGAACGGAACAGCGGCAGGCCGCACAGCCGGCAGCTGTAGACGCCTTCCAGCTTGTTGTCCAGGAACACGCCGCAGAACGGCGCCTCGGTCCCGTGCTGCAGCAGCACCCGCCGCTCTTCGTCGGTGAGCCCGGCGATCAACTGCTCGCGTTCGGCGGACGTGGGAGGCGTGAGGTCGAATCGGCTCATGGCAGGGGCCTGTGACGCGGAAGGATGCGCACAAGATGAGGGCGGCGGCGCCGCGATCAAGCCGCAGCGGCGGGGCATCGACGTGGCGCCCCGCTTGCGCTAGCGTCGGCGTTCCGATCACGGTGCTACGGAGCGGTTGTGCATCCTTCCCTCATTCGCCTGGCGGCCATCGCGTTGCTGGCACCGGCGCTGGCGACGGCGCAGAGCCTGAATCCGGCCCCGTCGTCGCCGACCGCCACCCGCCAGTCGACCGCGCTGGAATCGACGCCGGTGCCCAAGGCCGCGCCGGTGCGGTCCAGCCTGGACGATCGCCCGGCGTCCTCGCAGTCGCCCGCGCACAAGCCGGCCAAGGCCAAGCCGGCACCCGCCAACGGCGCCAATGTCGCCGCCGACCGCCGCCCGGTCAAGCTGTACGACCGCGGCGGGCGCGTCATTCCCGGCGCGGTGCAGGTCGGTCCCAACCGCGTGCTGGACACGCGCAGCGGCCGCTACTACAGCACCGTGCCCAGCGGCGACGGCCAGCGCATCGACGAGTAGGCGCCGATCGGCGGCCGGCATGGCCGTGGCGTGAAAGCGCGGCAACGGTCCGTGGTCGCGATCCTCACGAACCGCTTCCTAGACTGGCCCGACGCAGGCGCTCCCGCTGCCTGCGCCGTACCTTCGCTAGGAGAACCGATGAGCAAGCTTCCCGACAACACCCTGGTGGTCGTCGCCGATCGCGTCAGCGCACGCCTGTTCCGCACCAATCTGGCCGGCCAGACCTCGCTGCTGGAGCAGACCGAAGTGCTGACGCCCACGCCGATCGAGGGCGTCGAAGACGGCGACCGGCCGATGACCATGGACGAGGCCGGCTTCGTCCGCCAGCTGGCCGAGCGCCTGTACCAGAGCGCGCTGCGCAGCGACTTCGAGCACCTGGTGCTGGTCGCCGACCCGCAGACCCTGGGCCAGCTGCGGCCGCTGCTGCACAAGGAAGTCCAGAAGCGGGTGGTGTCGGAACTGGCCAAGAACCACGCGCACACCTCGCGCGACGAGCTGGAAAAGCTGCTGGCGTAAGCGCGTCCGATGCGCAGGCCGCTGCGGCATGCGCCCACTCCCTTCTCCTCTCGGGACCATGGTCCCCTTTTCGGGGAAGGTGCCCGAAGGGTGGATGAGGGTACGGGCGCAGCCTTATGCACCCAACTCCGCGAGACGCTTCGCGCCGGACCCTCACCCCAACCCCTCTCCCGATGGGAGAGGGGCTAGGGCTGCTCCCTTCTCCCGTCGGGAGAAGGTGCCCCGAAGGGGCGGATGAGGGTACGGGCGCAGCCTCGTGCACCCAAATGCCGCGAGTCGCTTCGCGCCGGACCCTCACCCAACCCCCTCTCTCCTACGGGACTTCCTTCGGTCGCCGGCAGGAGAGGGGCTTGCGCTCAGTCGGCGATCGGCAGGCTCAGCGTCTCCTTCACCTCTTCCATCACGATGTAGCTCTTGGACTCGCGCACGTGCGGCAGGGTCAGCAGGGTGCTGCCGAGCAGCTTGCGGTACGAGGCCATCTCGCTGATCCGCGCCTTGAGCAGGTAGTCGAAATCGCCGGAGACCAAGTGGCACTCCAGCACGTTGGGCAGCTTCAAGGCCGCGCGGCGGAACTCCTCGAAGATGTCGCCGGACTTGTAGGCCAGGCTGATCTCCACGAACACCAGCAGGCTGGCCTTGAGGAAGTGCGGGTCCAGCCGCGCGTAGTAGCCGGTGATGGCGCCATCGCGTTCCAGCCGGCGCACCCGCTCGGTGCACGGCGTGGTCGACAGGCCGACCCGCTCGCCCAGTTCGGTGAAGGAAATACGCCCTTCCTGCTGCAGAATGCGCAGGATCTTGCGGTCGATCTTGTCCAGTTCGCGGGCGCGTGCGGCCATGGCGCGGGTCTCGGTGGGCTGGGACAGGGGATTACCCTGCCGGGGATTCTAAAATCAGCGGAAAATCCTGGCTTGCGCTCCATATACTGCGCCTAAACCCATCCGTGGCGCCATTCAGCCAGGGATTTGATCCGACAGAGGTAAGCGCATGCGGGTTCTGGTTCTCGGCAGCGGTGTGATCGGCACGGCCACGGCGTGGTATCTGGCGCGCAGCGGCTGCGAGGTGACGGTGGTCGATCGCCAGCCCGCGGCCGCGCTGGAGACCAGCTATGCCAACGCCGGCCAGGTGTCGCCCGGCTA
The DNA here is from genome assembly GCF_013410075.1 of Xanthomonas sp. JAI131. Classification (NCBI taxonomy): domain Bacteria; kingdom Pseudomonadati; phylum Pseudomonadota; class Gammaproteobacteria; order Lysobacterales; family Lysobacteraceae; genus Xanthomonas; species Xanthomonas sp. JAI131. Next base: position 439,639 of record NZ_JACCCN010000003.1, on the reverse strand, counting down.
CGCCTCGCCGTGGGCCGCGCCCGGGGTGCCGCTGAAGGCGCTGAAATGGTTGTTCCAGCGCCACGCGCCGCTGGCCATCACCCCCACCGGCGACATCCGCCAGTACCTGTGGCTGGCGCAGATGCTGCGCAACTGCACCGCCGAGCGCTATGCGATCAACAAGGCGCGCATGGTGCGGCTGTCCGAGTACAGCCGCGACTGCCTGGACCAGCTGCGCGCCGACACCGGCATCGCCTACGAAGGCCGCCAGCTCGGCACCACCCAGCTGTTCCGCACCCAGGCGCAGCTGGACGGCGCGGCCAAGGACATCGAGGTGCTGCGCGAGTACGGCGTGCCCTACGTACTGCTCGACCGCGCCGGCATCGCCCGGATCGAGCCGGCGCTGGCCAGCGCCCCGGCCACCCTGGTCGGCGCGCTGCGCCTGCCCAACGACCAGACCGGCGATTGCCGCCTGTTCACCCAGCGCCTGGCCGCGCTGGCCGCCGCGGCCGGCGTGCAGTTCCGCTACGGCGAGACGATCGACGGCCTGCATGCCGATGGCGACCGCCTCGACGGCGTGCGCATCGGCGGCCGCCTGGAGCGCGCCGATCGCTACGTGGTCGCCCTGGGCAGCTATTCTCCGCAGCTGCTCGCGCCGCTGGGCATCCGCCTGCCGGTGTATCCGTTGAAGGGCTATTCGCTGACGTTGCCGATCCGCGACGCGGCGCTGGCCCCGATGTCCACGATCCTCGACGAAACCTACAAAGTAGCGATCACCCGCTTCGACCAGCGCATCCGCGTCGGCGGCATGGCCGAACTGGCCGGCTTCGACCTGTCGCTGCCGGCGCGGCGCCGCGCCACCCTGGAAAACGTAGTGAACGACTTGTACCCGCGCGGCGGCGATCTGGCCCGCGCCGAATTCTGGACCGGGCTGCGCCCGGCCACGCCCGACGGCACCCCGGTGGTCGGCGCCACCGGCTACCGCAACCTGTTCCTCAACACCGGCCACGGCACCCTGGGCTGGACCATGGCCTGCGGCTCCGGTCGCTACCTGGCCGACCTGATCGCCCAGCGCCGGCCGCAGATCAGCGGCGAGGGCCTGGACATTTTCCGTTATTCGCGTGGCGCCTCGGCGCCCGTCGCAGAGGCAAGTTCGTGCGCCCAGCCCGTGCGTTGATCGATCTGCAGGCGCTGCGCCACAACTACCGCCTGGCCCGGCGACTGGGCGGCGGCAAGGCGCTGGCGGTGGTCAAGGCCGATGCCTACGGGCACGGCGCGGTGGCCTGCGCGCGCGCGCTGGAAGCGGAGGCCGACGGCTTCGCGGTGGCCTGCATCGAGGAGGCGCTGGAGCTGCGCCAGGCCGGCATCGCCGCGCCGATCCTGCTGCTGGAAGGCTTCTTCGACGCCGACGAACTGCCGCTGATCGCCGAACACAGGCTGTGGTGCGCGGTGGCCTCGCCGTGGCAGGTGGAGGCGATCGCCGCCTATGCCGCGCCGCAACCGCTGTGCCTGTGGCTGAAGCTGGACAGCGGCATGCACAGGCTGGGCCTGGCGCCCGACGAATTCCGTGCCGCGCATGCGCGGCTGAGCGCGCTGCCGCAGGTCGAGCGGCTGGTGCTGATGAGCCATTTCGCGCGCGCCGACGAACTGGACAGCGCGCGCACCCTGGAGCAGGCCGAGGTGTTCCGCCAGGCCACCGCCGGCCTGGCCGGCGAGACCAGCCTGTGCAATTCGCCGGGCCTGCTGGGCTGGCCGCAACTGCACAGCGACTGGGGCCGGCCCGGGCTGATGCTGTACGGCGCCGACCCGTTCGCCGCCGGCGCCGAGCTGCCGGGCGAGCTGCGCCCGGTGATGACCCTGCAGTCCAAGGTGATCGCGGTACGCGAGCTGGCGGTCGGCGAGCCGGTGGGCTACGGCGCGCGTTTCGTCGCGCCGCGGCCGACCCGGGTCGGCGTGGTGGCGATCGGCTATGCCGACGGCTATCCGCAGTTCGCGCCGAACGGCACCCCGGTGCTGATCGACGGGGCGCCCGGCGCGCTGATCGGGCGGGTGTCGATGGACATGCTGACCGTGGATCTCACCGAGCACCCGCAGGCCGGGCTCGGCAGCGAGGTGCAACTGTGGGGCGCGCAGCCGCGCATCGACACCCTGGCGGCGCGCTGCAGCTCCAGCGCCTACCGCCTGCTGTGCGGACTCAAGCGCGCGCCGCGGCAGTACCTGGACAGCTGAGCGGCCGCCGGCGCCTGACCGACGCCGCACCTTGTAGGAGCGGCTTTAGCCGCGACAGGCGGAGCGACAGACCTCCGGCGTCGGATACCGTCGGGGCTTAAGCCCCTCCTGCGTGCACCCAGCACCCTCACCGCGAGCGCCTTGTAGGAGCGGCTTCAGCCGCGACAGACAGGCCCCCGAAGACACGCCACCCGCTCAGCGCTCGGCCACCGCCGCCTTGTCGCGGAACTGGCGACGCAGCCAGTCGTCGAGCATCCGCTTCTCGTAGCGCAGCGGGTCGGTGTTCAGGCCGATCGAACTGTTCATCAGGTAGCTGCTGTCGAGCAGCTTGCGCTCGCCCTGCTCCAGCACCTGTCCATCGGCGCCGTACAGGGTGAACGTCAGGCTGATCCGCGGCGGGTAGATATCGCGCATCACCCGCACATCGTTCCATTGCGGGCCGTGCCAGGACTCGTAGTCGCCGGCGCGCTTGATGTCGGTCAGCTCCACCTCCAGCCGCTGGCCGGGCGCCAGTTGCTTGCTGGCGCGCTGCTGCAGGTAATCGGCCAGGTCGCGCACCCAGTCGCCGCGTTGCGCTTCCCAGCGATTGCGGCTGTAGCGCAGTTCGCTGAAGGCGGCGGGGTCGGTCCAGCGCACCTGCACCGGGCTGTCGCCCTCGGTGCTGCGCGCGGCCTGCGGATCGGTGACGTTGCGGACTTCGGCGGAGGCGCCGCCCGCCACCAGGCAGGCCAGGGCCAGCGCCGTCCAGGCATATCGGATCTTCATCGCGGATCTCCACGGAAACGGCCCCGCCAGTGTGTGCCTGCGCGGGCGCCGCCGCAATCGCGCCGCGCCCGCCGGCCGCCATCGTTCTCCGCCGGTTCATGAGCCCCGGCATGTGACGTGCGGTTCACGCTGCGTCGCCGCGTGCTTCACGCCGCCCGCGCGACCATCCGCACATTCACACATGAACACGATTCGGGGATCGATCGCATGAAGATGCCGCTGTTCCACCAGGCCCACGCAGCGTCGGACGTCCGCCTGCAGTTCATCGACTGGGCCAAGCGGCACGGGCACAGCCCGGCGAGCGGTGCGGCCAGTTTCGTCGATCAGCAGGCCGACCTGGATGCGGCGGCGCGCCACCTGCGCCTGAACCCGGGCGAAGACGTGCGTCAGGAACTGCGCCGCTACCTGGCCTCGCTGGGCGAGCAGCAGGACGTGGCCGTGCAGTTTCCGCCGATCTATGCCTACCGCAGTCCGCAGGGACAGGCGTTCCGCTATTCGCTGACCCTGGTCCTGGCCGAGAGCGGGGTCGAGTGGAAGGCGCGGGTCTGGACCGGCCTGGAATACCTGGGCCTGATCGTGGGCCGCGGCGCCGGCCCGCGCGCGAACTACACGCGCCTGGCGCGGATGGCGGTGGAGCACGAACTGGCCAGCGACAGCCCGCGTTTCACGCTGGGCTAGAGAGACAAGGAGACCACGCATGTCCTATGCAATCGCGCCCGACGACGTCGCCGCGCCCGAACAGTGCCGGCAGCAATGCCGCGAACTGGGGGTGGTGCGGGTGCAGCAGATGCTGGATCAGTCGCCACCGCCGCCGTGGCGGCAGGAGGCCGAACGCTGGCTGGAAGAGCAGGCGCTGCGCAGCGCGCGGTTGACCCAATGGGGCGTCATCGCCGGCATCGCGCTGTCCCTTCTGGGGATCGTGCTGGTCGTCGCTTTTCTCTGGTGACCCGGTGCGGCTGCAGCACCGGCCAGTCTGGCCGGCTTGACGGCAGCGGAGCGGCTTAACAAGATGCGGGGTCTGTCGCGCTGTTCCGGGCTGAGCATTTTCCGGTCCTGAGCCATCGTCATCGCGCCGCAGGCGCGGAGCGCGTCGTCGCCTCTGCCACCGCAGGCCGTCTTCAGAGCAAACTCCCTCATGCATGTCAGCACCGAATCTTCCTCCACGTCGCGCACGCAGGCGTCGGGCCTGCACTACCGCGAGATCTTCGACAAGATCGACTCCGGTTTCTGCGTGGTGCAGGTGCTGTTCGACGAAGCCCGACGCGCCGTCGATTACGTGTTCCTGGAGGTCAATCTGGCGTTCGAGCGCGAGACCGGCATGCGCGACGTGATCGGCCGGCGCATGCGCGAGCTGTCGCCGACCCACGAGGAACACTGGTTCCGCGCATACGGCGAGGTCGCGCTGAGCGGGCGCTCGACCAAGTTCGAGAACTACGCGTCCGCGCTGGGCCGCTGGTGGGCGGTGGATGCGTTCCGCATCGGTGCGCCGGAACAGTGCCTGGTCGCCGTGCAGTTCCTCGACATCACCGAACGCAAGCGCGTGGAGCGCGACCTGGCCGAGAGCGAGGCGCGCTTCAGCGCGCTCGCCGAGGGCCTGCCGATGCCGGTCTGGGTGCTGGACGCCACCGGCCAGTTGCGCTTCACCAATACCGCCTACGCCGAATTCTTCGGCATCGACCTGCAGGCCGATGACGCGCAGCCGGGTTGGGGCGACGTGCTGCATCCGCAGGACGCCGGCGTGTTCGCCTTCGAACTGCGCAGCGCGCTGGAAGAACAGCGCAACCTGCGCGCGCTGGTGCGGGCGCGCCGCCACGACGGCGCCTGGCGCTGGGTGGAAATGACCGCGGTGCCGCGCTATTCGGCCGAGGGCGAGTTCATCGGCCTGGCCGGCAGCAGCCCGGACGTCACCGAGCGCCGCGACATCGAACTGGCCCGCGAACAGCTGCTGGAATCGGAGCGCAGCGCGCGCAACGCCGCCGAGAGCATGGCGCGGCTGAAGGACGAATTCCTGGCCACGCTGTCGCACGAGCTGCGCACCCCGCTGACCACGATCCTTGGCTGGAGCGACCTGCTGCTGCAACGGCTGCCGCCGGGCGATCCGAGCAGCAAGGGCCTGTCGGTGATCGCCAGCAGCGCGCGCGCGCAACAGCGGCTGATCTCGGACATGCTCGATCTCAGCAGCATGCTGCTGGGCAAGGTGCAGCTGGAAATCGAGACGCTGGACCTGACCGAACAGGTGCGCGAGGCGCTGCGCGCGCAGGAGCCGGTAGCCGAAGGCAAGGACCAGGCGCTGAGCCTGCGCGAGCCGCCGCAGCCGTGCCTGGTGCTGGGCGATGCCACGCGCCTGCAGCAGGTGTTCTGGAACCTGTTGTCGAACGCGATCAAGTTCACCCCGGCGCATGGGCGGATCGAGCTGGTGATCGACCTCGATGCCGATGGCGAGCACGTGACGGTGGCGGTGCGCGATTCCGGCGACGGCATTCCGCCGGACTTCCTGCCGCACCTGTTCGGCCGGTTCCGCCAGGCCGACGGCACCACCACGCGTCTGCACGGCGGGCTCGGCCTGGGCCTGGCGATCGTGCAGCAGCTGGTGGAAATGCATGGCGGCCAGGTCAGCGCCGCCAGCGACGGCCGCGGCTGCGGTTCGGTGTTCACCGTGCGCCTGCCATTGCACCGCAATACGCCGGGCAAACGGCCGCTGCGCGAGGTGCGCGCCTTCGCGATGGCAGAGCAGGTGGTGGAGGCGTACGCGCTGAAGGGCATGCGCCTGTTGGCGGTGGAAGACCAGCCGGACATGCTCGAATACCTGCGGCGGCTGCTCGAGGAGCAGGGCGCCGAAGTGGTCGCGGCCGGTTCCGCCAGCGAGGCGCTGGCGGTGCTCGACGATGTCGGCCACGCCCGTATCGACGTGATGGTCACCGATATCGGCATGCCTGGCATGGACGGCTACGGCCTGATCCGCACGATCCGCGAGAACATGGGCCTGCAGGCGGCCGAGTTGCCGGCGGTGGCGGTGACCGCGCTGGCGCGCGACGACGATCGGCAGCGCGCCTTGCAGTCCGGTTTCCAGGAGCATCTGGCCAAGCCGTACAGCGTGGCGCAGTTGGTGTCCGCGGTGCGTTTCGCGCGGCAGGGGTAGCTCCGGCGTTTTTCCCGGGCATTCACGCCATGGCCGCTAGCGTTCCCGGTTTCCCTCGCTGGAGAGGCGCATGAGCAAATACGCCGACGCGGTGCACACCGATCCGGAAACCATCGCCGCGCTGCAGGCATGGTTGCCGCACTTGCCGGAACAGGCGCAGGTCCTGGTGCTGCTGGACGACGGCACCCAGGTCAGCGGCACGGTCTCGGTGCGGCCCACCTTGCAGACCTTTCGCGACCACCACGAACACGAGGGCATCAACGGCGTGCTGCGGCTGGACGATCTGCTGGATCCTGCGCAGCAGCACTACATCTGGCTGGACCGGATCCGCGAAGTGCAGCCGTTGGCCCCCGCATCGTGACCGCGGTATGCCGGCGCGTCGCCGCAATTGACATCTATTTCACGTTTGCCGAGCGCGTGCTGTGCATCATCGGTGGTCCTGTCGCCACCCTGGAGAGTTGAGCAGCGATGCGCCTTCCCTCGTCCCCGGCCCGTTGGGCACTGTGTCTCCTGTCCGCTGCCGCGTTGAGCGCTTGTGGCGATACCGCCAAGCATTCCATCGAGGAGGGGATGGGGCCCGATCCGGTGTTGCCCGATCCGGTCAAGCGCATGATTCCCACGGTGAAGGTCGCCGAGGTCAAGCGCTGGGCCGATGGCGCCGCGCCGGTGCCGGCCGCCGGCCTGGCGGTGCAGGCCTTCGCCCGCGACCTGGACCACCCGCGCTGGCTGTACGTGCTGCCCAACGGCGACGTGCTGGTGGCCGAGACCGCCGCGCCGCCCGCGCCGGAAAAAGAGAGCAGCGGCCTGCGCGACAAGATCCAGGGCGCGATGATGGCCAAGGCCGGTTCCACCGTGCCCAGCGCCAACCGCATCACCTTGCTGCGCGACGCCGATGGCGACGGCGTGGCGGAGGTGCGCACGCAATTCCTCAAGGGGCTGTATTCGCCGTTCGGCATCGCCCTGGTCGGCGACCGCCTGTACGTCGCCAATGCCGACGCGCTGGTCAGTTTCCCGTACAAGGACGGCGACACCCAGATCAGCGCACCGCCGAGCTTCGTCGCCAACCTGCCGGGCGGCATCAACCATCACTGGACCAAGAGCCTGCTGGCCAGCCGCGACGGCAAGAAGCTGTATGTCGGCGTGGGGTCCAACAGCAACGTCGCCGAGAACGGCATGGACGCCGAGCTCAATCGTGCCGCGATCCTGGAAGTGGATGCGCAGAGCGGCGCCACCCGGGTGTTCGCCAGCGGCCTGCGCAATCCGGTGGGCCTGGCCTGGCAGCCCGGTGCGGACACGTTGTGGGTGGTGGTCAACGAGCGCGACGAGATCGGCAGCGATCTGGTGCCCGACTACCTGACTTCGGTGCGCGAAGGCGGCTTCTACGGCTGGCCGTACAGCTACTACGGCCAGCACGTGGACGAACGCGTGCAGCCGCAGAACGCGGAGATGGTGGCCAGCGCGATCAAGCCCGACTACGCGCTGGGCGCGCATACCGCCTCGCTGGGCCTGACCTTCTACGAAGGCGCGCTGCTGCCGCAGGCGTATCAGGGCGGTGCCTTCATCGGCCAGCACGGCTCCTGGAACCGCGATCCGCCGTCCGGGTACAAGGTGATCTATGTGCCCTTTGCCAACGGCAAGCCCAGCGGCAAGGCGCAGGACGTGCTGACCGGCTTCCTCGATGCCGAAGGCAAGGCCCAGGGCCGTCCGGTCGGGGTGGCGGTGGACAAGCCTGGCGCGTTGCTGGTGGCCGACGATGTCGGCAACGTGATCTGGCGGGTGACGCCGAAGGCCGGGCCGTAACCTGCGCTGGTCGGTGGCTGCGCCCGGCTCTCTTGCAGGGCCGGGCGCAGTGCCGAAAGCTCCCTCGCGCCACATCCCATCGTTGGCATGCCGGTAGCGACACGCGCTCTGTCTTTTATTGCGGACTCAGGATCGTCGCGACCATCGGCGCGCATGGCGTTGATGACCGATGTGTCTGTACTTCGGCAAAAGCAGGCGGCTTGTTGCGTTGGCTCAAGCTTGCCTGTGGCCATTCGCCGCAGCTGACCAGGCGGCGAGCCTCAGCGCGCAACTCCGCAGAGCTGTGAGTCGCCGTATCTTCATGCGGCGATTTGATTCCGATCGAAAGAACCGCCGATCGAATGTAGGAGCGACTTCAGTCGCGACGGGCTCTACCGATAAGGCCCGTCGCGACTGAAGTCGCTCCTACAAGTAACCGCATCTGGGTCGAAATACCCAGTCCTGGCAAGTCGCCGGAGCGAGCGATCCAGCGCGCTCCGCTTCGCCCTAATGCTCCACCGGCGCCGGCTCCACGCCGAAGCGGCGCGCATAGCCGCGCTCGCCGACCACGCGTTCCACCTCGGCATCGCCGAGTTCGGGCGCGGCATAGACCGCGTAGACCACGCTGCCGTCGTCGCGCTCGCCGCGCTGGTGCAGGCGGTAGCGCGGGCGTCCGGTGCCGGTGTTTTCCGGATAGTGCAGCGGCGGTTGGCTGCCTTCCAGATCCACTTCGCTGTTGTCGACGACGCCACCGATGAACACTGCGCGCATATGCCTCTCCATCTGTCGGGGTTCTTTGCAGCCTAGGCGCGCCAATGTTGCCGTTGCATCAATGATGTGTTCGTTTAGCGCAAAACCGGGCCGGCGCCGGGCTGCCGGTAGAATGCGCGCTCCCCGACCGATTCCGATCCCGATGCCGGCTCTGCAAGACGCTCCCCTCGACACCCTGTTCCTGCCCTTCGCCCAAGGCGCGCTGCGCTGGCCGGCCGGCAAGGTGCTGTTCCTGCGCGCGCGCGACGGCTGGGCGCTGCGCCAGCACGCGCAGCCGGCGCAGCTGGTCTGCGAGCAGGGCTACCGCCCGTTCGCTACCGCCCTGGAGCAGGGCGGCTGGCAGGTCCGCGCCGAGGATGCCGACGACCACGACGACGCCGGCGGCTATGCGCTGGTGCTGGTGCTGCCGCCGCGCCAGCGCGACGAGGCGCGGGCGCTGCTGGCGCGCGCGCTGGTGCTGGCCGCGCCGGGCGGGGTGGTGGTGGCGTGCCAGTCCAACAACGAGGGCGCCCGTTCCGGCGAGGACGACCTGCAGCAGCTGGCCGGCCTCGGCGGCAAGCTGACCAAGCACCACTGCCGGGTGTACTGGACCGCGCCGCTGCACGGCGGCCACGACGCCGCGCTGCAGCAGCGCTGGGCCAGGCTGGACGCGGCGCGGCCGATCCTGGACGGGCGCTTCCGCAGCCGCCCCGGCGTGTTCGCCTGGGACCGCATCGATCCGGCCTCGGCGCTGCTGGCCGAGCACCTGCCGGCCGACCTGACCGGCCGCGGCGCCGACCTGGGTGCCGGCTATGGCTACCTGTCGGCGGAATTGCTCGCGCGTTGCCCGAAGATCGCCGCATTGGACCTGTTCGAGGCCGATGCGCGCGCGCTGGCGCTGGCGCGATCGAACCTGGCGCAGGCGCCGGCCGCGGTGGAGATGGGCTACCACTGGCACGACGTGACCGCCGGGCTGCCGGCGCAGTACGACTTCATCGTCACCAATCCCCCGTTCCATGCGCCCGGGCGCATGGAGCGCCCAGACATCGGCCGCCGCTTCATCGCCGTGGCCGCGCAGGCGCTCAAGCCCGGCGGCAGGCTGTACCTGGTCGCGAACCGGCACCTGCCGTACGAGGCGGTGCTCGACGCCAGCTTCGGCGAGACCCGCGTGATCGCCACCCGCGACGGCTTCAAGTTGATCCTGGCGGTGCGCGCCCGCGCCACGGTGCGCCGGTGAAGCTGGTCAAGCACCTGGCCAACCTGGGCTACGGCAGCCGCAAGCAGGTCACCCTGATGTTCCGCGAAGGCCGCATCACCGATGCCGACGGCGAGGTGCTGTACGCCGACGACCGCGTCGAACATGCCGCGATCCGGGTCGACGGCGAGGCGCTGGACCCGCCGCCGGGGCTGATCCTGGCGCTGCACAAGCCGGTCGGCTACACCTGTTCGACCAAGGATCCGGGCCGCATCGTCTACGACCTGCTGCCGCCGCGCTTCCGCCTGCGCTCGCCGTTGCTGTCCACGGTCGGGCGGCTGGACCGCGACACCAGCGGCCTGCTGCTGATGACCGACGACGGCGCGCTGCTGCATCGCATCGTCTCGCCGAAATCGCAGCTGGCCAAGGTCTACGAAGCGACCCTGGCCGAGGACCTGCGCGGCGACGAGGCGGCGCAGTTCGCCAGCGGCACGCTGCTGCTGGACGGCGAGACCACGCCGCTGCTGCCGGTGCAACTGGAGGTGCTGGGCCCGCGTCAGGCGCGCATCACCCTGTACGAAGGCCGCTACCACCAGGCGCGGCGCATGTTCGCCGCGGTCGGCAACCACGTGGTGGCGCTGCACCGCAGCCGCATCGGCGGCTTTGCGCTGGAGGACGCATTGCCGGCGGGACGGTGGCGGGCGCTGGAGGCGGAGGATTTGCAGCGGGTATTCGGGTGAGGTGCCGGGGTTCGATAATCGGGATGCGGGATTCGGAAAAGCCGGCGTCCTTCCGCCTGGTGCAATGGCCACCCAGGTGCTTGAAGTGGACGAGGTGTTGTGGGAGCGACTTCAGTCGCGACGGGCTTGATCGGTAACGCCTGTCGCGACTGAAGTCGCTCCCACAACGATGGGTTCCCGCGATTGAGTGAAAGAGCTCGCAGCGATGCGGGACCGGGAATGATCCGCGCTTCACTCGAACAAGCGCTTCCAACCATCCAGGCCGAGCTTCTCCAACGTCTGCAGATTGCGCTCCACGATCACGTCCGCATCCGGGAACGCGGCCACCGCGCGTTCCACGCTGTCCTCGCGCAGCAGGTGCAGGGTGGGGAAGGGCGCGCGGTTGGTGTAGTTGCCGATGTCGTCCGGCGCGGTGCCGGCGAACTGGTAGTGCGGATGGAAGCTGGCCACCTGCAGGATGCCGTGCAGGTCCAGCGCGTCCACCGCGGCGTCGGCGTTGTCCAGGAAATCGTTGTAGTCCAGGAAATCGCCCAGCACCTGCGGGTGCACGATCAACGTCGTGTCGACCTGCTCGGCCGGCGTGTCGCGCAGCAACAGCAGTTCCTCGCTCAACTCTTCCAGCAAGGCCTCGGGCGTGGTCGCGTCGCTGAGCACGTAGCGGATCTGCTGCTTGACGTGCACCGCCTTGGCGAACGGGCACAGGTTCAGGCCGATCACCGCGCGTTCCAGCCATTGCCGGGTCAGCGCGATCGGGTCAACGGTGGGGTCGAGGTCGTTCAAGGCGATTCCGGCGGGCGAGGGCGGGCGGCGATCGGGCGGGGCGGATGCGGCGCGCATGGCGCCGCCCGCGGCTCAGTCGCGGAAATTCTCGAACTGCAGCGGCAGTTCGAAGTCGCTCTTCTTCAGCAGCGCCATCACGTCCTGCAGGTCGTCGCGCTTCTTGCCGCTGATGCGCAGCTTGTCGCCGTTGATCTGCGCTTCCACCTTGAGCTTGGCGTCCTTGATCGTGGCGACGATCTTCTTGGCCAGCTTCTGCTCGATGCCCTGCTTGACCGTGACCTTCTGCCGCGCGCCGGCCAGGTTGGTCTCCACGTCGCCGAATTCCAGGCAGCGCACGTCGATGCCGCGCGCGATCAGCCGCGCGCGCAGAATGTCGGTCATCTGCTTGACCTGGAAGTCGCTGGGCGCGGCCTGGTTAATAACCTGGTCGTCGAGCTCGAAGCTGGCCTCCACGCCCTTGAAATCGAAACGGGTCGACAGCTCGCGGTTCGCCTGGTCGATGGCATTGGTCAGTTCGTGCTTGTCGATTTCGGAGACGACGTCGAAGGAAGGCATGGCAGGTCCTCGGGAAAGACCCCCTATCCTACCGATCTCGCTGCAGCGCCGCTGCCCGCCGCCGCGATCGGCAGTTCGGCGCGATGCGCCGCAGCGCGGCAGCGGTGCGCGCCCGGCGTCAGCGCAGCCGCTGCCACGACGTGACCGTCTGCACGGGTGGGCGGGGCGCCCGATCGCGGCGATAATCCGCGCATGCCCAGCTCACGTTCCAATACCGCGGCCGCCGCCTGGATGATCGCGGCGGTCGCCTGCTTCGCGCTGATGGATGCGGCGATGAAGCTGCTGACCGCGCACTATCCGGCGCTGCAGGTGGCCACGCTGCGCGGCGGCGCCTCGCTGCCGTTCGTGCTGCTGTGGGTGCTGGCCACCGCCGGCCCGCGTTCGATCGTGCCGGTGCGCTGGGGCCTGCACCTGCTGCGCGGCGTGCTCGGCATCGCGATGATCGGCTGCTTCGCCTGGGCGCTGCGCAGCCTGCCGCTGTCCACCGCCTACACCATCTACTTCGTCGCGCCGCTGCTGGTGACGGCGTTGTCGGTGCCGCTGCTGGGCGAACACGTCGGCCCGCGGCGCTGGGCCGCGATCGGCATCGGCCTGGTCGGCGTGCTGGTGGTGCTGCGCCCGGGCGTGGGCGGCTTCGTCTCGCTGCCGGGGCTGATGGTGCTGCTGGCGGCCACCGCCTACGCGCTCGCGGCGGTGCTGGTCAGCCTGCTGGCGCGCACCGAGACGCCGCAATCGCTGGTGGTCTGGTTCCTGCTGATCATGGCGCTCGGCGCCGGCGCGCTGGCGTGGCCGGCCTGGATCCCGCTGCGCCTGGCCGATGCCGGCTGGATCGCCACGCTCGGCCTGGCCGGCGCGCTGGGGCAGGTAGCCTTGACCCAGGCGTTCCGCCGCGGCGACGCCTCGCTGATCGCGCCGCTGGAGTACAGCGGCCTGATCTGGGTGATCCCGTGGGACTGGCTGCTGTGGCGCAAGCTGCCCGACGCCTGGACCTGGGTGGGCGCGGCGATCATCGTCGCCAGTGGCCTGTACCTGCTGCACCGCGAGCGGGTCCGCGCCACTGTGCGGCCGCCGCCGCTGGCGCATCCCTAGCCCTTTGCCGTTGCCGGCGGCGTTCCGGGCGCAAGCGTTAGAATCGAATGGAATAACGCCTGCAGGCCTGGCCTGCTAGGCTTTGCGCCCCCTTCGCTGCCGGCCCCGCGCGGTGATCCAGTTCGAGCACCTGCACAAGTCCTACTCCGTCGCCGGCCAATCGGTCGTGGCGCTGCATCCGCTCGACCTGGAGATCCGGGCCGGCGAGGTGTTCGGCATCATCGGCCATTCCGGCGCCGGCAAGTCCACGCTGATCCGGCTGATCAACCGGCTCGAGGAGCCCAGCGGCGGGCGCCTGCTGATCGACGGCGAGGACGTCACCGCGCTGGACCGTGCCGGGCTGCGCACGCTGCGCCGGCGCATCGGCATGATCTTCCAGCACTTCAACCTGCTGTCCTCGCGCACGGTGGCCGGCAACGTCGCCTTCCCGCTGGAACTGGCCGGCACCGCGCGCGCGCAGATCGACGCGCGGGTGGCCGAACTGCTGGCCCGGGTCGGCCTGGCCGAGCACGCCAACAAGTATCCGGCGCAGCTGTCGGGCGGGCAGAAGCAGCGCGTCGGCATCGCCCGCGCGCTGGCCACCGGGCCGCAGATCCTGCTGTGCGACGAGGCCACCAGCGCGCTGGATCCGCAGACCACCGCCTCGGTGCTGAGCCTGCTGGCGCAGATCAATCGCGAGCTGGGCCTGACCATCGTGCTGATCACCCATGAGATGGAAGTGATCCGCCGCGTCTGCGACCGCGTGGCGGTGCTCGATGCCGGGCATCTGGTCGAGAGCGGGCCGGTCACCGAGGTGTTCCTGCACCCGCGCCATCCGACCACGCGCCGCTTCGTGTCCGAGGCCGAACACGTGGACGAGGGCGAACTGCATCGCGACTTCACCGCGGTGGCCGGGCGCATCGTGCGCCTGACCTTCCTCGGCGGCGACACCTACGCCCCGCTGCTCGGACGCATCGCGCGCGAGACCGCGGTTGACTACAACATCCTGTCCGGGCGCATCGACCGGATCAAGGACACCCCGTACGGCCAGCTGACCGTGGCCCTGGTCGGCGGCGACCTGGACGCGGCGCAGGCCGGGTTCGTCGCCGCCGGCGTGCATGTCGAGGAACTGCGCCGATGATCCCGTTCGCGACCGCCGCCACTGGCTTCTTCCGCAATCTCGACGCGGGCAAATGGGCCGAGATCGGCCGCGCCACGCTGGACACGCTGCTGATGCTCGGCGGCTCGTTGCCGCTGACCCTGCTGATCGGCCTGCCGCTGGGCGTGCTGCTGTTCCTGACCGGCCCGCGCCAGACCCACCAGCGGCCGCTGCTGTACGGCACGCTGGCGCTGGCGATCAACGTGCTGCGCTCGGTGCCCTTCATCATCCTGATGATCGCGATGATCCCGTTGACGCTGTGGGCGATGGGCACCTCGCTGGGCGTGCGCGGCGCGATCCTGCCGCTGGTGGTGGGCGCGGCGCCGTTCTATGCGCGGCTGGTGGAAACGGCGCTGCGCGAAGTGGACCGTGGCGTGGTCGAAGCCAGCCTGGCGATGGGCGCGACCACCTGGCAACTGGTCACGCGGGTGCTGTTGCCCGAGGCGCGGCCGGGGCTGATCGCCGGCGCCACGGTGACCACCATCGCCCTGATCGGCTTCACCGCGATGGGCGGCGCGATCGGTTCCGGCGGGCTCGGCGACCTGGCCTATCGCGACGGCTACCAACGCTCGCACGCCGACGTGGCGCTGATCACCGTGGCGGTGCTGCTGTTGCTGGTGCAGGGGCTGCAGATGCTCGGCGATCGGCTGGTCGCGCATTACAGCCGGCGCTGAGTACCACGCGTTTGCCCGGATCGCGCTTGTGTCCTATGTCTTCTGTAGGAGCGGCTTCAGCCGCGACCGGGTCTATCGGTGAAGCGGTCGCGGCTGAAGCCACTCCTACAGAAAAGCCAGGCAGCCTTTTCTCCGCGCGCAGCGGCTGGGTCTGCTAGCTTGCCCGCATGGCGGCCTGGCCGCTCCTCTTCCCCACGTTTCCGGATTCCCGCCCATGACCAAACTCCCGCTTCGTCTGCTGCTCGGCGCCGCCGTGCTCGCCCTGGCCGCCTGCGGCAAGTCCACCTCCGCGACCGACACTGCGCGGCTCAGCGTCGCCGCCACCGCGGTGCCGCATGCGGAGATCCTCGAGGTGGTCAAGCCGCTGCTGGAGAAACAGGGCGTGACCCTGGACGTGCGCGTGTTCAACGACTACGTGCAGCCAAACGACCAGGTGGTGCAGAAGCAGATCGACGTGAACTACTTCCAGACCGAGCCGTACCTGGATGCCTACAACCGCGATCGCAAGAGCGATCTGGTCACCGTGATCGGCGTGCACATCGAGCCGTTCGGCGCCTATTCGCGCCGCTTCAAGTCGCTGGCCGAGCTGCCGCAGGGCGCCGACGTGGTGATTCCCAACGATCCCAGCAACAACAGCCGCGCGCTGATCCTGCTCGACAAGGCCGGGGTCATCAAGCTCAAGGATCCGGGCAATGCGCTGTCCACCCAGCGCGACATCGTCGCCAACCCGAAGCAGCTGAAATTCCGCGAGCTGGATTCGGCGATGCTGCCGCGGGTGCTGGACCAGGTCGACCTGGCGCTGATCAACACCAACTACGCGCTCGACGCCGGGCTCAATCCCACCCGCGACGCGCTGGCGATCGAGAGCAAGGACTCGCCGTACGTGAACTTCCTGGTCGCGCGCGCCGACAACAAGGACGATCCGCGCGTGCAGAAGCTGGCCAAGGCGCTGACCAGCCCCGAGGTCAAGGCCTTCATCGAGCGCAAGTACCAGGGCGCGGTCCTACCGGCGTTCTGAGCGGAGCCCGCGCATGCCGCTGTTGCTGGCCATTCCCCTGGCGATCGTGATCGCGCTGGCAGTGACCGCGGTGCTGTTGCCGTTGTCGCTGCTGCAGCGTTTCCGCTACGGCACCTCGCGGCGCCAGGCGCGGGCGTGGCTGGCCAGCGTGCAGTTCTGGTCGGCGCTGGTGTCGAGCCTCGTGTTGCTGGGCTTCGCGCTGATCGCCGCGCACTGGTGGCCCGATGCGGCGATGTATGCCTGCATCGGCTGGGTGGCAGGCCTGGGGCTGGGCGCGCTGGGCATCTGGTTGAGCCGGTTCGAACCGCTGCCGCAGGGCCTGTACTACACGCCGAACCTGTGGCTGGTGCTGGCGTTGACGCTGCTGGTGGTGGCGCGCATCGGCGCCGGTCTGCTGCAGGGCTGGCGCAGCATGAGCGAAGGCGCGGCATGGCCGGCGCAGGGCTGGATGAGCCACGCCAGCCTGCTTGCGGCGGCGGCGCTGTTGCTCGGCTACGCGTGCGCGTATGCGTGGCTGTTGCGGCGCAAGGTGCGCCATTTCGATCGCTATCGCGGCTACGACCGTTCGCCGCGCTGAGCCGCGCGCGCGCAGATGCGTGAAGCCACAAAAACAAACGGGCCCGAAGGCCCGTTTGCATGTGACGCGGAGCAGGCGTGCTTAGAAGCGCGCGCCGACGCCGAAGCTGACCAGCCACGGATCCAGCTTCAGGTCCTGGCCGGTGCCGCTGCCGGCGACCTGCACTTCCGGACGCGAATGCATGTAGCGAGCATCGGCGCGGGCGAACCACGTCGAGTTGATGTTCATGTCCACGCCGACGGTGCCGATCGCACCCTTGGCGGTGTCCAGGCCGACGTGCTGGCCGCTGGCCGACAGGCCGTCGATCTTCTCGTTGCTGAAGTTGGACTCGTAGTAACCGACGCCGACGAACGGACGGAACACGTTGTCCGCCTGGCCGAAGTGATACTGGCCGCTCAGCGCGATCGGCTGCTGCTCGACGGTGCCGACCTTGCCCACGCCGCTGGCGCTGACGCGGTGGTTGAACTTGTCGGCGGCGCCCCACAGTTCGACGGCCCAGTTGTCGTTGATCAGCCAGCTGGCGCTGATGGTCGGGGCCGGGCCGCCGTCGACGTCCAGGCCGTTGGCCGGCTTGGAATGGGGGTCGAGCAGGGTCGCGCTGCCGACGACGGCGAAGCGCTTGCCGGATGCGGTGTCGCCGTCCTGCGCAAATGCGGCAGGCGCGAACGCAAGGGCGGAAACGACAGCCAGGCTCAGGATTTGAATGGACCGCATGGGAATCTCCTCAATCTTTTTTTTGTGGGGCCACAGGAGTGGGCGCGCACACCGTATCGATGAGAAGATGAATCGACGCCGACCTCGGCCGAGCGGATGCAGGCATCGTTCAGACACCGGCGTTGGATGCTTGAAATAACGAGGTTTTAAGACTTGGCGATGTTCACCCAGATGCGCGCGACGTGACGATGCAGGACGTGTTGCAGGGCCTGCCTGCGCAGATTCGCGACGATTGCCGGGTGCTGATTCTCGGCTCGATGCCCGGCGCGATGTCGCTGCAGCACGCGCGCTACTACGCGCATCCGCGCAATCGCCTGTGGCCGTTGCTGGGCGCGCTGTGCGGCTTCGATCCGCAACTGGACTACGCCGCGCGGTTGCAGGCGATGCAGGCCTGCGGCGCGGGCCTGTGGGACGTGATCGGCCAGTGCCGGCGCAGCGGCAGCCTGGATGCGGCGATCGTGCGCGGCAGCGAAGTGCCCAATCCCTTGCCCGCGCGCATCGCGCAGTTGCCGCAGTTGCGCGCGATCGCCTGCAACGGCGCCGCGGCGGCGCAGGCGTTCGCGCGTTTCGTGCAGCCGCAGCTGGCGCCGCGCGAACCGCCGCTGACGGTGCTGGCGCTGCCCTCGACCAGCCCGGCCAACGCCGCGTTCTCGCTGCCGCGGTTGCAGCAGGCCTGGGCGCCGCTGCAGGTCTGGCTCGCGCCGCCGTCGGCGGCGCGCTAGCGGAGGACCACTCAGTGCAGCGCGCGTCGCGCCGGCGCGCGCAGCCGTAGCCACAGGGTCTGCATCAGCAACACCGCAGCCAGCGCCAACGCCACCCACGCCGCGCTGCGTGCGCCGTCCAGGCCGCTGCCGGCCTGCTTGACGTAGACCGCGGCCAGCGCCCACAGCGCCGCCGCGACATAGGCCAGGTTGCCGCGCATCGCCCGGTTCAGGCCGAGCAGCAGCGCACCGGCCAGCGCGAACAGCACCAGGCTCCACGGCAGCATGTGTTCGGTGGACAGCCAGCGGTAGGCGACGATCACCTGTGCGGTGTTGAGGAAGGCGGCCAGCGACAGCCAGCCGGCGTGCAGCGACAGCGGCAGCCAGGCCCACAGCGCCTGCCACGGCTCGGCGCGCGGATCGCGCGACAGGCGCAGCGCGGCCAGCGCCAGGCACGCCAGCGCCGCCCAGATCACCGCCAGCGCCAGCAGGAAATGCTGCTGCGAGAACACCGGCATCCACAGCGCGGTCAGGCCGAAGCCCAGCGCCGCCGGCAGCCGCACCTGCGCCAGCGCGCTGTCGCGCCGGCGCCGCGGCGACAGCTGCCACAGGCCGAAGGCCAGGTCGAGCAGGAAGATCGGGCCCCAGATCGCGAACGCGTAGCCGGCGGCGACGATCAGGGTCGGGTAGCGGTCGGAGATCGCGCCGTTGGTCGGGCCGAACGCGCCGCGTTGCGAGAACCAGGCGACCAGCGGCATCGCCAACGACATCAACAGCACGAACGCACGCATGGCGGCACTCCGATCGGGGTGCGGCGCATGCTAGGCGCCTGCCCGTGAAGGCGGCGCGCCGCGCGTGGCGGCGATGACCGCGGGACAATGCGCAGGCGTACAGTCCGCCGCGAACGCCGCAGACACGCGCTTCCCGGTGCCACGGCGCGCCCGCTGCGGGTTTTTTTGCCCGGCAAAGGTTGGCGCTGCGGCTGCGGGCCGCCACAATAGGGGTTTCCCCCTCATTAGTTGCCGGAGTTGCCCGCATGGCCGAAATCAAGGAAGCACTTGTCCCCGATATCGGTGACTACAGCGACGTCCCGGTAATCGAAGTGCTGGTGGCGGTCGGCGACACGGTGAAGAAGGACCAGAGCCTGGTCACCCTGGAGTCGGACAAGGCGACGATGGAAGTGCCGTCGCCGTTCGCCGGCGTGGTCAAGGAGCTGAAGGTCAAGATCGGCGACAGCCTGTCCGAAGGCAAGCTGGTGGCCTTGATCGAAGTGGCCGAGGACGGCGCCAGTGCCGCCGCACCGGCTCCGGCGGCGGCCAAGGCCGCGCCAGCGCCGGCCAAGCAGGAGCCGGCGCCGGCCGCGCAGCAGGCGACCAAGCCGGTCCCGGCAGGGAATGCCGGCGGCGGCATCGTCGAGGCGCGCGTGCCGGACATCGGCGACTACAGCGACGTGCCGGTCATCGAAGTGCTGGTCGCGGTCGGCGACACCGTGGCCAAGGACCAGAGCCTGGTCACCCTGGAATCGGACAAGGCGACGATGGAAGTGCCTTCGTCGGTGGCCGGCGTGGTCAAGGAACTGAAGGTCAAGGTCGGCGACAGCCTGTCCGAGGGCAAGGTCGTGGCGCTGATCGAAGTGGCCGGCGCCAATGCCGACGCGCCGGCGGCAGGCGCGATCCAGCCCAGCGCCGAGACCGGCGGCGGGGTGGAGCCGGTGCCGGCCTCGGCCGCGCCGGACAAGCTCGCGCAGCGCGAGATCGCCCAGGTGCAGGGCTCGGCGCCGACCAAGGCGGGCGCGTCCGCGCCGTCGGCCGGCACCCCGAGCAGCCCGCCGGTGGAGTTCAACGCCGACAGCGTGCTGCCGCAGAAGGTTCCCTACGCCAGCCCGGCGGTGCGCGTGTTCGCCCGCGAACTGGGCGTGGACCTGTTCCAGGTCAGCGGCACCGAGCACGGCGGCCGCATCACCAAGGACGACGTGCAGCGCTACGTCAAGGCCGCGCTGGCGGGCGGCGTGCCGGCCGCAGCGGCTGGCGGCGCGCCGTCGGCCGGCGGCGGCAACGGCCTGAACCTGCTGCCGTGGCCCAAGGTCGATTTCGCCAAGTTCGGCGAGGTCGAGGTCAAGCCGCTGTCGCGGATCAAGAAGATCTCCGGCGCCAACCTGGCGCGCAACTGGGCGATGATCCCGCACGTCACCCAGTTCGAGCAGGCCGACATCACCGACCTGGAAGCTCTGCGCGTGGCGTTGAACAAGGAGAACGAGAAGGCCGGCATCAAGCTGACCATGCTCGCCTTCCTGCTCAAGGCCAGCGCCGCGGCGCTGAAGCAGTTCCCCGACTTCAACGCCTCGCTGGATGCGGCCGGCGAGAACCTGACCCTGAAGAAGTACTTCCACATCGGTTTCGCCGCCGACACCCCGAACGGGCTGGTGGTGCCGGTGATCCGCGACGTGGACAAGAAGGGCGTGGTCGAGCTGGCGCGCGAGAGCGGCGAACTGGCCAAGAAGGCGCGCGACGGCAAGCTCGGCCCGGCCGAGATGAGCGGCGGCTGCTTCTCGATCAGCTCGCTCGGCGGCATCGGCGGCACCGCGTTCACCCCGATCGTCAATGCGCCGGAAGTGGCGATCCTGGGCGTGTCCAAGTCGGCGATCCAGCCGGTGTGGAACGGCAAGGAATTCGCGCCCAAGCTGATGTTGCCGCTGTCGCTGAGCTACGACCACCGGGTCATCGACGGCGCTGCGGCGGCGCGCTTCACCACCTACCTGAGCCAGGTGCTGGCGGACATGCGCCGCGTGCTGCTGTAAGTCCTGCCGCAACGGCGCCGCGCCCGGCGCGGCCCGTGTTTCCCCCACCCGCGTGCGCCGCGTCCATCGCGGCGCCGCCGTAGAACTGCAATCGCCCGCCGGCGCGCCGGCCGGGCCACAGGAGAAGCTGCATGGCGGTCATTGAGGTCAAGGTCCCGGATATCGGCGACTACAGCGAGGTTCCGGTCATCGAAGTGTTGGTCGCGGTCGGCGACACGGTGAAGAAGGATCAGGGCCTGCTGACCCTGGAGTCGGACAAGGCCACGCTGGAAGTGCCGTCGGCGGAGGCCGGCGTGATCAAGGAGCTGAAGGTCAAGCTCGGCGACGTCCTGTCCGAGGGCGCGGTGATCGCGCTGCTGGAAACCGAGGACGCCGGCGCCGCGCCGGCCGCCGCGCCCGCGCCGGCCAAGGCCGAGGCGCCGGCCAGCAAGCCGCCGGTGGCGCCGTCGCATCGCGCCCCGGCCGAGCCGCCGGCGCCCAAGCCGGCGCTGGCCAGCGGCAAGCCGGCCGACATCGAATGCAAGATGGTGGTGCTCGGCGCCGGCCCCGGCGGCTACACCGCCGCGTTCCGCGCCGCCGACCTGGGCCTGGACACGGTGCTGATCGAGCGCTACGCCAGCCTCGGCGGCGTCTGCCTCAACGTCGGCTGCATTCCGTCCAAGGCGCTGCTGCACGCGGCCGCGGTGATCGACGAGGTGGCCCATGCCGGCGACTTCGGCGTGACCTTCAGCGCGCCCAAGATCGCCCTGGACAAGCTGCGCGCGTACAAGGAAAACGTGGTCGGCAAGCTCACCGGCGGCCTGGCCAGCATGGCCAAGCAGCGCAAGGTGCGCACCGTCACCGGCGTGGCGTCGTTCGTGTCGCCCAACGAGCTGGAGATCGTCGGCGCCGACGGCAAGACCCAGTTGCTGCGTTTCGAGCAGTGCATCATCGCCGCCGGTTCGCAGGCGGTGAAGCTGCCCAACTTCCCGTGGGACGACAAGCGGGTCATGGACTCCACCGACGCGCTGGAACTGCAGGAGATCCCCAAGACCCTGCTGGTGGTCGGCGGCGGCATCATCGGCCTGGAAATGGCCACCGTGTACAGCGCGCTGGGCAGCAAGGTCACCGTGGTCGAGTTCATGGACCAGCTGATGCCGGGCGCCGACAAGGACCTGGTCAAGCCGCTGGCCGACCGGCTGAAGAAGCAGGGCGTGGAGGTCTACCTGAAGACCAAGGCCACCGAGGTCAAGGCCGACAAGAAGGGCATCACCGTGTCGTTCGAGGCCGCGGCCGAAGGCGAGCAGCCGGCGCTGGGCGCGACCAGCTACGACCGCGTGCTGGTCGCGGTGGGCCGTTCGCCGAACGGCAAGAAGATCGGCGCGGAGAAGGCCGGGGTGAACGTCACCGAGCGCGGCTTCATCCCGGTCGACCGGCAGATGCGCAGCAACGTGCCGCACATCTTCGCCATCGGCGACATCGTCGGCAATCCGATGCTGGCGCACAAGGCCACCCACGAGGGCAAGCTGGCCGCGGAAGTGGCGGCGGGCGAGAAGAAGGAGTGGGTGGCGCGGGTGATCCCGTCGGTGGCCTACACCAACCCGGAAATCGCCTGGGTCGGCGTCACCGAGACCGAGGCCAAGGCCAAGGGCCTGAAGGTCGGCGTGGCCAAGTTCCCGTGGGCGGCCAGCGGCCGCGCCATCGGCATCGGCCGCACCGAGGGCTTCACCAAGCTGATCTTCGACGAGGACACGCACCGCATCGTCGGCGGCGCCATCGTCGGCGTGCATGCCGGCGACCTGCTGGCCGAGATCGGCCTGGCGATCGAGATGGGCGCGGAGGCCGAGGACATCGGCCACACCATCCACGCGCATCCGACCCTGAGCGAGTCGGTCGGCATGGCCGCCGAGGTCTACGACGGCACCATTACCGACCTGTACATCCCGAAGAAGAAGTAAGCGGCTGGCGCACGCGCGACGCCGACGACGCCCCGTTCGCGGGGCGTCGTCCTGTCTGCGCGGCACCGCGCCGCGATTGCGGAGAATGCGATGCACACGCAGTCGTTGTGTTCCGAACTGCAGGCGCTGCTGGAGCGCGAGCTGGGCCAGGGCAACCGCATGCAGGAGCCGCCGCATCGGACCGACTGGCCCGAGTCCGGCTCGGTGTTCGTGGCCTTGCGGCACGATCTGCGCAGCGCCGTGGGCAGCCTGCCCGCGGCGGTACGCCATTCGGTGTGCCGCGATCCGCACTACGGTTGGCACGACGAGTGCTACTGCGAGATTCACCGGCACCTGCTGGTGGCGGGCGTGACCAAGCCGCCGTGAGCGGTGTCCGCCGCACCCGCGCCGGCATCGCCGTCCAGGCCACCGCAGGATTCGACTGCCTGCCAACCGGCCCCATAAACGACAAACCCCCGCATCGCTGCGGGGGTTTGCGTTGAAGCTCTTTGCGAGTCCCGAGTCCCGAGTCCGAGTCCCGAAGGAATCAGAACGCGAAGGTCACACCGGCCACCGGGCCCTTGAACTCCTGCTTCAGGCCGACATTGGTCAGCGAGGCGGAGTTGGAGTCGGTCTCGCGGTCCACGTCCAGCTTGAACCAGTCGTAGCCGGCGAAGATGCCGAAGTTCTTGGTGAAGCGGTACTCGGCGATGGCATTGGCGCGGCTCAGGTCGCCGTCGTACTTGCCGAAATCGCCCCACTTGGTGTTGACGTACTGGCCCTGCACGCTGAACAGCCAATGCTCGTTCGGCTGCGCGGTGAAGCGCAGGCCGACCACCGGCGCGGCGCCGTCTTCGCTCTCGTCGATGAAGGTGCCCGAATACAGGTCGCCCAGGTCGGCGTAGGCATTGGCCTGGACCTTGGCCCACTCGGCGCCGATCTGCAGGCCCATGCTGAACTGCGGGGTGTCGATCACCGAGTAGTCGTACACCAGGCTGGCCACCTGGTACTTCATCTCGCCCTTGACGAAGCTGCCGGCCGGCACGGTGACGCCGTCGTAGCTGAGGTTCTCGCCCAGTTCCTCGCGGCGGTCCTTGTCGTACTTGAAGTAGTCGAAGATCAGGCGCTGGCGGGTGCTGATGCGGAACACGCCGTCCACGCGCGGCTCCCATTCCTTGCCGCCGAAGTCGAAGTCCTGCGAACCGGAGATCTCGTTGCCGGCGATGGTGGTGTTGCCGCGCAGGGTGTTGTCGTTGTCCACGTTCATCGCGCCGAGGCGGATGGTGAAGCGGTCGTCGGTGTCTGCGGCGTGGGCGGGAAGGGCGTAGGCGGCGGCGAGCGCGCACGGCAACGCAAGGGCGAGCAAATGTTTCATAGGGGGCGAAGCTCCGTCATCTGGGGATGGATGCGCCGATGGCGAGCGCCACCGCGTGCCGCAACTATCCTTAAAACCGTGTCCACCATCCGTGAAGGTATGGAGGTGGCATCGGTCACGGAATCGCAGGCAAAAAGAAGAGCCCCGGTCGCCCGGGGCTCCATGGGTCCGCGCTGCAAATCGACGAGGATGGGCGCAGTCCCTGCATGATCGGACCGGAGGCGGGAGGAAAAGTTCCCACGCAAATCCCTGTTGCGATGCATCAATGCAGGCCGCGGTGCGGGTCCGCGACGTGCTATCGTTGGCGGCTTGGCTGGATCCGGGGACGGCCGCGACCTTTGGCGGTTGTCTCGCAAATTGTCCCATTGCTATAATTCCGCGGCTCGACGGACGCGAAGACGTCCTCAACCCACCACCAACTGCAGGATTTTCTGTGCTGAACTCCGTTGATGCGGGTCGGCGGCTGATGCTGCGCGCAGCGATTTACCCGCTGGTGGCGGTGGCCGTGGTTTCCCTGGCGTTCCTGCTGCTGGGGCCGAAGTACGCCATGGGCGCTGCCGCAACCGGGCTGGCGACGGTGGCGGGAGGATGGCTGGCGGCACGCACCGCGTTGAGCGGCGGCGTGCAGGCGGCTGGTGCGGCGATGGCGCGGTTGATCGTGGCCATGGTGCTGAAGTGGGTGTTGGTATTCGCGGTACTCGCGCTGGGCTTTGCCTGGTGGCGGCTGCCTCCTCTGGCCCTGTTGGCGGGTATCGCCACCGGGCTGATGTTCCAGGTTCTGGCTCTGGCCAGACGTTGATCGAATCACGATAAAGGCTCAGGACTCATGGCGGGCGAGGAAGCAACCCCTACCTCCTACATCCAGCACCACCTGCAAAACCTCACCTTCCAGGTGCAGGAGGGCGGGTTCTGGCAGGTGCACGTCGATACCCTGGTCATGTCGGTGCTGTCCGGCCTGCTGATGGTGTTCGGCTTCTGGATCGCCACGCGCAAGGCCACCGCCGGCGTGCCGGGCAAGTGGCAGGCGTTCGTGGAGATCCTGCTGGAGTTCGTCGACCGCCAGGCCAAGGACACCTACCACGGCACCAGCAAGCTGGTGACCCCGATCGCGATCACCCTGTTCTTCTGGATCCTGATGATGAACCTCATCAAGATGATCCCGGCGGACTTCATCGCGATCCCGCTGAGCTGGGCCGGCGTGCACTACTGGAAGCCGGTGCCCACCGCCGACGTCAACGCCACCCTGGGCATGTCGATCAGCGTGTTCTTCCTGATGATCTTCTTCTCGCTGCGCTCCAAGGGCGTGGGCGGGATGACCAAGGAATTCCTGACCGCCCCGTTCGGCAAGTGGATGCTGCCGTTCAACCTGATCCTCAATATCGTCGAGTGGCTGAGCAAGCCGATCTCCCTGGCGATGCGACTGTTCGGCAACATGTTCGGCGGCGAGATCGTGTTCCTGCTGATCTGGGTGCTGGGCGGTGCCGGCATCGTCGGCGCACTGGCCGGCGGCGCATTCGGCTTCGGCTGGATGCTGTTCCACCTGCTGGTGATCCCGCTGCAGGCTTTCATCTTCATGATGCTGTCCATCGTGTATCTGAGCCTGGCGGAAGACAGCCACTGACGTTTCTGCTTCACGCGTTTTAAGCAACCCTTCGTTCGATTCACCATCCTCAAGCAACTTTAGTTCTCGGAGAAAACCATGTACTTCGCCGTCCTGACCAACCTCGCCCAAGTCCAGAGCTCCACCGTCCTCGCCGTCGGCATCATGATCGGCCTGGCCGCGCTGGGTGCCGGCCTCGGTCTGGCCATCATGGCCGGCAAGTTCCTGGAGTCGGCCGCGCGCCAGCCGGAACTGATCCCGGTGCTGCAGGTGCGCATGTTCATCACCGCCGGCCTGATCGACGCCGCGTTCATCATCAGCGTCGCGGTCGGCCTGCTGTTCGCGTTCGCCAACCCGATGATCGGCGAGTTCGTGTCGCGCCTGCCGCAGGGCGGCTGATCCAGTAGCACCGGCGGACGGTCGCAGCGATGCGGCCGCCCCGCTGCGGATGAAGGTTCGGACGCGCCCGCCGCGATGGCGGCGCGTCCACCCCGTCACTTTGGCTGAGCGTACCCAATGAATATCGGTCTCACCCTCTTTGCCCAGGCGCTGGCGTTTGCCGGTCTGATCTGGATCGTCGCGACCAAGATCTGGCCGCCGCTGATGCAGGCCATCGAAGAGCGCCAACAGAAGATCGCCGAAGGCCTCGCCGCCGCCGATCGCAGTCAGAAGGATCTGGCGCAGGCGCAGGAAAAGGTCAACGAAGCGCTGAAAGACGCACGCGTCAAGGCCAACGAGATCATCGATCAGGCCCACGCGCGCGCCAACCAGATCGTCGAAGCGGCCAAGAACGAGGCGATCGCCGAGGCCAACCGGCAGAAGGATCTGGCCCAGGCCGAGATCGACGCCGCGGCCAACCGTGCGCGCGAGGACCTGCGTCGCCAGGTGTCGCTGCTGGCGGTGAGCGGTGCGGAAAAGCTGCTCAAGCGCGAAATCGACGCCAACGCCCACAAGGCGCTGCTCGACGAGCTGGCGGCGGAGATCTGAGATGAGCCAGGCCCTCACACTGGCGCGTCCGTATGCCCGCGCCGCGTTCGCCGCGGCCAGCGATGCCGGCAAGCTCGCGCCCTGGTCGCAGGCCTTGGCGTTCTCCGCCCAGGTCGCCGCCGATCCGCGCGTGGCGGCGTTGCTGCACAACCCGCAGCTGCAGCGCGAGCAGGCGGTGGCGCTGCTGGCGCCGCAGGTGGCCGACGAGCAGTACGCGCGCTTCCTCAGCCTGCTGGCCGAAGGGCAGCGGCTGCCGCTGCTGCCCGAGATCGCCGGGCTGTACGATCAGCTGCGTGCCGAGGCCGAATGCGTGGTCAAGGCCAACGTGACCTCGGCCACCCAGCTGAGCGACGCGGAGGTGGCCTCGTTGAAGGTGGCGTTGAAGCAGCGCTTCGGCCGCGAGGTCGAGATCACCACGGCGGTGGACGCTTCGCTGATCGGCGGCGCGGTGATCGACGCCGGCGACGTGGTCATCGACGGTTCGCTGAAAGGCAAGCTGTCGCGCCTGCAATCCGCACTGGCCCACTAAGAAGCGGGAATGGCGAATAGAGAAGAGAGAACCCGGCCCGGCGGCGACGCCACCAGCGATTCCCGATTCCCCATTCCCGATTCTCAAAGAAGCTAACCACACGTCGCCATCCGCCTTCGCGCGGTGGACGATCCGAAGGAAACCAAGATGGCAACCACGCTCAATCCCTCCGAAATCAGCGAACTGATCAAGAACCGCATCGAGCAGGTCAAGCTGACTGCGGAGTCGCGCAACGAAGGCACGGTCACCAGCGTGTCCGACGGCATCGTGCGCATCTTCGGCCTGGCCGACGTGATGCAGGGCGAAATGATCGAACTGCCGAACGAGACCTACGCCCTGGCGCTGAACCTGGAGCGCGACTCGGTCGGCGCCGTGGTGCTCGGCGACTACGAGAACCTGCGCGAAGGCGACGTGGCCAAGACCACCGGCCGCATCCTGGAAGTGCCGGTGGGCAAGGAACTGCTCGGCCGCGTGGTCAACGCGCTGGGCGAGCCGATCGACGGCAAGGGCCCGCTGGGCACCTCGCAGACCGCGCCGGTGGAGCGCGTGGCGCCGGGCGTGATCTGGCGCAAGTCGGTCGACCAGCCGGTGCAGACCGGCTACAAGTCGGTCGACGCGATGATCCCGATCGGCCGCGGCCAGCGCGAGCTGGTCATCGGCGACCGCCAGACCGGCAAGACCGCGCTGGCGATCGATGCGGTGATCAACCAGAAGACCACCGGCATCAAGTGCGTGTACGTGGCGATCGGGCAGAAGGCCTCGACCGTGGCCAACATCGTGCGCAAGCTGGAAGAGAACGGCGCGCTGGCGCACACCATCGTGGTCGCCGCGACCGCCTCCGAATCGGCGGCGATGCAGTACATCAGCGCCTACGCCGGCTGCACCATGGGCGAGTACTTCATGGACCGCGGCGAAGACGCGCTGATCGTGTACGACGATCTGTCCAAGCAGGCCGTGGCCTACCGCCAGATCTCGCTGCTGCTGAAGCGCCCGCCGGGCCGCGAAGCGTATCCGGGCGACGTGTTCTACCTGCACAGCCGCCTGCTGGAGCGCGCCGCGCGCGTGTCCGAGGACTACGTGGAGAAGTTCACCAACGGCGAAGTGAAGGGCAAGACCGGTTCGCTGACCGCGCTGCCGATCATCGAAACCCAGGCCGGCGACGTGTCCGCGTTCGTGCCGACCAACGTGATCTCGATCACCGACGGCCAGATCTTCCTGGAAACCGACCTGTTCAACGCCGGCATCCGTCCGGCGGTGAACGCCGGCATCTCGGTGTCGCGCGTCGGCGGCGCCGCGCAGACCAAGATCATCAAGAAGCTCTCCGGCGGCATCCGCATCTCGCTGGCGCAGTACCGCGAGCTGGCGGCGTTCGCGCAGTTCGCCTCGGACCTGGACGAAGCCACCCGCAAGCAGCTCGAGCGCGGCCAGCGCGTCACCGAGCTGATGAAGCAGAAGCAGTACCTGCCGATGTCCATCGCCAACCAGGCGCTGTCGATCTACGCGGTCAACGAAGGCTTCCTGGACGACGTGCCGGTCAACAAGATCGGCGCGTTCGAGGAAGGCCTGCACGCGCACTTCGCCAACACCGCCGGCGAGCTGATCGCCAAGGTCAACGACAGCGGCGACTGGAACGGCGAGATCGAAGCGGCGTTCAAGAAGGGCATCGGCGAGTTCAAGACCACGGGCAGCTGGTAAGTCAGCAGCAGGGATTCGGGATTAGGCATTAGAGATTCGCAGGAGCGGGATACGGGGGGCTTCGGCCAATCCCGAATCCCGATTCCCGAATCCCACGAGCGGAGCGAGTAATGGCAGGCGGACGCGAAATCAAAACCAAGATCAAGAGCGTGCAGAACACCCGCAAGGTGACGCGCGCGCTCGAGATGGTCTCGGCCTCCAAGATCCGCAAGGCGCAGGATCGGATGAAGACCTCGCGCCCGTACGCGCAGGCGATGAAGCAGGTGATCGGGCATCTGGCGCAGGCCAGCACCGACTACACGCATCCGTTCCTGGTGCAGCGCGACACGGTCAAGCGCGTCGGCTACATCGTGATCTCCTCCGATCGCGGCCTGGCCGGCGGCCTCAACAACAACCTGTTCCGCAAGATGCTGGGCGAAGTGCGCCAGTGGCAGGACAAGGGCGCCGGCATCGACGTGGTCACCATCGGCCAGAAGGCCTCGGTGTTCTTCCGCCGGCTCAAGGTCGACATGGTCGGCAGCGTCAGCCACCTCGGCGACGTGCCGCAGCTGGAACAGCTGATCGGCGTGATCAAGGTGATGCTGGATGCGTTCACCGAGGGCAAGGTCGACCGCGTCTACCTGGTCTACAACCGCTTCGTGAACACGATGACGCAGAAGGCCAGCTTCGACCAGCTGTTGCCGCTGCCGGCGGCGGAGAACCAGGTCGCGCACCACGACTGGGACTACCTGTACGAACCCGATGCCGCGACCGTGCTGGAGCACGTGATGACGCGCTACATCGAGTCGCTGGTGTACCAGGCGGTGCTGGAGAACGTGGCCTCCGAGCATGCCGCGCGCATGGTCGCGATGAAGGCGGCCAGCGACAACGCCAACAAGCTGATCAGCACCTTGCAGCTGATCTACAACAAGGCGCGCCAGGCGGCGATTACCCAGGAAATTTCCGAGATCGTCGGCGGCGCAGCCGCTGTGTAGCCGGGAATGGGGAATGGAGAAACGGGAATGGTCGAAGCAGCAGCGCTTGATCTTCCCATTCCCGATTCCCCTTTCCCCATTCCCGACACCAGATTCGCATAGACATTAGTGGAGTTATCCAAATGAGTCAGGGCAAGATCGTTCAGATCATCGGCGCGGTCGTCGACGTCGAATTCGCGCGTGCCGATGTGCCGAAGATTTACGACGCACTGAAGGTCGAGGGCACGGCCATCACGCTGGAAGTCCAGCAGCAGCTGGGCGACGGCATCGTGCGCACCATCGCGCTCGGTTCCACCGACGGCCTCAAGCGCAACCTGCTGGCGACCAACACCGGCCGCGCGATCTCGGTGCCGGTCGGCCCGGGCACGCTGGGCCGGATCATGGACGTGCTGGGCCGCCCGATCGACGAGGCCGGCGACGTGCAGGCCACCGACCATTGGGAAATCCACCGCGCCGCGCCGAGCTACGAAGACCAGTCCTCGGCCACCGAGCTGCTGGAAACCGGCATCAAGGTCATCGACCTGATGTGCCCGTTCGCCAAGGGCGGCAAGGTCGGCCTGTTCGGCGGCGCCGGCGTCGGCAAGACCGTCAACATGATGGAACTGATCAACAACATCGCCAAGGCGCACTCGGGTCTGTCCGTGTTCGCCGGCGTGGGCGAGCGTACCCGCGAGGGCAACGACTTCTACCACGAGATGAAGGACTCCAACGTCCTGGACAAGGTCGCGATGGTGTACGGCCAGATGAACGAGCCGCCGGGCAACCGTCTGCGCGTGGCGCTGACCGGCCTGACCATGGCCGAGTACTTCCGCGACGAGAAGGACGAGAACGGCAAGGGCAAGGATGTGCTGCTGTTCGTCGACAACATCTACCGCTACACCCTGGCCGGTACCGAAGTGTCGGCGCTGCTGGGCCGCATGCCGTCGGCGGTGGGCTACCAGCCGACCCTGGCCGAGGAAATGGGCGTGCTGCAGGAGCGCATCACCTCGACCAAGACCGGCTCGATCACCTCGATCCAGGCCGTGTACGTGCCCGCGGACGATTACACCGACCCGTCGCCGGCGACCACCTTCGCCCACCTCGACTCGACCGTCGCGCTGTCGCGCAGCATCGCCTCGCTGGGTATCTACCCGGCGGTGGATCCGCTGGATTCGACCTCGCGCATGATGGATCCGAACGTGATCGGGCACGAGCACTACGACACCGCCCGCCGCGTGCAGATGACCCTGCAGAAGTACAAGGAACTGAAGGACATCATCGCGATCCTGGGCATGGACGAGCTGTCCGAAGAGGACAAGCAGTCGGTGTCGCGCGCGCGCAAGATCGAGCGCTTCTTCAGCCAGCCCTTCCACGTGGCCGAAGTGTTCACCGGCTCGCCGGGCAAGTACGTGTCGCTGAAGGACACCATCCG
Organism: Xanthomonas sp. JAI131; assembly: GCF_013410075.1. NCBI lineage: Bacteria > Pseudomonadati > Pseudomonadota > Gammaproteobacteria > Lysobacterales > Lysobacteraceae > Xanthomonas > Xanthomonas sp. JAI131. The sequence continues at coordinate 408,533 of NZ_JACCCN010000003.1, read as the reverse complement.
CGGCTTCAAGGGCATCGTCGAAGGCGAGTACGACCACCTGCCGGAGCAGGCGTTCTACATGGTCGGCAGCATCGAAGAAGCGGTCGAGAAGGCCAAGAAGATGGCCGAGAAGGCCTGATCTGGATCCCGGCCGCGTGGCGGCCGGAATCCGGGAATGGGGAATCGGGAATCGAGAATCGCAAAGGCGGGACACGTGGCATCCGAGGCATCGCGTAGTGGTTAAGAGAAGGCAGCTCGCTTCTCCCATTCCCGATTCCCGGCTCCCGATTCCCGCCTCACCCAGTGAGGCACCATGAGCACCATCCGTTGCGACATCGTCAGCGCCGAGCATGAGATCTACCACGGTGAAGCGACCCTGGTGGTCGCCACCGGCGAGCTGGGCGAGCTGGGCATCGCGCCCAAGCACGCGCCGCTGATCACCCGGCTCAAGCCCGGCAAGGTGGTGGTCACCACCGCCAGCGGCGAGCAGCTGGATTTCGCCATTTCCGGCGGCATCCTCGAGGTGCAGCCGCAGGTGGTGACCATCCTGGCCGACACCGCGATCCGCGCGCAGGACATCGACGAGGCGTCGGTGCGCAAGGCCAAGGAAGACGCCGAGCGCATGCTGGCCAACCGCGGCGAGGGCATCGACGTGGCCGAGGCGCAGGCCAAGCTGGCGGAAGTCACCGCGCAGCTGCAGGCGCTGGAACGCCTGCGCAAGAACCTCAAGCACTGAGTCTCGCGGCGCGCGCCGTCTGGCGCAGGCATGCGACGAAGACGCCGGCGACTGCCGGCGTTTTTCGTTTGTGGGCCACGTCCGCTGTACGCCGTGCCGTTTCGCAGCGGCGAGGAGCGCAGCTGCCGTCTCGCGCGTAGCGCCGGCATCGCCGCAACAGTGACGCGGCGCACGGCGCAGGCTTTATCGCCGCTGACTCGGCGGCGCCGGCGCGTGCCAGGCGCGGCGCGATGCAATGAAAACGTCCTCCGGCTTCGGCAAGATGGCCGCCCGATCTGCGGATTCATTCCCCCACGCAGACGGTTTTTCAGGAGAGACCCGATGACCGCTTCCGTCGCTGCCACACTCCCGCGCGTGCTGAGCGCGCTGCTGGCCGGCACTGCGATGCTGGGCTGCGCGATGCCCGCGCGCAGCGCCACGCCGCTGGAACCGCTGCTCGACCGCATCGTCGAGCGCAACGCGATCGGCGACCAGGTGGCGCTGAGCAAATGGGACAGCGGCAAGCCGGTGCTGGACGCCACGCGCGAAGCCGCGGTGCTGGCCAGCGTGCGCGAGCAGGCGCCGGCGCACGGCGTGGATGCGGACGATGCGGCGCGCTTCTTCGGCATGCAGATCGAGTCCAACAAGCTGGTGCAATACCAATTGCTGGAACGCTGGCGGCTGCGCGGCCGCGCCCCCGACCAGCCGCGTCCGGACCTGACCGCGTTGCGTGCGCGGCTGGACCAGCTGCAGGGCGAAATGCTGGACGCCTTGCAGGCCAGCGCCGCGGCGCGGCAGGCGCCGGAGTGTCCCGCGGCGACCGCGCGCGCGGCCGAGGCCTATGCGTTGCGCTGGCAGCTGGACCAGGTCCATCGCACCGCGCTGGTGCGCAGCCTGGGCGATTTCTGCCACTGAGCGAGGCGAGCGGGGCGCAGTCGTCCCGATTGCACCGGCATGCGGCCTGCGCGGTCGAGGGCGTGCGGGCCGCGCCATGCGCAGCGGCCTGTTTTTTGTAGGAGCGTTCAGCCGCGACGGGCGTTGCCGAGAGTGCCTGTCGCGGCTGAAGCCGCTCCTACAGGGGTGTGCTGCGTGCCGCGCCTTAGCGGTACACCACGTGCCGCCCCACGAAGAACGACAGCACCGCCAGCAGGCCTTCGACCACCGGCTTGGCCAGCCAGGCCAGGCGCAGGCCCAGCGCGTCCACGCACAGCGCCACCAGCCAGGTGCTGAGCAGGGTCATCAGGATCCACACCGCCATGAAGCGGCCGAACCGCTGCCAGCCCAGGCGCGCGCCGTCGCCGCTGGCGAAGGTGATGCGGCCGTTGAGCCAGAAGCCGAGCAGGGCGCCGCAGACGCGGCCGAGCACGTTGGCCGGGATCGGCGGCATGCCGGCGGCGGTCGCCGCGACGAACACGCTCCAGTCGATCAGCAGTTGCAGCAATCCGATCACGACGAATTGACTGCCCTGGCGCAGCAGACTCATGGAAGCCCTGGGTTGGGATCAAGCGCGCATGCTAGCGTCTGCCACGCAGATGTAAATGCCGCGGCGTCGCGACGCTGCGGGCGTTGCGGCACGCTGACGCGGCTGCCTCTAAAATCCCCGTCTGACCCGGAATGGAACTTCCCCATGAGCCTGCCCCTGCACGTCGTGATCCTTGCCGCCGGCGCGGGCAAGCGGATGAAGTCCGCCAAGCCCAAGGTGCTGCAACCCATCGCCGGCCGGCCGATGCTGGCCCACGTGATCGACACCGCGCGCCAGCTGCAGCCGGCGGCGATCCATGTGGTCTACGGCCATGGCGGCGACGCGGTACGCGCGGCCTTCGGCGACCAGCCGGATCTGCTGTGGGCCGAGCAGGCGCAGCAGCTGGGCACCGGACATGCGGTGCAGCAGGCGATGGCCGAGGTGCCGGATGCGGCCACGGTGCTGGTGCTGTACGGCGACGTGCCGCTGATCCGCGCCGACACCTTGTTGCGCCTGCTGCACTCGCCGGGGCGGCTGGCGGTGCTGGTGGCCGAACCCGACGACCCCAGCGGCTACGGCCGCATCGTGCGCGACGCGGCAGGCAAGGTCGCGGCGATCGTGGAGCACAAGGATGCCGATGACGATCAGCGCCGCATCCGCGCCATCAACACCGGCATCGTCACCGCCGAATCCACCGCGCTCAAGCGCTGGCTGGCGCAATTGCGCAGCGACAACGCGCAGGGCGAGTATTACCTGACCGACGTGTTCGCCGCCGCCGCCGCCGAATTCACCCCGGCGGAGATGGTGCTGGTGGCCGATCCGATCGAGGCCGAGGGCGCCAACGACCCGTGGCAGCTGGCGCAGCTGGAGCGCGCCTGGCAGCTGCGCGCGGCGCGTGCGCTGTGCGAGCAGGGGGCGCACCTGCTCGATCCGAACCGGCTGGACCAGCGCGGCCGCGTGCGCGTGGGCCGCGACGTGTGCATCGACGTGAACGTGGTGCTGGAAGGCGAGGTGGAGCTGGGCGACGGGGTCAGCATCGGCCCGTTCGTGCGGCTGAAGGACGTGGTGCTGGGGCCGGGTACCGAAGTGCGCGCGCACTGCGACCTGGAAGGCGTGGTCACCGAGGGCGCGGTGATGATCGGCCCGTTCGCGCGACTGCGGCCGGGCACGGTGCTGGCCGACGGCGTGCACATCGGCAACTTCGTCGAGACCAAGAAGGCGGTGCTCGGCGTCGGCAGCAAGGCCAATCATCTGAGTTATCTGGGCGATGCGACGATCGGCAGCGGGGTCAACATCGGCGCCGGCACCATCACCTGCAACTACGACGGCGTGAACAAGTCGCAGACCACGATCGGCGACGACGTCTTCGTCGGCTCCAACAGCGCGCTGGTGGCGCCGCTGACGATCGGTGCCGGCGCGACCATCGGCGCCGGGTCGGTGATCACGCGCGACGCGCCGGCCGGCCAGCTCACCGTGGCGCGGGCGCGGCAGGCGACGCACGAAGACTGGAAGCGGCCGAAGAAGAAATAGCCGCCAGCGCGCGCCCGGCGGCGCGTGACAGGCATCGCAGCCGCACGCGCGGAGCCGCGCTAAGGTGGCGCGGCTGGCCGGATCCGGCGCCAGCGTCGCAACGCTCCATGGAGGTGTTCGATGTCGGTCCGACGCATGCGCTGGTGGGTCCTGGTGTTGCTGATGGCGGCGAGCGTCGTGCACGCGCAGACCTTCCGCCTGTACCTGGCGCCCGACGGCGACGATGCCGCGGCCGGGACCAGCGCCGCGACCGCCTTGAAGACATTGAGCGCCGCGCAGCAACGGCTGCTGGCGCAGCCGCCGCCGGCCGCGGTGGAAATCGTGGTCGCGCCCGGGACCTATCTGGGCCAGTCGGTACGCTGGACGTTCCGCAACGGCGCGCCGCTGCGCATCGTCGCCGCCTCCGGTGCAGGCACGATGCCGCACTTCGACGGACGCGGCGGCGGCACCTGGTTCACCCTGCGCGGCGGCGGCAACCAGCGCACCCAATTGCAGTTCGTCGGCCTGGAGGTCAGCGACTACTGGATGGCGATGGATCTGGGCAGCAGCAACGCGGCCGCCGACGGCAACGCCGGCAACGAGATCCGCGGCATGCGCTTCACCCGCATCGGCGGCATCCACGGCCAGGGCGATCCGGCGTACTCGTATGCGGCGATCCGCTTGCAGAACTCGCGCGACAACGTCATCGCCGACAATCAGTTCAGCGCGATCGAGAACAGCAAGGAAACCTCCGGCTACATCCATGCGCTGTATCTGGCGCGGCATTCGACCGGCAATACCGTCGAGGGCAACAGTTTCACCGACGTCAACGGCGACGTGGTGCGCACCCGCGATGCGTCCGACGATACCCAGGTGCGCGGCAACCATTTCGTGCACGCCGGCAAGTACGCCGCGTTCTCCGACTGGTTCGATCCGGAGCAGGGCGAATGTCCGTCGCAGGGCGGGCGCTTCGTCGACAACACGGTCGGCGCGGGCTATTACGGCGCGATACCCGCGACCGCCACGACCGGAGCCGACGACGCCTGTGGCGCGCTGGGCGCGCCGCGCATCGTCGAGAGCGGCACCGTGCACGAGTGAAACTGCGTGCCGCAACGGCGAATCTGCGGCGTGCAGCGCGATGAGGGAATTTGTGGGAGCGACTTCAGTCGCGACGGGCGTTACCGGTAGAGCCCGTCGCGACTGAAGTCGCTCCTACAGTGGCAACATCACGTGGCATCGCCTGGATCGAAATGCGCTAGCTCGCCGATGCCAGCGGCAACGGCACCGCCACTCCGGCGCGATTCCCGCCAGCGCCACGGCCGGCGCCGACGCCGCGCATCGTCGAGAGCGGCACCGGACACGATTGAGCACGTATGCACCCTTGTAGGAGCGGCTTCAGCCGCGACAGGTTCTACCGGAAATGCCTGTCGCGGCTGAAGCCGCTCCTACAGGGATGCGTGAGGCGTCATCAGCCCGCCGACGCCAGCGGCAACTGCACCGCCACGCACAGCCCGCCTTCGTCGCGGTTCTGCAGCGACAGGCGGCCGCCGTGCGCTTCGACGATCTCGCGGGTCAGCGCCAGGCCCAGGCCGGTGCCGTTGCGCTTGGTCGAATAGAACGGCATCAGCGCGTTGTGCAGCACCGCTTCGTTCATGCCGCTGCCGCGGTCCAGCACCTCGATGCGCAGCCATTCGGGGCGGGTGGAGACGCGGATGCGCACGCTGTCGGCCGGCGCCAGGCCCTCGGGACTGGACTCGTGCGCGTTCTTGACCAGGTTGAGCAGCGCCTGCTGCAGCTGCGCCGGGTCGACCCGGCTGTGCAGGTCGGGCGCTTCCAGTTCCAGCGCGAACGGGATCTGCTGCTGCAGCCCACCCAGGAACTGCGCCCAGTGCACGGTCTGCAACTGCGGCTGCGGCAGCTTGGCGAAGCGCGCGTAGCCGCGGATGAAGCCTTCCAGGTGCCGCGCGCGCTCTTCGATGGTGCCGAAGACTTCCTCCAGCCGCTCCACCTTCTGCCGCCGCACCAGCTCGGCGCCGGAGTGCGCCAGCGAGGCGATCGGCGCCAGCGAGTTGTTCAATTCGTGGCTGATCACCCGGATCACCTTCTTCCAGGTATGCACTTCCTGGCGACGCAGTTCGGCGGTGAGCAGGCGGATCAGCAGCAGTTCGTGCGGGCGGCCGTTGAGGCGGAAGCGGCGCCGCGACAGATGGTAGACCTGCTCCTCTTCCGGATCCTCGTCGTCGTCGATGGTGAACAGGCTGTCGCCGCCGCGCGCCACGGCCTCGCGCAGCGCCGGCGGCATGCCCAGCAGCAGGTCGTCCAGGCGCTGGCCTTCCAGCTTCCAGCCGCCGTGCAGCAGCTTGCGCGCGGCCAGGTTGGAGAACACCACGCGGCGCAGGCCGTCGCCGCCGTTGGAGGTCAGCAGCATCGCCACCGGCGTGTTCTGCACCATGGTGTCGAGCATCAGTTCGCGCTGCGCCAGGCCCTGGCGTTGCTCGCGCAGGATCTCGCCCAGCTGCCGGTGCGCGGCGACCATCTCGCCCAGTTCGTCGTCGCCGCGCCAGTGCACGCCGAAGTTGTATTCGCCGTCGCGGTAGCTGCTGACGGTCCCGGCCAGGGCGCGGAACAGCGAGCGCATCGGCGCGGTGGCGCGGCGCAGCGTCCACCACATCAGCACCAGCAGCGACAGCGCCGAGAAGGTCACCACTTCCCAGCCGCGGTCCATCCAGTACGCCAGCAGCCACGGCATCGCCGCGGCCAGCGCCAGCACCGGCAACAGGCGCAGGAACAGGCCGACGGTGAACGAGCGGCGCAGTTTCATTCGCGCGGGATTCCGTAGCGGTCCATGCGCCGGTACAGCGCCTGCCGGCTCATGCCCAGTTCGGCCGCGGCCTGGGCGATGACGCCGTTGGCGCGGCCGAGCACCGCGACGATGCGCTCGCGGTCCGGTTCGGCGCCGGGTGCGGCACGCTGCGCTGCGGGCTTGGGCAGGTTGAGGTCGGCGGCCTCGATCACGCGGCCGCCGGCCAGCAGTTCGGCGCGCTGGACGACGTTGCGCAGCTCGCGCACGTTGCCGGGCCAGGCGTGCCGCTGCAGCGCCTGGGCGGCGCCGGCCGACAGCGGCTTGGCGCCGGACAGGAAGTGCTCGGCCAGCGGCAGGATGTCGCCGGGCCGGTCGGCCAGCGCCGGCAGCGACAGCTCCACCGCGTTGAGCCGGTAGTACAGATCTTCCCGAAACATGCCGTCGCGGATCATCGCGGTCAGGTCGGCATTGGTGGCGCTGATCACCCGCACCTTGACCTGGCGCTCGCGGTTGGAGCCCAGCCGTTCGAAACGCCCGGTCTCCAGCACGCGCAGCAGCTTCATCTGCCCGGCCAGCGACAGGTTGCCGATCTCGTCCAGGAACAGGGTGCCGCCGTCGGCGGCCTCGAACTTGCCTTCGCGGACCTTGTTGGCGCCGGTGTAGGCGCCGGCCTCGGCGCCGAACAATTCCGCTTCGATCAGTTCGGCCGGAATCGCGCCGCAGTTCAGCGCCACGAACGGACCCTGCCGCATCGGCGAGTTGGCCTGGACGATCTCGGCGATCTTCTCCTTGCCGCTGCCGTTGGGGCCGGTGATCAGCACCGGCAGTTCCGAGCGCGCGACCTGGCAGGCCAGGGCGATGGCGCGCTCGCTGGCCGGGTCGGCGAACACCGCGCCGCGCAGGTCGTAGCGCTGCGCCAGCTGCTGGCGATGGCGGCGTTCGCCGTCGCGGCGCCGTTCCAGTTCGCGCCGCGCTTCGGACAGTTCCAGCAGGTTGTTGACCGTGGTCAGCAGCTTGCGGTCGTCCCAGGGTTTGGCCAGGTAGTCGGCGGCGCCGGCCTTGACGAGTTCCACGGCGCTGCTGAGCTGGGTCCAGGCGGTCAGCAGGATCACCGGCAGGTCCGGGTGGCGCGCGCGGATCGCATCGAACAGCGCCACGCCTTCCTCGCCCGAGGTGGTGTCGGCGGTGAAGTTCATGTCCTGCAGCACCAGGTCGATATCGCCCTCGGCCAGGCGCTGCAGCCCGGCATCCGGACTGTCTGCATGCACCGTCTCGATGTCGTGCAGCGAGAACAGCACTTCCAGCGCGGTGGCGACGGCGGGGTTGTCGTCGATGATCAGGATGCAGGGCATCGGGAACCTTGTCGGATGGCTTGGGCGGAACGGGCGAATGCCGGACGAAGCGGCATCATCGCAGTCCCGGTGTGGCTTGTCGTGTGTGCCAGCGGCCATCGGCATGCGGCCGATGCCATCGCGGGCGCGGGCGATGTGGCGACTACGCGCATGCCCATCACCGATACGCCGCAGGCGACAGCCGCGCCGCGCGAACGGCCGGTCCGCGCATCGCCAGCCAGCCGGCAGCGAGCAACAGCGACGCGATGGCCAGGGCGGGCAGTGGCGGCGGCGACAGCGCTGCGGCATCCGGCAGAACCCGGCGCAGCAGCGCGGCGACGCCCGCGCCGATGGCGACGCCCAGGCCGCACAGCAGCAGGTTTTCCTGATGCAGCTGCCGGCGGATCTGCGCCGCGCGCGCGCCCAGCGCGCGACGCAACGCGATCTGCCGGTAACGCTGGCGCACCATCAGCTCGCTGATGGCGTAGACCGTCGCGGTCGTGGCGAGCAGCCACAGCGCCGCACCTGCCGCCAGCAGCATCAGCCGCTGGCGATGCAGGCGCCGTTGCTGCGAGCGCAGTTCGCCGGCGCTGCCCAGCTCGTGCATCCGCCCCGCTGCGATCCGCTGCGCATCCGCCCCCAGGCGCGCGCGGAGCTGCGTCGGATCGCCGTGCGCGATGCGCAGCACATACAGCGCGTCGCCGTCGTCGCGCAGGCGCAGCGCCAGGATGGCGCCGTCCTCGTCGCCGGTGCCCGGCGCGCGCAGCCGCTCGACGATGCCGACCACCCGTGCCGGCGGCCGGCCGCCCAGATACACCGCCTGTCCCACCGCGTCGCGGCCGGGGAACAGCCTCGCTGCCAGCGACTGGGTCAGGATCACCCGCTGCGCCAGGTCCAGCGCGGTGGGCGAGGCGAGGTCGCGGTACTCGTCGCTGGCGAAATCGCGGCCGCGCTGCAGGCGCAGGCCCAGCGCCGCCACGAGTCCGGGACCGCCGAGGTAGGTGGTCACGCGGAACTGTCCGCCGGCGCCGTCGGCGCGCGGTCCCATCAGCGTGCTCCAGTGCTCGGGTCCGAACGGCAGCTGATTGATCGCCGCCACGTGCAGGACGCCGGGGATCGCGCGCAGTGCCGCCGCCTGGCGCTGCGCTTGCGCGGCGGACACGCGGCCGTTGAGCCGCAGCGTCAGCAGATGCGCATCGTCGTCGATGCCGCTGGAGGCGTGCATCCGCGCATGCGCCTGCGACGCCAGCGTGCCCATGGCGAGCAGCACCGGATAGCCGAGCGCCATCTGCAGCACGATCAGCATCGCCAGCAGCGGGTGCCTGTACGGCGAGATCAGCAATCGATCCATGATCCGACGCGATCCGCTCAGGCGCTGCGTGTGGCGACCGCGGGCGGCACGGCGGCGGCGCGTTGCGCCGGCCACAGCACCGCCAGCTGGCCGAGCGCAAGCAAGGCCATGGCCGCCGCCGGCAGGTAGCCCGGCGGCAGGCGCGACAGGTCGTAGTGGCGCATCAGCGCCTGGTTGAGCAGCACTGCCAGCGCCATGCCCAGCACGCTGCCGCTGCCGACGATCAGCAGGTTCTCGGTCTGGAAGTAGCGCAGGATGTCGCGGCGGGTCGCGCCGATGGCGCGGCGAATGCCGATCTGGCGCGTGCGCTGCTGGACCCAGAAGCTGGCCAGCCCACCGATGCCCAGGGCGGTGACGAACAGCAGGCCCGTGGTCGCCGCGAGCAGCAGCCCGATCATGGTGGCATCGCGCTGGAAGTAGCGCTGCCGCACCTGCGCGAAACTGCGCCGCCCCTCGTTCGGAATCAGCCGCAGCGGGCCGGCCTTGGCCAGCACGCCGGCCGCGGCGGCCAACACCCGGTCGCGGTCTTGCGGGGCGCTGCGCAGCAGGTATTGCGTCTGCGAGCCCATGGGACGCTGTGGCGACAGCGCGACCAGGCGATCGACCGCGGCGCCGCGCAGCATCGGGCGCAGCAGGTCGTCGACCACGCCGACGACGGTGCTCTGGCTGTCGCCGTAGAGCGTTTTGCCGACGGCCGGCTGGTCCGGCCACAGCCGTTGCGCCAGCGCGCGGGTGACGATCAGCGCGCTGGGGGGCGCGGTGGAGTATTCGTCGGCATGGAAATCGCGGCCGGCGACCAGGTGCGCGCCCATGGCCTGCACGAAACCTGGGGAGCCGACGTAATACGTGGCCTGGATGCAACCGGAAACGTCCATCGATCGCTGCGCGTTCGCACGTTCCAGCGCTTCCCGGTCGGCGCAGCCGCCATAGTCGTTGGCGCCGCCGGACAGCGGCATGCTGGCGCCGATCGCGGTCGCCGCCTTGACCCCGGGAATCCTGCGCAGCGCCAGCAGGTCGGCTTGCTGCTGGGCCTGCGCATTGTCGCTGCCCTGCAGGCCGCGCACCGAGATCAGCGAGAGTTCGTCCTCGGGCAAGCCGCTCGGGGTCCGCAACCGTTCGATCCGGCCGCCGATCAGGAACACCGCGTTGGCGACGAAGGCGCAGGTCAGCGCGACCTGCAGCGTCAGCAGCGCGGCGGTGAGGCGATGGTGATGCAGGCTGGAGAGGATGGGGCGGATCGGCAGGTTCATGTCAGATGTCCTTGATCTGCAGGGCGGGGTTGATCCGGCTGGCCCGCCAGGCCGGCAGCAGGCCCGCCAGCAGCGCGGCGACCACCGCCAGGGCCACGGTGGCCAGCAGCATCTGCAGGTCCATCCGCGCGATCCTGGCGTAGTCGTCCGGGCGCTGGCGCACGCTCCACAATCCCAGTTCGGCGATCGCGGTTCCCAGTGCGCCGCCGAGCAGCCCGATCAGCGCGGCTTCGCTGCCGAACTGCAGGAGCATGTGGCCGCGCCGGGCGCCGAGCGCGCGGCGCACGCCGATCTCGCTGCCGCGGCGAAGGAACTTCGCCAGCAGCAGGGCGATGACGTTGACCAGGCAGATCCACAGGAAGCCCAACGCCAGCAGCGTCTGCAGGCGCACGTCGTCGGGCACCATCCGCAGGTGGCGCAGCCAGTCCATCAACGCATACAGCCGGGCACGCTGCGGCGGGCGCTGGAAGCGTCCGCTGGCGTGCTGGGTCGCGGCATAGTCGTAGAGGAAGCGCTGGTAGGCGGCTACCTGCTGCGGCGTATCCAGCTGCACCCAGAACTGCAGCCAAGTGGTGGAAGGGTCCTTGAGGCGCGCCTGGTCGCTGCCACTGAACGCATCCCAGCTGCTGACGCTGCTGCTGGTGTCCAGGCCCAGCTCCATCGCGGTGGCCAGCGGGAGGAAGAAATCGTCCTGCTGACCGAAGCCGCCCTTGCTGTTCGGGTCGGCATAGAACAGCGGTTGCGGATTCCATTGTCCGGCCACGCCGATCACCTGGAAGCCGATCCGCTGTTCGCCGAGCGCAACCCTCTGGCCGATCGGATCGCGTGCGCCGAACAGGGTGTCGGCCAGTGCGCGGCTCAGCACGATGACGCGGGCATGGTTCTGGTCGTCGCTTGCGTTCCAGCCGTGTCCGCGTTGCAGCGGTATGCCGAACAGGGCGAAGAATTCGGCGGTGGCGTAGCGGCCGCTCAAGTCGAGCGGCGGACTGGTTGCGCGCTGCGGCCACAGCAGCGCCTGCCCGCCCGCCATTGCCGCCTGGTGGGTAGCGCGGTTTGCCCGCAGCAAGGCCATTGCGTCGGGCCAGGTGAGGTTGTCCGAAGGGTTGCCCCATTCCTGGCTCTCGGGGTAGCTGGCCGGCAATGGATCCAGGTGCGGGGCGTAGAGCGTGCCGCTCCTGCCCGGCAACGGATCGCGCGACATCACGTGCAGTACCGTCAGCATGGTCATGCTCGCGCCGATGCCCAGGCCGATCGCCAGCACCATCAATGCGGTGGCGATCGGCGTGCGCAGCAGACTGCGCCAGGCCATCGTCAGGGAGTAGTACAGCATCCGGACGTTCCTCGGTTGCGTGTCGTCGTCTGCGCTAGGTCAGGCGCTGCGCGTGGCCACCGCCGGCGGTACGCGGGTGGCGCGGCGCGCCGGCCCGAGCACCGCGAGCTGGCCGAGCAGCCACAGCGCCAGCGCGCCGACCGGCAGGTACCACAGCGGCAGCCGCGGCAGTTCGTAGGCGTTCATCAGCCACAGATTGGCGGTGTAGGCCAACAGCATGCCGAGCACGATGCCGGTGCTGGCGAGCAGGAAGTTCTCGGTCTGGAAATGCAGCAGGATCTGCCGGCAGGTCGCGCCGAGCGCGCGGCGGATGCCGATCTGCTTGGTGCGCTGCTGCACCCAGAAACTGGTCAGGCCGACGATGCCCAGCGCGGTGATCATCAGCAGGGCCACGCAGACGCCGACCAGCAGCCAGGCCATGGACCGATCGTTGCGATAGTAGGCCGCGCGCGCCTCCTGCAAGGTCCTGCTGTCCTTGTTCTGGACCATGCGCCTGGGGCCGTGCGCCAGCAGGGCGGTACGCGCCTGCTTCAGTACTGCCTCGCGCTGCGCCGGGTCGTCGACCCGCAGCAGGTAGGTTCCATTGGTGTAGGGCATGTTCACCGGGAACAGCATCGCGTCCTCGTAATCGGCTGCGATGCCGAAGTCGCGCGGCTGCACCAGGCGTTGCACGATGCCGACGATGCGATGCTCGCCGAAGACATGGATGCTGCGGCCCAGCGCGGTCCCGTCCGGGAACAGGCGCTGCGCCAGCGCCTGGCTCAGGATCACTGCCGGCAGCGTGCCCTTGTCGTTGGGATCCTGCAGCCGTGCGTAGTCGAGGAATTCGTCCGCATTGAAACGGCGGCCGGCGACGAGCGTGAGCCCCAGCGTGTCCAGCAGCTGCGCATCGCCGAAGTAGTTGGTAGCGCGCAAGGTGCTGCGTTGCTGGTCGGCGCTGAGCGAGATGCCGCTGGACCCGACCGTGCTGCCGAACAACGGCTGGTTGACGACGCTGGCGTTGCGCACGCCGGGGATCCGGCGCAGGGCATCCAGATCCTCGCGGGTCAATGCGGCACTGTCGTCTTTCCTGTCCACGCTGCGGATGCGCAATTGCACGATCTGCTGTTCGACCGCCCCAGTGGGCCGCTGCATGCGTTCCAGGCGCAGGTTGATCAGGAACAACGCGTTGCACACCACGGCGCAGCTGAAGGCGATCTCCAGCACGATGAGCAGTGCGGCAATCTTGTGCTTGCGCAGGCTGGAGAGGATGGGGTGGATGTGCACGGCTGATGGTCCTGAAAGGGATGGAGGCGCGCGGCGCGTCATTGCGACTTGAGTTGCAGGGCGGTCTGCACGCGCATGGCCTGCCATGCCGGCAGCGCACCGGCCAGCAGACTGCTGGCCAAGGCCAACACCAGCGTGACCAGCAGCATGCTGCCGTCCATATGCGCCAGCGCGGCATAGTCGGCCGGTTGCCGCCGCACCAGCCACAGGCCGATCCAGGCGAACAGCAGGCCGAGCGCGCCGCCGGCCGCGCCGATCATCCCGGCCTCCACCAGGTGCTGTGCGAAGATCGCGCGGCGCGACGCACCGAGCGCGCGGCGCACGCCGATCTCGCCGCCATGGCGCATGAACTTGGCCAGCATCAGGCCGACGGTATTGAGTAGGCAGATGCCCAGGAACACCAGCGCCAACCACAGTTGCAGGCGCACGTCGGCAGGCACTGCGTGATTCCTGTCCAGCCAGGTCATCACGTCGCTCAGACGGATGTCCGCCGAATGGCTGAAGCGCCCGGCATCGTGCTGCTGGCGCGCGTAGCTGTCGAGATAGTCGCGGTACGCGGCCTGCTTGCCGGCGTCGCCCAGTTCGACCCAATACTGGATCCACACGCAGGGGGCGTTCTCGCCGTTCGGGCCGTTCGGACTGTCGCCCCAACAATCCATCGTGCCTCTGCTGCCGAGCTCCAGGTCGCGCGAGGTGGTGAACGGAACGAACACGTCCTCGCTGTCGGCGTAGGTCTCGTTGGTCATGTCGTAGAAACGCGGGTTCATGCTCCAGTCTTCGGTCACCCCGACGATGCGCAGCACCGTGTCGCCGATCTGCAGGTCCTTGCCGACGCTGTCGATGTCGCCGAACACCTGCTCGTTCAGATGCCGCGAGATCACCGCGATTCGCGCACGCCGGCCATCGTCCTCGGCGGTCCAGGCATGGCCGTAGCGCATCGGCACGGCGAACATCGGGAAGAAATCGGCGCTGGTGTAGCGCGCCTCCACGGAAAACGGGGTCTGCTCCGCGCGCGCGGGCACCACGGTGACGCCGCCGGCGGACATCATCGCCTGGCGGTCGCCGCGCTTGTCGCGCAACAGCGCTTCGGCATCGCGGCGGGTCAGCTGCAGCGGTTCGGTCGCGCCCGGCTCGTACTTTTCGTCCGGATAGACGTTCATTTCCACATAGAACAGTTGCCCGCTCTTGCCCGGAATCGGGTCGGCGGCCAGGACGTGGAACACGGTCAGCGTGGTCATCGACGCGCCGATGCCGACCGCGATGGCGAGCACCATCAACGCGGTCAGCAGGCGGTTGCGGCCGAAGCTGTGCAGTGCCAGTTTGCAGTAGTAGCCGAACATCGGGAGTCCTGGAAAAAAGGGCCGGCATGACGCCGGCCAAGGGGACGCTTCAAGCGCTGCGCGTGGCCACTGCCGGCGGTACCGCCGCGGCGCGGCGCGCCGGCGCGAACACCGCGATCTGGCCGAGCAGCCACAGCGTGATCGCACCGAAGGGCAGGTAGTACAGCGGCAGCCGCGGCAGTTCGTACTTGCCCATCAGCCACTGGTTGATCGCGTAGGCCAGCAGCATGCCGAGCACGATGCCGGTGCTGGCCAGCAGGAAGTTCTCGGTCTGGAAGTAGCGCAGGATCTGCCCGCGGGTGGCGCCGAGCGCGCGGCGGATGCCGATCTGCTTGGTGCGCTGCTGCACCCAGAAACTGGCCAGGCCGACGATGCCCAGCGCGGTCACGATCAGCAGCGCGATGCACACCGCACCGAGCAGCCAGACCATCGCGCGGTCGCCCTGGAAGTATTCGTCGCGGATCTCGGCATAGGTCTGCTGTTTCAGCACCAGGCGGCTGTTGTCCACCTTCATCAGCGCCGCGGTCGCCGCGGTGAGCACTTCCTGGCGCCGCGCCGGGTCGGTGACGCGCAGCACGTACAGGCCCTTGGTGTAGTTCAGGCGCAGCGGCAGCAGCATCGCGTAGTCGATCTCGGCCAGGCCGCTGGTCGCGGCCGGCCGCGCCAGCGTGTCGACGATGCCGACCACGCGCACCGGGATCTGTCCGGTATAGAGGGTCTTGCCGAGGGCATTCTGCCCGGGGAACATCTTCTCCGCGGTGGCGCGATTGAGAATGATGGCGGTACCTTTTTTCTGCGCGTCCCTGTCGGTTTGCGCGATTTCCAGATCGAGGTATTCGTCGGGCGTGAAGTCGCGCCCGGCCACCAACTGCAGCCCCAGGGTCTGCAGCGTGCCTTCCTCGGCCATGTACTGCGCCGCGTTGAGGGTGGGCCGCTCCTGGTCCGGGGTCAGCGCCAGGCTGGTGTTCCAGGAGTAGTGCACGAACGGCACCTGGTTGAGCACGGTCGCATTGCGCACGCCGGGTACGGCGCGCAACGCGGCCAGGTCCTCGCGGGTCCTCGCGGCGGCGTTGACCTGCTGGCCGATGCCGCCCAGCGAGATCGTCACCAGTTCCGACTCGGCGATGCCGCTGGGCCGGTGCAGGGTCTCGATGCGGTTGCCGATCAGGAACAGCGCGTTGCACACGATGGCGCAGGCAAGCGCGATCTCCAGCACGATCAGCGCGGCGGCGGTCTTGTGCCGGCGCAGGGTGGAAAGGATGGGGCGGATGTCCATGGCGATAACCTTGTGAGGGACCTTCGTTGGCGGTCTGCCCGCCGCAGTGCGGCGGGGGGGATGGTCAGGACGATTTGAGCTGCAGCGCCGGCGCCACCTGGATCGCGCGCCAGGCCGGCAGCAGGCCGGCCAGCAGACTGGCGGCCAGGGCCAGGGCGAAGGTCAGTGCCAGCATCGTAGGGTCCAGATGGGCGAGCTTGGCGTAGCTGGAGGGCTGCTGGCGCACGGCCCACAGGCCAAGTACGGCCAGGCCGAGACCGGCGATGCCGCCGGCCAGGCCGATGGTGCCGGCTTCGACCAGACACTGCGCGAAGATCGCACGGCGCGAGGCGCCCAGCGCGCGGCGCACGCCGATCTCGCCGCTGCGGCGCAGGAACTTGGCCAGCAGCAGACCGACGGTATTGAGCAGGCATACCAAAAGAAAACCCATCGCCAGCCACAGCTGCAGGCGCACGTCGCCCGGCACCACTTCGTTGTGGTCCAGCCACTGCATCACGTTGCGCAGGCGCACGTTATTCGGACGCTGGAAGCGGCCGGCGGCGCGCTGCTGGTTGGAGTAGTTCTCGAGGTAGGCCTTGTAGTCGGCGGTCTGCGTCGGGCTCTCCAGTTCCGCCCAGTACTGCATCCAGGAGCAAGGCGCATTGAGCGAGGTCTGATCGCCGTTGCTGTCGCCGAAGCAGTTCATGTTGCCGTTGCGCTCTATCTTCAGGTCCATCGCCACCGAGAACGGCAGGTAGGCCTGTTCGTCCGAACCGTAGGTGTTGGTGATGTCGTAGAAGCGCGGATTGGGAGCCCAGGTGTCGAGCACGCCGACGATGCGGAAGGTGTTCTGGTCCATGCGCAGTTCGCGGCCGACGCTGTCGGCGCCGTCGTACAGTTTTTCGTTGAGCTTCTTGCTGATGACCACCACGCGCTCGTGCCGCTCGTCTTCCGTGCCGGTCCAGCCGTGGCCGTACAGGAACGGCGTGTCGAACATCGGGAAGAAGTCCGCCGAGGTGAAGCGCACTTCCGACTTGAACGGTTTCAGCCCGCTCTTGAGCGGTTCGATCGCCGCCGACCCACCGGTCATGATCGCCTGCCGCTTGGCGCGTTTCTCGCGCAGCAGCATCTCCGCGTCGTAGCGCGTGTTCTGGAAGTCCGGCTCCTCGCCGGGCTGGAAGCCGGCTTTCGGCTGCGCATCGACCTGCACGTAGAACAGCCGATCGCTCTTCTGCGGGATCGGGTCGCCGGAGAGCACGTAGAACACGGTCAGCGTGGTCATGCTGGCGCCGATGCCCAGCGCGATGGCCAGCACCATCAGCGCGGTGAGGACCTTGTTGCGGCGGAAGCTGCGCAAGGCGAGGCGGAAGTAATAGCCGAACATGGGTGGCTCCGGGTCAGGCGCTACGGGTGGCGGTGGCGGGGGGGACGGCGGCGGCGCGCAGCGCGGGGCCGAGGACGGCGAGCTGGCCGAGCAGCCATACCGCCACGATGCCGGTGAGCACCGTGGGCGAGGACAGCCGCTCCAGTTCGAAGCGTTGCATCAGCCATTGGTTCATGACGTAGGCGAGAACGGCGCCCAGCGCGGCGCCGCCGCCGACGATCAGGAAGTTTTCCAGCTGGACGTAGCCCATGATGTCGCGGCGGGTGGCACCGATGGCGCGGCGGATGCCGATCTGCCGGGTGCGCTGCTGTACCCAGAAACTGGCCAGCCCGCCGATGCCCAACGCGGTGACGGTGAGCAGGATCAGGATGATCGCCAGCAGCATGCGCGCCACTGCGCTGTCGCTCCTGAAATAGTCGGCGCGCAGTTCCTGCATGGTGGCGACCTGGTGTTGCACATAGGTCGGGTTGGCATGCTGCATCGCCGCCGCCGCGCGTTGCAGGACCTGCGGCAGTTGCCCCGGTTTGCTGCGGATCAGATAGCCGCCGCCCCAGCCTTCGGCGCCGACGCGCAGTTCGGTCAGCAGCGCGTCTGCATCGTCGTCGTGGCCGGCGATCACGCCACGCAGCGGTGCCATCACCCCAACGACATCCAGCCGTACCGCCTGGTTCCACATCGTGGTGTAGATCTTCTGCCCCAGCGGCGAAACGCCAGGAAACAACTTGGCGGCCAGCGACGGGGTGATCAGCGTCGGCAGCTGGCGCTCGCCATGGTTGGTCTCCGCGAACGTCTCGGCGGCAGTCGGTAGCTCGGCGTCGTGCAGGTCGCGGCCGGCGACGATGCGGATGCCCAGGGCGCGGTTCAGGCCCTGGCTGCCGGAGAACAGCGTCGCGTGCGCCGCCGGTTGCGTCGCCTGCGCTTCCCGGAACAGTTGCACCCGGTTCGGATTCCATAGCGGCGGTGCGCCAAAGGCGGCCGCTTCCACGCCGGGCACCGCTTGCAACACATCCAGGCTGCGCCCGACGCTGCTCTTGCTGTCTTGCTCGCCGATCACGGAGATGCTCTGGATCAGGCCGATGTCCTGCTCCATCGCCCCGGTCGGCGTGTCCACCCGCTGGTAGGTGCGCGCGATGATGAACACCAGGTTGCACAGCACCGCCAGGGTCAGGGCGATCTGCAAGACCATCAACACCACCGCTGCACGATGGCTGCCCAGCGCGGAAAGAATGGGGCGTGCGTGTCTCAGCGCGGTCATAGCGATTTCACCTGCAGGGCGGGAGCGATGCGCGAAGCGCGCCATGCCGGCCATACGCCGGCCGCCAGGGCCGACAGCACCGCCACGGCCAGCGCGAGCGCAAGCAGCGAGGGGTCGGCATGCGCCTGTTGGGCGTAGGCCACCGGTTGCTGGCGCACCAGCCACAGGCCGATCCAGGTCAGCGGGATGCCGAGCAGTCCGCCTAGGCAGCCGATCAGCCCGGATTCGGCCAGGCATTGCAGGAACACCGCGCGGCGGCTGGCGCCCAGCGCGCGGCGCACGCCGATCTCGGCGGCCTTGCGCATGAACTTGGCGACCAGCAGGCCGACCGCATTGAGCAGGCACACCAGCAGCACGCCGAAGCCGATCCAGCTCTGCATGCGCACGGTGGCCGGCACCACCCGCTTGTAGTCGAGCCAGTCGAGCAGATCGCGCAGGCGCGTGTTGGGCGCGCGTTCGAAGCGGCCCAACTGGCGCTGTTGCGCGCTGTAGTCGTCCAGCGCGGTGCGGTAACGCTGGACCTGCGCCGGCGTGTGCAGTTGCACCCAATACTGCACCCAGGTGCATTGCGTGCTCTTGGGATTGTGCAGGCCCGCTTCCTGGTCCCGGCCCCAGCACTGCATCGGCCCATAGCCGTAGTCCTGGGGCAGGTCCAGCCAGGTCTCGAAAGGCACGTACAGCGCTTCCGGCGCCTTGTACGCGCCCGAGTTGAGATCGTAGAAACGCGGCTGCGCATCCCAGGTGTCGATCACCCCGATCACCCGGAACGGGCGGGTGGCGATGGTCAGGGTCTTGCCGACGCTGTCGGCGCCGCCGAACAGGGTGTCGTTGAGCGTGCGGGTCAGCACCACGACCTGCGCGCGCTGCGCATCGTCGCCACGGCTCCAGCCGCTGCCGTAGAGGAAGCGCATGCCGAACATCGCGAACAGGTCGGCGGTCGCTGCGCGGGTGGTGAGCATGCGCAAGGGGCTGGCCGGCACGGTCTGGCGGACCGGAAGCCAGTTCGCGCTGGTCATGGTCTGCGCCGGCGCGGCGTGCAGCCGGTACAGCGCGTTCGCGTCCTGCCAGGTCAGTTCGTCGGGCGGCTCCTGGTCGGCACCCGGCAGGTCGCGCGGACGCGGGTCAAGTTGCGGATGGAACAGCGTGGCGCTGTGGCCGGGCAGCGGATCGCCGGACAGCGTATGCAGCACCGTGAGCATGGTCATCGAGGCGCCGATGCCCAGTGCCACGGCCAGCACCATCAACGTGGTGAGGATCTTGTTGCGGCCGAAGCTGCGCAGGGCGAGGTGAAGGTAGTAACCGAACATCGTGGGTCCCGGGTCAGGCGCTACGGGTGGCGGTGGCGGGGGGGACGGCGGCGGCGCGCAGCGCGGGGCCGAGGACGGCGAGCTGGCCGAGCGCGCACAGCAGCGCGGCACCGGCCGGCAGGTAGGTCGCCGGCAACCGATCCAGTTCGAAGAAGCGCATCAGCAGGACGTTGCCGGCATAGGCCAGCAGCATGCCCAGCACTACGCCGGCGCCGACGATGAGCAGGTTCTCGGTGTGAAAGTGCTGCAGGATGTCGCGGCGGGTGGCGCCGAGCGCGCGGCGGATGCCGATCTGCCGGGTGCGTTGCTGCACCCAGAAGCTGGCCAGGCCGACGATGCCCAGCGCGGTCACCAGCAGCATCGCGGCGATGACCGCCACCAGCAGCTTGGCCATGGCCCGGTCGCTCTGGAAGTAGCGCTGGCGTAGTTCGTTCAACGGCCTGCTGTACTCGCCGTCCAGGACCGCGTCGGGCGCCGCGCGCGCCACCGCGGTGCGCGCCTGTTCGACCACGCGCGGCATCTCGCGCGGATCTGCGCGCAGCACGTAGACGCCGGATTGCGACGCCTCGCGCACCGGGATGAGCACCGACCAGTCGCTGCCGATCGCGCCATCCTCGCTGCGGCCGGGATCGGGCCGCGCCAGATGCGGCAGGGTGCCGACCACGCGGTAGTGGCCGCCGGCCCAGAATTCGCGGCCCAGCGGATCCTGGCCATGCCACAGGTGGTCGGCCAGGGCACGGGTGACCCACACATCGGCCGTGTCCGGGGCGAAGTGCTCGAACGGCTGGTAGTCGGCGTCGGTGAACGCGCGGCCGCTGTCCGGCTTGAGGCCCAGTGCGGCAACGGCGCCGGGGCTGGCCGTATAGAAATGCGGCACGCCGCCGACCTCGGTGCAGGCCTGGTCCAGGCAAATGCCGTTGTTGCCTGCGGCCGGAGCGAACGGGACGGTGTTGATGGTGCCTGCCGCGCGCACCCCGGGGATGCGGCGTGCGGCATCGAGCACGCGCGCATTGAGATCGGCATGGTTGCAACCGTCGCAGCCGGACAAGGACAGCAGCCCCAGCGCGGCTTCGTCGACGCCGCTGTCCAGATGCATCAGATCCAGCCGGTTGCCGATCAGGAAGAACGCATTGCACAGCACCGCGCAGGCCAACGCGACTTCCAGCGCGATCAGCGTCGCGGCGATGCGGTGGCGCGACAGGGCGCGCAGGATGGGGGCGATCTGCATCATGGCGTGGTCCCGGTCACAGCGTCTTGAGCTGCAGCGCCGGCGCGATCCGGCTTGCCCGCAAGGCCGGGAACAGGCCGGCCGCCACGCTGCAGCCGACGGCCAGCACGAAGGTGCCGGCGAATGCCAACAGGTCCAGGCGTGCCAGATCGGCATAGGCGGCCGGCTGCTGGCGCACGCTCCACAGGCCCAGCAGGGTCAGCAGCCAGCCGCCGATGCCGCCGATCAGCCCGATGACGCTGGCTTCGGTCAGGCACTGGGCGAAGATCGCGCGCCTGGACGCGCCCAGCGCGCGGCGCACGCCGATCTCGCCGCCGCGGCGCAGGAACTTGGCCAGCAGCAGGCCAACGCTGTTGAACAGGCACAGGCCCAGGAACGCCACGGCCAGCCAGCTCTGCAGCCGCACGTCGCCAGGCACGACCCGGTTGTGGTCCAGCCACTGCGGCAAGGACAGCAGGCGCGCCGTGTCCTTGCGGCCGATGCGTCCGGCCGCCTGCTGCTGGGCGGCGTAATCGGCCAGCAGGCGGCGGTAGTCGGCCACCTTGGCCGACGTATCCAGCTGCACCCACAACTGCACCCACACGCACGGTGCAATGCGCAGGTCCAGCGGCTGCGCCGGCGTGCCGAAGCAGGTCCACGGCTCGATGTGGCCGTCGTTGATCTCCAGGCTGGTGGACAGCGGCGTGAACACGTCCTGCGGCTTGCCATAGAAGCTGCCGGTATCGCCATGGGAAAAGCTGCCGCCGGCCAGCGTGTAGAACTGCGGCGACGGCCGCCAGGGGGCCAGTACGCCGACGATGCGGACCGCATTGCCGCGCACCAGCAGGCTGCGTCCGACGCTGTTGCGGCCCTCGAACAGCTTGTTGTTGAGATCGGCCGAGATCACCGCCACCCGTGCACGGTCCTGGTCGTCGCGCGCACGCCAGCCGCTGCCGTAGGCGAACGGCACCTGGAACATCGGAAAGAAATCGGCCTGGGTGGACAGCATCTGCGCCATGAACGCCGGACCGTCGCGATCGGGCGCGCGCAGCTTGATCTGGCTTTCGGCCACGATGGCCTGGCGATCGGCGCGCCCGGTCTTCCACAGGTCCATCGCGCTGGGATAGTCGAGCTTGTCGAACGGCTGCTGGCCGGTGCTGCCGGCAGGGCGCGGATCGAGCTGCGGGTAGAAGATCCGCTGGCTGCGCCCGGGCAACGGATCGCCGGACAGCAGCCGCATCACCGTCAGCGTGGTCATCGCCGCGCCGATGCCGACGGCGATGGACAGCACCATCAACGCGCTCAACACCGGACTGCGGCGCAGGCTGCGTAGCGCAAGTTGAAGGTAGTAGCCGAACATGCCGTCTCCGTCTGCCGTTGCCGCGCCGTCAGCCGTTGGCCGCGGCGCCGTGGCCGGTATGCCCCAGCACCGGTTCGCGCTGCAGGTCGGTGGCCTGGCCGTCGACGATGTGCACGTTGCGCTGCGCGCGCGCGGCCAGTTCCGGATCGTGGGTGACCATGACGATGGTCGAGCCCTGCGCGTTGATCTCTTCCAGCAGTTCCATCACCCCGCGCGCCATCTGCGAGTCCAGGTTGCCGGTCGGTTCGTCGGCCAGCAGCAGGCGCGGGCTGCCGGCCAGCGCGCGCGCGATCGCCGCGCGCTGTTGCTGGCCGCCGGACAGCTCGGACGGATAGTGCTTCATCCGCGAACCCAGCCCGACCCGGCCCAGCGCCTCTTCGATGCGCTGCTTGCGCTCGGCCGCGGCCATGCCGCGGTAGCGCAGCGGCACGTCGACGTTGTCGAACAGGTTGAGGTCGGGAATCAGGTTGAAGCCCTGGAAGATGAAGCCGATCTTCTGGTTGCGCATGCGCGAGCGCGCGTCGTCGTTGAGGTTGCTGACGTCCTGGCCGTCGAGCAGGTACTGGCCGCTGGTGAAGGTCTCCAGCAGGCCGGCGATGTTGAGGAAGGTGGTCTTGCCGGAGCCGGACGGCCCGGTGACGGCGACGAATTCGCCTTCGCGCACATGCAGATCCAGCGAACGCAACGCGTGCGTCTCGACCTGTTCGGTACGGAAGACCTTGGAGACGGAGCGCATTTCGAGCATGACGTGGTTCCTTGGTGGTTGAGCGGGGAATGGGAGAGATCGAGATTCGGAATCAGCGGGCGGAAAAGGAAAACGGCAGGGGCCTACGAATCCCCACTCCCGAATCCCCAATCCCAGCTTCTAATGCACCGTCACCTGCGGCGCCTCGCCGAACAGGTCGCTGCCGGAGACCACGACGCGGTCGCCCGGTTGCAGGCCCGAACGCACCTCGACTTCGCCCAGGCTGGTGACGCCGAGCTCCACCGGGCGGCGGATCGCCGAGTTGCCGTCCATCACGTAGGCGTAGCGGCCGCCGGATTGTTCGACGAACGGGCCGCGCTCGAGCTTGAGCACGTTCTTGCGGGTATCCAGCAGCACCCGCGCGCTCATGCGCTGGCTCTGGCGCAGGCCCGGCGGCTGCTTGTCGGTGAAGCGGATGCGCGCGTTGACCTCGCCGTTGACCACTTCCGGCGACACCGCCGAGATCGCGCCGGCGAACGGTTCGCCTGCGCCGCTGGTCAGCTGCGCCGGCATGCCGATCGCCAGGTCGCGGGCGAAGCTCTCCGGCACCTTGATCTCCAGTTCGAACTTGGACAGGTCGACCACGCTCAGCACCGGCGCATTGGCGGCGACGTTGGTGTGCTGCGACACCTGTACCTGGCCGACCTGGCCGTCGAACGGCGAGCGCAGGGTGAGCAGATCGACCTGTCGCTTCACCTCGGTGACCACCGCGCGCTGGCGCTCGGCGAGCAGGCGCTTGTTGCGCGCGTCCAGGCCGGCGCCCTGGGTCTGCAGGCCGGAGTCCTTCTGCGCGTGGCTCATCGCGATGTCGGCCTTCTTCAGCGAGTCCTGCGCCTTTGCCAGTTCGACCGCCGGCACCGCGCCGCCGTCGTAGCCGCGCTGGTAGCGCTCCAGGTCGCGGCTGGCCGCCTGCCGTTCGATCTGCGCCTGGTCCACCAGCTTGCTGGCGTTGGCGCGGGCCAGCACCGCATCCAGGTCGGCGCGGCCGGCCTCGGCTTCCAGGCCGGCCAGCGTGGCCTCTTCCTGGGCGAGCTTGCTGCGCAGTTCGGGGCTGTCGATCTCGGCCAGCTCCTGGCCTTGCTTGACCACGTCGCCGGCGACCACCTTCAAGGTCACGGTGCCGCCGGAGATCGCGTACAGGGTGGGGCTGTTGGCGGCGATCAGGCGCCCGTCGGCGGAGATGTCGCGGACCAGGTCGCCGCGGCTGACCGTGGCGATGCGCACGCGCTGCGCGTCGAACGAACGGCTGCCGGCGATCCAGCCGCGCGCGGCGAAGGCGATGCCGAGCAGCACCGCCAACCCGATCAGTGCGGGCCAGAACCAGCGGCGCCAGGCGGCGGCGGAGCGGGGGCGGGCGAGAACCTGGTCCTGGGCGGAAGTGTCGCGGATCATCGGTCGGGTCGGCGCAGTGAGAATGAACGAATCCAAAGCACGTCGCGTGCCAATCGCAAGTGTTTGAAAGGATTGCGGTTCCATTGCAACGGACGGCTGTCCGCGTGTCCGCGGACACGTTCGCGGACACCGTGTCCGCGGCCGGGCCGGACGGTCGGGACAGGCCGCGTTGCCGCGATCCACGTCTGGAGCGTGTACGGCGCCGGGCACGGCGGTCCCCGCTCGGTCGCGCCACGTGCGGATGCGTCGTGCCGGTCCCTGCTACCCGAGCCTTACCGCCAGGGCATGCGATGGCGCATCCAAGTCGCGTCGGCGGGTCCTATAGGACATTCAGCGGACAAAGCTAGAATGGCGATCTTTCGATGCAGGGTGCGGCTATGTGCGGGATCGTGGGTGCGATTGCGGAACGGGACGTGGTGCCGGTGCTGATCGAAGGCCTGAAGCGGCTGGAGTACCGCGGCTACGACTCCTCCGGCATCGCCGTGGTCGCCGGCGACGGCGTGCGCCGGGTGCGCCGCACCGGGCGCGTGGCGGAGATGGAAAGCGCCGCGCTGGCCGAGGACCTGCACGCCACGCTGGGCATCGGCCACACCCGCTGGGCCACCCATGGCGGCGTCACCGAGGCCAACGCGCATCCGCACGTCAGCCACGGCGACCTGGCGCTGGTGCACAACGGCATCATCGAGAACCACGAGCAGCAGCGCGAGCGGCTGCGCGCACTGGGCTACGTGTTCGAGTCGCAGACCGACACCGAGGTCATCGCGCACTTGATCCACCACCACGCCGCGCAGGGGCTTTCGCTGCTGGCGGCGCTGCAGGCTGCGGTGAAGGAACTGACCGGCGCCTATGCGCTGGCCGCGGTCAGCAAGTCGCGCCCGGACGTGCTGGTGTGCGCGCGCATGGGCTGCCCGCTGCTGGTCGGCCTGGGCGAGGGCGAGAACTTCATCGCCTCCGACGTGTCGGCGGTGATCCAGGCCACGCGCCGGGTGATCTTCCTGGAAGAGGGCGACACCGCCGAGTTGAGCCGGACCGGCGTGCAGGTGTACGACGCCGAGGACCGGCCGGCGCAGCGCGAGGTGCACATGTCCGAAGTGTCGCTGGCCTCGCTGGAACTGGGCCCGTACCGCCACTTCATGCAGAAGGAGATCCACGAGCAGCCGCGCGCGCTGGCCGACACGCTGGAAGCGCTGTTCGACGCCGGCGGTTTCGACACCACGCTGTTCGGCCGCAACGCACATGCGTTGGCCGACATCGACGGCGTGCAGATCCTCGCCTGCGGCACCAGCTACTACGCCGGGCTGACCGCACGCTACTGGATCGAGGCGATCGCCGGCCTGCCGTGCAGCGTGGAGATCGCCAGCGAATACCGCTACCGCGCCGCCTACGCCAACCCGCGCCAGCTGATCGTCACCATTTCCCAGTCCGGCGAGACCCTGGACACGATGGAGGCGCTGAAGTACGCCAAGTCGCTGGGCCACGCCAAGACCCTGTCGATCTGCAACGTGCCGGAAAGCGCGATCCCGCGCGCCAGCGCGCTGGTGCTGTACACGCGTGCCGGCGCCGAGATCGGCGTGGCCTCCACCAAGGCCTTCACCACCCAGTTGGCGGCGCTGTTCCAGCTGACCTGCGTGCTGGCCAAGCTGCGCGGGCGCCTGAGCGAAGCGCAGGAAGCCGAGTACCTGGAACAGCTGCGCTACCTGCCGGGCAGCGTGCAACACGCCTTGAACCTGGAACCGCAGATCGCGGTGTGGGCCGAGCGTTTCGCCGACAAGCACAACGCGCTGTTCCTGGGCCGCGGCCTGCACTATCCGATCGCGCTGGAAGGCGCGCTCAAGCTCAAGGAAATCACCTACATCCACGCCGAAGGCTACCCGGCCGGCGAGCTCAAGCACGGCCCGCTGGCGCTGGTGGATGCGAACATGCCGGTGGTGGTGATCGCGCCCAACGATGCGCTGCTGGAGAAGGTGAAATCCAACATGCAGGAAGTGCGCGCGCGCGGCGGCGAGCTGTTCGTGTTCGCCGACCAGGACAGCCACTTCAGCGAATCCGAAGGCGTGCACGTGATCCGCACCCCGCGCAATGCCGGCCTGCTCAGCCCGGTGGTGCACACCATCCCGGTGCAACTGCTCGCCTACCACACCGCGCTGGCGCGCGGCACCGACGTGGACAAGCCGCGCAACCTGGCCAAGTCGGTGACGGTGGAGTAGGTGCGGGCGTGCGTCGCCCGGGCCGGCCTGCGTGCCTTCGCAGGCCAGCCCGCACCGCGCATGCAGATCGGCGGTACAGCGCTGGTTCGAGACGGCCGCAGCCGATGGCCGCGGCCGGCACGGCCGGGTCGGCGCGATGCGGCACGGCGGCTTCTGCGTAACCGATTCGGCTACCCGGCAACGCTGTCGAAGAACGCGACCAGGCCCTGCGGCGCATCGGCGTCGAAGAACATCGTCAGATTCTGCGCCGACTCTTCGGCAAAGGCCGCGCTGCGCGGAAACAGTTCGCTCTCGTACGCGGCCAGCGCGGCGTCGATCGCGCCGGGATTGGCGACGATGGCCTTGCCGAGTTCGGCGCCGTCGTAGAGCGCGAGATTGGCGCCTTCGCCGGCGAACGGCGACATCAGGTGCGCCGCATCGCCGAGCAAGGTCACGCCGGGCGTGCGCGCCCAGCGGTGCTCGATCGGCAACGCATGGATCGGGCGAAGCACGGGGGCGGTGTCGCCGTCGGTGACGAGTGCCGTCAATGCCGGGGCCCAGCCATCGAATTCCGCGGCGACGCGGGCCAGTGCGGCCGCCGGGTCGGCGAAGTCGAGGCGGGCGAACCAGTCCTGCGGCCGGTTCAGCGACACGTAGGTCTGCAGGGTGCCATCGGCATGGCGGTGGGCGAGGATGCCCTTGCCGGGCGCGACCGCCATCAGCGTGCCGCCGCCGATCACCTGCGCGCTGGCGGGGTGGCGCGTGTCGCCGTCGAACAGGCAGGTCTCGATGAACGAGGTGCCGGCGTAGGCAGGTACTGCGGCGGACAGCAATGGGCGTACGCGCGACCAGGCGCCGTCCGCACCCACGAGCAGATCGGTGGTCGCGCTCGCGCCGTCGGCGAAGCGCAGCAGATGCCGCCCGTCGGCGAGCGGGGCCGCCGTGGCCAGCTTGCATCCCCAGCGGACGGTGCCCGCGGGAAGCGCGTCGAGCAGGAGCCGGCGCAGGTTTCCGCGATCCACCTCGGGCCTGGCGCCGCTGCCCACGTCGGGTCTGTCGATCAGGATGGCGCCTTGGCTGTCGACGATCCGCTTTGCGTCCGCACCGGGAAGCACCAGGCCGAGGAAGGCGTCGTAGAGGCCCGCCGCCTTGAGCGCGCGCTGGCCGTTGTAGGTGTGGATATCGAGCAAGCCTCCCTGCGGGCGGGCATCCGCCGAGACCTCGGCTTCGTAGAGCGTTGCGGCGATGCCGTGCACGTGCAGCACGCGGGCAAGCATGAGCCCGCCGAGCCCGGCGCCGATGATTGCGATGGGGGTGTGCATCTGAATCCTTGGTCGAGTGGATGCGCCGGGACGGGCGCGAGTGCTTATGGAACGTCGTTCCACATGTTGGAATGGCGTTCCATTCGTGTCAAGATGAGGCATGGCCAAGACAACGCGCGGCACCCCGCGACGCGAGGCATCGCTCTCGCGCGAACAGATCGTGGAAGCGTCGATCGCGTTGCTGGACAGCGGCGGCGAGGGCGGCCTGACCTTCCGCGCGTTGTCCGAACGGCTCGCCACCGGCCCCGGTGCGCTCTATTGGCATGTCGCGGACAAGCGCGATCTGCTGACCGCCGCCTGCGACGCCATCGTCGCGCGCACCTTGCATGCGCCCTCCGCCGATGCCACGCCGGAGGCGGCGATACGCGCGCTGGCGCTGGGCATGTTCGATGCGATCGATGCGCACCCGTGGATGGGGTCGGCGCTCAACCGCGCGCCCGGCGAGTCGCCGATCGTGCGCATCGTCGAGCGCATCGGCCAGCAGCTGCGCGCGCTCGGCGTGCCGGACCACGAGCAGTGGGCCGCGGTCTCCGCGTTGTTGAGCTACATCCTCGGCGTTGCCGGGCAGAACGCGGCCAACACGCAGCTCGCGCGCACGCGCGGCATCGTCAGGTCCGATTTCCTGGATGCGGTGGCGACCGCGTGGTCGCGGCTGGATGCGGACGCGTACCCGTTCGTGCGCGGCATGGCCGGACAGCTGCGCACGCATGACGACCGGATGGACTTCCTGGCCGGCATCGACCTGATCCTGCATGGTCTGGCGGCACGGCGTACCCAGGCGCAGCCGGCCATCGCACCGGCCCGCAGGATCGCCACCAAGAAGAAGTAGCGGGGTTGCGGTCGCGTCGCGGTGCCGGCGCGGCGCGTGCAGCGGACCGGTGCTGGTCAATATGCTGGCGCCATGCGACGTCGTCACGGTCGCGAGCCTCTCTAGTTGCCGGACCGCCGCTGGTCGTCGGTGCATGCCGCACCGCTTTCAGGCGCGGATGTTCGGTGATTGCGGCGCCGCACGGCATCCGCATATCCGCCGGGCTTCCGCGGCGTTCGCCGTGCACGCAGGCCGGATTGGCAGCCGTCGCGGTCGGCTGCCAACGCAGTGGCCCGGGTTATGCATAAGCTCCTGGCGAGGGTTCCCACCACGCAGGAGGACGCATGTACGAGTCTTTCAGACAGGGGGCGCCGGCCGAGCTGTGGCAGGCGCTGGTGCACGAGGCAGGGCAGCGGCTGGGCCGGCCGCTGGACGAATCGCGCGAGAGCTATCTGGTGTTCGTGTTGTTGCGCTACCAGGCCGACGGACACCTGTTGTCGCGTACCCAGGCGCTGGCCTGGCTGCATGCGCAGGAGCAGGTCGGGCGCGCCCGCGCCGACGCGCTGCGCGAGGTCGGCGACGGCTGCCTGCTGATCGCCGGCCTGTTTCCCGGTGTGGCCGCGCGGCGCCGGGTCAGCGTGGACTACTTCATCGATCTGGGCCGCGGCGCCTATTACGAAGTGGCCGAGACCCGCGCCAGCGACGCGGGCCTGTTCGGGCAGCTGGCACGTAGTTACCAGGAGCTGGTGCGCACGCTGGGCGCGCTGCGTCCGCCGCGTGGTTGGCAGATCGGGGAGGATGGTTCGTTGCGCGCTTGAGCGGCGGAAACCCCACGAGGAAGTGTTCGTGGGTCGCCGCGGCGTCGCATGCTGCAATTGATGCCAATACAGCGGAGGCGGTGTTGTAGGAGCGGCTTCAGCCGCGACAGGATCCATCGGGAAGGCCTGTCGCGGCTGAAGCCGCTCCTACAGGGTTCAGGCGCTCGAACGGCCGCTCAGAACCAGACGCATACGCCGGCGACGACGCACGTCTCGCGTGCGGCTTCTCCCGCGTCGCGGCGATAGTCCGCCTGCAATTGATGCCAATACAGTGGAGGAGGTGTTGTAGGAGCGGCTTCAGCCGCGACAGGATCCATCGGGAAGGCCCGTACAGGGTTCAGGAGCGCTCGAACGGCCGCTCAGAACCAGACGCGTACGCCGGCCACGACGCGCGTCTCGCCTGCGGCTTCTCCCGCGTCGCGGCGATAGTCCGCCCGCAATTGATGCCAATACAGCGGAGGCGGTGTTGTAGGAGCGGCTTCAGCCGCGACAGGATCCATCGGGAAGGCCTGTCGCGGCTGAAGCCGCTCCTGCAGGGTTCAGGAGCGCTCGAACGGCCGCTCAGAACCAGACGCGTACGCCGGCGACGACGCGCGTCTCGCGTGCGGCTTCTCCCGCGTCGTGGCGATAGTCGGCGGTCGTGCCGAACGCGCGCTCGTGGACCACGCCCAGATACGGCGCGAAGCGGCGGCTGATCTCATAACGCAAACGCAGCCCGGCCTCGACCGTGGACAGGCCGCTGCCGATGCCGTGCGCGCGATCGTCGGCGAACGCCGCCTCCGCTTCCAGCCGCGGCTGCAGGATCCAGCGGTTGGTCAGCAGCACGTCGTACTCGCCTTCCAGGCGCGCACTGGCGCTGCCGCCTTCGCCGACGTACAGCGTGGCCGCGACCTCGAACTTGTACGGCGCCATGCCCTGTACGCCGAACGCGGCCGAGGTGCGCGCATCGCCCGAGGCGAAGTCCTGTCTCACGCCAACCAGCAAGTCCCACCAAGGCGACACCGCGTGGCCGTACAGCGCTTCCAGGTCCGCCGCTTCGGTGCGGCCGCCGCCGCGCTCGCCTTCGCTGCGCAGCCACAGCCGGTCGATGTCGCCGCCGTACCAGGCGCTGGCTTCCCAGGCCTGGCCGCTGCCGCGGTCGTTGTCCCAGCCCTCCAGCCGGTCGAACAGCAAGTAGCCGGTGCGCGACGGCGCATGCAGCATCGTGTGCGTACGCAGGACCGGGAACGCGGCGGCGCGGTCGGCGTCGGTGAGCGCAGGGATCGGCTCGCGCGGTAGCGCCGACGCGGGCGCACCGGCGCAGGCGCACGTCGCCGCCGTACTGGAGTGAGCATGGCGCGCGTCGGCTTTTGCGGGTCCCCGCTCTCCGGTGCCTGGTCCCGGCTCCGCAGTCCCCGGCTGCATCCCGGCGTGGTCGTGCATGGCGTTGTCGGCCTGCGCTGCGGTCGGCGTGCCGTGCTTCATTGTGGCCGGGTGCATGTCCATGTACTGCATGTCTGCATGGTCCGGCATGGCATGGTCGGCATGGGCTTCGCGATCCATGTCCATGTCCATGTCCATGCTCCCGCTGCCCTCCGTCGGCGCGGCCGGAGCATCGGCGGCCTGTGCGGCGTGGCCCATCGCAGCGTGATCCATGCCGGCATGCGCCATCGCGGCGTCATCGCCGTTGGCGACGGCGGGCGGCGATGGCGGGGTGTGCATATGCGTTTCATCGTCGGGCGGCGGACACACGCATGCCGCAGCTGCGGATGTGGATGCAGGTCCGCTGGCCGATGCTGCGATGTCGGCATCGGCGACTCCAGGCACATGCACATGCTGCGCTCCTGCGGCCCCGTGCGCGAACAGCAGCGCCAGGCCGATGGCCTGCGCCAGCGTGGCGAGCGGCGTGGCGTTCATGCGTCCACCCGCACTTCGCGCATCATGCCGCCGTCCATGTGGTACAGCAGATGGCAGTGGTAGGCCCAGCGGCCCAGCGCGTCGGCGCGCACGCGGTAGCTGCGGCGCGTGCCCGGCGGCATGTCCACGGTGTGCTTGCGCACCTGGAACTGGCCGGCGGCGTTCTCCACGTCGCTCCACATGCCGTGCAGGTGGATCGGGTGCTGCATCATCGTGTCGTTGACCAGCACGATGCGCAGGCGCTCGCCGTAGTTGAGCCGCAGCGGCTCGGCGCTGGCGAACGGGATGCCGTCGAAGGACCAGGCGAACTTCTCCATGTTGCCGGTCAGATGCAACTCGATCTCGCGCCCGGGTTCGCGGCCGTCGGGATCGTCGAACAGGCTGTGCAGGTCGGCGTAGGTCAGCACCCGGCGGCCGTTGCCGCGCAGGCCGATGCCCGGATCGTCCAGCTTCGGCGCGGTGGCGGAGGATTGCATGTCCACCAGCGGATTGCCGCGTTCGCTGGACGGATGCGTGGGCGCCGCGCCGGCGTCGCCAGCCGCATGCGCGCTGTGGTCCATCGCGGCATGGTCCATGCCGGCCATGCCCATGCCGGCGCCGCAGCCGCCTTCCATGCCTTTCATCGGCGCGCCACCGCCATGGTCCATGCCGGAATGCCCCGCCATGTCGTGACCCATGTCCTGCATGCGCAGCAGCGGGCGCGGATCGTTCGCCGGCACCGGCGCCTGCAGTCCCTGGCGCACGGCCAGGGTGCCGCGCGCGTAGCCGGTGCGGCCCATGTCCTGGGCGAACACGGTGTAGGCGTCCTGGCCGCCGGGTTCGACCAGCACGTCGTAGGTCTCGGCCGCGGCGATGCGCAGTTCGTCCACGCTCACCGGGTGCACGTATTGCCCGTCGGCGGCGACCACGGTCATCTTCAGCCCGGGGATGCGCAGGTCGAAGTAGGTCATGCTGGAGGCGTTGATCAGGCGCAGCAGCAGCTTCTCGCCGGGACGGAACTCGCCGGTCCAGTTGCCGCCGGGGGCGACGCCGTTGAGCAGGTAGGTGTAGGTGTTGGCGTTGACGTCGGACAGGTCGCTGGGCGTCATCCGCATGCGTCCCCACATGCCGCGGTCGGCGAGGGTGGCGCGCAGGCCGTCTTCGCGCGCGTCGCGCAGGAAGTCGCCGACGGTGCGCTGGTAGGTGTTGTCGTAGGACGGCATCTTCTTCAGCCGCCGGAACAGCGCCGCCGGGTCCAGATCGGTCCAGTCGGAAAGCAGCAGCACGTGTTCGCGGTCGTAGTGGTAGGGCGGCGGCTGCAGCGGGTCGATCACGATCGCGCCGTACAGGCCGGCCTGTTCCTGGTGCAGCGAGTGGCTGTGGTACCAGTAGGTGCCCGACTGGCGCAGGGCGAAGCGGTAGCGGTAAGTCTCGCCCGGGTAGATGCCGTCGAAGCTCATGCCGGGCACGCCGTCCATGTTCGCCGGCAGCAGGATGCCGTGCCAGTGCACGGAGGTTTGCGTGTGCCCCGGCAGGCGGTTGGCGACTCGCACCTCGACGGTGTCGCCTTCGCGCCAGCGCAGGATCGGCGCCGGCACGCTGCCGTTGACGGTGATGGCCGGGCGCTCGCGCCCGGTGAAGTTGACCCGCGCGCTGCCGATGCTGAGGTCGAAGTCGGTGCCGTGCAGCTGATACGGCACGGCGCCATTGCGGGCCAGCGTTGCGGCCTGGGCGTGCCGCAGCGACAGGCCGCCGATGCCGGCGGCGGCGCCCAGCGCCAGTCCGGTGACGAAGCGGCGCCGCGACGGCAGGGCCGGCAGGCCGGAGGAAGGTGGTTTCATGAGCGAGCCTCGATGCGATGCGATGCGCGACCGCGTAGGCGGTGCGTGCGCAGAAGCGACGGCGCGCGGAGGCGCGGTCGCCGTGGCGCCGCCCGAGCGGGCGGCGGCGTCGCGATCAGGCGCTGGGAGGTCGCTCCAGCCGCGGCAGGCCGGGCGCGCCGCGGCCATCCTGGCGGCCGCGCTGGAACAACTGTTGCGCCGCGGCCGGCAACGCCAGCGGCAGCGCGATCAGCGCCGGCAGCGGCTGCGCATGCGGGCACTGGCAACCGGCCGCGGTGCCGCAGCAGCCGTGCTTGCTGCCCTTGCTGTGACCGTCGCCGTCGTGCTCGTGTTCATGCACCTGCGCCGGCGTGGCCTCATGACAGGGCATCGCCGCGCTGGCGACCTGCGCGGCATGCAGATGCTTGCCAGCATGGCGTTCGGCCATGGCATGGTCCGTGCCTGGCGCTGCGTCGGCCATGCCGTGCATGCCCGGCATCGCCACAGCCGTGCCGGCGCCATTGAGCAGCAGGCTCAGGCACAACAGCAGGCGGGTCAGCAAGGCGAAGATCGGCACGGAACACGCAAGGCACGCGAGGGGATACGCGGAGAATACTGTAGTGATGGCTGCGGGCAAGCGCCGGGATGGCGCGGCGGCTCGCCATCGGCGCACCCTGGAGCCGGGTCCAGGGCGCGCATCCATGCCCGGCGAAGGCCTGCGGGGCAAGGATTTCGAGTCAACGTGAGCCGCCAATGAACAATTCGCGCGCAACGGCGACAATGGCTTGACCCTGGACCGGCGTCCAGGGAGTAGCTTGCACGCATGAATCCGGTCGCCCCTCCGTCCCGCTTCACCATCGGCGCGCTCGCGCGCCAGGCCGACGTCGCCATCGACACGGTCCGCTACTACGAGCGCCAGGGCCTGCTGCCGGCGCCGCCGCGGCGCGCGTCCGGCTACCGCGACTACGATGCGGCCGCGGTGGAGCGGGTGCGTTTCATCCGCCGCGCCAAGGACCTGGGCTTCTCGCTGGAGGAGATCGGCGACCTGCTCGCGCTGCAGGACGATCGCCTGCATGGCGTGGAAGGCATCAAGCAGCGTGCGAGCAAGCGCCTGCACGAACTGGATCGGCGCATCGCGCAGCTGACCGAGATGCGCGATGCGCTGGCCGTACTCGTCGCCGAATGCCCGGGCAGCGGCGAACCCGCCGGCTGCCCGATCCTCGGCGACATCCGCGGCGACGCCGCGCCGGGCAAGCCGCAGCCGTGAACGCGCCGGCCGCCAACACCGCCACGGTGAGCCTGCCGGTGCACGGCATGCGCTGCGCGTCCTGCGCCGTCGGCCTGGAGCAGGCGCTCAAGCAGCTGCCCGGGGTCGATGCCCAGGCCAATTACGCCGCCGCGCGCGTGCGCCTGGACTACGACCCGCAGCAGGTGGATGCGCAGGCGCTGCTGCAACGCATCGGCCAGGCCGGCTACACGGTGCCTACGCAGATGCTGACGCTGGACCTCAGCGGCATGAGCTGCGCGTCCTGCGCGGCCGCGATCGAAACGGTGCTGGCGAACACGCCCGGGGTGATCGCCGGCAGCGTCAACCTGGCCTCGGCCAGGGCGCGCGTGGAGTACGTGGCGGAACTGGTGGCGCCGGCCGGCATCGTCGAGCGGATCGGCAGCGCCGGCTTCGGCGCCAGCGTCGTGCACGAGATGGATCAGGCCCAGTTGCAAGCGCGCGAACAGGCCGAGCGCCGCGCCTGGCATCGCGAGCTGGGCCGCTTCGCTGCCGCGGTGCTGCTGACCCTGCCGTTGTTCGTGCAGATGTTCGGCATGCTGGACATCTCCGCCATCGCGCATGCGCTCGGCGGCCAGCACGCCGAGCCGCTGCCGCGCTGGCTGCAGCTGCTGCTGGCCACGCCGGTGCAGTTCTGGCTCGGCGCGCGCTTCTACCGGGCCGGGTTCGCGGCCTTGCGCAACGGCCGCGCCAACATGGACGTGCTGGTCGCGCTCGGCACCAGCATGGCCTACCTGTACAGCGCTGCGGTCACCGTGTTCGGCCTGGCCGGCCAGCACGTGTATTTCGAGGCAAGCGCCTCGATCGTCACCCTGATCCTGCTCGGGCGCTTGCTGGAAGCGCGCGCCAGGCGCAGGACCTCCTCGGCGATCCGCGCGCTGCTCGACCTCAAGCCCAAGACCGCCAAGGTGGAGCGCGACGGCGCGATCATGGAAGTCGACGCCGCCGAGCTGATCGTCGGCGACGTGTTCGTGGTCGCCGCCGGCGAGCGCGTGCCGGTGGACGGCGAGGTGCTCGACGGCCGTTCCAGCGTGGACGAGGCGATGCTGTCGGGCGAGGCGATGCCGGTGGCCAAGGAGCCGGGCAGCCGCCTGTTCGCCGCCACCGTGAATCAGTTCGGCATGTTGCGCGCGCGCGCCACCGGGGTCGGCGCCGACACGCTGCTGGCGCAGATCATCCGCATGGTCGATGCGGCGCAGGGCTCCAAGGCGCCGATCCAGCATCTGGTCGATCGCATCGCCGGCGTGTTCGTGCCGGTGGTGATCGCCATCGCCGCGCTCACCCTGGCCGCGACCTGGTGGCTCAGCGGCAGTTTCGCCACCGCGCTGGTGCATGCGGTGGCGGTGCTGGTGATC
Source organism: Xanthomonas sp. JAI131 (assembly GCF_013410075.1). Classification (NCBI taxonomy): domain Bacteria; kingdom Pseudomonadati; phylum Pseudomonadota; class Gammaproteobacteria; order Lysobacterales; family Lysobacteraceae; genus Xanthomonas; species Xanthomonas sp. JAI131. The sequence goes on along the minus strand of NZ_JACCCN010000003.1, from coordinate 372,823 downwards.
GCCTGTCCGTGTGCGCTGGGCCTGGCCACGCCGACCGCGATCATGGTCGGCACCGGCGTGGGCGCCCGGTCCGGCATCCTGATCCGCAACGCCGAGGTGCTGGAGCGTGCGCGTGCGTTGACCACGCTGGTGCTGGACAAGACCGGCACCCTGACCGAGGGCCGGCCGCAGGTGACCGCGATCGGCGTGGCGGACGGCGGCGATGCGACGGCGCTGCTGCGCCTGGCCGCTGCGCTGGAGGTCGGGTCGGCGCATCCGCTGGCCGATGCGATCGTGCGGCGCGCCGCCGCCGACGGCGTGCGCGGGACGCCGCCTCTGCCGGCGGCGGCGGTCGAGACGCTGCCCGGCAAGGGTGTGCGCGGCCGCGTCGATACCCGCGAGGTGGCGCTGGGGTCGCTGGCGTGGCTGCGCGAGCTGTCCGTGCAGGCGCCGGATGCGGCGCTGCTGCAGCGGGCCGAGGCGGCGCAGGCGAAGGGCCAGAGCGTGGTCGCGGTCGCGCTGGACGGCCGCCTCGCCGGTTACATCGCCATCGCCGATCCGCTGCGCGACGGTGCCCTCGAGGCGGTGGCGCGGCTCAAGGCGCGCGGCATCGACGTGGTCATGCTCAGCGGCGACAACCGCCATGTCGCACAGGCCGTGGCCGCGCAGGTCGGCATCGCGCGGGTGCTGGCCGAGGTGTTGCCGCAGCACAAGGCCGAGGAGGTGCAGCGTCTGCGGGCCGAACCCGGCGCGCACGTCGGCATGGTCGGCGACGGCATCAACGACGCGCCGGCGCTGGCCGCGGCCGACGTCAGCTTCGCCATCGGCGCCGGCTCGGACATCGCCGTGGAGGCGGCCGACGTGGTGCTGGTGCATGGCGACCTGGACGGCGTGGCCACCGCCATCGACCTGTCCGCGGCGACCTTGCGCAAGATCCGCCAGAACCTGTTCTTCGCCTTTTTCTACAACGTGCTCGGCATCCCGCTGGCCGCGTTCGGCCTGCTCAATCCGGTGCTCGCCGGCGCGGCGATGGCGCTGAGTTCGGTCTCGGTGCTGGCCAATTCCCTGCTGCTGAACCGCTGGCGGCCGCGCTGAGCGCGGTGCCGGACAACCCCACTCCAACGAGGACACCCGCAATGCGCCATCTCCAACTCACGGTCCAGGGCATGACCTGCGGCGGCTGCTCCGCGCGGTTGCAGCGGGTGTTGCAAGCCAGCGCCGGGATCGCCGCGGCGCAGGTCGTGCTCGACGGCGGGCGCGTGGACCTGGAGTACGACGAGGCCCGCACCGACGCCGCGGCGATCGAGCGCGCCATCGTCGATGCCGGCTTCGGCGTCGCGGCCCCCTGAGCGGCGCCGCGCCACCCGGGGGCGACGCCACAGCCGCCAGGTGAACGTCGCCACGCCCCGGCGCCCGGCGCAGCCCCGGGGCATGGGGTGGGCGTGTATCGTGGACGCGATTTTTCCGTCCTGCGCACCGCCATGACTCCTCGCGATTGGGTGGCCAACGCCATCCAGAAGATCGAAGCCGATTTCAACCGTTCGGCCGACACCCACCTGATTCCGCTGGACCTGCCCGGTTTCCCCGGCATCGACCTGTATTTCAAGGACGAGTCCAGCCATCCCACCGGCAGCCTCAAGCACCGCCTGGCGCGCTCGCTGTTCCTGTACGCGCTGGCCAACGGCTGGCTGCGCGAGGGGCGCCCGGTGATCGAGGCCTCCAGCGGCTCCACCGCGGTGTCCGAAGCCTATTTCGCGCGCCTGCTGGGATTGCCGTTCATCGCGGTGATGCCGGCCGCGACCTCGCCGGAGAAGATCGCCGCGATCGAGTTCCAGGGCGGGCGCTGCCACCTGGTCGAGCGCGCCTGCGACCTGCACGCCGATTCGGTGCAGCTGGCCCGCGAGAGCGGCGGCCACTTCATGGACCAGTTCCTGTACGCCGAACGTGCCACCGACTGGCGCGCCAACAACAACATCGCCGAGTCCATCTTCCGGCAGATGCAGGAAGAACCGCACCCGGTGCCGGAATGGATCGTGTGCAGCCCCGGCACCGGCGGCACCGCCGCCACACTGGGCCGCTACGTGCGCTACCGTCGCCACGCCACCCGCATCCTGTGCGCGGATCCGGAAGTGTCGGTGTTCTTCGAAGGCTATTGCGAAGCGCTGGCCGGGCGCGACTACGCCGGCCTGGCCAGCACCGGCGGTTCGCGCATCGAGGGCATCGGCCGGCCGCGGGTGGAATCGAGCTTCATCCCCAGCTGCGTCGATGCGATGGTCAAGGTGCCCGATGCGCTGAGCCTGGCGGCGATGCGCTACGTGAGCGCGCGCCTGGGCCGGCGCGTGGGCGGCTCCACCGGCACCAACTTCGTCGGCGTGCTGCAGGCGGCGACGCGGATGCGCGAGCACGGCCGCAGCGGTTCCATCGTCACCATCCTGTGCGACAGCGGCGAGCGCTACGGGCACAGCTACTACCGGCCGGACTGGTACCGCGAGCACGGCATCGACGTGGAGCAGGCCGACGCGCAGCTGGCCGCGGCGGTGGCCGGCGCCGGGTTGCCGCCGCTGGCTTGTGCCGCGTTGTCCTGACCGCCATATCCCGACCATGGCCGGCGCCGCCGGCCCTTTCCCCGCTACCGAGATTCCCGCGATGACCAATCCCCTGCTCGATTTTTCCGGCCTGCCGCGCTTCGATGCGATCCAGCCCGAGCACATCGGCCCGGCGATCGATGCGCTGCTGGCCGCCGCCGACGCCGCGGTCGCGCACGCCGAGCAGGTCGCGCCGGTGAGCTGGGACAGCTTCGTGGTGCCGCTGGACGACGCCACCGAGCGCCTGTGGCGCGCCTGGGGCCAGGTCAACCACCTGCAGGGCGTGGTCAACACCCCGGCGCTGCGCGAGGCCTACAACGCCAACCTGCCCAAGGTGACGCGCTTCTCCAGCGCGCTGGGGCAGAACCTGGCGCTGTTCGCGCAATACCGCGCGCTGGCCGCCACGCCCGAGGCCGCCGGCTACGACGCAGCGCGGCGCAAGGTGCTGGACAACGCGCTGCGCGATTTCCGCCTGGGCGGCGCCGAACTGGGCGATGCCGACAAGCAGCGTTTCGCCGCGATCCAGGAAGAACTGTCGGCGCTGTCGGCGAACTTCTCGCAGAACGTGCTCGATGCCACCGATGCGTGGTCGCTGCCGATCGACGACCAGGCGCGTCTGGCAGGCCTGCCAGACGACGTGATCGCCGCGGCGCGCGCGGCGGCGGAAAAGGACGGCCAGGCCGGCTGGAAGCTGACCCTGCAGATGCCGTGCTACCTGCCGGTGCAGATGTACGCCGACGACCGCGCGCTGCGCGAGACCCTGTACCACGCCAATGCGATCCGCGCCTCGGAGTTCGGCGACGCGGCGCTGGACAACAGCGCGGCGATCGAGCGCATCCTGGCGCTGCGCGGCGAACTGGCTGGCCTGCTCGGTTTCGCCAGCTACGCCGAATATTCGCTGGCGACCAAGATGGCGCAGAACCCCGACGAGGTGCTGGGCTTCCTGCGCGACCTGGCCGCGCGCGCCAAGCCCTTCGCGCAGCGCGACCGCGCCGAACTGGAAGCCTACGCCCGCGAGCATCTGGGCCTGGACGAACTGCAGGCCTGGGATATCGCCTACGCCAGCGAAAAGCTCAAGCAGGCGCGCTACAGCTTCTCCGAGCAGGAAGTGAAGCAGTATTTCACCGAGCCGAAGGTGCTGGACGGCCTGTTCGGCGTCATCAACGACCTGTACGGCCTGCAGGTGCAGGCCGACAGCGCCCCGGTGTGGCATCCGGACGTGCGCTTCTTCCGCGTCAGCGATGCGCGCGGCCGCCTGGTCGGGCAGTTCTACCTCGACCTGTACGCGCGCGAGGGCAAGCGCGGCGGCGCCTGGATGGACGACTGCCGCAATCGCCGCGACCGCGCCGACGGCGTGCAGACGCCGCTGGTATACCTGGTGTGCAACTTCGGCCGCGGCGGCGACGGCAAGCCGGCCACCTTCACCCACAACGAAGTCACCACCCTGTTCCACGAGATGGGCCACGGCCTGCACCAGTTGCTGACCCAGGTCGGCGAACTCGGCGTGGCCGGCATCAACGGCGTGGAATGGGATGCGGTGGAGTTGCCCAGCCAGTTCATGGAGAACTTCTGCTGGGAGTGGCCGCGGCTGCAGGCGATGACCGCGCACGTGGACAGCGGGCAGCCGCTGCCGCGCGCGCTGTTCGACAAGATGCTCGCGGCGAAGAACTACCAGAGCGGCATGTTCACCGTGCGCCAGCTGGAGTTCGCACTGTTCGACATGCAGTTGCATCACAGCTTCGACGCCGCCGGCGACAGCATGCTGCAGCTGCTCGAACGCGTGCGCGACGAAGTCGCGGTGAACCGGCCGCCGGCATGGAACCGCTTCCCGCACCAGTTCAGCCACATCTTCGCCGGCGGCTACGGCGCCGGTTACTACAGCTACAAGTGGGCCGAAGTGCTCAGCGCCGACGCGTACGCCGCATTCGAAGAGGCGCCTGACCAGTTGGCCGCCACCGGCGCGCGTTTCCTGCAGGAGATCCTGGCGCGCGGCGGCAGCCGTCCGGCGCTGGAGAACTTCACCGCGTTCCGTGGCCGCGCGCCGGAACTGGACGCCTTGCTGCGGCACAGCGGCATGGCCGGCTGATCCACATGCGCCGCGCCGCAGTGCATGCGGCGCGGCGCGGCGAGGCGCAAGCGGGGGCGACAGCGCACACATCCGCTTGTTGCGGCTTGCAATTCGACGACGCGCTTGAGCGCGTTCACGGCGGCGTGAGCGCACTTTCGCGCATGTCGTCGGTTCATTGCATCTCTTCCGGCCTCACATGCGGCCAGGCATGGCGGGCCCGATCGGGTTGACAGGTCCTTAGCGCATCGGCGTGCTAGAACATTGCCGAACACGATGGCTCGCACGAGCCCATGGAAGAAGCGCCGGCCACAGGGCCGGTCAGACACAGGAGGTTGGGCATGAAACGCTGCATCTGGATCGCGCCGTTGCTGCTGGCCGCCGCCGCGCCGGTACTGGCGCAGAGCAATGGCGGGTTCGCCCGCAGCGGCGCCAATCTGCGCGCAGGCCCGGCCAACGACTATCCGCGCGTCGCCACGGTGGTGGGCGGCGACAGCCTCACCGTCTACGGGTGCGTCAACGATTTTTCGTGGTGCGACGTGCGCTGGCGCGAGGCGCGCGGATGGTTGCCGGCCGGCGTGATCGAGTTCGACGCGCGCGACGGTGTCTTCGCTCCAGCCATCGGATTCGCCATCGATTCCTATTGGGACGCGCATTACCGTGGCCGGCCATGGGCCCGCGACCGCGCACGCTGGCGGCAGCAAGCGCAGGCCTCGCCATCTGCGCCGGCGCCGATGCCCGAGGCGCTCAAGCGCCAGCTGATCCCGCAACGCATCGCCGACACGCGCGGCTACCCGCCGGCGCCGCCCGCCGTGGAAGCGCCGGTGCAGTCGCAATGGGTGCCGCCGGGCGAGCGCATGTACCAGGCGCCGCCGCCGGATGCGCTCAACCCCAAGCGCAACAAGGAGCTGGCGCGCGAGTTGGAGCGACAACGGCGCGTGGCCGAGGAAGACGAGGCGAGGGGCATCACCCCGCCGCTGGGCAAGGTGCCTCCACCGCCCGCGCCTTCGTCGTCGAACGAAGCGTGGTGGCCCCCGTCACCGGCCGCCGTCGAGTGGGTCACGCAGCATCCGCCGAAACCGGCCGCGGCTTCGCCGCCGCCTACGCCACCGCCGCCACCGCCCAAGGCATCACCGCCGCCGCCCGCGCAGGTACCGGCCAAACCGGAACGGAGCAAGGACGACAAGGCCAGCCACCGTGGCGTGAAGGAACTGGAGCGCTGAACCGGCGCAACCGGCGCAGCGCGTCGCCGGCGCGCACGGGTCCGATCAGCGCTTGCCGAACACCAGCGCGGCGTTGGTGCCGCCGAAGCCGAAGCTGTTGGACATCACCGTGCGCAAGGTCGCCTCGCGGCTCTCGCGCACGATCGGGAAGCCCTCGGCGCGCGGGTCCAGCGCGTCGATGTTGGCCGAGCCGGCGATGAAGCCGTCGCGCATCATCAGCAGGCAGTAGATCGCCTCGTGCACGCTGGCCGCGCCCAGCGAATGCCCGGACAGCGCCTTGGTCGAGGACAGCGGCGGCACCGCATCGCCGAACACTTCGCGTACCGCGCCCAGCTCGGTGACGTCGCCCAGCGGCGTCGAGGTGCCGTGCGTGTTGAGGTAGTCGATCGGCGCGTCCACGCCCTGCATCGCCATCTGCATGCAGCGCACCGCGCCTTCACCGGACGGGGCGACCATGTCGGCGCCGTCGGAGGTCACGCCGTAGCCGAGCAGTTCGGCATGGATGCGCGCGCCGCGCGCCACCGCGCGTTCGTAGTCTTCCAGCACCAGCATGCCGCCGCCGCCGGCGATGACAAAGCCGTCGCGCTCGGCATCGTACGGACGCGAGGCCACCGCCGGGCGGTCGTTGAAGCCGCTGGACAGCGCGCCCATCGCGTCGAACATCAGGCTCATGGTCCAGTCCAGTTCCTCGCCGCCGCCGGCGAACATCACGTCCTGCTGGCCGTGGCGGATCAGGTCCGCGGCCGCGCCGATGCAGTGCGCCGACGTCGCGCACGCCGCCGACAGCGAGTAGCTCACGCCCTTGATCTTGAACGCGGTGGCCAGGCTGGCCGAGACCGCCGAGCACATCGTGCGCGGCACCATGTACGGGCCGACCTTGCGCACGCCGCGGTTGCGCAGCAGGTCCGCCGCTTCCACCTGCCAGTGGCTGGAGCCGCCGCCGGACCCGGCGATCAGGCCGGTGCGCACGTCGCTGACCACGGCCTCGTCCAGGCCGGCATCGGCGATCGCATCGCGCAGCGCCAGATACGCGTACGCGGACGCATCGCCCATGAAGCGCTTGAGCTTGCGATCGATCAAGGCTTCCAGGTCCAGCTGCACGTCGCCGGCGACCTGGCTGCGCAGGCCGTGTTCGGCCGCCTCGGGGTTGGCGCGGATGCCGGCGCGGCTGTCGCGCAGCGCGCGCGACACCGTGTCCAGGTCGTTACCCAGGCATGAGGTGATGCCCATGCCGGTAATCGCGACGCGGCGCATCAGAACGCCTCCGTCGAGGTGAACAGGCCCACGCGCAGATCCTTGGCGGTGTAGATCTCGCGGCCGTCCACCGACATGCGGCCGTCGGCCACCGCCATCACCAGCTTGCGGTTGATGACCCGGCTGATGTCCAGTTCGTAGACCACCTGCCTGGCGGTCGGCAGCACCTGTCCGCTGAACTTCACTTCGCTCACGCCCAGCGCGCGGCCGCGGCCGGGCGCGCCGATCCAGGTCAGGAAGAACCCGGTCAGTTGCCACAGCGCATCCAGGCCCAGGCAGCCGGGCATCACCGGATCGTCGATGAAATGGCAGCGGAAGAACCACAGGTCCGGGCGCACGTCGAGTTCGGCGCGGACCACGCCCTTGCCGTGCGCGCCGCCGTTGTCGTCGATGTGGGTGATGCGGTCGAACATCAGCATCGGATCGTTGGGCAGGCGTGCGGCCTCGGCGCCGAACAGTTCGCCGCGCGCGCTGGCGAGAAGGTGTTCGCGTGAATACGAAGTGAGGCGGCTCATGAGCGAATTTCCCAGGGCAGACAGTCGAGGCGCGCAAGCGTGCACGACGCTCGCGCTTTCAATCAAACGTTTTATCCGTACGCACGCGTAGCGTAGGCAGTGCTGCAATGCGGCGCGCTGAGCGAAATCAAGGCATGCGTTCGCAGCGCATGCGCAGGCCTGGCTTATCATGCGGCTACCGTTCGCTGGCGTAGGGTGCAGGGCCGATGCGCAAGATCATTCACGTCGACATGGATGCGTTCTACGCGTCCGTGGAGCAGCGTGACGATCCCGCATTGCGCGGCAAGCCGGTGGTGGTGGCCTGGCGCGGCATGCGTTCGGTGGTGTGCGCCGCGTCGTACGAGGCGCGCGTGTTCGGCATCCGCTCGGCGATGCCGGCGTTGCGCGCCGAGCGCTTGTGCCCGGACGCGATCTTCGTGCCGCCGGATTTCGCGCGTTACAAGGCCGTGTCGCGGCAGGTGCGCGAGATCTTCCAGCGCCACACCGACATGATCGAGCCGCTGTCGCTGGACGAGGCCTATCTCGACGTCACCGCGCCGAAGGGCGAGCTGACCACCGCCACCGAGATCGCGCAGACCATCCGCGCGCAGATCCGCGAGGAAACCCAACTGACCGCCTCGGCCGGCATCGCGCCGAACAAGTTCCTGGCCAAGATCGCCTCGGACTGGCGCAAGCCCGACGGCCAGTTCGTGATCCGCCCGCACCAGGTGGAGGCGTTCCTGACGCCATTGCCGGTCGGCAAGGTGCACGGCGTGGGCAAGGTGATGCAGGCCAAGCTGGCGGCGCTGGGCATCGTCACCGTCGGCGACCTGCGCACGCACGGCGAAGCGGAGCTGGAAGCGCATTTCGGCAGCTTCGGGCTGCGCCTGTATCAGCGTGCGCGCGGCATCGACGAGCGTCCGGTGGAATCGGACCAGCAGGTGCAGTCGATTTCCTCGGAAGACACCTTCGCCGAAGACCTGGCGCTGGACGCGCTGGAGCCGGCGATCCGGCAACTGGCGGAAAAGACCTGGAACGCGACCCGCCGCACCGAGCGCGTCGCGCGCACCGTGGTGCTGAAGCTGAAGACCGCGCAGTTCCGCATCCTGACCCGCAGCTTCACCCCGGAGCAACCGCCGGAATCGCTGCAGGCGCTGACCGATATCGCGCTGGCCTTGCGCCAGCGCGTCGACTTGCCCGCGTCCACGCGCTACCGCCTGGTCGGCGTGGGCCTGGCCGGCTTCCACGAGCGCGAGCCGGGGCAGGCGCAGGGGCGGCTGTTCCGTTGAGCCGCGCGCCGGCGCCGGCGGTCGTGTGCGTCGCCGCGCGCCGGCAGTTCGTTCATGGCCAGCGCAGTTCGCCCTTGGCCACCTTCGCGCTGAGCTGCAGCGTGTCCACGCCGTCCAGCTGCGGATAGCGCTGCCGCATCGCCGCGACCAGCGCGGCCGCATCCTTGGCCTTGGCGGTTTCCTCGTCGAAGGCGCGGATGTAGTCGGCGGTGAAGCGCACCGCGGCCAGGTCCTGCGCCGCGCCCGGCACGAAATGTCCGGGAATCACCCGCTGCGGCTGCAGCGCCTGGATCCGTTGCAGCGTGTCCAGCCACTGCGCATGCGATGCCGGGGTCTGCGTATCGGCCATCCACACGTGTTCGCCGGCCACCACCGGGATCCCGCCGAGCACGGTCTTGATCGACGGAATCCACACGAAGGTCCGGTCCGGGGTCGCGCCGTCCAGGCCGACGATCTGCAGGTCGTGGCCTTCCAGCAGCAGGCGGTCGCCGTGCAGCGGCTGCGGCAGCACGATGCGCTGCGGCGCGTCGGCACCCAGCTTCGGCGCCCACACCTGCAGCTTCTGCGCCTGGGTCTGGCGGATATGCGCGACGGTCGCCGGGCTGGCCAGCAGCTTGGCCTGCGGGAACGCCTGGGTCAGCACGTCCAGGCCGAAGTAGTAGTCCGGATCGCCGTGGCTGACGTAGATCGTGGTCAGGCGCTTGCCGGAGGCGCGGATCTGCGCGACCAGGGCGCGCGCATCGGCCGCGGAGAACTGCGCATCGACCAGCACCGCGTCCCGGGCGCCGCTGACCAGCACCGAGGCGACGCCGAAGATCGCGTTCGCGTCCGGGTGGTAGACCTGCACCTGCAGCGGCGCGGCGGCCGGCTGTGCGGCGCTGGCGGCGGCAGTCGCGGCGTGGGCGGCGGTGCCGGTGGCGGCGTGCGCGGCGGCGGCGCCGGCGAGACCGAGGGCAAGGATCAGCGTAGCGCTCAGGCGCGACAACGAAAGGGACGGCATGCGGAACTCCATCGGAGAAGGCGACGCCATGCGTCGGCATGGCGTGCGGGAAGCGGGCCGCGACCGTGCTGCGGCCGCGGCGGGGGGCGACTGCGCGGCGCCATCGGCACGCGCGCAGCCGCCTGCCCGGCGTTGCGCTCAGTACGCGGCGGTGGCGATCTGGCGCAGGTACTGCGGGCGTTCGATCTCGTCGACGAAGGCGCTGGCGTAGTCGGCATAGCTGATCGCGCTATGGCCCTGCGCATCGCTGAGCAGCGCGGTGGCCTGGGTGCGCACGCCGCCGCGCTGGTCGCCGGGGCCGATCTCGGCGGCTGGCGCGAAGAAGGTCCACTCCAGATCGGTAGCGGCCTGCAGATGCTGCAGGGAGGCGCGGTGAGCCAGCGCGTAGGGCTTGTAGGCGTCGGGGAAGTTCGGCGTGTCCACCAACTGCACGCCCGGCGCCACTTCCAGGCTGCCGGCGCCGCCGACCACGAGTAGGCGCTGTACGCCGGCGTCGCGGGCGACCTCGATCAGCGCCTGGGCGACGGCCGGAATGGTATCGGCGGCCGCGGCGCTGGGGCCGTAGGCGCTGGCCAGCACGTCGTGGCCGCGCACCGCGGCGGCGAGGGCGGCGCGGTCGTCCAGCGACGCGAGCACGATGCTGGCGCCGTCCAGTTCCGACGGCAGCGGTTGCGTGCGGCGGACCAGCGCGGTGACCGCGTGGCCGCGGCGCAGGGCTTCCTGGGCGATATGGCGGCCGATGTTGCCGGTGGCGCCGAACAGGGCGATGTGCATCGAGGTTCTCCGGGGAGGGTGGACGGGATGCGCATAGCCTAGTCCTGGCAATTAGCGCGATAAACGGCGTATAAGTCGCCAATTTGTTGCATGGAACGATCAAATGGACCGTCTGACCGCGATCGCGGTGTTCGTCGAAGTCGCCGAGCGCGGCAGTCTCACCGCGGCCGCCGAGGCGCTGGACCTGTCGCGGGCGATGGTCTCGCGCCATCTGGCCGAACTGGAGCGCTGGCTCGGCGCGCGCCTGCTGCACCGGACCACGCGGCGGGTGACCCTGACCGGTGCCGGCGAGACCGCGCTGGCGCGGTTCCGGCCGATGCTGGCGATCGGCGCCTCGCTGCGCGACGAGCTGGCCAGCGACGACCCGGAGCCGCACGGACAGCTGCGCGTCACCGCCTCGGCCTCGTTCGGACAGGCGCATCTGGCCGCGGCGGCGGCCGAGTTCGTGGCGCGCTACCCGCAGGCGCGGGTGGACATGCTGCTGGCCGATCGCACGGTCAACCTGGTCGAGGAGCGCATCGACCTGGCGGTACGCATTTCCCACCGCGTCGACCCTGGGCTGATCGCGCGGCGCCTGAGCGTGTGCCGCTCGGTGCTGTGCGCGGCGCCGGCCTATCTGCAGCGGCATGGCGCGCCGCACAGCGCCGCCGACCTGGCCGCGCACAACTGCCTGGGCCATCACTACGTGGGCAGGCACGAATGGCCGCTGCGCTACCGCGGCGAACCGGTATCGGTGGCGGTGAGCGGCAACTTCACCGCCAACGAAGCCACCGTGCTGCTGGAGGCGGTGCGCGCCGGCGCCGGCATTGCCATGCTGCCGACCTACCAGGCCGCGGCGCTGCTGCGCAGCGGCGAATTGCAGCGCGTGCTGCCCGACCACGAACTGGACACGATGGACATCTTCGGCGTGTACGCCTCGCGCCGGCAGCAGCCGGCGATCGTCCGCGCGTTCCTGGATTTCCTGGTCGCGCGTTTCGGCGAGGTGCCGTACTGGGATCGCGACTGAGCGCGGCGCCTACAATGCAGGCCGCGTTTCGCACAGAGGACTGAAATGACATTTCCGTACGCGCTGGTGGTGTTCGATCTGGACGGCACCCTGGTGGACAGCGGCGCCGATATCGCCGAAGCGCTCAATCGCACCCTGGCCGACTTCGGCCTGGCGCGCGTGCCCGAAGCCACCGTGCTCGGCTGGATCGGCGAGGGCGTGCGCAAACTGGTCGAGACCGCATGGCGGCATGCGCACGACGCCACCCCGATCGACGCGGTAATGCCGGCTTTCATGCGCCACTACGAAGAATGCCTGTTGCGCAGCCCGCGCCTGTATCCGGGCGTGGCCGAGGCGCTGGCGCAGTTGCGCGCGCGCGGCGTCACGCTGGCGCTGTGCACCAACAAACCCTCGGCGTTCGTGCAGCCGCTGCTGCGCCATCTCGGCGTGGCCGATGCGTTCGCCGCGGCGCTCGGCGGCGACAGCCTGCCCGAGCGCAAGCCCAGCCCGCTGCCGCTGCTGCACCTGGCGCAGCAGTTCGCGCAGCCGCCGGCGCACTGCCTGATGGTCGGCGATTCCGGCACCGACCTGCAGGCCGCGCACGCCGCCGGCATGCCGGCCGCTCTGGTGCGCTACGGCTATCCGCGCGACCTGGACCTGGCCACGGCCGACGTGGTGTTGCTGATGGACGACATGCGCGAGCTGCTGGCACTGGGGTGATGCGGGCTGCCAATCGCGCTCAGGGGACCGTTTCGCCGCCTGCAACGTAACCGCCGCGGCGTGGCCGCGTTGGCCGGCGCCGACCCGGCGGTCGTCGCCTCAGCCATCACGGATCTGCCGCGACCTCCCGATCCGCAGACGGAGAAGACGCCGCTCTCATGCCGCGTAGGTCACAGCATAGGCCGCGTTGGTTCGCTCGATGCGTGCGAAGCCGAGTTCGCCGAAGTGCATGCCGGCGATCAGGAGCCGCTCCGTGCTGACCAGATCCAACAGCCGCGACCGCGTCGCGCCTGCAAGCACCGGATCCTGGTCGAAGACGATCGATACCTCCGGATGCGGCACCTGGATCTGCGGGAAATGCACGATGTCGCCCCAGACCAGCAGACTGCGATCGCCGGCGTCGAGCCGATAGCCCGTGTGTCCGGGCGTGTGCCCTGGCAGCGGCAGGGCGGCGATGCCAGGCAACACCTCGCCTGCATCGAAGATGCGCAGCCTGTCGCGATAGCCGTCGAACACCTGGCGCGCGAGCAGGAAATTGCCGCGGGCGCGCGCGGCAGCGCGGCTCAGGTTGCCGTCGTCCTGCCAGAACGCGATCTCCCGCTGTTGCACGACGAGTTCGGCGTTCGGGAAGGCGACGTCTCCCGATGCCGCGATCAGTCCCCCGACATGATCGGGATGGGCATGGGTCAGCAGGATCGCATCGATCTGTGCGGGGCGCAGACCTGCCAGCGACAGGTTGTCCAACAGCCGGCCGCCCCATTGCTTGAAGCCGCCGGCACCGGCATCGATCAGGATCGTGCGGCCGCGACCACGCACCACGTAACAGTTGATATGGACTGCGGAAGCGTCTTCCGCCCGCCCATCGGTCTGCAGTTGCAGGGCGTCGGCCGGGTCCACGTTCAAGAGCGCGTCCAGGCCGACGCGCAGATAGCCGTCGCTGATGGCGGTGATGGTGAAATCGCCGATCCGCTGGCTCGGAAAAACGTCCTTCGTCATCGCATTTCTCCGGATCGCCGATCAGTTGCGTGCATGGATGCAGTGCGCCGCGTAGCCGAAACAACGGATGCGGGCCGCGAAGCCGGTCGCTCGCCGGATGGCGTCATCGAGCCCTTCCATGAACTGCGCCATGACCGTTGGCGTGCGCGTCGCGGCGAGCCGGTAGCGGACGTCCGCGAAGATGGGGTGGCCGCGACCATGCAGGACCGGGACGTAGATGACATGCACGTTCTCCACAGCGGCGAGAAGCAGGCCCGTGCAGAGGTCGGTGCATTGCTCGGTCAGGCCCGAGAGCGCCGTGTCCGGCGGCATCGTGTGCGCCGGCAGGAAGAGGGTGACGTTCGGCATCGGTCGTCCTAGCGCGCCACGTCGGAGGCGCTGCCGTGGCCGCTGGTCAATTGCGCGGTCATCGGCGCGTAGACGTGCACGTCCTCCGGCAGCCGATCCATCGCAGGCAGCCTGGTGCGGTCTAGCGTCGCCAGCCAGCGGCGCTCCGGACATTTCTCCAGTTCCACCGCATGCATGGCGCATGGAGTCAGTCCCAGCCCGATCAGCGGCTCGGCGCCGGTGGCACTCGACAACAGGACTTCGTGGCTGCCCACGGCGGGGGCCCGATCGAGGCCGGCGTAGAGGTTGCGATGCCAGTCGACGATGTGCTGTTGCCAGCGTGCGAAGTTGCCGCCGCCCTTCCGGCGATAGTCCTCGCCGGTCAGGATGTGCAGGCCATCGATCGCGTGCACTGCCAGATAGGTGGGGTAGCCGCGGCGCAAGGCCTTGAAGCGTTGCGAACTGTGGAAGCCCTCCACCGAGATGAGCGCCGGCAGCTTGTCCAGGCTGTAGAAGTCGTTCCATTCCGCTTCGCTGGCGGGATCGGCAAAGCTGCATTCCACCGTGTAGATCATTGCGTCGGCCTTGCCTTTCGTTGATGTCCGCTCATGGTAGGCCGGCGTTTTCAGCGCGAATATCGATATTCGATCACGCTTCAGTGACTCGATGTCATGGTGGACGGGTCGAATGCCGTATCACCGCGTTGGAGCCGTACATGCGCCGCAAGATTCCCAGCCACTCCGCGCTCATGGCATTCGAGGCGGCTGCCCGGCATGCCAGCTTCGCGCGTGCGGCCGAGGAACTTGCCTTGACCGAAGGCGCGATCAGCCGCCAGATCGGCCGGCTGGAAGATTTTCTGGGCGTCACCTTGTTCGCCCGGATCGGCAACCGGGTCAGGCTCTTGCCGAACGGCGAGCGCTATGCGGCACAGGTGCGCGAGACGCTCGACCGGCTGGAACGCGACAGCCAGTACCTGATGGGCCAGCGCAGCGACGGGGCCAGCCTCGACATCGCCGTGCTCCCGACCTTCGCCACACGCTGGCTCATTCCCCGCCTGAAACACTTCCAGACCCGGCACCCGAACATCACCGTGCATCTGGCCGAGCGCATGCAGCCTTTCGTCCTGGCCGGCAGCGGTTTCGATGCGGCCATCCATTTCGAGCACCCGGCCTGGACGGGGATGCGCACGCATCGGTTGTGGCAGGAGGTGCTGGTGCCGGTCTGCCATCCGGCGCTGCTCGCTGGAAAAGACGCCGCGACGGCGCTCGACGCGTTGCCACGCCTGCATCGCCGCCAGAACCCGGACGCCTGGCAGCGCTATGCGCAGGAAACCGGAATGGGGCTGACGCATCCGGCGATCGGCGCCCGCTACGATCTCCACGCGATGTCGATCGAGGCGGCGCTGGCCGGTCTCGGTGTCGCGCTGGTACCACGCCTCTATGTCGCGGCCGAGCTGGCCGCCGGGCGGCTCGTTGCGCCATGGCCCGACGGCACGTCGATCTCCAAGACCTTCTGTCTTGTGCTGCCGGAACCGATCCGGTTGAACGATGCGCCAATCCAGATGCTGGCGGACTGGCTCATCGAGGAAGCGCGGACGTCGTCCCCCATGCCCTGAAGGCGGTGCCTGGGCCATGCCGCGCGACGCACGGCGAAGCCTATGGCGCGGCGTCAGACGCGACGGATGTTGCCAGCGGCGCCGGTGGCGCCCGATCGCCGAACCCGCGTTGGGCGAGACACGTCGCGTCGCGCGCGGATGCCTGCGATGAATGCATGCGCAGCGGGCCACGCCGTCCGGCGTAGCCCGCTGCGGGGGCTCAGCGCGCCGCCGGCGCGTAGCGCAGGGTCAGCGCGTACTCGCGGCCCGGCTGGTTGTACCAGCTGATGGTCTGGTAGTCGCGATCGAACACGTTGCTGGCCTTGGCCTGCAGCGTCCAGTCCGCCGCGAACGCGTATTCCACGCGCAGGTCCAGCGTGCCGTAGCCGGCCAGGCGCACGCTGTTGGCCGCGTCGTCGTAGCGGTGGCCGCTGCCGAACGCGGTGACGCCGAGCTTGACCGGGCCGAAGCCGCGGTCCACGTCCAGCCGCGCGGTGTCCTGCGCGCGCCGCGCCAGCCAGTTGTCGCGGTTGGCGCCGTCGCTGCGGTTGCGCGGATCGGTGTGGCTGAGCTGCGCCGACAGTTCCCAGCCGGCCAGCGTCGCGTAGCCGGTCAGCTCGGCGCCGCGGATCCGCGCCTTGTCCACGTTGACCGGCAGGAAGGTGGCGGCATCGTAGGAGATCAGGTCGTCGACCCGGGTCTCGTAGACGTTGAACGTCCAGTTCCAGCTGTCGGCGTACTGCGCCACGCCCAGGTTGCCGCTCTTGGACTTCTCCGGCTTCAGTTCCGGATTGCCGGAAAACGGGTAGTACAGGTCGTTGAAGGTCGGCGCCTTGAAGCCGGTGCCGAGGCTGGCGGTGAGCTTGAAGCCGCCGTCCAGCGCCAGGCCCCAGCCGAGGCTGCCGGTGGTGTGCTGGCCGAACTGCTCGTTGTCGTCGCTGCGCACGCTGGCCTGCACCTGCTGCGCGCCGAAGCGGCCCTGGTACTCGGCGAACACGCCGGTGTTGTCGCGCTGGTCCACGTCGAAGGCGGTGGTGCCGGTGACTTCCTCGCGCTGCCAGTCGGCGCCGGCGCTGAGCAGATGGCCTTCGGCCAGGCCGAAGTCGCCCTGCAGCGAGGCGGTGTCGCGGCGGCTGTCGAAGGTGCTGACGAAGCTGCGCGTGTCGCTGCCGGCGGCGTGGTAGTAGCTGTCGGCCTGGTCGGTGTTGCGGCCGAGCTGCGCGGCCAGGTGCACGCGCTCGGACGGGGTCCAGTCGAGCTTGCCGCCGAACACCTGCTGGGTGTTGTCGGCCTCGTTGCCGGCGAACAGCGCATCGCCGTCGTACTCGTTGCGGCTGTCGATGTTCAGCGCCTGGCCTTCGATGCGCAGCGTGTCGCTCAGCGCATAGCCGCCGCGCGCGCTGAGCGAGGTGTTGCGGTAGCCGTCGCGGTCCGGCTCGTCGACGTAGCAGCCGGCGAACAGGGTGGCCGAGCCGTTGCAGGCATTGATGCCGTCGGTCTTCTGGTAGCCGCCCTGCACCGACAGCCAGCCGCGCTCGCCGCGGTTGCTGAAGCCGGCGCTGGCCTCGCGCAGGCCGTTGCTGCCGGCGCCCAGGCTCAGGTTCTGCTGCAGGCCCTGGCCGCCGCGGCGGGTGAAGATCTGGATCACGCCGCCGATCGCATCGGAGCCGTACAGACTCGAGCGCGGGCCGCGCACGATCTCGATGCGGTCGATCTGGCTCAGCGGCAGGTCCTGGAACGCGGCCAGGCCGGCGCTGGCCGAGCCGATGCGCACGCCGTCCACCAGCACCAGCACGTGATCCGATTCGCTGCCGCGCAGGCTCAGCGTGGTCAGCTTGCCCAGCCCGCCCTGGTTGGAGACGCCGATGCCGGCGCGGCCCTGCAGCAGCTGCGCCAGCGACGTGGCCTGGCTGCGCTCGATCTCGGCGCGGTCGATCACCTGCGCCGGGACCACGCTGTCCTCGACCGAGATCTGGGTGCGGGTGGCGGTGACCAGGACCTGGTCCAGGTCGGTGGCGGCATCGGCGGCGAGCGCCAGCGAGGGCAGGGACAGGGCGGACGCGATCGCGACCGAAAGCAGGCGGAACGACATGGGGCAACTCCGGCGCGCGGACGCGCTGTGACGGCGAAGGAGTCGCGAACGGAAGGTGCAAGCGGACGGCGCCAGACGCGGCGCGGCACGCCGCGACGCCCTCCGCATCGCAACCAGTGAACTGCAAGGCCGGTCTCCGGGCTGGCGATCTGGGAGTCGGACTCCCGGCTGCGACGCCTTCCCATGCCCGAGGCACAGTGGCGCAAGTCGTCAGCGCGGATCGCTTACCGTTGCGGGGGCAGCGCCGGCCTTGTCGCAAGACGCACCGGCTTCCCGTTTCAACCTGCAGGCCGGAGCCGGCAGGTCACCTTGAAGCGGCGCGATTGTACGCGATCGCCGCTGTTGCGCGCGGATCAGCCGTCGTCGCGCTCGCTGGCGTGGCCGTCGTCGCGTTCGTGGTCGTCGGATGCGTCGTACGCGTCCTGCGCATAGGGCGTGTCGCTGCGGTCGCCGTCGCGGTCGAAATGGGTGGTCGCCACCGGTCCGGCCACCGGCAGGCCGCGCTGCGCCGGCAACTGCGCCGCCGCGGCGTCCAGCTCGCCGAGCAGTTGCGCGCGCCGCGCCTCGGGCAGTTCCTGCCAATGGCAGCCGGTCAGCGCCCCTTCCAGCGAATACAGCAGGTTGAGGCTGGGCTTGAAGCCGGCGCGCTTGACCTTCAGGAACGCGCCGACCGCGCCGGCCGCGGCCAGGTCCTGCTGCGTGCGCAGGCCGACCTGGCGCAGCCAGGCCGCGCTCTTGGGGCCGATGTTGCGCAGTTTTTCGGTGCTCATCGCCGGCTCATCGCAGTGCGTCGACGAAGACCTGCGCGATCGCTTCCAGGCCGTGCTGGTCGTCGGCATCGAAGCGCGCCAGGTCCGGGCTGTCCAGGTCGAACACGCCGATCAGCTCGCCAGCGCGCAGCAGCGGCACCACCAGTTCCGAGCGCGATGCCGCATCGCAGGCGATATGCCCGGGAAAGGCCTCGACGTCGTCGATGCGCTGGGTCTGGCCGGTGCTGGCGGCGGCGCCGCACACGCCCTTGTGCAGCGGGATGCGCACGCAGGCGGGCAGGCCCTGGAACGGCCCGACCACCAGTTCCTTGCCGTCGTACAGGTAGAAACCGACCCAGTTCAGCCGCGGCAACGCGTGGTATACCAGCGCCGCCAGGTTGGCGGCATTGGCGATGCGGTCGGGCTCGCCGCTGACCAGGGAACGGGCCTGGGCGAGCAGTTGGGCGTACTGTTCCGGCTTGCTGCCGGTGAGCGAAGAGGAAGCGAACATCGCGCGAGTCTAGCAGCGGCCGATGGCGGCCTGTGCGCCGGCGCCTGTCGAGGCGCGAGGCAGAGCGGTAGCCCGAGGCGCCAGTCCCGGGCGCACCGGCGAAAGGCCGGGCAGCGCTGACGCGGCGCGGCGCGCCGGCTATCCTGCGCGCCCGCGCCGCATGCGCCGACCTCGAGGATCCTGCCACGATGCGCTTCCCCGCCTTCTACGTCACCGGCACCGATACCGGCATCGGCAAGACCGTCGCCAGCACCGCACTGCTGCACGCGTTGCGCGCGCGCGAGCAGACGGCGGTGGGCATGAAGCCGGTCGCCAGCGGCTGCGAGCGCAGCGCGGACGGCTGGCGCAACGAGGATGCGCTGGCGCTGCAGGCGGCGAGCATGCCGCGCCCGGACTATGCCGACCTCAACCCCTACGCCTTGCCGCTGCCGCTGGCGCCGGAACTGGCCGCCGCCGATGCCGGGGTGTGCGTGGAAATGGGGCCGATCGCCGACGCCTTCGCGCGGTTGCGTGCGCAAGCCGACGTGGTGGTGGTGGAAGGCGTCGGCGGCTGGGCGGCGCCGCTGTCGGCGACCCTGGAGCAGGCCGATCTGGCGCGCGCGCTGGCGCTGCCGGTGGTGCTGGTGGTCGGCCTGCGCCTAGGCTGCCTCAACCACGCCCGGCTCACGGCCGCGGCGATCGCCGCCGACGGCCTGCGCTGCATCGGCTGGATCGGCAACGAGATCGATCCGGCGATGGAGCGCATCGACGCCAACGTGCGCATGCTGCAGGAGCGGCTGCCGATACCGTGCTGGGGACGCTTGCCGTATCGGCCGCATCCGGACCCGGCGGCGCTGGCGGCGTCGCTGCGCCCATGGCAGGGCGCGCAGACAGCGCAGGACTGAATCGGCGCCTGGGCGGAAACGCGCGCAGCGCAGGAACCGCTTCCGGGAGGAAAGGCCTGTTGTAAAGAAGAGGCTTCAAGCCCTGACGCCGGACTGGAACTTCGGGCCGAGGCCCAAGAGCTGGGAATGGGGAATCGGGAATCGTAAAAGCGGGCTTCCGTGGTCGGGATTTTGGCAAGACGCGCGGGAATGCCCGCACTTGCGCCCCCCGATCCCGCCCGCTCTTCGACAGCCGCAGGCTGTCCATCCCGAATCCCAAATCCCGAATCCCGGCCATAAAAAAGACCCGGTAGAGGGAGGGATCTACCGGGTCTTGGCTGCGCGGGGGGAGGGACCCGCGCGTACCACTGGTCAGTCGTGCGGCTGCGCCGCAGTGGACTTATTTGGTCTTGGCCTTCGGTGCGGCCTGGTCGCTGGCCGCCTCGAACTGGCTCTTGGCAAGCTGGCCGATGGCTTCGGAGGTCTTCAGGCCCAGGCCGAACACTTCCTGGTTGGCCGTGGCCAGCCGCTCGAAATTGTCGCGGGCGACCTGCAGGCCCTTCGGCCACAGCGACTGCACGCTGCCGAGGTCGCGCGCTTCGGTGAGCTCGCCGAGGAAGCCGGTGGTCGCGGTCACGTTCTTCTCGAAGGTCTTCAGCTGCACGCCGAACACGCTCTCGGCGCTTTCCAGCGCCAGGCGGTTGGCGCGCGAGGCGGCGGCGGCGAACTGCTGGGTGTAGCTGCTGAACTGATCGTTGAATTGAGCGGACATCATGCAACTCCAGGGGAATGCCGATTTGCTGTTGCAGTGCAACATACGCGCATTCTGCTGCAATGCAACAAAATTTTCTGAAGCCGCTCAGGTTTCGTTTAAACTGACTTTCAGATCAATGGGTTGGCGCCCGGTTGGCCAGCTCCGGCACGGCTCGTCCGCCCATCGGATAGCCACCGATTGCGCCCACCGGCCGCTCGGATCGGACCGGCCACCCGACATCCGTCAGGTCCCGTCATAACCGCCCTTGCGAATCCCCAATCCCCAATCCCGACTCCCCGCCTCAAGCAGGACCGCGATACCGGCAACCAGAGGTGCAGGTCTCGTGGACCACCACCTCGCTCAGCAGCGGCAATGCAGGCTTGAGCCGTTCCCAGATCCAGATCGCCAGGCGTTCGCTGGTCGGGTTCTCCAGTCCCTCGATGTCGTTGAGGTAGTGGTGGTCGAGGCGGTCGTAGATCGGACGGAACGCGGCCTTGATGTCGCCGAAGTCCATGACCCAGCCGGTGTCGGCGCCAGGTTCGCCGCTGACGTGCAGCTCGATCCGGAACGAATGCCCGTGCAGCCGTGCGCACTTGTGGCCGGGCGGGACGTTGGGCAGGCGGTGCGCTGCCTCCAGGGTAAAACTCTTGAAGATGTCCATGGCGTCATTGTAGGTGGCGTGGGAATTGGCCGGCGCATCGCCGGTACTGCTGCGGTCCCGCGACAGCGGCGCGTCGCGAAAACACGAACGCCGCCCGGAGGCGGCGTTGGTGGTGCTGCGGTCGGCTGCGCTTAGCGCGCGGCGCTGGGCTGGCCGCCGCTGCGACGGCGCTCGCCCTGGCGGCGTGCGCCGCCCGGCTGGGCGCCGCCGGCCGGCTTGGCGCCGGCATGCGCGTGCGGGCGCGGCGCGTCGCCGTGCGGACGCCGTGCGTGCGTGCTCTTGCGCGGCGGACGCTGGCCGCCCGGACGCTCGTCGGCCGGATTGTTGTTGCCCCAACGGATCGGCGTGGACGGCTCGAAGCCCGGTACGTCGCGGATGTCCATCTCGCGCTTGAGCATGCGCGAGATCGCACGCAGCAGCTTGGCCTCGTCCTGCGCCACCAGCGACACCGCCTCGCCCTGCGAGCCGTTGCGGCCGGTGCGGCCGATCCGGTGCACGTAGTCCTCGGCGACCATCGGCAGGTCGTAGTTGATGACCTTCGGCAGCTGGTCGATGTCGATGCCGCGCGCGGCGATGTCGGTCGCCACCAGCACGGTGATGCGGCCGGCCTTGAAGTCGCTCAGCGCGCGCAGGCGCTGGCCCTGGCTCTTGTTGCCGTGGATCGCGGCGGTCTTCAGCCCGGACTTGTCCAGGAACATGGTCAGCTTGTCGGCGCCGTGCTTGGTGCGCGCGAACACCAGCGTCTGCATGCGCGAATCGGCGGCCAGCAGGTGCAGCAGCAGCTCGCGCTTGCGCGTGCCGTCGACCGGGTGCACGCGGTGGGTGATGGTGTCGGCGACGGTGTTGCTCGGCGTGGCCTGGATTTCCTGCGGGTTGTGCATGAACTCGCGGGCCAGCTGCTTGATGCCTTCCTCGAAGGTCGCCGAGAACAGCAGGGTCTGCCGGTTCTGCTTGGGCAGCTTGGCCAGGATGCGCTTGATCGAGGGCAGGAAGCCCATGTCGAGCATGCGGTCGGCTTCGTCCAGCACCAGGATCTCGATGCCCGACAGGTCCACGCTGCGGCGCTCGAGGTGATCGAGCAGGCGGCCCGGGCAGGCGATCAGCAGGTCCACGCCGCGACGCAGCGCGTCGAGCTGGTTGCCCATGCCGACGCCGCCGTAGATGGTGGTGCTGGGGATGCGCAGGTACTTGCTGTAGCCGCGCAGGCTGTCGTGCACCTGGGTGGCCAGCTCGCGGGTCGGAGTCAGGATCAGCGCGCGCGGCTTGCGTGCGCCATTGCCGACCGGCTGCGGCGAGGTGCCCAGGTGCTGCAGCAGCGGCAGGCCGAACGCGGCGGTCTTGCCGGTACCGGTCTGCGCGCCGGCCATCAGGTCGTGGCCGGCCAGCGCCAGCGGAATCGCCTGCAACTGGATCGGGGTGGGGGTTTCATAGCCCTGCTCGGCCAACGCACGCAGCAGGAAGGGCGCCAGGCCCAGGGATTCGAACGACATCGAGGAAAGCTCCGGATAACGCGCCGTCGCCGGGACATGCCCGGCGGGAAGACGCAAGTTGGGTGAGGCTCGGAGCGTTCCCGTGAACCGCGCTGCGAGAGGGTGGATCAACCCGGAGCAGACAGCGCTCGGGTTTGTCGGCACCACGAAAGGCGTCGGGCGGGGCGGGCGAGCGGATCGAAACGATCCTGGCCTCGCCGGCGATCCCTAAGGGAAACGGACGGCCGCATGCAGACCTGGCCAGTCTACGCTGAATTGGCGCGTTGCACAAAAGTCGCAGTGAACCATCCGACAGTCGGCAATTCCGTTTCAGTTGCAACCAATATGCGGTCTGGCCGTACAATCGCCCGATCAGCTCCCCAGCACTGGACGGACATGAAGCTAGGTTCCCTGAAGGAAGGCGGCCGCGATGGCACCCTGATCGTCGTTTCCCGCGATCTGACCCGCGCCGTGCGCGCCACCGGCATCGCCACGACCCTGCAGCGCGCGCTGGAGGACTGGAGCAATCTTGCGCCGCGCCTGAACGCGCTGTCCGAGTCGCTCAACGACGGCAGCGCCGACGGCCAGTTCGACCTGGACCTCGCCGCGCTGGCCGCGCCGTTGCCGCGCGCCTACGAATTCCTCGACGGCAGCGCCTACTTGCCGCACGTGGAGCGGGTGCGGCGCGCGCGCGGCGCCGAGGTGCCGGAGAGCTTCTACACCGATCCGCTGATGTACCAGGCGGTCAGCGCCGGTTTCTATGGCCCGCGCGATGCGGTCAAGGTGGTCAGCGAGGACTACGGCATCGACCTGGAGGCGGAGATCGTGGTGGTCACCGACGATGTGCCGATGGCGGTCGATGCGCAGCAGGCCGCCGCGCATATCCAGCTGGTGGGGCTGGTCAACGACGTGTCGCTGCGCAACCTGATCCCGGCCGAACTGGCCAAGGGGTTCGGCTTCGTGCAGTCCAAGCCGCGCTCGGCGCTGTCGCCGGTGTTCGTGACCCCCGACGAGCTGGGCGAGGCCTGGCGCGGCAACAAGCTGCATCTGCCGCTGTTGACCCACATCAACGGCGCCTGGTTCGGCGCGCCGGAAGCCGGCGAGGACATGCAGTTCGACTTCGCCCAACTTGTCGCGCACGCGGCCAAGACGCGGCCGCTGGCGGCCGGCGCGGTGATCGGTTCGGGCACCATCGCCAACCAGGACACCACGCGCGGCGCCTCGTGCTTCGCCGAGCTGCGCGTGGTGGAAACGCTGCGCGACGGCCAGCCGAGCACGCCGTTCATGAAGTTCGGCGACGTGGTGCGGATCGAGATGCTGGACCGTGACGGAGTGAGCATCTTCGGCGCGATCGAACAGCGCATCGAGCCAGCCTCCCGGCCCTGAGCCGGCCAGTGGCGGCACCGAGACGACCGGCGGTGCCGCTGCTACTGTGTCCACCGGTATCGTGATCGTCCGGACGGGAGGGCAGAGCGTGGAAGAGGCGTTGCAGCTGTACACCTACTGGCGTTCCAGCGCCGCCTATCGCGTTCGCATCGGCCTCAATCTGAAGGGGCTGGCCTACCAGGCGTTGCCGGTGCACCTGCTGCGCGACGGCGGCCAGCAGCATTCGCCGGAGTACGCGCGGCTCAATCCGCAGGAACTGGTGCCCACGCTGTGCCACGACGGCCAGGCGATCCGCCAGTCGCTGGCGATCCTCGAATACCTGGACGAGCGCTGGCCGGAGCCGCCGCTGCTGCCCGACGCGGCGATCGACCGTGCCCGTGTGCGCGGGCTGGCGCAACTGATCGCCAGCGACGTGCATCCGCTCAACAACCTGCGCGTGACCCAGTTCTTCGAGAACGTCTGGAACGTACCGCAGTCCGAACGCGAAGAGTGGATGCTGCACTGGATCGTGCTGGGCTTCGATGCGCTGGAACAGTTGCTTGCCGAGTCGCCCGATACCGGCAGCTACTGCCACGGCGAGCAGCCCGGCATGGCCGATTGCTGCCTGGTGCCGCAGGTGTTCAACGCGCGCCGCTTCGGCGTGGACATGCAGGCGTATCCGACCATCGCCCGGATCGAGCAGGCCTGTCTGGCGCTGCCGGCGTTCGAAGCGGCGCGCCCGGAGCGGCAACCGGACGCGCAGGGCTGAGGCTGGCATCCTGCTTCTGTAGGAGCGGCTTCAGCCGCGACAGGGTCTTGCCGGATGCTGTGTGTCGCGGCTGAAGCCGCTCCTACAGGAGTGCGGCTGTCTCAACCGAAGCCGTGCGTGATCCGCGGCGAGCTGACGCCGCCGCTGTTGCCGGCGTCGTAGTCGGCGTAGGGATCGTGTTCCCCGCTGGAGCCTTCGGACAGGCGGAATTTCAGCGCCAGGCCGTCGCGCGAGTCGGCCGCGCGCAGCGCCTCCTCCTGCTCGATCTGGCCCTGCTTGACCATCCGGAACAGGCACTGGTCGAAGGTTTCCATGCCTTCCTCCAGCGATTCCTCCATCGCCGCCTTGATCTCGTGGACCTGGCCGCGGCGCAGCAGGTCGCGGATCATCGGCGTGTTCAGCAGCACCTCGGTGGCCGGGCGGCGGCGCTCGTTCTTGTCCTTGACCAGGCGCTGCGAGACCACCGCGCGCAGGTTCAGCGCCAGGTTCATCAGCACGTTCTTGTGCGCGCTCTCCGGGAAGAAGTTGAGGATGCGCTCGATGGTCTGGTCGGCGTTGTTGGAGTGCAGCGTGGCCAGGCACAGATGCCCGGTCTCGGCGAAGGCGATCGCCGCCTCCATCGTCGTCGCGTCCAGGATCTCGCCGATCAGGATCACGTCCGGCGCCTCGCGCATCGCGTTCTTCAGTGCGTTGTGGAAGGCGTGGGTGTCCAGGCCGACCTCGCGCTGGTTGACGATCGACATCTTGTGCTTGTGCAGGTATTCGATCGGATCCTCGATGGTGAGGATGTGCCCGGTGGTGGTGCTGTTGCGGTGGTCGATCATCGACGCCAGCGAGGTGGACTTGCCGGAGCCGGTGGAGCCGACCACCAGCACCAGCCCGCGCGGGGTCATGATCACGTCCTTCAGCACCTGCGGCAGGTGCAGTTCCTCGATGCTGGGGATCTTGCTGCGGATCGCGCGGATCACCATGCCGACCTCGCCGCGCTGCTTGAACACGTTGACCCGGAAGCGGCCGGCGTCCTGCAGCGCGATGGCCATGTTCAGCTCCAGCTCGCGCTCGAACTGCGGCACCTGGCCTTCGTCCATCAGCGAGTAGGCGATCTTCTTGACCATGCCCGGCGGCAGGCCGGTGGCGCCGAGCGGGTACAGCTTGCCTTCGATCTTGATATAGACCGGTGCTCCCGTGGTCAGGAACATGTCCGAGGCGTTCTTTTCGGTCATCAGCTTCAGGAAGTAGCCGATATCCATGCGCAATGGTTCCCCAACAATCCGCGGCCGCCCGTTGCAAGCGCGCCACAGGCTTCCGACAATGGCCGTGCTCGACGTCTCCGCCTACGGCCCCCCTTGATGAAAACTAGCTTCGCACAAATCCGTTGCCCGCAGTACGTGATGGCGTGCGCATTGGCGCTGTTTGCCACGCCCGCCGCCTTTGCCCAGGTCGCCTCGCCGGAGCTGCAGACCGCGCAGCAGGCGGTGCAGCGCGCGATCCAGGCCGACGCCGACCAATACGCCCCGGACCTGATCGCCACTGCCCGCCAGGGCCTGGAGCAGGCGCAACAGGCGGCGCTGGACCGCCGCCAACGCAAGATCGCACCGCAGCTGGCGCTGCGCGTGGCGGCCGACGCCGACCTGGCGCGGGTGCGCAGCGAGGAGGCGGTGGCGAATGCGCAACTCAAGCAGCGCAAGGCCGAGGTGGCCGACCTGCAGCGCAGCTTGAACACCGGGGAGGCGCGTCCATGAGCCGCCGCCTGGGAATGGCCGGCCGCCTGGCCGCGCTGCTGTTGCTGGTCGCGCCGCTGGCCGCGTTCGCCGCCGACGATCCGGAGCTGGCGGTCCTGAACCAGCGCCTGGTCGCGCTGCAGGCCGATCCGCTGAGTGCCGACGTGGCCGCCTACGAGCGGTTGCAGGCGCAGCAGGCGGTCGCCGCGTTCGCCGCGGCCAAGCGCAAGGAGCAGGACGACGCGCGCTATCTCGCCGAGCGCCGCGTCGAGATCGCCGAGACCGCCGCGCGCGCCGCCCTGGCGCGGCGCCAGGTCGACCAGTTGGAGAAGACCCGCAGCGACTTGCTGGTCGAGGCCAGCCGCCGCGAAGCCGCGCGCGCGCGCCAGGAAGCCGAGCGGCTGCGGGTGCAGGCGCAGATCCAGGCCGAAGAAGCCGAGAGCCTGCGCCAGGCCGCCGAGGCCGAGCAGCTGGCGCGGCAGGATGCCGAGCAGGCGCTGACCAACGTGGCCGGGCAGCAGACCGCCAAGCTCAGCGCCGCGCAGCAGAAGTCGGCCAAGCTGGCGCGCGAGGAGGCCGAACTGGTCGCCGGCGCCAAGCTGCCGGCGTCGCGTTTCGAGCCGCGCGGGGAGGTCTTCACCGTCACCGGCGGGGCGTTCGCGGCAGGCAAGGCGGCGCTGTCGGCCGATGCCGCCGGCCAGGCCAAGGCGCTGGCGCAGTATCTGCAGATCGGCGCCAAGGGCCGGGTGCGGATCGAGGCCTACGACGCCGATGCCGGCGTGGCGCAGAAGCGTGCCGACGCGTTGCGCGAGGCGCTGGTCGCCGGCGGCGTGACGGCGAGCCGGTTGCAGGCGGTCGGCAAGAAGGCGCCGGCGACCAAGGCGCGTGCCGCCGAGGTGGTGATCGCGCCCTGAGCGGGGTTGGCCGGTGCAGGCCCTGGAGCCCGTTTAACGCGGTTTTTCTCTGGGCCTGAGCGGCGAGCAACTGAATGCGGAAAGCGCGCGCTGCTGCCCTTGCCGGAACTGGTGGGGAGGCGTAGGGTCGAACTCCCAGGCGACACACCGTCGCCTGGTTCCACGGAGACTCCGGGCCGATGAAGCAGTGGCACGCACCGCAGCGAGACGTTCCAAGGGCAGCAGGCCCGGGCGTTGCGGTGGAGTGGCTGGCGACCCGCGCGACTCCGCTCCCAGGCAACGCCCCGTGCCGTTCCGGCCGGGGCGTTCTTGTTTCCAGCTGAAGGAGGCTATTCCTATGTTCGAAGGGCAACCGCAGACCGAAATCGACGCGTTGATCAAGTCCGATCCGGAGTTCAAGCAGCTCTACCAACGCCACAAGACCCTGGACAAGAAGTGCATGGACGCCGAGCTCGGCGTGCTGCCGATCGACGATCTCACCCTGTCGCAGATGAAGCGGGAAAAGCTCGCGGCCAAGGAAAAGCTGTTGCGGCTCTACGACGAGCAGCAAAAGCCTCACTGATTCCTCCCTCCCACGACAAGCGTTCAATTGTCGCGGGCGGTGGCCGGCCTCCTCGTCGGCTTGCCACCGTCCGCGTCATCTCCTCCGAAGCCGCGATCGCGGCTTTTTTCGTGCCGGTTCGGCGCTTTGTCTGACATTCCGGCGCATACCGCGGATAATCACCGGTCCAGCCGCTATGACGGCGCGATGCATCCGGACGCGATGGCCATTCACTCTTCCGTACTCGACCTGATCGGCGACACCCCCATCGTCAAGGCCAGCAAGCTCGACACTGGCGTGTGCGAGCTGTACCTGAAGCTGGAAAGCGCCAACCCCGGCGGCTCGATCAAGGACCGCATCGGCCTGTCGATGATCGAGGCGGCCGAGCGCCGCGGCGAGCTGAAGCCCGGCGCGGTACTGGTCGAGGGCACTGCCGGCAACACCGGTATCGGCCTGGCCCTGGTCGCCCAGCAGAAGGGCTACAAGCTGATCCTGGTGGTGCCGGACAAGATGAGCCGGGAAAAGATCTTCAACCTCAAGGCGATGGGCGCCGAGGTGGTGCTGACCCGGTCGGACGTGGCCAAGGGCCACCCCGAGTACTACCAGGACCTGGCCGCGCGCCTCGCCGCCGAGACGCCGGGGGCCTATTTCGTCAACCAGTTCGGCAACCCCGACAACCCGGCGGCGCACGAGTTCGGCACCGGTCCGGAGATCCTGCGGCAGATGGACGGCAAGCTGGACGCGATCGTGTTCGGCTGCGGCAGTTCCGGCACCATGACCGGCCTGTCGCGCGCGTTCGCCGCCGCCTCGCCGCACACCGAACTGGTGCTGGCCGACCCGGTCGGCTCGATCCTGACCGAGTACATCGAGCAGGGCACGGTCAGCGAGAAGTCCGGCAGCTGGCTGGTCGAGGGCATCGGCGAGGACTTCCTGCCCGACATCTCCGATTTCTCGCGGGTCAAGAAAGCCTATTCGATCAGCGACGCCGAGAGCTTCCATACCGCGCGCGAACTGCTGGCCAAGGAGGGCATCCTCGGCGGCTCCTCGACCGGCACCCTGCTGGCCGCCGCGCTCAAGTACTGCCGCGCGCAGACCGAGCCCAAGCGCGTGCTGGTGTTCGTCTGCGACACCGGCAACAAGTACCTGTCGAAGATGTACAACGACTACTGGATGCTGGACAACGGCTTCCTGGAGCGCCCGCAGCACGGCGACCTGCGCGACCTGATCCTGCGCCCGTACAGCCAGCGCGACACCGTGGTGGTCGGCCCCAACGACCTGCTGACCACCGCCTACCAGCGCATGAAGCTGTACGACGTGTCGCAGCTGCCGGTGATGGATGGCGACCAACTGGTCGGCATCGTCGACGAAAGCGACGTCTTGTTGCACGTTTACGGCGACGAGGCGCGGTTCCGCGACCCGGTGGCCACGGCGATGGTCAGCAAGCTGGACCGGCTCGACGTCAAATCGCCGATCGAAGCGCTGCTGCCGGTGTTCGACCGCGGCCAGGTCGCCATCGTCATGAACGAAGGCGCCTTCCTCGGCCTGATCACCCGCATCGACCTGCTCAACTACCTGCGCCGCCGCGTCCAGTGACGGTGCCTCGTGGACGGCTCCCGATACAGGGGGCCGTTCAGACCTCGCTGCTAGAATCACGCCCCTTCTCCGGGAACCCCTCATGACGGACCACACGTCCAACCCCAATGGCGACGGCCCCGCGCTGTCGCTGGCGACCCTGGCGATCCATGGCGGCCAGCATCCGGACCCGTCCACGGGCGCGGTGATGCCGCCGATCTATGCGACCTCCACCTATGCCCAGTCCAGCCCCGGCGAACACCAGGGCTTCGAGTACTCGCGCACCCACAATCCGACCCGCTTCGCCTACGAGCGCTGCGTTGCCGCGCTGGAAGGCGGTTCGCGCGGATTCGCGTTCGCCTCGGGCATGGCCGCCACCTCCACGGTGATGGAGCTGCTGGACAGCGGCAGCCACGTGGTGGCGATGGACGACCTGTACGGCGGCAGCTACCGCCTGTTCGAGCGCGTGCGCCGGCGCACCGCCGCCCTGGACTTCAGCTTCGTCGACCTGACCGATCCGGCCGCGTTCGAAGCGGCGATCGGACCCAAGACCAAGATGGTGTGGATCGAGACGCCCACCAACCCGATGCTGAAGATCGTCGACATCGCCGCGATCGCCGCGATCGCGCGCAAGCACGGCCTGCTGGTGGTGGTGGACAACACCTTCGCCTCGCCGATGCTGCAGCGCCCGCTGGAACTGGGTGCGGACATCGTGGTGCATTCGGCGACCAAGTACCTCAACGGCCACTCCGACATGGTCGGCGGGATCGCCGTGGTCGGCGCCAATGCCGAACTGGCCGAGCAGCTGGCGTTCCTGCAGAACTCGGTGGGCGGCGTACAGGGCCCGTTCGACAGCTTTCTGGCGCTGCGCGGGCTCAAGACCCTGCCGCTGCGGATGCGCGCGCATTGCGCCAACGCGCTGCAGCTGGCGCAGTGGCTGGACACCCACCCGGCGATCGACAAGGTGATCTACCCCGGCCTGGCCTCGCATCCGCAGCACGCCCTGGCGCAGCGGCAGATGTCCGGCTTCGGCGGCATCGTCTCGATCGTGCTCAAGGGCGGCTTCGACGCGGCCAAGCGCTTCTGCGAACGCACCGAGCTGTTCACCCTGGCCGAATCGCTGGGCGGCGTGGAAAGCCTGGTCAACCATCCTGCGGTCATGACCCACGCCTCGGTGCCGGTGGAACGGCGCGCCCAGCTCGGCATCAGCGATGCGCTGGTGCGGTTGAGCGTGGGGGTCGAGGATGTGGGGGATTTGCAGGCCGATCTCGATCGCGCGCTGCGGAGCTGACACATGCACGACGTGCTGCAACGGGCGAATCGCATTTCGCCGACCGGTCCGTTCCATGCCTGGCTGCACTATCCCAGCCTGACGATGGAGATGACCCGGCGCGACGTGCTCGGACGCTATCGCGGCGCCAGCTTCGGTCTGCTGTGGTCGCTGATCAGTCCATTCATGATGTTGATCATCTATACCTTGGCGTTCGGCTACGTGCTGAAATCGCGCTGGCCGGGGACCAGCGGCAACATCGCCGACTTCGCCATGCTGCTGTTCCTCGGCCTGATCGTGCATGGCCTGTTCGCCGAATGCCTGACGCGTGCGCCCACCTTGGTCATCGGCAATTCGAACCTGGTCAAGCGGATCGTGTTTCCGCTCGACGTGCTGCCCTGGACGATGGTGTTGTCGGCGCTGTTCCACGCCTGCACCAATTCGCTGGTGTTCGTCGTGCTGAACCTGATCGTGCGGCACGAAATGCACCCGACGCTGGTCTTCCTGCCGATCGTGTTCCTGCCGCTGGCGGTCGGATTGCTCGGCCTGGGATGGCTGCTGTCCTCGCTGAGCGTCTTCCTGCGCGACATCGGGCAGATGACCGGCGTGATCGCCACGGCGACGTTGTTCCTGTCTTCCGCCATCGTTCCGGTGAGCACGCTGCCGCCGAAGTACCAGTTCGTCTTCCACCTCAATCCCTTGACCTTCATCATCGACGAGGCGCGCGACGTCGCATTCTGGGGGCGCGCGCCGGATTGGGCGGGCTTGGGGATGTATACGCTCGGCGCGCTGGCGTTCGCCTATTTCGGTTACTTCGTCTTCCAGAAGACGCGCCGGGGGTTCGCCGATGTCCTCTGAACTCTTGACCGTGGCGCAAGCGGACAGCCCGATATCCAGCGACGCCGACCTGGTGGTCGATGCGCGCGGCGTCGGCAAGTGCTACCACATCTACGACCGGCCTTCGCACCGCTTGCTGCAGGGTCTGGTGGGCGGTTCGCGGCGCTACTACCGGGAATTCTGGGCATTGCGCGGCGCCGATCTGCAAGTGCGCCGCGGCCAGACGGTCGGCCTCATCGGCCGCAACGGCTCGGGAAAATCGACCTTCCTGCAGATGATCGCAGGCACGCTGACCCCGACCGAGGGCAGCATCCAGGTGCAGGGGCGCGTGGCGGCATTGCTGGAACTGGGGAGCGGCTTCAATCCCGAATTCACCGGGCGCGAGAACGTCTATCTCAATGCGGCCATCCTCGGGTTGAGCAAGGACGAAGTGGATGCAAGCCTCGATCGCATCCTCGCATTCGCCGACATCGGTGCGTTCATCGACCAGCCGATCCGCAGCTATTCCAGCGGCATGGTCGTGCGCCTGGCGTTCGCGGTGCAGGCGCAGGTGCACCCGCAGCTGCTGATCGTCGACGAAGCCTTGTCGGTCGGCGACGCGAAGTTCCAGGCCAAGTGCTTCGCGCGGCTCAAGCAGCTCAAGGACGATGGCGCTTCGATCCTGCTGGTCAGCCACTCGGCCGATCAGATCGTGCAGCACTGCGAGTTCGCCCAGTTGCTCGATAGCGGCCGCATCCTGCGCCAAGGCAAGCCCAAGGATGTGGTCAACGCCTACTACAACTTGCTGTTCGGTAGCGGCGATACCGATGCTCCCGCGCCCGACGCGGGCGAGCGGGTCGCAGACGCGCCGTTCGAAGAGAGCGTGCCGTTCTCCGGCGAGGGCGGTGGCTACGAGTCGCGCCCCAACTACAATCCCCATGAGTTCCGCTGGGGCGACGGTGCCGTGCGCATCACCGACTTCGAATTGCGATCGGCGCAAACGCTTTATCCGCCGATTCTCGAGTCCGGCCAGGAATTGCGCCTCGTGGTCAGAATGGTGTTCGAGCGCGAGGTGATCAGGCCGATCGTCGGCTTCACCCTGAAGACGGCCGAGGGCGTCGTCGTTTACGGTACCAATACCGAGTACAAGCCGCTGCCTGCGTTCACCGCTGGCGGCGCTGCCGGCAGCGCGGTCGATGTGGTGGCCGCATTCCGCTGCGACCTGGCCGATGGCGACTATTTCCTTTCTGTCGGCGTGGCCAGCCGCGGCGAAGAGGATGTGGTGCCTCATGACAGGCGCTACGACAGCATCCATTTCAAGGTGATCAACGCCGATTTCTTCGGTATGGGCGGGCTGGACATGCGTCTGGAAGTCGCAAGCCCTCGCCAGGCTGTTTGATCGATCACGCCGACGATGATTCAAGAGGACGCATTGCATGATTGATTCATTGGCAGTCGCTGGTTATGTCATGCCTGCGGACGTCGCCGTATGGCGCCGCGAGGGCTACGACAGCATCGGCTACAGCGATGGCGACAACTCCGAAGATGGGCTGTTGGCGACGTTGCGCGCCGCTGCCGACGTCAGCGTGTTTTCTTCCGAGCTGGCGGCCGCTTGCGTCGACTGGCCGAGCCGCTATCACCTGTCCACGGAACGCGCGAACCTGCTGCGACCGTTCGCGCAGCATCTTCAGCCGGGTGCGAGGGTTCTCGAAATCGGCGCCGGATGCGGTGCGGTCACGCGCTATCTCGGCGAGAGCGGGGCGGACGTGCTGGCGCTGGAGGGCTCGTTGCGGCGCGCACGCATCGCCCGCGAGCGCACTCGCGAGTTGCGCAATGTCGTTGTGGTGGCCGAACGCTTTCAGGATTTTTCCGTCGCCCAGCGCTTCGACGTGGTGACCCTGATCGGCGTGCTGGAGTACGCCAGTCTGTTCTCCGACGCGCAGAACCCCGCGCTGCACATGCTGCAGGCCGCAAGGCAGCTGCTGGCGCCAGGAGGGCGCCTGATTCTGGCCATCGAGAATCAGCTGGGCCTGAAGTATCTGGCCGGCGTGCCGGAAGACCATCTGGGGCAGCCGATGGTCGGGTTGGAGGACCGCTATCAATCGCGCGGCGCGCGCACATACGGGCGCAACGAACTCGACGCGCTGCTTCGGCGCGCCGGCTATGCGCGCAGCCGTTTTTCCGCGCCGTTGCCCGATTACAAGATGCCGGCCACGATCCTGACCGAGCGCGGCATCTCGGCCGACCCCGCGCTGTTCAATGCCGGCGCGCTGGCGGCGCAGGCGGTTCGCCGCGATCCCCAGCTCACGCCGACGACATTCAATCTTCAGCGTGCCTGGCCGGTGGTCGCGGCCAACGGCTTGGCGCTGGATCTGGCCAATTCGTTCCTGGTGGAAGCCGTGGCCGACGACTCGGCGATGGCCGAGCAATCGGCGCTGGCGTATCACTACAGCACGCAGCGGCTGGGCGCCTATGCCCGGGAAACGCTTTTCGTGGCGGAGCAGGACCAAACGGTGCGCGTGCATGCGCGCAGATTGTCCGACGCGCCATCGGCAGAGACCGGGGTTCGCTTGCAGGTGCAGAGCGCGACCGACTATTTCCAGGGTCCCTTGCTGGTCGACACAATTCGCGCGGTACTGAGCCAGCCTGGCTGGACCCGTGCCGAGCTGGTCGCGGAAGTGCGGCGCTATTTGCAGGCATTGGCGCAGGTGCTGCACGACGAAGGGCATGCCGTTGCGCTGGACAGCGTCGACAGCGTTCTGCCCGACGACTATCTCGACGCCACGCCATCGAATTTGCTGTGCGCCGCCGATGGCCGGATCGTCTACTTCGATCGCGAGTGGGTCGCCGAATGCCCGACGCTCGGCTGGCTGTTGTTGCGCTCGCTGTTGTTCACCTATGGCGGCAGTGTCGTGGCGCCGATGGCGGAAGGCGAGCCGATCACGTTGCGGGCCCTGCTGCTGGATGTGGTAGCTGAACTGTTCGCTGCCTCGGCGGCGAATGGTTTCGATCTCTGGCTCGAGCGCGAATTGGCGTTTCAGCGCCAGGTCACGGGCAAGGACCAGCGCGAAGCGATCGAACGCATGCTCGATGCGCCGGTGCCGCGTGCCGCAGCTCCGGTTGCTGCCGCCGGTCACCAGCATGCGGAGATCGCCGATGGGTTCGCGTCGCTTCAGCACTCGCTCAACCTGGCGGGCCAGCATGGCGTGAACATGTATGCCTCCATCGAAGCGCTGCACACGGCGCTTGGAGACGGTCTGGCGCAGACGGTGCCGGCGTTGCAACGGATTGAGGCCGTCGTCCAGCAGTTGGCCGAGGGCCAGGGCGCCTTGCACGACCGAATCGTCGCCACCGACGATCGTCTGGTCGATTCGATCCAGCACTGGAGCACGCAGCAGGGTGAATTGACCGCCCGGCTCAGCGATGCGCTGGACCGGATGGAGCGTGGCGATGCACTACGTGCGCTGGAAGCCAAGGTGGATGCGCTCGCTGCCGTCCAGGGCCAGCAGATGGCCATGCTTGCGCAGCTGCAAGGACGCAGATGGTGGAAGTTGCGGTGACCGTGGCGGACCTGAGCCAACGACCGCCGGTGCGAATGCGCTGGGACGCGACGCCGTTGGCCGATCTTGCCTGCCTAGCCGCTGGCGAGGTCACGACCTGGGAATCCGTCGGGTCCGATCCGCAATTCGCGCTGGCCCAGCCGGCGCTGCCGCTTGCCGCCGGCTGGTACCGGCTGCGTGGTGTCTTGCGCGAATTGGATGGACGTCTGGCCAACCCCTGTCTCTATCCGGACTATGGCAACGGGATTGCCGAAGACACCCGGATCGATCTCGCGCTGGCCGCTGGCCGCGGCAGCTTGGATGTCGTGGTGCAGTTCTCCGAGCCATTGCAGGCGCTGAGGTTCGACCCGACAGACGCCTATGCGAGATTCGAACTGGGGCCGCTCGAGAGTTACCGGTTGAGCGAGCGCGAAGCCTTCTGGTTGCTGCTGCGCGGCGGTGTCGGTGAACGGCTGCGCGATGCGCCACAGGAAGCGCTGGAACTGGTCGGTGACGCGCAGTCGCAGTGGCGCGAGCAGGGCGCGGACGCATCGTTGCACGCCTTGCTGCGCACGGAGCGTGCTGACACGACGGCGCGTGATGCCGGCTATGCGACCTGGGTGCTGCGCGAGGATCGGCGACTGGCCGAACTGGTGTCGACGTCACGCAGCGACATGCGTGCCCTGGCTCCTGTTCTTTCGTTGGTATTCCACGATCGAGCGGGAGCGGATTTCTCGGCATGCCTCGATGCGCTCGGTTCCCTGGCAGGGCAGGCGGTCGAGATCGTGGCCGATGCCCTGCAGTTGGGCGAGTGGTCCGTGGACCGTGCGCTGCCATCGCCGCAGATCGTGGATGCTGCGACTTTGCTCGGTGCGCGTCTGCGCGCTGCGCAAGGCGCCTACGTGGCGGTGCTGGCGGCGGACGATCGCATCCATCCGATGACCGCCAAGGTCCTCGCCGAGATGATCTCGCTTCCTGCGGCCGCCTTGGTCTACAGCGACGAAGACAGGGTGGATGAAGCTGGGCGGCGTTTCGCGCCGCTGTTCAAGCCGGCGTGGGACCGCCTGCGTTGGTACGAGCAGGATTATCTCGGGCGCAGCGCGTTCGTACGCAGGGATGCGCTTGTAGATGGCCTGCTCGATGGCCTCGACCCGGATGCGCCGTGGTTCTCGCTGCTATGCGCGCTGATCCACGAGTGCGACGCGATTCCGTTGCACTTGCCGCACATGTTGCGTCACGTGAACGGCGACGTCGGGCCGATCTGTGCCCCGTTCGCACGTAGCGAGGCGGATGCGACGGCGCGCGTGCGCGTGCTCGGCCGGGCATTGCAGTCCCAGGGCGCACGGATCCATGCGGTGGACCGGCAACGCTTGCATGTGCGATATGCGCTGGACGCCGAGCCGGACGTCGAGATCGTCATCCCGACGCGCGATCGCATCGATCTTCTCGAACAGTGCATTTCCACTCTGCTCGCCAGGACGGAATATTCTCGCTATCGCATCACGGTGGTGGACAACGGCTCGGTCGAAGCGCAATCGCATGCCTATTTCGAGGCGATCGGCCAAGATCCGCGGGTCCGGATATTGCGTTACGACCGCCCGTTCAACTATTCCGCGATCAACAACTACGCCGTGGCGCATTGCACTGCGCAGATCGTGGTCTTGCTCAACAACGATATCGAAATCACCGATGCGCAGTGGCTGCAGGAACTGGTGCGGCTGGCCTCACGCCCGGGGGCGGGGGCGATCGGCGCGAAGCTGTTCTATCCGGACGGGTCGCTGCAACACGCTGGTGTCGTACTGGGAATCGGCGGTGTCGCCGCCCATGCCTTCGCCCACGCGCCGCACGATTTCGCCGGCGAGTACGGACGCGCTCTGCTGACGCAGCGCTATTCGGCGGTCACTGCGGCTTGTCTGGCAGTGACGCGCGCGGCCTATATCGCGGTGGGCGGCCTGGATGAATCGATCGCGGTGGCGTTCAACGATGTCGACTTCTGTCTGCGGCTGCGCGCGCACGGTTACGACAATGCGTGGACGCCGCACGCCCAGGCCTACCATCATGAATCGGCCAGCCGGGGCATCGAGGACGATCCGGTCAAGCAGGCGCGGTTCGCCGGCGAGGTCGCCACGATGCAGGCGCGTTGGCAGCAGGTGCTCGGTGACGATCCGGCCTATAGCCCATGCCTGTCGCTCGATGCGCCCGCGTTCGCGCTGGATCCTGACCGTCACGCGCTGGCGCTGGCACGGGATTTACATCCCGTTTATCCTATAGAGTACGCTCCCCCGGTGATCCGAGGGACTTTTCCCGAGAGCTAGATGTCCGAAACGATTGCACTTAGCGTCACTCCGTTGCAGCAGATTGCGCCGCTGGCTCCCGAATTTCCCACCACGGCAGCGCACGCTGCGGTGTGGCGCGCCTCCGGCAGCGATCCTCAGGTGGAACTGCGGTGGCAGGGCGAAGCCCTGGCTGGCGGCTGGTATCTGCTCGCTGGCGAACTGTCGGTCTATCGCGGGCGCATGTTCGCGCCGGTGCTGTATCCGACGTATCGGGTCAGGCACAGCGGCGAGGCCGAGCGCATCGATCTTCCTCTGAACATACCCAGCGGCGAAACGCGGCGGTTCGAGATCGTGGTCCGTCTGGTGGAGTCGACCACCGGCATCCGCTTCGATCCCTCCGTCGCGCCGATGGATTTCAGTCATTCCGCTCTGCAGCTGCAGCGCATCGAGCGCGGCGACGCCATGCGGCGCCTTTTCGGCGCATCGTTCGACCGCCGCGAAGGCGGCGTGAACAAGCTGCGGCTAGTGGCGCGAACGGCGATCGATCTGTTGACCAAGGGCGTCCGCAGGATGGCCGATCGGCTCTATCACGAATACTCGACCCGCATGCTTTCGGGGTCTTTCTCCGACTATGAAGTGTGGCAGGAGTTCTACGATTGCCGCGATGCCGCGTGGAAGGCGGCGGCGGATGCAGAACTCGCCTCGCTGACGCGCAGGCCGCTGGTTTCGGTCATCGTGCCGACGTACAACACCCCCGAGCGCTGGTTGCGGCGCTGCATCGAAAGCGTACGCGAGCAGGTCTATCCGAATTGGGAGTTGTGCATCGCCGACGATGCCTCCACCGATCCAGCGGTGATGCAGGTGCTTGCCGAGTATGCCGAACGCGACGAGCGCGTGCGGTTCCAGCGACGGGAACAGAACGGACATATTTCCGCAGCGTCGAACACGGCCCTGCAGATGGCCAGGGGCGAGTTCGTCGCATTGCTCGACCACGACGACGAACTGCATCCCTTGGCCCTGCTCAAGAGCGTCCACGCGTTCGAGAATAATCCGCAGTGGCAGATGTTGTTCACCGACGAAGACAAGATCGACGTGGAAGGGAAGCGTTCGGATCCCTACTTCAAGTCGGACTGGAATCCCGATCTGTTCCTTTCACAAAATTGCGTCTGCCACTTGACGGTCTACCGTGCCGAACAGGTGCGCGCGGTCGGCGGTTTCCTGGAGGGATTCGAAGGCGCCCAGGATTGGGACCTGACGTTGCGGATCACCGAGAGGCTTCCTCACGATGCGATCGGGCATCTTCCGCTGGTGCTGTATCACTGGCGCATGATCAGCGGCTCCACCGCGATGGCGCCGGGTGAAAAATCGTATGCGCATCTTGCCGCGCTGCGCGCGGTGCAGGCGCATCTGGACCGGACCGGCAACGGCGGGAAGGTGCTGGAGATGGCGAGCTACAGCGGCTATTTCCGGATTGCGTATCCGCTGCCGGAGCCGGCGCCGCTGGTCAGCCTGTTGATTCCCACCCGCGACCGCATCGACCTGCTCAAGCAGTGCATCGATTCGATCCTGGAACGCACCGACTATCCCAACTACGAGATCGTGGTCATCGACAACGACTCCCAGGAAGAGGCGTCCAGGGAGTATTTCGCGCAGGTCCAGCAGGATCCGCGCGTGCGCGTGTTGCCGTATCCGCATCCGTTCAACTACTCGGCGATCAACAACGCCGGCGCGCGTGTTGCGCGCGGCACGGTGCTGGGCTTGCTCAACAACGATATCGAAGTCATCAGTCGCGATTGGCTGGACGAGATGGTCGGGCACGCGCTGCGCCCCGAGATCGGGGTGGTGGGCGCGATGCTGTACTACCCGAACAATACGATCCAGCACGCTGGCGTGATCCTCGGCATCGGCGGCGTGGCCGGGCACTGCTATGTGGGCATGGCGCGTGGCTGGCCGGGCGACAAACACCGCGGTGGCTTGGCGCAGAGTCTGAGCGCGGTGACCGCAGCCTGTGCGATCGTGCGCCGTTCGGTGTTCGAGCAGGTCGGTGGCCTGGACGAGCAGCTAGAAGTGGCCTTCAACGACGTCGACTTCTGCCTGCGCGTGCGCGAGGCCGGCTATCGCAACCTGTGGACCCCGTTCGCCGAGCTTTATCACCACGAATCGGCTTCGCGTGGCTACGAGACCACCCCGGAGAAGATCGCCCGCTTCAAGCGCGAGGAGAGCTTCATGAAGGCGCGCTGGGGCAAGGCGTTGCAGCAGGATCCTTACTACAACGTCAACCTCACGGTGGAATCCACTCCGTTCACGCTGGCCTATCCGCCACGCCCTTGGGAGCCGCAACTTCCGGGTCGAGCGCTTGCATGAGCGCGCGACGTTGTGTCGCAGGCGTCGGGATGAGGAGCCGGCTGCCTTGGTTTGCGCTGGCGGTCGGCGTGATGCTCGCCGGGTGCCATAGGCAGCCGCCGATTTCCGACGAAGGCATCGCTGCGGCGACCGAGCCGGCATTCGCGAAATATGCCGGGCCGGTCTCCGACTTGCCTGCGGGGGGGCGCTGCAGCCTGGATGCGGTCGACGGCAAGCCGGCCCAGCAGGCCCGGGTCAGGCCGCGCGGCTGGGTTACGTTCGGCGG
Organism: Xanthomonas sp. JAI131; assembly: GCF_013410075.1. Lineage (NCBI taxonomy): Bacteria > Pseudomonadati > Pseudomonadota > Gammaproteobacteria > Lysobacterales > Lysobacteraceae > Xanthomonas > Xanthomonas sp. JAI131. The sequence goes on along the minus strand of NZ_JACCCN010000003.1, from coordinate 333,027 downwards.
CTGGATGGCCGATGCCGCGGACGCGGTGCCGGACGGGGCGACCCTCGTGCTGAACTCCGCTGCGGCGTCGTACGCGGTTCCCATCGTAGCTGGGGGAGAACGACCGGATGTCGCCCAGGCGTTCGGCAAGCCGGCGCTGCTGCGATCGGGTTACAACCAAAGAGCATGGTTGCCTGCCATCCAGCCCGGAAGCTATCGCGTCTTCCTGTTATATGGACGCGACAAGGCGGCATCGGCATGCGCGATGGGAACGCTCGTCGCTGGAGAGCCTTGAGCGCCGCTTCTAGTGCCGCAATTGCTGGCGGTCGCTAGCCGCTGCTAGCGCACATCGTTCGGCGAGGCGAAGCTTTCCAGTTGCCTGGGCCGGTCGCTGCCGGAAAGCGCCTGGAGAAGATACGGATCGTGCAGGAGCTGGTGTAGCCGCTGCGAATTCGGATAAGGCAGCGGCAACTGCCCGCTTTCGAACGTTACGTCATCCTTGGAGGCGACGTAGTACAGCACGCCTTGCGCCTGAGCTTGCGTCGCTTCGTGGCGTGCGCGCAGCGCCTCCATATCGACGTGGAATCGCTCGGCCCAGCCACCGAATACGGTCAGCATAAAAAGCGCTGCCACCGCATAAGTTCCGCGTTGGGCCAGCGCGGTAAAGGTATGGCGGAGCTGCACTAGGCGGATGGCGAACCAGGCATTTGCGAACAACCCGGGAATGAGGATCTCCGTATAGCGCGGGGACAGCTCCACCAGGTCGTGTCCACGGCCGTAGGCGATGGCGGCCGCCTGCAGGCCGCCCCAGGCCAGCAAGCCGGCCATTGTGATGTCCGTCTTGCCGGCCGGTCGGGCATGGAGCGTCAACGCCACGCCGAGAACGCCCGGGAGCCAAAGCAGCAGCGCAGGCGCGTGCATGCCGCGCACCGGCCAGCTCAACACGCGCGTCAGGCCGCCAAGCAGTTCGAGCGCGGATTGCGCGCGCATGACCGCGTGCTGGGGAATGACCGGCATGGCTTTGTAAGCCGCCACGGCGATGGCCATCAGCAGACAAATGGCCAGTACCGGCGCCCACTTGCGCCCCGGCAGCAGCCAGGCGGCCAGCGCATACGTGATCGCCGCTGCGACCGGCGTCAGCAGGCCGGATGCCATCGTGAGCACGCTGATCACGGAAAGCGTGACAACGCCGCCGATGGCGACGACACGATCATGTCTCGCTGCAGCAAGCGAGATCGCCAAGACCGCAAACAGGATCAGGAAGTAGAACTGGCTCTGGAAGCCGACCAGGAAGTTCTCCCAGGAGTAGGGCAGAACCGCTGCGCAGATCGCCACCGCGACCAACAAGAAACGCGAGCGCAGCGAGGCGCCGATGCGCATGCCGTGCCAGACCAGAATGGCGGGAATCATTGCGTAGATCGCCGCGCTGATTCTGGCTTCGTAGATGTTGTTCCACTGCCCGGTTGCGAGATAGCTCGCCAGCGTCACCAACTTCGTCGGCAGAATCCGATGTTCGTTGTGCGCATGCAACAGCTCGGCCAAGCCTAGCGAGCCCGACAGCAGCGGTTTCAGCAGATTGTCGCCTTCCCCGTCCCATTGATCCCAGAACGGCATGCTGACGGCAAAGTGTTCGATGTAAAGCAGACGCGCAGCGAGTGCAATCAGGCCCACTGCCACGGCTATCAACCATGTCGGATAGGGCCGGCCCTGGCCAAGGCCGCCGCTTGCATGGCGCATGGCGACACCGTTCATGCCGGCCGCTCTTTGAAGGTGAGGGCCTTGTGGCCAAAATAGCTGGTGAAGACCGGTACCGCGACGCCGATCGCGTGCGCCAGCGTTTCAGGATGGAAGCGCATGCCCATCGCCGGAAAAATCCAGCGTGCGAAGACCAGGCTGCAGACGAGCGTCTGCAACACGGCAGCGATATTGATCAGCGTGAACCAGATGGCCTGATGTTTCAGGCCAGTGCTGGCGGCTTCGAAGACGAACATGCGGTTGAGCACGAACGCCGTGAGCATGCCGATGAGATAGGCCACCACGATCGACCCTGTGTACGGCATGACATGGCCGAGCAGGATGCGCGAGCCGAAGTTGGCGGCGGCAGCGGTTCCTCCCGCCAGCAAGAACTTGATGAACTTGCGCGATGTCATGCGCGAAGCACGGCTTCTGCCAGGCGGTCAGCCGCCTGCAGGCTCTCGGAGATCGAACGGTCTTCGGGATAGTAGTAAGCAGTGTCGGCCATGAAAAACCCGTTCAGTGGCGTCCGCATCGCCGGGAGGCGATCCTGGAAGCCCGGCGGGCAGATGGTCTGCGCGAATTCATAGCGGTGGCAGTGGGTTGCCAGGACCCAGTCGCGCTGGAATGACGGATTCAGCTTCGGCAGATAGCCAAGCACCTCTTCGATCAGCGCTTCGTTGCTCATGCTCCATTTCGGATGGGTCTTGGGCATGTAGAACGGGGCATACAGGATCTTCTGCCCTGGCGGTGTGGTGGGGTTGAGGTTGCTGTACTCGATCACGCCCGGAATCGCGATGCCCGGGTCGCTGATGTTCATCCAGAAGTTTTCGCTGACCGGCTGCTTCAGTTTCAGAATGACGCAGGCGACCGGGATATTTTCGATGGCACGGATCTGGGCGCTGAAATCGGACGGCAGGCCAGGCACCATCGCCGGCACGTATTGGATGGGGGCCGTCGAGACCACACCATCGTAGGGCAGGAACTGGCCGCCGGCGCGGACGCCACTGACGCTGCCGTTTTCGCTGACCACTTCGTCGATGCCCTGCGACAGCAGGATGCGGCCGCCGCGGGCGGTGATGTCTGCGGCCATCTTGTCCAGCAGGGTCATCGAGCCGCCATCCAGGTAGCCAAGGCTCTCGTGCATGAGGCTGCGCCGCGACAACGCGATGCGCTTGATACGCGTGCCGATCCAACTGGCGGAAAGATTGTCCTTGTACTCGAAGAACTTCAGCCTGAATGCGTCCTTCCACATCACGTCGTACGCTTTGTCGCCGATCCACTTGCGGATCCACGTGGTCGCGTTGACCTTGTCCAGCGCCGTCCAGTCCTTGATGCCCTTGGTGTACATGACGTGCAGGGCGTAGCGGAACTTGCTGATCGGCCCGAGATGTGGAAAGCCCAGCAATGCGAACGGCGTTCCCCACTTGTAGAGCTTTCCGTTGTAGAAATAGCCCATCTTGGTATCTGTCCAATGCAGCTTGTCCGACAGGCCGTAACGGCCCAGCAGAGCGAACAGCGGATCGTCGGTCTTGCAGATGAAATGATAATAGCGTTCGATGGGAAGGCCATCGAAATCGAAGGTCGCGGACATGCCGCCGATGCGGTCGTCGCGTTCGTAGATATCCACGCTGTGGCCGGCGTCGAGGAGCCGAACGGCTGCCATCAGGCCCATGGGGCCGGCGCCGACGATCGCGTAGTTTTTCTTTGAGGTCATGTCATTGGCTTCAGTAGAGGGTCGCCAGCGCCGGTAGTCACTGGGGGCGCGGCAGGCAGGAGGCAAGTTTAGCGTGTCATCGCCATGGGTGATGCGGTGGCGGGGTGCGTTGGGTCCGCAGGGCCGGGGGCGCCATATGGAGCACGCCAGGCGTGAAAGGCCAGGATCAGCGGCGTGGCTGCGCTCAGTCCGAACAGGAACCAGCCGTCCCACGCCACGGACGCCAGACGGAATGCCGGATTCAGCAGGAAGCCGGAAAGGGCCACCCACATTGACTCAAGCGCGACGATCGACATCATCGTGGCGAAGGCGGCTTTGGATACGGGCCATGTGGCGCAGGCGTAGACGATCACAAATGGCGTCAGCACTTCCAGGCAATTTCTGCCCAGCCCATCGGTGCTGTATCCCCAATAGATCAGCATGGTAGCCAGCCCGGCCCCGAAGATGCAGTTGCGCAGATCGCGCAGGGCCGCATCCGGCGGCGAGCGCACCAGCGCCGCATAGGCGAAACCAAAGGCACCGAAGCCGAGTTGTCCAGGCAGTGATTTCGCGTACTGAATGGTCCATCGCAAGGAATCCTGCACAGGACCGAATATCCAGTCGTGCATGGCGTCGGAAAAGAAGAACGCGGCGGGAGTCAGTGTCATCCACAGGTTGGAGACTCTTGCCGCTAGCCAACTGCCTATTCCGAGCGCCGGCTTGATGCCGCGTCCGTCGGCAAATACGTAGCTCATGAACGCATCGCCATGGCCCAACTGCCACTTGTAGTAGAGCCAGGGGAGCATGACCAGCAACAACATGCCCAGGAACCGACTGCTGGCCGCCGCGCTGCTTCGCCAGAACCCGGGGCCGCGCCGTTGGGCAACAAGCAGTAGGCCAATGGCGGGCAACATCAAGGCGCCCACCGGATGGCTCAGCCAGGCGAGCGCCGCAAATATCCCCGCGCGTGAGTAACGGCGATTCAGGACGTCGCCGACGACCAGCATGACGAAGTAGGCAGCCAGCAGCTTGGGCCACAGGAACACCACGTTGATGGTCAGCAATGGCGCCAGCGCCAGCCAGAGCGCGGCGCGGTGGCGCCGCTCGGCGGGCACGTTCAACGCACCCATCAGGTGCAGCGCCCCGAGGATGGGGAGCGCATTGAGCATCCATCCGAAGAGCCTCGCCAGGTCCACGCCCGAGTCCACCCCAGGCCATTGGACTCGCGCCGAGGACGGTGGATCGCCCGGGGCGGCACCGAAAAGCTGCAGCAAGGTGTTGATGCCCAGCGGCACCAACGGACCGCGCGAGCCGATGGACCAGTCGCCAAAATACTCGAATCTCTTTTCATCGCCATCGTAACGATGAAGGAGATAGACGGCGGTGCCGTAAGGAATCACATGGTCCGGGGGAGAGGCGACCATTCTGCCGGGAAGCTCTCCGTCGCCGCCGTATTCCTGCGCGACACCCTGGGGATTGAGACCGATGCTGATCGCCTGCAGCAAGGCCAACACGATCGCAATAATGAAGATGCGATCTCCCGACCTTGGCGTTCCGGGGCCGTCACGCCTGATCCGACGGCGGTACAGGAGCGCGACGGCAAAAAGCAAATAGATGCCGGCCAAGCCGGCGCGAAACCACTGCGCGGCCGATGCCGGCAGTATCCACAAAGCCAGGCCGTTCAACGCAAGCAGGATGATGCCTGGAACCGGCAGCAGGCTGAGCGGCAATGGGCCGATGCATGATCGCCATAACAAGCCCGGCAGCAACAGCAGGCCGGCAATCGCAACCGCATGCAGGGCGACGATCGCATAGGCGCTGGCATCGCCAGCGAGATGGCGCCGCTTGCCTAGGCCGAGACCGCCCCAGCCAAATCCGCCTGTCGCGTCATCCGTCAGCGTGAAGGTGATGTCGCCTGGGCCCCAGCCGGATGGCACGGAAAAATAGAGGGGTTGCCATTGTTCGTCGTCGCTCTTCTCTGGCAGAAGCGCGATCGGGGCTTGGCCGCTTTGCTGGGCGAGAAGCCGCACCGAACCGCCCTTGATGTAGCCGGCGGTGAACAGTTGCAGTCGCTGCAGGGATTTTCTCTTGACGGTTACCGCTAGCGTCGCGCGCGTGGCGTCGCCTTGTGCGCAGTAGGTGATGGCCGATATGGCCACGCGCTCACTCGGGCGTAGGCTTCCCGATGAAGCGGCACGGCATCCCCCATCTATGGCCGGTATCGTCACCGCGGCGGCCGTGCCCGCACTGCACCACAGCAGTGCGAACGCGAGCGTTGCCTGCGCCAGGCGCAGCGCCGAGCGCCGCAATGCAGGGGTCAACACCGGCGGTTCTCGTCGTCCATCGCTTCCGGTGAAGCCAGGCTGCAGGCGGCGAGCAAGCCCCCGGCCAATGCCAGCGTGGCACCGATATGGATCGCGCAGGATGCGCCATCAAAGGGTCTGTCGAAGGCGTAGGCAAGTGCAGCGACCGCCACGTTGAGCGCGACGACGGCATAGAGCGCCGGCGAAAAGCACTGAGCCAGCATGAGCAGTATCACCAGCATGCTCATCAGGAAGCTGAAGTAGGCGCCCTGATGGATGACCGTCTGTCCAGGTTCGTAGATCACCAGGATCCAGAACAGGAACGACAGTGCGGCGGCGAGCGCCAGGTCGGAGGGAAACCGCACCGGGCGCAGGCTGCGACGCTTGGCGAACGCATAGGCAACACAGGGCAGCAGCCACAGCGGCGAAGCGAACCACATGGAATAGGCGCCGTAGAAAAAGCTGTTCTCGACGACGGTGGCGATCGCGGCAGGACTGCGATTCCAAAACAGCGCCAAGGCGTCGCCGAAAAAGCTGAAACTGCCGTGCATCAGGCTGTTCAGGTTGGAGGCGCGCCCGGCGAGCCATTGGCCGAGGCCGAGATCGGCATAGGCGGCGCGCAGTACGTGGAAGAAGGAATCGTGGGTGACCGGGACGTGGCCGGCGAAATGCCATTTCAACAGTCTGTCGCCTGGCGGGTCGATGAGGCGCTGGTAGGCGACCCAAGGCAGGTAGGCCGCCACCGCAAGGGCGCCGGTCTTGACCAGCACCGGCAACGCTTGCCCGCGCTTCAGTAGCAGGAACGCGGCCGTGGACCCCACCAGGACGAACAGCGCTCCGCCATGCGACAGCATGGCCAAGGCTGCCGCAAGCCCGGCCATCGACCAGCGTGCCGGCCTGGCGATGCTGGCCGGTCCGAACAGGGCGATGTGGAAGATGGCGCAAAACGTCGCCGCGAAGAGCTTGGGCCATACGAACAGGCCGTTGAGCAGCACCAGCGGGGAAAGCGCGAGCGCGAAGACGATCGCGGCCCGTTGCGAACGCCGCGGCAGCGTGCCGACCAGGACGAGCAGCGGCACGAGCACCAGCGCTTGCGCCCACGTTGACAGGGCCTGATAGATCAGGCCGCCGTGCGGCAGCCAGGAATGGAAGAACAACAGATACAGGCCCGATTGCAGCGGCGGCCGATCGCTGCTCAGCCAGTCGCCGATCATCGGCACGTCCAGGCGCCCGGCCGAAACCATGTCGGCGAAGGTGAGCGGTAGCCACGAGTCCATCGGCAGGTTCCGCCAACGATTGGCGGCGATCTGCCAATCCTGTCCGTCCCATGAAAACGGATAGAGACCGATCCAGAGAATCAGCAATGCCAGCAGGAACGAGGGAAAGAAGAGGCGGTGCAGCGCGACGGCATCGGCAATCGGCGCCCGCCCCCGGCGCAGCCGCAGCGGCAACGCGAGCAGCGGCAGGGCAGCAGCGCCGTAGGCGATGATTCCGCCGAGGGCGGGAGATGCAATGTAGCTCGCAATGACGCAGCCGGATGCCGCGCCGAGCGCCAGCACCGCGCAAAGCGCACGCGCCGGCGCAGTCCACGTTCGCGGCAGCAGCCAGCCGGCGAGGATCAGCCACAGATGCGCGGTCAGGATCGCCAATGCCATTGGCAGCGCGTGGGTGGGCAGCGTCGTGGCCAGGCCGGCACGATCAAAGCCCATGCCTGCCCAGCCGAACGTGCCGGTCGCATCGTCGACGAGCCGAAGGTAGAACGCGTGCGCCTGGGCCGCCTCGGGCAATTGGAATGTGACCGGCTTCCAGCTGTCTCCGATCTTGTCTGCCTTCAGTGCCGAAGTGAAACTGCCGTCGGTGGCGACCGCCAGGACGCGAACGCCCTCTGTACCGGGATACCCCGCCATCATCACAGTGACGCGGCGCGTCCCGGCGGGATATGCCGTTGTCCTGATCTCGCCGGTGGAAGCGTCGCCCTGGTCGCAGTAGGTGATGCGCCCGTCGATGCTCGGCGCCTGCTTGAGATAGGGAGACTGCTTCGGCGGGCAGCCGCCGCCCTGCACGAGGCCAGGGTGCGGAGACTGCTGGCATGCGAGCAGCGACACGCTCAGGATGACAATCGCATGCCATTTACGAAATAGGCGGAACATGGACATTTCTTCGAAAAGTGAAGTTGCAGGGGCTCTGGCAAGGGGGGCGCGGATGCCGTCGCGCAGCATGCGAAGCATTCGTTTTCCCGGCGGCATTCGGGATGAGACCGGAGCAACCGGCGTCCATGCACCCAAGAAGGGAATATACAGTCAATGAAAATGGCTTTGTACGCCGCACCCCACGCAGGTATTGGCCCGTGCTCCCCTGCAAACGCCAGTCAAATCGTTGTCGCTTCCTATCCATCGGAGACCCGTCCACGCGCCGTGCCCATCAGGAAAATGGCGCATGCGGTAGCACTGGTATCATTCCTTCGTGGTGATGGTGGCTTCCCAGCCCTCGGGATTGAACTTGATGGTATGCGAGCCCGGCTCATCGAGTTTGCGCAGTTCTGCAGCGGGTCCGTAGTCGACAAAGCGCGGCCGCAGCATGTGGTCCTTGTTCAACAGGCAGATAAACAGCAGCAATAGCAACGTGCATCTGGCGCCCTGCCTTTCGCTGCCCAGCAGATCCTTCAGAACGATGAAGAAGACCCACCAGAAGACGATTTTCAATGCGAGGAAATAACGGTCGCCGTGGAGCAGCGACAGCAGCGGTTCGACGGTGACCTTGTGCGCTGCGGCCAACACCTCGAGGATCGCAAAGGCCAAGGAGAGAAGCACGCCAATACGGGCTACAGGGGCGAGCCTGCTGAAAAACAGGATGTACATGCCGGCTGCCGCATAGCCGATCGGCCAGAACACCGGCCGAAGCGGGTTGTAGCCCAGGATATGCAACGGAGCGGCCTGCCCAAGCGAGCCGACCACGAGGCGGGCGAGGGAGGTGTACTGGGGGTGTTCCGGCGCCGATGTGTACAGGAACGACAGTTGAATCACCGCGCACGCCGCCACCACCGCCCAGGCGCCGAAGTCGCGCTGCTCGAGGTACTCGGTAGCGATGGAAAGCAGGTTCGAGCGTCTGGTGACGCGCAGGGCGAGGAAGCCGAGCAAGCTCAGCGCCATCAGCGCAAGGCAGATGATCGAGAAGGGGCCGGTTAGCGCGGCGATGGCGAAAACACCCTTGAGCACATGCCTGGCGATCGGATTGCTGGCCTTCGTGGCGATGAAGCAGTAGGTGATCAGCGGAAATTGCAGGAACCATTGGATGTTGGTGATCGTGCCGAACACCTCCCCATTCGTCGGGGTGAACAAGAACACGCTCAGCACCAGATACGGCGGAATCAGCGGGCGCAGGTTCTTTACGCAAATGAAAATCGATGCTGCGGCAATGGCGATCGCGCTGGCGTTGTAGATGAGCGGCGTGTATGCCGCGCTTACGAAGGACGCGAACCATGTCACCAGCCGCGGCGCGGCGTGCAGATAGCCTGCGTATGGTCTGAACAGCAGCAGTCCCTGCTGCTCTATCTGGTCTTTCAGGAAAAGAACGGCGTCTTCCGCCCACAACTGCGGATGCGCCAGGGCGTCATTGGATTTCAGGCAGACCAGGGCAAAGGCAAGGAAGAAAAGGCCGAGATCGTATCTCCTCAGATCGATCCGGTAGTCGCTGCGCAGGTTCATCGACGTCGGGTCTCTTCAGCGCTGCAGCACGATGCGGCTGTAGCGCGGATCGGTATAGCTTTCACGGATCGCATTTTCGAACGGCGTCTGGCGCACGCCGAATACCGCTTCGGTATCGATGCCCTTGAAGTCGTCGCCGGCGCTGAGCGCCTTGAGCTGGTCGGCGGTGAACGGCGGCTTGGAGCTGAAGAGCGAATACACGCGCAGCAGGAAGGCGAAGAACCCGATCGGGATATGGACGATCAGGGTATGCAGCTTCTTGACCCGCTTGATCGTCTTGATGATGTCGACATAGTCCACGCGCGTATCGCCGACGATGTCGTAGACCTCGCCGTCGGGCTCGCGTTCGATGCATTTGGCGATGCAGCGGCAGAAGTCGCGCTCGTACAGCGGTTGGCGCATGAACTTGCCGTCGCCGGGAATCGGGAACACCGGGGTCTTGGCCATGAAGCGCGACAGCCAGCCCAGGTGCTTGGGGTCGAACCAGCCGAACATCAGGGTCGGGCGCAGCACGCAGTGGCGCAGGCCGCTGGCCACCACCATCTCTTCCTGCGCGCGCTTGGTATTGGTGTAGTCGTCCTTCGCCACCGAGTTCACCACCGAGGAACTGATGTGGACCATATAGGGCACGTTGGTCGCGCGGCAGGCATCGAGCACGTGCGAGGTGGCCACCAGGTTGTTGCGGGTGAACAGCTCGGTGGTCTTGCCGGTGATCTGCGCGTGCAGCTGGGCGACGCAGGCGGCGCCTTCGAATTCGCGCGCCCAGTCGCCGGGCTCGGCCAGGTCCGCATGCACCACGCGCACCGCCGGATGCAGCTCGCGCAGGATCTGCAGGTTGTGCGCGTGCTTGTCGATCGCCACCAGTTGGGTGTAACCCTGCTGCTCGAGTTCGACGATCAGGTTCTGTCCGACCAGCCCGGCGGCACCGGTGATGACGATCTTGGCGTGTTTGTCGGTCATGTCAGAGCTTGATCCTGCGGAAAACGAATTCGGGGATGGACTTGATGATGAACATGATCGCCCACCAGAAACCCGGCAGGTAGGCGACGGCACGCCGGCGATCGACGACGCGCACGATGCCCTTGGCGATCTGGTCGGGCTTGGCCCACAGCGCGCCCTTCTTGAAGGCGGCGGTCATCGGCGTGTCGACGAAGCCCGGCTTGATCGTCAGCACGTTGATCCCGGCCGGGCGCAGGCGCTGGCCGAGGCCGCTGAGATAGGCGCTGACCGCGGCCTTGGCGCTGCCGTAGAGGTAGTTGCTGGCGCGGCCGCGGTCGCCGGCGACCGAAGAGATCACCGCCAGCGTCGCGCCGGCCGCCAGACGCGGCGCCAGCGCCGCGCACAGCGCAATCGTGGAGGTGCCATTGGTGGCGAACTCGCGCAGCGACAGCTCGACCGAGGCGTCGCACGCGGCCTGGTCCGGCAGGGTGCCATGCGCGATCAGGACCACGTCCACGCCGCCGAGGGCCGCCCATGCCGCGTCGAACGCTGCGCCGTGGTGCGCGCCGTCGTTGACGTCGAGCACGCCGACGCTGCTCTTGGCGCCGCGCACGGACAGGTCTGCCGCGATCGCCTCCAGGCGCGCGGCCTGGCGGCCGAGCAGATGGATCGCCGCGCCGCGTGCGGCGTAGCGTCGGGCAGTGGCTTCGGCGATGGCCGAGGTGGCACCGATGATGAGGACGCGTTGCATGTCTACTCCGTGACCCGGCGCCAGAAGCCGGAAGAAAAACGTGGGTCGAGATAATCGGCGAATTCCTGCCAGCGGCCGTAGGCGCGCTGGAACGACGCCGCGCTCATGCGCGCATCCTTGGCAGGGTACAGAGCGCCGCCGGCCGCGTCGACGATGCGGTCCAGCCGCTCCAGCAGCCGGAACACCTCCGGGCCGCTGTTGGGGAAATCCAGCGCCAGGGTGGTGCCCGGGCGCGGAAACGACAGCATGCCGAGCGAGCGCGCGTTGCCGAATTCCTTCAGCACCGCAAGGAACGAGCCGCTGCCGCTGCGCGCGATCTCCGCCAGCAACGCGTCGATCCCATCGCGCGAGGCGGCCGGCGGCAGCACGCACTGGTACTGCAGGAAACCGGCCGGGCCGTACATCCGATTCCAGTTGCGGATGCCGTCCAGCGGATAGAAGAACGGCAGCAAGTGGCTGACCGAGCGCTTGCGCGGCGCAGGCTGGCGCCAGAAGTACAGCGCGTTGAACGGCCGCAGCGACAGTTGGTTGACCAACGAGAACGGCGGCGTCAGCGGCATCGGCAGGCCTGCGCCGGGCGGTTTGGGCCGTTCTTCTGGCAACCCCGGGCAATGGTCGGCGCGGGTGAAGTGGCCGCGGCCGCGCGCGCGGCCGCTGGCCAGGCAGTCGATCCAGGCGACGCTGTATTCGTGGCTGTCGGCGGAGGCCGCGGACAAGGCGAAGAACTCGTCGAGCGAACCGAAACGGATGTTCTCCGTTTCCAGGGCCGCGCTCGCGACCCGGCGCAGCTGGAGTTGCGCCCAGGTGATCAGGCCGGTCAATCCGAGGCCGCCGACGGTGGCCGCGAACCAGCCTTCGGCATCGTCGTCGGGGCTGCACACGCGGCGCGTGCCGTCGCTGCGCAGCAGCTCGAACGCGCGCACATGGTGGCCGAAGCTGCCGGTGCGGTGGTGGTTCTTGCCGTGCACGTCGTTGGCGATGGCGCCGGCCACCGTCACGTAGCGGGTGCCCGGGGTGACCGGCAGGAACCAGCCCTGCGGCAGCGCCAGGTCGATGATCTCGGCCAGGGTGACCCCGGCTTCGCAGCGCAGCAGGCCGGTCGCCGGATCGAATGCGATGAACCGGTCCAGGCTACGCGTCGCCAGCAAGGTGCCGTCCGGATTCAGGCAGCTGTCGCCATAGCTGCGGCCGTTGCCGCGCGGCAGCGCATGGCCATCGAACGCAGGCAGTTCCGCCGCCCGGTCGGTGACCGGCAGCAACACCTGCCTCGCCTTCGGATAGCGTCCCCAGGATTGCCCCGCGTCCACCATCAGATGGCGCTCAGCGCGAACAGTCCGCACAGCACCACCACCACCTGGCTGACCCGGTCGGTGGCGGCGAACACGATCGGGTCGTCGTGCATGTCGCCGCGGTGCGCGATCACCCACACCCGGCTCACCCAGTACAGCAGCACCGGGCACACCAGCCACAGCACTTTCGGGTGGCGGTACAGTTCCACGCTCTCGGGGCTGTTGATGTACAGCGCCATCACCATCACCGCGATGTAGCCGGCCGCCGCGCCCATCGACTGCAGCAGCGACAGGTCTTCCACCGAATAGGCGCGCCCGCTGGCCTTGGTCTTGCCGCTGCTCAGCATCGCGTGCAGCTCGGTATAGCGCTTGAGCAGGGCCAGCGACAGGAAGATGAACATCGAGAACGCCAACAGCCAGAACGACAGCTCGACGCCGATCGCCATCGCGCCGCCGATGATCCGCACCGTGTACAGCGCCGCCAGCAGCACCACGTCGATCATCACGATCCGCTTCAGCCGCAGCGAATACGCCAGCGTCATCACGTAGTAGGCCAGCAGCACCAGGGTGAATTCCAGGCTGCAGGCCAGCGACAGCGCGAGCCCGGCCACGGTCAGCGCCGGCGCGGCGAACAGGCCGTGCAGCAGGGGAAGGCGGCCGGCGGCGAAGGGGCGCTTGCGCTTGCGCGGGTGCTGCCGGTCCGGGGTGAGATCGAGTAAATCGTTCAGCACGTACACGCCGGAGGCGCACAAGCCGAACGCGACCAGCGCGATCGCCGCCTGCAGCACCGACTCCGGATCCAGGAAGCGATGCGCGGTCAGCAGCGGGACGAACACCAGCAGGTTCTTCAGCCACTGGTGCAGCCGCAGCGCCTTCAGCCAGGCGCGGGCGCGCGGCGGCGCGGGCCAATGCGCATGCACCGTGGTGCGCTGCGCGGCGGCCTTGCTGAGCGCGTTGCCATTGTTGACGACCCAGGCCCCGCCGGCTTTCTCCCATACGTGCAGGTCCACGCTGCCGTTGCCGGCATAGTCGAAATTGCCGGCACCGAACGTGTCGACCAGGACATCGGCCTTGTTGCGCCCGGAGAGATTGCGTTTGCCGTCGCTGGCGATCACCTGTTCGAACAGGCCCAGATACTCCGCGATCGGCGTCACCAGCAAGGCATCGGATGCGGTGCACAACACGCGCGGACGCTGCGTGGTGGTACGCAGCAGTTCCAGGACCTTTTCGTTGTAGGGCAGGGTCTCGGCCGGCAAGGTGACGCGCGAGGCCAGTTCGCGCTTCAGCGCCGCCTTGCCGCGCAGCAACCACAGCGGCAGCAGGAACAGGTACAGCGGATTGCGTGCCAGCAGCGCCAGCACCGATTCGTAGAGAATGTCCGAGTTCAGCAGGGTGCCATCCAGATCCACGCACAGGGCGCGCCCCGAAACTGCCGGATGGTGGGGCGGGGAACTGGTAGGGGCAGACATTCGATGGCCTGGCGGTCCATTGCGGGGCCGCGATTATACCTAGCGAATCAGGCGCTCTCGCCGCGGGGCAGGAACTCGGCCCTGATCATCGCCAGCGCGCCGACCAGAATGGCGTACCACAGCGTGACCAGGCGCGCGGCCACCGCCACCGCGATCGCGTCGGCGGTGGCGATGCCGAGGCGGTCGAGCATCAGCACGATCGCCAGTTCGGTGGTGCCGACGCCGCCGGGCACGAAGGACAGCGCGCCCACCAGCATCGCCAGCGGGTAGATGCCGAACGCCACGATGGGATCCAGCTCCAGGCCCATCCCCAGGCACAGGCCGACGAACACCGAGGAGGTCAGGCCCCAGGCCATCAACCCGGCGACCATGCTTTGGCCGAACTGGCGCGCACCGAGGCAGCCGCGCAGTTCCAGCGCTGCGGCCAGCGCGAACTGGGCCAGGCGCTGCAGCCAGCGCCCGGGCATCCAGCGCACCAGGCCGGTCAACCGGTCCAGCAGCGGCGGCCAGGCGGCCGCGCCGAACAACAGGCCCACGAAGGCAAGGACCACCGCCGCCAGCACACCCAGCGTAGGGAACACCGGAGCGGCCAGCAGCGACAGCGCCAGAATGACCAGCAGGTCGGACGCGCGCTCGAACACGAACACGGCGATGGTGCGCCGCGCGGGCACGCCCATGCGGGCAAAATAGCGGATACGCAGCAATTCGCCGGCCTTGCCCGGCGTCGCGGTCAAGGCGAAGCCGGCCAGATAGCCGGCCAGCCCGGCGAAGAACGGGACCGGATGGCCGTAGCGCTGCAGCAGCCAGCGCCAGCGCCAGTACCGGAACAGGTAGCTGGCGCTGACCGGCAAGGTCGCCAGCGCCATCAGGTGGCCGACCTCGCTCAATCGCGAGAACGTGCCGTTGCCGCGGTCCACCCAGAACAGCGTGGCCACGTAGCCCGCGCACAACAGCAGCACGAACCCGGCCAGGTGGTCCATGCGCCGTCGCCGCGGCATCGGCATGCCGTCGGCGCCGGAGGGCGGCAGCGAAGTCATCGGAACCGCATCGGCGTCAACCCAGTGCCGTTTCCAGTTCCGGGAGCAAGGTGAACAGGTCACCCACCAGCCCGATGTCGGCGATCTCGAAGATCGGCGATTCCGGATCCTTGTTGATCGCGACGATGGTGCCGGCGTCCTTGATCCCGGTCAGGTGCTGGATCGCGCCGGAGATGCCGACCGCCACGTACAGGTCCGGGGCGATGATCTTGCCGGTCTGGCCGACCTGCAGTTCGTTGGGCACGTAGCCGGCATCCACCGCCGCGCGCGAAGCGCCTACCGCGGCGCCGAGCTTGTCGGCCAGCTTGTAGATGATCTGGAAGTTCTCCGCCGAGCCCACGCCGCGGCCGCCGGAGACCACGCGCTTGGCGCTCTGCAGGTCGGGGCGGTCGGAGCTGCCCGCGGCCAGGCCGACGAAGCGGGTGTGGGTGGGCAGCGTGGCGCCGACGCTGGCCGCTTCGATCGCCGCGCTGCCGCCCTGTGCCGCTTCCGGCCACGAGGCGCTGCGCACGGTGGCGACCACGGTCTGGTCGGCGGGCGCCTGCACGCTGATGATCGCGTTGCCGGCGTAGATCGGGCGCTTGAAGGCATAGTCGCCATCGACCGCCATCAGGTCGGAGATCTGGTTGACCCCGAGCAGCGCGGCGACCACCGGCATCAGGTCCTTGCCGAAGGTGGTGGAGGGACCGAACACGTGGCTGTAGCCCTGCGCCAGCTGTGCGATCTGCGGCCCCAGCACCTGCGCGATGGCGTGTGCGTTGGCCGGGTCGGCGACGGTGAGCACACGGCTCACGCCGGCGATCTGCGCGGCCTGTGCGGCGACCGCGGCCGGGTCGGCGGCCAGCACCACGATGTCGATGGTTTCCGGCGACAGCGCCTGCGCGGCGCTGACCGTCTTGGCGGTGGCCGCGTTGAGCTGGCCGTTCAGGTGTTCGGCGACGACGAGGATCTTGGCCATTACAGCAACCCCTTCTGCTTGAGTGCGGCCACCAGTTCGGCGGCGTCCTTGACCATCACGCCGCGGCTGCGCTTGGGCGGCGGCGCGTAGTGGGTGGTGGCGAGGCTGTCGTTGGACTCCACGCCCAGGTCGGCGAAGGCCAGGGTCTGCAGCGGCTTGCTCTTGGCCTTCATGATGTCGGGCAGCTTGATGAAGCGCGGCTCGTTCAGGCGCAGGTCGGTGGTGACCACCGCCGGCAGGTCCACTTCCAGCGTTTCCAGGCCGGCGTCGACTTCGCGGGTCACGGTGGCCTTGCCGTCGGCGACCACCAGCTTGCCGGCGAAGGTCGCCTGCGGGCGGCCCCACAGCGTGGCCAGCATCTGCCCGGTCTGGTTGGCGTCGTCGTCGATCGCCTGCTTGCCCAGGATCACCAGGTCCGGCTGCTCCTGCTCGACCAGTTTGAGCAGGGTGCGGGCCGCGGTCAGCGGCTGGATCGCGGCATCGGTGACGACGTGGATGGCGCGGTTGGCGCCCATCGCCAGGCCGTTGCGCAGGTGCGCGGCGGCATCGGCCGGAGCCAGGGTGACCACCACCACCTCGCTGGCGATGCCGGCGTCGCGCAGGCGCAGCGCCTCTTCCAGGGCGATTTCGTCGAACGGATTGGGGGAAAGCTTGACGCCCTCGGTCACGACGCCGGAGCCGTCCGGCTTGACCTGGATGCGGACGTTGTAGTCCACCACGCGCTTGTAGGCGACGAGGATTTTCATCTTGTACGAGATCCTTCAGCAGTGCGGGAAGGCCCGGCCGCGGCGGCTGGCACGGGGCAGTCGGTGGATTCTAACCGGCGGCGATGGACCATGCGAGGGCGTATGGTGGCGGTCGGAGCCTGCTGCCTCAGTCTGAACCCGGCCCGGCAGGCGCAGGCGACCATCCCCGGCAAAGCGTATATCCTGTGCGGTTTGAGCAGCGGCGCGCCTCGCAGCGCCGACCAGGAGACGTGACAGTGGCTACATGGCTAGTAACCGGCGGCGCCGGGTTCATCGGCGGCAATTTCGTGCTGGAAGCGGTGTCGCGCGGGGTGCGCGTGATCAATCTGGACGCATTGACCTATGCCGGCAATCTGAACACGTTGGCGACGCTGGAAGGCAATCCCGACCACGTCTTCGTGCAGGGCGATATCGGCGACCGTGATCTGGTGGCGCAACTGCTGCGCGAGCACCAGCCCGACGCGGTGCTGAACTTCGCCGCCGAGAGCCATGTGGACCGCTCGATCGACGGCCCCGGCGCCTTCATCCAGACCAACGTGGTCGGCACCCTGGGCCTGCTGGAAGCGGTGCGCGACCACTGGAAGGCGCTGCCGGAAGGACCGCGCGCCGCGTTCCGCTTCCTGCACGTGTCCACCGACGAGGTCTACGGCACCCTGGGCGAGACCGGCAAGTTCTCCGAGACCACGCCGTACGCGCCCAATTCGCCGTACTCGGCCTCCAAGGCCGCCTCCGACCACCTGGTGCGCGCGTTCCACCACACCTACGGCCTGCCGGTGCTGACCACCAACTGCTCCAACAACTACGGTCCGTACCACTTCCCGGAAAAGCTGGTGCCGCTGGTGATCGCCAAGGCGCTGGCCGGCGAGCCGCTGCCGGTCTACGGCGACGGCAAGCAGGTGCGCGACTGGCTGTTCGTCGGCGACCACTGCGCGGCGATCCGCACCGTGCTGGCCAAGGGCCGGGTCGGCGAGACCTACAACGTCGGCGGCAACTCCGAGAAGCAGAACATCGAGGTGGTACAGGCGATCTGCGCGCTGCTCGACGCGCGCCGCCCGCGCGCCGACGGCCAGCCGCGCGCCAGCCAGATCACCCATGTCGCCGACCGCCCCGGCCACGACCGGCGCTACGCGATCGATGCGTCCAAGCTGAAGAACGAGCTGGGCTGGGAGCCGCAGTACAGCTTCGAGCAGGGCATCGCCATCACCGTGGACTGGTACCTGGCCAACCAGGCCTGGGTGCAGGGCGTGCTCGACGGCAGCTACCGGCTGGAACGCATCGGCACGGCGGCATAACGCGAGTCCCTCGCAAGAGCCCGCACATCGATGTGCGGACTTCCTAGGAAGCACCTCATGACCCAACGCAAAGGCATCATCCTGGCCGGCGGCTCCGGCACCCGGCTGTATCCGATCACCAAGGGCGTCAGCAAGCAGCTGCTGCCGGTGTACGACAAGCCGATGATCTACTACCCGCTCAGCGTGCTGATGCTGGCCGGCATCCGCGAGGTGCTGATCATCAACACCCCGCACGAGCAGGCCTTGTTCCGCGCGTTGCTGGGCGACGGCTCGCAGTGGGGCATGCGCCTGGAGTACGCGGTGCAGCCGAGTCCGGACGGGTTGGCGCAGGCCTACCTGATCGGCCGCGAGTTCATCGACGGCAAGCCGAGCTGCCTGGTGCTGGGCGACAACATCTTCCACGGCCATGGCCTGACCGAGACCCTGCGCCGCGCCGACGCGCGGCAGCACGGCGCCACCGTGTTCGGCTATTGGGTCAACGATCCGGAGCGCTATGGCGTGGCCGAGTTCGACCAGGCCGGCAAGGTCATCGACATCGCAGAAAAGCCGGCCCAGCCGCGCTCCAACTATGCGGTCACCGGCCTGTACTTCTACGACGGCCAGGCCAGCGAGCATGCGGCCGCGTTGAAGCCCTCGCCGCGCGGGGAGCTGGAAATCACCGATCTCAACCGGCGTTACCTGGAGGCGGGCGAACTGCACCTGGAACCGCTGGGCCGCGGCTACGCCTGGCTGGATACCGGCACGCACCAGTCGCTGCACGAGGCCTCCAACTTCATCGAGACCATCCAGTCGCGACAGGGCTTGCAGGTGTGCTGCCCGGAAGAGATCGCGTTCGGCCAGGGCTGGATCGATGCCGCGCAGCTGGAGAAACTCGCCGCGCCGCTGTTGAAGAACGACTATGGCAAATACCTGCATGAACTGGCTGTCCGAGGAATCGTTCCGTGAAAGTGATTGAAACCAATCTGCCCGGCTGCGTGGTGATCGAGCCGGCGGTGTTCGGCGACGAACGCGGCTATTTCTTCGAGACCTGGAACGCCGAGCGGTTCGGCCAGCACGGGTTGCCCACCCGCTTCGTGCAGAGCAACGTCTCGACCTCGGCCAAGGGCGTGCTGCGCGGGCTGCACTATCAGTGGCCGCGCCCGCAGGGCAAGCTGGTCAGCGTGCTGGAAGGCGAGGTCTACGACGTCGCCGTGGACATCCGCCGCGGCTCGCCGCACTTCGGTCGCTGGGCGGCGGTGGTACTGAGCGCGGAGAACAAGAAACAGTTCTGGATCCCGGAAGGTTTCGCGCACGGCTTCGCGGTGCTGTCCGAGCGCGCGGTGTTCAGCTATCTGTGCACCGACGTGTACGTGAAGGAAGCCGACGCCGGCGTGCGCTGGGACGACGCGGCGATCGGCGTGGACTGGCCGATCAGCCAGCCGGTGCTGTCGGCCAAGGATGCGGTGGCGCCGTTCCTGGCCGACATCGCCGAAGACCGCCTGCCGGTGTACGCGCCGTGACCACGCTGGTGTTCGGCGCCAACGGCCAGGTCGGCCAGGAGCTGTTGCGCGCGCTGGCTGGGCGCGGGCCGTTGCTGGCGACCACGCGCAGCGGCCGCCTGCCCGACGGCAGCGCCTGCGAAACAGCCGACTTCGATCAGCCGCAGACGCTGGGCGCCTTGCTGGACCGGCTGCAGCCGACGGCCGTGGTCAATGCGGCCGCCTATACCGCCGTGGATCGCGCCGAACAGGACCGAGACGCCGCGTTGCGCGCCAATGCCGAGGCGCCGGCCGCGATTGCCGGCTGGTGTGCGGCGCATGGCGTGCCGCTGGTGCATTACTCCACCGACTACGTGTTCGACGGCCAGGGCAGCCGCCCGTACCCGGAAGACGCGCCGACGGCGCCGCTGGGCGTGTACGGCGCGACCAAGCTCGCCGGCGAAGACGCGATCCGCGCCTCCGGCGCGCAGCACCTGATCTTCCGTACCGCCTGGGTCTATGCCGCGCATGGCAGCAACTTCCTGCGCACCATGCTGCGCGTCGGCGCCGAACGCGACGAACTGCGCGTGGTCGCCGACCAGGCCGGCACGCCGACGCCGGCAGCGTTGATCGCCGACGTCACCGCGCACGTCCTTGAGCAGCGCGCTGCCGCGCAATCGGGTACCTGGCACCTGACCGCTGCCGGCGAGACCACCTGGCACGGCTTCGCCGAGGCGATCTTCGAAGAGGCGCTCGTCGCAGGCCTGCTGGCGCGCGCGCCGCGCGTGCTGCCGATCGCCACGGCCGAGTATCCGACGCCGGCCAAGCGTCCGGCGTATTCGCGGCTGGACATCTCCAGGCTGCAGCGCGATTTCTCGCTGGTGTTGCCGCAGTGGCGCGACGGCCTGCGCCAAGTGATCGGCGAACTGGCCGCGCAGGCGCCGCAGTCCGCATAGCGCGGCGCATGCCGGCCTGAAAGGCGGAAACGAAAAAAGCCGGGCATCGACCCGGCTTTTTTCTTTGCGTTGCAGCAGGACTCAAGTGCGCCCGTAGGTGTCCTCGAAGCGCACGATGTCGTCCTCGCCCAGGTAACTGCCGGACTGCACCTCGATCAGTTCCAGCGGCAGCTTGCCCGGGTTCTTCAGGCGATGGGTCACGCCCAGCGGGATGTAGGTGCTCTGGTTCTCGGTGAGCAGCAGCACTTCCTCGCCACGGGTGACCTCGGCGGTGCCGCTGACCACGATCCAGTGCTCGGCGCGGTGGTGGTGCATCTGCAGGCTCAGCGTGGCGCCGGGCTTGACGGTGATGCGCTTGACCTGGAAACGCTGGCCGTTGTCGATCGAATCGTAGGCGCCCCACGGGCGATACACCTTGCGATGCCAGGTGGCCTCGGAGCGGCCGCTGGCCTTGATCCTGGCCACGATCTCCTTGACCTCCTGGATCCGCTCGCGGTGCCCGACCAGCACCGCGTCGTCGGTCTCCACCACCACCACGTCCTGCAGCCCGACCATCGCGATCAGCCGCGAACCGTAGGCGTAGGTGTTGCGGCAATCGATCTCGATCACGTCGCCGTGGTGCGCATTGCCCTGCGCGTCCTGCGGCGAGACTTCGAGCAGGGCCGACCAGGAGCCGACGTCGTTCCAACCGGCGTCGAGCGGCACCACCACCGCATCGGCGGTCTTTTCCATCACCGCGTAGTCGATCGAGTCCGACGGACTGGCGGCGAAGGCGTCCTTGTCCAGGCGGGTGAAATCGGCGTCGCGCTTGGACGCTTCCCAGGCCTTGCTGCAGGCATCGGCGATCGCCGGCTGGAAGCGGCGCAGTTCTTCCAGGTAGCGCGAGGCGCGGAACAGGAACATGCCGCTGTTCCAGTAGTACTCGCCCGAAGCCAGGTAGCCCTGCGCGGTGGCCAGGTCCGGCTTCTCGACGAAGCGCTCGACCGCGCTGACGCCGTTGCCGGCGCCGGCCTTGATGTAGCCGTAGCCGGTTTCCGGCGCGGTCGGCTTGATCCCGAAGGTGACCAGCTTGCCCTGCTCGGCGGCGGCGGCGGCCGCGCGTACCGCGGCCTGGAAGGCCGCTTCATCGCGGATCACGTGGTCGGAGGGCAGGACCAGCAGCAGCGGATCGGCGCCGTTGCGGGTGGCCTCCAGCGCCGCCACGGCGATCGCCGGGGCGGTATTGCGGCCCTTGGGTTCGAGCAGGATCGACTGCGGCTTCACGCCGATCTGCTGCAATTGCTCGGCGGCGACGAAGCGGTGCTCTTCGTTGGCGACCACGATCGGGGCGTGCCCGGCCACGGGCGCCGCGCGCAACCACGTGGCCTGCAGCATGCTGTGTTCGCCGACCAGCGGCAGGAACTGTTTCGGATAGGACTCGCGCGACAGCGGCCAGAGCCGGGTGCCGGAACCGCCGGACAGGATGATGGGTAGGACGTCGCTCATGGGCGGGGGAACTCCATAGTGCGTCTGGGGGGAGGGGAGATCAGTCGCGCAGCAGGTCGGAAATTTCCTGCGTGCGCGCTTCCAGCAATGCCGCATCGCCACGCGTTTCCACGTTCAGGCGCAACAGCGGTTCGGTATTGGAGCTGCGCAGGTTGAAGCGCCAGTCGGCGAATTCGGCGCTGATGCCGTCGGTATAGTCCAGCGCCGGCGCGTGCGTGGCGAAATGCTCCATCACCCGCGCCACCGCGGCCTTGGCATCGGCGACCTTGAAGTTGATCTCGCCGCTGCACGGGAACTTCTGCATGCGCGCCTCGACCAGGTCGGCCAGCGAACGGCCCGATTGCGACACCAGCTCGGCGATCAGCAGCCACGGGATCATGCCCGAGTCGGCGTAGGCGAACTCGCGGAAATAGTGGTGCGCGCTCATCTCGCCGCCGTACACGGCGTTTTCGCTGCGCATCTTCTCCTTGATGAAGGCATGCCCGCTCTTGCACAGCACCGGCACGCCGCCGGCGTCCTCGACCATCTCGATCGTGTTCCAGGTCAGGCGCGGGTCGTGCACGACCTTGCCGCCCGGCTGCTTGGCCAGGATCGCCTGCGCGAGCAGGCCGACCAGGTAATAGCCTTCAATGAAGCGGCCGTTCTCGTCGAAGAAGAAGCAGCGGTCGAAATCGCCGTCCCAGGCGATGCCGAAGTCCGCGCCGTGTTCCTTGACCGCCTTGGCGGTGGCCTCGCGGTTCTCGGGCAGCAGCGGATTGGGGATGCCGTTGGGGAAGTGGCCGTCCGGCTCGTGGAACACGCGCACGAACTCGAACGGCAGGTGCGGCGCCAGCAGATCGACGATGGCGCCGGCGCCGCCGTTGCCGGCGTTGACCACCAGCTTCAGCGGCTTGAGCGAGCCGATGTCGATGTAGCTCAGCAGGTGCGCGATATAGGCGGACTTGTCCGTGCGGCTGTGCTCGGCCGCGGTCGGCGTGCCGGCGGGCGCGGTGTCGGCGGCCACGGTGTCGCGGATCGCGAACAGGCCGGTATCGGAGCTGATCGGGCGCGCATTCTCGCGCACCAGCTTCATCCCGTTGTAGTCCATCGGGTTGTGGCTGGCGGTGACCATCACCCCGCCGGCGGCCTGCAGGTGGTCGGTCTGGAAATACACTTCCTCGGTGCCGCACAGGCCGATGTCGATGACCTCGCGGCCGCTGGCGCGCAGGCCGGCCGACAGCGCGTCCTGCAGCCCCTGGCTGGCCAGGCGCACGTCGTGGCCCACCACCACCGGCCCGCCCTCCAATTGCCCCGCCAATGCCACGCCGATGCGGCGGGCCAGGTCCTCGTTCAGTTCGTCGGGAACGCGACCGCGGATGTCGTAGGCCTTGAATGCGGGAAGCGACATAGGGGAGGGACCTTGCATGGGGGAACCTGGAGTGTAACGTTCCGGCCCTTAATCGGTCATTGCGGCAGTGCGCAGCGGGCCGCGCGCGGCGACCGGCTAAACTACTTGTCTACTTCCGATGCGGAGCTGGCGAATGGGCGACACCTCTACCCGGGCGACCGGACGGCGCGGCAAGCTTTTCCCCGACGCGGCCACGGCGCTGGCCGACGTGGTGGGCGACGGCCAGACCCTGGCGGTCGGCGGGTTCGGCCTGTGCGGCATCCCCGAGGCCTTGATCGCCGCGCTGCGCGACAGTGCGGTAACCGGCCTGACCGTGATCTCCAACAACGCCGGCGTCGATGGCTTCGGCCTGGGCCAGCTGCTGGCGACCCGGCAGATCCGCAAGATGATCTCGTCCTACGTCGGCGAGAACAAGGAATTCGAGCGCCAGTACCTGGCCGGCGAGCTGGAGCTGGAGTTCAACCCGCAGGGCACCCTGGCCGAACGGCTGCGCGCCGGCGGCGCCGGCATTCCCGCGTTCTTCACCGCCACCGGCTACGGCACCATCGTCGCCGAGGGCAAGGAGACGCGCGAATTCGACGGCAAGCACTACGTGCTGGAGACCGCGCTGCAGGCGGACGTGGCCCTGGTCAAGGCCTGGAAGGCCGACGCGGCCGGCAACCTGGTGTTCCGCAAGACCGCGCGCAACTTCAACCCGGCCTGCGCGATGGCCGGCAAAGTCTGCATCGCCGAGGTCGAGGAGGTCGTCGAGACCGGCAGCATCGATCCGGACCAGGTGCATCTGCCCGGCATCTACGTCGACCGTATCGTGCACAACCCGCATCCCGAGAAACGCATCGAACAGCGCACCCTGCGCCAGAAGGACGCCTGACATGGCCTGGACCCGCGACGACATGGCGCAGCGCGCCGCCCGCGAACTCACCGATGGCGCCTACGTGAACCTGGGCATCGGCCTGCCGACCCTGGTCGCCAACCACATCCCCGAGGGCGTGGACGTGTGGCTGCAGTCGGAGAACGGCCTGCTCGGCATCGGCCCGTTCCCGGGCGAGGACGAAGTCGACGCCGACCTGATCAATGCCGGCAAGCAGACCGTCACCGCCCGCGCCGGTGCCAGCTATTTCGGCAGCCACGATTCCTTCGCGATGATCCGCGGCGGGCATATCGACCTGGCGATCCTCGGCGCGATGCAGGTCAGCGCGCGCGGCGACCTGGCCAACTGGATGGTGCCCGGCAAGATGGTCAAGGGCATGGGCGGGGCGATGGACCTGGTCGCCGGGGTCAAGCGCGTGGTGGTGCTGATGGAGCACGTGGCCAAGGACGGCAGCCACAAGCTGCTGCCCGAGTGCGACCTGCCGCTGACCGGCGTGGGCGTGGTCGACCGCATCATCACCGACCTGGCGGTGTTCGACGTGAGCGCGGAGGGCCTGGTGCTGGTCGAGGCGGCCGACGGCGTGGACGAAGCGGAACTGGTTGCCAAGACCGGGGTCGCTTTCCGCAGAGCCTGACGCTACCGCGGCGCGGACGCCGCTCAGATGGTCACGGCGACCCGGCCGCGGCCAGTGAACGCGTCGCCGACCGCCAGGCCTCGCGCCCAGTCGCCGGCCTGCCAGCGGCCCTCGCCCAGGCAGCGCAATGGCGCCTGGATCAATGCCCGGTCGAACGCGAATTGCCAGGTCTCGCTGCCGCCGACGGCGCAAAGGTCGGCGACGAACGCGAGCGCGCCTTGCTGGACTGCGGCGACCGTGGCGAAGTGCGTGGGATCCAGTTCGTTGTCGGCGAAGACGGGTTCGACCTTGCCATCGCCGCGCAACGCGAAGTGCGAGAACTGGCCGTCCGGTGCGGTCAGGAAGGTTTCCAGCAGCAGGTCGTGTTGCAGGATCGCCGAGGTTTCCGCATCCGCGTTGCGGCCATCGAAGTAGCGGGCTTCGGCCCAGCCGCTGGCCTGGACCTGCGCGATGCCGTCGTTCACCGCGAAATAGCCGCCGCCCAGCGCGGTTCCGGTCAACCTGCCCAGTTGCGCCTGGATGGTGCCTGCGTAGCCCAGGTCCGCCACCATGGCTGGCGCGTCTTCGACCGTGGCGTGCCAGTAACGCAGATAGCTTTCGCGTTCGACTGCGGCGACGTCGAGCAGCGCCGGCATCGCAGGCGCCAGTTTTTGCAGCAAAGCGGTGCGCATCTCCGGCAGCATCACCATGCCGCGCATGTCTGCGGCTCCTAGCTGCGCTGCGATCGCGCATGTCGCTGCAATGCCGAGCCGTGCCTGCAGCAGATCCTGCAGGCTGCCGGTATAGGTACTGCCGAGCAATGCTTCCAGGTCGCTGGCCTCGCGCAGCGTCGGCACGCCGGTGCCGCGGCGCGAGGCCAGCAGATAGCGGCCGCGCAGCGCGGCCAGCGGCGGACATGCCGCCTGGAGCTGCGCAAACGCCTTTTGCAGCAGATAGCCTTCCCGGCTCAGGAACAGGATCTGGCCGATGCCGCGCGACAGCGCCACGCGCGACAGCCACAGCAGGTAGTCGGCGAGCAACGGGCCGAACACCAGGTAGCCGAGCGAGGTCGGCGACTCCAGGCGCAGGCGGTGGCCGAACTGCTCCGGCCGGGCATCGGCCAGATCCGCCAGGTGGCCACTGAGCAGGCCCAGCCACAACTGATCCTGCCAGGGACTGGATGCGCCGGCGGCAGGCCGCAACGGGCGCAACGCCGGGACCACGTCGAGCAAGGCCGCTGGCCGCAGCACATGCACGGGCGTGAGATAGCCATGCATCTGCGGGCGCTGGATATCCGCCTGTTCGTTGTCGCCGACGTGCAGCCAGTGCCGCGCCGCCACGCCTTCGCGCGCCGGCAGCCGTTCCCAGGCCTGGTCGTCGTCCTTGCGCCAGCCGGTTTCGCAAGACACGTACCAGGCTTGCGGCAGTCCACGCACTGCCGATGGCAGCACCCTTTGCAGGTCGGCGCTGTCCAGGTACATGTCCGACACGGCGACCAGGCGCCGGCCGTTGCCGGCGAGCGCGGCGGCAGCGGCGACCAGCGCCGGACGCGGCCGCAACAGGCGCGCTTCGGTATCCAGTTCGAGTTCCTGCAGGGCGTGCAGGGGAAGGTCCTTCGCCTCCGCGAGGTGCGCCATCGCGGCATAGATGGCGTCCAGGTCGACATCGCGCCCGGCCGCTGCGCGCGCGCGCGCTTCGGCACGCTCGCGCAACATGGCAAAGTCGGCGACGCCCAGCGTTTCGGCCGCCAGATGGGCGAGATAGGCGCGCGCGCCGGCAGGGGTCAGGAAGGGGCGCGTCACCAGGGTGTCGAACACGTCCAGCGATACCACGTGGGCATCGATCGCCGAGAGCGCCACGCGTGTGGCCAGCGGCATCTGGAAGGCCTGCATCCAGTTGCGGCTTCCTTCCGTGCTCAGCGCGAGCGTTCCGTCCGCTGGCAGAATGCCGGCCAGCAGCCCGTGCTGGCGCGCCACCGCCACGAACATCCGCTCCAGGGCATGCTGCAGCGTCCCGTCGATCTGGCCGCGCTCTTCCGGGAAATCGTGCAGGTTCAAGCCCAGTGCGTAGATCGGCCGCAATGCCTCCACGCGCGCCCAGAACATCGAGCCGGCCGGGAAATCGATGTAGGCCGTCGCATCGATGCCGACGCCCAGTCGCTGGCCCAGTTCGCGACAGGCCTGCAGGTTGCTCAGCCACGTATGCGCCCACAGCGGCACGCCGGCGAAGCTTTCCGGATACACGATGCCCAGCCGCGGTTCGGCGGCGAACATGCCCAGAATCCAGCCGATCCGCTGCGCCGAACCGAACAGGGACGCGGTCAGGTAGTTGCGCCAATCCTGGCGCTCGTTGCCGGTATACAGCGATTTTTTGCTATGCCAGTGCGCCACGATGTCGAGCGCGAGGATGTCCTCGCGGAACGTCACGATCAACGGCGCCAGGTCGCGGCCACGATTGGCGACCTTGCGCACGTGCAGCGTCTGCAGGTTGGGCAACGACGCCAGGCGCTGTTGGGCCGCGGCCTGCGCGTCGGCGTCGATGACCGATACCATCAGCACGTACGGCACCGGCATGGCGGTCAGCGCCTGCGCCAATTCACCCAGCAGGTCGGGATAAAAAACGTGGGCCATCACGCCCACGCGCAGTTGCACGCGCTCGATCGGCGTCGGCGCGGGAAACGCGACATCCGATGGCGGAGGTGCCGACGTTTGCGCGTGCGCGGCATTGCGCAGACGCCGCACGAAGCCGGCAAGGCCCAGCGCTCGCAGGACCTTCCAGCTGCGCTCTGCAACCGCGACCAGGCCGCGCCAGCCGCCGCCGTGCCGCTCGACGGCCGCACGCGCGGCAAGCCCGGCCTTGCGCCAACTGGCTTTCATCGCGACGTCACGTGGCGAAGAACACGGCGGCGCAGCAGGAGCATCGTGTCGGAAGCGTGTGGCTCACAGGTTCTGGTAGTTCGGCCCGGAGCCGCCTTCCGGGGTGACCCAGTTGATGATTTCGTAGGGGTCCTTGATGTCGCAGGTCTTGCAGTGCACGCAGTTGGCGGCGTTGATCTGCAGGCGCTTGCCAGCCGCGTCGTCGACGATCTCGTACACCGCGGCGGGGCAGAAGCGGGTGCAGGGGTTGCCGTATTCCTCGGTGCAGCGGGTCACGCAGATCTGCGGGTCCAGCACCTGCAGGTGCACGGGCTGGTCCTCGTCGTGTTCGGTGGCGGCGAAGTACACGGCCTGCAGGCGGTCGCGCGGCGCCAGGTCGCGCTGCACGTAGTCGCGCTTGGGCTGTTCGTGTTCGCCCAGCCGGTCCAGCGACGACCAGTCGGCGGTCACCTTCAGCGTCCACGGCGAGGCGCCCTTGACCAGGGTCTCCCAGGCGCCGTTGAGCAGGCCGAACCACATGCCCTTCTTGAAACCGGGCTTGATGTTGCGCACCTGGCGCAGTTCGGCCATCACCTCCGAGCCGCGCAGCCGCGCGTCGAAGCCAGCCGGATTCAACGCCGCACCGGCGGCAAGGTGTTCGGCGGCGAGCATGCCGCTGCGGATCGCCTGGTGGGTGCCCTTGATCTTGGGCACGTTGAGCAGGCCGGCGCTGTCGCCGATCAGCAGCGCGCCGGGCATCTCCACCTTCGGCAACGACTGCCAGCCGCCGCTGGCGATGGCGCGGGCGCCGGCCGACAGGATGGTGCCGCCTTCCAGCAGCGGCTTCATCAGCGGATGGTTCTTCCATTGCTGGAACGCCTCCCACGGCCGATATTCGGGGTCGTGGTAGTCCAGGCCGCTGACGTAGCCCAGCGCCACCTGGTTGTTCTCCAGGTGATACAGGAAGCTGCCGGCATAGGTGGCGTTGTCCGCCGGCCAGCCCAGGGTATGCACGATCTTGCCGGGCACCACGCGGCCTTCCGGCAGCTGCCACAGCTCCTTGATGCCGATCGAATAGGCCTGCGGGTCGCTGTCCGCGTCCAGCGCGAAGCGCTTGACCAGGCGCTTGGTCAGGTGCCCGCGCGCGCCTTCGGCCAGCACCGTGACCTTGGCGCGGATATCGATGCCGGGGGTGTAGCCGGGCTTGTGCGACCCGTCCTTGGCCACGCCCATGTCGCCGATGCGCACGCCGAGCACCGTGCCGTCGTCGGCATGCAGGGTCTCGGCGGCGGCGAAGCCGGGATAGATTTCCACGCCCAGCGCCTCGGCCTGCGGCGCCAACCACGCGCACAGCGCGCCGAGGCTGACGATGAAGTTGCCGTGGTTGCGCATGCCCGGCGGCACGATCGGGAACTTGCGCCCGCCGTCCTTGCTCAGGTGCCAGAACTCGTCTTCGCCGGCGGGCACGCAGATCGGCGGCGGGCTGTCGCGCCAGCCGGGCAGCAGCGCGTCGAGCGGCGCCGGTTCGATCACCGCGCCGGACAGGATCTGTGCACCGACCGTGCTGGCCTTCTCGATCACGCAGACCGAGATGTCCGGGTTGAGCTGCTTGAGCCGGATCGCGAACGCCAGCCCGGCCGGACCCGCGCCGACGGTGACCACGTCGTATTCCATGACGTCGCGTTCCACTGGCTCCGGCACGTTGGCGCCGCCCTCCAATTCCGTCATCTGGTCCGCTCCCGTTGGCTCGATCTGGCTGTCTGCATTTTCAGGCTTTGTGCGTGACGGGGCAAATTCCGCACGCTGGCGTATGGTGCCGGCCGGCATGCTAGCGTGGCGCGATGCAACTCGATCTGCCCGGCGCCGACGTCCGCTGGCTGCCCGGCTGGCTCGCCCCGGCCGAGGCGGCGGCGCTGTTGGCGCACTTGCTGGCCGGGGTGGCCTGGGAGGTTCACCGCATCCGCCTGTTCGGGCGGATGGTGGATTCGCCGCGGCTGAGCTGCTGGATCGGCGACCCGGAGGCGAGCTACCGCTATTCCGGTACCCGCTTCGCGCCGCATCCGTGGCCGCCGGCGTTGCAGCCGTTGCGCGAACGGCTGGCCGCGGAGACCGGAGTCGCGTTCAACAGCGTGCTGGCCAACCGCTATCGCGACGGCCGCGACGCGATGGGCTGGCACAGCGACGACGAAAAGGAATTGGGCGCGCGTCCGCTGATCGCCTCGCTGAGCCTGGGCGCCACGCGCCGCTTCGTGCTGCGCCATCGCCAGGAGCCGGCGCTGCGCCACGCGCTGGAACTGAGCGCCGGTGGCTTGCTGTTGATGGGCGGGGAGACCCAGCGCCTGTACCGGCATGCCTTGCCGCGGACTGCGAAACCGGTCGGCGAGCGGATCAATCTGACGTTTCGGAAAATCGCCGCGCGTTAGCGGCCACGAATTCCCTTCTCCCCTCGGGAGCATGGCCTCCTTTTCGGGGGAAGTGCCTCGAAGGGGCGGATGAGGGTACGGGCGCAGCTTGGTGCATCCAACTCCGCGAGTCGCTTTCGCGCCGTACCCTCACCCCAACCCCTCTCCCGATGGGAGAGGGGCTAGACGTTCCCTTCTCCCATCGGGAGAAGGTGCCCCGAAGGGGCGGATGAGGGTACGGGCGCAGCCTGGTGCCCCCAAACTCCGCGAGACGCTTTGCGCCGTACCCTCGCCCCAACCCCTCTCCCGGTGGGAGAGGGGCTTCGGATCAGCGGCGCGGTGCCGGTGCGACCTTCGGCACCGGCGCCAGGGCCGTGGCCGCATCGGCCTGGCCCTGCTGCAGGGTCCAGCCGACCACATCGCCGGTCACCTGCGACAGCGCCTGGCTGAAGGCGTCGGCGACCTGCGCCTGCGCGGTGCTGGCGGCCGGTTGCGCGGCGAGGAAGGTGCGCGAGGCGACCACGCGCTGGTCGGGCGTGTACAGCAACTTGGCGTTGAGCTCGATCGTGGCCGATGGCACGTCGTGGCCGGCGTAGTCGGATTCGAAGCGGCGCAGGTCCAGCAACAGCTTGTAGTCGGCGCGGATGCCGGTGCCGAGCCGGGCCACGCCGGGAATGCGGCCGGAATCCTCGAACGCGCGGACGAGGGTGTCCTCCAGCATGTCGGTGGCCGGCTGCGCCCAACTGACGCCGCTGTAGACCTGCAGTTCGCCCGGGGTGGGGCGCACCGAGATGCGCGGGCTGTCGACCACCCGCGCGGCGCTGGGCTTGGCGATCGCCAGTTGCCAGGTTACCTGCGGCCATGACGGATCCGGCGCGACGCGCACGTTGGGCGCGTAGATCGTCACCGGATCCTTGCTGCCGCCGGTCAGCGCGGAGCAGCCAGCGAGCAGCAGGGCCGGAAGGGCGAGCAGCAGGAGGGCGCGCGTCGGCTTCATTTGGGTTTGAACTCCTTCGGGGCGTCGCGGCCGAGCAGGTAGCGCGCGGGGTTGTTGTCCAGGCGGTCGCTGACCCGGCGCAGGTCGCGGATCAGCCCGCGCAGTTCGGTCAGGGTCGGGCCGAGCTGGCCCAGGCCGTCGTTGGCGAAGCTGTTGATCGCCGCGCGGTTCTCGCCCAGGATCTTGTCGGCGTTGCCGGATGCCGAATCGAGCTTGCTCAGTGTGCTTTCCAGTTTGTCCAGGATCGGCGGCAGCTGCTGCACCAGGTTCTGGTCCAGGCGCTGGATGGTGCCGTTGGTGGTCTTCAGGGTCACGTCGAGATTGCGCGCGGCATCGCGCGCGCTGAGGATCAGCGATTGCATGCCTTCGTCGCGGTCGGCCAACGAGCCGCTGATCGTTTCCAGGTTGTGCAGGGTGGCGGTGATGCTGGCCACGTTGCGGTCGCTGAGCACTTCGTCCAGGCGCTCGACGATGCGGTTGGCGGTGTCGGTGATGTTCTGCAGCGCCGACGGCGTGGTCTGGATGATCGGCGCGTCGCTGGTGTCGATGGAGGTCAGCGACGGCGCCTCCGGGGTGCCGCCGGAGAGCTGGATGATCGACGGCCCGGTCAGGCTGGTGATGCCCAGTTTGGCGCGGGTGTCGCTCTTGATCGGCGTGGTCGAGTTCAGCCGCACCCGCGCCACCACCTGGCGCGGATCGTTCGGCGCCAGGGTCAGTTCGGTGATCGAGCCGACCGCGATGCCGTTGTACTGCACCGGGCTGCCCACCGACAGGCCGGTCACCGCCTCGCGGAACACTACCCGGTATTCCTGCCAGGTGCGGTCGGACGAATACTTGGCGGCCCACAGCCCGAACAGCAGCAAGGCCAGCCCGGCCACGATGGTGAAGGCGCCGATCAGGACGTAGTTGGCTTTGGTTTCCATGGCTCAGTGGGTCTCGGTCCAGGCGGTTTTGGCGTCGCGCGCCGCGCGCGCGCGCGGGCCGTGGAAATAGTCCTGGATCCAGGGGTGGTCGACCTGCTCGATCTCGGCCAGCGGCGCGGTGGCGATGACCTTGCGGTCGGCCAGCACCGCCACGCGGTCGCAGATAGCGTACAAGGTGTCCAGGTCGTGGGTGATGAGGAACACGGTCAGACCCAGCGCTTCCTGCAGGGTGCGGATCAGGCGGTCGAAGGCGGCCGCGCCGATCGGGTCCAGCCCGGCGGTGGGTTCGTCCAGGAACAGCAGCGGCGGGTCCAGCGCCAGCGCGCGCGCCAGCCCGGCGCGCTTGCGCATGCCGCCGGACAGCTGCGAGGGCAGCTTGTTGATCGCATCGGCCGGCAGTCCGGCCAGCTTCACCTTCAGCAGCGCCAGTTCGTAATGCCAGCTGTCGGGCAGTTCGCCGAAGTGCTCCTTCAGCGGCACCTGCACGTTTTCGCCCACGCTCAGCGAGGAGAACAGCGCGCCGTCCTGGAACAGCACGCCGGTATTGCGCTCCACGTGCAGGCGGTCTTCGCGGCGCCGGGAGTCGGTGTCCACGCCGAGCACGCGGATGTGGCCGGCATCGGGCTCGCGCAGGCCGAGGATGCTGCGCATCAGCACCGACTTGCCGGTGCCCGAGCCGCCGACCACGCCGAGGATCTCGCCGCGGCGCACGTCCAGGTCCAGGTCTTCGTGCACGGTCTGGGTGCCGAAGCGGTTGAGCAGGCCGCGGACCGAGATGGCCAGTTCTTGGTCGGGATTGGGGATTGGGGATTCGGGATTGGTCAAGGCAATGGCTCCCGGCCAGGCAGCACGCGGCGCCCGCCTTCAACGAATCCCCAATTCCCAATCTCCAATCCCGGCTCCATCACCACCCCACGTTCATGAACCACAGCGCGGCGATCGCGTCGATGATGATCACCAGCGAGATCGTCTGCACCACGCTGGAGGTGGTGCGCTCGCCGACCGATTGCGCGGTGCCTTCCACGCGCAGGCCTTCCAGACAGCCGATCAGGCCGATCACGATCGCGAAGATCGGCGCCTTCGACAGGCCCACCAGCATGTGCCGCAGCTGGATGGTGTCGTGCATGCGCGCCAGGTACATCTGCGGCGGGATGCCCAGGTCGAAGGCGCCGACGGTGACGCCGCCGGCCAGGCCGGCGATCATCGCCACGAAGGTCAGCAGCGGCAGCATCACCAGCAGCGCCACCAGCCGCGGGATCACCAGCAGGTCCATCGGGTCCAGACCCAGGGTCTGGATCGCGTCCACCTCTTCGCGCGCCTTCATCGCGCCGATCTGCGCGGTGAACGCGCTGGCGGTGCGCCCGGCCAGCACGATCGCGGTCAGCAGCACCGCGAATTCGCGCAGGAAGGCGATGCTGACCAGTTCCACCACATAGATCTCGGCGCCGAAGTCGCGCAGGATGGTCGAGCCCAGGAACGCGATCACCGCGCCGACCAGATAGGACAGCAGGGCGACCAGCGGCACCGCGTCCAGCCCGACCTGTTCCATGTGGTGCACGGTGGAGGTCAGGCGGAAACGTCGCGGTTCGTGCACCAGCCGCAGCACCTTGACCAGGGTCTCGCCGAGGAAGCCGACCAGGGCGACGATCTCCTTGCCGTTGCGGTGCACCGCGTAGCCCAGGCGCTCCAGCGCCGCGGCGAAGCCGTAGTCGCGCTTGCGCTTGGGGCGGTCGTCGGCGACGTCCTCGATGGTGCTGACCAGCGCCTGGTGGTCGTGGCGGAAGTTCAGTGCCTCGTGGGCGATGCCGTTGCGGGTGGCGTAGCGCATCAGCTGCAGCACGCCGGCCGAATCCAGCTGGCCGATGCCGCTGGCGTCGATGCCGGTGGTGCCGGCCGGCAGCGTGCGCAGCACGTCGGACGACGCCAGCGCGGTGGCCAGCGTCCAACTGCCGGATAGCCGCACCCGCGTGGGGTCTCGGTCGTCCTGGCTGAGTGTTGGCGGTTGCGGTTCGATCATGGGGTGTCCGGGCGCGAGCATACCTGTTTCGCCTGCACCGCAATGTCGTCGTGCGCCACAGGGTGGCTGTGCGCGGGGTTCGCGCCATACTAGCCGACATGCAAGCCGCGCCCATCGCCACTCCCTCTGCCAGCGCCACCTATGCGCAACGGATCGCCTTCGTCTCCGAGATCGCCGGCCGCCTGCACACCTACGGCACCACCGCGCAACGCCTGGAGGCGGCGGTGGTGGCGTTGTCGCAGCAGTTGGACCTGGATTGCGAACCCTGGTCCAACCCGACCGGGCTGATCCTCAGCTTCAGCGATCCGACCAAGGCGATCGGCTCCAGCGACATCACCCGCGTGGTGCGGCTGGCGCCGGGCGACAACGATCTGCACAAGCTCAGCGTCGCCGACAGCATCGCCGACGACGTCGCCAGCGGGCGCATGAGCGTGGCCCAGGGCCATACCGCGCTGCGCCAGCTGGACCGCCCGCCGGGGCGGCGCTGGAAGGCGATGCAGGTGCTCGGCTTCGGCCTGGCCGCGCTCGGCGTGGCCGGGCTGTGGCGGCTGCCGTGGCTGGACATCGCCACCGCCACCGCGATCGGCCTGCTGATCGGCGCACTGACCCAGCTCACCGACAAGCGCCCGGCGGCCAAGGAGGCCAACGAGGCGCTGGCGGCGCTGCTGGCCGGCGTCGTCGCCGCGCTGGTGGCGACCTTCGTGGCGCCGCTGAACCTCAATTCGGTGATCATCGCCTCGCTGGTGGTGCTGCTGCCGGGGATGGCGCTGACCAATGCGGTCAACGAACTGACCAGCCAGCACTGGGTGTCCGGCACGGCGCGCTTCGCCGGTGCGGTCACCACCATCCTCAAGCTCACCGTGGGCGCGGTGATCGCGGTGACCCTGGCGCAGTTGCTCGGACTGGAGCCGCTGGTGCACGCGTCGCGGCCGCAGGCGGTATGGGTGGAATGGGCGTCGCTGCTGGTCGCGGCGTACGCGTTCGCGTTGCTGTTCAAGGCCAACGGCCGCGACTATCCGTGGGTGATGGCCGCCTCGGTGGCCGGCTACGCGATCGCGCGCTTCGCCGGCGAGGCCTGGGGCAGCCCGGTCGGGATCTTCCTGTCGGCGATGTCGCTGACCGCGGCCGGCAATCTGTTCGGCCGGCTGGTGCAGCGTCCGGGCGCGCTGATCCGCCTGCCCGGCATCATCATGCTGGTGCCCGGCAGCGCCAGCCTGCGCGGACTGCTGACCCTGGTGCAGCAGCACGACGTGTCCGGCGGGCAGTCGGCGCTGCTGGCGGTGACCAATATCGTGATGGCGCTGGTTGCCGGCCTGCTGTTCGGCAATCTGCTGGTGCCGGCGCGGAAGAATCTCTAGCGGCATCGCCCTTGCGGCAGGCATGAAAAACGCCGGCTTGCGCCGGCGTTTTCTTGAATAACCTACCGATCCCAATCCGTTGCCGGATCGGTTTCCCGATCAGTTTTTCGGGGCAGCGGACTTGCCGGCTTTCTTGGCGACCTTGGCGACTTTCTTCACCGCTTTCTTCGCGGTCTTCTTGGCCGGCGCAGCCGATTTGGCCGGTGCGGCGATCAGGAAGTCGTCGACCTTCTTGCCCTTGGCCACCTGCTCGGCCAGCCAGCGCGGCTGCTTGCCGCGGCCGGTCCAGGTTTCCGCCGCATTGGCCGGATTGCGGTATTTCGGCGGCACCTTGCCCAGCTTGCGGCCCGGCTTCGGACCCGGCTTGCCGGCAGCCGGCTTGCGGCCGCGCTTGGCCGGAGCGGCGCCATCGAAGACTTCGTCGATGCTGTAACCGTGCGACTTGGCCAGGCGTGCCAGCTGCGTGCGGACCTTGGCGATGGGCGTGCGCTTGGCGACGATGGTCTGTTGCTTCTTGGCCGTCTTGATGAGAGCGCCCAACTGCTTGGCCGACAGGCCACTGAGATCGATGGTCATTTGTACTCCGGAAAATGGGTGATGGGCATACAGCCATTCCCTGGCTAGAGCGGAATCATAATATCGCTTTATCGGATTGACAAATATTCCGGGTATTTCGATAGGCACGCCGATCGCTGGATCGGTGTGGGTGTCACTTATACGCACGGAATTCCGATTGTCAAATCAACGCGGGGTAACGCCGCTGATTCGATCGGCATATTGACCCGGCAAATGTCGAGGCCGCGTCGTGACGAATCGCGGTGCAAGAAAAAAGGCCGGGATATATTCCCGGCCTTTCCGATTAACCCTGCAGGCGCGCCAGCAATCCGGCGCGGTCCAGGTTCTCGGCGTCGCCGCCGCTGCGCGCGCGATATTCGAAGGTGCCGGCGGCCAGCCCGCGCTCGGAGACCACCACGCGGTGCGGGATGCCGATCAGTTCGATATCGGCGAACATCGCGCCGGCGCGCAGGCCGCGATCGTCGAGCGCGGCGTCCAGGCCGGCCTGCTGCAGTTCGGCCAGCAGCGCCTCGCCGGCCGCGTCGATCGCCGGATCGCGCTTGGGATTGATCACGCACACCGCCACCGACCACGGCGCCATCGGCTGCGGCCAGCGGATGCCGGCCTCGTCGTGGTTCTGCTCGATCGCCGCGGCGACGATGCGCGAAATGCCGATGCCGTAGCAGCCCATCGCCATCGCCACGGTCTTGCCGTTCTCGTCCAGCACGGTGGCGTCCAGCGCCTGCGCATACTGGCGGCCGAGCTGGAACACGTGGCCGACTTCGATGCCGCGCGCCAGGCGGATCTCGCCGCCGTCGTGCGCGCGCTCGCCTTCGACCACGTTGCGCAGGTCGGCCACGGTGTCCGGCTCGGGCAGGTCGCGGCCCCAGTTGACCCCGGCCAGATGGAAGCCGGTCTCGTTGGCGCCGACCACGAAATCGGCCATCGCCGCCACGTCGCGGTCGGCGACCACGCGGATCGGCTGGCTGGGGTTCAGCGGTCCGAGGAAGCCCGGCTCGCTGCCGAGGTGGGAGCGGATCTCGGCCTCTTTGGCCATGCGGTAGCCGGCCAGGCCGGCGACCTTGCCCAGCTTGATCTCGTTCACCGCGTGATCGCCGCGCACCAGCGCCAGCACGAACGCGTCGCCGGCCATCACCGCGACCGACTTGACCGTGCGCTGCAGCGCGACGCCGAGCAATTGCGCCACGGCCTCGCAGGTCTTCTGGGTGGGCGTGGCGACCTTGCGCAGTTCCTCCTGCGCCGCCGCGCGCGGCGCCGGATCGGCGGCGACCGCGGTCTCGACATTGGCCGCGTAGTCCGAACCGGTGGAGAACGCCAGCGAATCCTCGCCGGACTCGGCCAGCACGTGGAATTCCTGCGAGGCGTCGCCGCCGATGTCGCCGGAATCGGCCTGCACCGCGCGGAACTGCAGGCCCAGGCGGGTGAAGATGCGGCTGTAGGCGGCCTTCATGTTCTCGTATTCGCGGGCCAGGTCCTCGTCGCTGACGTGGAACGAATAGGCGTCCTTCATCAGGAACTCGCGCGCGCGCATCACCCCGAAGCGCGGCCGGATCTCGTCGCGGAACTTGGTCTGGATCTGGTAGAAATTGACCGGCAGCTGCTTGTAGCTGCTCAGTTCCTGGCGCGCGAAATCGGCGGCGGCCTCCTCGGCGGTGGGGCTGTAGCAGTATTCCTGCTCCTTGCGGTCCTTCATCCGCAGCATCAGGCCGCCGAACTTCTTCCAGCGCCCGGTGGCTTCCCACAGTTCGCGCGGCTGGATGGTCGGGAACAGCACTTCCACCGCGCCGGCGCGGTTCATTTCCTCGCGCACCACCGCTTCCACCTTGCGCAGCACGCGCAGACCCAGCGGCGACCAGGTGTACAGGCCGGAGGCGAGCTTGCGGATCATGCCGGCGCGCAGCATCAGCCTGTGGCTGACCAGTTCGGCGTCGGCCGGAGTTTCCTTGGTGGTGTGCAGGTGGAACTGGGAAAGGCGCATCGAGGGGCTTCGCTAACGGCGGGCGCCCATTTTGCCAGTCATTGCCGGCGCTGCGGGGATGTGCGGCGGCCAGCGCCGCGTCCGTGCCGCCGCGGCGCGCTCACTCCGCGGCGGCGGGGGGCGCGCAATAGGCCTTGATCGCGGCCTCGGCCAGGCCCTTCTGCGCGTCGCGCTGGGCGTCGTCCAGCTCCGCGTCGGGCTTGCCGTCGCCGTCGCGGTCGGTCATCACCTTGCCCGGCTTGCCCAGGATCTCCAGGTTCTTGCGCGCGCTCAGGCAGTTGGCGTTCTCGGCCGGGGCGACGGCTTCGGTGGCCTCGACCGGGGCGTCGCCGTGGCGGTCGACCCGCCGCGCCTGGTACTTGCCGCCGGGCGGAGGGCTCTGCGAATAGTGGGTGACGCCCTGCGCATCCTTCCATTGGTACAGGGTGGCGGCGCCGGCCACGCCGCTGGCGGCGAGCAGGGACAGGCAGCAAAGCCGGGTCAGGGCGCGCATCACGTTCTCCGGGGGCACGAGGGCGAGGGCCGATTGCAGCACCCGCCGTCGGGCCTGGCAAGTCGATTAAACTGCCCGGCATGGACCCATCCCGACCGCCTCCCCGTTCGCGCACCATCTATCTGCTGCCGAACCTGTTCACCACCGCCGGCCTGTTCTCCGGTTTCTACGCCATCATCGCCGCCGCCAACGGCCAGTTCGTGCACGCCAGCGTGGCGGTGTTCGTCGCCGCGGTGATGGACGGGCTGGACGGCCGGGTGGCGCGGCTGACCGGCACCAGCAGCGAATTCGGCGTGCAGTACGACTCGCTGGCCGACCTGGTCAGCTTCGGCATGGCCCCGGCGCTGGTGATGTACCACTGGTCGCTGTCGGCGCTGAAGTTCGACGGCAGCGTGATGGGCCGGGTCGGCTGGTCGGTGGCGTTCCTGTACGCGGCCTGCGCCGCGCTGCGCCTGGCGCGCTTCAACACCCAGGTCGGCACCGTCGACAAGCGCTGGTTCGTGGGCCTGGCCAGTCCGGCCGCGGCGGGGCTGATGATGGCCTTCGTGTGGGCGTTCGCCGACGGCAACCTGGGCTGGGACGGCGAGCAGCTGCGCTACGTGGCGCTGGGCGTGACCGTGGTCGCGGCGCTGCTGATGGTCAGCCGCATCCGTTTCTGGAGCTTCAAGGGCGGCGCCGCCAAAGGCCCGCGTGCCGACCGGGTGCCGTTCCTGATGCTGGTGCTGGCGCCGGTGGTGATCGCGGTGCTGGTCATCGACCTGTCGCGCGCGCTGCTGGCGATCGGCGTGCTGTACGCCCTGTCCGGCCCCTGCTAC
The DNA here is from genome assembly GCF_013410075.1 of Xanthomonas sp. JAI131. Lineage (NCBI taxonomy): Bacteria > Pseudomonadati > Pseudomonadota > Gammaproteobacteria > Lysobacterales > Lysobacteraceae > Xanthomonas > Xanthomonas sp. JAI131. The sequence goes on along the minus strand of NZ_JACCCN010000003.1, from coordinate 293,947 downwards.
TGGCTGTGGCGGCGCTGGCGCAAGCTGCCGGACGCGACGTGAGCGAGGCGATGGCCAACGCCGCGCCGCTGTGGTCGGCCGAGCAGCACGGCTGGCTGCAGGCATTGGGCCATACGCTCTATGTCGGGGCCGACGCCGACGTCGGCGCGGTGGTCGCGCAGCCGGCGCCGGCCGAGGAGCGCGATGCCCCTGCCGCCGGCGTGGCTGCGCCGGCCAGGGCGTCCGCGCACGCGACACCGGCTCACGCGCCGCGCGCCGCAGCGCCCGCGCCTGCGGAGCCGTCGCCGCGCGGGCGGGCGCCGGCCGCGCCCGCGGACTATCCGGAGCCGCAACGCGCGGCGCCTGCGCCGGCTGCGCGCCGCGCCGGCCTGCGTCTGCCCGATCGGCTGCAGATCGCGTTGTTGCGCGCCTCCGGGCGCAATCCGAACGATCCGGCCACGCAGACGTTGATGGCGACCTGGCCGCTGGCCGAACTGCGCGGCAATGCCGCCGCCAAGCGCGCGCTGTGGCCGCAGCTGCGCGCGCTGCGCAAGCAGGCGCCGCGATGAGCGCGCTGGGCACGGCGTCCTCGCCGGCGGCGGCCACGCTGCGCACGTTGCGCGAGACCGACCTCGACACGGTGATGGAGATCGAGCGCCGCGCCTATCCGTTCCCGTGGACGCGCGGCATCTTCCGCGACTGCCTGCAGGCCGGTTATCCGGGCTGGGTGCTGCTGGAGCAGGGCCAGATCGTCGGCTACGGCGTGATCAGCGTCGCCGCCGACGAGGCGCACATCCTCAATGTCTGCATCGCGCCGGAGCGGCAATCGCGCGGCTACGGCCGCCTGCTGCTGCGCGCGCTGATCAAGTACGGCGCCGACCTGGGCGCACGCCGCGTGTTCCTGGAAGTGCGCCCGTCCAATCCCAGCGCGATCGCGCTGTACCACAGCGAAGGTTTCAACGAGATCGGCCGCCGCCCGCGCTACTACCCGGCGGCGAACGGCCGCGAGGATGCGCTGGTGATGGCGATCGAGCTGTTCTTCGAAGGCATGTCGTAACCCGCGACGGCCTGCTGCCGCCGCCGCTCTGCGGCCGGTGTGCGCCGTTTCACTTCCGACGATTGGAGCATTTCGGCTTTGGCCGTTTTACGGCCGGCGGAATGCTGTGGGAGCGACTCATGGAGATCCAGGGCCATCGGTCGCGATGGACGTGATCGGTGTTGCCAGCCGCGACCGATAGACCCGGTGTCGCCCGCCGTCGCTCTGCCGATGCCTGCCGACGATGCCGCCTGCGGCACGGGTTTTTCCAGCACGTTCGGAATGCATCGCGCATTCGCGCAATGTCGCGACATGTCGTCGGGACAGCGTTGTTGTCCCGCAGCGGGAGCGGATGCGGAAGCGGCATCGCCAGTGGGTTTTGTTAGATGCCTTCCCCATATCGCAGCGTTGGATCCGCACGCGCTGCATTTGTCTCTTCCCAAGCCGAACGCGCTCCCTACAGTGCGCGCCTCTTCGGCGCTGCCTGATTCGACGGCATGAGGCGCAGTTGTCCGAAGGGACAGCGAATGCGCGCGCGTCGCTTGCGTTTTCCGCGCTGCGGAACCGCGCCACGCGTGCGACGACTCCACCCATGCTTACGAGGTTCCAGGATGAAGACACAGTCACTCATCGCATCCCCGCGCACGCTCACCCACGCGATTGCGCTTGCAGTCTGTCTGGCGGGCGCGACCGGCAGCGCCTACGCCGATGCCAGCCTGGAGGTCGCCAGCACCGGGTGGGCGACGCAGAACGGCGGCACCAAGGGCGGCTCCAAGGCCGCGGCGGCCAACGTCTACAGCGTCAGCACCGCCGCGCAGCTGAAGACCGCGCTGAAGGCCAGCGTCGGCAGCAACGGCCGCATCATCAAGATCAGCGGCATCATCGATGTCAGCGAGGGCACGCCGTACAGCACCACCGCGGACATGAAGAGCCGCGCGCGCCTGGACGTCCCCACCAAGACCACGCTGATCGGCGTCGGTTCCAATGCGCAGATCCGCGAAGGCTATCTGTACGTCAAGGCCAACGACGTGATCATCCGCAACCTCACCATCGAGAATCCGTGGGATCCGCAGCCGGTGTGGGATCCGGACGACGGCAGCGCCGGCAACTGGAATTCCGAGTACGACGGCCTGACCATCGAAGGCGCCAGCAACGTGTGGGTGGACCATGTCACCTTCACCGACGGGCGCCGCACCGACGACCAGAACGGCACCGCCAACGGCCGCCCCAAGCAGCATCACGACGGCGCGCTGGACGTCAAGAAGGGCGCCAACTACGTGACCATCTCGTACTCGGCGTTCAAGTCGCACGAGAAGAACAACCTGATCGGCTCCAGCGACAGCGCCTCCAGCACCGACAGCGGCAAGCTCAAGGTGACCATCCACAACACGCTGTTCGAGAACATTTCCGCGCGCGCGCCGCGGGTGCGGTTCGGCCAGGTGCACCTGTACAACAACTACCACGTCGGCAGCACCAGCCACGCGGTGTATCCGTTCTCGCATGCGCATGGCGTCGGCAAGGAGTCGAAGATCTTCTCCGAGAACAACGCCTTCGACATCAGCGGGGTCAGCAGCTGCGACAAGATCGCCGCCAACTACGGCGGCAGCGTGTACCGCGATTTCGGCTCGCTGCTCAACGGCAAGGCGCTGACCTGCTCGTGGAACAACAGCATCGGCTGGACCCCGCCGTACACCTATTCGCTGCTGCCGGCGAACCAGGTGGCGAACGACGTCAAGGCCAAGGCGGGCGCCGGAAAGCTCTGAGTGTTGAAGACCGCCGCCCGCGATGCCGGGCGGCGGTCGATTGTCGCCGTTGTGAAGTTCCCTCTACAGCCAGCGGCGCACGCGCCGGCAATAACCCGCGTAGTCCGCGCCGAAACGTTCGCGTAATGCCTCTTCTTCGCTCGGAATCTGCACGCGATCGACGTACAGCAGGTAGAGCGCCAGGGAAAGACCTGCGGCCGGATGGCCGAGGCACAGTAGCCAGCCCAGCAGTATCAGCGCATGCCCCACGTACATCGGGTTGCGCGAATAGCGATGCAGCCCGGATTGCACCAAGGCGCTGGCGCGCTGCGGGTGCAACGGATTGACCGTGGTCCCTGCGCGGCGAAAATGCAGCTTGGGCGCCACGTTGGCGACCGCTCCGGCAACGATCATCGCTGCGCCCAACGAGCGTTGACCCGGCAGCAGCAACGTCGCCGCCGGCCAGGCATGTGCGGCAACCCATGCGCACAGCGCGCCGGCGACCACGATCAGCGGCGGCGGCACGCGCAGCTTCATGCGCTTGGGATTGTCCGCGACTTACAGCTTGGCGCGCTGCTCGCGCAGGCCAGCCAGTTGCGTGGTCCAGTCGGCCAGGCGCGCGCGTTCCTGTTCGACCACCGCCGCCGGTGCGTTCTGCACGAAGGTGGCGTTGCCGAGCTTGCCGTTGCACTTGCCGATCTCCGCGTCCACGCGCTTGATCTCCTTGTCCAGGCGGGTGCGTTCGGCATCCAGGTCGACCAGTCCTTCCAGCGGCACCAGCAGCCGCAGTTCGCCGACGATCGCCGCCGCGGCCGGCGGTGCGTCCTGCGCCGCGTCCAGCCACTGGATCGCCTCCAGCCGCAGCAGGAACTTCAGCTGCGAGGCGAAGCGTTCCACCCGCGCGCGGTCTTCGGCGTGGCCGCCCTGCAGCAGCAGCGGCACCAGCCTGGACGGCGGCACGTTGAGTTCGCTGCGCACCCGGCGCAGCGCCGAGACCATGGCCTTGAGCCATTCGATATCGGCTTCGGCACCGGCGTAGGCGCTCACGTCCAGGTCGCCGGCGCGCGGATACGGCTGCAGCGAGATGGTCGGCGCGGCGATGCCCAGGCGCGGCGCCACCTGCTGCCACAGTTCCTCGGTGACGAACGGGGTCAGCGGGTGCAGCAGGCGCAGCAGCGTCTCCAGCACCTGCAGCAGGGTGTGGCGGGTGCTGTCGGCGGCGACCGCGTCGTCGCCGTTCAAGGCCGGCTTGGTCAGCTCCAGGAACCAGTCGCAGAACTCGTTCCAGGCGAACTCGTACAGCGATTGCGCGAGCAGGTCGAAGCGGTAGGCGGCGTAGTGCGCCTGCGCTTCGGCGGCGACCTTGTCCAGCCGCACCAGGATCCACTTCTCGGCATCGGTGACCGGCGCGTGCTGTGCCGAGTCCCGGGTCCCGAGTCCCGAGTCCCGTCCCTCCGTGTTCATGAGCACGAAGCGGCTGGCGTTCCACAGCTTGTTGCAGAAATTCTTGTAGCCCTCGGCGCGGCCCAGGTCGAACTTGATGTCGCGGCCGTGGCCGGCCAGCGCGGCGATGGTGAAGCGCAGGGCGTCGGCGCCGTGGGCGATGATGCCCTCGGGGAATTCCTTGCGCGTGGCCTTCTCGATCTTCGGGGCGTCCTTGGGCTTCATCAGCCCGGTGGTGCGCTTGGCGACCAGGTCCTCGATGCTGATGCCGTCGATGATGTCCAGCGGATCGAGCACGTTGCCCTTGGACTTGGACATCTTCTGCCCGTCCTTGTCGCGGATCAGGCCGGTGATGTACACGTCGCGGAACGGCACCTGGCCGGTGAAGCTGTCGGTGGCCATGATCATCCGCGCCACCCAGAAGAAGATGATGTCGAAGCCGGTGACCAGCACGCTCGACGGCAGGTAGCGCTCGTAGCCGCGCTCGGCCATCGCCTGCGGATCGGGCCAGCCCATCGTCGAGAACGGCCACAGCTGCGAGGAGAACCAGGTCTCCAGCACGTCGCTGTCCTGGTGCAGGGCGACGTCGGCGCCAAGGCCGTGCTTCGCGCGCGCCTCGGCCTCGTCGCGACCGACGTAGCAAGTGCCGGCGTCGTCGAACCAGGCCGGAATGCGGTGGCCCCACCACAGCTGGCGGCTGATGCACCAGTCCTGGATGTTCTCCATCCAGTGCCGATAGGTGTTGATCCAGTTCGGCGGCACGAACTTGACCTGGCCCGACTCGACCAGTTCCAGGCCGCGTTTGGCCAGCGCGTCCATCTTCACGAACCACTGGTCGGTGAGGTAGGGCTCGATCACCTGGCCGGTGCGGTCGCCGCGCGGCACCTGCAGCTTGTGCGGCTTGGTCTCGACCAGGATGCCGAGGTCTTCCAGGTCGGCGAGCACCGCCTTGCGCGCGTCGTAGCGGTCCAGGCCACGATACTTCTCCGGCGCGTTGTCGTTGATCGCCGCGGTCGGGGTGAACAGGTTGATCATCGGCAGGCTGTGGCGCACGCCGACCTGGTAATCGTTGAAATCGTGCGCCGGCGTGACCTTGACCACGCCGGTGCCGAACGCGCGGTCCACGTAGTCGTCGCCGATCACCGGCACCTGGCGGCCGATCAGCGGCAGCGTCACCGTCCTGCCGATCAGGTGCGCGTAGCGCGCGTCCTGCGGGTGCACCATCACCGCGGTGTCGCCGAGCAGGGTTTCCGGGCGCGTGGTGGCCACCACCAGGTAGTCGCGGGTCTCGCGCAGGGTCTCGTTGCCGTCGGCGTCGTGCTCGACGTGCTCGTAGCTGGCGCCGTCCTCGAGTTTGTAGGCGATCGACCACAGGAAGCCGTCTTCCTCCACGTTCTCCACTTCCAGGTCGGAGATCGCGGTCTTCAGCACCGGGTCCCAGTTGACCAGGCGCTGGCCGCGGTAGATCAGGCCCTGTTCGTGCCAGCGCACGAACGCCTCGACAACCGCCGCCGACGGCTGCGGGTCCATGGTGAAGGTGCTGCGCGACCAGTCGCTGGAGGTGCCCAGGCGGCGCATCTGCCGCTCGATGGTGTCGCCCGACTGCGCCTTCCACTCCCACACCTTGGCGATGAAGCCCTCGCGCCCCAGCGAGTCGCGGGTCTCGCCCTTGCCTTCCAGCGCCAGGTTGCGCGACACCACCATTTCGGTGGCGATGCCGGCGTGGTCGCTGCCGACCTGCCACAGCGTGTCGAAGCCGCGCATGCGGTGGTAGCGCACCAGCGCGTCCATCAGCGTCTGCTGGAAGGCGTGGCCCATGTGCAGGGTGCCGGTCACGTTCGGTGGCGGCAGCAGCACCGTGTACGCCTCGCCCTGCCCGGACGGCTTGAAATAGCCGGCCGCCTCCCACTGGGCGTACAGGCGCGATTCGAAGGAGGTGGGGTCGTAGCTGGGGGCGAGGGTGGTCATTGAGGAGCCGGGATTGGGGATTCGTGATTCGGGATTGGTGAAGCGCAGGGACGGGGACTGAGACGTGGCCGATGGAAGTGACGTGGAGACTAATCTCGAATCCCCACTCCCCAATCCCGGCTTCATCACATGTCGTACTTGCTGACCTCGAAGCCCAGCGCCTTGTACTGTTTCCAGCGTTCGCGCAGCGGTTCGCGCGCGGCGGGGTCGGCCGGCACCACTTCCAGCACGCGCTCGCAGGTGCCGCGGTAGGCGTCGTCGCGCAGGTTGATCACCAGCGCGCGCGACGGCGCTTCCACGCCGGGCGGGACGATCAGCACCTGCGCCTCTTCCTCGTCGGCATCGGCGCCGGCGATCTGGTGCGGGATGTAGGCGTCGTCGTCGAACGCCCACAGCAACTCGTCCAGCTCCTCGGCCTGCGCCTGGTCGCGCGCCATCACCAGCGTCCACAGGTTGGCGTCGTTGGCCTTGCGCGCCAGCTCGCACACCAGCCGCAGCGGCTCGGTCAGGAAGCGCGGCTTGGCGATCAGGTAGAAATCGGCGCGCATCAGAGCGGGGATTCGTTATTCGGGATTGGGGATTGGCTAACGCAGGTCACGATCGCCGGCGGAAGGTGCGGGAAGGGGGAAATGGGGAGGCGCTTTTCGCGAATCCCCAATCCCGACTCCCGAATCACGCCGCGCCGCCTGCGGCGCGGTCGAGCAACCACTGCGACAACAACCCCACCGGCCGACCGGTGGCCATGCCGCGCTTGCCTTCGTCGCTGGCCACGCCGGCGATGTCCAGGTGCGCCCAGCGCTGGCCTTCGGTGAAGCGCGACAGGAAGCAGCCGGCGGTGATGGCGCCGGCCCAGCGGCCGCCGATGTTGTAGACGTCGGCGAAGCTGGAATCGAGCAGGCCCTGGTATTCGTCCCACAGCGGCAGGCGCCAGGCGCGGTCGAACACGTGTTCGCCGGCGGCCAGCAGTTCGTTGGCCAGGTCGTCGTGCTTGCTCATCAGGCCGGCGGTCTGGTGGCCGAGGGCGACCATGCAGGCGCCGGTCAGGGTGGCCACGTCGATCAGCGCCTCGGGGTTGAAGCGCTCGGCGTAGGTCAGCGCGTCGCACAGGATCAGGCGGCCTTCGGCGTCGGTGTTGCCGACCTCGATGGTCTTGCCGGACATGCTGGTGATCACGTCGGAGGGGCGGTAGGCGTCGCCGTCGATCGCGTTCTCCACCGCCGGCACCACCACCACCAGGTTCAGCGGCAGGCGCGCGGTCGCCGCGGCGACGAAGGTGCCGATGACGTTGGCGCCGCCGCACATGTCGTACTTCATCTCCTCGATGCCGCCCTGGGTCTTCAGGTTGACGCCGCCGGTATCGAAGGTGATGCCCTTGCCGACCAGCACGTAGGGCTTGGCGTCGCCGCCGCCGTGCCACTTCAGCACCAGCAGCCGCGGGCGGTTGGCCGAGCCGCGCGCCACCGCCAGCAGCGAGCCCATGCCCAGTTCCTGCATCTGCGTCTCGTCGAGGATCTCGGCCTCGGCGCCGTCGACGCCGTGGGCGAAGGCGGCCGCGGTCTCGGCCAGGTAGGCCGGGGTGCACAGGTTCGGCGGCAGGTTGCCGAGCTCGCGGGCGAACTTGACGCCGGCGGCGATGGCCTGGCCCTGGGCCAGCGCGGTGGCGTCCTCGCCGAGCACGGCCAGGCTGGCCAGGCCGCTGTCGTCGGGCTTCTTCTTGCCCAGCGTGGCGGTGTAGCGGTAGCAGGCGTGGTCGCTGGCGATCACCGCCTGGCGGATCGCCCAGGCCTGGTCGCGGCCCTTGATCTCCAGCTCGGACAGGGTGAACAGCGCCTTGGCGGACGGCCCGCTCTTCAGCGCGCGCGCCGCGTCGCCTACCGCTTTCAGGTACTGCGGCACGCCGAACTTGGCGGCCTCGCCCAGGCCGACCACCAGCACGCGCGGCGCGGTCACCCCGGGCAGGTCGTGCAGCAGCGCGCTGGCGCCGGTCTTGCCGCTGACGTCGCCGCGGCCGGCCAGGGCCGTCAGGCGTCCGCCGCTGGCCGCATCCAGGGCCTGGGCGGCGGGCGACAGACGCTTGTCGGCGAACATGCCGACGACGATGCAATCGAACGCCGCGGTAGCCGGGGCGTCGTGGTTCAGGGTGAATTCCAGGGCCATTGATCAGATTCCGTTGGCAAATCCGTACAATCGCGGGCTGTTTACGTCCAGCCGGGTTAGGCTGGCTCCGCCGCGAACGAATCCGAGAGTTTAAATCAACCCACCCCCATGCCGAAGCTCGATCGATACCTGCTGCGCGATTTCATCCAGAGCTTCTTGGCGACCCTCATCGTGTTGCTGGTGGTCAGTGTCGGCGGCGTGCTGGTCGACATCCTGGGCAACATCGCCGATGGCCGCATCCCGGCCAAGTTGCTGTTTTCCCAGTTGGGCCTGCAGTTCGTGGTGTATCTGCCGCTGATCCTGCCGCTGGCGCTGATGCTGGGCCTGCTGCTGGCGCTGGCGCGGCTGTACCGCGACTCGGAAATGGCGGTGATCACCGCCATCGGCGTCGGCCCGCGGCGCCTGCTGCGGCCGATCCTGATGCTGGTGGTGCCGGTGGTGGCCCTGGTCGGGCTGTGCTCGCTGTGGCTGGGCCCCTGGGCCGACCGCACCTCCGACCGGCTGATCGACGAGGCCAACCGCAGCCTGCTGATGGCCGGGCTGGAGGCCGGGCGCTTCACCCCGCTGTCCGACGGCGGCATCGTCTACATCAGCACCCTGTCCGGCGACGGCACTAAGCTGGGCAAGGTGTTCATGCAGCGGCAGAAGGACGACCGCCTGGACGTGGTCACCGCGCAGCGCGGCGCGATGTTCTTCGAGGGCAAGGCCGACCGCTACCTGCGCCTGGAGGACGGCTACCGCGTGGAAGGGCCGCTGGCCGGCGACGGCATGGACTACCGGCTGATGCGCTACGTCAGCAACGACGTGGCCCTGCCGGACCGCGATGAGGCGCGCAAGGACGACGATCCGGAACTGCTGCCCACCGCCAAGCTGATCGGCGACCCGCGGCCGCAGGCCAATGCGCAGCTGCACGCGCGCATCGCCCCGCCGCTGCTGGCGCTGGCCTTCGCCCTGCTGACCCTGCCGCTGTCGCGCAGTTCGCCGCGGCAGCAGCGCTACGGCCGGATCATGCTGGCGTTCCTGGCCTACCTGGTCGGCACCAACCTGATGTTCATCGGCACCCAGTGGCTGAGCACCGACAAGCTGCCGCGGGCGCTGGGCCTGTGGTGGCTGACCGTGCCGCTGCTGGTGCTGGCGGTGTGGACCTATCTGCGCGACGGCCAGCTGTCGCGGCCGCGGAGGCAGACGGCATGAGGCTGCGTCCCAACCTGCACGACGTCTACGTCGGCCGCGCCGTGCTCGGCACCGTCCTGCTGACCTGGGCGGTGCTGCTCGGGCTCGACGTGATCATGGCCTTGTCCAACGAATTCAAGGACATCGGCAAGGGCAGCTACAGCCTCGGCCACGCCGTGGCGTTCGTCGCCTACACCGTGCCGCGGCGCGCCTACACCCTGTTCCCGACCGGCGCGGTGATCGGCGTGCTGATGGGCCTGGGGCAGCTGGCGGCCACCTCCGAACTGACCGCGCTGCGCGCGCTGGGCCTGTCGCGGCCGCGGCTGAGCGTGGCCGCGGCGGCGACGATGCTGCTGCTGACCGTGGCGATGGTGTTCAGCGGCGAGACCCTGGCGCCGTGGGCGCAGAACCAGGCCGACACGATCAAGGCCAACGCCAAGTACAACGGCAACATGAGCATGGCCCGCTATTCCGGGGTGTGGGCGCGCGAGGGCGACACCTTCCTCAACGCGCAGGCCGGCGAGGAACACCTGGAAGGCAACGGCGGCACCTGGCTGGAGCTGCGCGACGTGCGCCTGTACACGCTGGACCAGGACGGTCGCCTGGCCTCGCTGACCCACGCCACCACCGCCGAGCACCGCAGCAGCGGCTGGACCCTGAAGCAGGCCTACCGCGACACCTTCGCCGAGCGTTCGGTGCAGCGCGAGAAGTTCGACAGCCTGCCGTGGGCCTCGCGGCTGGACGCCGCGGCACTGGCCTCGGGCCTGGCCAAGCCGCGCAACCTGTCCGCGCACGACCTGCACACCAGCATCGAGTACCGGCGCCGCAATGGCCTGGACGCGCGCGACTACGAGGACCAGTACTGGAGCCGCTGGTTCTATCCGGTCAACGTGCTGGCGCTGTGCTTCGCCGCGATCCCGTTCGCGTTCGGCGCGCTGCGCAGCGGCGGCATGGGCAAGCGCCTGTTCCTGGGCATCCTGTTCGCGCTGGTGTTCTGGCTGCTGCAGCTGTTCTTCGGGCGCATGGCCGGCGCGCTCAAGTTCGACTACCGCATCGCCTACGCATTGCCGCCGCTGGTGATGCTGACCGTGTCGTGGCTGTTGTTCCGCAAGCGCAGCAGTTGAGTCGATGCGCCGGTTGAGCCTGCTCGGCGTGGGCCTGTGCCTGCTGTATGCAGTGCCGACCGCGTTGTGCGTGTGGGGTGCCCAGGGTGCCGACGACAAAGGGCACTTCGTGTTGCTGCAACTGCCGTTGACCCCGCAGTTGCTGGTGCTGGATGCGCTGGGCGCCGACGCGTGGTTGCGCGGCATGTCCTGGATTGCCGGTTACGTGTTGCTGGTGCCGCCGCTGCTGCTATTGCTGTATTTGGCGGGACATCTGCTGGGGGCGACGTTGCGCCGCATCGCGATACGCCTTGCGCGACCAGGCTAAGCGGAGCGCCTTGCGTCGCAGTGGCATTGACGCGGCAATCGGGTTCGCCGCGTGCCCATGCGTGCGGTCAGGGCGTTTGCTTCGGAAGTCGTACCAGCTGCGTGCCGCTGGCACGGTCGTGCCACGTCAACCGCTCGCGATCGAACAGCGCCCACCAGAACCCCAGCCCCCCCAGCAGCAGCGACAGCGTGCCGACCAGGTAGCGCCGCCACAGCGCGCCCCAGCTCGGCGTTCCGCCATCGGCGCCATGCAGGCGCAGCCGCCACGGGCGCATGCCCAGGGTCTGGCCGCCGCGGCGCCAGCTCAGCGTCGCGTACAGCCCGGCGGCCAGCCAGCAGCACAGCCACAGCAGCCACTGCAAGGCGCTGAACGGGGCGATGTTCTCGCGCGGCGCATGGCCTTCGAGCGTGTAGCCCAGGGTGAACAGTGCGGAAATCGCGAACCACAGCGCCAATACCGGCCAGGCATCGTAGAACAGCGCCAGCAGCCGCCACGGCAGCAGCGCGCGCGGACGGGAAGCGGTGGCGGTGGATGCGGCGGTCATCGCCACAGCTTAGCGGCAGCGCCATCGGTGCGTCACCGGCTGGCGCCGCGATCGGCGCAGCCCCGCATTGCGCCGCGCGAAGTCCGCGCTAGGCTTTCCCGAGTCCCGAGTCCCGAGTCCCGAGTCCCGAGTCCCGTAAGCTCTCCCGATGCCCGAACTCCGCACCCCCGCCGAACGCCGCCAGCAGGCGCAACGGCTCGCCCCGCTGCGCGATGCCGATGCCGCCGCGATCCAGCAGTTCCTGGACACGGCCTGGGCCGAGCAGGGCCTGGCGCGGCAGAGCCTGGACAGCTACCGGCGCGACCTGGAGGGCTTCGCGCGCTGGCGCGACGGCGCCGGCGGCGGCCTGCCCGGCGCCGATCGCCAGGCATTGTTCGATTACCTGGCCTGGCGTGCCCGCATGGGCTATTCGCAGCGCAGCAACGCACGCTGGCTGTCGTCGCTGCGCGCGTTCTTCGCCTTGCGCCTGCGCCGCGGCGAGCGCGGCGACGATCCGACCGCACTGCTGGACCCGCCCAAGCTGCCGCGCTCCCTGCCCAAGGCCTTGGCCGAGAGCCAGATCGACGCGCTGCTGGCGACCCCGGACGACACCGCCCCGGCCGGCCTGCGCGACCGCGCCATGCTCGAGCTGATGTACGCCGCGGGGCTGCGCGTCAGCGAACTGGTGAACCTGCCGGCGAACGCGGTGAACCTGCGCCAGGGCGTGCTGCGGGTCACCGGCAAGGGCAGCAAGGAACGCCTGGTGCCGCTGGGCGAGGAATCGCAGCACTGGCTGCAGCGCTACCTGGACACGGCGCGGCCGGCGCTGGCGGCGGGGCAGGCGGTGCCGGCCAGCGACGGCACCGTGCCGATGTTCATCGATGCGGCGCGGCGTCCGCTGAGCCGGCAGCAGTTCTGGGGCCTGGTCAAGCGCTATGCGGCGCTGGCCGGCATCGACCCGGTCTCGGTCAGCCCGCACGGCCTGCGCCACAGCTTCGCCACCCACCTGCTCAACCGCGGCGCCGACCTGCGCGCGCTGCAGATGCTGCTCGGGCACAGCTCGCTGTCCACCACCCAGATCTACACCCTGGTGGCGCGCGAACACCTGCAGAAACTGCACAGCAAGCACCATCCGCGCGGCTGAGGCGCCCCGGGCGGTGCCCGCGTCCGCTTGCGCTTGCCGCGTCCAGGGCCGGCTCAGCCTGTCTACATGGAGCGGACCAATCGGTATGCGACAATCCAGCCGATTCGCAGCCCTCATGGATAGCCAATGCTCCGTTTTGCTCTTTTTGCGCTGCTGGGCGCCACGTCCCTTTCCGCCTGCGCGCAGCCGGCTTCGCCTACCGGCGCCGCCCCGGCCAAGCCGGCCGCCGCTCCTGCCGGCACCCCGGGCGACCAGCGCGTGCGTGCGGCGCTGCTGCAGCTGGATCCGAACTTCAAGCCCGACTTCATCGGCGCCGCGCCGTTCCCGGGTTTCCGCGAAGTGGTGGTCGGCGGGCAGGTGCTGTACGTGTCCGACGATGGCCGCTACCTGTTCCAGGCGCAGCCGTTCGACATCCAGGAAAGGCAGTTCGCCTCCAGCGAGGGCCTGCTGAACTACCGCCGCAAGCTGCTGGAGTCCGCGCCGCGCACCGAGCGCATCGTGTTCGCCCCGGCCAACCCGAAGTACACCATCAGCGTGTTCACCGACATCGAGTGCGGCTACTGCCGCAAGCTGCACAGCCAGATCGCCGAGCTCAACAAGCAGGGCATCGCGGTGGAGTACCTGGCGTTCCCGCGCATGGGCCTGGGCAGCCAGGACTACAAGGACATGGTCGCGGTGTGGTGTGCGGCCGACAAGAAGAAGGCGCTGACCGAGGCCAAGGCCAACGGCAAGGTGCCGAGCGCGGCCAACTGCAAGAACCCGGTGACCATGCAGTACAACCTGGGCCAGCGCCTGGGCGTCAACGGCACCCCGGCGATCTTCGCTCCGGACGGCACCCAGCTCGGCGGCTACCTGCCGCCGGCGCAGCTGCGCGAGGCGCTGGACAAGCGCGCGGCCGAGGCGGGTCGGGCGGGCGGCGGCCGCTAAGCGGCCGGATTGGGCATTCGGGATTGGGGATTCGCAAACGCGCGTCCCCGGCATGCGAGCGTTGCCGCGGGCATTCGTGTCGTGTGCGTTAGTTATTGATTTTCTGGGAATTTTCCCGGTCGCCGAAAACAGCTTTTGCGAGTCCCGAGTCCCCGGTCCCGAGTCCCGGCTACACTACGCAGCCCGTTTACCTCACACGGTTCCCCGGACATGATCGTCCTCGAGGGCGCTTCCGCCCTTTCGCCGTTCCGTCGCGCTCGGCTCGAAACCCGCCTGCAATCCGTCGTTCCCGGTCTGCGCATCGCAGGCGCCTGGCACGTCTACTTCATCGACAGCGACGCCGACGGCGCGGTGGATACCGCCGCCGCGCAGCGCATCCTGCAGGCGCAGGACGCGCCGATCGCGGCCGAGGCCGGCACCTGCTCGCGCTACGTGGTGCCGCGGCTGGGCACGCGCTCGCCGTGGTCGAGCAAGGCCACCGAGCTGGTGCGCGGCGCCGGCCTGGCGATCCGCCGCGTGGAGCGCGGCACCCGCCTGGACCTGGCCGGCTGGCCGGACGACGCCAGCCAGCAGGCGGCGCTGGCCAAGCTGCTGCACGACCCGATGACCCAGTCGCTGCTGGACGGCGCGGCGCAGGCGCAGGCGCTGTTCCAGGCGCCGGCGCGCGGCGACGTCGAGCGCATCGCGCTGGACCAGCTGGAAGCGGCCAACGCGCGGCTGGGCCTGGCCCTGGCGCAGGACGAGATCGACTACCTGCGCCAGCGCTTCGGCGAACTCGGCCGCGATCCTGCCGACGTCGAGCTGATGATGTTCGCGCAGGCCAATTCCGAGCACTGCCGGCACAAGATCTTCAACGCCAGCTGGAGCATCGACGGCAAGGAGCAGGACCGCTCGCTGTTCCGGATGATCAAGCACACCCACCAGCAGACCCCGCAGCACACGCTCAGCGCGTACAGCGACAATGCGGCGGTGGTGGAAGGGCATCCGGCCGCGCGCTACCGCCCGGACCCGGCCAGCGGCGAATACCGCAGCGAGGCGGTGACGCCGTCGGCGTTCTGCATCAAGGTCGAGACCCACAACCACCCGACCGCGATCGCGCCGTTCCCGGGCGCCTCCACCGGCGCCGGCGGCGAGATCCGCGACGAGGGCGCCACCGGCCGCGGCGGCAAGCCCAAGGCCGGGCTGACCGGCTTCAGCGTCTCGCACCTGCGCATCCCGACCCTGCCGCAGCCGTGGGAGGGCGAGCGCCCGTTGAACCCGCGCATGGCCCCGGCGCTGGAGATCATGCTCGAGGCACCGCTCGGCGGCGCCGCGTTCAACAACGAATTCGGCCGGCCCAACCTGCTCGGCTATTTCCGCAGCTTCGAGCTGCCCGAGGCGCAGGACCTGACCCGCGCCTACGACAAGCCGATCATGCTCGCCGGCGGTCTCGGCGCGATCGACCGCATCCAGGTCGAGAAGATCCGCCTGCAGCCGGGCGATGCGGTGATCGTGCTCGGCGGCCCGGCGATGCTGATCGGCCTGGGCGGCGGCGCGGCCAGTTCGGTGGCCTCCGGCGACAGCGCCGAGGACCTGGATTTCGCCAGCGTGCAGCGCGACAACCCGGAGATGGAGCGGCGCGTGCAGGAGGTCATCGACCGCTGCGTGGCGCTGGGTGCGGACAATCCGATCCGCTGGTTCCACGACGTCGGCGCCGGCGGCCTGTCCAACGCCATTCCCGAGTTGCTGCACGACTCGGGCGTGGGCGGCATCGTCGACCTGGACCGCGTGCCCAGCGACGACCCGTCGCTGTCGCCGATGCAGCTGTGGTGCAACGAATCGCAGGAACGCTACGTGCTCGGCGTGCCGCAGGCGCGCCTGGCCGAATTCGCCGCGATCTGCGAACGCGAGCGCTGTCCGTTCGCCGCGGTCGGCGTGGCCACCGCCGAAGAGCGGCTGGTCGTAGGTTATGGCGTCCTCGGCGGCGGGAATGGGGAATCGGGAATCGGGAATGGTGAACAGCCTGCCCATCCCGCTTCTACCCATTCCCCATTCCCCATTCCCCATTCCCAGCATCCAATCGACCTGCCGATGGACGTGCTGTTCGGCAAGCCGCCGAAGATGCACCGCGATGCGCGGCAGCCGCCGGCGCCGCGTTGGCCGGAGCTGGATACCGACACGCTGGACCTGCGCGAGGCCGGGTTGCGCGTGCTGGCGCATCCGGCGGTGGCGGCGAAGAGTTTTCTGGTCACGATCGGCGACCGCAGTGTCGGCGGCCTGACCGCGCGCGAGCAGATGATCGGTCCGTGGCAACTGCCGCTGGCCGATTGCGCGATCACCCTGGCCGGGTTCGATACCTACGCCGGCGAAGCGATGGCGATCGGCGAACGCACCCCGCTGGCGCTGCTCGATGCCGCCGCGGCGGCGCGCATGGCGGTCGGCGAGGCGATCACCAACCTGTGCGCCGCGCCGGTCGAGGCGCTGGACCAGGTCAAGCTGTCGGCGAACTGGATGGCCGCGGCCAACCACGCCGGCGAGGACGCGCGGCTGTACGCCGCGGTCAAGGCGGTGGGCATGGAACTGTGCCCGCAGCTGGACCTGAGCATTCCGGTCGGCAAGGATTCGTTGTCGATGCAGGCGCAGTGGGCAGTAGCCGGGATTCGGGATGGTCAGCCTGCGGCTGCCGAAGAGCGAGCGGCATTGGGGATTGGTGGAAGCGGGTCGACGGGCACGGACAGTGCCGTTGCCAATCCCGAATCCCCACTCCCCAATCCCGGCTCCACCGCCACCCACAAGTCGGTATCGCCCGTCTCCCTCATCGTCTCCGCGTTCGCCCCGGTAGCCGACGCGCGCGCGCAGCTGACGCCGTTGCTGGCGCGCGAGGCGGAGAGCGAGCTGTGGCTGATCGGGCTGGGCGGCGGCAAGCAGCGCCTGGGCGGGTCGGTGCTGGCGCAGGTGCATGCCGAGGGCGGCTTGCCGGCATTCGGCGGCGCGGTGCCTGACCTGGACGATGCGCAGCGCCTGCGCGCGTTCTTCGAACTGATCCGCGATGCGCGCGAGTCCGGCTTGTTGCTGGCCTACCACGACCGCAGCGACGGCGGCGCCTTCGCCACCCTGTGCGAGATGGCGTTCGCTTCGCGCCAGGGCCTGGAGATCAACCTCGATGCCTGGGGCGACGATCCGTTCCGCAGCCTGTTCAACGAGGAACTGGGCGCGGTGGTGCAGGTCGCCAACGAGGACCGCGCCGCGTTCGCCGATCTGATCGAGCGGCATGCGCTGACCGAGTGCGCGCAGCGCATCGCCCGTCCCAGCACCGCCGCGGTGGTGCGCGTGGGCTTGGCCGGCAAGACCCTGGTCGAGTGGCGCTGGGAAGAGCTGTTCGATGCGTGGTGGTCGGTGAGCCACGCCATGCAGAAGCTGCGCGACAACCCCGACAGCGCCGACGAGGAGCGCGCGGTGGCGCGCGATTTCGCCGCGCCCGGCCTGAGGCCGAAGCTGGCGTTCGACCCGGCCGAGGATGTGGGAGCGCCGTTCGTCGCCAGCGGGCAGCGGCCCAAGGTGGCGATCCTGCGCGAGCAGGGCGTCAACGGCCAGATCGAGATGGCCAATGCGTTCGAGCAGGCAGGCTTCCGCGCCTTCGACGTGCACATGAGCGACCTGATCGCCGGCCGCGTGGACCTGGCCGAGTTCGTCGGGCTGGCGGCCTGCGGCGGCTTCAGCTACGGCGACGTGCTCGGCGCCGGCCGCGGCTGGGCCACCTCGATCCTGGAGCGGCCCGCGCTGCGCGATGCGTTCGCGGCGTTCTTCGCGCGCCCCGACACCTTCGCGCTGGGCGTGTGCAACGGCTGCCAGATGCTCAGCCAGCTCAAGGACATCATTCCCGGCGCCGAACACTGGCCGCGTTTCCTGCGCAACCGCAGCGAGCAGTTCGAGGCGCGTACCAGCCTGCTGGAAGTGGTGGAGTCGCCGTCGATCTTCCTGCGCGGCATGGCCGGCTCGCGGATCCCGGTGGCGGTGGCGCACGGCGAAGGCCGCGCCGAGTTCGACAATGCCGTGGACCAGGCCGCCGCGCGCGTGGCGCTGCGTTTCGTCGACGGCAACGGTGAGGTCGCACAGCGCTATCCGCTGAACCCGAACGGCTCGCCCGACGGCATCACCGGCCTGACCAGCGACGACGGCCGGGTGACGATCCTGATGCCGCATCCCGAGCGCACCCCGCGCGCGCTCAACCTCAGCTGGCATCCCGAGGGCTGGGTGGACGCTTCGCCGTGGCTGCGCATGTTCCGCAACGCGCGGGTGTGGGTGGGCTGAGAGCGCCCACCTGCCGCGTCCGCCATCGGCGGGCGCGGCGGCATGGTGCAGGCGAGCACGCCCTGCGCCGGCCCGGTGCAGAGCGCTATGCACTCAGCGGCTGTTCCTTCTCCCACCGGGAGAAGGTGGCCCGCAGGGCCGGATGAGGGTACGTGCGCAAGCCTCGTGCGCTCAATTCCACGAGTCGCTTCGCGCCGGACCCTCACCCCCAACCCCTCTCCCGGTGGGAGAGGGGCTAAAGCACACCGCGCCGTTCCCTTCTCCCCTCGGGAGAAGGTGCCCCGCAGGGGCGGATGAGGGTACGGGCGCAGCCTCGTGCACCCAACTTCGCGAGTCGCTTCGCGCCGTACCCTCACCCCACCCCTCTCCCGGTGGGAGAGGGGCTAAAGCACACCGCGCCGTTCCCTTCTCCCGTCGGGGGAAGGTGCCCCGCAGGGGCGGATGAGGGTACGGGTGCAGCCTCGGCGAACTGTCGGAGCCGTCTCGTATCGCCCAGTGGCGGCCAGGCCGCTGCAGCCTGAAACCGGCTGAAGAAAACCTCGTTTCGCACCCCTCGGCGGCGGACTGACCGCGGCCTTCCGCTGCCGGCCAACAGCTGCATTCTGCGCAGTTGCGCTTGTGCACGGCGGAACACGGCCCTCGCCCTCAGGCCAGCGGCAAGCCTTCTCCGCCATCACCCCGATGCGCGTCAAACCCTTGGCGCAACAGCGAATGCCGCGCCGGCCCAATGTCAACGCATGGCAAGTGCCGTGCCGAGAATTTGGCGGAATGTCTTGTTTTGATTGAAATTTATCGAAATATTAACAATTAAGTTGTAAATCCGAGATCTCCATCCCTGGTCGTGCCGTTTTTAGTCAAAAACTTGACGTACTCAAGATACGGGGTTAACACTCCAGACAGTTCCGCATTTCGTCTTGGTTCATCAAGGCAGACGGGCAGCGACAGGCGCCAGCCTGTCGCGCTGCGAGTCAGGGATGCGGCGCATATACCGACAGGGGGTCGGCCGGCTGGAATGCCGGGCGAGGGTGGCTTTTTGACCAAAAACCAGCCTATTGAGGAGCAGTACTCGATGAATCGGATTTATCGCAAGGTCTGGAACAAGGCGTTGGGGATGTGGACCGTGGCCTCGGAACTGGCCAGCGGCGATTCCCGCGGCCAGCTCGTTCGCGAAGGCAGGGCTGGGCGCGCGCAGGGCCTGGCCTTGTCGGCCGCGATCGCCATGGCGCTGGGCGCCGGCGGATCCGTGCTGCCCTCGGCCGCACAGGCGCAGGCGCTGCAGATCGGCGACGGCGCCAGCGCCAGCGGCGACTACGCCACCGCGGTCGGCGCCGAAAGCAACGCCAGCGGCGAACAGAGCACCGCCACCGGCGCGGCCAGCAACGCCAGCGGCGACGGCAGCGTGGCCAGCGGCGCGCTCAGCGAAGCGAACGGCCTGGAATCCACTGCCCTCGGCTACTACAGCACCGCCAGCGGCATCGGCGCGACCGCGCTCGGCGCCGAAAGCGTCGCCAACGGCACCGCCACCGCGGCGGTCGGCCTGGGCGCCACCGCCGATGCCGACTTCGCGACCGCGGTCGGCGGCTTCGCCACCGCGACCGGCTACAACAGCACCGCGCTCGGCAATGCCGCCGTGGCGCAGGGCGAGAACAGCGTGGCGCTGGGCGCCGATGCGCTCGCCGATCGCGACAACAGCGTGTCGGTCGGCAAGGCCGGCGGCGAACGCCAGATCACCAACGTCGCCGCCGGCAGCGAAGCCACCGATGCGGTCAACGTGGCCCAGCTCGACGCGGTCAAGCAGACCGCCGACACCACCGCCAAGTATTTTCAGTCCAGCGGTAGCGCCGACAGCGATGCCGGCGCCTACGTGGAAGGCGACAACGCACTGGCCGCCGGCGAAGCCGCCAATGCGATCGGCAACGGCAGCAGCGCGCTGGGCAGCGGCGCCACCAGCGTGGGCGGCAATGCCACCGCGGTGGGCAGCAACGCGACCGCGACGGGCGCTTCGGCGACCGCGGTCGGCGGTGCGCTGTCGATCGTCGACGAGAACGGCGAGGTGCTGCTGGAAGGCACCACCAGCGCCGCGGCGCAGGGCGCCAGCGCGTTCGGCGCCGGTGCGCAGGGCAACGGTGCGTTCTCCACCGCGCTCGGTACCGCCGCGCGCGCCGACGGCGTGCAGAGCACGGCCACCGGTTTTTCCGCCGAGGCCGGCGGCCTCGCCAGCACCGCGAACGGCGGCTTCAGCCAGGCCGGCGGCGATTTCGCCTCCGCGTTCGGTTACGGCGCCAATGCCAGCGGCGGCAGCGCCGTGGCGGTGGGCGAGTCGAGCCTGGCCAGCGGCGAATCCAGCACCGCGGTCGGCGGCAGCGTGCTCGGCTTGTTCGCCACCGAAGCGCAGGGCGAAGGCGGTTCGGCGTTCGGCGCCGGCGCCTGGGCCAACGGCGCGTTCTCCACCTCGATCGGCTGGCTGAGTTCGGCCGACGGCGACTCCAGCACCGCGCTCGGCGGCGCCTCCTGGGCGCAGGCCGAGGACTCCACCGCGCTGGGCTACGGCGCCAAGGCCGCGGCCGCCGGCAGCGTCGCGCTGGGCCAGGGCTCCACTGCCGATCGCGCCGACACGGTCTCGGTCGGCAGCGCCGGCAACGAGCGCCAGATCGCCAACGTCGCCGCCGGTACCGAGGGCACCGATGCGGTGAACCTGGACCAGCTCGATGCGGTCGCCAACGTCGCCGACACCACCGCGCGCCTGTTCTCCGCCAACGGCGAAGGCAGCGCGCTGGCGCAGGGCGAGGAGGCCACCGCCTCCGGTTCCAACGCGCTGGCCGACGGCGACTATGCCACCGCGCTGGGCTCCAGCAGCTTCGCCGGCGGCACCGCGGCGTCCGCGATCGGCAGCGGCGCGGTGGCCAACGGCCAGAACGCCAGCGCGCTCGGCGCCAACGCCACCGCCGACGGCGAGTCGGCGACCGCGATCGGCGGCGTCGCCACCGTGTACGAGTACGACGAGAACGGCTTCATCGTCGGCAGCCGCGAGCAGACCACGCAGGCGCTGGGCACCGCGGCCACGGCGGTCGGCGGCGGCGCGCAGGCGCTGGATCCGCTGAGCACCGCGGTCGGCACCGGCAGTTCCGCCAGCGGCGTGCAGAGCACCGCGCTGGGCTACCACGCGCAGACCTTCCAGGACGGCGCCACCGCGGTCGGCGGCCTGTCCGAAGTGTCCGGCGCGCTGGGCACGGCAGTGGGCTACGGCTCGCGCGCCGCGGGCGACTACGCCACCGCGACCGGCATCGGCGCGCGGGCGACCGCGACCAGTACCGTGGCGATGGGCATGAATGCCCTGGCCAGCGGCACCGACAGCGTCGCCATCGGCGGCGTCAGCACCGCCGCCGAAAGCGCCGGCAACAGCGTCGGCATCGCCGCGGCGACCGGCGTCGGCGGCGTCGCCCTGGGCGCGGGCGCGCAGAGCCAGGGCGACTACGCGATCGCGCTGGGCTACAACGCCAACGTGTTCCCGAACCTGGAGAACGGTACCGCCGACTCGGTGGCGATCGGCCACAGCGCCGGTTCGTTCGCGCCGCACACCGTCTCGCTCGGCGCCCATGCGCTGTCCGCGGGCGAGGGCGGAGTGGCGATCGGCCAGGCGTCCACCGCGTGGACCGCCAACAGCGTGGCCCTCGGCGCCGATGCGGTGACCTCGATGTTCCACGACAGCAGCACCGCGATCGGCGCCAACAGCGCGGCCAACGGCACCGACGCGACCGCGATCGGCTACGGCGCGCGGGTCAGCAGCTGGCTCGAGGACGCGCAGAACCGTTCCGCATCCAGCGCGGTCGCGCTCGGCGCGTATTCCTACGCGGACCGCGACAACAGCGTCTCGGTCGGCGACGTGGCCAGCGGCCTGACCCGGCAGATCACCAGCGTCGCCGCCGGTACCGAGGCCACCGACGCGGTCAACGTCGCGCAGCTGCAGGCGGCGGGCAAGTACTTGCAGGCCAGCGCCGGCAACAGCGACGCCGGCGCCTATGTCGAAGGCGACGATGCGCTGGCCGCGGGCGAGGCGGCCAATGCCATCGGCAACGGCAGCACCGCGCTCGGCGGCGGTGCCGATGCGCTGAGCAGCGGCGCCACTGCGGTGGGCAGCGGCGCGGTCGCGGCGGGGCAGAACAGCGCCGCGTTCGGCACCAACGCGCAGGCCACCGGCCCGGCGGCGGTGGCCGTGGGCGGTGTGGCGGTCGACGAGAACGGCGACCCGCTGATCACCAACGGCGGCGTGGCGGTGGACACCGGCGCGACCAGCGCCGGCGTCGGCGGCACCGCGCTGGGCGCCAGCGCCGATGCCGGCGGCTTCGCCGCCTCGGCGGTGGGCGTGGGCGCCTACGCCAGCGGCGCGCAGGCCTCGGCCTTCGGCGCGGTGGCCAATGCCACCGGCGACTACGCCACCGCGGTCGGCACGCAGAGCGCGGCGACCGGCGCCAGCAGCGTCGCCGTCGGCGGCCCGGCCGACCTGATCCCGGGCCTGGGCCTGTTCGTGCAGACCCAGGCCAGCGGCGAGAGCGCGGCGGCGTTCGGCGCCGGCGCGATCGCCTCGGGCGATTACAGCCTCGCCAGCGGCAGCCTCAGCGAGGCCTCCGGCCTGGAAAGCACCGCGCTGGGCTACTTCGCCTATGCGCCGGGCGCCTTCGCCACGGCGCTCGGCGCCGAGTCCTGGGCCAGCGGCGCCAACAGCACCGCGATCGGCTACTACAGCACCGCGCTCGCCGCCGACAGCGTGGCGCTGGGTTCCAACTCGGTCGCGCGCCGCGCCAACACGGTGTCGGTCGGCGATGTGGGCAGCGAACGGCAGATCGCCAACGTCGCCGCCGGCAGCCAGGCCACCGACGCGGTCAACGTGGCGCAGCTGGACGCGGTGAAGCAGACCGCCGAGACCACCGCCAAATTCTTCACCAGCAGCGGCAGCGGTACGGTCGGCGCCTACGCCGATGGCGAGGGCGCGGTCGCGGCAGGCGATGCGGCCAACGCCTACGGCAACGGCGCGGCCGCGTACGGCAGCGGCGCCGCCGCGATCGGCAGCGACGCGGTCGCGCTCGGCAACGGCAGTACCGCCGGCGGTACCGGCAGCACCGCGATCGGCGGCCAGGGCCAGGCCTTCGACCAGTACAACCAGCCGATCACCGATGCCGACGGCAACGCGCAACTGATCGGCGCCAACGCCGGCGAGAACGCCACCGCCATCGGCGCCGGCGCCCAGGCCACCGGTGCGCTGGCGACCGCCACCGGCTACGGCGCGCAGGCCACCGGCGACCACAGCACCGCCGGCGGCTACAAGGCGCGTGCGACCGGCAGCTACAGCCTGGCGCAGGGCGACAACGCCTGGGCCAGCGGCGACGACGCCAGCGCCAGCGGCGCCTATGCCTGGGCCACCGCCGACGGCGCCTCGGCGTTCGGCGCCTCGGCGTGGGCGACCGGCACCAATGCCTCGGCCTTCGGCACCGGTGCGTGGGCCAGCGGCAGCGGCGCCACCTCGATCGGCTTCAACAGCTGGGCACCGGGCCTCAGCGCCACCGCGGTGGGCCGCGGCGCGTTCGGCTACGGCAACTACAGCGTGGCGATGGGCTTCCAGGCGCTGGGCAACCAGGTCAACACGATCGCCCTGGGCACCAACAGCCTGGCCGATGCGGAAAGCGCGGTGGCGATCGGCGCCGGCAGCGAGGCGACCGCCTCCAACGCCGTGGCGCTGGGCGCAGGCTCGGTGGCCGATCGCGCCTACAGCGTGTCGGTGGGCAGCGCCGGCAACGAGCGCCAGATCACCAACGTCGCCGCCGGCACCGAAGCCACCGACGCGGTCAACGTCGCCCAGCTCGATGCGGTCAAGCAGGCGGCGGAAACCACCAGCAAGTACTTCCAGGCCAGCGGCAGCGACGCCAGCGATGCCGGCGCCTATGTCGAAGGCGACAATGCGCTGGCCGCCGGCGAGGCGGCCAATGCGATCGGCGACGGCAGCACCGCGCTGGGTGGCGGCGCCAACGCGCTGGCGGCCGGGGCCACCGCGATCGGCTTCAACGCGGTGGCCAGCGGCAGCGATGCGGTCGCGCTCGGCAGCGACAGCCAGGCGCTGGGCCAGGACAGCATCGCCATCGGCAACGGTGCGCTGGCCAGCGAGATCGGTGCCAGCGCCAGCGGTGCCGGTGCGCAGGCCAGCGGCACCTACTCCACTGCCACCGGCAGCGAGGCGGTGGCGTCGGACAACCAGGCCACGGCCACCGGTTTCCGCAGCAGTGCCTCGAACATCGGCGCCACCGCGCTCGGCGGCTACAGCGAAGCCAGCGGCTACCTGTCCTCGGCGCTGGGCTATGGCGCGCTCGCCGCCGGCGACTACGGCACCGCGGTCGGGGTCGCTTCCACCGCCTCCGGCACCAGCAGCGTGGCGGTGGGCGAGTACAGCGTGGCGTCCGGCGAGGAGAGCGTCGCGGTCGGCGGCACCTCGTTCTTCGGGCTGATTCCGGCCGAAGCCTCCGGTGCCAACTCGTCGGCGTTCGGCGCCGGCGCCGGCGCCACCGCCGACTTCAGCACCGCCATCGGCAGCCTGGCCTACGCCAGCGCCGCCGATTCCAGCGCCTTCGGCTACGGCGCCTATGCCTCCGCCAGCAACAGCGTGGCGCTGGGCGCGCTGTCCGAGGCCGATCGCGACAACACCGTGTCGGTGGGCAGCGTCGGCAGCGAACGGCAGATCGCCAACGTCGCCGCCGGTACCGAAGCCACCGATGCGGTCAACGTCGCGCAGCTGGATGCGGTCAAGCAGTCCGCCGATGCCACCGGCAAGCAGTTCAAGGCCAGCGGCGGCGCAGAGCCGGCCGACGACGTCGGCAGCTATGTCGAGGGCAATTACGCCACCGCCGCCGGCGAGGCGTCCAACGCCTTCGGCACCGGCGCCTCGGCGTTCGGCAGCGGCGCGCTGGCCGGCGCGCAGTACGCCACCGCGTCCGGCTACAACGCCACCGCCACCGGCGAGTCCAGCACCGCGATCGGCGGTTCGCTGTACTACACCGACGACGCCGGCAACGTGCTGCTCGACGGCACCACCACCGCCAGCGACGTCGGCGCCACCGCGCTCGGTGCGGGCGCGCAGGCCACCGCCGCGTTCAGCAGCGCCAGCGGCGCCGGCGCTACCGCTGCCGGCCTGCAGTCCACCGCCAACGGCTACAAGGCCGAAGCCACGACCGACTACAGCACCGCGGTCGGTGCGTTCAGCAGCGCCAGGGGCACTCGCACCAGCGCCTTCGGCTACGGCGCCGAGGCGGCGGGCGACTACGCCTCGGCACTCGGCTGGGGCAGCACCGCGTCCGGCGCGTACGCGTCGGCGCTGGGCTACAGCTCGCGCGCCACCGGCGAGGATGCGACCGCGCTCGGCGCGTCGGCCTGGGCCACCGCGGCGCAGACCACCGCGGTGGGCCAGTTCGCCTGGGCCACCGCGCAGGGCGGCACCGCGATCGGCCAGGACGCCTACGCCTACAGCGGCATCAACGCCACCGCGCTGGGCACCAGCGCCTGGGCCAGCGGCAGCAACAGCGTCGCACTGGGCGCCGGTTCGCGCGCCAGCGAGGCCAACGTGGTGTCGGTGGGCGGCGGCAACGGCGTCAGCGCGCCGGCCACGCGTCGCATCACCAACGTCGGCGCGGCGGTCAACGCCACCGATGCGGTGAACAAGACGCAGCTCGATGCGGTGGCGGCGGCCGCCGGCGAAACCAGCGCCAACTTCCAGAGCTCGGGCAGCGGCGTGGCCAGCGCCAGCGGCGTCAACAGCACCGCAGCCGGTGCCGGCGCCACGGCCAGCGGCCTGCGCAGCACCGCGCTGGGCGTGGACAGCCTCGCCAGCGGCGCCGGCGCGACCGCGTCGGGCGCCAGCAGTTCGGCCAGCGGCGCGCGCAGCACCGCCGTCGGCCTGCAGACCAATGCGATCGGCGAGAACGGCGTGGCGCTGGGCTACAACAGCTTCGTCCGCAACAGCGGCAGCAATGGCGTGGCGATCGGCGCCAATGCCGGCGTGTCGGCCGACAATGCGGTCGCGCTCGGCGCCGGTTCGCGCGTCTACGAGGCCGACACGGTGTCGCTGGGCAGCGGCAACGGCCGCGGCGGCCCGGCCACGCGGCGCATCGTCAATCTGACCGCGGGCAGCATCGCCGCCGGCAGCACCGAGGCGATCAACGGCAGCCAGCTGTACCAGTCGCTGAGCAACATGGCCACGTTCCTCGGCGGCGGCGCCGGACTCGGCGCGCAAGGCCTGTTCGTGGCGCCGACCTACGTGATCCAGGGCGCCAGCTACAGCAACGTCGGCGATGCGCTGGCGGCGCTGGACGGCAAGGTCAGCGAACTGGATGCGCGCAGTGGCGGTACCGCCAGCGTGGCACGCAATGCGCGTGTCGCCAGCGTGGCGTCGGTGGCCGAGGCGGAGTCGACCGTGGCCAGCGCGCAGGCGGTGTCCGAGTCGGCGACCGTGTCCGGCACCGCGTCCACCGCGCAGGTCGGCGAGACGGCCGTGGCCGATGCGGGGACGAGCGCGACGGCGGTCGGCACCGCGGCGCGCGCCAACGACGTCACCGGGACCGCGATCGGCGGCAGCGCCTATGCGCACGGCCCCAACGACACCGCGATCGGCAGCAACGCCAAGGTCAACGCCGACGGCAGCACCGCGGTGGGCGCCAACAGCCACATCGCCGCGGTGGCGACCAATGCGGTGGCGATGGGCGAGGGCGCCAGCGTCACGGCGGCCTCGGGCACCGCGCTCGGCCAGGGCGCCAGCGCCACGGCGCAGGGGGCGGTCGCGCTGGGCCAGGGCTCGGTCGCCGACCGCGCCAACACGGTGTCGGTGGGCAGCGCCGGCAACGAGCGCCAGGTCGCCAACGTTGCCGCCGGCACCCAGGCTACCGATGCGGTCAACAAGAGCCAGCTCGACAGCGGCGTCGCCACCGCCAAGTCGTACACCGACACGCGCTTCAACACCATGGCCGACAGCTTCGACGTGCTGCGCGGCGACGTCGATGCGCGGTTGCGCGACCAGGACCGCCGCATCGACCGGCAGGGCGCGATGAGCGCGGCGATGCTCAACATGGCCACCAGCGCGGCGGGCATCCGCACCCAGAACCGGGTCGGCGCCGGCGTCGGTTTCCAGAACGGCGAGTCGGCGCTGTCGGTGGGCTACCAGCGCGCCTTCAGCGAGCGCGCCACGCTGACCATCGGCGGCGCGTTCAGCGGCGACGACAGCTCGGTCGGCATCGGCGCCGGCTTCGGCTGGTGAGCCATCGCGGACGGCGGCGCGTGCCGCCGTCCGCCCACGCAATGGCCTGAGGGGGCAGACCTAAGGACCTTGGCTGGGCCGGCCAACGGATTCGGGAAAAAGGAGCTTTTTTACGGCCGCAACAGTCGCCTGATCCACGAAACTTTGAAGAGGACGTCAACGTGATCGACAAGCAAAATCTCCGTATCAATGCCATCGCCGCCGCCATGCTGGCGATGTCGCTGGGGGCCTCGAGCGCATTCGCGGCCGGTGCCGCGTCGCTGCCGGTCAAGCAACCGGCCAAGGCCGCGCCGGCCGACGCGCAGACTTCCAGCCGCATCGTGGTGCGCTACAACGCCGGCAGCGCCGCCGCCAGCGACCGCAGCGCCAAGCTGTCGGCGGTGCAGTCGGCCGTGACCCGCGCCAGCCTGGGCGGCAGCAACGGCATCTCGCGTGCCGCGGCCGCCAGCGTGCGCGCCGAATACGTGCGTACCCTGGGCGTGGGCGCCGACCTGATCCGCCTGTCGGGCAAGCTGAGCAAGGCCGACGTGGACAAGGTAGTGGCGGAAATCGCCGCCGACCCGGCGGTCAAGTACGCGCAGGTGGACGTCAAGCTGCAGCGCACCGAGCTGCCCAAGGCGACGCTGGAGCAGCCGCAGCTGGTGCCCAACGACCCGCTGTACGCGCAGTACCAGTGGCACCTGAACAGCGCCACCGGCGGCATCAACTCGCCGGCCGCCTGGGACGTGTCCAAGGGCGATGGCGTGGTCGTCGCGGTGCTGGATACCGGCATCCTGCCGAACCATCCGGACGTGGCGGTGAACCTGCTGCAGGGCTACGACTTCATCTCCGATGCGGAGACCTCGCGGCGTCCGACCGACGCGCGCGTGCCGGGCGCGCTGGACTACGGCGACTGGGTCGAGAACGACAACGAGTGCTATGCGGGCTCGCTCGCCGAGGACAGCTCCTGGCACGGCAGCCATGTCGCCGGCACCGTCGCCGAGGCCACCAACAACGGTGTCGGCATGGCCGGCGTCGCGCCGAACGCCACGGTGCTGCCGGTGCGCGTGCTCGGCAAGTGCGGCGGCTACCTGTCCGACATCGCCGACGCGATCACCTGGGCCTCCGGCGGCACCGTCGCCGGCGTGCCGGCCAACGCCAATCCGGCCGAGGTCATCAACATGAGCCTGGGCGGCAGCGGCACCTGCGACACGCTGTACCAGGATGCGATCAACAGCGCGGTGGCGCGCGGCACCACGGTGGTGGTGGCGGCCGGCAACAGCGCCGGCAATGCGGCCAACTTCCGTCCGGCCAGCTGCGCCAACGTGATCGCGGTCGGCGCGACGCGCATCACCGGCGGCATCGCCTACTACTCCAACTATGGCGCGGCGGTGGACCTGTCCGGTCCGGGCGGCGGCGGCAGCGTCGACGGCAACCCGGGCGGTTTCGTCTGGCAGAACGGCTATACCGGTGCGACCACGCCGACCTCGGGCAACTACACCTACATGGGCATGGGCGGCACCTCGATGGCCTCGCCGCACGTGGCGGCGGTGGCGGCCCTGGTGCAGAGCGCGGTGATCGCCGCCGGCAACGCGCCGCTGACCCCGGCCGCGCTGGAAACCCTGCTCAAGCAGACCGCGCGTCCGTTCCCGGTGTCGATCCCGACCAGCACCCCGATCGGTACCGGCATCGTCGATGCCAAGGCGGCGCTGGACAAGGCGCTGGAAGTGCCGTGCGACCCGCAGACCGAAGAGTGCGCGCCGCCGGCGACCGCGCTGACCAACAAGGTGGCGGTGGCCGGGTTGACCGGTGCGGCAGGCAACGAAGTGCTGTACAGCTTCGAGGCCGAGGCCGGTGCGGTGCTGAGCTTCCTCACCTACGGCGGCAGCGGCAACGTGTCGCTGTACGTGAGCTTCGACAAGGAGCCCAGCACCACCAGCTACGACGCCAAGTCGGCGCGTCCGGGCAACAACGAGACGGTGCGCTTCACCGCGCCGCAGGCCGGCACCTACTACGTCAAGCTGGTCGGCACCTCGAGCTACAGCGGCGTCAGCCTGGTCGCGCGCCAGTAAGCGTGCGCTGGACGGCGCCGGCAACGGCGCCGGAGTGACCCAGGAAACCCGGCTCCGGCCGGGTTTCCTGCGTTTTGGAGCTGAAAACCTCGAGCGCGCCGGTCGCTGCCGTTGCCGGCGCAGCGGCCGCTGCGCAAGCGTGCGCCACTGTCCGTTGCGCTTGTGCGCTGCAACGCCGGTGCCGCGCGCGGCGTGCACACCGCGCCGCAACGCGCGATGCTGCGCGCCGCGTATGTCACGCCAATGACGGCGTGCCGCGCCGCCACGGCGTCGTAGACAGTGCGGCGGGCCGATGCGGCGCGGGCGGGCGGCAGGTCGCGCCGAACTGCTAAAGTCGCCGCACGCTCTGGAGGGATTGTGTGAACGCGCTCGTCAAGGACACTGCTGCCGCTGTCGATACGCCCGAGGCGCGCATCGTCGATGCGTTGCTGGCCAAGGGCCGGCTCAAGGAGGGCGACCTGCTGCGCGCGCGCCAGTTGCAGCGCGAATCCGGCGGCGGCCTGCTGTCGCTGCTGGCGCGGCTGGGACTGGTCTCCGAACGCGACCACGCCGAGGTCAGCGCCGAAGTGCTGGGCCTGCCGCTGCTCGACGCCAAGCAATTGCCGGCCACCGCGCCGGAGCACCTGCCCGAGGCGCAGCCGCTGTCGCTGCGCTTCCTCAAG
The DNA here is from genome assembly GCF_013410075.1 of Xanthomonas sp. JAI131. Taxonomy (NCBI): domain Bacteria; kingdom Pseudomonadati; phylum Pseudomonadota; class Gammaproteobacteria; order Lysobacterales; family Lysobacteraceae; genus Xanthomonas; species Xanthomonas sp. JAI131. Next base: position 264,132 of record NZ_JACCCN010000003.1, on the reverse strand, counting down.
CAATTCCACGTGTGCCCGCTGGGCGAGCGCGACGGCGTGCTGGAACTGTGGATGTCCGACCCGCACGAGGCCTATGCCGCCGATGCGGTGCGCCTGGCCACCGGTTTCCAGGTGCTGCCGCGGGTTGGCCTGCGCTCGGAGATCGACGACCTGATCGAGCGCTGGTTCGGCCAGGGCCGCAGCGCGATGGGCGCGATCGTGGAGACCGCCGACGGCGACAGCACGGCGGCCGACGACATCGAGCACCTGCGCGACCTGGCCTCGGAAGCGCCGGTGATCCGGCTGGTGAACCTGGTGATCCAGCGCGCGGTGGAACTGCGCGCCTCGGACATCCACATCGAGCCGTTCGAGAACCGGCTGAAGGTGCGCTACCGCGTCGACGGCGTACTGATCGACGGCGAAAGCCCGCCGGCCAACCTGACCGCGGCGGTGATCAGCCGGGTCAAGATCATGGCCAAGCTCAACATCGCCGAACGCCGCCTGCCGCAGGACGGACGCATCATGCTGCGCGTGCAGGGCAAGGAGCTGGACCTGCGCGTGAGCACCGTGCCCACCGCGCACGGCGAGAGCGTGGTGATGCGCCTGCTCGACCGCGAGACGGTGGTGTTCGACTTCCACCGGCTCGGCTTCACCGACGCGTTCCTGCCGCAGTTCCGCAAGGTGCTGGAGCAGCCGCACGGGATCCTGCTGGTCACCGGCCCGACCGGCTCGGGCAAGACCACCACGCTGTACACCGCGCTGAGCCAGCTCAATACCGCCGACGTCAAGATCATCACCGTCGAGGATCCGGTCGAATACCAGATCGAGGGCATCAACCAGATCCAGGCCAAGCCGCAGATCGGGCTGGATTTCTCGCATGCGCTGCGCAGCATCGTGCGCCAGGACCCGGACATCATCATGATCGGCGAAATGCGCGACCTGGAAACCGCGCGCATCGCGATCCAGTCGGCGCTGACCGGCCACCTGGTGCTGTCCACGCTGCATACCAACAACGCCGCCGGCGGCATCACCCGCCTGCTCGACATGGGCGTGGAGGACTATCTGCTGACCTCCACCATCAACGGCATCCTGGCCCAGCGCCTGGTGCGGCGGCTGGAGCCGACCCATGCCGAGCGCTATGCGGCCTCGCCGGAGGAGATCGAGAAGTTCGAACTGCGCCGGCTGCAGCCCGAGGGCGACATTTTCCTGTTCCGCCCGCGGCCCTCGGCGATCGCGCCGACCGGCTACCTGGGCCGCACCACGATCATGGAATTCCTGGTGATGAACGACGCGCTGCGCCGCGCGGTGATGCGCCACGCCGGCATGGGCGAGATCGAACAGCTGGCGCGCGAGGCCGGCATGCGCACGATGTACGAGGACGGCATCGGCAAGGCGCTCAGCGGCCAGACCACGATCGAGGAAGTGCTGCGCGTGACGGAGGAAACCTGATGCGCGCGGTAGCTGGCGCAGGCGCGGCGTGCAGCGGCGCGGTGGCTCCGCGGCAGTCGCGCCGGCATGCGCGCAGCCCGCTTTCCGACTCCCCATTCCCCATTCCCCATTCCCAGCCCTGATGCCCCTGTACCGCTACAAAGCGCTCAACCCGCACGGCGAGATCCTGGAAGGCCAGATGGAGGCCGCCAGCGACGCCGAGGTGGCGCTGCGCCTGCAGGAGCAGGGGCATATGCCGATGGAGGCCAAGCTCGCGGCGCAGGGCGGCGGCACCTCGCTGCGCGGCCTGTTCCGGCCCAAGCCGTTCGACGGCGCGGCGCTGGTGCAGTTCACCCAGCAACTGGCGACCCTGCTCGGCGCCGGCCAGCCGCTGGACCGCGCGCTGACGATCCTGCTCGAACTGCCCGAGGACGAGCGCTCCAAGCGCACCGTCGGCGACATCCGCGACGCGGTGCGCGGCGGCGCGCCGCTGTCCACCGCGCTGGAGCGGCAGCACGGGTTGTTCTCGCGCCTGTACATCAACATGGTCCGCGCCGGCGAGGCCGGCGGCAGCCTGCACGACACGCTGCAGCGCCTGGCCGAATACCTGGAGCGCAGCCGCGAGCTGAAGGGGCGGGTGATCAATGCGCTGATCTATCCGGCGATCCTGGTCAGCGTGGTCGGCTGCGCACTGCTGTTCCTGCTCGGCTACGTGGTGCCGCAGTTCGCGCTGATGTACGAGAGCCTGGACGTGCAGCTGCCGTGGTTCACCCAGGCGGTGTTGAGCGTGGGCCTGTTCGTGCGCGACTGGTGGATCCTGTTGCTGGTGGTGCCCGGGCTGGCGCTGCTGGCGGTGGACCGCAAGCGCCGCGATCCGGTGTTCCGCGCCAGCTTCGACGCCTGGCTGCTCAAGCAGCGCTTCATCGGCGTGCTGATCGCGCGGCTGGAAACCGCGCGGCTGACCCGCACCCTGGGCACGCTGCTGCGCAACGGCGTGCCGCTGCTGGCCGCGCTGGGCATTTCGCGCAACGTGCTGTCGAACCTGGCGCTGACCGCCGACGTTGGCGCCGCGGCCGACGACGTCAAGAACGGCCACGGCCTGTCGGCGTCGCTGTCCAAGGGCAAGCGCTTCCCGCGGCTGGCGCTGCAGATGATCCAGGTCGGCGAGGAATCCGGCGCGCTGGACACGATGCTGCTGAAGACCGCCGACACCTTCGAACAGGAAACCGCGCAGGCGATCGACCGCCTGCTCGCCGCGCTGGTGCCGTTGATCACCCTGGTCCTGGCCTCGGTGGTCGGGCTGGTGATCATTTCCGTCCTCGTCCCCCTGTACGACCTCACCAATGCGATTGGGTGAGGCCATGCGTTTGCGAACCACTGGTTCGCGCATGGCCGAACGCCCGGCCATGGATGGCCGGGCAGGTCTGTCCGGGTGCAGCCCTGTTGCGCCATGGACGGCGACGCCCATGCCAGAAGCATCCTCGCGCCGCGCCATGGCGCATGTTGCGCCGAACGCCCGGCCACGGATGGCCGGGCCGGTGGTTCCGGCGCACGTGGCGTCGCGCCAGGGATGGCGGCGTGAACCCAAGACGCAGCGAATTGCCGGATTGAAGGAGGCCATGCGTTTGCGAACCACTGGTTCGCGCATGGCCGAACGCCCGGCCATGGATGGCCGGGCAGGTCTGTCCGGGTGCAGCCCTGTTGCGCCATGGACGGCGACGCCCATGCCGGAAGCCTCCGCGCACCGCGCCATGGCGCACGTGGCGCCGCGCAAGGGAGGGCGGCGTGAACCCGTCGCGCCGCGCACGGTCCAAGCGATGGCGACAGCCATGACCAGGTCATCTGTGCGCCACGTCATGCGCGAAATGCGGCATGGGTCGATCGCCGCCGCGCCAAACCCGTTCCCGCGCATGAAGCGCAGCTGCACGCACCGCACCCGATGGCGACCCTTGTCACCGCGTTCGGTTACATAAGGTTTTTCACCGCAAGGATCCGATGCAATGCGAAATATCCGTTCCCTGACCCGTTCCCCTTCCGCCGCGCGCCAGTCGGGCATGAGCCTGCTGGAAATCATCATCGTCATCGTGCTGATCGGCGCGGTGCTGACCCTGGTCGGCAGCCGCGTGCTCGGCGGCGCCGATCGCGGCAAGGCCAATCTGGCCAAGTCGCAGATCCAGACCATGGCCGGCAAGATCGACAACTACCAGCTCGACACCGGCAAGCTGCCGTCCAAGCTCGACGACCTGGTCGCCGCGCCGGGCGGCGTCAGCGGCTGGCTCGGCCCGTATGCCAAGCCCGCCGAATTGAACGATCCGTGGGGCCACCCGATCGAGTACAAGGTGCCCGGCGACGGCAAGCCGTTCGACCTGATCAGCCTGGGCAAGGACGGCCAGCCCGGCGGCAGCAGCTACGACGCCGACATCAAGTACGAGTGATCCCGGCGCCGTGATCCACGCCCCTGCCGGCGTTCCCCAGCGCGGTGCGCACGCGTGCGTACCGCTGGCGCGTGCGCGCATGCGCGGCGTGTCGCTGCTGGAGATGCTGCTGGTGGTGGGGCTGATCGCGATCGCCGCGATGCTGGCCGCCTCGGTGCTGACCGGCGGCATCGACGGCATGCGCTTGCGCTCGTCGGCCAAGGAGATCGCCGCGCAACTGCGCTACACGCGGGCGCAGGCGATCGCCACCGGGCAGCCGCAGCGCTTCCTGATCGATCCGCAGGCGCACCGCTGGCAGGCGCCCAACGGCCGCCATGGCGAGATCCCGCCGTCGCTGGCGATCCGCTTCAGCGGCGCGCGCGAGGCGCAGCGGCGCGAAGACGAAGGCGCGATCCAGTTCTTCGAGGACGGCGCCGCCACCGGCGGGCGCATCGAATTGCTGACCCGCAAGGCCAGCTGGCGCATCGACGTGGCCTGGCTGACCGGCGAGGTCAAGGTCGGGCGTCCGCCGCAGCAGGGCATGCCATGAAGGCGCAACGCGGCTACACGCTGATCGAGGTGATCGTGGCGTTCGCGCTGCTGGCGCTGGCGCTGACCCTGCTGCTCGGCTCGCTGTCCGGCGCCGCGCGCCAGGTCCAGCGTGCCGACCAGCTCAGCCGCGCCACGCTGTACGCGCAATCGTTGCTTGCCGCGCAAGGCGTGGAGCAGCCGCTGCAACCCGGCCGCGAACAGGGCAGTTTCGAGCAGGGCCATTACCGCTGGACCCTGGACGTGGCGCCGTACGTCGATGCGCGGCGCCCGCCGGACACGACGCTGACGCCAGGCGCGCCGACGCTGCTGCAACTGAACCTGCAGGTGCGCTGGGGCGATGCACCGGCGCAGGCGCTGCAGTGGAAGACGCTGCGCCTGGTCAGCGCGCAGGGCAACGGGGTGCCGCAGTGAACCGCGCGCCGCGCCGCGCCGCCGCGCGCGGCTTCACCCTGATCGAGGTGCTGCTGGCCACGGTGCTGCTGGTCGGCGGGCTGACCCTGGCGTTCGCCACGCTGCGCTCGGCCACCGCGATCAGCGGCCGCGGCGAGACCATCGCCGGGCGCAGCGAGCGCATGCGCGCGGTCGAGGGGTTCCTGCGCCGGCGCCTGAGCGGCGCGCAGGCGCTGGCGCTGGACATCGACAGCCGCACCCTGCAGCCGGTGCGCTTCGTCGGCGAACCGCAGCGCATGCAGTTCGTGGCCGATCTTCCCGATTACCTGGGCCGCGGCGGCCCCTACGTGCACGACCTCAGCGTCAGCGGCGATGGCGGCCGGCAGCGCCTGGCGATCGCGCTGGTGCAGGTGCAGGCCGGCAAGCAGATCGCCGAGGACAAGCCGCGGGCGCCGGAGCCGCTGGCCGAGGGCCTGCGCCAGGTGCGCTTCCGCTACCGCGGCATCGATCCGGAGCGCGGCAGCATCGGTCCCTGGCAGGAGCGCTGGGAGAAGACCGACCAGTTGCCGCTGCTGGTGTCGATCGAACTGAGCAGCGACGATGGCATGGTGTGGCCGCCGCTGGTGGTGGCGTTGCGCCAGGCCGGCGGCGCGGAGGCGCGGCAATGAGCGCGGCACCTCGGCAGGTGCGCGGCGCGGCGTTGGTGCTGGTGCTGTGGCTGATCGCGCTGCTGACCGCGCTGATCGGCGCGTTCGCGCTGACCGCGCGCACCGAGGGCCTGCAGGGCAAGGTGCTGGGCGACGGCGCGGCGGCGCAGGAGCGCGCCCGCGCCGGGCTGGAGTACGCGCTGACCCGGCTCGCCGGCACGCCGACGCAGCCGGGCTGGCGCGCGGACGGGCGCCGCTACCGCTGGCAGTACGAAGACGCCACGGTCGACCTGCGGATCACCGACGAGAGCGGCAAGGTCGATCTGAACCTGGCCGACGCGCCGCTGCTGGCGGCGCTGGTGCGCGCGGTCGGCGGCGATCCGCAGCGCGCCGACCGCATCGCCGCGGCGATCGTGGACTGGCGCGACCCGGACAACCTCAGCCAGCCCAACGGCGGCGCCGAGGACCCGGACTATGCCGCCGCCGGGCTGCCCTACGGCGCCAAGGACGCGCCGTTCGAGAGTCTGGCCGAACTGCAACTGGTGCTGGGCATGGATGCGGATCTGTACGCCAAGCTGCTGCCGAACCTGACCCTGTACAGCGGGATTTCGCGCCCGGCGCCGGATTTCGCGCCGGCGCCGGTGCTGACCGCGCTGGGCCTGGATGCGCAGCAGGTGCTGGCGCAACGCGAGCGCAACGACCCGGCGCAGGCCGCTGCGATGGGCGGGGGCGGCGGCACCTACAGCATCGAAAGCCGCGCGCAATTGGCCGCGGGGCGCGTGGCGGTGCTGCGCGCCGTGGTGCGCCCAGGCTCGTCGGCGCTACCGGGCTCCGCCTACACTGTGCTGCGATGGGAAGAAGGATCGACCGTTCGATGACTGCGTGGCGGGACACGATGGACAAGCTCGGCGTGCGCATGGCGCCCGGTGCCGGCGGCGTGCTGGCCTGGTGGCAGCGTTCGCTGATGGCGTGGCTGCCGCCGCGCTGGCAACTGCAATTGGGCTGGTCGCAGGCGCGGCTGCTGCTGTGGCGCGACGGCGAACAGCTGTACGTCGCGCGCCAGATCGATGCCGAACTGGGCACGCCGCTGGCGTTGCCGTGGCCGCTGCTGCCGAGCGACCTGGAGGCCGTGCTCGGCCCGCGCCTGGCCGCCTTGCCGCGGGTCTGGCTGCTGCCGGCGCAGTCCGCGCTGCAGCGCACGCTGCGCCTGCCGGCCGCGGCCGCCGACCACCTGCGCGACGTGGTCCGGTTCGAGATCGACCGGCAGACGCCGTTCCAGGCCGACCAGGTGGTCTACGACGTGCGCCTTGGCGCGCGCCGCGACGATGCGCAACTGGACGCCGAACTGGTGGTGGCGCCGCGCCGCGTGCTGGACGAACTGCACGCCAGCGCCGGCGCGCTGCGCCCGACCCTGGCCGGGGTCGATGTCGCTGGCGCCGACGGCGCGCCGCTGGGCGTGAACCTGCTGCCGCCGGAGCAGCGCCATCGCCGCGCCGATCCGATGCGGCGCTGGAACGCGATCCTCGCCGCCACCGCGCTGCTGGCGCTGTTCGCCGCCGGCTGGCAGTTGCTGGACAACCGCCGCGACGCGCTCGAGCAGTTGCGCGCGCAAGTGGACAGCGGCGCGCAGCGCGCGCGCGGCGTGGCCGCGCAGCGCCAGCAACTGGTCGACCTGGTCGAAGGCGCGGCCTTCTTCGACCAACTGCGCGCCGAGCGCCCGACCGCGCTGGAAATCTGGAACGAACTGAGCAAGCGCCTGCCCGAGGGCACCTATCTGGAAAAATTCTCGGTCGAGGGCGACCAGTTGCAGCTGATCGGCCTCAGCAGCGAGGCGTCCTCGCTGGTCGGCCGGCTGGAGGGCTCGCCGCTGTGGCGCACGCCATCGCTGACCGGCGTGCTGCAGGCCGATCCGGGCAGCCACCGCGACCGCTTCACCCTCACCGCCGAACTGGCCGGGACCAAGCGCAAGGAGGCCGCCAATGCCGGTGCAGGTCGATAAGCGCGACCGCTGGCTGGCGCTGGGCCTGCTGCTGGCGGCGCTGGCGCTGGCCTATCTGCTGCTGGTGCATCCGTGGTGGACGGTGCCGATGCGCGAGGTCGAGGCGCAGATCCAGGAATTGCGCCAGCGCGAACTGCGCGTGCGCATGCAGTTGCAGCAGGCGCCGCAGGTGGCGCAGCGGCTGCAGCAGGCGCAACGCGATCTGGCCGCGCGCCCCGGCTTCCTGCGCGAGACCTCGGCCGAGCTGGCTTCGGCCGGGCTGGTGCAGCGCCTGGAAAGCGCGGTGGCCACCGCCAGCCCCGGCAACCGCAGCTGTGCGATCAGCAACCGTTCGCCGCTCGCCGCCGACAACCGCCGCGACCGCTTCACCCGCGTCGCGGTGCAGGTGCGGCTGCGCTGCGGCACGCCGGAACTGGCCGCGGTGCTGCACGCGCTGGAGAGCGGCACCCCGGCGCTGTTCGTGGACAACCTCAACGTGATGGCGCAGCGCTACCAGCTGTCGCCGGGCGAGAGCGGCAACGGCCTGGATGTGGCCTTCGAACTGGCCGGCTATCTGCGCCCCAACGCGATGCTGCCGCCGCCCGCCGCCGCGGGCATGCCGCCAGGCATGCCACCGCCGCCGCCACCCGGCGCGCCGGCGATGGACGCCGGCACGCCGGCCGGCCCCGGGCCGAGCGAACCGGCGCCCGCGCAAGCGCCGCCGGCCATGCGCGATGCGGCCACGCCGCAGCCGCCGCAGCAAGTGGAGGGCGCGCATGCGAATTGAAGCGATCGGCCTGCGCACCGTGTGGCTGGCGACGCTGGCGCTGTGGGGGCTGCTGATCTGGGCGCTGGGCCTGGCCGGCCTGGGCCAGCGCATCGTGCCGCTGCCCGACGATCCGGGCATGACCCAGCGCCTGCCGAGCTTGCCGGCGGCGTCGGGCGAGCGCCTCGGCGATTATTCGCGCTACGCCGAGATCGCCGCGCGTCCGGTGTTCGCCGAAGACCGCCGGCCGCATCCGTTCTTCCTCAGCGCCGACAACGGCCAGGGCGCCGCGCCGAGCGTGCGCCTGACCGGCGTGCTGCTCACCGACAGCTTCAAGATGGCCACGCTGACCACCGAGCAGGGCGAATCGCTGCGCCTGCAGGAAGGGCGCGACCCGGTGAAGGGCTGGCGCCTGCTGTCGCTGGAACCGCGCCGCGCGGTGGTCAGCGGCGGCAGCGGCACCCAGACCCTGGACCTGCAGGTGTTCGACGGCAAGGGCGGGCAGCCGCCGACCGCGCTCGGCCAGGGCGCGCGGCCGCCGGGCATGCCGCCGTTGCCGGGGCCGCCACCGCCCGCGGCTGCGCCTGTGGTCAACAACGCCCCCGTCAATCCCGTCGCCGCCACGCCGCAGGCGGGCGCCAACGGGACGTCGACAACGCCGGCACCGAGCGCACCGGCGGCCGCGCCGGCGCCGTCGTCGGAACAGTTGCAAGCCATCCGCGAACGTATCGAAGCCCGCCGCCGGCAGTTGCAGCAGCAGCGCCAGAACGGCACCACCCCCGGCCAGAACCCTTGAAGAGTGATCGCATGACGCCGCGCTTGTTTTCCCTGTTCCTCGCGATCGGCCTGGTGGCCGGCTGCGCCACCACGCCCTCGCCGGACGTCCGCCGCGGCGCCGCGATCAATCCCAACGTCGGCGCCGCCGGCAGCACCAGCACCACGACCGACGGAACCACGGGCACGGCCGATCCCAACGACGTGCCGGACCGCGTCGCCCCGGTGATCCGCCGCGGCAGCGGCAGCATGATCAATTCCAGCGCCGCCGCCGCGCCGGCACCGTCGCTGGCCAACGCCAGCAGCGGCAGCGCCACCTTCAACTTTGAAGGCGAGTCGGTGCACGCGGTGGTCAAGGCGATCCTCGGCGACATGCTCGGGCAGAACTACGTGATCGCGCCGGGCGTGCAGGGCACCGTGACCCTGGCCACGCCCAAGCCGGTGTCGCCGGCGCAGGCGCTGAACCTGCTGGAGATGGTGCTGGGCTGGAACAACGCACGCATGGTCTACAGCGGTGGCCGCTACAACATCGTGCCCGCCGACCAGGCCCTGGCCGGCACGGTGGCGCCGAGCACCGCCTCGCCGGCCAGCGCGCGCGGCTTTGAGGTGCGCGTGGTGCCGCTGAAGTTCATTTCCGCCAGCGAGATGAAGAAGGTGCTGGAGCCGTACGCGCGGCCGAACGCGATCGTCGGCATCGACGGCTCGCGCAACGTCATCACCCTCGGCGGTACCCGTGCGGAACTGGAGAACTACCTGCGCACGGTGCAGATCTTCGACGTGGACTGGCTGTCGGGCATGTCGGTGGGCGTGTTCCCGATCCAGTCGGGCAAGGCCGAGCAGGTCGCCGCGGACCTGGAAAAGGTGTTCGGCGAGAACAGCAAGACGCCCAGTGCCGGCATGTTCCGCTTCATGCCGCTGGAGAACGCCAACGCGGTGCTGGTGATCACCCCGCAGGCGCGCTATCTGGACCAGATCCAGGAGTGGCTGGACCGGATCGACAGCGCCGGCGGCGGCAGCCGGCTGTTCTCCTACGAACTGAAATACATCAAGGCCAAGGACCTGGCCGACCGCCTGGCCGAAGTGTTCGGCGCCGGCGGCAACCGCAGCGATTCCAACGCCTCGCTGATGCCGGGCACGCAGCTGAGCCAGATGGGCGGTGGCGGCCTCAACGGCAGCAGCGACGGCAGCCTGGGCGGCAGCAGCAGCCTCAACGGCAGCAGCGACAGCCTGTCCTCGAGCAGCGGCGGTTCCTCGTCCGGCAGCAGCAGCGGCGGGCTGGGCAACGGCAGCCTGCAGCTGTCGCCGCGCACCTCCGGCAACGGCAGCGTGACCCTGGAAGTGCAGGGCGACAAGGTCGGCGTGTCGGCGGTGGAGGAGACCAACACCTTGCTGGTGCGTTCCACGCCGCAGTCGTGGCGCTCGATCCGCGACGTGGTCGAGAAGCTCGACGTGATGCCGATGCAGGTGCACATCGAGGCGCAGGTGGCCGAGGTCAGCCTGACCGGCGATCTGCAGTACGGGGTGAACTGGTTCTTCGAGAATTCGGTCAACGCCTCTGCCGACAGCACCGTGAGCAACAGCACCGGGCTGGGCGTCGGCGGCGGCCTGCCCAGCGCCGCCGGGCGCAGCATCTGGGGCGATATCGCCGGCAAGGTCGGCAGCAGCGGCCTGGGCTGGACCTTCCTCGGCAAGAACGCCGCGGCGGTGATCAGCGCGCTGGACAAGGTCACCAACCTCAAGCTGCTGCAGACCCCGTCGGTGTTCGTGCGCAACAACGCCGAGGCCACGCTCAACGTGGGCACGCGCATTCCGATCAACTCGACCTCGATCAACACCGGCATCGGTACCGACAGCACCTACTCGTCGGTGCAATACATCGATACCGGCGTGATCCTGAAGGTGCGTCCGCGGGTGACCAAGGACGGCATGGTGTTCCTGGACATCGTGCAGGAAGTCAGCACGCCGGGCGCGCGCCCGGCGGCGTGCACCTCGGGCACCTCCACCGTGGCCAACAGCTCGGCCTGCAACGTGGACATCAACACGCGCCGGGTCAAGACCGAGGCGGCGGTGCAGAGCGGCGACACCATCATGCTCGCCGGCCTGATCAACGACAGCACCACCGACGGCAGCGCCGGCGTGCCGCTGCTGAGCAAGTTGCCGGTGGTCGGCGCCTTGTTCGGACAGAAGTCGCAGCAGAAGAGCCGCAACGAAGTGATCGTGCTGCTGACCCCGACGATCGTGCGCAACCCGCAGGAAGCGCGCAATCTCACCGACGAGTACGGGCAGAAGTTCAAGGCGATGCAGCCGCTGCCGGCATCGGGCAAGAAGTAGGCGCAGGTGACCCTGCCCATCGTGCTGCTGCCGGTCGGCGTCGACGACGCCGCGCTGGACGCATGCCTGGGCGCGCTGGAGGCGCATACCCCGGCCGGTACCCGGGTGTGGCTGGCCGACGACGCGCAGGCCGGGCCGCGCGGGCAGCGCGTGGTCGAGGCCTGGCTGGCGCATACCCGCCTGCAGGCGGACTACACCCGGCGCCCGCGCATGCTCGGCGAGGTCGCGCATCTGGACGAGATGCTGCGCGCTTGCGGCGCCGCCGACGTGGTGGTGCTGGCCGCGGACGCGCAGCCGCTGCCCGGCTGGCTGCAGCACCTGGGCGCGTGCCTGGCGCGCGATGCGGCCATCGCCAGCGCCACGCCGTGGAGCAATGCCGGCGAAGCCTGCGCCTGGCCGCGGCTGGGCGAGATCAATCCGCTGCCCGACGATGGCGAACGCCTGGCCCGCGCCTGCGCGGCGCTGCCGCCGGAGCATCCGGAGCTGCCGTCGGCGGTGTGCCATGCGGTGGCGTTGCGCGGCGCCGCGCGGCAGCGCGCCGGCGGCCTGGACGCGAGCAGTTACGGTTCCTGGTACGCGGCGCTGATCGACCTGTCGCTGCGCATGGCCGGACTCGGCTGGCGCAACGTGCTGTGCGAAACAGCCTACGTCGCGCGCAGCGGCGAAGGCCGCGCCGCCGACGGCGACATGGATGCGCTGGCCACGCGCTGGCCGGCCTGGCACGCGCGCCTGGCCGGCTTCCTGATGCACGATCCGCTGCGCGCGCGCCGCGAGGACCTGCAACGCCTGTACGCCGACCTGCCGCCGCCGGACCCGCAGCGCGCGCTGTTCGATACCTAGCCTGCGACAATTGTAGGAGCGGCTTCAGCCGCGACAGATGGCCGGCAACGTGTCGCGGCTGAAGCCGCTCCTACAGGTGCATGTCTGCCATGCTCCCGCCAACGCGCAGGCCGGCCTCACTCCGGTGGCGCCTGCACCTCAACCGTCACTTCCTACGTGGCGCACAGCGGCGAAGGCCGCGCCGCCGCCGGCGACATGGACGCGCTGGCCGGCTTGGCACGCGCGCCTGGCCGGCTTCCTGATGCACGATCCGCTGCGCGCGCGCCGCGAGGACCTGCAACGCCTGTACGCCGAGCTGCCGCCGCCGGACCCGCAGCGCGCGTTGTTCGACGTCTAGCGCGTTTTCGACGCGGGCATCTGCAATCGGCCAATCTGCGGAGTGTTGTCAGTCGGCGGAGTGTTGTGGGAGCGACTTCAGTCGCGACGGGCTCTACCGGTAAAGCCCGTCGCGACTGAAGTCGCTCCCACAAGGTTCAAGAGGTCCGTAATGGTCGTTGGCTTGGGCACACCCGCCGCGCGCGGCTTGATCGGCGCATTCGCGATGCCATTGCCGGGCCGGGCGGACGCGACCGCAACCGCCCGCCACCGCCGGACGCGCGCCGGCCTCACTCAGGCGGGGCCTGCACGTCCACCGTCACTTCCAGCACGTCGTGGCGCCAGGACTCGATGTCGAATTCCACCGCGCGGCCGTCGGCGGCGTAGCTCACCCGCTGCAGCCGGAAGCACGGCGTGCCGGCGGTGGACTGCAGCAGCGCGGCCTGCTCGGCGACCAGCGTGGCCGGGTACATCGACAGCCGGCTGCGCGCCTGGCGCAACCCGAGCCGTTGTCCCAGCACCGCGCTGAGCGAGCCGGCCAGGTCGTGATCGAGCAGGGTCGGCGCCCATGCGGCGAGAATCGCATTGGTCTCCAGCAGCACCGCGCGGCGGCCGATCCAGCGCCGGCGCTGCAGCACGAATACCTCGGCCCCGGCATCGTCCAGTTCCAGGTGCCGCGCCAGCGTCGCGCCGGCCGACTGGCGGCGCGCGCCGAGCAGTTCGGTACGCGGCGTGCCGCCTTGCGCGGCGACGTACTGCATGAAGCCGGCGATGCTGGTGGGATCGTGGCGCACGCGCGCTGCGCTGACGAACCAGCCGCGCCGGTTCTCGCGGTAGATGTAGCCTTCCGATTCCAGTTGCTGCAGCGCCTCGCGCAAGGTGATGCGGGTGCAGCCGAACAGCGCGGCCAGTTCGCGTTCCACCGGCAGGCGCTGGTCCGCGGCCCATTCGCCGCCGACGATGCGCGCGAGCAGTGCATCGACGATGCGCTGGCCGAAGCCGGCGGCGGGATTCAACGGCGTGGGCATGGGGTCTCCGTGGCGGTGTTGCACTGTTCTTGCCCATGGTCGCAGGCAACGACGCTGGTGGGAGCGGCTGCGGTCTCGACAGGCCTCGCTTGCAAAGCCCGTCGCGGCGGACGACCCGGGCCATCCGCAGCCGCTCCCACAACGCTCCGCTCACTGCAATGCCAGGGTCGAGCGGCTCCAGCATAGCGATGCCGCGCGCGCTCGTGGCACTGCGGCGCGACCGGCACGCCGGGCTAACGCAGGCTGGCGTGAATCGTCTGCGCTTGTTGCGCGCCGGTCACGACGATCGTCCCGGCCTGCACGCCGACGCCGTCCTGCGTGGATCGCAGCGCATGCGGATGGGCCGGCTCATGGCGACGACTGCGCGGCGACGGCGCGCCGCAGGTCCGCCCGCCACAGCCGCAGGCCGTAGATCGCCAGCACCACGAAACCGGCGTACAGCGCCGCGGTGGGATACAGCCCCTTGTAGACGAAGACGCCGACGTAGACGCAGTCGAGCACGATCCACAGGGTCCAGTTGGCGATGCGCTTGCGCGCCGCCCAGAAGCTGGCGACCAGGCTGAAGGCGGACAGCGCCGCGTCCAGCCACGGCAGCGCGGCATCGGTATGGCGATGCATCAGCCAGCCAAGCGACAGCGCGCCGGCGGCGCCCGCCAGCAGCGACAGCGCCGCTTCGCGCCGCGGCAGCGGGCCGACCTGGACCTTGCCGTGCTCCAGCCGGCCCTGGCTCCAGCGCCACCAGCCGTAGCCCTGCAGGAACACGTAGACGCCCTGCAGCAGCATGTCCGAGTACAGCTTCCATTGGTAGAACAGCCACGCGTACAGCAGCACCGCGACGACGTTGACCGGCCAGCACCAGCGCACCCGGCGTGCGGTCAGCCAGACGCCGAGCACGTTGACCAGCACAGCGAGGAGTTCGAGAGGGGACATTGTTGGAAGGCCGGGATTGGGGATTGGAGATTAGGGAGTGGAGAGGTTCCGCGAGTGCGAAACAATGCGCTCGTTTGTGGGAGCGCTTCAACCGCGACGGGCTTTCCAGGAAGTCCTGTCGCGGCCAAGGCCGCTCTTAAGACAGTGACGCTTCGTGTCCCGCTCCCGGCCTTTACGAATCCCCAATCCCGAATCCCCACTCCCGGCCCTCAAAAATCGAACTGCAGCGCCAGCCGCGCCGTGCGCGGCGCGCCCAGGAACAGATAGTCGTCGCCCATGTAGTCGCCGACGTCGCGCCAGTAGCGCTTGTCGGTGAGGTTGTCCACGCTCAGCCGCAGCGTGGTCGGCAGCGTGCCCAGCCGCGTCGCGTAGCGCGCGCCCAGGGTGTAGACGGTGTAGCCGCCGACGGCGACGCGGCCGCTGCGGTCGGCGTACTTGGCGCCGCTGTACTGCGCGCCGCCCAGCAGCGCCAGGCCGCTCGCCCCGGGCACGTCCCAACTGGCCTGGGCGCTGGCGCGCAGCCTGGGCACGTTCAACGCCTGGTGGCCTTCGTAGGCCGGCGTGCCGGTGTCTTCGGCGCGCGCGCGGATGCCGGCGACGCTGGCCTGCAGGTGCAGCCGCTCGCCGATCGCGCCGTCGGCCGACAGTTCGATGCCGCGGTTGTGCAGGCGGCCCTGCTGCACATACAGGAAGCTGCCGTCGGCCTGCGGCTGCGCGTACTGGTAGGCCTGGCGGATGTCGAACACGGCCGCGCCCAGCGCCAGGCCGTCGCGCTCGTATTTCAGGCCGGCTTCGGTCTGGTAGGCGCTGGTCGGGGCGAGGATCGCATCGGCGTTGCTGGCGAACCACGACGCGGTGCCGCCCGGCGCCAGGCCCTTGGCGAAGCTGGCATACAGCGACAGCGTGTCCTGCGGCTTGAACAGCAGCGCCGCCTGCGGCAGCAATTCCGAGCGGCGGGTGTGGCGGGTCAGCGCGCCGTCGCGATCCCAGGCACGCTCGTCGTAGCGCACCTGGCGCGCGCCCAGCAGCAACTGCCAGGCCTCGCCGATGCCGATGCGGTCGCTGGCCAGCAGCGACTGCTGGGTGCTGTCCAGGCGCCGGCGCTTGGGGCCGAGTTCGGCGTCGGCCTGGGCCAGCAGCGGCGGATCGGCGTCGATAGTGCCGCTGCCGATCCATTCGTTGATCGAGCCGTGCTGGTCGATGGTGCGTTGCAGGTAGTCCACGCCGATGTTGAGCTGGTGCTGCAGCGCGCCGGTGGCGAACGTGCCGGACACGGTCGCCTGCACCTGGTCGTTGCGGCGCGTGTCGTCGGGGCTGCGGTAGTCGTAGAGGTCGTAGTCGCCTTCGCGGCTGAAGTAGTTGGGGATCGCGTCGCTGGCGCAGCTGGCCGCGCCGTAGCAGCCCCAGGCGAAGCTGGAATAGTCGTCGATCACCGCGCGGCTGTGCGCTGCCGCCAACTGCGCGCGCCAGGCGTCGTTGAAGCGGTAGTGATAGCGCAGTTGCGCGTTGAGCGAGTCGATGCCGACCGGCTTGGACCAGGGCTGGTAGGCCAGCAGCCGGTGCACCGACACGTCGCCGGGCACGCGCTCGCCGCCGAGCAGTTGATAGCCGGGCACCGAGCGCTGTTGCCGGTCCTGGTATTCCACGTCCAGCTGCAGCGCCGATTGCGGATCGATGTTCCAGTCCGCGGCCAGCGACAGGAAATTGCGGTGGCCGTCGGCATGCTCGACGTAGCTGCGGATGTCCTCGTGTGCGGCGTTGACGCGCAGCCCGAACTGGCGGTCGCGGCCGAACCAGTCGCCCAGGTCCAGCGCGGCGTAGCGGCCGCCGTCGTCGTCGGTGCCGAGCGTCAGCGTGCGCACCTGCTGCGGGCGCTTGGTCGTGTAGTCGATCACGCCGGCCGGTTCGGTGAGGCCGGACTGCAGCCCGGACAGGCCCTTGAGCACCTGCACCTGCTGCTTGTTTTCCAGCGCCACGTTCTGCTCGCCGGTGACGGTCAGGCCGTTGATGCGGTAGCTGTTGGCGGCGTTGAGCGAATAGCCGCGCACCACGAAGTTCTCGTAGTAGCCGATCGGCGCATAGCTGTCGCCGACCGAGGCGTCGGCGCGCAGCACCTCGCTGAGCACGCGCACCTGGCGGTCGTCCAGCTGCGTGCGGTCGATCACCCCGATCGAGGCGGGCGTGTCCAGCAGCGCGGCGTCGCCGTAGCCGCCCAGCGTGGAGCGGTTGCGCGGCTGCTCGCCCTGCACGTTGACCGCGTCCAGTTCGACCGGCGTCTGCGTGTCCGCATCGGCGGCGCGCGCCGGTGCGGCGGTGGCGGCCAGCGCCAAGGCCAGGGCGAGCGGCGCGAGTGCGGGGAAGGCGTGGGACATGGGAGAACCTCTAAGCGGGAGTCGGAACGGAAAGGACGGATGCCGCTGCGCGCGGGCAACGGCGGAGGCGTGGGCGGGCGCGCTGCCGGCCGCGCGGCGCGGCATGCGCGCGCACCGGGCGCGCCGGCGCGCGCGGCAGCGAACGCGAAACGCTCATCGCGCGGCGTCCGCGTGCCGCTGCAACTGCCGCAGCAGGCGCTGGCCTTCCTCGCCGCCGAACCAGTCGGCATGGCCGAGCAGGTAGCGGCGATAGGCGATCTCGGCGTTCGCGTCGGAGCCGGTGATGCCGGCGAAATAGTCGATCTCGGCGAGCGCGAAGTCGGCATGCGCGATCGGCAACAGCGCGGCCAGCAGGCGCAGCTGCGCCGCGTCCAGCGGCAGCAGCTGCGCGTAGCCGTGCAGCAGCGCGTCGAGCTGGTCGAGATCGGCGGGCGCGCGGCCGCCGATGTCCAGATCCAGCCACGGCACCAGGTTGCGTTCGATCGCGGTGGCCAGGTCGAACAGCGCGAAGTTGCGGTCGGCCAGGCCGAAATCGAACACCGCGCTGACCTCGCTCGCCGCGCCGTGGCCGCGCCACAGCAGGTTGGAGGCGTGCCAGTCGCCATGCGTCCACAGCGGCGGCGCTGGCGTTCGCAGCAGCGGCCAGGCGCGCGCGTGCCAGGGCAGCAGATGCCGGCGCAGGTCGCCGCGCCAGTCGCGCCGCTGCAGCCAGGCGGCCAGCGCCGGCCGCGCGCGCAGGTCCTGCTGCAGCGCCTGCAGCGGATCGGCGCCGCCGAACAGGCGCAGGTTGGCGACCAACTGGGTGGTGCTGCGCGGTGGCGCCGTGTAGCCGGCCGCGGCCTGGTGCAGCAGCGCGAGTGCGCGTCCGGCGGCCTGCGCATGGGCGGTGTCGGCGAACGGCCGCCACGACGCCGTGTCGCGGTACAGGTCTTCGCCCGCGGCGGCGCGCTGCACTTCGTAGGTCCAGTCGCCGAGCGCGATCGCGCTGGTGCCGTCGGGCGCGCGCAGCAGTCCCGGCACCGGCATGCCGCGTGCGCGCAGGTGCTCGATGAAACGGTGCTCCTCGTCCAGCGTGCGCGCATCGCGCACGCTGCGGTGATGGCGCTTGACGAACAGCGTGCCCACGGAAGTCTCGACCTCGGCCGCGGCGGAGAACGGGCGCGGGCTGTGCCAGCGCACGGCGCGGACCGCGTCGGGCAGGCCCATGTGCCGCAACAGCGCGTCGACCTCGTCGCTGCGCAGGGGCGGCCAGTCCGCCGCGGCCGGGGCCAGGCTCATGCCGTGGATCTGGTGCGCGCTCATCGGGCCTGTCCCGGCGGCAGGAACGCAGGCGTGGCGTCGCAATGGCGCGGCGCTTCGCGCCTTTCGGGCGTTGGTCTAGACCAGTGATGCGGAGGTTTGCGGCTGCGGCCGACGGCGACATCGGTCGAAAAGCGGCGACGCTGCCGGGCCATCGGCATGCACGGCCGCCAGCGAACTGGGCGGCCGATGCATCTCGATCCTGGCGGCAGCGCGCGGTAGTGGGCGCTAGCCGTCATCTACACCGCGCAAGGCATGGAACCGGGGATTCTACCGCGTCGGCGCGGCGCCCACGCCGCCGAATCGCCGCGCGCGAACGCCGGCCAGGTGCGACGCCTTCTGCGCGCGCGGCTTTGCCCGGATAATCGGCGCATGAGCGAACAGCAGATGGCCGTGGTGGTGGTGACATACGAGAGCGGCAGCACCATCGACGCCTGTCTGCAGCGGCTGCGCGCGGCGGCGGACGTCGCCCAGATCCGCGTGGTCGACAACGCCTCGCGCGACGACACCCTGGCGATCGTGCAGCGCCACGCGCTGGAGGATCGGCGCGTGCGCTTCATCGCCAACCCCGACAATCCCGGGTTCGCCAGCGCCTGCAACCAGGGCGCGGCGGCCAGCGATGCGCCGTGGCTGGCGTTCGTCAATCCGGACCTGATGGTGGAGGCCGACACGCTGGCGCTGCTGCGCGCGCAGGTCGCCGCGCTCGGCGACGCGCTGCTCGGGGTCGAGCAGGTCGACGAGCACGGCCGCGCCGACGCCGCGGTGCGCCGCCGCGATCCGGACTTCGCGGCAATGCTGCGGCATCCGCTGGCCGGTTCGCGGTTGGCGCTGGCGGCCGATCCGGCGCAGCCGTTGCAGCGCGTGGACGCGATCTCCGGCGCGCTGATGCTGCTGCCGCGGGCGCTGTTCGACCGCATCGGCGGCTGGGACGCCGGCTACCGCCTGCATGCCGAGGACCTGGACCTGTGCCGCCGCGCGCGCCAGGCCGGGGCCACCGTGGCGGTGTGCAACCGCCTGCGCGTGCTGCACGTGCGCGGCGTTTCCAGCCGCAAGCGGCCCTGGTTCGTGGAATGGCACAAGCACCGCGGGCTGTGGCGCTATTTCCGCAAGTTCGAGGCGCCCACGCGCACCGCGCCGGTGCGTGCGGCGGTGTGGGCGGTGATCTGGCTGCACGCCTGGGTGACCTTCGCCAGGCTGTGTTGGCGCCGACCTGGCTGAACGCAGCACCAGGCTGGTGCGTGCGCTGGCGCAGGCTGTATGCGTGATGAGCAATTCATTTATCGCGTGATTTGAATCACACAGGAAAGGTGCTACGTTCCTGTCGCGGTTCCGCTACGGAATCGTTTCCTGCTCCCTGTTCCAGGGGCCCCCCTCCAGGAAACAATTGCGATGAACCAGTCGTACGGCGAGCGCCCGCGCTCGTGGTCGCGCGTATGCGCGACTCCCTCTTCCGTGGCCGGCGATGGCCGCGCCCGGCACCGACCTGACCGGCGCGCACGCAGGCTGTCGACGCTGGCGCTGGGCCTGGCCGCACTGGCGACCGGACCGTGTTTCGCCGGGGCCTGGGTGCAGGACGACGGCGCCGCGCTGGCGATCCTCAAGGCCAGCCATAGCGACGGCGGCGCGGTCTACAACAGCCACGGCCAGGACCAGAATTTCCCCGATGCCGGACGCAGCCGCCAGGACCAGCTGAATCTCTATGCCGAGTACGGGCTGAGCGCGGACCTGACCCTGGTCGGCAACTTCTATTTCAGCAAGGTCGGCTATCGCAACGACAGCGGCTACGGCAACCAGCACACCACCGGCTGGGCCGACCAGGAAATCGGCCTGCGCTACCGCCTGGATCCGGACGGCCGCGACGGACCGTGGCAGGGCGCGCTGCAGGTGCTGGCGCTGATCCCCGGCTACAGCCGCCAGGGCGCCGACGATCGCGACCATCCGGCGCTGGGGCAGGGCGACTACGGCGCCGAACTGCGCTACAGCGTCGGCCGCGGCTATCGGGCCGGCAACCACGACGGCTACGTGGACCTCGGCGCGGCGGTGCGCCTGCGCGGCGGCGACTCCGCCGACGAGGCGCGCCTGGACATCAGCAGCGGCCTGGCGCTGGCGCCACGCTGGATGCTGATCGGCGAACTCAACGTGATCCAGGGCCTGGGCAACGGTAACGGCCCCAATCCGGTCTACGCGCCCGGCACCCCGATCCGCGGCAACAACTACGACCTGACCAAGCTGCAGGCCTCGCTGCTGCACACGCTGCCCGGCGGCACCCAGGTGCAGCTCGGCTACCAGCAGCCGGTGGCCGGGCGCAACACCGGCGGCGCGGGTGGCCCGTTCGTCGCCGCCTGGTGGCGGTTCTGACGTGGCCGCGGTGAACCATCCGGCGACGAGCCGCACCGCCGGCGACGCGATCGGCCCGCTCGGCAGCGTGCCCGAGCCGCGCGGCTGGCAGACCCCGATCGGCACCGCGCTGGTCGAAGCCGGGGTCATCGATGCGGCGCAGCTGCAGGACGCGCTGGCGTTGCAGGCGCGTTGGCGTTCGCGCCTGGGCGACGTGGTGCTGGCCCAGCGCGGGGTCACCGCGCTGCGCTTCTACACGGTGCTGTCGGCGCATTTCGGGCTGAACTTCGTCAACCTGCTGCAGCAGCCGATCGACTCCGCCCTGTTCGAGCCGGAGCGCCTGGCCGACTATGCGCAACGCCTGGTGCTGCCGTGGCGGATGGAAGAAGGCCGGCTGGTGCTGGCGGTGGCCGATCCCGGCCCGGAGACCTTCGCCTGGGCGCGCAGCCAGTACGGCGCTGACGTGCGCTTCGTCGGTACCTCCAAGTTCGATGTGGTCTGGGGCCTGCAGCAGCAGGCCGATGCGCAGCTCACCCACGATGCGCTGAACCTGCTCGCCGAACACGCGCCGGAGCATTCGGCCAAGCAGGTGGTGACCCGCAAGCAGGTGGTGTCGCTGTGCACGGTGGCGGCGCTGTTGCTGCTGGCGCTGGCGATCTGGCCGGTGCCGAGCCTGATCGCGATCAACAGCGTGGTCGGGATCGCCTTCGTGGCCACGTTCGCGCTGAAGTTCGCGCTGGCCTGGCTGGGCGCGCGGCGCCGCATCGAGATCAAGGTCACCGACGCGGAAGTGGCCGCGCTCAGCGACGAGGACCTGCCGGTGTATACGGTGCTGGTGCCGATGTACAAGGAGCCGGACGTGTTGCCGATCCTGGCCAACGCGCTGCGCCGGCTCGACTACCCGACCTCCAAGCTGGACGTGAAGCTGGTGCTGGAGGCCGACGACACCGAGACCATCGAGGCGGCCAAGGCGCTGGGCCTGGAGGCGTTCTTCGAGATCATCCGGGTGCCGCCGTCGCAGCCCAAGACCAAGCCGAAGGCGTGCAACTACGCGCTGCAGTTCGCGCGCGGGCAGATGCTCACCATCTACGACGCCGAGGACAAGCCGGAGCCTGACCAGCTCAAGCGCGCGGTCGCCGCGTTCCGCAAGTCGCCGGCCGACGTGGCCTGCATCCAGGCGCGGCTGAACTACTACAACGCCGACGAGAACTGGCTCACGCGCATGTTCACGCTGGAATACACGCTGTGGTTCGACTTCTACCTGCCGGCGCTGGAAACCCTGCGCATCCCGATCCCGCTGGGCGGCACCTCCAACCACTTCCGCCTGGACATCCTGCGCAAGGTGCGCGCCTGGGACCCGTACAACGTCACCGAGGACGCCGACCTGGGCGTGCGCCTGACCCAGCAGGGCTACCGGGTCAGCGTGGTCAACTCGACCACGTTCGAGGAAGCCAACGTCAGCATTCCCAACTGGATCCGGCAGCGTTCGCGCTGGCTCAAGGGCTACATGCAGACCTGGCTGGTGCACATGCGCGATCCGGTGCAGCTGTACCGCTCGGTCGGTTTCCGCGGCTTCTGGGGTTTCCAGTTCTTCGTCGGCGGCACCTTCTTCACCGCGCTGATCGCCCCGCCGATGTGGCTGATCTACGGCATCTGGGCGCTGACCGACACGCATGCGTTCAATCCGTTCTTCCCGCCCGCGCTGCTGTACCTGAGCCTGCTCAACCTGCTGCTGGGCAACGGCTTCCTGATCTACATGACCTTGCTGGCGGCGTTCAAGCGCGACTACTTCCGGCTGGCGCCGTACGCGCTGACCGTGCCGCTGTACTGGCTGCTGCAATCGGTCGCCGCCTACAAGGGCCTGTGGCAGCTCATCCACAATCCGTTCTACTGGGAAAAGACCACCCATGGCATCAGCAAGCACATGGCCGAAGAGCGCCGCGCCGCACTCGACGACTGAGACGCCGCGGCGCCCGCGCGGCGTCGCGGTGTTCGTGGTCACCGCCGCGTTGCTGGCGCTGCTGTGCCAGCGCTTGCTGGCGCACGGCTACATGAGCGACGACGCGATGGCGCAGTACGCCAAGCTGCTGCTGTTGCGCGACGCGGCCGGTTTCCGCACCGAATACCTGGGCTTCCTGTACGCGCAGGCCTCGCTGTACCTGGGCCTGGTGATCGGCGGCGTGCCGGGGCTGTCCACGCCGTTGTTGCCGTACCTGGCGGATGTGCTGGCCGGCGCGGCGATGGTGACCCTGCTGTGGCGCGACCTCGCCGCGGGCCTGGGCCGCGCCTGGGCCTGGGGCCTGTGCGCGGCGCTGGTGCTGCAGCCGTTCTTCCTGTGGCCGACGCTGTCGGGCAACAACCAGGGCCTGGGCCTGCTGGTGTTCTACCTGACCTGCCGCGCGCTGCGCCATTTCCGCGACGATCCGGAAGCCTTCGCCTACCTGCGCCTGGCGCTGGGCCTGTGCCTGCTGTTCTTCGTCGACGAACGCGCCTGCTTCCTGGCCGTGGCGATGGCGCCGTGGCTGGGCGTGATCGCGCCGCAGGGCATGCTGCGGCGTGCGCCGCTGTCGTTCTACCTGGTGTGCTACCTGCCGTTCCTGTTCGCGGTCGCGACCTGGATGTACCTCAACTATCTGTTCTTCGGCGATGCGCTGCTGTTCGTGCGCGACCAGCATTCGGCGTTCCGCGGCAGCTACGCGCAGGCCGCGCTGCAGCCGTGGCTGCAACAGGCCATGGCGCGGCCGTGGTGGCCGCCGCTGTACCTGGCGCTGGCCGGCCTGGTCACCACGCCGCTGCTGTTGCTGGTGCGGCGCACGCGCCTGAGCAACACCTGGCGCTGGGTGCTGGTGGCGACGGTCACCGTGATCGGCGCCGGCACGCTGGCGGCATGGGCGCGCTTCAGCGCGCAGCCGCTGGATTTCCTGGCGCTGATGGTGGTGCCGGCGGCGCTGGTGCTGGGCGACCTGCGCCGCGAGTTGCGCTGGCCGGCGTTGGCGCTGCTGCTGCTGGGCGCCGTCGCCAGCGGCTGGGTCATCGCGCAGACCGCCGCGTCGACCACCCGCGACTGGGCGACGGCCCTGCGCGCGCCGGTGCCGCCGCGGCACCCGGACGAAGCCCGGCTGGGCGCCTGGCTGGCCGAGGCGCGGCTGCCGACCCTGCTCGACGATCGCGCCGGCTACGCGGTGATCGTGGCGCGCGGCGATGCGCAGGGCCTGATCCTGCCGTTCGACCCACGCTTCAAGCGCGCGCTGGACGACCCGCGGCAGATGCCGGCGCAGGTGGTGGTGGCCGATCCGGCCAGCCAGGCCGGGGTCCTGGACAGCGTCAACCGGCGCCTGCCGCAGCTGTGGCAGCAGGGCCTGCCGGGCTACAGTCTGGTCTACCGACAAGGGTCCTACCGGGTATGGCGTCGATCGCCGTGAGGTGGCTGCTGGGCATGCTGTTCGCGACGAGCGTGTGCGGCTGCGGCGCGGCCACGCCCGCGGCAGCGCCGTGGATGGGCGCCAACGTCAAGGTGTCGGCGCAGGCGCCGTGGGGCAGCGACGCGGCGCAGCGCTCGCTGCAGCAGTTGGCCGATGCCGGCGCCGAGCGCGCGCTGCTGGTCGCCTTCGTCTGGCAGGCCACGCCGCAGTCCGACGATCCGGTGCTGGGCAGCGACAGCACTCCCGAACAGGTGCGCGCCGGGCTGCGGCAGATGCGCGCGGCCGGCCTGCAGCCGGTGCTGAAGGTGCATCTGTGGATTCCCGGCCATTGGGCCGGCGACGCCGCGCCGGCCGATCGCGCGGCGTGGTTCGGCGCCTACCGGCGCGCGCTGCTGCAGCTGGCGCAGGTCGCCGCCGACGAGCGGGCCGAGGCCTTGATCGTCGGCACCGAATTGCGCGGCCTGCAGGACGCGCCGCAATGGCCCGAGCTGGTCGCGGCGGTGCGCCAGGTCTACCGCGGTCCGCTCGGCTATGTGGCCGACGGCCTGGAGCAGGCCGAGCGGTTCGGCTACTGGGAGCGCTTCGATTTCGTCGGCACCAGCCTGTATCCGGCGTTGTCGGCGGTGCCGGCGCAGCGCTTGACGCAGATGCGCGCGGCGGCCGCGCGGGTGCAGGCGCTGGGCACGCGCAGCGGACGCCCGGTGTGGGTGGCGGAACTGGGGCTGCGCTCGGCGCGCGGCAGCCTGGCCGCACCCTGGGAGAGTCCCGAGCAACGCAGCGCCGCGGTGGACACCGCCTTGCAGGCGCAGGTGCTGCAGGACTGGCGCCGGGTGTTGGGCGAGCAACGCATCGCCGGCATCGCGCTGTGGTGCTGGTACACCGATCCGGACGCCGGCGGCGCGCACGACAGCGATTTCACCGTGCAGCACAAGCCGGCGCAGGCGGTGCTGGCGCGCAGCGCTGCGCACTGACGCTTCCTGTAGGAGCGGCTTCAGCCGCGACCGAGACTTGCCGGTAACGCCCGGTCGCGACTGAAGCCGCTCCTACAGGGGGCTAGCGGCGTGCTGGCTGGGTGCACTGTGGGAGGGGCTTGAGCCCCGACAGTTTCCGAAGCGGGTGGGGTTCCCTGCTTCGTTCGTCGCGGCTGAAGCCGCTCCTGCAAGGGAAGGAAAAGGCGGGAGCCGGCAACACGCTGGGCGCATAATCGCGCGATGATCATCGATTCGCTGCTCGACACCGACCTCTACAAGTTCACGATGATGCAGGCGGTGCTGCATCAGCATCCCGGCGCGCAGGTGGAGTACCGCTTCAAATGCCGCACGCCGGGCATCGACCTGGCGCAGTTCATCGGGCAGATCTCCGACGAGATCGACGCGCTGTGCGCGCTGCGCTTCCGCGCCGAGGAGCTGGACTACCTGCGCGGCCTGCGCTTCATCAAGCCGGACTTCGCCGATTTCCTCGGGCTGTTCCATCTGGACCGCAAGTACCTGCAGCTGCAGGCCTCGGCCACGGTGCCGGGCGAGATCGAGCTCAGCATCCGCGGGCCGTGGCTGCACACCATCCTGTTCGAAGTGCCGCTGCTGGCGATCGTCAACGAGGTCTGGTTCCGCAACACCGGCGGCGACCACCACGACGAGGGCCTGCGCCGGCTGCGGGCCAAGATCGCGCTGTTGCGCGACAGCAGCGGCTACGGCGGCTGCGCGATCGCCGACTACGGTACCCGCCGCCGCTATTCGCGGGCCTGGCACGGCGAGCTGTTGCCGGTGCTGCAGCAGACCCTGGGTGCGCAGTTCGTCGGCACCAGCAACGTGTATTTCGCGCATCGCTACGGGCTGACCCCGCTGGGCACGATGGCCCACGAATACCTGCAGGCGTTCCAGGCGCTGGGTCCGCGGCTGCGCGATTCGCAGGCCGCGGCGCTGGAATCGTGGGCGCGCGAATACCGCGGCGACCTCGGCATCGCCCTGTCCGACGTGGTCGGGCTGGACGCCTTCCTGCGCGATTTCGACGCGTACTTCTGCAAGCTGTTCGACGGCATGCGCCACGATTCCGGCGACCCGTTCGAGTGGGGCGAGCGCGTGCTGGCGCATCTGCAGCGGCACCGGGTGGACCCGCGCGGCAAGGTCCTGGTGTTCAGCGACGGCCTGGACATCGACAAGGTGATGCGGCTGTACGCGCATTTCCACGGTCGCTGCATGCTCGCTTTCGGCGTCGGCACCAACCTCACCAACGACCTGGGGCCGACCCCGCTGCAGATCGTGATCAAGATGGTCCGCTGCAACGGCCAGCCGGTGGCCAAGCTCAGCGACTCGCCGGGCAAGAACCTGTGCGACGACCCGGCATATCTGGCCTATCTGCGTCAGGTCTTTGACGTGGCGGCCGATCACCCATAGTGGGACGTGTGCCTGCCTGCCTCGGGACGGTTGCGACGAAAATGGCGGGAGATTGGGCTGGAAGGGACTTTGCTGTGGCGCAGCAGTGGGCTACCATTGGCGGTGAAAGTGAGAACTGTGTCGCATTAGTGGCAATGTTCGCCATATTGGCATCGCGCTTGCTGGATACCCTTGCGAGGCACTCGCCGTGCCATTTTTCCATCAGAGGCAGCACCGATGAGCTCTCCCGAGCTGCAGACGCATTTCCGCACCCAGGCCTGTTCGCGGCAGTGGCGCGGTTTCCTGCGCGCGTTGGCCCAGGAGTTCGCGGCGGAGCTGTCGACGGAGGACCTGGCGCTGCTGATGGCGCGGATCGGGCGCCGTTTCGCCGGCGAGCATCCGATCGGGGCCTGCGCGACGCTGGACGAGGTGCAGGCCGGGGTCAACCGGGTCTGGGAGGGGATGGAGTGGGGCTATGCGCGCTTCGAGGAGCAGGCCGACCGGGTCGACCTGGCCCATGTCGGCTCGCCGTTGCAGATCGCCCTGGCCGGGGAGACGGCCGGGGCGGATGGATTCCTGGAAGGGGTGTACCACGCCTGGTTCGAGCAGGCCGGCATGTTGGCGGGTCTGGGGATCCGCGCGGTGCCGGCCGTCGAGGAGGATGTCCGTCGTTTCGTGCTGTGCCGGGTCGCCTGAGCGGGCCATCCGATTCCACCGGCTACAAAAATCATCTTAGGGGGTGATCGATGTCCAAGAAGACCGACCATGCGGGCGCCGATGCGGCCGACGACATTTCCAGCCTGTTCGCCAAGCTCGGCAGCCAGGGCGCCAGCGCGTACCAGGATTTTTCCGGGGCGCGGCTGAGCGCGCCGGAGCCTGCCGCCGCCGAACCGCCGGCGGCGGCACCGCTGCCGCCGGCCGCGGCACCGGCGCCGACGCTGTCAGTGGTGCGTGCGCCGGCCGAGCCCAGGCTGGCGGTGGCGCCGCCCGCCGCCCGGCCGGTCGCGACCGAGCCGGTGCGCGCGCCGCAGGCCAGGCCCGCGTTGCCGGAGCCGGCACCGGCCAGCACGGCCACGCCGTTGACCCGGTTGTTCCAGCGCCTGCTCGACAGCGACCGCGCGCGCGTGCCGGCGCCCGACAGCCCGCTCAAGCGTTTCCAGAACCGCTGACCCGCGCGCGGCCGTTGCTGCCGCGCATCGTCGTCCTGTCGCCGCGCGGAGGGGAAAACGCGCGCCGGCTTCGCCCCCTTCGTTAGGAATCGCTGATGAGCGCTGCGTCCGCATCGCGTACCGGTCAACCCATGCACACACTGGCCACCTGGTCGCTGTGGGCGCTGGGCGCCTTGTTGTTGGTGTTCGTGGTCGCCATTCCGATGGACGTGCCGCAGCAGCTGCTGTTCTCGCTGGTGGTGTTCGCCGCGGCGATGCTGCTGCGCCGCAGCGGCAGCCGGCTCGCCGTGCTGATCATGATGGCGCTGTCGCTGGCGGTGTCCTCGCGCTACATCTGGTGGCGCATCACCCAGACCATGGGCGTGAGCAGCGCGGTCGATCTGAGCCTCGGCCTGGGCCTGCTGCTGGCCGAGGTGTATGCCTTCACGATCCTGGTGCTGGGCTATTTCCAGGTGCTGTGGCCGCTGAACCGGCGCCCGGTGCCGCTGCCCGCCGACCAGAGCCAGTGGCCGACGGTGGACCTGTTCATTCCCACCTACAACGAGCCGCTGTCGGTGGTGCGCTCCACCATCCTGGCCGCCAGCGTGATGGACTGGCCGGCGGACAAGCTCAACATCTATCTGCTCGACGACGGCCGCCGCGACGAGTTCCGCGAGTTCTGTGTGCAGGCCGGCATCCACTACGTCACCCGCACCAACAACTTCCACGCCAAGGCCGGCAACATCAACGCCGCGCTGAAGAAGTCCAGCGGCGAGTACGTGGCGATCTTCGACTGCGACCACATCCCGACCCGCTCGTTCCTGCAGGTGGCGATGGGCTGGTTCCTGCGCGACCGCATGCTCGCGGTGGTGCAGATGCCGCATTACTTCTTCTCCGCCGATCCGTTCGAGCGCAACCTCGGCAACCACGGCAAGGTGCCCAACGAGGGCGAGCTGTTCTACGGCCTGCTGCAGGACGGCAACGACCAGTGGGACGCGACCTTCTTCTGCGGCTCGTGCGCGGTGATCAAGCGCAAGCCGCTGGAGGAAGTCGGCGGGGTGGCGGTGGAAACGGTCACCGAGGATGCGCACACCGCGCTGAAGCTGCACCGGCGCGGCTACCGCAGCGCCTACATCACCGTGCCGCAGGCCGCCGGCCTGGCCACCGAGAGCCTGTCCGGCCACGTCGCCCAGCGCATCCGCTGGGCGCGCGGCATGGCGCAGATCGCGCGGCTGGACAACCCGCTGCTCGGCAAGGGCCTGCGCCTGTCGCAGCGGCTGTGCTACGCCAACGCGATGCTGCACTTCTTCTACGGGCTGCCGCGCATCATCTACCTGACCGCGCCGCTGGCCTTCCTGTTCTTCGGCGCGCACGTGATCCACGCGTCGGCGCTGATGATCCTGGCCTACGCGTTGCCGCACATCATGCAGGCCAACCTGACCAACCTGCGCACCCAGGGCAAGTTCCGCCACCTGCTGTGGAACGAGGTCTACGAGACCACGCTGGCCTGGTACATCCTGCGCCCGACCCTGGTGGCGCTGTTCAATCCCAAGCTCGGCAAGTTCAACGTCACCCCCAAGGGCGGCCTGGTCACGCGCAGCTATTTCGACCGGCAGATCGCCAAGCCCTACCTGTTCCTGCTGGTGCTGAACCTGGCCGGCCTGGCCGCCGGGGCGATGCGCCTGGTCTACACCGACGCCACCGGCGAAGCGCAGACGATCTGGTTCAACCTGGCCTGGACCGTCTACAACGTGCTGCTGCTCGGCGCCACCATCGCCACCGCCAGCGAAATGCGCCAGGTGCGCCGCTCGCACCGCGTGCCGCTGGACATCCCGGCCACGCTGTACCTGCCCGATGGCCAGGAACTGGCCTGCCGCACGGTCAACTTCTCCACCGGCGGCATGGCCCTGAACCTGGTCGAGACGGCGCCGGTGGAGCCGGATACGCTGGTCGACGTGGGCCTGTCGCACCGCAATGTCGAACGGCGCCTGCCGGCGATCGTGCGCCACGACCGCGACGGACACATCAGCGTGCAGTTCCGCGCCATGTCGATCGAGCAGGAGCGCTGGCTGGTGGCCTGCACCTTCGCCCGCGCCGACATCTGGGTGTCGCAGTGGGGCCGTCACGACCGCGACAATTTCTGGAAATCGATGGGCCAGGTGTTCGCGGCGAGCATGCGCGGCTTCCAGCGCCTGGGCCAGCATGTCGGCGACAGCGTGCGCGGCGGCTTCCGTTCGCGTCCGGCCGGCGAGGAATCCGCGCCGTGAGCCGCGTTCCCCCGTCTTTCCTTTCCTCTTTCTTCCGGTTGCCCTCGATGCGCCTACCTGCCTTGGCCGCGTGCTGTCTCACCATCCTGTCCGGCCTGGCGCTGGCGCAGGAACCGACGCTTCCCGCCACTCCGGCGGCGCCCCCCGCCGCCGCCGCGACGGCCGCGGTGCCAGAACCGGCTGCGCCGGCGCCCGCCGCACCGACCCTGGGCGTGCAGGAACGGTCGGCGACGCTGAAGCAGCTCGGCATGGACTACGAAATCACCCTGCGCGGCATCCAGGGCAGCGCCGGCGTGGCGTTCAGCGCGCGCACCGACGAAGTGGTCGAGGCGGCGACGCTGCACCTGAGCTACAGCTACTCGCCGGCGCTGCTGCCGGAGCTGTCGCACCTGAAGGTCACCGTCAACGGCGTCACCGTGGCGACCCTGCCGGTGACCCGCGAGAACGCCGGCAAGCTGCAGCAGACCGACGTGCCGATCGATCCGCGCCTGGTCAGCGACTACAACCAGCTCAACCTGCAGTTGATCGGGCACTACACCCGCGAATGCGAGGATCCCGACCACACCAGCCTGTGGGCCAACATCGACCCGGCCACGCGGCTGTCGCTGAGCACCACGCCGCTGGTGCTGGCCAACGACCTGGCGCTGCTGCCGGTGCCGTTCTACGACAAGCGCGACACGCGCCGGCTGGAACTGCCGTTCGTGTTCCCGCAGCGGCCGGACCTGGCCACGCTGCGCAGCGCCGGCATCGTGTCCTCGTGGTTCGGCGCGCAGGCCGGTTACCGCGGCGCGGTGTTCAACGTCTCCATCGGCGACGTGCCGGCGACCGGCAACGCGGTGCTGTTCGCCACCCCGAACACGCTGCCGGCCGAACTGGCGACCGCCGAGAACGGCCTGGGCGAGATCGCCGGCCCGACCCTGGCGGTGGTCACCAATCCGCGCGATCCGGCGGGCAAGCTGCTGCTGGTGCTCGGCCGCAACGACAACGACCTGCAGCAGGCGGCCACCGCGCTGGCGCTGGGCACGCCGTTCAACGGCGCCGTGGCCAGGATCGGCGAACTCAAGCAGGCGCAGCCGCGCAAGCCCTACGACGCGCCGAACTGGATTTCCAGCGACGGCCCGGTGCGCTTCGCCGACCTGGTCGCACAGACCTCGCAGCTCAATGTCACTGGCTACCACCCGGACCTGATCCGGGTCGGCCTGCAGCTGCCGCCGGACCTGTTCGTGTGGCAGCGCGACGGCATCCCGGTCAATCTGCGCTACCGCTACACGGTGCCGGACGTGCGCAACAAGTCCGCGCTCAACGTCAGCATCAACGATGCCTTCGTCACCACGCTGCCGCTGAGCGGGCGCCCGTACGCCGAATCGCTGCCGCTGCAGTGGTGGCACGACCTCAAGGCCAAGGGCGCGATGCCGGTGGAGCAGAAACTGCTGCTGCCGACCGGCCCGTTCTCGGCCAACAGCCAGCTGCGCTTCCACTTCTTCTTCGACCGCCCGCAGGCCGGCGAATGCAAGAACACCTTCCCCGACGTGTCCGGCGCGATCGACGCCGATTCGAGCGTGGACCTGAGTTCGTTCCACCACTACATGGCGATGCCGAACCTGGCCGCGTTCGGCAATGCCGGCTATCCGTTCACGCGCCTGGCCGACCTGTCCGAATCCACCATCGTGGTGCCGGACGAAGCCAGCGACCAGGACGTGTCCAACCTGCTGACCCTGCTCGGCAAGCTCGGCGCCTCCACCGGCTATCCGGCGTTGCGCGCCACCCTGATCCATGCCGGCGAAGTGGACCAGCACGCCGACAGCGATCTGCTGGTGTTCGGCTCCTCGCGCTCGCAGCCGCTGTTCCAGCGCTGGAGCGAGCACCTGCCGATCGGCGACGGCGCCACCGGCCGGCGCTTCTCGATGACCGACTGGGTGATGGACAAGCTGCCCGGCTTCCTGTCCTTCGATGCGCGCCGCACCGACCTGCCGACCACCGCCGAAGTGGCGGTGAAGCCGGCCCCGGGCGACGTGGTGCTGATGGGCTTCGAGTCGCCGCTCAAGCCCGGGCGCAGCGTGGTCGCGCTGCTGGCCGAGGATCCGGCCAGCGTCGGCCAGCTGTTCGACGCCTGGTTCGAGCCGGCCACGCTGAAGGATTTCCAGGGCAGCGTGGTGCTGCTGCAGCAGGGCAAGATCCGCAGCCTGGCCGGCAACCAGGCCTATTACGTCGGCCACCTGCCGCTGCCGACCTGGGCGCGCTGGTACTTCTCGCAGCATCCGCTGCTGCTCGGCCTGGCGGTGGTGCTGCTGAGCCTGCTGCTGGCGCTGGCCGCGCGCGTGGTGCTGCGCCGGCATTCGGCGCAACGGTTGCGGGAAGGGCAATGACCCCGCACGCGCGACAGCGCCGCCGCGTGCTCGGCGGCGCGCTCGCCGCGGGCGCGGCGGCGCTGCTGCCGTCGCTGCCGGCCACCGCCGCTGCGGCCGCCTGCGCGCCGTGGCGCGAGTGGACCGGCTTCGTCGCCAAGCATATCGACGACAGCGGGCGGGTGATCGATTTCAGCAATGCCGATCAGCGCAGCACCTCCGAAGGCCAGTCCTACGCGCTGTTCTTCGCGCTGGTGGCCAACGACCAGGTGCTGTTCGACCGGGTGCTCGGCTGGACCCGGCACAACCTCAGCGGCGGCCGCCCGCAACAGGTGCTGCCGGCCTGGCTGTGGGGCCGCGCCGACGACGGCAGCTGGCGCGTGCTCGACGACAACACCGCCAGCGACGCCGACCTGTGGATCGCCTACGCGCTGCTGGAGGCCGGGCGGCTGTGGAAGCGGCCCGGCTACACCCAGGCCGGCATGCAGACGCTGGCGCTGGTGCGACGCCAGGAACTGGCCGACTTGCCCGGGTTCGGTGGCATGCTGCTGCCGGCGGTGAAGGGCTTCGCCAAGCCGCCGCGCTGGACGCTCAATCCCAGCTACCTGCCGATCCAGCTGCTGCGCCGTTTCGCCGCTGCCGATCCGAAAGGACCGTGGGCCGGGCTGGCGCAGCGCAGCGCACGCCTGCTGCGCGACAGCGCGCCGGTCGGCTTCGCCCCGGACTGGATCGGCTGGGACGGCCGCGCGTTCGCGGTCGATCCGGACAAGGGTGCGCTGGGCAGCTACGACGCGGTCCGCGTGTACCTGTGGGCCGGCATGCTCGATGCCGGCGAACCGCTGCGCAAGGCGCTGCTCGAGGACCTGTCCGGTCCGCTGCAGCAATTGCAGGCGCAGGGCCATTTCAGCGAGAAGGTGGACACGCGGCTGGGCGTCGGCAGCGGCACCGCGCCGCCCGGCTTCGCCGCCGCGCTGCTGCCGTACCTCAGCGCGCTGCGCCAACCGCTGCTGCTGAAGGCGCAGGCGCAACAGATTCCCGCGCCCGGCGACGCCGCCGCGGCGAAACTTCCCTATTACGATCGGGTGCTGGTCCTGTTCGGGCGCGGCTGGCTCGATAACCGCTATCGCTTTTCCGCAGACGGCCTGCTGCAGCCCGCCTGGAGAACCCAATGTTCCGCATGAAACTCAAGCCTCTGTACCTGGCCGGCATGATCGACCTGTGCCTGCTCGCCGGCAACGCGCACGCGCAGGCCGGCAACGCCACCCAGCAACTGGTCAGCCAGGGCAACTACTGGCACGACCAGGGCCGCGACGATCTCGCCGCCGACACCTGGCGCAAGCTGCTGCGGGTCGACCCGAACCAGCCCGATGCGCTGCTCGGCCTGGCCCAGATCGACCTGGCGCAAGGCCGCCAGGGCGAGGCGCGCAAGCGCCTGCAGCAGCTGCAGAAGACCCATCCGCAGGCGCCGCAGACGCAGCGGCTGAGCCAGGCGATCGGTGGCAGCGGCGACAGCGTCAACCTGCGCAACGCGCGCCGCGCCGCCTCGGCCGGCCGCTACGTGGAAGCGGTGCGCGAGTACCAGGCGCTGTTCGACGGCAAGGCGCCGCCGGACCACCTGGCGCTGGAGTACTACCAGGCCCTGGCCGGCACCCCGCAGGGCTGGGACGGCGCCCGCGACGGCCTGCGCCGCCTGGTCGCCGCGCAGCCCAACAACGGCGCCGCGGCGCTGGCGCTGGCGCAGGTGCTGACCTACCGCGAGCCGTCGCGGCGCGAAGGCATCGCCCAGCTCGGCGCGATGAGCAAGCGTCCCGACGTCGGCGGCCCGGCGCGCGCCGCCTGGCGCCAGGCGCTGCTGTGGCTCAATGCCGGCAACGCCGATGCGCCGCTGTACCAGGCGTTCCTGGCGGCCAATCCGAACGATGCCGAGGTCGCCGCCAAGGCCACCAAGCTGGGCGAACAGCGTGCCGCGCAGGCCGGCGATCCGGCCGGCGAACAACTAGGCGAGGCGTTCAAGGCGCTCAACGCCGGCAACCTGGCCGTGGCCGAGCAGCGCTTCACCCAGGTGCTGCGCGCGCGTCCGCGCGATGCCGACGCGCTCGGCGGCCTGGGCTCGGTGCGCCTGCGCCAGCAGCGCTTCGGCGAAGCGCAGGAACTGCTGCGTCCGGCCGCGGCCGGCAACGGCAAGTGGCGTTCGGCGCTGGACAGCGCGCGCTACTGGCTGCAACTGCAGCAGGCGCAGGCCGCGCGCGGCCGCGGCGACAGCGACGAGGCGCTGCGCCTGACCCAGCAGTCGCTCAAATTGCAGCCCAACGAAGCCACCGGCTACGTGTTGCTCGGCGATCTGCAATCGGCCAGCGACGCGGCCGCGGCCGAACGCAGCTATCGCCAGGCGCTGGCGCTGAGCGCCGACAATGCCGGCGCGCTGCAGGGCCTGATCGGTCTGTACAGCCGCCAGGGCCGCGCCGACGAGGCCAGCGCGCTGTTCGCCAGGCTCAGCCCGGCGCAGCGCGAGAAGGCCGGCGGCGAAGCCACGCTGCGCTCCAACGTGCAGCGCGCCCGCGCCAAGCAGGCGCTGGAGGCCGGCGACACGGTCTCGGCGCAGAGCGAACTGGAAGCGGCGATGGTCGAGCGTCCCGGCGATCCGTGGGTGCGGCTGGACCTGGCGCGGCTGTACCAGCAGGCCGGGCGCCCGGACCAGGCGCGCAGCGTGATGGACGGCCTGCTCGCGGTGCACGGCGACATGCCCGAGGCGCTGTACGCCAATGCGCTGCTGGCGCAGGAGCGCGGCGACTGGGCCAGTGCCTACGCCAGCCTGGAACGCATCCCCAGCGCGGCGCGGACCGCGGAAATGAGCGCGCTGCGCAATACCGCCTGGGTCGAGCAGCAGGCCGCGCAGGCGCGGCTGCTGCAACAGCAGGGCCGCGCCGGCGAGGCGCAGCTGCTGCTGGCGCGCACCGAGGCCGCGCTCGGCGGCGCGCTGGAACAGCCGGCGCTGCTGGCGTCGATGGCTGGCGCCTACGCCGACATCGGCAGCAACCAGCGCGCGCTGACCCTGGCGCAGCGCCTGGTCGCGCAGAACCCGAGCACCGAGGCGCGGCTGCAGTACGCCAGCGTGCTGCTGCGCGCGCAGCAGGACGCCGAACTGGCGGCCACGCTGCGCCAGTTGCGCGATACCGACATGACCGCCGAGCAGCAGCGCCGCTACCAGGCGCTGCGCAGCGGCTACACGCTGCGCCAGGTGGATGCGCTGCGCGAGCTGGGCAACCTGGAAGCGGCCTACGACGCGCTGGCGCCGCTGCTGGCGCAGCAGAACCAGGATCCGAAGGCGGTGGCGGCGCTGGCGCGGCTGTACGCCGCCGCCGGCGACCAGCGCCAGGCGCTGGTGCTGTACCAGCAGCAGCTGCAGCAATCGCCCAACGACCTGGACACGCTGATCGCCGCGGCCAATACCGCCGCCGCGCTGCGCGACCTGGACAGCGCCGAGGACTATCTGCAGCGCGCACTGGCGCAGGCGCCGGATTCGCCCGCGGTGCTGAGCGCGGCCGGCCGCGTGTACCGCAGCGCCGGCAAGAACCGCAAGGCCGAAAGCTATTTCCGCGCCGCGCTGGCGGCGCAGGCGCGCGAGGCCGGCCAGCACGACAACGGCCTGCCGGCCGCCAACGGTCCGGCCTCCTTCGCCGGCGCCGGGCGCCCGTTGAACCCGTTCGCCGGCATGAGCGGGCGCATGCCGCGCAGCCCGGCGGTGGTCTCCGACAGCCTCGGCGGCGGCTATCCGGCGCCGGCCTATGCCGCGGCCGGCCAGGCCGCGCTCCCGGCGATGCCGGCCGCGGCCGGCGCGGGCCAATACCCGTCAATGCCGGCCGCGGCCGGCGCGGCCTATGCCAGCGGCGGCGACGACCTGCCGCCGCCGGCCAGCGCCGGCGCTGCCGGCGGCGTGCAGCTGGCGGCGCTGCCGGTGCCGGGCCAGCGTGCGCCGGCCGCGGCCAGCCTGGCCCCGTCCTACTATCCCGACGACCGTGTCGCCACCACCGGCAGCGCGCGCCAGGCGCAGGCGCTCGCCACCCCGGCGCGCACCGGCACCGTGCTCGACGAACTGCGCGAAGTGCAGTCGGAAAACAGCGACAGCCTGGCCGCCGGCGCCACCTACCGCGCCCGCGACGGCGAGGCCGGGCTGGGCAAGTTGAACGATCTGGAAGTGCCGCTGCACGGCGAATTCGCGGTCGGCGAAGGCAAGCTCAGCGTCGATGTCACCCCGACCCTGCTCGATGCCGGCACGCTCGACACCGCCTATTCCACCGCCAGCCGGTTCGGCGCCGGCCCGAGCGCGGCGATGGGCGATGCGCTGGCCGCCGACCGCACCCCGATCGACGACCTGGTCGGCAGCGACCTGTACCAGTTGCTGCTCACCGAGGGCGACACCAACGCCACCCGCAACGCGTTGCGCACCTATGCGGTCAACACCGGCCTGTACAACGAGCTGTACAACGACACCGACGCCACCTTGACCAACGCGCAGCGCGAGGCCGCGGCGCTGCAGGCGCTGTATGCCGAGCCGCTGTCGGCGTTCCTGCTCGGCAACATCGCCGCGGACGTGTCGATCAGCACCCTGGCCAGCGCGATCCTCGGCGATGCCTCGCGCAGCGCCGATCTCAGCGCCGCCGACATCGCCCGCTTCCAGGCGCTGGCGGCCAACACCACCGCGGCCAGCCTGACCCCGGCCGGCTTCAGCCAGGCGCTGTACACGATGGCCGCCAACGGCTCGGCCTCGCGGCGCATGGACCAGGACGCCAGCGGCGTCGGCGTGTCGGTGAAGTACAAGCGCGGCGGCTTCGCGGCCGACCTCGGCAGCACGCCGGTGGGCTTCCCCGAGCAGCGCATCGTCGGCGGCGTCGGCTACCGCGGCCAGATCGGCGAAAACCTGACCTATTCGGGCCAGGCGTTCCGGCGCGCGGTCAGCGACAGCCTGCTGTCCTTCGCCGGCGTCGACGACGGCCGCGCCGGGCTGCGCTGGGGCGGCGTGACCAGCAACGGCGTGCGCCTGTCGGCCACGCTCGACAACGGCCTGCTCGGCGGCTACGCCAACCTGACCGCCGATCGCCTGGTCGGCCACAACGTCGCCGACAACGACCACCGCCAGGTGGACCTGGGCGTGTACGTGCACGCGCTGGAGACCGAGAACCAGTCGCTGACCGCCGGCCTCAACCTGACCGCGATGCAGTACGACAAGAACCTGAGCGGCTACACCTACGGCCAGGGCGGCTACTTCAGCCCGCAGGACTATGTCGACCTCGGCTTCCCGGTGCACTGGAGCGGGCGTTCGGCCGGGCGCAAGGTCAACTGGAGCGTGGACGCCAGCGTCGGCGTGCAGCATTTCCGCAGCGACGACAGCAACTACTTCCCGACCAGCGCGCAGATGCAGCAGGACGCCTACGACGCCGCATCGCTGGCCGCGCTGCTGGGCCTGGTGGACACCTACACCGCGCCGGTCTACGCCGGGCAGAGCAAGACCGGCGTGTCCTACAACGTCGCCGGCGCCGCCGAGTGGCAGCTGGCTCCGCAGTTGTTCCTGGGCGGGCGGCTGATCTTCAACAACGCCCGCGACTACAACCAGTTCAGCACCAACCTCTACGTGCGCTTCGTGCTCGACCGGCTCGGCGCCGGCCTTGGCCGCCGCCCGCAGGTGCTGGCCTCGCCGTACGTGGGCGAGTAAGCGGGGGCACGTAGGGCGCTCGCGTTTGGCGGGCTGGGCGCACCGCAGGAGGGGCTTCGGCCCCGATGCGGCCCGGCGCCGTCAGGCCCGCGGCGTCGCTCGTCGCGACTGAGGTCGCTCCCACAGGGGGCTTGCGGATGGCGGGTTGGGTGCACTGTGGGAGGGGCTTCGGCTCCCGACCCGGTCCGGCGCCGTCAGGTCCGCGGCCTCGCTCGTCGCGACTGAAGTCGCTCCCACAGGGGGCTTGCGGATGGCGGGTTGGGTGCACTGTGGGAGGGGCTTCGGCTCCCGACCCGGTCCGGCGCCGTCAGGTCCGCGGCCTCGCTCGTCGCGACTGAAGTCGCTCCCACAGGGGGGCTTGCGAATGTCGGCTGGGTGCACTTGTGGGAGGGGCTTCAGCCCCGACGCGATCCGGTCCGCGGCTTCGCTCGTCGCGACCGAAGTCGCTTCCCGCGGACTCGCGGATGGCGGGGCCGGGTGCACTGCAGGAGGGGCTTCGACCCCGACACCGTTCGCGTCGCGGCATCGCCTGAGCGCCTCGAAGCGCAACCGCCCGCTTCGACGCGGGGGTCGGCATCGGCCTCGGCCTCGGCGATGCCCGGGACCGACGTCGTTGCAGTGCACCATCCCAGCCGATCTACCGCCAGCGTCTGACCGCGGGCAAGCGCCGCGCCTGGCGGCGCATGTGCCTGTGCGACGCCCGGCCGTGACTGGCCGACCGCCTTGCAAATTCAAGCTTTCAGCCCCTCGGGACGACGGCGCAAAGCCGCGGCGCGCGTGCCGATGCTAGCGGCGACCGCGGGCATCCCCCTGCGATCCGCACGATTTGTACACATCAGTTCGCACATTTTGTGTGACGATGGTCACTGTTGTTTGTGGCCAATGGAGTGGTGGGTGAAGGTTCTTTGCGTTTTTGGTACGCGCCCCGAGGCGATCAAGATGGGGCCGCTGGTCCGCGCGCTGCACGCCGCGCCGGAGATCGACTCCCTGGTCTGCATCACCGGACAGCATCGGGCGATGCTGGATCAGGTGATGGCGTTGTTCGCGATCCAGCCCGATCACGACCTCGATGTGATGGTGGCCGACCAGACCCTCAACGGCCTGTGTTCGCGCTTGTTCGCCAGGCTCGATGCCCTGTATGCGCAGGTGCAGCCGGACCGCGTGTTGGTGCACGGCGATACCAGTACCGCGATGACCGCCGCGCTGGCCGCCTTCCATCGGCGCATTCCGGTCGGCCACGTCGAAGCGGGCCTGCGCACCGGCAATCTGCAGCAGCCGTGGCCGGAAGAAATGAACCGGCGGGTGATCGACGTGGTCGCCGACCATCTGTTCGCGCCCACCGCCAGCGCGCGCGACAACCTGCGGCAGGAAAACCTGTCCGGCCGCATCAGCGTCACCGGCAACACCGTGATCGATGCGCTGCAACTGACC
The DNA here is from genome assembly GCF_013410075.1 of Xanthomonas sp. JAI131. Taxonomy (NCBI): domain Bacteria; kingdom Pseudomonadati; phylum Pseudomonadota; class Gammaproteobacteria; order Lysobacterales; family Lysobacteraceae; genus Xanthomonas; species Xanthomonas sp. JAI131. The sequence goes on along the minus strand of NZ_JACCCN010000003.1, from coordinate 225,057 downwards.
GTCGAGCGGCTCGAGCGCGATGCCGTGCTGCGCACCACGGTGGATGCGCAGTTCCCGTTCCTGGATGCGCAGCGCAAGTTGCTGCTGGTCACCGGGCATCGCCGCGAAAGTTTCGGCGACGGCTTCGCCAACATCTGCCGCGCGCTGGCCGAACTGGCGCAGCGCAAGGACCTGCAGATCGTCTACCCGGTGCATTTGAATCCGAACGTGCAGGGCCCGGTCCGCGCGCAGTTGGGCGGGCTGGACAACGTGCACCTGATCGCGCCGCAGGACTATCTCGCCTTCGTGCGGCTGATGCAGCACGCGCACGTGGTGCTGACCGATTCCGGCGGCGTGCAGGAAGAAGCGCCGGCACTGGGCAAGCCGGTACTGGTGATGCGCGACGTCACTGAACGCCCCGAGGCGGTCCAGGCCGGGGTGGTGACCCTGGTCGGCACCGATCCGGCGCGGATCGTGGCCGCGGTCGCGGCGGCCTGCGAGTTGCCGGCGCGGCCCGCGCGGTTCCTGCCCCACGCCAGCCCCTACGGCGATGGCCGCGCCTCGGCGCGGATCGTGGCCGCGCTGCGCGGCCAGTCCTTCGACAGTTTCGTGCCCGGCCGTGCCGCGCCGGTGTCCCACCTCCCTCTTTTTTCAGAATCGACGCCATGACCCAGACCCGCCGTTCCACCGCCCGTTTCCCCCAGGGTCTGCCGCTGGCCTTGGTCCTGTCGACCGCGCTGACTCCTGCCGCTGCCGCCGATTCCGTCGCCGGCCAGTTCGGCGAGTGGGCCGGCACCACCACGGTCACCCGCTCGATGACCCTGCGTGAGCTGGGCTTCAAGCAGCCGCTGGTGCTCAGCGGCCAGGAAAGCCAGCGCGACATCTACCTGCCGGTGCCGGCCGGCGTGCCGACCCGCGATGCGCAGTTGCAGGTCGATGCGCGCTACGTGCGCGGGCATACCGGGCGCACCTCCAGCCTGCTGTCGATCGACGGCGACCCGGTGTCGGCGCGTTCGATCACCGATGCCCAGGGCGACGTCAGCCAGCTGATCGGCATCGACGGCTTCGCGCGCCCCAACGGCTTCGTGCGCTTCGGCGTGGGCTGGTGGTCGGTGGTCTCCGAATACCAGTGCGCCGATCAGAGCGCGCCGGCCAACGTGCTGCGGCTGTCGCCGGATTCGCGCTTCAGCTACCGCTTCGACGGCCGCGCGATCGACACCGTGGCCAAGGCCTGGGGCGCGTTGCCGGCCACGGTGCGGCTGCTGGTGGAAGGCCGCGCCACCAGCGTGCAAAGCTACGACACCGCGTGGCGCGTGGGCACGGCGCTGGAGAACGGCGGCAAGCGCGTCGACGTGGTCGCGCTGCCGGCGGTGGGCGCGAGCGTGGACCTGCGCGGGCTGGCGATCCCGGCCAGCCTGGCCGGCATCCCCGCCTACGCGGCGTTGGCCGATGGCAGCGCCAGCCACCGCATCGGCAGCCTGGCCGAAGTCGGCGCGCTGCTGTCGCTCGGCGATGGCGGCCCGCTCGCGGTCGACGTGGCGGTGCTGAGCGATCCGTTGCGCGCCGGCGTGCGCGCCGCGCTGGATGCGCTGGGCAGCGAGGTCGCCAGCGCCGCGCCGGACGCGGCCGGCGCGTTCGCCGCGTGGCGCAAGGCCGACATGGCCGGGTTCGAACAGCCGGCCGGCACCGCGTCGGTGCAGGTGGCGCTGGTCGGCGGGCATCCGACCCTGCTGGTCGCCAGCGGCGCCGGCGCCAAGGTCGCCGGCCTGCTGACCCAGCAATGGCGCGCCTATGCGCAGGGCCGTGCGCTGCTGGTGAGCACCGCGCTGCTGCCGCCGGCCGACAAGGACGTGGTGCTGCTCGGCCGCCTCGGCGACATGGCCGGGACCCAGGACATCGTCTCGCGCGGCGACCGCACCGCGAACTTCGACCTGGGCGCGCTGTCCAGCGAAGGGCGCCTGCCCAGCGAAGTGGTGGTCGACGTCAGCGCGGCGCCGAACCCGGCCGGGCAGGGCGCGGTCGCCTCGATCTTCTTCAACGACTACCTGCTGGGCGCCAAGGTGCTCGACGCCGACGGCAAGCCGCAGCGCCTGGTCGCCAAGGTGCCGAGCTTCGCGCTGGCCGCGCGCAACCAGGTGCGGATCAGCTTCCTGCGCCAGCCGGCGCGCCCGTACTGCCATGATCCGGCCACCGGCTATCCGGTGTCGGTGCTGCCCAGCAGCCACATCCGCCTGGCCGATCGCAGCCTCGCCGCCGATTTCGTCGGCGCGGCCTCGCAGCTGGCCGGCGCGCACGAGGTGTTCGTGCCCAGTACATGGCTGCAGGACGCGCCGGCTTCGCTGGCCAAGGTGATCCATCTCGCCGGTGCGACCGGCGCCTCGCCGATGCAGGCGGTGCTGAAGGTCGGCGATGCCGGGACCGCGATCGCGCCGACCGGTGCCTACCTCAGCTTCGTGCTGGCGCCGCAGGGGCTGGCGCAGAGCGGGGCGGTACGCGACGGCAAGCTGGTGGTGTCCGGCCCGGGCAAGCAGGTGCTGCTGGACCTGGCCGGGCTCGATCGCGCCGCGCTGGTCGAAGTGGTCGGCAGCGGCGCCAACACCGGGGTGATCTACCGCGAGTTGGGCACGCAGGGGCCGCAGATCGCCGAACCGTTCCGGCTGATCCGCGGCAATCTGGCGCTGCTGGATGCCGACGGCGTGGTGCAGGACTTCGACGGGCAGGACCCGACCGGCGCGCGCATGGCCGAGCAGAGCAACCCGCAGCCGCTGTGGCAGCAGCACATGGTGTGGCTGGTGGTGCTGGTGGGCGTGATCGTGTTCATGCTGCTGGCCGCGCGGGTGGTGCAGGTGCGTCGCCGCCGCAAGTCCGCGCAGACCAACGGGCACTGATCGCCTGTGGACGGTCTGTACTGGAACATCTACCTGGCCAACTACTACGCCTTCCTGGAGACGGCGGCCGTGGTGGTCGCGGTGGTGATCCTGATCTCCAGCCTCGACGACCTGTTCATCGATGCCTGGTATTGGGCGCGCGAAATCTGGCGCAGCGTGATCCTCAAGCAGCGCAGCGAATACCGGCCGCTGACCCAGCAGGACCTGCTGCAGCGCCCGGAACAGACGCTGGCGATCATGGTGCCGGCCTGGGCCGAGTTCGACGTGATCGGGCAGATGGTCGAGAACATGATCGACGTGCTCGATTACCACGACTACATGGTCTTCGTCGGCACCTATCCCAACGATGCGCAGACCATCGCCGAAGTGGAACGCATGCGCCGCCGCTACAAGCGCATGCGCCGCATCGAGGTGCCGCACGACGGCCCGACCAGCAAGGCCGACTGCCTGAACTGGCTGGTCCTGGCGATCTTCGAGTACGAGAAGCAGAACGACATCGAGTTCGCCGGCGTGGTCCTGCACGACAGCGAGGACGTGCTGCACCCGATGGAGCTGCGCTTCTTCAACTACCTGCTGCCGCGCAAGGACATGATCCAGTTGCCGGTGACCTCGCTGGACCGCGAGTGGTACGAACTGGTGGCCGGCGTGTACATGGACGAATTCGCCGAATGGCACGCCAAGGACCTGGTGGTGCGCGAAAGCGTGTCCGGCATGGTGCCGTCGGCCGGCGTCGGCACCTGTTTCTCGCGCAAGGCGCTGCTGGCGCTGAGCGAGGCCAGCGACAACCAGCCGTTCAACACCGACAGTCTGACCGAGGACTACGACGTCGGCGCGCGCCTGGCGGCGATGGGCATGCACTCGATCTTCGCGCGCTTCCCGGTGCAGTTCCGCGTGCGCCGCCCGTCGTGGTTCGGTTGGGGCCCGGTGCGCGAGCGCACCCTGCACATGGCGCTGTGCGTGCGCGAATACTTCCCCGACAACTTCCGCGCCTCGTACCGGCAGAAGGCGCGCTGGGTGCTGGGGATCGGCCTGCAGAGCTGGGAAACCCTGGGCTGGCGCGGTTCGCTGGCGACCAAGTACCTGCTCGCGCGCGACCGCAAGGGCATCGTCACCTCGTTCGTCAGCGTGTTCGCCTATCTGATCTTCCTGCAGCTGTTGCTGTTCTGGCTGCTCAAGGTCGCCGGCGCGTGGGAGACCCAGTTCCCGACCATCTTCCAGAGCGGCACCTGGCAGATGAACGTGGCGCTGCTGACCACCGCCGCGCTGGCCACGCGCGTGGCGCAGCGCTTCTACTTCGTCAACCGCCTGTACGGCTGGGAACATGCGCTGATGTCGATCCCGCGCATGGTGGTCGGCAACATGATCAACTTCATGGCCACCGCGCGCGCCTGGCGCCTGTTCCTGCTGTACCTGCTGTTCGGCAAGCGCATGGTGTGGGACAAGACCATGCACGATTTCCCCAGCGCCGCGCAGCTGGTGCATACCCGCAGGCGCCTGGGCGAACTGCTGACGACCTGGGAAGCGGTCGAGCCCGAGCGCCTGGTGCAGGCGCTGCGGCAGCAGGAGGGCGGACGCCAGCAACCGCTGGGACGGATCCTGGTGGCGCAGGGCTGGCTGGACGACGAAACCCTGGCCGAAGCCATCGCCTTCCAGGGCGATCTGCCGCGCGCGGCGATCGACGTGGCGTATCTGCAGGCCGGGCAGTTCCCGTTGTCGGTGCAGGCCTGCGTGCAATGGCGGCTGCTGCCGCTGCCGTCGGACGTGCCCGGCGAAGTGGCGGTCGCGGTCTCCAACGCATTGTCCGAAGAGGAGCAGCAACGGTTGCTGCACGACCTGGACGCGAGCGTGCTGCGACAGGCGATCGCGCGCGAAAGCGAAATCAACGCCGGCCTGCGCCTGATCAGCGGCGAAAGCTACCGCGTCGACGCGGTGCCGCTGCTGGGCGATCTGCTGGTGGAACTGCGCCTGATCGCGCGCGACCAGTTCGAGCGCGTGCTGGACGAATACAGGCCGCAACGCGACGGCCGCATCGGCGACTACCTGGTCAAGCACGGCGTCGCCACCCAGGCGGCGATCGCCGCCGCCGTGCGCGAGCAGCATCGCCGTGCGGCCAACCCCCAGTACAGCATCGGCGGAGAGCTGAGCGCATGAGAATCAGCCTGCTCTCCAGCGTGATCGCCCTGAGCCTGCTCGGCCTGGGCAGCGCCACCGCGCACGCGCAGCAACTGCCGTTGGCCGGCGCCGCCTATCGCATCGCCGAGGATGCCTACGCGTCCTACGCCCGCGGCGATTACCAGCAGGCCAACCGCCAGGCGGCCGAAGCGGCGCGGCTGCGCCCGGACGTGGTGCGCCTGCGCCTGTTGCAGATCTACGCGCTGCAGAAGCTGGGTCGCGGCGACGAAGCGCGCGCGCAGGCGCGCCGTGCGCTCGCCGACGGGCTGCAGGATCCGGCGTTGCCGCGTCTGGCGGCCGCCGCGAACGCGGCATCCACGACGGCGTCCGGCGCAACGGCCGCGCGCGCCGGCGGCGCCCCCGCGCCACGCGTCACCACGCATCCCAGTGCCGCCGAGCAGGCCTATCGGCACGCCTTCGCACTCGCCACCCAGGCCTACGACGCCTACAACAACGACCGCATGGCCGAGGCCGCCGACAAGGCCGAACAGGCCTTCCGCCAACAGCCGCAGCAGGGCGCGTGGGCGGTCCTGTGGGTGTCGGCGCTGGAAACCCAGCAACGCTTCGAACAAGCCGAGGCCGCGGTCGCCACGGCGATCCAGCTGGGCGCGCCGAATGTCGCCGATCTGCAGGCCAAGCGCGTGGCGCTGGGCCGCCAGCGCGCGGTCAGGCCGGCGCAGCAGGGCTACCAGGCGTTGATCGAGCAGGAGTTCGGCGCGGCCGCCGGGTTCGCCCGGCAAGCGGTGGCGTATGCGCCGGACGTGGCGTCGCACCGTCTGCTGCTGATGACCGCGCAGTTGCTGGACGGGCAACTGGCCGCCGCCGAGGCCACCGCCGACGCGGCCCTGGACAACGACAGCGACAACACCGTGGCGCTGGTGATGCGCGCGTACCTGCGCCAGCGCCAGTTGCATACCGCGCAGGCCAATGCCGATTTCGACGCCGCCCTGCAGCAGGACTGGCTGGATGCGCAGCAGCGGCGCAACGTGCGCCTGTTGGCGGTGGATGCGGCCATTGCGGCAGGCGACCGCGCGCGTGCCGCACGCCTGTTGCAGCCGCTGCAGGGCGATTCGCTGGCGGACGAGGATGAGTCGGCGCGCAAGCAGATCGGCCAGGCCATCGCCCAGCGCGAGAAGGCGCTGCGCAGCGCCCGCCCGGCGCCGACACTGACCCTGGCGACGTACCCGGCACCGTTCCAGCAATGCCGCGATACGCCCTACGGCACCCAGTGCGAACTGACGCCGGCCGACCTGCAAGGCAACGGTGGCGCCGCGTCACGCGCCTATGCCGCGTACGCGCGGCAGGATTACCAGGACGCCATCCGCGAAGCGCAGCAGGCGCTGCTGCAGAGTCCGGACGACGGCAGCCTGCAGAACCTGCTCACCACCTCGCTGGCCGCCGGCGACCGCGCCCAGCGCACCCAGGCGCGGCAGCGCCTGGACAGCGCATTGCAGCAGCGTCCCGCCGACGCCGGCCTGCTGATGCAGCGCGGCTACCTGCAGCAGCGTGCCGGCCAACCGGCGCAGGCGCTCGACGATTTCCGCGCGGCCGAGGCCACCGGCAAGGCGCCGCCCAGCGTGATGCTCGACCAGGCCTATGCGAGCGCCGCCAACGGCGACAACCCGCAGGCGGTGGCGCTGCTGCGCAGCGCGATCGACCGCGCCGACCAGGGCACGCTGCCGCTGGACAAGGCGCAGCGCTACACCACGCGCAGTTCGATCGCCAACCTCGGGCGCGAGTGGGGCATCACCGCCGCGGCCGGCTACCGCGGTGCGCGCCAGGCCGCGAGCAACCTGGGCGGCACGGCGATCAGCACCCCGGGCGATTCGGTGTTCAGCACCCTGGAAGCGTTCTGGCGGCCCGAGGCGCTCAACAACCGCTACGGCACGCTGGAAGCGTATGCGCGCGCGGCCAACACGCTGTACGACGAGGGCGGCACGTTCGAATCGGTGCTCGCCGTGGACCCGTGCACCGGCGAAGCCACCGAGGACGCACGCGCGCGTGCCGAGCGCTTGAGCCGCTCGCGTTCCAGTGCCGGCTGGCCGTCCACGATCGGCTCGTTCGGCGTGCGCTACGCGTTCGGCCGCACCGGCCTGAGCGCGGGCATCGAGCGCCGCCAGTTCCTCGGCAGCGGCACCCGCAACGGCGGCGTCTATCCGGACGCGACCGCGATCCAGTGCCGCATCCAGCGCGACTCCAACCAGCCGCAGCAGATCAATACGCAGGCGCGCTATCGCCTGGACAGCGATGCCGGCGGCTGGATGTCCTACCTGACCTACGGCTTCTACCACGGCACCGGCGTGCGCACCGACGTGAACCAGTGGTGGACGCTGAGCGGCTATGCGCAGGCCGGCTACAGCTGGGACGACAACCGCGCGCGCTTCAGCGTGGATCGGCTGGACAGCAGCGGCGCGCCGGTCGAAACCCTGCTCGATTCCGATGGCCGCCTGCATCGCGCGCAATGGTTCGCCGCCGCGGAACTGCATGCCGGGCGCAGCTACCGCTTCGGCGCCGAGCAGACCCGCTGGGTGCTGACCCCATCTCTGGTGGTGGCCGCGGACTGGCTCGACCAGCGCTCGCGGGTCAGCGGCATCGACTACCCGCTGATCGGCGAGCAGGCGTTCGCCCTGTCCGACACCGACCGCAGCTGGTCGCTCGGCGCCGGTCCCGGCGTTGGCGTGCGCTACTGGTTCCGCGAGGACCGCTACAACGCGGCGCGGTCCTACCTGGACCTGAGCGTGCAATACCGCTTCGCGATCGGCGGTGGCGATACCCAACGCGCCAAGGGCCTGTTCGCCACCGCCACCTTCTCCTACTGATGCCTGCCGAAACAACTGCCATGACCGATCCTGTCGCCCCGATTGTTCCCGTGCCTACCCGCGCGCTGTGGCTTGGCCTGCTGTGCGCCTTCGCCGCCGCGCCGGTGCTGGCGCAGGCGCCAACTGCCCCAGCCAGCGCCAGCGCCAGCGCGGCGCAGGATTCCTCGATCGTGATGGTCGGCAAGGACGGCTGGTTGTTCCCTGCATGGGGCAGCCTGAGCGAGGTCGATGGCGCCGCGATCGGGCGCAACACCGCGTTGATCGCCGAGGCGCGCGCGGCGCTGGCGGCGGCCGGAATCACGCTGGAGGTCGTGGTGCTGCCGGACAAGGCGCTGTTCTACGAGGACAAGCTGCCCGACGGCAAGCGCATGAGCGATGCCGTCCGCGGCCGCTATGCGTTGGTCCGCGCCGATCTGGTGACGGCGCAGGTGCCGGCGGTGGATGCGCTGCAGGTGCTGCGCCAGGTCAAGCAGGGCGGGCAGGACGTGTTCTACCGCAGCGACCAGCATTGGACCCAACCGGCCGCCGACGCGGTGGCGATGGCGGTCGCCGCGCAGATCCGCCAGCAGCTGCCGCACCTGCAGGGCCAGGACGGCACCGGCATGGCCCTGGGCAGCGAGATCAAGGAACGCCGCTTCGGCGATCTGGCCGAACTGTTCCTGACCGATGCGCAGCGCAAGGCGGTCGGCCGCGACACCTTCAGCGTGCGCCGCCAGTCCGAGCAGCAGGCGCTGCTGGACGACGCGCCGGCACCGGTGCACGTCACCGGGCACAGCATGGTGCAGCCGTATTTCGGTTTTCCGCAGAAACTGTCCAACGCGCTCGATCGCCCTGTATCGGTCAACTGGAAGCCCGGCAATGTCGGCCACTGGACGACGCTGCTGGAGTATCTGGAATCGCCCGAGTTCCAGCAGCGCAAGCCGCAGGTGCTGGTGTGGCAGATGTTCGAGCCGACCTATGGGCAGGGCCCGGACGCGCGCGGCCAGTGGGACAACGCCTCGATCATGAGCGTGCAGCAGTGGCAGGCGCGCCTGCACAAGGCGCTGGGAAAGTAAGCCGATGAGTGCACGTCCCGGCGCGCCTGCGCCACTGCCTGTGGCGGCCCCGGCGCGCGCGCATATCGCCACGGCTGCGGTGCTGGTCGCGCTGCTGGTCGCCGGCCTGGCGTGCGGGAGCTGGATGCTGGGTCGCGCCCAACTGCCGGCGGCATCGCTGGCGCCGGCACGCTGGGCCGATGGCGAGGCCGGCCGCGCGATCAATGCGGCATTGAAGCTGCCGCTGCAGGAGCGTGCCGACCTGGTCGGCGCGGCGGTGCGCTATCGGCTGCTCGGCGATCCGGGACCGCAGGTCGCGCTGGGTTGTCCGGACTGGTTGTTCTACCGCGATGGCCTGCGTCCGCCTGCGGGCGCAGGCGCGGCGGTGTTCGCCCAGCGCGTGCGCCTGATGCGGCACTGGTCGCGGCAACTGCAGGCGCAGGGCGTGCACCTGCTGGTGGTGGTGGTGCCGGACAAATCGCGGATCGAGCAGGCGCATACCTGCGGCCTGCGCCATTCGGCGCCGATGCGCGCGCGGTTGGGGCAGTGGCAACAGGCGCTGGCCGCCGCGGGTGTGGCCTCGACCGATCTGCTGCCGGTACTGCAGGCAGGGCAGGCGCCGGTGTTCTTCCGCACCGACGTGCACATGAACCGCATCGGCGCGCAGCGCGCCGCCGACGCGGTGGCCGCCTCCGCGCTGCCGCTGCTTGGCGGGCGCGGCGGGCAGGCGTTCGCGGTCGGCGTGCCCGGCGCGCCGACGCCGCGGATGGGCGACCTGATCGTGCTGGCCGGGCTGGAGCATGCGCCGCCGGCCTGGCGCCCGGCACTGGATCGCGAACCGCAGCAGACCATCGCACCGCTGCGCAGCGGCGGCTTGTTGGATGACACGCCGCCGGTGGAGGTATTGCTGCTGGGCAGCTCCAACGGACGCCGCAGTCTGTTCGCCGAGCGCCTGGGCAATGCCCTGGGCCGCGAAGTGTGGAACCAGAGCCTGGACGGCGGCCAGTTCTCCGGTGCGCTGCTGGCGGCCTGGCCGCAGCGCGCGCACTGGCCGCCGAGCCTGAAGCTGGTGATCTGGGAATTCTCCGAAATGGCCCTGTCCCTGCCGCTGACCGAGGGCGAGCAGGCGGCATTGGCCGGGATCGACTGAGCGCCGACCGATGCTGTTCAATTCCTTCCTGTTCCTGCTGATGTTCCTGCCGATCGCGCTGGGCGTGCACTACCTATTGGGTGCGCTGCAGCCGCGCCTGGCCGCGCTGTGGCTGTGCGTGGCCTCGATCGTGTTCTATGGCTGGTGGAATCCGCAGTTCGTGGTGCTGCTGCTCGGCTCGATCGTGTTCAATTACCTGGTCAGCCTGCTCGTGCTGGCGCTGGCCCAGCGGCCACGGCTGCAACTGCTGGTGGTCGCGCTGGGCGTGGCCGCCGACCTGGCGTTGCTGATGCACTACAAGTACGTCGCGGCGATGGTCACCTTCGCGCACGGCCTGGGTGTCGACATCGGCCCGATGGATGCGTTGATCCTGCCGCTGGGCATTTCCTTCTTCACCTTCACCCAGATCGGCTACCTGCTCGACTGCCGCGCCGGTCTGGTCAACGACCGCAGCCCGCTCAGCTACGTGTTGTTCGTGACCTTCTTCCCGCACCTGATCGCCGGCCCCATCCTCCACCACAAGGAAATGATGCCGCAGTTCAGCAGGCGCGAGACCTACCGTTTCCACGCCGACAATCTGTCGGTCGGCGGCATGCTGTTCGTGATCGGCCTGGCCAAGAAGGTGTTGCTGGCCGACAGCATCGCGCCGTACGCCGACGCCGGTTTCGCCAGCACCGGGGAGCTGCAGTTCTGGGGCGCATGGGCCACCGCGTTGAGCTACGCACTGCAGCTGTATTTCGATTTCTCCGGCTACTCGGACATGGCGCTGGGGCTGGCGCGGATGTTCGGCATCCGCTTCCCGCTCAACTTCAATTCGCCGTACAAGGCGACCAGCGTGATCGACTTCTGGTCACGCTGGCACATGACCCTGACCCGCTACATCACCGCCTACCTGTACTACCCGGTGGCGATGGCGGTGACACGCTGGCGCAGCCGCCACGGGCGCGCCAGCGGCCCGGCCGCGGTGGCCTCGGCGGGCGGCTTCCTGTCGTTGATCGTGCTGCCCACGGTGTGGGCGATGGGCCTGGCCGGCATCTGGCATGGCGCCGGCCTGCAGTTCCTGATCTTCGGCCTGCTGCATGCCGCCTACCTGGCGATCAACCATGCCTGGCGCATCTTCGTCGTCGGCCGCACGCCGGCGGCGCTGCGCACGTTCAATCCGCTGCAGCATGTCGGTTACCTGTTGCTGACCTTCGCCGCGGTGCTGGTGGCGCAGGCGTTCTTCCGCGCCGACGGCGTGGGCGATGCATGGCAGTTGGTGCAGGGCATGGCCGGCCTGCGCGGCGCGGAAAGCCGGCACGGCCTCGGCCATGTCGCCGGCATGGGCCTGGGCGATGCCTGGCGCCTGCTGATCGGCCATCACGTGCAGTTGCTGTACATCGCGCTGCTGCTGGCGATCGTATGGCTGGCGCCGAACGCGCACCAGATCATGGGCGTGTACTCGCCCGCGTTGAGCAAGCCGAACCCGGCGCCGCGCGCGTGGATGCGCTGGCAGCCCAACCTGCCGTGGTTGCTGGCGATGCTCTCGCTGCTCGTGCTGTGCCTGTCGAGCCTGCACAAGGCATCGCGTTTCCTCTATTTCCAGTTCTGACAAGGTGAACCCCATGGACATGCAGACCCTCCAGACCCAGCTGAGCGACATCGTCGAGAGCGTGATCGGCACCCGCGTGCAGCCCGACGAATACATGGAATCGCTGTTCGATTCGATGTCCAAGGTGCAGCTGATGGTCGAGGTCAAGGACCGTCTCGGCGTGACCCTGCCGATCGACGAGATCGACACGCTGGTCGAATCGGTGCAGGTGCTGGCCGAGTACGTGGCCGCCCACCGGCGTTGAGCGCGGACCGCGCGAGGAGCCGCATGCATGCGCTTTGATTTCGAGCGATGCCGTTTCGTCGAGCGCGAACACGCCGCGCAGGCGCCCGCGCTGCGCGATGCCGATGGCGTGCTGGACTGGGCCGGGGTGTACCAGGCCACGCAGGAGTGGGTCGCCCGCGCGCAGCGCGCTGGCGTGCAGCCGGGCCATGCGCTGGTGATCTGGGGCCACAAGCAGTCCGCCTTCGTGGTGGCCATGCTCGGCTGCCTGCAACTGGGCGTGACCTACGTGCCGGTGGACACCATCAATCCGCCGGCGCGGCTGCAGCGCATCGTCGCGCTGGTGCATGCCGCCGCGGTCTACGACGCCGCCACCGATGCGTTCGGCCCTGGTGCCGACGACGCGCGCGGGCTGGCGGTGCCGGATCTGGCCTACATCATGTTCACCTCCGGCAGCACCGGCGATCCCAAGGGCGTGCAGATCGGCCGCGACAGCGTGGCCCTGTTCGCCGGCTGGATCCGCGACTGCCTGGCGCTGGGGCCGGCGCCGGCGTTCCTCAACCAGATGCTGTTCAACTTCGATTTCTCGCTGTTCGATCTGTGCGGCGCGCTCGGCCTGGGCGGGTGCTGCGTGCTGTGCCCGCGCGAGGTGATCGCCGACAGCGACCGTTTCGTCGACCATCTGCGCCAGTCCGACGTGGCGGTGTGGGCGTCCACGCCCTCGTTCGTGCGCCAGCAGCTGCTCAATCCGCGCTTCAGCGCCGAGCGCCTGCCCGCGCTGCAGGTGTTCGTGTTCGGCGCCGAGTCGCTGACCCCGCGTGTGGCCGAAGAGGTATGGGCGCGCTTTCCGCAGGCGCGCATCGTCAACTCCTATGGCCCGACCGAAGCGACCTGTTCCACCACCTGGGTGGAGATCGATGCCGCACTGCGCGCGGCCGCACCCAACCCGTTCCCGATCGGCGTGGCCAAGCCGTATGCCGAGGTGTTCCTCGACGCCGGCGAGATCTGCATGGCCGGCGACCACGTGATGCGCGGCTATCTGGACCGCCCCGACCTCGACCAGGGCGTGCTGTTCGAGCACAACGGCAAGCGTGCCTACCGCAGCGGCGACCTGGGCGAGGTCGATGCGCAGGGCCGGCTCTACTTCCGCGGCCGCAGGGACGACCAGATCAAGCTCAACGGCTATCGCATCGAACTGGCCGAAGTGGATGCGGCGCTGTCGACCCTGGACGGCGTGGTCGCCGGTGCTGCCGTGGTGCTGCGCCGGCCCGATGGCAGCCTGGTGCGGATGATCGGCTTCGTCGAACTGTCGGTGCCGGGCCTCGGCGCGGTACAGCCGCTGCCGGATGCGCTGCGTGACTGGAAGCAGCAACTCGGCCGCCGCGTGCCGGCCTACATGATTCCCTCCGAACTGATCGCCGTGGACGCGTTGCCCACCGGCAACAGCGACAAGGTCGATCGCAAACAATTGGAGCAGCGCTATGCCATGGCGCGCACGCTCCGCAGCCAGGAAACGCCACGATGAAATTGATGTTCGCATTGCTTGCCGCCACCGCGCTCGCGCCACTGGCCGCCACCGCCCAACAGGGCGCCGCGGAAGGCCGCCTCGCGCAGCTGTACGCCGCGCGCCCGCCGGCCGGTTCGGCGTTCGTGCGCGTGCTCAACCCGGGCGATGCCGCGCTCGAGGTCGGCATCGGCAATGGCGCTGCACAGCGCATCGGTCCGGCCACCCGCGCCACCCGCTACGCCATCGTCGAAGGCGGCAAGCCGTTCGCGCTGCGCGTGGCCGGCAAGGCGCGCGAGCAGGCGCAGGTCGCCGCGGGCAGCTTCACCACGCTGGTGCTGGACCCGGCCACGCCGTCGCGGCCGCTGGCGGTGCTGGCCGATGGCGGCGGCAGCAGCGACGCGCTCAAGGCCGAGATCCGCTTCTACAACCTGGCCGGCGGCTGCGGCCAGGCGCGGCTGGCGATCGCCGACGGCGGCGCGGTGGTGTTCCCGGCCGTCGCCGCGGGCGCCAGCAGCGCGCGTGCGATCAACCCGGTCAAGGCCCGCCTGGTGGCCACGTGCGGCAGCAAGGACAGCGCGCCGCTGGCGCTGCCGTCGCTGCAGCCCGGCGACCACTACAGCCTGTTCCTGAGCGGCAGCGGCAATGCGCCGGTGCTGCAGGGCCAGCTCAGCGGCACCGATCCGGTCGGCCGCTGAGCCATGCGCGAGCGCCCCGTGTTCCGCGAAGACCACACCCTGTTCCGTGCGCAGGTGCGGCGTTTCATCGACAGCCAGATCGCCCCGCACTACGCGCAGTGGGAGCGCGACGGCATCACCCCGCGCGCGCTGTGGCGTGCGGCCGGCGCGGCCGGCCTGCTCAACTGCCAGCTGCCCGAACCCTACGGCCTGGGCGGCGACGCCGGGCATGCCGCCTGCGTGATCGAGGAACTGGCGCGGGCGAATTTCCTCGGCATCGGCTTCTCGATCCATTCGGACATGGTCGCGCCGTACCTGATGCAGTACGGCAGCGACGCGGTGCGCGCGGCATGGTTGCCGAAGATGGCGCGCGGCGAGGCGATCGGCGCGATCGCGATGACCGAGCCCGGCGCCGGCAGCGACCTCAAGGCGATCCGCACCCGCGCCGTCCGCCACGGCGAGCACTACCTGCTCAACGGCCAGAAGACCTGGATCACCAACGGCAGCAACGCCGACCTGGCGGTGGTGGTGGCGACCGTGGCGCCGGAACTGGGCGCGCGCGGCTTGAGCCTGTTCTGCGTCGACACCGCACTGCCCGGCGTCGTCCGCGGCGCGCCGATGGCCAAGATCGGCCAGCACGCGCAGGACACCAGCGAGCTGTTCTTCCAGGACGTGGCGGTGCCGGTCTCGCACCTGCTCGGCGCGGAACAGCGCGGCTTCGATTACCTCGGCGAACAACTGGCCGCCGAACGCCTGGCGATCGCGCTGCGCGCCGCGGCCTCGGCCGAAGGCATGCTCGACCAGACCCTGGCCTACGTGCGCCAGCGCAAGGCGTTCGGCCGCCACCTGATCGACCACCAGAACACCCGTTTCGTGCTCGCCGACGCGGCGTCGCGGCTGGCGATGCTGCGCAGTTTCCTCGACCAGTGCCTGGGCGAGCACATGCAGGGCCGGCTGCAGGCGACCACCGCGGCGATGGCCAAGCTCAACGCCACCGAGATCCAGGGCCAGGTGCT
This sequence comes from Xanthomonas sp. JAI131, assembly GCF_013410075.1. Lineage (NCBI taxonomy): Bacteria > Pseudomonadati > Pseudomonadota > Gammaproteobacteria > Lysobacterales > Lysobacteraceae > Xanthomonas > Xanthomonas sp. JAI131. The sequence goes on along the minus strand of NZ_JACCCN010000003.1, from coordinate 210,005 downwards.
GGACGCGCTGCTGCAGCTGCACGGCGGGTACGGCTACAGCAGCGAGTACGGCATCGGCCGCGCCTGGGCCGATGCGCGCGCGCTGCGCATCTTCGGCGGCACCAGCGAGATCCTGCGCGACATCATCGGCCGCGCCCTGTAGGCGCGCGCCGGGCGGCTATTGGCGCCCGGCGCGCCACTGCCGGCGCAGCGCCTGCGCGCGCGGCGAGTCCTGCGACAGCCACGGGTCCAGCGCGAACGCGAAGATGCCGGCGGCGCCGCTGCGCTGCGCCCACGCCAGCTGCTTCTGGATGCGTGCGGCATCGGCGGTCTGCGCCTGGAAGTGGCTGCCGTCGGCCGCCGAGCTGGGCAGTTCCTCGAACAGTTCGACCACCACGTCGAAGGCGACCTGGCGCGCGCGCAGCGACGCCAGCAGCGGATCCACGCCGTCCAGGTTGTCCAGCCCGGCGACGCCGACGCCGTCCTGCACCATCGGCCGCAGCGGCACCTGGTCGAGGATGCGGTTCCACAGCTGCGGCAGCGAACCGCTGGTCTGCAGCCGGCTGAAATACGTGGAGATCGCGGTGACCTTTTCGGTGCCGGCGCTGGCCGCTGCGCACAGCGCGGCCAGCCAGCTGCACAGGCGCTGCTGCCGCGCGTCCTGCGCCCAGTGGAACTGTTCCAGTTCGTACGGCAGGTACCAGCCGTCGAAGTTGGCCTGCCTGCGCCACGGCGCGGCCTGCAGATAGGCGCGCGCGTTGTCCAGGGTCAGCGCCAGGAACGCATCCAGCGTGGCCAGGTCCGGCGCCTGCAGCGCCTTCCACCAACCGCTGTGATACGGCAGGCCGACCCGCACCTGCAGGCCGGCGGCGGCCGCCGTGGAGAAGATCAGCTGCAGCGTGCTGTCCGGCAGGGTCCAGTCCGCATCGCCGCCGCTGCCGTACAGCCCGGCCCACTGCACCACGATCTGCCGGCAGCCCAGGCGCTGGGCGAGCGCCATATGCTGTTGCCAGTCCTGCGCGCCCAGGTCGAGGTGGCTGCGCCACGGCTGGATGAAGCTGCCGTCGAAACGCGGCGGATTCGAACAGCCCGGCAGCAGGCCCAGTCCGATCGCCGCCGGGGCCAGCACGGCCAGCCGCAGCAGGTCGCGCCGGCTCGGCGAGAAGAAAGAGGATCCAGGGCGATCGTTGTGCATTGCCTGCGCGCGGCGGAGTCCAGGTCGTTGTTCTACAGCATCGCCACGAAAAATCGCGTCGCGCCGCATACGCGATGCGGCGACGGTCGCCGCAAACGCGCCGCTGCAGGTGGATTTCGCAGTGGCGCGCGGTGCCGGCCTCGCGTCCCGCTCGATGAGGCGCCAAGCACGCCGGCTGGGAAAGGCCGCCACACGGCGGCCGACACCACCGGCCACCGCTGCTGCACAGGACTTGCGAAGGGTCGGCCGGGTGCAGTGTGGGAGGGGCCTCGGCCCCGGCCCCATCCGCAGCCGCGAACACCCACGGTCACGCTGACCGGACCAGGCTGCAAGCGCGCGCCAGTCGGCGGATAATCGGCGCAGCACTCGGGCACAGGAGCAGGGCATGATCCGCGACATCATCCGCATGGGCGACCAGCGCCTGCTGCGCATCGCGCAGCCGGTCGATACGTTCGGCAGCGCGCAGTTGCACGCCTTGGTCGCCGACATGTTCGAGACCATGGACGCCGCACGCGGCGTCGGCCTGGCCGCGCCGCAGATCGCAGTGGACCTGCAGTTGATGGTGTTCTGCTTCGACAGCAATGCACGCTATCCCGATGCGCCGGCGGTGCCGCGCACCGCACTGGCCAACGTGCAGATCGAGCCGCTGTCCGACGAACTGGAGGATGGCTGGGAAGGCTGCCTGTCCATTCCCGGGCTGCGCGCGGTGATCCCGCGCTACCGGCAGATCCGCTACCGCGGCCTGGACCCGGACGGCAACGCGGTGGTGTGCGAGGCCGAAGGCTTCCATGCGCGGGTGGTGCAGCACGAGCACGACCACCTGATCGGCCGGCTGTACCCGTCGCGGATCCGCGACTTCGGCAAGTTCGGCTTCGAGGACGTGCTGTCCTACGAGCTGTAGCGCTTTGGTCGGCGCGTCCCCCTGTAGGAGCGGCTTCAGCCGCGACCGGGCGTTACCGGTAATGCCCGGTCGCGGCTGAAGCCGCTCCTACAGGTCCAGGCGGCCGAGAGGACCCGAGCGCCGGAATGCACACGGCCCGCTGTGCGCGGGCCGTGGCAAGGTGCATCTGCGCGTTCCGCGCTCGCTTACTTGAGCGCCTTGAAACGCAGCCGCTTCGGACCGGCGTCGTCGCCCATGCGGCGGCGCTTGTCGATCTCGTACTCGCGGTAGTTGCCCTGGAAGAACTCCACGTGCGAGTCGCCTTCGAACGCCAGGATGTGGGTCGCGATGCGATCCAGGAACCAGCGGTCGTGCGAGATCACGAAGGTGTTGCCGGGGAACTCCAGCAGCGCGTCTTCCAGCGCGCGCAGCGTCTCGATGTCCAGGTCGTTGGACGGTTCGTCGAGCAGCAGCACGTTGCCGCCCTGCAGCAGGGTCTTGGCCATGTGCAGGCGGCCGCGTTCGCCGCCGGACAGGCTGCCGACCAGCTTCTGCTGGTCCTGGCCCTTGAAGTTGAAGCGGCCCAGGTAGGCGCGCGACTGGATCTCCACGCCGTTGATGTTGAGGATGTCCAGGCCGCCGGAGACTTCCTGGAACACGTTGTGGTTGCCTTCCAGCTTGTCGCGGCTCTGGTCCACGTAGGCCAGCTTCACCGTCGGCCCGAGCACGATCTCGCCCGAGTCCGGCTTCTCCTTGCCGATGATCATCTTGAACAGCGTCGACTTGCCGGCGCCGTTGGGGCCGATGATGCCGACGATGGCGCCGGACGGCACCAGGAAGCTGAGGTCGTCGATCAGCAGGCGGTCGCCGAACTTCTTGGTGACGTGCTTGAACTCAAGCACCGCGTTGCCCAGGCGCTCGCCCGGCGGAATGAAGATCTCGTTGGTCTCGTTGCGGCGCTGGTAATCGACCGACTGCAGTTCTTCCAGGCGCGCCAGACGCGCCTTGCCCTTGGTGCGGCCGCCCTTGGCGTTCTGCCGCGACCACTCCAGTTCCTTCTGGATCGCCTTCTGCCGCGACTTCTCCTGGTTGTCTTCCTGCTTCAGGCGCTCTTCCTTCTGCATCAGCCAGTCGGTGTAGTTGCCCTTCCACGGGATGCCGCGGCCGCGGTCCAGTTCCAGGATCCACTCGGCGGCGTTGTCGAGGAAGTAGCGGTCATGGGTCACCGCCACCACGGTGCCGGTGTAGCGCGCCAGGAACTGTTCCAGCCATTCCACCGACTCGGCGTCCAGATGGTTGGTCGGTTCGTCGAGCAGCAGCATGTCCGGCTTCTGCAGCAGCAGCCGGCACAGCGCCACGCGGCGCTTCTCACCGCCCGACAGCGGGCCGATCACCGCGTCCCACGGCGGCAGGCGCAGCGCGTCGGCGGCCACTTCCAGCTGCTGTTCCAGCAGGTGCGCATCGCCGGCGGCCAGGATCGCTTCCAGCCGTTGCTGCTCGGCGGCGAGCTTGTCGAAGTCGGCGCCTTCCTCGGCATAGGCCTCGTAGATCTTGTCCAGCGCGGCCTGCGCCTGCAGCACTTCGCCGACGCCTTCCTCGACCGCTTCGCGCACGGTCTTGGCCGGGTCCAGCTCCGGCTCCTGCGCCAGGTAGCCGACCTTGATGCCCGGCTGCGGGCGCGCTTCGCCGCTGAAATCGGTGTCCACGCCGGCCATGATCTTCAGCACCGTCGACTTGCCGGCGCCGTTGAGGCCGAGCAGGCCGATCTTGGCGCCCGGGAAGAACGACAGCGAGATGTCCTTGATGATCTGGCGCTTCGGCGGCACCGTCTTGCTGACGCCGTTCATGGTGTAGATGTATTGCGACATGGGGTCTCCGGAAGGCGCAGGACGCCCGCCGGCCGGGGCCGGAAGGCGCGAAATGGATGTCCGCGATTATAGCGGCACCGGCGCAGGCACGTCGGCGGCCGGCGCGCATGCGCCGCGTACCGATGCGGTACCGGCGCGGTCGGGTTCAGGCGGCCGCGGCCTGCACCTGGCGGCGCTGGCGCTGCCGGTAGACCAGCGTGCACGCCACCAGCAGCAGCATCGCCAGCCACTCGCTGCCCAGTGCCGCCTGCATCGCCGCCAGGCTGCCGCCGCCGCGCGTGTGCGCGTAGACCGCGCCCAGCGCCGCCGGGCCCAGGCCCATCGCCGCCTGCAGGACGGTGGAGAGCATGGCGCTGCCCGCACCCGCATGTTCGGTCGGTACCTGCGACAGGCCGATGCGGTAGAAGCAGGCCACGATCCACGCCTGTCCGGCGCCGATCAGCGCGGTCGCCGGCGCCAGCGCGCGCCAGCCGGGATGCGGCCACACCGCGTGCAAGGTCCACGCCAGCGCGAGCAGGCCCAGCATCTGCACCATGCAGCCCAGCAGCAGCGTCGGCAGCAGCCCGAACCGGGCCACCCCGCGCGCGCTGACCAGCGCCGAGCAGAAGTACGCCGCGCCGAGCACGATGAAGGCATTGCCCGACTGCAGCGGCGACAGCCCGGCGCCGGACTGCAAGGTCAGCGCGAGCACGAACATGAAGCCGCTCCAGCAGGCGAAGAACACCCCGCCCAGCAGCAGCGCGAAGCGCACGCTGGGCAGGCGCAGCAGCGCCGGCGGCAGCAGCGGCACGCGGCCACGGCGCTGCTGCCAGGCTTCGGTGCGGGCCAGCGCCGCCAGCAACGGCACGCTCGCGGCCAGCACCGCCAGGCACGGCGCCGACCAATGCAGCGTGGGGCCGAGCGCCAGCGGCAGCAGCAGGCAGGCCAGGAACAGCCCCAGCAACCCGGCGCCGGCCAGGTCGGGCGGCATCCGCCGCGCCGCGCGCGTCTCCGGCACCGCGCGCAGGCCCGCCAGCGCCAGCACGCAGAACGGCAGGTTGATCAGGAAGATGGCGCGCCAGCCGGAACCGGCGATGTCGGCCGTGACCAGGGTGCCGCCCAGCACCTGGCCGATGACGAAGGCGATTCCGCCCAGCGAGCCGTACAGCGCCAGCGCCCGCGCATGCGCCGCGCCGCGCAGGCTGACGTGGATGGTGGCGAGGATCTGCGGCACCGCCAGCGCCGCGCCCAGGCCCTGCAGCACGCGGCCGGCGAGCAGGGCGGGCACCGACCCGGCCAGTCCGCACAGCAGCGAGGCCACCGCGAACAGCAGCACGCCGGCGGCGAACACCCGGCGCCGGCCCAGGTTGTCGCCCAGCCGCCCGCCCGCGGCCAGGCCCACCGCGAACGCCACGCCGTACACCGCCACGATCAGTTCCAGCGCCGTCGCCGAGGCGTGCAGCGTGTGGGCGATGGAACCCAGGGCGACGTTGATGATGGAAAAGTCGATCAGCGGCAGCATCTGCCCGAGCAGCAGGATCGCCAGGCCCCAGGCGCCCAGCGTCGGCGGCGAGGCGCTGGGGCAGGCGCATGCAGGCGGCTGCCGGTCGAGGCGATCGAGGGAATGGGGCGTGGTGGCGGGAGCGGAGGAGGTGGTCATGGCGGGCAGTATCCGGACCGATTAAACTGGTACAAGTAGTTATTTATCCTGGTATTGGCGCTTCCTGCCTGAGGCTGGGATCGCTGCGGTGGAACAGGGAGAACAGCAAGATGTTGAGTGATCGGGTGAATCCCATGACCGACGCGGCGGGCGGTGGCGCCGCTGCCGCGCACGGTGCTGCGCTGGCGGCCGAACGCGCGCGCGCGCTCGGCGCCTTCCTGCGGGCGCGCCGCGAGAGCCTGGATCCGGCGCGGCTGGGCCTTCCGCGTGCCGGCAGGCGCCGCACGCCGGGCCTGCGCCGCGAGGAGGTGGCCGCGCTCGCCGACGTCGGCGTCACCTGGTACACCTGGCTCGAACAGGGACGGCCGGTGCGCGCCTCCGCACGCGTGCTGACCGCCATCGCCGGCGCCTTGCAGTGCTCGGAGGTGGAAACCGGTCACGTGCTGGCGCTGGCCGGATTGGGCGATGCGGCGCTCCGGCTGCAGCCGCTGTGCGAGCAGTTGACCGACACCGGGCGCATGCTGCTCGACCAGCTCGGCCCCTGGCCGGCGATGCTGCAGAGTCCGCGCTTCGACATCCTCGGCGCCAATCCGGCCTTCGAGCGACTGATGGGGGTGACCCTGGCGGATCTGCCGGACGCCGACCGCAACTGCGTCTACCAGGCGTTCACCAACCCGCACTGGCGCGCGCGCCTGGTCGATCGGGACAACGTCCTGCAGCACATGGTGGCGCTGTTGCGCGCCGCCATGGGCGAGCACCTGGGCGAGCCGGCCTGGGAGCGCCTGCTGGCGCGCTACCGCGCCGCCTCGCCCGAGTTCGACGCCTTGTGGCAGCAGCGGTGCGAGGTGCGCGGAGTGGAAAACCAGCTCAAGCGCTTCCACCACCCGCAGGCGGGCGAACTGCACCTGCAGCAGGTCAACTGGTGGTCGGCGCCGCGCAACGGCAATCGGCTGGTGGTGTACCTGCCTGCCGACGAGGCGGCGCGGGTCGCGCTGCTGCAACTGCATGCGCAGTCGGCCGAGGTCGCCGCGCCGGCCCATCGCCATTGAGCGCAGGCGCGCAGTCCGGGACCAGGGGCCTTGGACGGCGCAGGTGGCGGCTGCGTGCCGGGTTGCGGCGGACAGGCCCGCGCCGGTGGCGCCGATCACGTCGAAACGCCGCTGTGGACAGGAAAAAGAGGGCCGAAACGTAATGCGCGCTTACCCGTTTCGGGAAAGCTGAATACGTAACCGGTTCCAGCAGGAAGCGGTTCAGACGACAAGCGCATTAATGCAGTCGTGACACCAAAAGTGACGGAGCAGCCATGAACATCAAACGCATTGCCACCCTTGCCCTTTCGTCCCTGCTGGCGCTGGGTTTCATGGCGCCCGCCGCATTCGCCCGCGACGGCTGGGACGACCGCGATCCGCGCGGCTGGCACGACCGCGATCACGACCGGCGCGACTACGACCGGCGCGACCGCGACCGCGATCGCTACTGGCGCGAACGCGAACGCCACGACGACCGCCGCTACTACAGCCAGGGCTATCGCGACGGGTATCGCAGCCGTCCGGACGTCGTCTACTACCGTCCGGGTCCGCCGCCGTGGGCGCGCGGCCAGCGCTACTACGGTCCCAACTACGTGGTCTACGACTACGACCGCTACCAGGTGCGGCGCCCGCCGTACGGCTACCGCTGGGTGCGCGACGACCGCGGCAACCTGCTGATGGTCGCCATCGCCAGCGGCATCATCGCCGACCTGGTGCTCAACGGCCGCTGATCCTGGCCGCACGGCACGCCACGACGGCCTCCTTCGGGAGGCCGTCGTCGTTTTGGTTCGCCGCCGGCCCTGCGCGGGGCTTAAACTAGCGGTCTGCCTTTTGTCCATGCCCCTGGAGACCCGATGTTCCCGCGTGCCGCCCGCATCGAAACCTACGATCCCGAACTGGCCCAGGCCATCGCCGCCGAAGCCGGCCGCCAGGAAGACCATGTCGAGCTGATCGCCAGCGAGAACTACTGCAGCCCGCTGGTGATGGAAGCCCAGGGCAGCCAACTGACCAACAAGTACGCCGAGGGCTACCCGGGCAAGCGCTACTACGGCGGCTGCGAATTCGTCGACATCGCCGAGCAGCTGGCGATCGACCGGGTCAAGCAATTGTTCGGCGCCGACTACGCGAACGTGCAGCCGCATTCGGGTTCGCAGGCCAACCAGGCGGTGTACCTGGCGCTGCTGCAGCCCGGCGACACCATCCTGGGCATGTCGCTGGCCCACGGCGGCCACCTGACCCACGGCGCCAAGGTCAACGTCTCCGGCAAGCTGTTCAACGCGGTGCAGTACGGCGTGAACGAGCAGGGCCTGATCGACTACGACGAAGTCGAGCGGCTGGCGCTGGAGCACACGCCGAAGATGGTCGTGGCCGGCTTCTCCGCGTATTCGCAGAAGATCGACTGGGCGCGCTTCCGTGCCATCGCCGACAAGGTCGGCGCGGTGCTGTTCGTGGACATGGCGCACGTCGCCGGCCTGGTCGCCGCCGGCGTGTATCCGAGCCCGCTGGAGCATGCGCACGTGGTCACCTCGACCACCCACAAGACCCTGCGCGGCCCGCGCGGCGGCATCATCCTGGCCAAGGGCGCGAGCGAGGACCTGGTCAAGAAGCTGCAGTCGATCGTGTTCCCGGGCATCCAGGGCGGTCCGCTGATGCACGTGATCGCGGCCAAGGCGGTGGCGTTCAAGGAAGCGCTGGAGCCGGAGTTCAAGGACTATCAGCAGCAGGTGGTGAAGAACGCGCAGGCGATGGCCAACACCCTGATCGCGCGCGGCTACAAGATCGTCTCCGGTGGCACCGAGAACCACCTGATGCTGGTCGACATGATCGGCAAGGACGTGTCCGGCAAGGATGCGGAAGCGGCGCTGGGCAAGGCCCACATCACCGTCAACAAGAACTCGGTGCCCAACGACCCGCGCTCGCCGTTCGTGACCTCGGGCCTGCGCCTGGGCACCCCGGCCATCACCACCCGCGGCTACCTGGAGCAGGACAGCATCGACCTGGCCAACTGGATCGCCGACGTGCTCGACGCCCCGGCCGACGCCGCGGTCATCGCCCGCGTGCGCGACGCGGTGACCGCGCAGTGCAGGAAGTATCCGGTGTATGGCTGAGCGGCGGGGATTCGGGATTGGGGATTCGGGATTGGCCAACGGCCGTTCCCGTGGACCCGCGCGTTCCCGAATCCCCAATCTCCAATCCCCAATCCCGGCACTCTGAATGCACTGCCCCTTCTGCCAGCACACCGACACCCGCGTGATCGATTCGCGGGTGTCCGAGGACGGCGCGACGATCCGTCGCCGCCGCGAGTGCGAGGCGTGCGGCGAACGGTTCAGCACGCTGGAGACGATCGAGCTGAAACTGCCGACGGTGATCAAGAGCGACGGTGGCCGCGAGGCCTTCGATGCGCGCAAGCTGCGCACCAGCTTCGATCGCGCGCTGCAGAAACGGCCGGTGGCCGAGGAGCAGATCGAGGCGGCGGTGCGTGCGGTGGTGCACCAGCTGCGCATGTCCGGCGAGCGCGAATTGCCGTCGATCCGCGTCGGCGAGTACGTGATGGCCGAGCTGCGCAAGCTCGACCACGTCGGCTACGTGCGTTTCGCCTCGGTCTACCGCAGCTTCCAGGACGTGGCCGATTTCCGCGAGGAGATCGAGAAGCTCGAGCGCGAGCTGCCGGTGGGCAGCGAGCAGTTGCCGCTGCTGGAGCTGGTCCGCGCCGACAAGCCGGGCGACAAGTCCGGCAAGCGCTGAGGGCGGCATGCGCATCGTCTGCCTGGCCGAGGCGCCGCAGCACATTCCGGCGCTGGCCCGCGAACACCTGCAGGCCTTCGGCGACATGCTGCCGGAGTGGAACGTGGTCGAGGCCGAGGCCGACCTGCGTAGCCATCGCTGCGACAGCCGCATCCCGACCAGCTGGATCGCGCTCGAGGGCGACGACTGGCTCGGTTCGGTCAGCCTGCTGCAGAACGACGACGCGCGCATCCGCCAGTTCTCGCCGTGGCTGGCGACGCTGTACGTGCGCCCGCAGGCACGCAGCGGCGGCGTCGGCGCGCGGCTGGTCGCGCATTGCGTGCAGGCCGCGGCGCGGCTGCAGGTGGGGTATCTGTATCTGTATTGCGAACCGCGGCTGGTGCCGTACTACGAAGGCCTGGGCTGGCAGCCGCATGTGCAGCTGCCGCTGGGCCCGCTGCAGGTGACGGTGATGCGCATCGACGCCGGCGCGTTGGCGGCACCGGCGCAGACCGCATGAGCGCGGACGTCGTGAGCGCGAACGTCATGAGCGCGAACGTCATGAGCGATTTCTCCGCCGACGATCATCGGCACATGGCGCAGGCGCTGCGCCTGGCCGAGCGCGGCGCCTACACCACGCGTCCCAACCCGATGGTCGGCTGCGTGATCGTGCGCGACGGCGCCGTGGTGGGCGAGGGCTTCCACCAGCGCGCCGGCGGCCCGCATGCCGAGGTGTTCGCGCTGCGCGCCGCCGGCGCGGGCGCGCGCGGCGCCACCGCCTACGTGACCCTGGAACCGTGCGCGCACTACGGGCGCACCCCGCCGTGCGCGCTGGCGCTGATCGAAGCCGGGGTGACGCGGGTGGTGGCGGCGATGGCCGATCCGTTTCCGCAGGTCAACGGCGGCGGTTTCGCGCTGCTGCGCGAGGCCGGCGTCGAGGTTCGCTTCGGGCTGATGGAAGCGCAGGCGCGCGCGCTGAATCGCGGCTTCCTGTCGCGGGTGGAACGCGCCCGGCCGTGGCTGCGGGTCAAGCTCGGCGCCAGCCTGGACGGGCGCACCGCGCTGGCCAGCGGCGAATCGAAATGGATCACCGGCGCGGCCGCGCGCCAGGACGTGCAGCATTGGCGCGCGCGCGCCGGGGCCATTCTCACCGGCGCCGGCACCGTGCTGGCCGACGACCCGTCGCTGAGCGTGCGCCTGGACGATGGCGCCGAGGTCGTGCCGCCGCTGCGCGTGGTGCTGGATGCGCAGCTGCGCACGCTGCAGCAGGCCAAGGTACGCGACTCCGCGGCGCCGACCCTGTACCTGCATGCGCCGGGCGTGGCGCCGCCATCGCTGCCCGGGGTCGAGTTCGCCGCGGTCGCGCTGCAGGCCGGCCGCTTCGATCTGGGCGCGGTGCTGCAGTTGCTCGCCGCGCGCGGCATCAACGAGGTGCAGGTCGAGGCCGGCGCGACCCTGAGCGGTGCGCTGCTGCGCGCCGGCCTGGTCGACGAGCTGCTGCTGTACCTGGCACCGCTGCTGCTCGGCGACGCCGCGCGCCCGCTGCTGGCCGGGCTGGGCATCGACACGATGGCGCAGCGCGTGCCGCTGCAGCTGCTGGAGACGCGCCAGGTCGGCGACGACCTGCGCCTGCTGCTGCGGCCGGCGGCGACGGACGCCTGAAAGCAGCGTGTGGTCGCGGCGGCTCCGCGTTTCGAGCGACCGACGTTGCGTCGCAGATGGCCGGTCGCGCGCCAAAAAGAAAGGTCCCGTGCGGGACCTTTCCAGGTGATGCTTGCGCAGCGATCAGAAGCTTGCGCGGACGCCCAGCCAGCCCTGGTTGCTGTGCTCGACGAACTGGAATTCGGCGACCAGGCCCCAGGTGCGAGTGAAGTTGACCTGGCCGCCAAGCACGCCGAGGAACTTGCCCTCGTCCAGCGCATTGCTGTCGAAATAACCGCCCTTGATCCAGGCTTCGGTGCGTGCCGACGGCTTGCCGCGAACGCCAGCGGTGACCTGGCCGATGTTGGCGTGGCCCTTTACCGTCTGTCGGTCGCCGAGGAAGTTCGACTTGATTTCCGCTTCGCTGCGCTGGAACGCAGCATCGGTCACGAAGTCCAGCTTCTCGGTGAGTTCCATGTGGTAACCGATGCCGATCTCGGCATCGCTGCTGATGTACTTTTCGTTCAAGTCGTTGCTGCCATCGCCGAAAATCGAGTAGCGCTGGGTGTCGGTGACGCGGGTGTAGCCGCCGAAAACGAAAACCTGCGGGGCGATGGCGAACGAACCGCGGACGTAGGCGCCATCGAGATCGTCCGACTTCGGATCCAGGCGCGAGTAGCCAGCTTCGACATAGGTATAGCTCAGGCCTTCGGCGTGAGCGGCGAACGGGGCGGCCGCCAGCATGGCAGCAAGAATCAGGGTGTTGCGCATTGAGTGCTTCTCTCCGAATTGATGTCCGTGTCTTTGCCTCGTTGCGAGGCAAAAAAAGCGACGTCTCCCGTCGCGGCGCGCACCTTAACCGATTTTTCACAAGACAGGCCATCAGGGATTTCCCGACGCGATGCAGCGTCCTATCGGCATTGCAGGGATGGACGCTCGTCGCGCCGAACACCCCTGCTAGAATGCGCGAGCCGGTTCGCCGGCAACCACAAACGTCTTCAGGGCGGGGTGCGATTCCCCACCGGCGGTAGGTGCGTTCGCGCACGAGCCCGCGAGCGCTTGGGTCGTCGGACCGGCACGCAGGTGCGGTTCGTGGGCGCAAGGTCAGCAGATCCGGTCCGATGCCGGAGCCGACGGTATAGTCCGGATGAAAGAAGACGGCCTTCGCGCAGCCTTGCGGCTGTGCGCGTGCCTGTTTGCCTTGTGGCGTTTTTCGCTCACCATGCTTGCGAGAAACGTTTATGTTCACCGGAATCATCGAAGGCGTCGGCCGCCTGGCCGCGCGCCAGCCGCAGGGCGGCGATATCCGCTTCACCTTTTCCACCGGCAGCCTGCCGTTCGCCGACGTGCAGCTCGGCGAGAGCATTGCGGTCAACGGCGTGTGCCTGACCGTCGTCGCCTTCGACGCGGCGTCGTTCCAGGCCGATGCGTCCACCGAAACCCTGTCCTTGACCACGCTCGGCGCGCTCGCCGAAGGCGCGGCGCTGAACCTGGAGCGGGCGATGCGTCCGACCGACCGGCTCGGCGGGCATCTGGTCAGCGGCCATGTCGATGGCCTCGGCAGCGTGCTGTCGATCCACGAGGATGCGCGCGCGCAACGCTGGCGCTTCGCCGCGCCGCCGGCGCTGCTGCGCTATATCGCCAAGAAGGGCTCGATCTGCGTGGACGGGGTCAGCCTGACCGTCAACGAAGTGGACGATGCCGGCTTCGAGGTGGCGCTGATCCCGCACACGGTGGCGCACACCGCGTTCGCGCACACCGCGGTGGGATCGGCGGTGAACCTGGAAATCGACCTGGTCGCGCGCTACGTCGAACGCCTGCTGCACGGCCGCCAGGACTGACCTGCGCCTACCCGTCGTCTGCCGTGCCGTCGCCGCTGCCCGCGGCGGCGCGCGGCGCTTTCCGTCTTCTGCGAGTCCCTCATGTCGCCATCCACCGCCCCTAGCCTGAACTTCGCCCCCGTCCCCGAGCTGCTGGAGGAAATCCGCGCCGGCCGCATGGTGGTCATCGTCGACGACGAGGACCGCGAGAACGAGGGCGACCTGATCATGGCCGCCGAGCTGGTCAAGCCCTCGGACATCAATTTCATGGTCACCCATGCGCGCGGCCTGGTGTGCCTGTCGCTGACCCGCGAGCGCTGCGCGCAGCTCGGGCTGGCGCCGATGGTCCAGCACAACACCGCGCAGTTCCACACCAACTTCACCGTCAGCATCGAGGCCGCCGAGGGCGTGACCACCGGCATTTCGGCCTACGACCGCGCGCATACCGTGCGCACCGCGGTCAAACCCGACGCCAAGCCGCACGACCTGAGCCAGCCGGGCCACATCTTCCCGCTGATCGCCCAGCCCGGCGGCGTGCTGACCCGCGCCGGCCACACCGAGGCGGCCGGCGACCTGCCGCTGCTGGCGGGGCTGGAACCGGCCGGGGTGCTGGTGGAAGTGCTCAATCCCGACGGCAGCATGGCGCGGCGCCCGCAGTTGGAGGAGTTCGCGCGCCTGCATGGGCTGAAGATGGGCTCGATCGCCGACCTGATCGCCTACCGCCTGGCCACCGAGCACACCGTCGAGCGCATCGACGAGCGCCCCATCGAGACCGAGTTCGGCAGCTTCTCCCTGGTCACCTACCGCGACCGCATCGCCCACGACCTGCATTTCGCGCTGGTCCGCGGCACTCCCGACGCCGAAACGCCGACCCTGGTGCGGGTGCAGGTGGAGAACCCGCTGGCCGACCTGCTGCACTGGCGCCGCGACGATTTCGGCGTGGCCGCCAGCGACGCGCTGCGCGCGATCGCCGCGGCCGACAGCGGGGTCATGGTGGTGCTGTCGGCGCCGCGCGACAGCCAGGCGCTGCTGGCGCGGCTGCGCAAGCAGCCCGACGTGGCCGCCAACAGCAAGGACGTGGGGCAGTGGCGGCGCAATGGCGCCGGCAGCCAGATCCTGGCCGACCTGGGCCTGGGCAAGCTGCGCGTGCTGGGCACGCCGCGCCGGCAGGTCGGCCTGGCCGGGTTCGGGCTGGAGGTGGTGGAGCATGTGGAGTTGGAGCCGGGATTGGGGAGTCGGGAGTCGGGAGTCGGGAAAGGCTGATTCCCCTTACGCGGCTTCGCTATCGGCGTTGCAAGCGCTTCCGGGGCCCGAGCCCGGAACACGCCGCCTGCTAAACTCTCCCACCCACTGAACCTGCCACCGCCATGACCCACTACGAAGGCGACCTCCGCGCTCCCGAAGCGGCCCGTTTCGCGATCATCGCCAGCCGCTGGAACGCGCGCATCACCGACGTGTTGGTCGCCGGCGCGCGCGCGAGCCTGTCCGGCAACGGCATCGCCGACGACGCGGTGGACGTGATCCGCGTGCCCGGCGCGTGGGAACTGCCGCTGGCCGCCGCGCGCCTGGCCGCCGCCGGCCAGCACGCGGCGATCATCGCGCTGGGTTGCGTGATCCGCGGCGACACCCGCCACTACGAACACGTGGCCGATGGCTGCGCCGAAGGCCTGCTGCGGGTGTCGCTGGACTTCCGCATCCCGGTGCTCAACGGCGTGCTGGCGGTGGAGCAGGTCGAGGACGCCGAGGCGCGCGCCGGCGGCAGCCATGGCAACAAGGGCGAGGAAGCGGCGCTGACCGCGCTGGAAATGGTCAATCTCCTGGAGCTGCTGCCATGAACAAGCCCGCTGGCCACAAGCATGTCCGCCGCGACGGCGTCGATCCGGTGCTGCGTTCGCGCGCGCGCCGGCGTGCGCTGCAGGCGATCTACGCCTGGCAGATCGCCGGCGGCACCGCGCAGCACGTGATCGCGCAGTTCGCGCACGAGCAGGCGCACGAGATCGCCGACCTGGTCTACTTCGAGAACCTGGTCGAAGGCGTGCTCAAGCACCGCGCCGAACTGGACGCGGCGCTGGTCGGCTACCTGGACCGTACCGTCGAGGAAGTGGACGCGATCGAGCGCGCGGTGCTGCGCCTGGCCGCCTACGAACTGCTGCACCGCCACGACGTGCCGTACCGCGTGGTGATCAACGAAGCCATCGAGACCGCCAAGCGTTTCGGCTCCGAACACGGCCACACCTACGTCAACGGCGTGCTCGACCGCGCCGCGCTGGAATGGCGCACGGTGGAGTCGGGTGGCGCGGGCGCCTAACGGCGCGGGATTGGGCATTTGGGATTGGGGATTCGCAGGCGCTGCATTCCCTCCCGAGCCACGGCTGTGGCCTGGCTGTTGCCAATCCCCAATGCCGAATCCCCAATCCCGGCTCCCAAAATGCCTGAATTCGATCTGATCGATCGCCTGCGTGCCCGGATCGGGACGCACGCGGACGTGCCGTTGGGCATCGGCGACGATGCGGCGCTGCTGCAGCCGCCGCCGGGCGAGCAGCTGGCGATCACCACCGATACGCTCAACGCCGGCGTGCACTTTCCGCTTGAGACCGCGCCTGCCGACATCGGTTGGAAGACGTTGGCGGTGAACCTGTCCGACCTCGCTGCGATGGGCGCGCAGCCGCGCTGGTGCACGCTGTCGCTGTCGTTGCCGCACGAGGATGCGCGCTGGATCGACGCCTTCACCGACGGCTTCTTCGCGCTGGCCGATGCGCACGGCATCGTGCTGGCCGGCGGCGACACCACGCGCGGGCCGCTGTCGCTGTCGGTCACCGCGATCGGCAGCGTGGCGCCCGGCGCGGCGCTGCGCCGCGACGGCGCCCAGCCGGGCGACGAGATCTGGGTCAGCGGCCGTCCGGGCGAGGCTGCCGCGGCGTTGGCGCTGTGGCAGGCCGGGCGGCTGGATGTGGCCCGTGCCGCCGCCGATCCCGTCCACGAGCATCTGCGCCAGCGCCTGCTGCGGCCGTCGCCGCGGGTGCAGGCCGGGCGGCGCCTGCGCGGCCTGGCGCACGCCTGCGTGGACATTTCCGACGGCCTGCTGGCCGACCTGGACCACATCTGCGCGCGCAGCGGCGTCGGCGCCGAACTGTGGCTGGCCGCGTTGCCGGTGGTCGCCGCGCCGGCGGAGGCGAGCGCCGCGCAGGTGCACGCCTGGCAACTGGGCGGCGGCGACGACTACGAGCTGTGCTTCACCGCCGCGCCGGCGCAACGCGCGGCGATCGTGCAGGCATTGCAGGCGATCGGCGAACAGGCGACGCCGATCGGGCGCATCGTCGCCGGCGGCGGCATCGTCGTGCGCGACGCGGACGGTCAGCCGTGGCAGCCGCCGCGGCGCGGCTACGAGCATTTTTTCGCCGGTTAGCGGAAGTCCGCGAGTCGCTTCGCGCCGTACCCTCACCCCAACCCCTCTCCCGGTGGGAGAGGGGCTAAAGCACGCCGCGGCTGTTCCCTTCACCCGTCGGGAGAAGGTGCCCCGCAGGGGCGGATGAGGGTCCGGCCGAAGCAGAGACGGTGGACCACAGATGGACCTGCTGGGCGGCCACAAGAGCCCCACCATACCGTGCCGCACTGCGGCGTGAAGTTGTCCGTACCGGCTGGTATGGTCGCGACGTCCGATCCCCACGTCGCGCACCCGTAACCGTTTCTGGCAGCTGGGCCATTCCGACCCGGCGCCGTTTGGGAGGCAGTACATGCGTATGTCCGTGTCCCGCTGCATCGCCCTGTGCGCGATGCTGTTGTTCTCCGCCGCCGCGTCCGCCGGAGGTTTCAGCAAGCAGTACCAGACCATTTCCAGTTGGGACGGCACCAAGCTCGGCGCACTGGTGCTGGTGCCGCAGGGGCAGGGGACCGGGCCGTTCCCGCTGGTGGTGATGCCGGCCAGCTGGTCGCTGCCCAACCTGGAATACGTGGGCCGCGCCAGCGAGCTGGCCAGCAACGGCTACGTGGTGGTCAGCTACACCTCGCGCGGGTTCTGGGATTCGGCGGGCGTGATCGACATCGCCGGGGCGCCGACGGTGGAAGACGTCAGCACGGTGATCGACTGGGCGCTGGCCAATACCCCGGCCAATGCCAAGGCGATCGGCGTGTCCGGCATTTCCTACGGCGCCGGCACCAGCCTGCTCGCCGCCGCGCGCGATCCGCGGATCAAGGCGGTGGCCGCGCTCAGCGGCTGGGCCGACCTGCAGGCCTCGCTGTACGCGAACGCCACGGTCAGCGAACAGGGCGTCGCCCTGCTGGTGGCCTCCGGCGCGATCACCGGCCGGCCCGGGCCGGATCTGGCGCAGATCAGCGCGCGGGTCGCGGTCGGCGACTACGACGGCGCGGTGCAGGGCTTCCTGCCCAAGGCGGGCGAGCGCAGCGTGATCAACGAAGTGCAGGCGCTCAACCGCAACGGCCCTGCGGTGCTGATGGCCAATGCGTTCAACGACGGCCTGTTCCCGCCGAACCAGTACATCGACCTGTACAACCGCCTGAGCGTGCCCAAGCACCTGATGTTCAGCCAGGGCGATCACGCCACGGCCGAACTGCCGGGCGCGCTCGGCCTGCCGAACGAGGTGTACACGGAAACCACCCGCTGGTTCGACCACTACCTCAAGGGCCAGGCCAACGGCGTGGACAGCGAGCAGCCGGTGCAGCTGGCCACGCTCGACGGCACCTGGCTGCGCTACGCCGATTGGAACAGCGTGCAGGCCGGCGCGACCCGCTATGGCCTGACCCGCCCGAGCGGCCTGATCGCGACCGGTGCGCTGAGCACCGGCACCAGCACCGGTTGGAGCAAGGGCATCGCCACCGGCGTACCGACCCTGGCCGATTCGGGCGTGCTGCTGGTCAGCGGCCTGCTGCAGGGCCTGGGCCAGCCGGTCACCACCTCGATCCCGCTGGTGGACCGCAACGGCGCGGCGGTATGGAGCGGGCCGGTGTACACCAGCGCCAAGCGCCTGGCCGGCAGCCCGTCGCTGCGGGTGACGGTGACCCCGAGCCAGGCCAACGTGTCGCTGTTCGCCTACCTGTACAGCATGAACGGGCTCGGCGTGGCGCAATTGCTGAGCCACGCGCCGTACTCGCTGCGCAACGCGACCCCGGGCGTGGCGACCACGATCGACCTGCCGTTGCAGGCGACCGCGGTCGATATCCCGGCCGGCAACCGCCTGGTGCTGGTGGTGGACACCACCGATCCGCGCTATACCTCGGCCAGCCGCTTCGGCGGCAGCGTCAGCTTCAGTTCGCCGGCGGCCGCGCCGTCGAGCCTGAGCGTGCCGCTGCACTGACCTGCGTTTGACGGAAAGGCCGGCGCAATGCCGGCCTTTCCCGCGTCTTGCCGTAGCCGCACGGCCGCGGAAATTACGCGGAATTTACGCGGCCGCCGGTATCGGCCGATAGCGACTTTACGGCCCCGCGCCCGAACATGACCAGGTCGGCGGAATGGTTCCGCCCTGGATCCGACGTCATGCGTTCCCCGCTTTCCTGTGCCGCCCGCCGACTCCTGTCGCGCGGCGCGCTTGCGCTTTTTTTCCTTGCCGGCAGCGCAGCGGCCAACGCCGCCAGCGTCAGCGGCAATGCCACGCTTACCAGCGACTACGTCTGGCGCGGCAGCACCCAGAGCGACGCCGATCCTGCCGTGCAGGCCGGTCTGGCGCTGGCCGCCGACAACGGCGCGTACGCGTCGCTGTGGGCCTCGTCGATCAAGTTCGACAGCACCCCGCATGCCAGCACCGAAGTCGACGGCGTGCTCGGCTGGCGCGGCCAGTGGACGCCGGACTGGGCCTGGGACGCGAACCTGACCCGCTACCAATACCCCTCGGCCGCCGCACTGAACTGGACCGAGCTGGGCGCCACCGTGACCTGGAAGCAGCGCGTGTGGGCGCAACTGGGCTGGTCCGACGATGCGCTGGCCAGCGACACCACCGGCACCTACGCGCAGCTCGGCGCGCGCTACCCGTTCAACGAGCGCTTCCGCGTCGAGGCGGCGGTGGGCCATTACTGGCTCGCCCGCAGCTACGCGGATAGCTACACGCATGGGCTGGTCAGCGCCGTGTTCACTCTGCCCGGCATTCGCCAGGGCGGACCGGGGCTGGAGCTGCGGCTGACCGCGCACGACACCGACCGCGCCGCCGAGCGGCTGTTCCCCGACATGGCCGGCACGCGGGTCGAAGCCGCGCTGCAAGCCACCTTTTGAGTCCTGAGGAGAGATGACATGCCGACCTGGCTATCGCTGATCTGCGGCGTGGCGGTGATCGTCGCCGCCGGCTACCTGTTGTACGTGATTTTGCGTCCCGAAGATTTCTGAGCCGAGTGCTACTGCCATGATCGATACATTGCTTGTCTATGCGCTCGCGCTGCTGCTGGGTTGGCCGCTGGGCCTGTACCTGGCCAAGGTGATGCGCGGGGCGCCGATGCGCGGCGACACGCTGTTCGGCTGGGTCGAACGCCCGCTGTACCGCCTGCTCGGCACCGATCCGGCGCGCGGCATGAACTGGCGCGGCTATGCCGGCGCGTTCCTGGCCAGCAACCTGGTGCTGGGCGCGCTGGTGTTCGCCCTGTTCGTGACCCAGGCGTGGTTGCCGCTCAATCCCGATGCGGTGCCGAACATGCGCTGGGACGTGGCGCTGCACACCATGGTCTCGTTCCTGACCAATACCAATCAGCAGCACTACTCGGGCCAGGCGCAGCTGTCGTATCTGTCGCAGGCGGTGGGCGTGGTCGGTTTGCAGTTCATCACGCCGATGATGGGCCTGGCGCTGGTGGTGGCGACCTTGCGTGCGCTGTTCGGTGGGCGAGCGGCCGCCGCGAACGCTGGGACCCAGCAGGCGACGCTCAGCGTCGACGAAGCCGACGTCGGCAACTACTGGGCCGACGTGATCCGGCCGACGCTGCGCTTCCTGCTGCCGCTGTGCCTGCTGTGGACCGTGCTGCTGACCCAGCAGGGCGTGCCGTCCACGCTGGCCGCCGGCCCCACCGCGACGCCGCTGGACGCCAGCGCCGGCATGGCCGCGCAGAAGATCCCGCTCGGCCCGGTCGCGGCGATGGTGGCGATCAAGCAGCTCGGCACCAACGGCGGCGGCTGGTACGGCCCGAACAGCGCGATGGCGCTGGAGAATCCGACCCCGTTCTCCAATCTGCTGGAGATGCTGGCGATCGTGCTGATCCCGGTGGCGATCGCGTTCATGGTCGGCCCGTTCACCGGGCGCCGCAAATTCACCGTGCTGGTGTTCGGCAGCATGCTGGCGATGTCGCTGGCCTCCACCGCGGTGTCGGTGTGGTCCGAAGGCCATTCGGCCAGTACCGCCAGCGTGGCACTGATGGAAGGCAAGGAAGTGCGCTTCGGCGCCGATGCCTCGGCGGCGTGGTCGTCGCTGACCACGCAGACCTCCAACGGCTCGGTCAATGCGATGCACGATTCGCTGGCGCCGCTGACCGGCGGCGTGGCCATGGTCAACATGCTGGTCAACGCGATCTGGGGCGGCATCGGCTGCGGCCTGCAGCAATTTCTGGTGTACCTGCTGCTCAGCGTGTTCCTGGCCGGGCTGATGACCGGGCGCACGCCGGAACTGTTCGGGCGCAAGATCGAGGCCGGCGAAGTGCGCCTGCTGGCCTTGCTGATCCTGCTGCAGCCGCTGGTGCTGCTCGGCTTCACTGCGTTGACCCTGGCCATGCCGGCGGCGATCACCGCCACCTCCAATCCCGGCTTCCACGGCATCAGCCAGGTGTTCTACGAGTACACCTCGGCCTTCGCCAACAACGGCTCCGGTTTCGAAGGCCTCGGCGACGGCATTCCGTGGTGGAACCTGACCTGCACCCTGGTGCTGATCCTGGGCCGCTATCCGGCGCTGATCGTGCCGCTGATCGTGGCCGCGCAGATGGCGCGCAAGCGCGTGGCGCCGGAAACCGGCGGCAGCCTGCAGGTGGAAACGCCGACCTTCGCGCTGACCCTGATCGCGGTCATCGCGGTCCTGACCGTTCTGCAATTCACGCCGGCACTGGTGTTGGGCCCGATCGCCGATCACCTGACGCTTGCCGCGCACTGAGACCACGACCATGAGCACCCCGCTTCCGCAAGCTTCTTCCTCCGTCCACAAGCCCGGTCTGCTCGACGGCCCCGCACTGCGTGCGGCGCTGCGCGCCAGCGTTCTGAAACTCTCGCCACGCCATCTGCTCGGCAGTCCGGTGATGGCGGTGGTGTTCGCCGGCACCTTGCTGTCGGCCCTGATCACCGTGGCCGGGCAGGGCGCGCCCGCGTTCGGCTGGGCGGTGACCGCGATCCTGCTGATCACCGTGCTGTTCGGCAATTTCGCCGAAGCGGTGGCCGAGGCGCGCGGCCGCGGCCAGGCCGCCTCGCTGCGGCGCGCACGCAAGGACCTGGTGGCGCGCCGGGTGAGCAGCGCGCAACTGGACGGCGAAACCAGCATTCCTGCCGCCGAACTGAAGCCAGGCGACCTGGTAGTGATCTCCGCCGGCGAACTGATCCCGGCCGACGGCGAGATCGTGCACGGCGTGGCCACGATCAACGAAGCGGCGGTCACCGGCGAATCGGCACCGGTGCTGCGCGAGGCCGGCACCGACCGTTCCGGCGTGATCGGCGGCACCAAGGTGCTGTCCGACGAGATCGTGGTGAAGGTCACCGCCGAACCCGGTCACAGCTTCCTGGACCGCATGATCGCGCTGGTCGAAGGCGCCAACCGGCAGAAGACCCCGAACGAGATCGCACTGACCATGCTGCTGGCGGCGATGACCCTGACCTTCCTGATCGTGGTCGCGACCTTGCCGGTCATCGCCGGCTACGTCGGCGTGCGCATCGATCCGCTGCTGCTGATCGCGCTGCTGGTGTGCCTGATCCCGACCACCATCGGCGGGCTGCTGCCGGCGATCGGCATCGCCGGCATGAACCGCGCGCTGTCGGCGAACGTGCTGGCCAAGTCGGGCAAGGCGGTGGAAGTGGCCGGCGACGTCGATGTGCTGCTGCTGGACAAGACCGGCACCATCACCTACGGCGACCGCCAGGCCACCGCGTTCCATGCGCTCAGCGGCGTCGATGCGGTGCAACTGCGCGAGGCGGCGATGCTGTCCTCGCTGGCCGACCCGACCCCGGAAGGCAAGTCGATCGTGCGCCTGGCCCGCGAGCAGGGCATGCCGCCGGCCGATCCGGACGGCGCCAGCTTCGTCGCCTTCACCGCGCAGACGCGCATGTCCGGCGTCGATCTGGCCGCGCAGGGGCAACAGCCGCCGCGTTCGATCCGCAAGGGCGCGGCCGATGCGGTGATCCGCCACGTCACCGCGCTGGGCGGGCTGGTGCCGGCGGAACTGAAGGGCCGCGTGGAGCAGGTCGCGCGCAGCGGCGCCACCCCGCTGGTGGTGGCCGAGGGCCGGCACGTGCTCGGCGTGGTCGAGCTGTCGGACGTGGTCAAGCATGGCGTGCGCGAGAAGTTCGCACGGCTGCGCGCGATGGGGGTGAAGACGGTGATGATCACCGGCGACAACCCGCTCACCGCCGCGGCGATCGCCGCCGAGGCCGGCGTCGACGACTACATCGCCGAGGCCACGCCGGAAGACAAGCTCGCGCGCATCCGCGCCGAGCAGGCCGGCGGCCGGCTGGTGGCGATGGTCGGCGACGGCACCAACGATGCGCCGGCACTCGCGCAGGCCGACGTCGGCCTGGCGATGAACTCGGGCACGCAGGCGGCCAAGGAAGCCGGCAACATGGTCGACCTGGATTCGGATCCGGCCAAGCTGCTGGCGGTGGTGGAAGTGGGCAAGCAGCAGCTGATCACCCGCGGCGCGCTGACCACCTTCTCGCTGGCCAACGACGTGTCCAAATACTTCGCGATCCTGCCGGCGCTGTTCGCCGCCTCGATCCCGCAGATGGCGGCGCTGAACGTGATGCGCCTGTCCAGCCCTGTGCATGCGGTGCTGGCCGCGTTGATCTTCAACGCGCTGGTGATTCCGGCGCTGATCCCGCTGGCGTTGCGCGGCGTGCGCTTCACCCCGGCCACGGCGACCTCGCTGCTGCGCCGGAACATGCTGATCTACGGCGTCGGCGGCGTGCTGCTGCCGTTCGTCGGGATCAAGCTCATCGACCTGCTGCTGGTGGCGCTGGGCTGAGCCCCGCGCCGATCTTCCGCTTCCTTTTCGGGCCACCTGCGATGAACGTTTCCCCGGTTTCCTCTTCCTACCGCGAACCGCTGCGCTGGCGCGCGGCGCTGCTGCTGCCGCTGCTGGTGCTGGGCGCCGCCGCGCTGTACTCGCTGCTGTCCACCCTGCTCGCCGGCGCGCTGTTCCCGGCGCAGGCCAACGGCAGCCTGCTGCAACGCGATGGCCGCGTGCTCGGCTCGGCGCTGGTCGCGCAGCCGTTCGCCGCGCCCGGCTATTTCCAGCCGCGTCCGTCGGCGGCCAAGTTCGACCCGATGGCCGCGGCCGGCAGCAACCAGGCGCGCAGCAATCCGGAGCTGCAGCAGCGCATCGCCGACGCGCGCGCCAGCGTGGCCGCGCGCGACGGCGTCGCCGCGGCGCAGGTGGCGGACGATCTGCTCACCCAGTCCGGCAGCGGCATGGACCCGGACATCAGCGTGGCCGCGGCGCAGCAGCAGGTCGCGCGCGTGGCCAAGGCGCGCGAATTGCCGGTGGCGACCGTCGCCGCGCTGGTCGCCGCGCAGGCGCAGCCGCGCCAGTTCGGCGTGCTCGGCCAACCGCGGGTGAATGTGCTGGAGCTGAATCTGGCGTTGGATGCCGGGGAAGCCGGGAATGGGGAAAAGAGAATCGGGAATGGGGATGAGCAAAAGCGGTAAAGCCTGGGTCCCGACCCTGTAGGCTTTGCGATTCCCCATTCCCCATTCCCAGCCTTCAAATGTCCGATCCCCGTACCCAACAGGCCGACGCCTTGATCGGCGCGCTCCAGCGCGAGCGCGGCGGGCGGCTGACCGTGTTCCTGGGTGCGGCGCCGGGCGTGGGCAAGACCTACGCGATGCTGTCGCGCGCGCGCCAGCTGCAGCAGCAGGGCAGCGAGGTGGTGGTCGGGGTGGTCGAGACCCACGGCCGCGCCGAGACCGCGGCGCTGCTCGACGGGCTGGCCGTGCAGCCGCGGCGGCGCGTGGAATATCGCGGCCGCACGCTCGAGGAAATGGACCTGGACGCGCTGCTGGCACGGCACCCGCCGCTGGTGCTGGTCGACGAGCTGGCGCACCGCAACGCGCCCGGCAGCCGCCACGAGCGGCGCTGGCAGGACGTGCAGGAACTGCTCGACGCCGGCATCGACGTCTACAGCACGGTCAACATCCAGCACCTGGAAAGCCTCAACGATGTGGTCCACCGCATCACCGGCATCCGCGTCGGCGAGACCGTGCCCGATGCGATCTTCGACCGACTGCGCGACATCGTGCTGGTCGACCTGCCGCCGCGCGAACTGATCGAACGCCTGCAACAGGGCAAGGTGTATCTGCCCGAGCAGGCGGGACAGGCGCTGCAGGCGTTCTTCTCGCCGTCGAACCTGGCCGCGCTGCGCGAACTGGCGATGCAGACCGCGGCCGACCGCGTCGACAACGACCTGCGCGACGTGCAGGCCGCACAGGGCCGCACCGGCGTGGCGCTGCGGCGGCGGGTGCTGGTGGCGATCGACGGGCGCGGCCAGTCCGACTACCTGGTGCGGGTGGCGCGGCGCCTGGCCGAGCGCCGCGGCGCGCCGTGGAGCGTGGTCACCGTGCAGACCCAGGCGCAGCCGGAGGAAGCCTGGCAGCTGGAGGTCGATCGCGCCTTCGCCCTGGCGCGGCGGCTCGGCGGCGACGCCGCGCTGCTGCACGGCGCCAGCGTGGCCGATGCGCTGCTCGACCACGCCGCGCACAACGGCGTGTCCACGCTGCTGCTCGGCCGCACCCGCGAACGGCCGCTGGCGCGGATGATCAACCGCACGCTGACCCAGCAACTGTTGCAGCGCGGCGCGCACTACGAGCTGGTCATCATCAGTTCGCCGGAGGCGCGCGCGCGTGCGCGGCGGCGTTGGCGCAGTCCCGGCCACTGGCTGTCGCGCGACGACCTGGTGTTCGCCACCGTCGCCTCGCTGCTGGCGGTGGCGGTGGGCTGGATCGCCGAGCGCTGGGTCGGCATCGACGACCTGTCGATGGTGTTCATCGTCGCGGTGGTGATGGTCGCGGCGAAGACGCGCATGGCCGCGGCGGTGCTGTCGGCGCTGCTGAGCTTCTTCGCCTACAACTTCTTCTTCATCGAACCGCGCTACACGCTGCACATCGGCGCGCGCCAGGGCGTGGTCACGGTGCTGCTGTTCCTGGTCGCGGCGCTGGTCGCCGGGCGCCTGGCGTCGCGGCTGCGCATGCAGGTGCTGGCGCTGCGCGCGGCCAACGCGCAGACCACCGCACTGCAGCGGCTGGGCCGCGAACTCACCAGCGCCGCCGACCTGGGCCAGGTGCTGGAGGCCGGGCGCCGCGCGCTGGCCGCCACGCTCGAGGCCGAGGCCTGGGTGCGGCTGCAGCCGCTGGAGGCGGCGCACGCCGCCGCGCAGGACGGCGCGCACGACTACGCGGCATCGATGGCGGCGGTGGATCGCAGCGCCGCCGACTGGGCGCAGCGCCACGGCCAGGCCACCGGCCGCTTCACCGACACCCTGGCCGGCGCGAGCTGGTGGTTCCTGCCGGTGCGCCACGAGCGCGGCGCGATCGGCGTGGTCGGGCTGAAATTCGCCGCCGGTGTGCAGCGTCCCGGGCTGGAGCAGCAGCGCCTGGCCGAAGCCATGGTCGAGGACATCGGCCAGGCCGCGCTGCGCACGCGGCTGGTCGCCGACCTGGAAAGCGCGCGGGTCAGCGGCGAGACCGAGCGCCTGCGCTCGGCGCTGCTGTCGTCGGTGTCGCACGACCTGCGCTCGCCGCTGGCGGCGATGATCGGCGCGGCCAGCAGCCTGTCCAGCTACGGCCAGGCGATGGACGCCGACGACCGCCGCAGCCTGCTGGAGACGATCCAGCTGGAAGGCGAGCGCCTGGACCGCTACATCCAGAACCTGCTCGACATGACCCGGCTCGGCCACACCGGGCTGACCTTGAACCGCGACTGGATCGACGTGGACGAACTGATCGGCTCGGCCGCGCGGCGGCTGCAGCGCTACCAGCCGCAGGTGCGGCTGGACATCGCCCTGGCCGCCGAGCTGCCGACGCTGTGGGTGCATCCGGCGCTGGTCGAACAGGCGATCTTCAACGTGCTGGAGAACGCGGCGAAATTTTCGCCGGAGGGCGAGGCGATCCGCGTCGCCGCGGCGATGGTCGACGGGCGCCTGCGCATCGACATCGGCGACCGCGGCCCGGGCATTCCCGAGGACGAGCGCGCGCGCATCTTCGACATGTTCTACAGCGTCGAACGCGGCGACCGCGGCCGCCACGGCACCGGCCTGGGCCTGACCATCTGCCAGGGCATGATCGGCGCGCACGGCGGCAGCGTCGAGGCGCTGCCCGGCGCCGATGGCTGCGGCACCACGATCCGCATTACTCTGCCGTTGATCGAACCCGCCGCCCCTCCGCCCCGCCCCGATGCCGACTGAGTCCCACGCCGATCCGATTCCGCCGCCGCGCGTGCTGGTCATCGACGACGAGCCGCAGATCCGGCGTTTCCTGGACATCAGCCTGCGCGCGCAGGGCTACCGCGTGCTGCAGGCGGCCACCGGCGGCGACGGCCTGGCGCAGCTGGCCGCGCACGGCGCCGAACTGGTGGTGCTCGACGTGGGCCTGCCCGACCAGGACGGGCACAGCGTGCTGCGCGAACTGCGGCAGTGGTCCGCGGTGCCGGTGATCATGCTCACCGTGCGCGCCGGCGAAGCGGAGAAAGTGCAGGCGCTGGACGCCGGCGCCAACGACTACGTGACCAAGCCGTTCGGCGTGCAGGAACTGATGGCGCGCATCCGCGTGCTGCTGCGCATGCAGCCGGCCGCCGGCGAGGCCGAGCCGGTGTTCGACGACGGCCACCTGCACATCCACCTGGGCCTGCGCGAGGTGCGCCTGGACGGCGAGCCGCTGCCGCTGAGCCGCAAGGAATACGCGCTGCTCGCGCTGTTGCTGCGGCACAGCGGGCGCGTGCTCACCCAGCCGCAACTGCTGCGCGAAGTGTGGGGGCCGACCCACCAGGAAGACACCCACTACCTGCGCATCCTGGTCGGCAAACTGCGGCAGAAACTCGGCGACAGCGCGGTGGCGCCGCGCTACATCGCCACCGAGCCGGGCGTGGGCCTGCGTTTCATCGGCGTGAGCGAACGCAGCGGCTGAGCCGCGCGGTTAATCGAGCCGGTTCTGCAAGACGGTCGATAACCCGGCCCGGTGCACTGTAGGAGGGGCTTCAGCCCCGACAGATTCCGAAGCCGTCAGCTTTTTCCACTTCGTTCGTCGCGGCTGAAGCCGCTCCTACAAAAAGCGGTCGCCGGTCGCCTGCGCGCGGTATCGGGCCGATTCTTGCGAGTCCCGAGTCCCGAGTTCCGAGTTCCGAGTCCCGCTATCTGTCCGGCAACACCTTGCCCGGATTGAGGATGCCGTCCGGGTCCAGCGCGCGCTTCACCGCGCGCATCGCGTCCAGCGTGGCCGCGTCGAAGGCCTGCGCCATGTAGTCGCGCTTGGCCACGCCGATGCCGTGCTCGCCCGACAGCGTGCCTTCCAGCGCCAGCACCAGCGCGAACAGGCGCGGCAGCGCGGCATGCGCACGCGCGGTTTCGCTGGCGTCGTCGGGCGCGTACATGATGTTGACGTGCAGGTTGCCGTTGCCGGCGTGGCCGAAGGCGACGATCGGCAGCTCGAATTCCGCCGCCAGTGCCTCGACTCCTGCGACCAGCTCGGGAATGCGCGACACCGGCACCACCACGTCTTCGTTGATCTTGCCCGGCTTGATCGTGCGCAGCGCCGGCGACAGCGCGCGGCGCGCCGCCCACAGTCGGTCGCGCGCGGCGCCGTCGGTGGCCACGTCCAGCGACAGCAGGCCGTCGCCTTCGGCGGCGGTGCCCAGCGCCTGCAGCGCGTAGGGCAGGGTGTCGTGGTCGCCGTCGGCCTCGATCAGCAGCATCGCGCCGGCCTCGGGTACGTCGCTGCCGTTGCGGCGCAGCAGCGCGATCGCGCTGCGGTCCATGAATTCCAGCATCGCCGGCGTGGTCGGCTGCGCCATCAGCCGCGACACCGCCGCCGCGGCGCTGCCGGCATCGCGGTAGAACGCGCGCAGCCCGGCCTGCGCCAGCGGCCGCGGCGACAGTTTCAGCGTGGCCTCCACGATCAGCGCCAGGGTGCCTTCGCTGCCGACCAGCAGGTGGGTCAGGTCGTAGCCGGTGGCGTCCTTGGTGTAGGCGCCGCCGCAACGGATCAGTTCGCCGGCGCCGGTCACCGCGACCATGCCGAGCACGTTGTCGCGGGTGGCGCCGTACTTCACCGCACGCGGGCCGCCGGCGTTGGTCGACAGGTTGCCGCCGACGCTGCAGATCTCGGCGCTGGACGGGTCCGGCGGCCAGAACAGGCCGTGCGGCGCCAGCGCCTGCTGCAGGTCGCCGTTGAGCACGCCCGGCTCGACCACCGCGCAGCGGTCCTGCGGGCGCAGCTGCACGATGCGGTTCATGCGCGCGAATGACAGCACCACGCCGCCGCCGAACGGCACCGCGGCGCCGGCGGTGCCGGTGCCGGCGCCGCGCGCGACGATCGGCACGCGGTGTGCGCGGCAGGCGCGCACGATCGCCTGCACCTGGTCGCGGGTCTGCGGCAGCGCCACCGCGTCGGCCAGCGCCCAGCGCCGCGAATCGTCCTCGCCGTAGCTGCGGCGGCTGGCGTCGTCGGTGCGCCAGCCGTCGGCACCGAGCAGTGCGGCGAGGGTGTCGGTCAGGGCGGCAGGCAGCGGCGTGGTCATGGCTGGGATCGCGAAGCGGAAGAGGGAGGCGGCTGCAGCAGTTTCCAGGTGCCGACCGTCACTGCCAGCGGCAGCCACACCCAGCGCAATTCGGACAACAGGGTGGCCATGCCGCGCGCGCCGAAGAAGCCGTTGGCGAACGGCGAGACGCGGATCGGCCGCCACGGCGCGAACCAGCGCTGCTCGCTCCATGGCCAGGCCAGCGCGACGCCGAGGCCGCCGGAGGTCAGCGCATCGAGCAGCGGGTTCGAGACGGTACAGACGCACATCCAGGTCGCCGCCTGCAGCGCGCCGGCGCGCAGCGGCCGGTGCAGTAGCGCGCCGAGCACGCCCAGCACCGCGGCGAACAGCAGCGAATGGCTGGCGCCGCGATGGCCGAACGCATCGGCATAGGGAATGTGCAGCGCGAACGCGACCACGTCCAGATCGGGCAGCATCGATGCGACGATGCCCGCGCTGAGCAGGCGCGCGGAAATGCGTCCGCGATCGGCGGCGGCCCACAGCGCCAACGGGATCGCGGCGTGGGTGAAGATGCTCGGCATGTCAGCAGTCGTCGGCGCGAAACGCGTCGCGCAGCCAGGTCAGCCGCGGCGGTTCGCCTTCGGCCTCGACCACGTCGAAGCGGCACGGCCAGTCCGCGTAGTGCGGATGCGCGGCCAGGAACAATTGCGCCGCCAAGACCAGCCGGCGGCGCTTGCGCAGGTCGACCGAGGCGGCGCCGCCGCCGAACGCGTCGTTGCGCCGGTAGCGCACCTCGACGAACACCAGGCACTGCGCCTGCTGCATCACCAGATCCAGTTCGCCGCCGCGATAGCGCACGTTGGCGGCGATCAGTTGCAGCCCGGCGCGCTCCAGTTCGGCGCGCGCCGCCGCTTCCACATCGTTGCCGCGTTGCCGGCGGTCAACGCCCATCGGGCAGCGGCGTCGCGCGCCCGCCGCTGAAGGTGGACCAGGCCGGGGTGCGCAGGATGTTGCCGAAGCCGTCCAGGTGCAGCACGCCGGTGGCGCCGCGCAGATTGGCCTCGGCGCCGGTGGCGAGCTTCTCCAGGTAGGCGCTGATCTGCCAGGCGTCGTAGCCGAACGCGAACAGGCGCGCGGCCGGGCCGCGCGCGGTCGGCAGCGTCTCGGCCACGCTGGTCGCCGCCGGCAGGCCGCCGACGCCGCGCACGCTCCACAGTTCGCTCGGGTAGGCGATGCCGTCCAGCACCAGGTCGTCCTCCGGCTTGCCGGTGCCGAGCACCAGCTGCGAGGTCGCCACCCGGCTCTTGCCGGCGAAACCGGCCAGCGCCAGCTGCGGCGCCAACGCGCGCGCGGTGCTGCCCTTCACCGCCAGGAACACCGCGTCGGCGGCGCCGGCGTTGCGCAGCTGCGCGCCGACATCGCCCGGCACCTCGGCCACGCTGACGCTGGCCGCGACCTTGCCGCCGCGCTCGCTGAAGCGCTCGCGGAACGCGGCCACCGCGCGGCGGCCGTTGTCGTCGTTGCTGCCGATCACCAGCGCGTTGCGGCGCTCGTGCGCCAGCAGGTATTCGGCGGCGGCGATGCCGTCGTCTTCCGGCGCCAGCGAGAAGCCGGCGCTGCCGGCGGGCGGGGCGCCGGTGCCGCGGTTCAGCGCCAGCAGCGGCACCGGCAGCGCGTCGCGCGCGAACAGCGCCGTGACCTCGTCGCGGCCGAGTGGGCCGACCACGAAGTCGGCGCCGCCGTCGATCGCCTTCTGGTAGGCGGCCAGCGCGCCGGCGGGGGTGCCGGTGGTGTCGATGAAGTTGATCTCCGGACGGCGCCGGGTCTCGCCGTAGTAGCCGGCGAGCAGGCCGTCGCGCACCGGCGCGGCCGCGGTGGCCAGGGTGCCGCTCAGCGGCAGCAGCACCGCCAGCTTGGCCGGCGGGCGGTAGCCGTCGCGCTCGGCCGGCGGCCGCTTGCTGGTGTCGAAGCCCCACTGCTCGCCGCGGTCGAACGGCCGCGGCAACGCCAGGCCGCGGCTGATCAGCGCGCGTCCGGCGAAGTTGTACAGCGGATCGCCGGCCGGCACCGCGGCGGCGCGCGCCTGCAGCGTGGCGTCGTTCAACGCCGCCAGCTGGCGCACGATGGCGCGCTGGTTGTCGCTGCGCGCCTGGCCGGTCAGGCCGATATCGGCGCGGGCGCGTTCGTCCAGCGCCGCGGTGGCGTCGCCGGTGCCTTCCAGCGCCTGCGCGCGGGCCAGGTGCCAGCGCGCGCGCAGGTTCTGCGGCACCGCCTGCGGATCGCTGCCCAGCGCCTGCAGCGCCTGCGCCGGCTGGCGGTCGACCAGGGCCAGCTCGGCGTTGACCAGGGCGAGCCGCACCTTGCTCAGGCCCGACAGCTGGCGCGGCTGCACTTGCGCGGCCAGGCTGCGCGCGCGGGCGACGTCGCCGCCCTCGTACCAGGCGAAGGCGGCATCGGCCAGCAGCTGGTTGCGCTCGCTGCCGGTGGCCGTGGCGGCCTGCGCCTCGAGCTGCTGCGCCGCTTCCCGCGGCTTGCCCTGGTCGAGCAGCGCCAGCGCCGCGGATTGGGCCGGCGAGGACGCGCTCTGCGTCACGCTGGTGGTGGCGCAGCCGGCGAACAGCAGCGCCAGCAGCGACAGGGCGGAAATCCTTGCGAATCGCTTGTTCATTTCTGGTCCATTCGGCAGGGCACGCCGAGGCGCGCCGGGGAAAACCGCTACGATTCTACCCTTGACCATGGAAAGCCGTAGATGAGCGCCCAGCCCGGAACCCTGCATGTCGTCGCCACGCCGATCGGCAATCTCGCCGACCTGACGCCGCGCGCGCAGGAGGTGCTGCGCGCGGTCGCCGCGATCTGCGCCGAGGACACCCGCCGCAGCGGCCAGCTGCTGGCGCATTTCGGCATCGACAAGCCGCTGGTCGCGCTGCACGAGCACAACGAGGACGCGCTGGCGCAGCGCATCGTCGCGCGCCTGCTCGGCGGCGAGTCGCTGGCCCTGGTCAGCGATGCCGGCACCCCGCTGGTCAGCGATCCCGGCTACCGGCTGGTGCGCGCGGCGCGCGAGGCCGGGGTGCGGGTCAGCCCGGTGCCCGGCGCCTGCGCGGCGATCGCCGCGCTCAGCGTGGCCGGCCTGCCCAGCGACCGTTTCAGCTTCGAGGGCTTCCTGCCGGCCAAGGCCTCCGGCCGCCGCGAGCGCCTGGCGCGCCTGGCCGGCGAGCCGCGCACCCTGGTGTTCTACGAATCGGCGCACCGCATCGTCGAATCCCTGGCCGACTGCCGCGCCGCGTTCGGCGACGCGCGGCCGGCGGTGCTGGCGCGCGAGCTGACCAAGCTGTTCGAGACCGTGCTCGACGGCAGCCTGGCCGAGCTGCAGGCGCAGGTGGAAGCCGACGACAACCAGCGCAAGGGCGAGTTCGTGCTGATCGTGCAGGGCGCCGGCGACGATGCCGACGCGCAACTGGCCGAGGGCCGCCGCGTCTATGCCACGCTGAGCGCGCACCTGCCGCCGTCCACCGCCGCCAAGCTGGCCGCGGAGATCACCGGGGCGCCGCGCAAGGCGTTGTATGGGGGATGAGGCGGCTGTAAACCGAGCCGGTGCCGACTGGCCTGCAACAGGCAATCGCAAACCTGCCGTTCCCAGGCGAATGCGCTGTCAGGCCACTGCCGGGAATCGGAACCCTGCCTGTTCGGCTTCCCATCCCAGCATCGCCAACCCGATGCTCCTGGGGACGGGTTTCTCGCCGCTGCGGTAGTAGGCCAGCATGCGCCGGCTCAGACCCAATGCCGCGGCGGCCGAATCCAGCGTCAGGTCGTGGCGATGCATCCAGGCGATGATCTGCTGGTGCGAGTAGTCGCCGGCCTGCTCGATGGCGAGTGCCGGCAGGTTGTCGCTGGCGAGCGCCAGGTCATCAATGAGATGCCTTGGGCGTTTGCGTCAGTCTGAAAGAGGCGTCACAGAGGCTAAAGCCTCCGAACCCGGGAGTCTGGCCCGGAGTCTGGAGATTTTTTGAGAAAGTGGCGGAGCCGGCCGATAAGCCGGGTTCTGTCGTGGACAGTCATTCTTCTAGGCGCCGCGTCACCGCGGCGCTCGAGCAACCTACCCGGACCCGACGCGGGCAGCGCCATGAGGTCCCTATTTGGTCTTGCTCCAGGTGGGGTTTGCCGTACCGGTCCGTTACCGGACTCGCGGTGCGCTCTTACCGCACCATTTCACCCTTACCGGTCTGCTTGCGCAGACTTAGGCGGTATCTTTCTGTTGCACTGATCCGTCGGCTCGCGCCGCCCAGGCGTTACCTGGCACCTTGCCCTATGGAGCCCGGACTTTCCTCGGCACCCCACTGCACCGAAATGCACCGGGATGACGCGACTGTCTGGCCGACTCCGCCGTGGGCATTGTCGCATGTGCGGCGCCACTGCGCCGCGCGGAATCGGATGTCCGGAACAGCGAATGGCCGCAACGCAACTCTTACCGGGTCCCGAGTCCCGAGTCCCCGGTCCCGAGCCCCTGCAGCCGCGTCTCCCCCAGGAACACCCCATCGGCGCCGAAGCGGCGCTCGTGGATCCAGCCGTATCCGTCGCCGTCCACCGCAACGATGGTGCTGGCGCGGGTGCCGTAGTCGTGGCCGCGGATGAAGGCCGGCGACAGGCGCCGCTCCAGTTCCAGGCCCACGCCGGTGTCGGGCAACTGCGCGTCGGCGGCGATGGTCTCGTCGGCCAGCGCGCGCCATAGCGGGGACAGGTCCTCGTCGCCGGCGGCGATCCACCCCGCCAGGACCTCGCACAGGCGCACCGTCTTCGGCCATGGCGCGTCCAGCGCGCCATTGGACATGCCGTGGATGCCGGGCGCCAGGCGCTGCCGGGCAGGCGGGTGGTTGCCCAGGTAGTGCGCGCCTTCGGCGTCGGCCAGCAGCAGGTTGAACGGCGGGTAGGTGTCGGCGCGAAGCGCCAGTGCGTCGGCGAAGGCGGCCGCCGGCGCGGCGCCGGCCAGGTAGTCGGCGACCAGGGCGCCGCGCGAGGCGCCGGACATCGACGCCAGCGGGTCGCGCACGTTGGTGACCACGGTGCAGCGGCCGGCGTCGTCCAGGCCCACCCAACTGCCGCCGGAACGCAGGTCGCGCCCGGCCAGCACGCGCTGCGCCGGCGCCGCCCAGCGCTGCAGCGGCGCGGTCGGGCGGGCGTGGAATTCGTCGCGGTTGCCGACCAGCAGCAGGCGCCAGCGCGGGTGCGATTCGAGGGCGAGGGCGACCAGGCACATAGGCCGCCGATTGTGCGGTTTTGCGCAGCGGCAGGCGAGCCGGTCGGTCGTGGCCGCGGCAGCTGGCCGCTGTCTTAACGCCTTGTGCACAGGGCTGAATTTCCGCTCAATCTCAAAATATGAGACGAAACAGCAACTTGTGGATAAGCTTTGAACAAGTCTCTAAAGAATGGCGCAAGCCATTGATGTGGCTAGCGATTTATCGCTCGCAAAGTTGTTGACAACCTTTCGCGCGCTGCTAAGGTGGGCACTCGAGGGAAAACCGGGTTTTTTGTGGTTTTTCGTGGTTCAATGACCGTCCAGGCGGATTTGAAAGGTGTAGGCGTCGTGTTTCAGGGCGAGACCGCAATCACAGTGGACGACAAGGGGCGTATGGCGGTTCCCACCGCGTACCGCGACCTCGTCGTGCGTGCGAGCGGCAATCGGCTGGTGCTGACCTACAACCCGTTCGAGGCCGGATGCCTGTGGCTGTACGCGGAAAAGGAATGGGAGCGGGTCCGTGACGACGTCATGGCCAAGCCCAACACCCAGCGCGTGGTGCGGGTCCTGCAGCAGAAGCTGGTCGGTTCCTCGGCCGCGCTGGAGCTGGACGCCAACAGCCGCATCACCATCCCGCCGAGCCACCGCGCCGCGGTGGGCATCGAAAAGCGCGCCGTGCTGTTGGGCATGGGCGACAAGTTCGAACTATGGAGCGAGCAGGCTCATCGCGCACTGATCCAGCAGACATTGTCTGACGAGGATCTGGGCGATGGATTGCTCGATCTGAAGTTGTGAGCCGGGGTGTCCGGATGCGCGGACAGGCGCAGGCCGGTCACCTTCCGGTGTCGCAACCGCCGGCGGCGCATGTGCCGGTGTTGTTCGCGCAGGTCATGGACGGGCTGCAGGTGATCGAAGACGGAATCTATCTGGATGGCACGTTCGGGCGTGGCGGACACGCGCGCGGGGTGCTGCACAAACTCGGCCCAGGAGGCCGGCTGCTGTTGATGGACAAGGATCCCGAGGCGATCGCCGAAGCCGAACATGCGTTCGGTGGCGACGCGCGCGTGCGCATCCGCCGCGGCAGCTTCGCCGAACTGGCGCAGTGGGACGCCGCCGCCGATCTGGACGGCGTGCTGTTCGACCTGGGCGTGTCCTCGCCGCAGCTGGACGTGGCCGAGCGCGGCTTCTCGTTCGGCAAGGACGGCCCGCTGGACATGCGCATGGATCCGGACGCCGGCGAGAGCGCCGCGCAGTGGCTGGCTCACGCCAGCGAGCGCGACATCGCCGACGTGCTGTGGACCTATGGCGACGAACGCCAGAGCCGGCGCATCGCCCGCGCGATCGTGGCGCGCCGCGCCGAGCAGCCGTTGACCCGCACCGCGCAGCTGGCCGACCTGATCGCCAGCGTGATGCCGCGCGGCGACAGCAAGACCCATCCGGCCACGCGCAGCTTCCAGGCGATCCGCATCCACATCAACCGCGAACTGGCCGACCTCGAAGCCGGGCTGGACGCGGCGCTGGCCAAGCTCAAGCCGGGCGGGCGCCTGGCGGTGATCAGCTTCCACTCGCTGGAAGACCGCATCGTCAAGCAGTTCATGAACCGCCACGCCAAGGCCCCGCCGAGCAACCGCCGCCTGCCCGAGGCGCAGCCGTTCGTGCCGACGCTGCAACTGCACGGCGGCGCGATCAAGGCCGACGGCGCCGAGCTGGCGCTCAATCCGCGCGCGCGCAGCGCGGTGCTTCGGGTGGCCGAGAAGCTGGGATTGGGGATTGGGGATTCGGGATTGGGCGAGCGCTCTTCTCCAATCCCCAATTCCGAATCCCCAATCCCGGCGTCTCCGCCAGGAGACGCCCAATGAGCCGGCTCCTGCTCATCGTCCTGCTCGCCTGCACCATCGCCTCGGCGATCGGGGTGGTGTACATGCGCCATCGCCATCGCCAGCTGTTCGTCGAGCTGTCGCGGCTGGAGCACAACCGCGACGAGCTGAACATCGAGTTCGGCCGGCTGCAGCTGGAGCAGGCGACCTGGGCCGAAAGCAACCGCGTCGACCAGGTCGCGCGCGAGCGGCTGGGCATGAAGTTTCCGGAAACCGGCGACATCGTGGTGGTGCGGCCATGAGCAAGACCGGCCGCAACCGCCCGCGCAGCAACTTCAATCTCCGTGGCCGGCTGGTGCTGGTCGGTGCGGCGCTGAGCCTGTGCTCGGTCACCCTGATCGGTCGCGCCGCCTACGTGCAGATCATCAACAGCGACTTCTACCAGCGCCAGGGCGAGGCGCGCTACCTGCGCGAGCTGCCGATCGCGACCTCGCGCGGCATGATCACCGACCGCAACGGCGAGCCGCTGGCGGTGTCCACGCCGGTGGAGTCGATCTGGGTCAATCCGCAGGAGCTGCTGCGCAATCCCGACCGCATCCCGCAGCTGGCGCAGGCGCTGGAACTGCCCAGCGACGAGCTGACCGCCAAGCTGTCGCAGAAGTCGGACAAGGAGTTCATGTACCTCAAGCGCCGGATCAATCCGGACAAGGCGCATGCGGTGGTCGCGCTGGGCATCCCGGGCGTGTTCTCGCAGCGCGAGTTCCGCCGCTTCTACCCGCAGGGCGAAGCGATGGCGCACGTGCTCGGCTTCACCAACATCGACGACCGCGGCCAGGAAGGGCTGGAGCTGGCGTTCGACGAATGGCTGCGCGGCAAGCCCGGCTCCAAGCGCGTGATCCGCGACCGCAAGGGCGCGATCGTGGAAAGCATCGACCTGGTCAAACCGGCCGAGCCGGGCAAGGACCTGACCCTCAGCATCGATCGCCGCATCCAGTTCCTGGCCTACAAGGAACTGCGCAACGCGCTGGTGGAAAACAACGCCGCCGGCGGTTCGATCGTGGTGATGGACGTGGCCACCGGCGAGATCATGGCCATGGTCAACCTGCCGACCTACAACCCGAACTCGGTCACCGGGGTCAATTCCGATGCGCGCCGCAACCGCGCGGTCACCGACCTGGTCGAGCCGGGTTCGACGATGAAGCCGTTGACCATCTCCACCGCGCTCAAGGCCGGGGTGGTGACCAAGGACACGCTGATCGACACCAACCCGGGCTACATGGCGATCGGCCGCTTCACCATCAAGGACGTGCCGCGCAACAACGGCGTGCTGACCGTGACCGGCGTGATCACCCGCAGCTCCAACATCGGCGCGGCCAAGATCGCGGCCAAGCTGCCGGACCAGACCTTCTACGACCAGATCCACAGCTACGGCTACGGCAGCGCCCCGCACAGCGGCTTCCCCGGCGAATCGGCCGGCGTGCTGCCCTCGCCGGCACGCTGGAGCGGGTCGTCCAAGACCACCATGTCCTACGGCTACGGCCTGTCGGTGACGCCGCTGCAGATCGCACGCGCGTACTGCGCGCTGGGCAACGGCGGCAAGCTGGTCACGCCGACCTTCGTCAAGGGCCAGCACGAGGACACCAAGGAAGTGCTGAGCCCGGCGATCGCCAAGGAAGTGGTGTCGATGATGGAAACCGTGGTGACCCAGGGCGGCGCCAAGGGCGCGGCGATCCTCGGCTACCACGTCGCCGGCAAGACCGGCACCGCGCGCCTGAACGGTCCCGGCGGCTATATCCGCGGCCACTACAACGCGCTGTTCGCCGGCCTGGTGCCGGCGACCAATCCGCGCTTCGCCACGGTCATCGTGATCAACGATCCGCAGGGCGCCAAGTACTACGGCGGCCTGGTTTCGGCGCCGGTGTTCCACAACGTGATGGAAGGCGCGCTGCGGCTGATGGACGTGCCGCCGGACGACATCCAGGCGTGGCTGGCGGCGCAGGCCGCCGGCAAGAGTGGCCATGCGCCGCCGCCGGCGCCGGTGGAGCCGGATCCGGCCGTGGTGCCCGATGCCGCCGCCGAAGTGGAAGCGGCGCTGCCCATCGCCCGTGCCGTCACGCCGCCGCCGGCCGCGCAGCCGGTGCCGTTGCAGGAGACCCGCCAGTGAGCCGCGCGCTGCCGCTGTCGCAGCTGCTGCCGGACGTGGCGCTGGCGCGCGACGTGCAGGTGTCCGGGCTGGTCATGGACAGCCGCGCGGTGCGCGCCGGCGATGCGTTCGTGGCGATCGCCGGGTTCGGCGCGCACGGGCTGGGCTTCGTCGCGCAGGCGCAGGCCAAGGGCGCCGCGGCGATCCTGTTCGAACCGCCGGCCCCGGCCGAATTGCCGGCGCCGGCCGACGCGATCGCGGTGCCGGGTCTGCGCGCGCGCATGGGCACGATGGCCGACCAGTTCCACGGCCATCCGTCGCAGACGATGACCATGGTCGGGGTCACCGGCACCAACGGCAAGACTTCCACCGTGCAGTTGCTGGCGCAGGCCTGGCAGTGCCTGGGCACGCGCAGCGGCAGCATCGGCACGCTCGGCGTCGGCCTGTACGGCGACGTGGTGCCGACCGGTTTCACCACGCCGCTGGTGCTGCAGACGCACGCCCTGCTGGCGCAGCTGCGCGACGCCGGCGCGCAGGCGGTGGCGATGGAAGTGAGTTCGCACGCGCTGGACCAGGGCCGCGTCGATGCGGTGCACTTCGACGTGGCGGTGTTCACCAATCTCACCCGCGACCATCTGGACTACCACGGCGACATGGCCGGCTATGGCGCAGCCAAGGCGCGCCTGTTCGCCACGCCGGGGCTGAAGGCGGCGGTGGTCAATCTCGACGACGCGTTCGGCCGCGAGCTGCTGGCGACGCTGGACCCGGCGCTGCGCCGCATCGGCGTCAGCTCGCGCGGCCAGGCCGACGCCACGCTGCGCGCCGAGGCGCTGCGCCTGGACGCGCGCGGCATCGGTTTCGACCTGCTGATCGGCGACGCGCGGCATCCGCTGCAGTCGCCGCTGCTCGGCCGCTTCAACGTGGACAACCTGCTGGCGGTGGCCGGCGCGCTGCACGCGCTGGACGTGGCGCCGGCGCGCATCGCCGCGACGCTGTCGCAGCTGCAGCCGATCCGCGGGCGCATGAACCGCCTCGGCGGCAGCGACGCGCAGCCTTTGCTGGTGATCGACTACGCGCACACCCCGGACGCGCTGGAGCAGGCGCTGGACAGCCTGCGTGGCCACGCCCACGGCCGCCTGCTGTGCGTGTTCGGTTGCGGCGGCGAGCGCGACACCGGCAAGCGCCCGCAGATGGCGGCGATCGCGCAGCGCCTGGCCGATGCGGTGATCGTCACCGACGACAATCCGCGTGGCGAGGATGGCGATCGCATCGTCGCCGACATCCTGGCCGGGTTCACCGACCTGCAGGCGGTGCGCGTGCAGCGCGACCGCGCGCAGGCCATCGCCCTGGCCGTGGCCGAAGCCGGCCCCGACGACATCGTGCTGATCGCCGGCAAGGGCCACGAGCCGTACCAGGAGATCGCCGGCATCCAGCATCCGTTCGACGACACCGAGATCGCAGCGCAGGCGCTGCAGGCACGCGCCGCAATGCCAGTGGAGCACGCCCGATGAAGCGTCTGCCGCTGTCGATGATCGCGCACTGGGCCGGCGCCGAGCTGCACGGCGACGACGTGGCGATCGACGCGATCGCCCACGACACCCGCACGCTGGCGCCGGGCAGCCTGTACGTGGCGCTGCGCGGCGAGCGTTTCGACGGCCACGACTTCGTCGCCGATGCCGCCGCGCGCGGCGCCAGCGCATTGCTGGTGGAACTGTTGCAGCCGCACAGCGAACTGCCGCAGATCCTGGTCGCCGACACCCAGTTGGCGCTGGCGCGGATCGCCGCCGGCATGCAGCGCGGCCGCGCCACGCGGGTGGCCGCGATCACCGGCAGCAACGGCAAGACCAGCGTCAAGGCGCTGCTGCTGGCGATCCTGCAGCATGCCTGCCGGGTCCAGGGCGGCAGCGTCTACGCCAATCCCGGTAACCGCAACAACGAGATCGGCCTGCCGCTGGCGGTGATCGAAGCGCCGGACGCGGCCGACTACGCGATCTACGAGATGGGCGCGGGCAAGCCGGGCGACATCGCCTACCTGACCGACATCGTGGCCCCGCACGCGGCGCTGGTGAACAACATCGCCCCGGCGCATCTGGAGCGGATGGGCAGCCTGCTCGGCGTCGCCGCGACCAAGGGCGCGATCTATGCCGCGCTGACCGCCGACGGCACCGCGGTGATCAATGCCGACGACGCGTTCGGGCTGTGGTTCGAACAGCGCCTGCCGGCACCGCTGGCCCCGCGCGTGCTGCGCTTCGGCCTGCAGGCCAGCGCCGAGGTCACCGCCACGCAGCTGCGCATGCGCCCGGACCGCTCGCAGTTCGTGCTGGTCACCCCGCAGGGCGAGATCGAAACGACGCTGCCATTGCCGGGCCGGCACAACCTGATGAACGCACTGGCCGCCGCCTCGCTGGCGCTGGCGCTGGACATCGCGCCGGCGCTGATCGCCGCGGGCCTGGCGCAGGTGCAGCCGGTGCCGGGCCGGCAGATCGCGCATACGCTGCCCGGCGGCGCGGTGCTGATCGACGACAGCTACAACGCCAACCCCGGTTCGCTGGCCGCGGCGATCGACGCGCTGGCCGCCGCCGGCGGCGAGCGCTGGCTGGTGCTGGGCGACATGCGCGAACTCGGCGACGGTGCCGAAGCACTGCACGCCAGCGGCGGCCGTCGCGCCCGCGACGCCGGCCTGACCCGGCTGTACGCGCTGGGCCCGCTCAGCGCCGTCGCCGCGCAGGCCTTCGGCGAGAACGGACGCGTGTTCGACAGCCATGCGGCGCTGATCGCCGCGCTGCGCGCGGATCTGCGTGCGGCCGGGAGTAGGGATGGCCAGCCTGCGGCTGTCGAACAGCGAGCGGGATTGGGGATTCGTGAAGAGCAAGATCAAGAGCAGGAAACAGAGCTGATGGATGAGAACACCGGCGCGGTGGCAGACGACGTTTTGCCCCCCCGACTCCCGATTCCCGATTCCCGATTCCCGGCTCCTCCCACCCTCCTGATCAAAGGTTCGCGCGGCAGCGCCATGGACAAGATCGTGAGCGCGCTGCTGGCGCAGGGAGAGGAGGCGCCGCATGCTGCTTGAACTGTCCCGCTGGCTGCAGCAGCTGGAGAGCCTGTTCGGGCTGTTCGGCTACCTCACCTTCCGCGGCATCCTCGCGGCGCTGACCTCGCTGTTCCTGTCGCTGTGGCTGGGCCCGGCGGTGATCCGCAAGCTGGCGCAGTTCAAGGGCGGCCAGCCGATCCGCCAGGACGGCCCACAGAGCCATTTCTCCAAGGCCGGCACGCCAACCATGGGCGGCTCGATGATCCTGCTGACCGTGCTGCTGTCGGTGCTGCTGTGGGGCGACCTGCGCAACCGCTACGTGTGGCTGGTGCTGGCGGTGATGCTGGCGTTCGGCGTGATCGGTTGGTACGACGACTGGATCAAGATCGTGCGCCGCGACCCGAACGGGCTGAAGTCGCGCTGGAAGTACCTGCTGCAGTCGATCTTCGGCCTGGCCGCGGGCCTGTTCCTGTACTACAGCGCCGACGTGCCGGCCGCGATCACTTTCTACATCCCGATGTTCAAGTCGATCGCGCTGCCGCTGGCCGGGATCAGCTTCGTCGCCATCGCCTACTTCTGGATCGTCGGCTTCTCCAACGCGGTCAACCTGACCGACGGCCTGGACGGGCTGGCGATCATGCCGACCGTGCTGGTGGCCTGTGCGCTGGGCGTGTTCGCCTACGCCTCGGGCAACGCGGTGTTCTCCGCCTATCTGAAGATTCCCTCGATCCCCGGCGCCGGCGAGCTGATCATCATCTGCGCGGCGATCGCCGGCGCGGGCCTGGGCTTCCTGTGGTTCAACACCTACCCGGCGATGGTGTTCATGGGCGACATCGGCGCGCTGGCGCTGGGCGCGGTGCTCGGCACCATCGCGGTGATCGTGCGCCAGGAACTGGTGCTGGTGATCATGGGCGGCGTGTTCGTGGTCGAGACGCTGTCGGTGATGATCCAGGTCGCCTCGTTCAAGCTCACCGGCAAGCGCGTGTTCCGCATGGCGCCGATCCACCACCACTTCGAACTGAAGGGCTGGCCCGAGCCGCGGGTGATCGTGCGCTTCTGGATCATCTCGGTGGTGCTGGTGCTGGTCGGCCTGGCCACGTTGAAGGTGCGCTGATGAAC
The DNA here is from genome assembly GCF_013410075.1 of Xanthomonas sp. JAI131. Taxonomy (NCBI): domain Bacteria; kingdom Pseudomonadati; phylum Pseudomonadota; class Gammaproteobacteria; order Lysobacterales; family Lysobacteraceae; genus Xanthomonas; species Xanthomonas sp. JAI131. The sequence continues at coordinate 168,024 of NZ_JACCCN010000003.1, read as the reverse complement.
GACGCCGCGCGCCAGGCAACCCGACTCGAGGCCATCGGCGGCCGCTACGACCCGTGGCTGCTCGGCGCCGTGGTGGCGCTGGCGTCGCTGGGCGTGGTGATGGTCGGCTCCAGCTCGATCGAGCTGACCGTCAGCCCGTTCTACTACTTGACCCGGCACCTGCTGTTCCTGGCCGGCGGCATCGGCCTGGCGATCTGGGCGATGCGCACCGAGCTGAAGAACATCGAGCAGTACAACCAGCTGCTGCTGCTGGCCTGTTTCGGCCTGCTGCTGGTGGTGTTCGTGCCGGGGCTGGGCAGCACCGTCAACGGCGCGCGGCGCTGGATCAACCTGGGCATCTCCCGCTTCCAGACCGTGGAAGCGGTGAAGGTGCTGTACATCGTGTGGCTGTCCAGCTACCTGGTGCGCTTCCGCGACGAGGTCAACGCCACCTGGCCGGCGATGCTCAAGCCGCTGGGCGTGGCGGTGGCGCTGGTCGGCCTGCTGCTGCTGCAGCCGGACTTCGGTTCCTCCACGCTGCTGCTGGCGATCACCGCCGGCATGCTGGTGCTGGGCGGGGTCAACCTACCGCGCATGTCGATGCCGATCGTGATCGGGCTGCCGGTGTTCGCCTTCATCGCGATCCTGGAACCGTATCGCCTGCGCCGCATCACCTCGTTCCTGGACCCGTGGGCCGACCAGCTCGGCTCCGGCTACCAGCTGTCCAATGCGCTGATGGCGGTGGGCCGCGGCGAACTGTTCGGGGTCGGCCTGGGCGGTTCGGTGCAGAAGCTCAACTACCTGCCCGAGGCGCATACCGATTTCATCTTCTCGGTGATCGCCGAGGAGCTGGGCTTCACCGGCGTGTGCCTGATCATCGCGCTGTACGCGCTGCTGGTCGGGCGCGCGTTCTGGCTGGGCATGCGCTGCGTGGAAATGAAGCGCCACTTCTCCGGCTACATCGCCTTCGGCATCGGCCTGTGGATCAGCCTGCAGAGCTTCGTCTCGGTCGGCGTCAACCTGGGCATCCTGCCGACCAAGGGCCTGACCCTGCCGCTGATCTCCGCCGGCGGTTCCAGCGTGCTGATGACCTGCGTGGCGATGGGCCTGCTGCTGCGCGTGTCCTACGAACTCGATCGCGCCGAACGCCAGGTGGCGAAGGTGCGCAGCGATGCCGCGCCGCCGGTCAGGCAGACCGTGGACAGCGCCGAGGACCTGCAGGCCGCACGCGAGGCCAGCGCCAGCGCGGTGGCCGCGGCGATCCAGGCCGGCACCCCGGCGCGCGGCACCAGCCGCATGCAGCCGCGGGTCGAGCCGACCTTCGGGAGGCTGGGATGAGTGTGTCCGTGCCGATGACCGGCACCGCCATGACCGACGCTGCGTCGCGTCCGGTGATGATCCTCGCTGGCGGCACCGGCGGGCACATCTTCCCGGCGCTGGCGGTGGCCAAGGTGCTGCGCGCGCGCGGCGTGCCGGTGGTGTGGCTGGGCGCGGCCGGGCGCATGGAAACGCAACTGGTGCCGCAGCACGGCATCGAGATCGACACCATCGAAATCGGCGGCCTGCGCGGCAAGGGCGCGCTGGCGCTGTTCGGCGCGCCGCTGCGGGTGATGCGTGCGATCAGCGCCGCCGGCTTCGTGTTGCGCCGGCGCATGCCGCGCGCAGTGGTCAGCTTCGGCGGCTTCGCCGCCGGCCCCGGCGGCATCGCTGCGCGCCTGCTGAAACTGCCGCTGCTGGTGCACGAACAGAACCGCGCGCCGGGCCTGACCAACAAGGTGCTGTCGCGCGTCGCGCGGCGCGTGCTGACCGGGTTCCCGGGCAGCTTCGCCGCGCGCGAGGAAGCGGTGGGCAATCCGGTGCGCGCCGAGATCGCCGCGCTGGCGCCGCCGGCGCAGCGCTTCGCCGCGCGCGACGGCGCGGTGCGCCTGCTGGTGCTCGGCGGCAGCCAGGGCGCGCGCGCGCTGAACCAGGCGCTGCCGCGCGCGCTGGCCGCGCTCGGTGCGCAGGTCGAAGTGCGCCACCAGTGCGGCGAAAAACTGCGCGACGAAGCCGCCCAGGCCTATGCCGAGGCCGGCGTCGCCGCCAGCGTCGAAGCCTTCATCGGCGACATGGCCGCCGCCTATGCCTGGGCCGACCTGATCGTGTGCCGCGCCGGCGCCTCGACCCTGGCCGAACTGTGCGCGGTCGGCATCGGCAGCGTGCTGGTGCCGTTCGCCGCCGCCGTCGACGACCACCAGACCCGCAATGCCGAATACCTGGTCGAACGCGGCGCCGCGGTGCTGCTGAAGCAGGACGACGCCCTGGCGACCAACCTGCAGGGCGTGCTGCGCGACCTGCTCGGCAACCCCGCACGCCGCCTGTCGATGGCCGACGCCGCCCGCAGCCTGGCCAAGCCGGATGCGGCCGAGCGGATCGCGGACATCATTCTGGAAGAGGCTGGGAATCGGGATTCGGGATTGGGGATTCGTAAAGAGCAGGAGCACAAGCAGGACACTATGCAGACATCCGTACATGGCGATGCGCCGCGGCAACAGGCCACCGGCGACGCCACCAATCCCCAATCCCGAATTCCGAATCCCGGCACCTCCGCAGGAGGTGCCCTGTGATCCGCCGTCTCCACGACACCGGCGACCTGGTCCGCGCGTTTCCGCGTGTGCACTTCGTCGGCATCGGCGGCACCGGCATGAGCGGCATCGCCGAGGTCATGCTGACCCTGGGCTACGAGGTGTCCGGCTCGGACAACGCCGACAACGCGGCGACGCGGCGCCTGGTCACGCTCGGCGCGCGGGTGATGCGCGGGCATTCGGCGGCCAACGTGCTCGGCACCGACTGCGTGGTGGTGTCCAGTGCGATCCGCGACGACAACCCGGAGCTGATGGAGGCGCGCAGCCAGCGCATCCCGATCATGCCGCGCGCGGCGATGCTGGCCGAGCTGATGCGCTTCCGCCGCGGCATCGCGGTGGCCGGCACGCACGGCAAGACCACCACCACCAGCCTGGCCGCGGCGGTGCTCAGCGAAGGCGGGCTGGACCCGACCTTCGTGATCGGCGGGCAGCTGCTCGCCGCTGGCGCCAACGCCAAGCTCGGCGGCGGCCAGTGGCTGGTGGCCGAGGCCGACGAGAGCGACGGCAGCTTCCTGCGCCTGAATCCGCTGATCTCGGTGATCACCAACATCGACGCCGATCACCTGGAGAACTACGGCAACGATTTCGCCCGCGTCCAGGCCGCGTTCGCCGAATTCCTGCAGCGGCTGCCGTTCTATGGCCTGGCCGTGCTGTGCATCGACGATCCGGAAGTGGCCGCGCTGGCCGCCAAGACCCCGCGCCACGTGATGAGCTACGGGCTCAGCGAGAACGCCGACGTGCGCGCCGAGGACGTGGTCCAGGACGGTCCGCGCATGCGCTTCACCCTGCGCCTGCCGGAAGGCAGCAGCACCCCGGTGACGCTGGCCCTGCCGGGCCGGCACAACGTGCTCAATGCGCTCGCCGCCGCCGCGATCGGCTGGCAGCTGGGCGTGGCGCCTGAGGCGATCGCCAGCGCGCTGCAGAGCTTCGCCGGCATCGGCCGCCGCTTCAACGACCTGGGCGAAGTGACCACCGCCGCCGGCGCACGCGTGCGCCTGGTCGACGACTACGGCCACCATCCGCGCGAACTGGCGGCGGTGTTCGCCGCCGCGCGCGGCGGCTGGCCGGACAAGCGCCTGGTGGTCGCGTTCCAGCCGCACCGCTACAGCCGCACCCGCGACCAGTTCGACGCGTTCGCCGCGGTGCTGTCGGAAGTGGACGCACTGGTGCTCAGCGAGGTCTATCCGGCCGGCGAAGTGCCGATTCCCGGCGCCGACGCGCGTTCGCTGGCGCGCGCGATCCGTGCGCGCGGGCGCAGCGAGCCGGTGGTGGTCGGGCAGGTCGCCGAACTGAGCGAAGTGCTGCCGGACGTGCTGCAGGACGGCGATCTGCTGCTGATGATGGGCGCCGGCGACATCGGCTACGTCGCCCAGCACATCGCGCAGGACGGGTTCGTCGTCGGAGCCAAGTCATGAGCGCGCAGAACTTCCCGCCGCCGCGCCACACCGACCCGGCCGTGTTCGGCCGCGTCGCGGTGCTGCTCGGCGGTACTTCCAGCGAACGCGAGGTGTCGCTGGATTCGGGCCGCAACGTGCTCGAGGCGCTGCGCGCGCGCGGCGTCGATGCGGTGGCGGTGGACGGCATCCCGGCATTGGCGCAGGCGCTGGTCGACAAGCGCTTCGATCGCGTGTTCAACGTGCTGCACGGCCACAACGGCGGCGGCGAAGACGGCATCGTGCAGGGTCTGATGGACGCGTTCGGCGTGCCCTACACCGGCTCGCCGGTGCTCGGCTCGGCGCTGAGCATGGACAAGGTGCGGACCAAGCAGGTGTGGCTGTCGCTGGGTCTGCCGACGCCGCGCTACGTGCGCCTGGCGGCGACCGCGCAGGCGGACGCGATCCGCGCCGCGGCCGCGCAGTTGGGGCTGCCGGTGATCGTCAAGCCGGCCAACGAAGGCTCCAGCGTCGGCGTGACCCGCGTGTTCGAGCCAGCGCAGCTGGACGAGGCGGTGGCGCTGGCCGCGCGCTACGACGGCGAACTGCTGATGGAGCAGATGATCGTCGGCGACGAACTGACCGTGGCCATCCTCGGCGACACCGCGCTGCCTTCGATCCGCATCGTGCCCAAGGGCCAGTGGTACGACTACCACGCCAAGTACGTGGCCGAGGACACCCAGTACCTGTGCCCGGGCCTGGACGGCGAGGACGAGCTTGCCCTGGGCGAACTGGCGCTGGCCGCATTCCGCGCCGCCGGCTGCCGCGGCTGGGGCCGCGTGGACGTGATGCGCGACGGTGCCAGCGGCGATTTCGCCCTGCTGGAAGCCAACACCGCGCCGGGCATGACTAGCCACTCGCTGGTGCCCAAGGCCGCATGCCAGGCCGGCATCGGCTTCGAAGAGCTGGTGTGGCGCGTGCTGGAGCAGACGCTGTGAAGCCGGGATTCGGGATTCGGGATTGGGGATTCGCACAGCGGCAGCGTCGCGCTGCCGGTGCGCTCGCGTGCGTGTCTTGCGCGAATCCCGAATTCCGAATCCCGAATCCCGCGGCACGGAGTGCCGCATGACCGCCCTCCTGCGCATCCTCGCCTGGCTGCTGGCGCTGGCGCTGGTCGCGTTGCCGGTGGTGGCGGTGCTCAACGGCTGGGTCGGTGCCGAGCGCTGGCCGCTGAGCCGGCTGCAGGTCAGCGGCGATTTCAAGCGCGTGCCGGCCGAGCAGTTGCGCCAGGTGGTGCTGCCGTATGCGCGCCGCGGGTTCTTCGCGGTCCGCCTGCAGGACGCGCAGGACGCGATCGAACGGTTGCCGTGGGTGGAAAGTGCGCGGGTGCGCAAGCGCTGGCCGGACGTGCTGGAAGTGCGCGTCACCGAACACCGTCCGTTCGCGCGCTGGGGCAGCGACCGCATGCTGTCCGAGCAGGGCCGCATCTTCGCGCTGCCGAGTGAACTGCGCGGCATGGCGTTGCCGCAACTGGCCGGCCCGGACGCCAAGGCGCAGGACGTGGTCGCGCTGTACAACGAATCGCGCGCGCTGTTCGCGCCGGCCGGGCTGCAGGTCGACGGCGTGGCGATGGACGCGCGCGGCAGCTGGTCGCTGCAGCTGGGCAACGGCGTGCAGGTCGTGGTCGGCCGCGACGACGCCCGCGCCCGCCTGGCGCGCTTCGCCCGCGTGCTGCCGCAACTGGCCACGCCGGAACAGGCGCCGATCGCGCGCGCCGACCTGCGCTACACCAATGGATTCACGGTGGAGCGGGGAATCGAGAATCGGGAACCGGGAATGGAGAAAAAGCCCACGGCTCCGACCCAACCCGCGCGCCATGCGGCATTGGCCGACCCTCCATCCCCGCGCATGAGCCCGCTCTTCCCCATTCCCCATTCCCCATTCTCTATTCCCGGCTCCAAGACATGAACCGCAAAGGCGACAAATCCCTCATCGTTGGACTGGACATCGGCACCTCCAAGGTCGTCGCGCTGGTCGGCGAGTACTCGCCCGGCAATCCGATCGAGGTGATCGGCATCGGTTCGCACGAATCGCGCGGGCTCAAGCGCGGCGTGGTGGTGGACATCGAATCCACCGTGCAGTCGATCCAGCGCGCGGTCGAGGAAGCGGAGCTGATGGCCGGCTGCGAGATCCGCTCGGTGTACGCGTCGATCTCCGGCAACCACGTGCAATGCAAGAACTCGCCCGGCATCGTGCCGATCCGCGACGGCGAGGTCACCTGGAACGACCTGGACCGGGTGCTGGAAGCGGCCAAGGCGGTGGCGATCCCGGCCGACCAGCGCATCCTGCACGCGATCCCGCGCGAGTATGTGCTCGACGATTCGCAGGAAGGCATCCGCAACCCGGTCGGCATGACCGGCGTGCGCCTGGAGGTGCACGCGCACCTGGTGGTGTGCGCGCAGTCGGCCGCGGCCAACATCAGCAAGTGCGTGCAGCGCTGCGGCCTGCAGGTGGACGACCTGATCCTGTCCTCGCTGGCGTCCTCGGTCGCGGTGCTGACCGCCGACGAGCGCGAGCTGGGCGTGGTGCTGGTCGACATGGGCGCCGGCACCACCGACCTGGCGGTGTTCGTGCAGGGCGCGATCTGCCACACCGCCTCGCTGCCGATCGCCGGCGACCACGTCACCAACGACATCGCGCACATGCTGCGCACGCCCACCCCGGAAGCCGAGCAGATCAAGGTGCGCTACGCCTGCGCGCTGGCGCAGCTGGCCACCGCCGAGGAAAGCATCCAGGTGCCGAGCGTCGGCGACCGCCCGCCGCGGCGCATGCCGCGCCATTCGCTGGCGCAGGCGGTGCAGGGCCGCTACGAGGAGATCTTCGAGATGGTGCAGGCCGAACTGCGCCGCTCCGGTTTCGAGGAACTGGTGCGCGCCGGCATGGTGCTGACCGGCGGCGCCTCGAAGATGGAAGGCGTGGTCGAACTGGCCGAGGAAATGGTGCAGATGCCGGTCCGCGTGGGCATCCCGCAGCACGTCACCGGCCTGGGCGAAGTGGTCGGCAACCCGGTGCACGCCACCGGCGTGGGCCTGCTGCTGATGGGCAGCCAGATCGAACACCCACGGCGCCCGTCGCTGCCCACCGGGCGCGCCGGCAGCCTGTTCAAGAAATTGAAGAACTGGTATCGCGGTGAGTTTTGAGGGCCGGGATTCGGGATTCGGGATTTGGGATTCGTAAGAGCAATAGCAAAAGCAAAAGCAAGAAAGCGGAGAGCGGAGAGCGGAGAGCGGAGAGAGGGTAGGCGACAGGTTTTTTTTGTAGTGATTCCGCCGCGGAGCGGGCAACGGTGTTGGGCGATCGCGCTTTTGCGAATCCCCACTCCCGAATCCCGAATCCCGGCTTCCAAACAACAACACTCGCCGGACGGAGAGGCGGGATGCAGGATCGGAGTGCTTCCGAATCCCCAATCCCGAATCCCGAATCCCGGCTCAAAGAGGACACGGACATGGCGCATTTCGAACTGATTGAAAAGATGGCACCCAACGCGGTAATCAAGGTGGTCGGCGTGGGCGGCGGCGGCGGCAACGCGGTCGCGCACATGGTCAGCAGCAGCGTGGACGGCGTGGAGTTCATCACCGCCAACACCGACTCGCAGGCGATCAAGAACTGCGGCGCCAAGCTGCAGTTGCAGCTTGGCACCAACGTCACCAAGGGCCTGGGCGCCGGCGCGAACCCGGAAGTCGGCCGCCAGGCCGCGCTGGAAGACCGCGAGCGCATCATGGACGCGCTGCAGGGCGCGGACATGGTGTTCATCACCGCCGGCATGGGCGGCGGCACCGGTACCGGCGCTGCCCCCGTGGTCGCGCAGCTGGCCAAGGAGATGGGCATCCTGACCGTCGCCGTGGTCACCAAGCCGTTCCCGTTCGAAGGCCGCCGGCGCATGCAGGTCGCGCTGAAGGGCATCGAGGAACTGAGCCAGCATTGCGACTCGCTGATCACCATCCCCAACGAGAAGCTGATCACCGTGCTCGGCCGCAATGCCACCATGATCCAGGCGTTCCGCGCCGCCAATGACGTGCTGCAGGGCGCCGTGCAGGGCATCGCCGACCTGATCGTGCGTCCGGGCCTGATCAACGTCGACTTCGCCGACGTGCGCACCGTGATGTCGGAAATGGGCCTGGCGATGATGGGCACCGGCTCGGCCCGCGGCGACGACCGCGCGCAGGCCGCGGCCGAAGCGGCGATCCAGAATCCGCTGCTGGACGACGTCAACCTGGCCGGCGCCAACGGCATCCTGGTCAACATCACCGCCGGTCCGGACTTCACCATGGCCGAGTTCGACGAGATCGGCCGCACCATCGAAGGCTTCGCCTCGGAAGACGCGACCGTCGTGGTCGGCACCGTGCTCGACCCGGACATGCAGGACGAAGTGCGCGTGACCGTGGTCGCCACCGGCCTGAACCGTGCCGTGTCGCGCCAGACCCAGCGTCCGGAGCAGCGCGCGCCGATCAAGCTGGTGCGCAACGCGACCACCGGCCAGCCGGAATTCGGCGACTTCGAGCATGGCGGCGACGCCGTGTCCAAGGCGGTCGGCGGCGCGATGGGCCTGGGCCTGCGGCGCCCGAGCAGCGATGCGATGGGGTCTTCGGCACCGGCACCGGCGGCGGCCGATCTGCCCAACGATTACCTGGATATTCCCGCGTTCCTGCGTCGCCAGGCCGACTGATGCCGTCCCTGGCGCGACAGGTCGGCTTGCGGATGGCCCAGCCTGGCCATCCGTGGCCAGGCGCGGGTCGGCGTGCGAAGCAGTGCTTCGCAAGCACGCCGCCCGCCCTGCGCCGCCAGGCCGACTGACGTTTCGCCAGGCCGGCCCTGCGCCGGCCGCAACACCGCCGATCGGGCATGTCCGCCCGGGCGGCGCGCCGTGTCCTTTGCTGCCGGGTCGTTTCGACCCGGCAGGTTTTTGCGACCGCGACGCCGGCCTGCGCCAGCGTTGCGCAAATAGGACGCTGTGACCGTCTTGTTAAAATTTGGCTAAACGCGTGATATTCTCAATTCCGTTCAGTTCCCGTCTGAGCGGACGTTCCCAGACTGTCTCCCATGACCCAGCAACGCACCCTCAAGAACACGATCCGCGCCACCGGCGTGGGCCTGCATAGCGGCGACAAGGTGTACATGACCCTGCGTCCTGCGCCGGCCGATCACGGCATCGTGTTCCGGCGCGTCGACCTGGAACCGGCAGTGGAAGTGCCGGCCGATGCCGAACTGGTCACCGAGACCACGCTGTGCACCGGACTCAGTCGCGGCGACGCCAAGATCCAGACGGTGGAACACCTGATGTCGGCGATGGCCGGCCTCGGCGTGGACAACGCCATCGTCGAGCTGTCCTCGGCCGAATTGCCGATCATGGACGGCTCGTCCGGCCCGTTCGTGTTCCTGCTGCAGTCGGCAGGCATCGTCGAGCAGGGCAAGCCCAAGCGCTTCATCCGCATCAAGCGTCCGGTGGAAGTGCGCGACGGCGACAAGATCGCCCGCTTCGAGCCGTACGACGGCTACAAGCTGGGCTTCACCATCCAGTTCGACCACCCGATGATCCCGGCCAAGCAGTCGCGCCAGGAAATCGAGTTCTCGACCATGGCCTACATCAAGGAAATCTCCCGCGCGCGCACCTTCGGGTTCATGCGCGACCTGGAGTACATGCGCGAGCGCAATCTGGGCCTGGGCGGGTCGATGGACAACGCCATCGTGCTCGACGAGTTCCGCGTGCTCAACGACGATGGCCTGCGCTACGCCGACGAGTTCGTGCGGCACAAGATCCTCGATGCGATCGGCGATCTGTACCTGGCCGGCGGCGCCATTCTCGGTGCCTACGAAGGCTACAAATCCGGCCATGCGCTGAACAACAAGCTGGTGCGCGCGCTGCTCGCCGAGCAGGCCGCGTGGGAGTGGGTGAGCTTCGATTCCAAGGCCGTGCCGGCACCGGTGGCCTACGGGGCCGTGGCTTACGCCTAAAGTTTTCCGCCCCGCGGCCGGGGCGGTCCGGGATCACGGAATGGGCGATCCGTCGCACCTTTGATCCCTCTTAACTTCTATTTAACGAATCGATAACGACCTCGACGCCGGCGCCCGCTAGGATGCGTCGGGTCGTGACGTGCGTGTCTACGTACGCAGACCGCGCCGGCCGGAGGCCGTCGCTGCTTCAGGCGTCATGGAATCGACGTCCTGCAAGGACGCCAGCGCGTCGCGCAATCCCTTGTGCGTCGCCGCGGAAACCGGTGCTGGCTTGCTTCTTGCCTGTTGCATTGGGGAATGCGCGGATGCAGTCGCAATCTTGACGGTCACCCTGGTGGCCTTCAGCCCGAGGGACCGGGCCGCAGCGAGGATATCGGCCTCGGCGAGCCTTACCCGGGCGTGCCAGACCGGAGAGTCAACGAGAAAAACGAGCTGTTCGCCGTTCACATTGGCCAACCGACACCGGGAGGCCAGGTTCGGCGGCAGATGGGGGCGCAACTGTCGGTCCAGCGCGTCGAGCCACAAGGCACGCCGCAACGGGTCGCCCACCTTGTCCGCCAATGCGGCGTCCAACGCCGGCATCGGCGCGGTGGTATGGCCCTCGCCGGACTTTCGCTTAGACATGAAAACTCATATGGCGTTTAAGAAGATCGTAATCAATTCGCGTGAAAAGGGGATAAAGGACCTGCCGTGGCGGCTGCGCGAGTTCGCAGACCGGCGTCCCCTGGCCGTGCTGGGCACGGTGCTGGCGGTGGGCATGGTACTCGGCATCGGCGTCAGTGCCGCGACCGGCTTCGTCGGTTCAGCGCAGCTGCGGGCCAAGGTGGAGCGGCAGGACGCGGAGCTGGCGCAGGTGCGCCGCGACGCGCAGACCCAGGTCAACGCGCTGGCCGCGCGGCTGGGCGAGCTGCAGGCGCAGGCCACGCGCCTGAACGCGCTGGGCGAACGCCTGACCCGCATGGGCAAGCTGCAGGACGGCGAATTCGACTTCGACCAGCCGGTCGGCGTCGGTGGCGGCGACGACGAGGTCAGCCAGGACATGCCGGCGCCGCAGCTGAGCAAGGAACTGGACGGGCTGCAGCAGCAGTTCGCCACCTCCGGCCAGCAGCTGTCGGTGCTCGAATCGCTGCTGTTCGACCACCAGCTCGACCAGAACGCGGTGCCGTCGCGGATGCCGATCCGCAACAGCTACATCACCTCCGGTTTCGGCGGCCGCGCCGATCCGTTCGGTCGCGGCGCCGGCAACCACAAGGGCATCGACTTCCACGCCAACGTCGGCGACCCGGTGCTGGCCGTGGCCGACGGCGTGGTCAGCTACTCGGGCGTGCGCGGCGGCTACGGCAACGTGGTCGAGGTCGATCACGGCAACGGGTATGTCACCCGCTACGCGCACAATTCGCGCTTGTCGGTGAAGGTCGGCGACCTGGTGCGGGTCGGCCAGGAAGTGGCCAAGGCCGGCTCCACCGGCCGTTCCACCGGTGCGCACGTGCATTTCGAGGTGTGGAAGGACGGCGTGGTGATGAATCCGGCCAAGTTCCTCGGCGATGGCGCCACGCCGGTGGGCCGCCGCGGCCGCGGCTGACGCAGCGCTGGGGCGGCGATGCCGGCGCTTGAATCGCCGGAGCCCGCCCCAAGCTACAATAGGCTTTGCCACGACAGGGCGCCTCGCGCCCTGTTTCGTTTGCGGCCCGCCGATTCCCTGGGGGATCGGGCCGTATGGGCGTTCCTTTCCAACCGGTTCCTTCAATGATCAACAGTCTGCTTACTCGCGTTTTCGGTAGTCGCAACGAACGCCAGCTGCGTCAGCTCCACCGTATCGTCGCCAAGGTCAATGCGCTGGAACCGGAGATGGAGCAGCTCTCCGACGCGCAGCTGCAGGCCAAGACCCCGGAACTGCGCGGGCGCATCGCCGGCGGCGAGAGCCTGGACAAGGTGCTGCCGGAAGCGTTCGCGGTGTGCCGCGAGGCCAGCCGCCGCGTGCTCGGCATGCGCCACTACGACGTGCAGCTGATCGGCGGCATGGTCCTGCACCTGGGCAAGATCGCGGAAATGCGCACCGGCGAAGGCAAGACCCTGGTGGCGACGCTGCCGGTGTACCTCAACGCGCTGGAAGACAAGGGCGTGCACGTGGTCACCGTCAACGACTACCTGGCACGCCGCGACGCCGCGCAGATGGGCAAGCTGTACAACTGGCTGGGGCTGAGCGTGGGCGTGGTCTATCCGGGCATGCCGCACAGCGACAAGCACGCCGCCTACGCCGCCGACATCACCTACGGCACCAACAACGAATTCGGCTTCGACTACCTGCGCGACAACATGGCGCTGTCCAAGGCCGACCGCTACCAGCGCGGCCTGAACTACGCCATCGTCGACGAAGTGGACTCGATCCTGATCGACGAGGCGCGCACCCCGCTGATCATCTCCGGCCCGGCCGACGATTCGCCGGAGCTGTACATCCGCGTCAACCGCATCGTGCCGCAGCTGACCAAGCAGGAGTCCGAGGAAGGCGAGGGCGACTTCTGGGTCGACGAGAAGGGCAAGCAGGTGCACCTGTCCGAGGCGGGCATGGAGCACGCCGAAGAGCTGCTGCGCGCCGCCGGCATCCTGACCAACGACGAGGACCGCCTGTACGGCGCGCAGAACCTCAGCGTGGTGCATCACCTCAACGCCGCGCTGCGCGCGCATGCGATCTACCAGCGCGATGTGGACTACATCGTGCGCGACGGCGAAGTGGTCATCGTCGACGAATTCACCGGCCGCACCCTGCCGGGCCGGCGCTGGTCCGACGGCCTGCACCAGGCGGTGGAAGCGAAGGAAGGCGTGCCGGTGCAGCGCGAGAACCAGACCCTGGCCAGCATCACCTTCCAGAACCTGTTCCGCATGTACAAGAAGCTGTCCGGCATGACCGGTACGGCCGACACCGAAGCCTACGAATTCCAGAGCATCTACAACCTGGAAGTGGTGGTGATCCCGACCAACCGCCCGACCATCCGCAAGGACTGGCCGGACCAGGTGTTCCTCAACCGCCAGGGCAAGTTCAACGCGGTGCTCGCCGACATCGAGGATTGCGCCAAGCGCGGCCAGCCGGTGCTGGTCGGCACCACCTCGATCGAGACCTCGGAGATGCTGTCCGAGCACCTGCGCAAGGCCGGGGTCAAGCACGAGGTGCTCAACGCCAAGCAGCACGAGCGCGAGGCGCAGATCGTCGCCAACGCCGGCCAGCCGGGCGCGGTGACCATCGCCACCAACATGGCCGGCCGCGGTACCGACATCGTGCTCGGCGGCTCGCTGGAAGCGGAGCTGCACGCGCTGGGCGAGGACCTGAGCGACGCCGAGCGCGCGCGCCTGAAGGCGGCCTGGCAGGAGCGCCACGACGCGGTCAAGGCCGCCGGCGGCCTGCACATCATCGGCACCGAGCGCCACGAGTCGCGGCGTATCGACAACCAGCTGCGCGGCCGTTCCGGCCGCCAGGGCGATCCGGGTTCCTCGCGCTTCTACCTGTCGCTGGAAGACAACCTGATGCGCATCTTCGCCTCCGACTGGGTGCAGAAGGCGATGCGGATGATGGGCATGAAGGAAGACGACGTCATCGAGGACCGCATGGTCAGCCGCCAGATCGAGAAGGCGCAGCGCAAGGTCGAGGCGCACAACTTCGACATCCGCAAGAACCTGCTCGACTTCGACGACGTCAACAACGACCAGCGCAAGGTGATCTACGCGCAGCGCGACGAACTGCTCGACGCCGAGTCGGTCAAGGACAACGTCGACGGCATCCGCGACGACGTGATCTACGACCTGGTGGCGCGCTTCGTGCCGCCGAATTCGATCGACGAGCAGTGGGACCTGGCCGGGCTGGAAGCGACCCTGGCCAGCGACCTGGGCCTGTCGCTGTCGCTGACCGACCTGGTCAAGCGCCACGAGGAACTGGACGCGGCCGGCATCGCCGAGAAGGTGCGCGAGGAAGTCGATCGCCACTTCCAGGAGAAGGAGACCGCGGTCGGCGGCGAGACCATGCGCGCGCTGGAGAAGCACGTGATGCTGACCGTGCTCGACCAGAGCTGGAAGGAGCATCTGGCGCGCATGGACTACCTGCGCCAGGGCATCCACCTGCGCGGCTACGCGCAGAAGCAGCCCAAGCAGGAATACAAGAAGGAAGCCTTCGAACTGTTCTCGGAGATGCTCGAGCACGCCAAGCGCGAGGTGGTGACCTTGCTGGCGCGCGTGCGCATCCGCAGCGAGGAAGAGGTGGCGGCGCTGGAAGCGCAGGAACGGCAGCAGATGGAGGCGCAGTTGCGCCAGGCGCAGTTCCAGCACCAGGACGTCGGCGGCTACAGCGCCGACGAGGAGGCCGAGCAGGTCGCGCTGGGCGCCAATTCGCCGCAGGTGGCGCAGGTCACCCGCGAGGCGCCCAAGGTCGGCCGCAACGATCCGTGCCCGTGCGGCAGCGGCAAGAAGTACAAGCATTGCCATGGGCAGTTGAGTTAAGAGCGCTGTTGCGCAATCGCGCAACAGCCCCACGCTTTGCTTCGCAAAACGCGGGCCCCAGCTCATCTTTCCCCAAATCCCCGCGCCTATCGGCGCGCCCCCTTTACTAAAGGGGGCGCGGCTCCAGACGGGGTGCGGTGATTGGTCAAACCCTTGTATCTGCAGCCCCGCCTTGTGCGGGGCGCTTTGTTTTGGGGACGGCCCGGACGGGGGGCTTGTCTGTGTGGCGTGTCGCGCGTTCTGCGGGTAGGGTGCCGGGTGTCGCCATTGCCGTTGGATGCATGCCGTGGAGCGTTCCGCCAGTCTTGAATTGAAGGTGTTCGTGCCGGCGCGGGACTTCGCGCTGTCCGTGGAGTTCTATCGCGAGGTGGGATTCGTGCCGGAGCCGCTTGGCGACGGCCTCGTCTGTTTCCGCCATGGCGAGCGCTGTGCGTTCCTGCTGCAGGATTCCTACGAGCAGGCACTGGCGCACAACCTGATGCTGCACCTGTGGGTGGAGGACGCCGATGCCTGGTGGCGGCGGCTGGGTGCCGCGGATCTGGCCGGCCGCTTTGGCGCGCGCCTTGGTGAGCCGGAGGATCGGCCGTGGGGCATGCGCGACTTCACCCTGCACGATCCGGGCGGGGTGCTGTGGCGGATCGGGCACGACTTGCCCGGGTGAGCGGGGAGCGGGCGTCCGGGCGGTGGCGGTACCGCCGGCACAGCTGTCCGTGGGTGTATCCATTCGCATGGCCGCATGCGGTCGGTTTCGTCGTTGTTGCCGCGTCGTCCAGGCCGTCGCCTCGCCGTACGTTGGCCGAATGCGTGCGGATCGCTGCCGCGATACGCGGATCGCCGACGATGTGAACCGGATTCATTGCGTTGGCACCGCCGAAGACGGCAAGCTTGCGCCATGTCCGAACCGCTCAGATCCATCCATGTCGTCGCCGGGGTCATCACCGATGCCCGCGGCCGTATCTTGCTGGCCCGGCGTACCGAGGGGCGCGACCTCGCCGGCCTGTGGGAGTTCCCCGGTGGCAAGCGCGAACCGGGCGAGACCTCCGAGCAGGCCCTGGTGCGCGAGCTGCAGGAGGAGCTGGGCATCGAGGCGACGGTCGGCGCGCAGCTGATGGAAGTGCCGCAGCGCTATCCGGACAAGCGGCTGCGCCTGGAGATGCGCCAGGTGCTGTCGTGGAAGGGCACCGCCCGCGGCCGCGAGGGCCAGGCGCTGACCTGGGTGGCGCCGGACAAGCTGAGCCGCTACGCGATGCCGCCGGCCGACCAGCCGGTGGTGGCGATGCTGCGCCAGCCCGATCGCTATCTGGTGACGCCGGAGCCGGTCGATCCCGAGCGCTGGCTGGCGTCGCTGGAACGCGCGCTGCAAGGCGGCGTGCAGCGCGTGCAGTTGCGTGCGCGCAGCCTGCCGGCCGGGCACTGGCAGCCGCTGGCGCGGGCCGCGGCGGCGCTGTGCGCGGCGCGCGGCGCGCAGGTGCTGGTCAATCGCGATCTCGCGCTGGCGCAGGAGTTGGGGGTCGGCGTGCACCTCGGCGCGGAGCAGTTGCCGCAGTTCGACGCGCGTCCGTTGCCGGCGGGGCAATGCGTTGCCGCGTCCTGCCATCGCGTCGAAGAGCTGCACGCGGCGCAGCGGCTCGGCTGCGATTTCGCCGTGGTCGGCCCGCTGGCCGCCACCGCCAGCCATCCCGGCGCCGCGCCGCTGGGGTGGGAGGCGTTCGAGCGCCTGCGCGAGGAAGTGGCGCTGCCGCTGTACCCGATCGGCGGCCTGCTGCCGGCGCAGGTGGCCGAAGCGCGCCGCCATGGCGGCCAGGGAATCGCCGCGATCCGTGGGCTGTGGCCGTTGGACGTGGACGCCGCCTGAGCGGGGGTTGTGGGAGCGACTTCAGTCGCGACGGGCAGTACAAGTGATGCCTGCCGCGATCGAAGTAACTCCTCCAGCATCGCGCCGATTGCGAATTCCCAAGCCGAAAGCGCGCTAGAAACTGATCCAGAAGCAGTTGTACTGGCGGCGCAGGCCCAGCACCGTCGATGTCGGGGTCGCACTGCTGCCGAGGGTCTGCTCCAGGCGCAAGCCGGTCGCGCGTGCGCGCGGTGGTGCGGCGTTGTCGCCGGCCGATGTTTGGGGTGTTCCGGCGGCGGCATCGGGTGTGCGTTGCTCGGCAGCGGCCAACGTGCCGGACGCCGGGCGCGTGGCCGCGGGGTAAGCCGCCTGCGCCGACGGGTCCGGCAACACCGGCACGATCGCCACCAACGGACGCTGGGTGATCGCGTCGAGGCGGTCGAGGATGCGACGCGCCGCCTCGTCCGAGACGCCGTTCCACCAATACAGCGTGGACAGGCGATTGACGTCGCGCGCGTCCACCGCGGTGCGGATCTGCTGCGCCAGTTCGCTGAGCCGGCGCACGCATTGCGGCCGGTACAGGCCGCTGGCGCCTTCGCTGGCCGCACTGGGCGCGGTGCGCGGCGGCAAACGGTCGATCGCACCCAGGTCTTCGCAACGGCGATCGCTGAACACGGTGGCGCCGTCGGCGCCGGTGCAGCGATTCACCTTCTGCGCGGCGGCAGGCGCGGCGCACAGGCACAGCAACAAGAGGATCGACGGGGGCGCGCGCATCGCGCCAGCCTAGCCGCAGGCCTGGTGTGTGGGAAGCTGCGCCAGGTGAAGATGCAGGCGGCAGCGTTGGCGAGGCGTGTCAGTGCGCACTGAGGGATAAGGACATCGGTCCTGATCCTTCGCGAGGACCGTGTGCCTGACTGCTTCGCTCGTCGCGGCTGAAGCCGCTCCTACAAGGTTCGGCCGGGCGGGCGCCAGGAGTCTTGTAGGAGGGGCTTCAGCCCCGACCGGTTGGTTCCGACGCCGGCCAAGTTTCCCACTCCGTTTGTCGCGGCTGAAGCCGCTCCTGCAGGGGATTCTGCGAGGCGCTGCGAAGGCTCTTTGTGGGAGGGGGACTTCAGTCCCGACGCCGTGCAGTATCGGGATGCTGCTGCTTCGCCGATTCGCGCTGAAGCTGCAGGCGCAGGCGCCGCTCACGCCAGGCGCGACAGCACGCCGACGGTGGGCTTGGCCAGGTTGAGCGTGTAGAAGTGCAGCGACGGCGCGCCGCCGGCGAGCAGGCGTTCGCACAGCGCCGCGACCAGGTCGGCGCCGAACTCGCGGATCGCCTCGGCATCGTCGCCCAGGGCCTGCATGCGCTTGCCGATCCAGCGCGGGATCTCCGCGCCGCATTGCTCGGAGAAACGCCGCAGCTGGCTGAAATTGGAGATCGGCATGATCCCCGGCACGATCGGGATCTGCACGCCGAGCTTGCGCACCGCGTCGACGAAATGGAAATACGCGTCGGCGTTGTAGAAGTACTGGGTGATCGCGCCGTCGGCGCCGGCGTCGACCTTGGCCTTGAAGTGGCGCAGGTCGCTCAACGCGTCGCTGGCCTGCGGATGCGTCTCCGGATACGCACCGACCTCCAGATGGAAGGCATCGCCGTGCTCGGCGCGGATGAAGGCGATCAGGTCCGCGGCGTAGCGCAGGTCGCCGGGATGACCCATGCCCGAGGGCAGATCGCCGCGCAGCGCGACCAGGCGCCGGCAGCCGATCGCGCGGTAGAGCTTGAGCAACTCGCGGATCTCCTCGCGGCTGCCGCCAACGCAGGACAGGTGCGGCGCCGCCTCGAAGCCGTGGTGCTGCTTCAAATGGCGCACCGTCTCGGAGGTGTAGCTCAGCGTCGAGCCGCCAGCGCCGAAGGTGCACGACACGTACTCCGGTGCGTAGGTCTTCAGGCGTGCGGCGGTGCGGTCCAGCTGCGCACGCTGTTCGTCGGTCTTGGGCGGATAGAACTCGAAACTGATGGCGGTCATGGGCGCGGCGCGTCAGGTGATTGCCGGAGTATATCTCTTCATCCGGATGGATGTGCGATCAGGCCCGGTTCCGGCTGTCCGCTGGCCGGCCGGCTCACGAGCGGCGGTGCTGCATGGAAGATGGTCGAAATGCCGCCCATATGCGTCATCGCACGGTCGATGAGCGCCGTGGCAAGCGCGCAATGCAGTCGGCTGCGACCGATGTGCATGGCATGCGCGCGAATCGCCGCTGTTCGTGAGTGCCGGCCTGCAAACGCCAGCCGGAATCGCGCGGGGGGCACTGGCTGCGGCACAGCCGTGCGGCAGCGGGCGCCGCTGCACGGCTACGCAAGGTGCGCCAGGATCAGCGCTTCCACATCCGCGCCTGCCGCGGCGGCAGGCTGAAGGTGTAGCTGCTGCTGGAAATGCGCACCACGCTGCCCGAGCCGAGCGCGTCGCTGTAGTCCACGTTCCAGCGCAACACGCTGCCGCTCATCGCCACCGTGGCGCTGACCGCGGTACCGCACTTGTTGATGCCGACGATGCCCAGATCGCCGCGGCGGAACAGCAGGTGGCAGGCATCGTGCGACAGCACCTGCATGTCGCTGCCCTGCGCGGCGTTGTGGAAGCCGATCATGCGCTTGAGGTCGTCGCGCTGGTAGGCGTCCACCCAGCGGTTGTCGCCGCTCTCGTTGTTGTCCGAGTACACCATCGGCACGCCGCCGTCGCGGCCGAGCAGATACGCGTAGGCCAGGGTCTCGTCGACCGGGTCCAGGATCGCGTAGCGGAAGCCGGCGTTGTTGGGAATGTCGTGGGTGACCGCGAAGGTCACCGCACGGTTGCCGGGCAGCGCCTGGCCGTAGGCGCCAGGATCGACCAGCAGGTCCATGCTGCCGCCGTAGGCGAAGGCGTTGCGGATCGAATTGAACAGCGGGAAATCGTAGGCCGCGTGCGGCGTGGCCTGCAGGTAGGGCGCGAGGAACTGGTCGTAGTCGGCGTTGCCGCTGCCGCCGCCGGTGATGACCTCGCCGAACACGTGCACCCCGGAACGGATGCCGGCATCGAGCACGCGGTTGAGGTGGTCGAAGGTCATGTGCTTAGCCGCGTCGATGCGGAAGCCGGTGACGCCCAGCGCCTTCAGCGACTGCAGATAGCTGCGCTCCTGCTGCACCACCCAGTCGTTGCCGACCAGGTCGGGCAGGCCCGGATCGCTGCCGCCGCCGCAGATGCGGTAGGTGCGGACCTGGTAGGCGTCGGTGTAATCGGTGATGCATTGCGCCGGACCGAAATCGCCGGCGCCGAGGAAGTTCACCGACAGGTCGCCGAACAGCCGCAGCGATGCGTAGCGCGACGGATCCGCGGCGTACTGCGACAGCACCGCGCTGCCGGGATAGTTCAGGTCCGGGCGCGTCGCCGCCTCGTTGGCCATGTGGTTGAGCACCACGTCGGCATAGGTTTCCACGCCGACATCGGCCAGCGCCTGCACCATGCTGGCGAAGTCCTCGGTGTCGCCGAGCGGGTTGTCGATCACGCGCATGTCCTGCGGCTGGTAGCGCGCCCACCAGGCGCTGCCCTGCGAGCGGTAGGCCGGCGCCACCATCACCTTGTGATAGCCGGCAGCGGCGATCTGCGCCGCGCGCGCTTCCACGGTGGCGTAGGGCCAATTGAAAGCGTGCAGGATGACATCGGCCTGGGCGCTGGCGGTGGCCAGGGTCAGCAGCAGGCCGACGAGGAACAGGCGCCAGCGGTGCGGGCGCAATGGAGCGATTGCAGCGGCGGGCAGTTCGCGCATCACACAGATCTCCTTCGGTCGGGACGCCGCGCATGCCGGGCGCGCTGCGTGGCGTCGGGAAATCCGGCCCCCTTCCGGACGCGCCGCACACGGCGTGCGGCGCTGCGTGGATGCTAAGCGCGCATCGCGGCGCAGCATGCGCGGGCTACATACGTATTCATTGCATTGGCCGATGCAAAGCGGGATCGGCATCTGGTTCTGTCGGCGCTGTGCGGCGCGCGAGCGCATTGCATGCGAGGCATACATGTCGATGCGGCCGCGAGCTTACGTGGCCGCGGTGGCCGGCGTTTCCCGATGCTAAAGTCACCCGCCTCACCTGCAGATGCGGACTCGCACGATGACACTCGAAACCTTCTATCCGATCGGCACGCCCGGCATTCCCTGGGGGCAAGCGGAAAAGGCGGCGTGGCTGGCGCGGCAGCGTCGCCAGCGCAGCTACCAAACGGACGTGGTGGCGGCGATCGAGCGCATGCGCGGGCCGCTGGAGATCGTCGAGTACGGTGTGCTGGAGTACGCCGGGGAGCGTTATCCGCTGCTGGCGTTGCGCAGTCGCGCGTGGGACGACGCGTTGCCGTGCATGCTGGTGACCGGCGGCGTGCATGGCTACGAAACCAGCGGCGTGCATGGTGCGCTGCAGTTCGCCGACCGCCACGCGGCCGAGCACGCCGGCCGCGTCAACCTGCTGGTGGCGCCGTGCGTGAGTCCATGGGCCTACGAGCGCATCCATCGCTGGAATGCCGACGCCATCGATCCCAACCGGTCGTTCCGCGAGGACAGCCCGGCGCAGGAATCGGCCGCGCTGCTGCGCTTGGTCGCGCCGCTGCGCGGGCGCGTCGCGATGCACATCGACCTGCACGAAACCACCGACAGCGACGAATCCGAGTTCCGGCCGGCGCTGGCCGCGCGCGATGGCGTCGCCTACGAGCCTGGCGGCATTCCCGACGGCTTCTATCTGGTCGGCGACAGCGAGAATCCGCAGCCGGCGTTCCAGCAGGCGGTGGTGGCCGCGGTCGCGCAGGTCACTCATATCGCGCCCGCCGATGCCGAGGGCGAGATCATCGGTTCGCCGGTGGTGGCGCATGGCGTCATCAACTACCCGGTGAAAAAGCTGGGCTTGTGCGCGGGCATCAGCGATGCGCGTTACACCACGACCACCGAGGTCTACCCCGACAGCCCAACGGCGACGCCGGAGCAATGCAATGCCGCGCAGGTGGCGGCGATCCGTGCGGCGATCGGCTACGCGTTGGCGCATCCGCAATAGACGCCGGGCGTTTAAGTCGGCACATGCTGCGTGGCTGCGCACTGGCAGGCATCGCCGCGCCGCGCCGACTCTTTTGCAGGACCGGTTTCGACCAGGGGCTCTAGCGGCAAGGCGTCCGGGTTGAAACCCCTCCTGCAGAAGGCGGTGCGCAACGGCGGCCTGGCCGAATCGATGCGATGACGCTCCCCACCCTGGGGGACGGTGGTCATGGTGTGCATCGCCCGGTGAGCGCGCTACGCTTGATCTCTCCTCGTGACCGTCGCCGCCATGTCCATCGTCCTGACCCCCTTCGCCCGCACCCGCCTGTTCCCGCGCGACGCGCGCCGCAACGCGATCCAGGACTGCACGCCGGAACAGTTCGAGCGCCAGCTCAACGACGCCACGCCGCTGCGGGTGCTGGACGGCTACGCGCCGTTCTGCAAGCTGCACGTGCATCCCAACTGGACCTCCACCCGCTGCCTGACCGTGCCGATCACCGAGGCCAATCGCCACCTGCTGCGTTCCGGCTACGAAGCGCGCAGCAGGGAAGAGTTGCCGGTGCTGGTGCGCTGGTTCGAAGGCGTCGAGCCGCCGGTCGCTTCATATCTACTGCCGATCCTCTACAGCCGCGAACAATTGGCGCGCGAGGGTGCGCCGATCGACGCAGAATGGGGCGTGGTCGGTTGCCTCTACACCGCCGAACCGCAGGAGATCCCGATGGCACCGATCACCATGCTGCGCAACGCGCTGGGCGTGGAAGAGGGCGGCTCGGGCGTGGCGCTGGATCGTGAGGCCTACCGGCGCAGCGTGGCGTTCTGGGAGAGCAATGCGAATTGGCGGCCATAGTGGCCACGAGACGCTAGGCCGGTCACGGCATTTCGCCCGAACGTGTCAATGTCTGGTTTGAGCTCGGGCCAGCAGAAGGTCTCGGCGCCGTTCCAGGCGCGACTTGTCGTGCAGATAGAGGCCCGGTGCCCAGAGGATGGCAACGACCGTGGCCGCTTCGGCATCCGACAGCGCACTGGCAGGCTTTGCGTAGAGTTTCTGCGACAGCTGGCTGATGCCATGTCCGGCGCCGTTGTAGGACAAGGTGCTGTACAACGCCAGGATTTGGTCCTGCGACAGGTGCAGCGACACCAGAAGATCCCACAGGACGACGCGCACATGCCAGGAAAGCGCGTTCTCGTGACGTAGCGTCCCCAGGCGCGCCAGCAGCAAGCGGGCGACGGCGGTGGATGGCGGATAGGTGGAGCGATGCGCCGCATCGATGTAGCGGCGGATCGACGCCGGTGGATCGCGATCTTCTGGCGGAGCGCGGTTCAGAAGCGCTCGAATTTCCAGTTGGCGCGGCTGAAATGCCAGGACGTCGTAGGCGGCGATCGCGGCGATTGATGCCAGCAAAAGTGCCGCGACAGATTTCAGCGTCGATAAGGCGATGCTTTTCATCGGCAACCTCCCATGAGAATCAGGTCAAGCCGCGAAGCCGGCTCGGCGCGCATGGGATTCCCCGTCTGTTGGCTGAAAGCGCTGGGTGAGAAGGCTGCCAGCATCATTGCCTTATCAACGATCGCCGAATTCGGGGTGGATATACCGTCGGCGCAACAATGAGCAGCGATGAAGCCTCTCTGCGGTCCGGCCCAACGTCAACGTACGCGAGCGAGGCTGGGAAATGGTCAGTCTGCGCACATCGCATGGACGCGGCCGCCTTCGATGTATTTGTAACAACCGAAGGTTGCGACCCACGCTGAACAACTGCCGATTGCTGCTACGCCCAGCGGCAAGTTTTCAGCAACCAGGCAGCTTCCCTGGCACTGCGCGCTATCGGTGCATATCTTGAGTGCATCGGTCGTCCTGACCGCGCAAGATTTCGGACCGCCGGGCAAGCCCTGTTCCGACCAGAACTGGCCGGCCGCCTTGCATGCGGACTCGGTCGAAGGGATGGCTGGTTTTTCGGCCAATGGAATCTCTGTCAATTGCTTATGCTGCAGATCTCTGACGCAGCCCATGGAAAGCAGAAACAGGGCGAGGCACGGCAATGATCGTTTCATGATCGCCGCCTGTCGATTCGTTGGTGGGGGACCGCTCGAGTAGCGGATCCGAGTAGGCTTTCAAGCCATCGGGACGCCCTGCCGGTGTCACGCGCGGGTCTGATCATGATATCCGTTCCCTGGATGCAGGCCGATGCGACGCTATCACCGGCCTCCATCGTGTACAAGCGACCGCTGGTCAGTGGAACTCGGCCGTTTCCGCGATGACCGGATTTTTCTCGAAAGCGCCTGGCCACCAACAAAGAACGGGCGCCTTTCGGCGCCCGTTCTCTTAGCTCTTCGCGTTAGACGGATAAACCCGCCAACCACTCAGTACCGGTAATGCTCCGGCTTGTACGGCCCGTCGACCGACACGCCGAGGTAGGCGGCCTGGTCGTCGCTGAGCTTGGTCAGCTTCACGCCGATCTTTTCCAGGTGCAGGCGCGCCACTTCCTCGTCCAGCTTCTTCGGCAGGCGGTAGACCTGCTTTTCGTAGCTGTCCTTGTTCTGCCACAGGTCGATCTGCGCCAGGGTCTGGTTGGCGAAGCTGTTGGACATCACAAAGCTGGGATGGCCGGTGGCGCAGCCCAGGTTGACCAGGCGGCCTTCGGCCAGCAGGAAGATCGCGTTGCCGTTCGGGAACACGAACTTGTCCACCTGCGGCTTGATGTTGATCTTCTGCACGCCGGGATACTTGTACAGCGCCTCGACCTGGATCTCGTTGTCGAAGTGGCCGATGTTGCAGACGATGGCCTGGTCCTTCATCTGCGTCAGGTGCTCGATGCGGATGATGTCCTTGTTGCCGGTGGTGGTGACGTAGATGTCGGCCTGGCCCAGGCTGTCTTCGACGGTGTTGACCTCGAAGCCTTCCATCGCCGCCTGCAGCGCGCAGATCGGGTCGATCTCGGTGACGATGACGCGGGCGCCGTAGGCGCGCAGGCTGTGCGCAGACCCCTTGCCGACGTCGCCGTAGCCGCAGACCACCGCGACCTTGCCGGCCAGCATCACGTCCATCGCGCGCTTGAGGCCGTCGGCCAGCGACTCGCGGCAGCCGTACAGGTTGTCGAACTTGCTCTTGGTCACCGAGTCGTTGACGTTGATCGACGGCACCAGCAGGGTGCCGGCTTCGGCCAACTGGTACAGGCGGTGCACGCCGGTGGTGGTTTCCTCGGACACGCCCTTCCAGTCCTTGACCACGCGGGTCCAGTAGCCGGGGCGCTCGACCGCCACGCGCTTGAGCAGGTCCTTGATCACCTGCTCTTCGTGCGAGGACGCGGGTTCGTCCACCCACTTGGAGCCGTTCTCCAGCTCGTAGCCCTTGTGGATCAGCAGGGTGACGTCGCCGCCGTCGTCCACCACCAGCTCCGGGCCGGTCTGGGTGCCGTCGGCCAGGGTGAAGGTCAGCGCGTCGAGGGTGCAATCCCAGTATTCCTCCAGGCTCTCGCCCTTCCAGGCGAACACCGGAGTGCCGGTGACGGCGATCGCCGCGGCAGCGTGGTCCTGGGTGGAGAAGATGTTGCACGAGGCCCAGCGCACGTCGGCGCCGATGTCCTTCAGGGTCTCGATCAGCACCGCGGTCTGGATGGTCATGTGCAGCGAGCCGGTCACGCGCACGCCGGCCAGCGGCTTGGCGGCGGCATACTGGCGGCGGATCGACATCAGGCCCGGCATCTCGTGCTCGGCGATGTCCAGCTCCTTGCGGCCCCAATCGGCCAGGGAGATGTCGGCGACCTTGTAGTCGCCCTCGGTGGAAAAGCTCTTGCGTACAGCGTTCATCGGTAGTGCTCCGGTCAATGGCGAGAAAACTCGCGAAGGTCCGGGCGCCGTTGTCGCTCAAGCCTGCCGCCGAGCCTGGCCGGGTCTGGAGGCGGGAAACCCACCTCGACACGGTCGCAGCGCCCCTCGGCGGAGGAACACCCGATTATAGCGGCTGCGGCGTGAGGCACTTGAATGGGGCGGTGGCCCTGGGACGTGGCGCACGCCCAAGGCCCGGTTCGGCGACCACGGCCGCGCCGCCGCCTGCCGGCCGGTGCGCCCCCGGAGCCAGCGCTTCGATTCGCTGGTGCGTGCTCCTGGTGTCGCCAGGCCTCCCCGTGGGTGGGCTTCAGTCGCGACGAGGCTTCCCTGGAAAGCCTCGCGACCGAGATCGCTCCCGCAGGGGGGGCGCCTGCGCCGGCACACGATGGTTCGCTTTGTAACCGTTACCAGGCCGGGCGAGGGACTAATACTTTTGGGTTAGTCTTGCGGCGCCCCCACTGCCGAGCCATGCGTTTCCGATGAACGAGTACCGCAGCAGCATCGTGTTTGCCACGCCCGACATCCCCTTGCGCGACGACGTCCGCCGACTGGGGGCGCTGGTCGGCGACCTGCTCGCCGAGCAGGTGTCTGCGGAGTTCCTCGACGAGATCGAAACCGTCCGCACCACCGCGATCGCGCGCCGCGAGAGCGATGCGCCGCCGTCGTCGCTGAGCGAGCAGCTCTACGGCCGCACGCCGCGCGACGCCGAGGCGCTGGTGCGCGCCTTCAGCACCTACTTCCAGGTGGTCAACATCGCCGAGCGCGTGCACCGCATCCGCCGCCGCCGCGACTACCAGCGCAACAGCGCCGATACGCCGCAGCCGGACGGCCTGCACGACGCGCTGCGCCGGCTCAAGGCGCAGGGCGTGAGCGCGCAGGAACTGGGCGAATGGCTGCCGCGCATCGACGTGGAGCCGGTGTTCACCGCGCACCCGACCGAGGCGGTGCGCCGTGCGCTGCTGGAGAAAGAACAGTTGATGGTCGCAAGCCTGGTCGACAACCTCGACGGCATGCGCACCCCCGGCGAGCGCGCCACCGATGCGGCGCGCTTCCGCATGGCGCTGACCGCCTCGTGGCAGACCGCCGATTCCTCGCCGGTGCGACCGACGGTGGAAGACGAGCGCGAGCATGTCGGTTTCTACCTGACCCAGGTGCTGTACCGGGTGGTCCCGGTGATGTACGAGACCCTGGAGCACGCGATCGAGGAAACCTACGGCGAGCCGGTGCCGTTGCCGCGGCTGCTGCGGTTCGGCACCTGGGTCGGCGGCGACATGGACGGCAATCCGAACGTGGATGCCGGCACCATCACCGCCACGCTCGACGCGCAACGCCGCGCGGTGCTGGACCGTTATCTGAAGGAACTGTGGCAGCTGGCCAGCCTGCTCAGCCAGTCGACCACGCTGGTGGCGGTCAGCGATGCGCTGCTGGCGCAGCTGGAACGCTACCGGCACCTGCTGCCCGAGGCCGCGGCGCGCTCGCGGCCGCGGCATGGCGACATGCCGTACCGCCTGCTCAACGACCTGATGCGCGCGCGCCTGCAGGCGACGCTGGACGATGCGCCGGGCGCCTACGCCACGCCTGCCGAACTGGAGCAGGACCTGCAGTTGATCCTCGACAGCCTGCAGGCCAACAAGGGCCTGCACGCGGGCTGGTTCGCGGTGCGCCGGCTGCTGTGGCGGGTGCGCAGCTTCGGCTTCCACCTGGCGCGGCTGGACGTGCGCCAGGAGTCCAGCGTGCACGCGCGCGCGGTCGCCGCGGCGCTGGGCGAGGACGAGTGGGACGCACGTTCGGCGCAGGACCGTGCCAGCGTGCTCGGCGCCTATGCCGGCGGCGAGCAGATCCTGCCGGCCGCCCCCGAGGATGCCGGCAACGCACGCCTGGACGCGGTGTTCGCCGCGCTCGCCGACGCGCGCGCGCGGCATGGCGCCGATGCGCTGGGCAGCTACATCATCAGCATGGCGCACAACCGCGCCGACGTGCTGACCGTGCTGGCGCTGGCGCGGCGCGGCGGCCTGGTCGATGCGCAAGGCGCGGTGCCTTTGGACATCG
Source organism: Xanthomonas sp. JAI131 (assembly GCF_013410075.1). NCBI lineage: Bacteria > Pseudomonadati > Pseudomonadota > Gammaproteobacteria > Lysobacterales > Lysobacteraceae > Xanthomonas > Xanthomonas sp. JAI131. Next base: position 140,821 of record NZ_JACCCN010000003.1, on the reverse strand, counting down.
TGCCGCTGTTCGAGACGGTGGACGACCTGCGCGGCGGCACCGACACGCTGCGCGACCTGCTCGCCGACCCGGTCTACCGGCGCCACCTGGCCGCGCGCAACGACGTGCAGATGGTGATGCTCGGCTACTCGGACAGCGGCAAGGACGGCGGCATCGCCGCCTCGCGCTGGGGCCTGCAGCGCGCGCAGGTGGAACTGCTCGATGCGGCCGCCGACCTCGGCATCCGCCTGACCTTCTTCCATGGCCGCGGCGGTTCGATCGTGCGCGGCGGCGGCAAGACCACGCGCGCGCTGGAAGCGGCGCCGCGCGGCAGCGTCGACGGCCGCCTGCGGGTGACCGAGCAGGGCGAGGTGATCCACCGCAAGTACGGCATCCGCGCCCTGGCGCTGCGCTCGCTGGAGCAGATGACCGGCGCGGTGCTGCTGTCGAGCATGCGTCCGCGTGCGCTGGACGCGCGCGAGGACGCGTGGCGGCCGGTGATGGACATCGTCGCCGAGCACAGCACCCGCGCCTACCGCAGCTTCGTCGGCGATGCCGAATTCATGCGCTATTTCCGCCTGGCCACGCCGATCGACGTGATCGAGCGCATGACCCTGGGCTCGCGGCCGTCGCGGCGGCTGGGCCAGGATGCGGCGCTGGACAACCTGCGCGCGATCCCGTGGGTGTTCGCCTGGAGCCAGGCGCGGGCGGTGATCCCGGGCTGGTACGGCGTCGGCAGCGGCCTGCGCGCGGCGGTGGAGGCCGGCCACGAGGACACGCTGCGCGAGATGGCCACCGATTGGCCGTTCTTCCGCACCTTCCTCGACGACATCGCGATGGTGCTGTCCAAGGGCGACCTCAACATCGCCGAGATGTTCTCGCGCCTGGCCGGGCCGCTGCACGAGCGTTTCTTCCCGCGCATTCGCGACGAACTCGCGCTGACCAAGGGCTGGGTGAAATCGCTGACCGGGCAGGCGTCGCTGCTGCAGCACGACCCGCGGCTGGCGTTGTCGATCCGCCTGCGCAATCCCTACATCGATCCGATCAGCGTGTTGCAGGTGGACCTGCTGCAGCGCTGGCGGGCCACCGACGGCGAGGACGAGGACCTGCTGCGCGCGTTGGTGGCCTGCGTCAACGGCGTCTCGCAAGGCGTGCAGAACACCGGCTGAGCAGCGGCCGGACCGGACCCGGTGGCCGTGCTTCCAGCATCGCCGCCGGGCCGCCGGATGCGGTCCGGCCAGCACTGCGCTTGCAAGTGGACAAAATTGTCCGATAATCCCGGCATGGATCTCCGTGCCGATGCCGCCCAACGTCGCCGCCTGCTGCTCGATGCGGCCGACGAAGTATTCTGCGAGCACGGCGTGCTCGCGCCGCTGGAGTTGGTGGTCGAACGCTCCGGCGTGGGCCGGGCCACGCTGTACCGCAATTTCGCCGACCGCACCGACCTGATGATCGCGCTCCTGCAGCGCGCCCTGGACGGGCTGGAATGCTGCGCGCGCGATATCGGCGAGCGCCCCGACGGCCTGTTCCTGCTGCTGCGCGATGTCGCCGAGCACATCGCGATGTCCGCGCCGCTGGCCGATTGCTGGCGCTCGATGCCGCGCGACCATCCGCAGATCGAAGTGGCGCATGCGCGGCTGATGGCGATCCTGCTGCCGTTCCTGCAGCGCGCCACCGACGCCGGCCTGTGCCGCCAGGGTCTGGACGGCGACGACCTCACCTTGTTGATGGACATGCTCGGCGCCTGCCAACGCGGCAGCGACGAAGCCGAACGCAAGGCCTTGGCGCTACGCGGTTGCCGGCTGCTGTGCCATGCGCTGGCCACGCCCGCGGCGGCGGCGACGCTATGAGCCTGCGTCGCGAGCGAGGACAGGCCCGCGCCGTCGCCGCGATTGCGGCGCGCAACGCCGCGCAGCGGGGTTGGCCGGCACGCCTGTTGCGCGCAACGGTGGCGCTGGCGATCGTGCTGGCCGGCGTCTGGGGCGCGCTGTTCCTGGCCTACCTGCCGCATACCGGCAGCCTGGTGCGCTACGCCTCGGCGTTGCTGTGGCTGGCGATGGGCGGCGCCGCGCTGTGGGGCCTGCGCCATCCCCGCGACTACCGCGTGCTGCCGTGGATCTTCGCCGTCGCCTGCGCCGGCCTGGTGTTCGGCTGGTCGCAGTTGCTGCCCGAGCAGAACCGCGACTGGGCCGACGACGTGGCGCAGCCGCTGCAGCCGCAGGTCGAAGGCCACCTCGTCACCCTGCACAACGTGCGCAATTTCGCCTGGCGCAGCGACAGCGACTACACGCCGCGTTGGGAAACCCGCCAGTACGACCTGGACCGGCTGGCCTCGGCGGACCTGGCGCTGTCCTACTGGATGGGGCCGGCGATCGCCCACACCCTGGTCTCGTTCGGCTTCGACGACGGCCGCCGGGTGGTGTTCTCGCTGGAGATCCGCAAGGAGCGTGGCGAATCGTTCTCCGCGCTGGCCGGGTTCTTCCGCAATTTCGAGCAGGCGATGATCGCCGCCGACGAGCGCGACATCCTCGCGGTGCGCAGCAACGTGCGCGGCGAAGACGTCTATCTGTACCGGCTGAACATTCCGCGCGCGCAGTTGCGCCAGCTGTTCATGGGCTACGTGGCGCAGGCGCAGCAGCTGCAGCGCACGCCGAAGTTCTACAACACCGCCACCAGCAATTGCACCACCATCGTGTTCGAGCTGGTGCGCAAGTTCGAGCCGCAGCTGCCGCTGGACTACCGCCTGCTGCTGTCCGGCTATCTGCCGTCCTATGTCTATGCGCAGCACGGCTTCGTGCCGGGCTACGCGCTGGCCACGCTGCAGGCGCGCGGACGCATCGGCGAGCGCGCACGCCAGGCCGGCGCCGGCGCCGACTTTTCGCAGCGCATCCGCGAAGGCATCCCCGGCGAAGAACCGCCCGGAGCGCCGCGCTGATGCGCGCCGCGCGCGCGGTGCGGCAGCTGGCGGCGCGCGCGCTGCTGGCGGTGGGCCTGCTCGCCGGGTCCGGCTGCGCCATGGTCACCGTGCAGTCGCGCGCGGCCGGCGACTACATCGCGACCAAGCGCGGCGACGTGCTCAGCACCGGCGAACTCAGCGACGCCAGCCAGGAAACGCTGCGCGTGGTCGCGATCGAGCGCAAGCCCTGCGAGGCCGACATCCCCGCCTGCGCCGCGCAACTGCGCACGGTGCAGGGACTGGACGAGGAACGCCGCCTGGCGACCTTGTCGGAGCTGTGGTTGCGCGCGGCGACGACGCGTACGCCCAAGGGCAACGTCGCACTCGACGATGCAGCCTTGCAGGCATGGCTGGAAACCGCGCGCTACGCCTATGCCTACCTGTTCTATACCGAACGCCCGGCCAGCGCGCGCGCCTTCGAGGACCGGCAGACGCAGGTGCGCGACTACTACAACTACGCGGTGCAGCACGTGGTCGGCGCGATGTTCGAACGTTGGCGCGCGCGCAGCGCCAGCGGCGAATTGCGCGACGACGACACGCTGGCTGCCGCCGGCTGGCAAGTGCGCGCGCAGCTGGACAGTTTCCGCCTGCCGGGCGGCGTGGCGCGGCCGAATGCGATGGTGCCTGCCGCCTCGCTGCGTTTCGACGGCCTGCGCAGCACCTATCGCCGCGATGGCTTCGGGGCCGAGCTGGTGGCGGAAGTGTCGCCGGCGCAGGTCGGCGATCCGACCGCGATCATGGCCGCTGCGAAGCCAGGGCAAGCGGCTACCGATACCGCCGGCTACAGCGAACTGTCGTACGCGCCGACCACCGTGCTGCTGCGCTTCGATGGCGACAGCCTGGCGCAGGTGCTGGACACGCGCAGCGTGGTGATCGCGCCCTACGATCCGTATCGCGACAACGAGGTCGTCGTGCACGGCCAGCGGCTGCCGCTGGCCGCCAATTTCACCGCCGCCTACGGCCTGTGGCTGGCGCGTTCGGGTTTCGCCAAGCAGTCGTTGCGCTCGATGCTGGGGCGCGAACACGGCATCGAGCAGCCGCACCTGTACCTGATGCAGCCCTACGACCCGAACCGGCGCATCGTGCTGATGCTGCACGGCCTGGGCAGCAGCCCCGAGGCCTGGGTCAACGTCGCCAACGAGATCATGGGCGACGAGCAACTGCGCCGCCACTACCAGATCTGGCAGGTCTATTACCCGACCAACATGCCGATCGCCTGGAACCGCGCGCAGATCGAAACCTTGCTGCAGCAGACCCTGCACAATTTCGATCCGCAGGGGCAGGCGCCGGCCTCGCAGCACATGGTGCTGATCGGCCACAGCATGGGGGGAGTGATCGCGCGGCTGCTGGTCAGCAGCTCCGGCGAGCGCATCTGGAACGCGTTGCTCGCCGGCCGCGACCTGAGCGGCGAACGTGGCGCGCGGGTACGCGAGCGCCTGCAGCCGCTGTTGCGCTTCGCGCCGCTGCCGCAGGTGGACCGCGCCATCTTCATCGCCGCGCCGCACCGCGGCACCGCCATCGCCGAGGGCAGCATCGGGCGCCTGGTCGGCGGACTGATTCGCTTGCCGGTGACCTTGCTGCAGCGCTTCACCGAGGTAATGCAGGACATCGCCGGCCAGGACGGCGTGCCGCAGCGCCTGCCCAACGGCATCGACAATCTGCGCGATACCGATCCGTTCGTGCGTGCGGCCGCCGAGCTGCCGATTTCGTCAGCCGTGCGCTACAACTCGATCATCGCCCGGCGCAACCCGGCGCTGCCGCTGGCCGTCGCCGACGATGGGCTGGTGCCCTACCGCAGCGCGCACCTGGATGGCGCCGAATCGGAACTGGTGATCACCTCCGGACACAGCGTGCAGGAGACGCCGCAGGCGATCCTGGAGATCCGCCGCATCCTGCATGCGCAGATCGCGTCGGAGTGATGCGACGGAGTCGATAGGCACCCGGTTAGATCCCTCCGTGGGAGCGCCTTCTGCGGGAGCGCCTTCAGTCGCGACGCGCACTATCGGTAAAACTCGTTGCGACCGATGGTGAATGTCGCCTGGCGTCGCTCCCAAGGGCGTACACGACGCCATCTGGGTGCACTGTAGGAGCGGCTTCAGCCGCGACAGTCTCCGTCGCCGTCAGGCCCGCCGCGTCGTTCGTCGCGGCTGAAGCCGCTCCTGCGGTGGCGTTATGGCGCGCCGGATGTCAGCGGAAAAAGCGCCGCAGCCATGCGCACTTGCGATACGCACGCGTATGCATCACTGACGTATCGCATTTCCGTTCACCTATGAACTCCGTCACGCATCTGCAAACATCGACGCACACAATGCGCCGCAGTTGTTAACGGACCGTCAGTTCGCACGGTCCAGCTCCGACACGGAACTCCCCCAGATGTTCGCCCAGTTGCCGGCTCCGCGCCGGCGATACGGGCAGCGCTTTGCCTTCTCCGGCCGCGGCGTCGTCGCGTGCCGGGACACCACCCCACGTCCTGATGGAATTTCCATGAACCACGCATCGCACCGCGCCAGGCCGCACCGGCTTGCCGGATCCATCGCCCTGGCCCTGAGCCTGGCCCTCGCCGCCGCCGCCCATGCCGAAGACCCCGCGCAGGAGCAGGCGCAGAACACCGCCGGCGACGACACCGCGCCGGCCGCCGCCAAGGGCAATGCGCAGACCCTGTCGACCGTGACCGTCGCGGCGAACCGCTACACCGCCGCCGACATGCAGATGGCGGCCAGCAACACCGCCAACGTGCTGTCGGCCGACGACCTGAAGTACACCGCCGTGCACAACATCGCCGAGGCGCTGGGCCTGTTGCCGGGCGTCAACGTGGTCAACACCGGGCAGTCGTATTTCGGCGGCGTCGACGGCGCCGCGCGCGGCGAGGGCATGTTCGCCTCGGTGCGCGGCCTCAACGCCGAATACAACGTCAACCTGATCAACGGCGTCAACGTCGCCCAGGGCATGCCGTACAGCCGCAGCGTGCAGCTGAGCCTGCTGCCGCCGTCCGGCCTGCAGACCATCGTGTTGAACAAGACCTCCACCGCGGCGATGGACGGCGATGCGATCGGCGGCACCATCGACTACCGCACTCCCAGCGGTTTCGACTACAGCGACGCGATCGGCGGCAGCATCACCGCCAGCGGGCGCATGGAAAGCCGCGCCCGCGACTACGACGAGAGCGGCCTGGGCAAGGGCGCGGCCGGCGAGTTCCACGCTAAGTTCGGCAGCGAGCACCAGTTCGGCATCTACGCCAGCGCGTACTACGACGAGCGCCACTACGTGAACAGCGAAGTGGCCAGCGCCTCCGCTGCGCGCAACGACGGTTCGTGGGAATTCTCCCGCACCACCGCCAATGGCGCGCTGGCGGCCGGCTACGACGCGGAAGATTCGCTGCAGTCCACCGGCACCAACATCGGCTATTCCGGCGGCGACACCAAGCGCTACGGCGGCAACGTCTCCTTCGACTGGCATGTGGACCCGAGCCTGCAGCTGTACGCACGGGCGACCTACGCCTACGCCAAGACCGAGCAGAACACCGGCTATACGCAGTTCGTGCCGGCCAGCGTCAGCTACACCCAGATCGGCAGCACCGGCGTGTACCAGCCGCAGATCAACCGCGTCGCGGTGCGCTACTGGTACGAGACCAATCCGGAAGTGGCCGACCTGGCCACGTTCCAGTTCGGCGGCGACAAGCAGCTCGGCAACTGGACGCTGTCGCCGAACCTGTTCTACAGCTTCGGCGACAACGATCGCCCGGACCACATCGAAGTCTCTGCGCGCGTGGATCAGTACAGCTCCACCCAGTTCCCGTACGGCGCCAACAGCTTCATCAGCTACGACAGCGAAGGCTTCCCGGTGCCGCAGCTGACCACCGCGATGCAGAACCAGGCCGACGACATCGGCAGCCTGTACGCGCGCCGCCACGGCCAGCTGACCAAGTCCTACAGCGGGCAGAAGAAGGGCGGCGCCAAGTTCGACGCGCGCTACGACTTCGACGAGGGCGCGCTGAGCAGCCTGCAGTTCGGCGTGAAGTACGTGGACAGCTCGCGCGAGTTCACCGAGCGCGACTGGACCACCGCCAAGTTCACCGACGGCACGCTGCTGGAGAACACCGGCCTGGTCAGCGGCAGTTACGACTCGGTGTATCCGGGCAAGTACGACTACCCGACGGTCAAGCTGAGCAATTCGGCGCTGAAGGCCTCGATCGCCAAGTACCTGACCGCGAGCAGCTTCGACACCTGCGGCAGCCTGGCGGTCAACAATCAGAACTGCGACACCATGCGCGGTACCGAGGCGGTGGCCGCGGCCTATGCGATGGCCACGTTCAAGACCGGCGACCTGGAGATCATCCCCGGCCTGCGCTTCGAACAGACCAGCATCCGCAACACCTACTGGACCATGCCCAAGGACAGCAGCGGCAACGAGCTAGCCGGCTACTTCCAGAACAACCACACCACCTACGACGTGCCGCTGCCCAGCGTGTTCCTGAACTATCGTCCCGGCAACGCCAACGCGGTGTACCGGGCCTCGGTGTGGACCAGCTACACGCGCCCGGCGTTCGTGCAGCTCGGCGGCGGTTCCAGCTACAGCGTGTCCAGCGACGGCATCACCACCATCACCGAAGGCAATCCCGACCTGAAGCCGATCAAGGCGGTCAATGTCGACGTCTCCGGCGAGTGGGACAACGGCGTCGGCGGCCACGCGATGCTGGCCGGCTACTACAAGCGCCTGTCCGACTACATCTACGAGAACGGCTCGGATGCGGCCAATGCCGGGGCGAGCACCAGCGGCAGCGTGCGCTACGTGCGTCCGCAGAACGGCGGCGACGGCAAGGTCCTGGGCGTGGAAGCGGCGGTGCGGCAGACCCTGCAGGGCATGCCGGCGCCGCTGGACGGCTTCGGCATCGGCGCCAACGTCACCCGCCAGTCCACCCGCGTCGATCTGGGCATGACCGGCTTCCACGACGAGCGCATCCAGAACGCGCCGGACCTGATGGCCAACGCCGAGCTGTTCTACGAGAAGGGGCCGCTGTCGGTGAACCTGAGCTACCACTACTCGGGCGAATACGTGTCGGTCTACGACTACCTGGACCAGGGCGCCAGCTGGGACGACCTGTGGGTGAAGCCGATCACCCGCGTCGATCTGCACGTGGGCTATGCGGTGAACGAGCACCTGCGCGCCGACCTGTCGGTGGCCAACCTGACCAATCGCCTGAGCTACTGGGCGCATGTGGGCCGCAACAGCACCGCGATCTCGGACATCGTCGATGCCGGGCGCACCAGCCTGCTGACCGTGAAGTACACGTTCTGAGCCAACGGCCGGTACATGGGCCGGCTTCCCTCGCGCGTCGCGGCATGTCGCCGCGGCGCGCGTCGGCATGCATGCGGTCGTTGGGCGCGTGGCGCGCGCGCACGATCGCCAGTGGGCCGGCGCGCGTAGCTGGCGTCGGTGTCCGCAGCGCAATGTTGCGGCAGCGATGAATTGCGGGTGTGTCCGGCCAGCCGCAGTGCGGCGACCGACACGCGATCGCCATGGACCTGCGCTGCAATCGCACCGGCATGCAGTGCGATGGATGCCGCGCAGTGAGTGATTTCTTTCCCCTTTTTTCTGGAACGACGATGAGCAAGCGGATGCGGTGGATGCTGTTGACAGTGCTGGCGGCAACCGCCGGCGCGCAGGCGCGGCCCGCGCGCGAAGCGTCTGCGCCGTCACTGCAGGTCGAGCAGGTGGTGATGCTGTTCCGTCATGGCGTGCGTGCGCCGCTGGACGGCGAAGCCGCGGCGGCGGCGTTGGCCGACCGTCCGTGGCCGGTGTGGAACACGCCGGCGAGCCTGCTCACCGCGCACGGCCGCGTGGCCGTGCAGCTGAGCGGCGACTACACCCGGCAATGGCTGGTCCGCGACGGCGTGCTGCCGGCCGCCGGCTGCCCTGCCGACGGCGCGGTCAGCGTCTACGCCAACACCGACCAGCGCACCATCGCCAGCGCGCAGATCCTGGCCGAGACGCTGGCTCCGGGCTGCGGACTGCAGGCCGGGCATCAGCCGCAGGGCAGCGACGATCCGCTGTTCCGTCCGGTCGAGGCCGGTGCGGTGGACTTCGACGCGGACGCCGCGGTGGCGTCGATCCAGCGCCAGACCGGCGGTCCCGGCGCGGTGCTCGCGCCCTACGCGAAGGAACTGCGCACGATGCGGCAGATCCTCGGCTGCAGCGCCAAGGACTGCGATTTCGCGCGCATGCCGTCGTCGCTGAGCGCCAGCGGCAACGGCCGTGGCATCGCCATGCATGGCCCGCTGGACCTGACCTCCGGCACCGCCGAGGTGTTCATCCTGCAATACGCCGAAGGCCTGCCGCTGGACCAGGTCGGCTGGGGCCGCGCCACCCGCGAACGCATCGGCGTGGTGTCGCGTCTGCATGCGCTGCTGTTCGAGATCTACGCGCGGCCGCAGTACATGGCCGCGCGCGCCGGCGCGCCGCTGGCGCGGCGGGTGCTGGACACGCTGGGCGTGGCGGAGGCGCCGAAGCTGAGCGTGCTGGTCGCCAGCGATACCCACATCGCCGCGCTCAGCGGCTTGCTCGACCTGCACTTCCATCTGCCCGGCTTCGGCCGCGACGACTCGCCGCCGGGCGGCGCGCTGGTGCTCGAGCAACTGCGCGACACGCGCAGCGGCCAGCGCTACGTGCGCCTGCGCTACCAGGCGCAATCGCTGGACCAGCTGCGCGAGTTGACCCCGCTGAGCCTGCGCAAGCCGCCGCTGCTGCAGACCCTGCACGTGCCGGGCTGCAGCGACGCCAAGACCCAGCTGTGTACGCTGCAGCAGTTCCAGAAGGTGTTGCAGGACTCGTTGCAGCGGCGCGGGTGAGAGGGCATTCCCGCGGCTTGCCTTGGCGTGAGGCGTGTCGCCTGCCGGAAGAGAGTTGCCGCCGCTTGTTGTAGGAGCGGCTTCAGCCGCGAGCGGGCGCTTCCGGTAACGCCCGGTCGCGGCTGAAGCCGCTCCTACAGGGGAGATGCGCGTTCTGCCACGATGCCGAGGCGAACAAAAAAAACGGGCCGCGATGCGGCCCGTTTTCGTGCAAGCGCCGAAGCGCCGGCTTACTTCAGCTTCGCGTCCGCGCGCAGCGCGTCGGCGCGGTCGGTCTTTTCCCACGAGAACGAGGTGGCGTTGTGCTGCGCGCCGGTGCCGTCGGTGTAGGTGAACGCCTTCGGGGTGCGGCCGAAGTGGCCGTACGACGCGGTCTGCTGGTACATCGGGTGGATCAGGTCGAGCATCTGGATGATGCCGAACGGACGCAGGTCGAAGTGCTTGCGGATCAGCTTCTCGATCTTGTCGTCGGCGATCTTGCCGGTGCCGAAGGTGGTGACCGAGATCGAGGTCGGCTCGGCCACGCCGATGGCGTAGGAGACCTGCACTTCGCAGCGGTCGGCCAGGCCGGCGGCGACCACGTTCTTGGCCACGTAGCGCGCCGCGTAGGCCGCGGAACGGTCGACCTTGGACGGGTCCTTGCCGGAGAACGCGCCGCCGCCGTGGCGCGCCCAGCCGCCGTAGGTGTCGACGATGATCTTGCGCCCGGTCAGGCCGCAGTCGCCGACCGGCCCGCCGATCACGAACTTGCCGGTCGGGTTGATGTGGAACTTGGTGCCCTTGTGCAGCCACTTGGCCGGCAGCACCGGCTTGAGGATCTCTTCGCGCACGGCTTCGACCAGGTGCTTCTGCTTGATGTCCGGGTCGTGCTGGGTGGACAGCACCACCGCGTCGATGGCGGTCGCCACGCCGTCTTCGTAGCGCAGGGTGACCTGGCTCTTGGCGTCCGGGCGCAGCCACGCCAGCGGCGAGTTCTTCTTCTTGCGGATCTTGGCCTGCTGCTCGACCAGGCGGTGCGACAGGTGGATCGCCGCCGGCATGAAGCTGTCGGTCTCGCGGGTGGCATAGCCGAACATCAGGCCCTGGTCGCCGGCGCCCTGTTCTTCCGGCTTCTTGCGGTCCACGCCCTGGTTGATGTCCGGCGACTGCTTGCCGATCAGGTTGAGCACGCCGCAGGTCTCGCCGTCGAAGCCGACGTCGGAGCTGTTGTAGCCGATGTCCAGGATCACCTTGCGGGTCAGCGCTTCCAGGTCGATCCAGGCGCTGGTGGTGATTTCGCCGGCGACGATCGCCACGCCGGTCTTGACCAACGTTTCGCAGGCCACGCGCGCGCGCTTGTCCTGGGTCAGGATCGCGTCGAGCACCGCATCGGAAATCTGATCGGCGATCTTGTCCGGGTGGCCTTCGGAGACCGACTCGGAGGTGAAGAGATAGCTGGACATCGCGGCTATATCCTTGTATTCGGATGAAAAGATGGACGCGCATGATACACGGGCGCGCGGTGCTGTGCATTGTGGCCCGGCCGCCGTTGGGCAAGGTTAACCGGTCAGCCGGCGGGGCCGCGGGCGTCACTTTGCCGTAGTCATATTGCAAGATCGGTGTCGCCGCGGGGGCCGAAGCTGTGCGCAGTCAGCAAGGGGGCTTGCCGTGCTCGCACTCGAACGTCGTCTGCAGGATCGCTACCCGCACTGGTTCGCCGGGCGCCGCTCGCGGCTGGTGCGGCCGCTGTTGCGCGGCCTGCAGAAATGGTCGGGCCTGGACGCGCTGGAGGCGTTCCTCGACGCCAGTCACGAACTGCGCGGCTTCGCCCTGGTCCAGGCCGGGATGGATTTCCTGCAGGCGCGCTACGTGGTCGCGCCGACCCCCGCCGAGTGCATTCCGGCACGCGGGCGCCTGCTGATCGTCGCCAACCATCCGTCCGGCGCGCTGGACGCGCTGGCGCTGCTGGATTGCGTGGGCCAGGTGCGGCGCGACGTGAAGATCGTCGCCAACGACTTCCTGTGGGCACTGGAAGGCCTGCGCGAGCTGCTGCTGCCGGTGCGCATCCTCGGCGGCGCGCCGTCGCCGGCCAGCGTGCGCGCGATCGAGCAGGCGCTGGAGCAGGAGCAGTGCGTGATCGTGTTCCCGGCCGGCGAAGTGTCGCGGCTGGGCTGGGGCGGGGTGGCCGACGGGCGCTGGCGCCGCGGCTTCACCCGCTTCGCGCTGCGCACCGCCACCCCGGTGCTGCCGGTGCGCATCCATGCGCGCAACTCGGCGCTGTTCTATGGCGCCTCGGCGCTGTTCAAGCCGGCCGGCACCGCGTTGCTGGCGCGGGAGATGTTCGCCCGCCGCGAGCGGCGCATCGCGCTGAGCCTGGGCCGCGCCCGCGTGCTGCCGCAGGGGCAGTCCGACGCCGAACTGATGCGCGGCCTGCGCCGCGAACTGTATGCGCTGGGCCGTGCCGGCGCCGACGTGCCCGCGCCGAGCGAGGAACCCTTGGTCGCGGCGGAGGATCCGGCCGCGGTGGCGGCGGAACTCGCCACGCTGCGCAGCCTGGGCCAGACCGTGGACGGCAAGCAGATCCGCGTGGGCCGGCTGCGTGCCGGCTCGGCGCTGCTGCGCGAGATCGGCCGCCTGCGCGAGCTGACCTTCCGCGCGGTCGGCGAGGGCACCGGCCGGCGCCTGGACCTGGACGACTACGACACCTGGTACGAGCACATCGTGCTGTGGGACGGCGCCGCCGCGCGCGTGGTCGGCGCCTACCGCGTGGCCCGCGGTGCGCCGGTGCTGGCCGAGCGCGGCCTGGCCGGCTTCTATACCGCCGGGCTGTTCCGCTACGGCGAAGCGCTGCTGCCGCGCATCGCCGCCGGCATGGAGCTGGGCCGCAGCTTCGTGGTGCCCGACTACTGGGGCAGCCGCAGCATCGACTACCTGTGGCAGGGCATCGGCGCCTACCTGCGCGACTACCCGCAGGTGCGCTATCTGTACGGCGCGGTCTCGATCAGCGCGGCGCTGCCGCGGCAGGCGCGCGAGCAGATCGTGGCCTACTACGCGCGCTACTACGGCGATGCGCTGGGCGAAGCCGCCTCGGCGCGGCCGTTCGACTATTCGCAGGCGCCGCCGGCGTTCGACGCGCTGGACGCGGACACCGCGTTCAAGGTGCTCAAGGGCAACCTGGACGCGCTCGGCGCGGCGGTGCCGATGCTCTACAAGCAATACACCGAGCTGTGCGAGCCGGGCGGCGCACGCTTCCTCGCCTTCGGCGTCGATCCGGCGTTCAACGACGCGGTCGATGGCCTGATCGAACTGGATCTGCAGCGCATTCGCAGCAAGAAGCGCGTGCGCTACCTGGAACGGCCACGTAGCGAAGCTGAGGTGATGGCATGAACAATGTGAGCAGCTTGTCTGTGCCCCCGCGTCGGGCGGTGTTCGTGTCCGACGTGCATCTGGGCGCGCCGCACTGCCATGCGCGCGAACTGGCCGACTTCCTCGGCGGCCTGCAGTGCAAGCAGCTGTATCTGGTCGGCGACATCGTCGATTTTTGGTGGATGGCGCAGCGCCGCGCGGTGTGGGGCGCGGCGCACCAGCGCGTGATCGATGCGCTGCACGCGCTGGCGCGCGGCGGCACCGAACTGATCTACGTGCCCGGCAACCACGATCGCCCGATCCGCCGCTTCTGCGGCCTGGCGCTGCCGGCGATGCAGGTGCGCCGGCGCGCAGTGCACGTGACCGCCGACGGCCGCCGGTTGCTGGTGGTGCATGGCGACGACTACGACGCGGTCACCCAGTTCGGCGGCCTGCAGGAGAAGTTCGGCGACTGGCTGTACTACCGCATCCTCACCGGCAACCAGTTGACCAACCGCGTGCGCCGCCGCTTCGGCATGCGCTACTGGTCGCTGGCCGACTACCTGAAGCGGCAGAGCAGCGCCGCCGAGCGCTACATCGAGCGCTTCGTCGACGCCGGGCTGGACGATGCGCGCCGCCGCGGCCTGGACGGCGTGGTCTGCGGCCACGTGCACCGCGCCGGCCTGTTCGAGCGCGACGGCCTGGTCTACGCCAACGACGGCGACTGGGTCGAGAGCCTGACCGCGCTCGCGGAAGAGGCCGACGGTACCCTGCGCCTGCTCTCGCATCGCGACGAAGTGCTGGCCGAACTGCCGCCGCGCCTGCGCTCGGTGCAGGACAGCGCCTGGCCGCGGGCGGCCTGAATCCGGCGGTTTGCGCGAGACGGCGCATTGCCAGGGCAAGCGCTTCGGCAGGTCATGCGTCCGTGCCTGCGCATGCTGGTGCGGAGCGTTTGCGTCCGCGACCAGTGCCGCCCGCGATTGACCGCCAGATTCGACGCCGCGCATTCGCGCTGAGGGACGCGGCGCATCACGGCGTGCCGTACATCCCATGATCGATGCGTCGCGTTCGTGAAACGCGGCTTGCGCTTGATCGGCATGCGTCCCATCGGGTCTACTGCGTTTCGTCGGAGCGGCAAGCCCGGGCAGGACGCCACGATCGAGCCTGGTTGTCGCGCCGACGCACGGCGCCGCGCAAGCTTGTCGCATCTCGATCACGTCGGGGGTCATGGAGAAACTGAAGCCAGGGAAGGAACTGTCCGGCCGGTCGCTGCGATCCGCGTGGAACTGGATGAGCCCGACCGCACCGGCTCCTTCCGGCGTCGCTGCCCGGCATCCGGCAAACCTGGGACTGTCGTGCACGTTCATCCTGCTCATGGCGAGCGGCACCTCGATCGCGCGAAACACGGTATACGGCTGCACGGACGCCAAGCTGGCCCGCACACTTCCGGACTCGGTGCTGTGCGTCCAGCGTGCGGGACTTTCGCCTTCGGCAGCGGCGGGCGACGGACAGGTGGAAGCGTTGTTCGCACAAGCCAAGGAACGCCTGGACATCGGCCGTTTCGAGGCTGCCGAACAGGCGCTGGACTGCGCCGACGCCAACATCGGCGACGGCGGCGACGAACGCTTGCGCTACGAACTCACCCGCCGCCGCGGCATTCTCGATTTTCGCCGCGAACGCATTGCGCAGGCGCTGGAGCGGTTCGAGTGCGCGGTCACGCTGTCCAGGGCGCTCGGCGATCGCGAGGCGGAGGCGCGCGATCTGAACAACGTGGGCGCGGCGCTGCGCCGTCTCGGCGATTTTCACGGCGCCCTGCGCAACATGACGGTCAGCCTCGGGATCCAGCGCGCCCAGGGTGGTGCCGCGGCGTCCGTGCTCAACAACATCGCCGACGTGTATCGCGAATTGCGCGAGCCCGACACCGCGATGCGCTACTACCGCGATGCGCTCGCAGCCAACCGCGCGAAGGGCGACTCCATCGAGGCGGCGCATGTGCAGGAGACCATGGCAGAGCTGGCCCTTGACAGCGGCGATACACGCCAGGCGCTGGCCTGGCTGCAGGAGGCCCTGGCCGTCTACCGCGAGAAGGGCCGCCGGGCCTATGAGCTGCGGGTCCATGACGGCCTGATCCGCGCGGCGCTGGCGTTGGGCGACGTGCCGCAGGCGCGGCGCTGGAGTTCCGGTGCGCTGGCGCTGGCTGACGCATGGAAGCTGCCGCTGCCTTCGGCGCTGCAGCTGCAGATGGCGCGGACGACACGGCTCGACGGCAACGCCGCCGCCGCCGCCGCGCGCCTGCGCGAGGCGCTGGCATCGGCCGCCAGCGGCGATCCGGTGCGGGTGCCGCTGCTGGAGGAACTGGCGCGGCTGCAGGAAAGCACGGGCGATGCCGTGGCCGCCAACGCCACGCTGCGGCGTGCGAACGCGGACGCCGCCGCGCTGATGCGCGCACAGCACGACCGCCAGCTGGACTGGCTGCGGATCCGCTTCGAGAGCGCCGAGCAGCAGCGCACCATCGACCGGTTGGCGAGCGAGAACAGCCTGCGCAAGGCGCAACTGCGCCAACGCACGCTGCTGCTGTGGCTGGTACTGGTGTCCGGTCTTGCGGCCGCGCTTGGCGGCTGGCTGCTGCTGCAGCGGCGCCGGCAACGCGCGCGCCTGCTGGAGGAAGCGCGGCGGATCCGCCACGAGGAGGAACTCGCCCGCTACCGGCGCGAGGCCGGTGCGCTGGCCGAGGATCGCAGCCTGCTGCA
Organism: Xanthomonas sp. JAI131; assembly: GCF_013410075.1. Taxonomy (NCBI): domain Bacteria; kingdom Pseudomonadati; phylum Pseudomonadota; class Gammaproteobacteria; order Lysobacterales; family Lysobacteraceae; genus Xanthomonas; species Xanthomonas sp. JAI131. The sequence continues at coordinate 124,967 of NZ_JACCCN010000003.1, read as the reverse complement.
GACCCTGCTCGACAGCCGCGAGGACGCGGTGTGTCTGCTCGATGCCGAAGGCCAGGTCCTGGTCGTCAATCGTGCCGGCCGTCTGCTGCTGGGCGGCGCCGACGACGCCGAGCCGGTGGGGCAGCCCGTCGCCGCCTTCGTGTGCGCGGCCGATCGTGCCGCGTTGCAGTCGGCGCTGGAGCGGATGGAGGACAGCGCGGCGCAGCAGGTCGCCTTCGCCGCGCAGCACGGCAAGGCGCTGCGCGCCACGCTCGCACCCTGGTCCGGAGGCGACGGCCTGGTCGTTCTCGCCCTGCAGGAACGCGACGGCGTCGCAGTGCAGACCTCCCCGGCCGCGGGCCGGCAGGCAGGCCAGGAAGCAGACCAGGAGGCAGGCGCAGCCGCGCCGCCAGCGCGCGATGCGTTCCGGCGCACGCTGGTCGAGCTCATGCTGGCGGTCATCGATACCTGGGAGCGGACCACCGGCACCGGCCGCCTCGAGCTGGCCGAGCGCAGCCGGATCTGGCGCGTGAACATCGACGACGGCCGCCTGCGCGCACGCGCGATGGAGCGCTACCTGGCGGTCTCCAAGTTGCCGCAAAACCCGCGCTGGCGGGATGTGCTGCGTTCGGCCTATTTCGTGCTCGCCCAATGCGACGGGCTGCCGGCCGACGCGCGCGCCGCGCTGCAGTCGCGGATCGACGCGGTGTTGGCCTATACGCGCCGCGACGCGCTCGTCTGACGCGAGCGCGCATCCGGCCGTCAGCGGCGGCGCTTGGCCGGGCAGACCACGCAGGCGCCCTTCAGGCCCTGCTCCATGCGGTACGCGCTGTGGTGGTCCCGCGCCAGGAAGGTCGTCGGTCCGAGGATCAGCGGCTTCGCCGCTCTCGACGGCGCCACGATGTCGCAGTAGGCGCCAATGGTCTCAAGGGCGTTCATGTATGGCTGCTCGTGGTCGACCACGCCGCACTTGTCCATCAGTTCCCGCAGTTGCCCGCCGTTGAAATCGAACTCCATCACGATCTGCGGTTCCTGGCCCTCTTCCAGGCACCAGTCCGGTGGCAGCGTGTCGTGGCCGAGAGCGGCCACGGGCAAGGCGAGGAGCGCGACGAGGGCGGTAGCGACGTTGGGGCGGAACGCAAGCATGGGGAGCCTCGCAATGGTGGAAACGGGACCGGCAGGGTAAGAGCGGCCACGCCGCCAATGCCAGCGCGCCTGCGGGTATAGACCGGGAATAAATCCGCGTAAGGCGTTGATTCTTCGATATGCCTGCCGCGCTGCGGGCGCGCGTCCGCGGTCCATCGCGGCGTGGTGCCGCCGCCGAGGGTTGGGCGATCGACCCGGTTCGCTCCCGTGGCGACCCGGTTTCGCCCTCGTCTGCCGAGGCCTGGCTGCCTAGCCTGACATCGCCGCATCGCGCCAGTGGCCGATGCGGTGCATAGCGGCTTCGGGAGGCCCGCGCCACGTCCACTGACCCATCGCCGGAACATCCCAAGGTCTGCGCAAGACCGCATCACCCCATCCTTCCATCCAGAGAGAACGTTCATGACCAAGAAGCTCCTTGCCGCCACCCTTGCCCTGCTGGCCGGCAGCGCCGCCTGCGTCCCCGCGCTGGCGGCCGAGAATCCGGTGGACCAGGCCGGTATCCAGCACAACATGTACCTCGGCTGCCTGATGGATCTCAACGCCTCGCCCGACGATGCGCTGACCCTCCTGGTCAAGAAGTGCGGCTACGCCCCTGGTGTGCCGCTGGAGCGATTCATCGCGACACAGCAGCCGATCGTCGACTCCATCGATCCGACGCGGCCGTTGACGGAAAACCTGCCCGGGCTGCGTCAACAGTTCAACAGCTACGAATATTCGTTCCTCGTGCGCATGGACCAGATCGTCGAAAACGCCGTGGACATGGATGCCGCGGCGGCGCAGTTCGAGGCGCTGGAGCGCGAGGCCATCGCGCGGCTCGATCCCAAGTCAGAGAACGGCGCGCTGATCCTGGGCGGGCTGAGCGTGGCCAGGCATTCCAACCGCTACTGGTCCAAACAGGCGGCCGAGAGCGGCGTCACCTCGAAGGGACGGTTCTGGAAATGGCTGGCCGTCGTCGCGGCCGACGTGGGAGGCTTCTTCGCCTCGGCCAACAATGCCGCCACTGCGGCCACCGTCTCCCACGAGGCTCACGACATGATCTTCGGCACGACCACCACCACGCCGCCCAACTGAGTCCATCTGACTCGGAAGCGAGCGGTCTGGCGCTGCGCGCCGAAGGGAAGGGCGCCCTGACGGGCGCCCTTTCCGTGTTAGGCGTCGCTTTTCGCGGCCGCCTCAATCGGCTCACCAGTTCACCATGTCGCACAACCAGAGCCCATTGGAGCTGCATGGCGTGACGATGCACGCAGACCCACCCGCGTCTCGTCCCGCACCGTATCTGCTGCTGCGTTCACTGCCCGCTCTTGCCTGCTGCGCGGGCAGACCCGCGTCAGTGCCGCGCCCCCGCAGCACCATCGCTGCTAGCATCGGCCGATGGATTCCCTTTCCCAGATCGTACTCGGCGCCGCCGTCGCTGCCGTCATTGCCCCGGCCGCGCATCGCCGCGCCGCGCTGCTGGCCGGCGCCGCGCTCGGCACCGTGCCCGACCTCGATTCGCTGCTCCTGCTGCCGCTGACCCGCGACCCGGTCACGCTGATGACCGTGCACCGCAGCTTCAGCCATTCGCTGTTCGTGCTGCCGTTGCTCGGCTGGCTGATCTGGTGGCTGTACCGGCGCTTCGGCCATGGCCGCGTGGCCGCAGCGCCGCGGCGCTGGTTCTGGGCGATCCAGCTGGCGCTGATCACCCATCCGCTGCTCGACGCGTTCACCGTCTACGGCACGCAGCTGTGGTGGCCGTTGCGGCCGCCGCCGACGATGTGGTCCAGCGTCTTCATCATCGATCCGGGCTACACGCTGTGGCTGATCCTGGCCTGCGCCATCGCCTGGTGGGCGCGCGCACGGCGCGGGGCGCAGCAGGCGCTGCTGGCCGGGCTGATCCTGAGCAGCGCCTACCTGGGCTGGTCGCTGCTGGCCAAGCACCTGGTCGATCGCCAGGCCGATCGCGCGCTGGCGGCGATGGGCCTGCAGCACGCGCCGCGTTTCTCGGTGCCGATGCCGTTCAACACGCTGTTGTGGCGGGTGGTGGCGATGACGCCGGGCGGCTATGTGATCGGCGAGCGCTCGCTGGTCGCCGACCGCGGACCGATGCGCTTCCAGGGCTATCCGTCCAACACCCAGGCGCTGGGCGAAGTGCGCGCCTTGCCGGCGGTGCAGCGGCTGACCTGGTTCAACCGCGGTTTCATGCGCGCCCAGGTCAAGGACGGCGAACTGGTGCTCAGCGACCTGCGCATGGGCCTGGAGCCGGACTACAACTTCAACTTCGCGGTGGCGCGGCAGCACGGCGATGGCTGGCAGGCGATCGCGCCGCGCCAGCTGCAGGCCGCGTATCGCGCCCCGGTGGCGCGCGGGCAGATCGGCGCGGCGCTGGCGCGGATGTGGCGGCGGATCTGGACCGAACCGGCAGCGACGACACCGGTCGGCGCGCCGGCGCAGTCCGAGCTGCACTGAGCGGCTAGGGGATCGCCGCCGCCTCCCGGTCCGCGTGCGGATGCCTGCTGTCCGCGTGGCGCTGTGGTCGATCTGGCCGAACGGGCACGGCGCCACGCGGGCGCGCTCGTTGCAGCCGCCGCGCCTGCGTGGTTGCGGGCAAAGCCGCACAGTTGGGACAGGAACCCGCTGCGAACGCCTGGCGTGGTGCTGTGTCGCGCCGCTCAGGCCGCGGCGGGCAAGTCGGGCGACACGCCGGCGATCAGCGCGTCGAAGTAATCGGCCGTCAGCCGCAGTTGCGCATCGGCGCTCTCGGCGCGATTGACCACCGCGCGGAACGCCGCGTTCTCGGGGCGATCCTTGGCATACCAGCCCAGGTGCTTGCGCGCGATGCGCACGCCCTGCGCTTCGCCGTAGAAATCGTGCAGCGCCCGCAGGTGGCCGAGCATGGTGTCGCGCACGAACGGCAGCGCCGGCGCCGGTAGCAGTTCGCCGGTCGCCAGATAGTGCGCGATCTCGCCGAAGATCCACGGCCGGCCCTGCGCGGCGCGGCCGACCATCACCGCATCGGCGCCGGTCGCGGCCAGCACCTGCGCGGCCTTGTGCGGCGAATCGATGTCGCCGTTGGCGATCACCGGGATGCGCAGTGCGGCCTTGATCTGCGCGATCGTGGCGTATTCGGCCTGGCCACTGTAGTGCTGGTCGCGGGTGCGGCCGTGCACGGCCAGCGCGGCGATGCCGCAGTCCTCGGCGATGCGCGCGATGGCTGGGCCGTTGCGGTGGTCGCAGTCCCAGCCGGTGCGGATCTTCAGCGTCACCGGCACCGGCGAGGCGTTCACCACCGCGCTGAGGATGCGCGCCACCAGCGCCTCGTCGCGCATCAGCGCCGAGCCGGCCCAGGCGTTGCACACCTTCTTCGCCGGGCAGCCCATGTTGATGTCGATCAGCTGCGCGCCGTGGTCGGCGTTGTAGCGCGCCGCCTCGGCCAGCCGCTGCGGCTCGGTGCCGGCGATCTGCACGCTGACCGGGTCCGGTTCGCCGGCATGGTCCATGCGCTGCAGCGATTTGCGGGTCTGCCACAAGCGCGGATCGGAAATGGTCATCTCCGACACCGCCAGGCCGGCGCCCAGGCGCTTGCACAGCAGCCGGAACGGCTTGTCGGTGACCCCGGCCATCGGCGCCAGGATCACCTTCGGTTCGATCGTGTAGGGGCCGATGCGCATGCGGCCATTGTCGCCGCCGCCGCGGCCGCTGCCAACTCGGACAGCCATGTTGGCGGCGGCCAGCGCGGCGACCAGGCTGGGACAGGCCCGAGCGCGTGCGCCGACCGGATCGCGCGCGCGCGACCCGGCCGCAGGTCGCGGATTCAGCGGATCAGCTGGTACAGCTCGAAGCCCTTGGCGTTGCCGTCCAGGATCAGCAGCAGTTCGTCGGGGCCCAGCGCCACCAGGCGCCCGACGCTGTTGCCATTGGTGCCGTCCGAGACGTTGCCGGGCGCGTAGTGGCCCTGCGGATCGTCGTTGACCGTGCTGGCGCCGAGGAACGCGAACTCGCGGCTGTCCTTGGCCAGCGGATACAGCGTGCCGCTGCGGCGCTGCGAGCCGCTGGTCTTGCTCAGGCGATAGCCGCAGGGATCGCGCGCGATCTCGGCCTTGAAGTAGGGGTAGGCATAGGCGAAGCGCTGGTCGACCTGGATCGAGCGCACCTTCCAGCGGCCTTCCAGCTTGCCCGGCAGCTGCGGCGACTGCGCGCGCTGCAGCAGCGTGCGCGCCAGGGTCGCGCCGTCTTCCTGGTCGGCGTCGTCGTAGTGCGCCGCGATCGCCTGTTGCAGGCTGTCGGCGGAGACGGTCACCGCGGCGCGGTCGGCGTCGCCGGCAGTGCTGTTCCAGTCGCAGCGCTGCGCGGCGACGGCGGACAGCGGGGCAAGCAGCGCGCACAGCGCGCCGAACGAGATGGCGGAAAAACGCGGCATCGGAAACTCCTTGTCGGGATGCAGGCCCGGCGCGGCGCCGGGCGGTGGGTCGGTGGTCTGGGGGCGCGGGAACGGATGCCGCGATCGGCGCGGACGGCTCAGCCGGCGTCGGGCACCAGTCGCGGCATCGACGCGGCAGCGCCTTCGGCTTCGGTCGAACGCGCCGCGTAGTGGTTGGCGAAGCGCACATGGGTGGCGAAGCTGGCGTTCGGCGATTGCGCCAGCGAAGCCGCCAGCGCGCCGTTGAACGCATCGCCGGCGCCGGTGGTGTCCACGGTCTGCGCGGCCTCGGCACCGATGCGGTAGTACGGCTGCGTGTCGCCGCGCTGGCGCTCTTCGGGGTGCGAGATGAACGCGCCCACCGCGCCCAGCGTCACCACCACGGTGCCGCCCGGCAGCAGCTTGCGGCACAGCGCGTGCAGGCTGCCGCCATCGGTGGCGGCGACGTCGTCGGCATCCACGCGCTCGCCGACATGGCGCGTCAGCAGCGCGGCGAACTCGGTTTCGTTCGGGGTCAGCACGTCGGCCAGCTTGAGCAGGCCGATGCTGGTCTGCGCATTGGCCGGCGCCGCGTTGAGGACCGTGGTCAGGCCGGTCTCGCGCGCCAGCGCCAGGGTCGCCTCGATGGTCTCGATCGGCGATTCCAGCTGCGCCAGCAGCACCCGCGCCGAGCCCAGCAGCGCGCGTTGCGCCTGTACGAAGCCCAGGCTCAACGCAGCGTTGGCGCCGGCGCCGATGACGATGGTGTTGCGGCCGTGGCCGTCGACGTAGATGCCGCCGGTGCCGGTCGGCTCGGTACTGGCCTCGGCGGCCAGATCGATGCCGTCCTGCGCCGCCAGCGCGCGCGCCATCGCGCCGCCGGCGTCGTCGCCGAGCGCGCACACGAAGGTGGTGCGGGCGCCGGCGCGCGCCGCCGCCACCGCCTGGTTGAAGCCCTTGCCGCCGGGGCCGGTGCTGTAGCGGCCGGCGATGGTCGCGCCGGGGGCGGGCAGGGTCTCGCAGCGCCAGACGTGGTCGACATTGAACGAACCGACGACGATGACCGAACTCATAGGCATGTGCTGCTTCTCAACAAGTACTGGGGAAAGGGGAATCGCATCAGCCGAAGTGCGACAGCACGCCGGCGATGGTGGCGGTCATGAAGGTGGCGATCGAACCGCCGAGCACCGCGCGCAGGCCGAACCGCGCCAGGTCCTGGCGCCGCTCCGGGGCCAGCCCGCCGATGCCGCCGATCTGGATCGCGATCGAGCTGAAGTTGGCGAAGCCGCACAGCGCGTAGGTGGCGATCAGCCGGCCTTCCTCGCTCAGCTGCATGCCGGGGATCTCGCCCTTGACGATTTTCGACAGCTCGCTGTAGGCGACGAACTCGTTGATCACGACTTTCTGCCCGATCAGCGAGCCGACCGTGGTCGCGTCCGCCCACGGCGTGCCGATCACCCAGGCGATCGGCGCCAGCAGGTAGCCGAAGATGGTGGACAGGTTGGTCGGGCGGCCGATCGCCGCGGCCAGGCCGGTGACGTCGCCGAACCAGGTCAGCGGCGCGTTGACCAGCGCGATCAGCGCGATGAACGCCAGCAGCATCGCGCCGATGTTCAGCGCCAGGCGCAGGCCGTCGCCGGCGCCGGCGGCGGCCGCGTCGATGATGTTGCTGGTGGTCTTCTCCACTTCCATCTTGACCGTGCCGCGGGTCAGCGGCGTGCCGGTCTCCGGGATCAGCAGCTTGGCCACCACCAGCGTCGCCGGCGCGGCCATGATGCTCGCCGCCAGCAGGTGCTTGGCGTAGAACGCCTGCTGCTCCGGATCGCTGCCGCCGAGCATGCCCACGTAGGCGGCGAGCACGCCGCCGGCAATGTGGGCCATGCCGCCGATCATCATCGTCAGCAATTCGGACTCGGTCATCTTCGGAATGTACGGGCGCACCGTCAGCGGCGCCTCGGTCTGGCCGATGAACACGCTGGCGCAGACGCTGGTGGTCTCCGCGCCGGACACGCGCATCACCTTGGTGATCGCCCAGGCCATCACCCGCACCACCGCCTGCATCACCCCCAGGTGGTAGAGCACGCCCATCAGCGCGGAGAAGAAGATGATCGTCGGCAGCACCTGGAAGGCGAAGATGAAGCCGTTGCTGGTGGTGTCCATCAGGCTGCCGAAGATGAAGTTGGAGCCTTCGTTGACGAAGCTCAGCACCTTCACGAACAGCTGTCCCAGCCAGTTGAAGACCTCGCGCCCGCCCGGCACCAGCAGCACCAGCGAGGCGAAGCCGATCTGCAGGACCAGGCCGGTCGCGACCAGCTTCCAATCCACCGCGCGCTTGTTGTTCGAGAACAACCAGGTGATCCCGATCAGCACCGCCAACCCGAACAGGCCGAAGCCGATCCTCCCCAAACCCTCGACCATCTGCTTCCCCTGGATCGCCGGACCAAAGAGAGGGAGCGTAGTGCAGGGGGTGACGGGCGGCAAGGCAAACCCCGTTCAGCGCCGGAAATCGGTTGCCGATCAAGGCAGTGCGTGGAGTGCGGGCACGTGCCGGTCGCCTCGCTACACTGTGCGGCCGCCCGCCGGCCACGTTCGCCGGCTCGCACCGCAGGAGGAATTCGCATGCATTACCGTCGCCTTGGCGCCACCGGCCTGCAGCTGTCGGCACTGTCGTTCGGCGCCTGGATCAACTTCGGCGGACAGATCGGCCGCGACGAAGCGCGCAACCTGATCGCCGCCGCCTGGGACCACGGGGTCAACTTCTTCGACAACGCCGAGGTCTACGCGCGGGGCCGCGCCGAGCAGGTGATGGGCGATGTGATCGCCGACCTGCGGCTGCCGCGCGACGGCTATTGCGTGTCCAGCAAGGTGTACTTCGGTGCGGTCGACGCACCGCGCCCGACCCAGCGCGGGCTGTCGCGCAAGCACGTCACCGACGCCTGCCATGCCGCGCTGAAGCGGCTGCGGATGGACTATCTGGACCTGTACTACTGCCATCGTCCCGACGCCGACACGCCGGTGGAGGAAACCGTGCGCGCGATGGACGCGCTGATCCGGCAGGGCAAGGTGCTGTACTGGGGCACCTCCGAATGGCCGGCCGAACGCATCCGCGAAGCGGCGCAGGTGGCGCAGGCGCTCGGCCTGCAGGGGCCGTCGATGGAGCAGCCGCAGTACAACCTGCTGCACCGCCAGCGCGTGGAGCACGAATACGCGCCGCTGTACGCCGAACTCGGCCTGGGCACCACGATCTGGTCGCCGCTGGCCTCGGGCCTGCTGACCGGCAAGTACAACGACGGCATCGACCCGGCCTCGCGCCTGGGCCAGGCCGGCAACGCCTGGCTGCACGAGGAGGTGATCGGGCCGCCCGCGCAGCGCCGCGTGGAGCGCGCACGCCGTTTCACCGCCCTGGCGGCCGCCGAAGGCGTGGCCCCGGCGGCACTGGCGATCGCCTGGTGCCTGCGCAACCCGCACGTGTCCACGGTGATCCTCGGCGCCAGCCGCGTCGCCCAGTTGCTGCAGAACTTCGAAGCGCTGCCGTTGGCCGCGCGCGAGGATCCGGCGTGGTGGGCGCAGGTCGAGGCGGCGGTGGCCTGAGCCGGCGCCGCTTCGGCGCGAAGTGCGTGTGCGCACGGCTCGCGAGAGCCGTGCGCAATGGTCGATTCGTCGGGACTGTCGAAGTTCGATTTCCTATTCGCAGCTTGAATCGCCGCAAACGAGAACGGCTCTTGCTTAATTATTGAGAATCATTATCATCCGTATCGACCCCTGTGTACGGAGCCCGACCATGACCGCTCAACCCGTCCTGTTGCGTCACCCCGAAACCCTGAGCCTGCGCGAGCGTGCGCTGCCGCGCGCGGTCCCGGTCGAAGAGACGATCGGCAGCGAAGCGCTGCTCAAGGGGCGCCGCGAAGTGCTGATCCAGCATGGCGACCGCGTGTATCGCCTGCGCCATACCAGCAACGACAAGCTGATCCTGACCAAGTAAGCCGGCCGGCCGCGCAACGCGCGGCCAGGCCACCCGCTCGACACTGCCGCCACCTGGCCGGACCCGATGGGTCCGCTGCGGCCGCCCGCAGTCGCGACCGTTTCTCTCCTCGGCCCTTGCGCCGGCTCGCGCCGGCGTGGCCGGGATTTTTTCGCGACCCACCGATTACTTCCATGATCCGTACCGCTCCGCTCACCGGCGCGCTGTGGCTGGCCCTGGCCGCCTGCGCGCATGCCGCACCCGTCGACGCCACCGATGCCGTCGATGCCGTCGATGCATCCAGTTCCGCCACGCCGCGCGACTTCGACCGCCTGCAGGTCACCGCCACGCGTACCCAGCGCGCCATCGTCGATGTCCCCAGCAGCGTCGACGTGATCGACCGCGAGCAAATGGACCAGGAGCTGGTCTACGACCTGAAAGACCTGCTGCGCTACAGCCCCGGCGTCTCGGTCACCGGCAACAGTGGCCGCTTCAGCGGCATCGGCGGCATCCGCATCCGCGGCCTGGACGGCAACCGCGTGCTGATGCTGACCGACGGCATCCCGGTCGCGGACACCTTCAGCTTCGGCAGCTATCTCAACGCCAACCGCAACTTCGTCGATATGGAAACGCTCAAGCGCGTCGAGATCGTGCGCGGCCCGGCCAGCTCGCTGTACGGCTCCGATGCGCTCGGCGGCGTGGTCGCCTACGTGACCAAGGACCCGGCCGACTACCTGGCGCCGGGCAAGAACAGCTACGTGGGCCTGAAATTCGGCTACGAAAGCGAATGGGACGGCCTGTTCGCCGGCGCGCTGGTCGCGTTCGGCGGCGAGCGCTGGAGCGGCATGGCCGCGGTCAGCCACCGCCAGGGCCAGGAAAGCGAGACCCAGGGCGACAACCGCAGCACCGGCGCGGCGCGCACCGCGCCCAATCCGCTCAGCAGCGACGGCCGCAGCCTGCTCAGCAAGCTGGTCTACGCGCCGAGCGCGAACCAGCGCTTCAAGCTGACCGTGGAGGGCAACGAGGACTACTCCAGCATCGATGCGTTGAGCAACGTCACTTCCAGCATCCTGTCGCAGCGCGGGCGCGACCATCAGACCCGCGCCCGCGTGTCGCTGACCCACGAAGTGGACCAGCTCGACACGCTGCTCGCCGACGACCTGCAGTGGCAGCTGTACCGGCAGGACAGCGAAAGCCTGCAACGCACCGACGAGCGCCGCAGCAACAACACCCTGCGACACATGGAGCACGACTTCGACCAGCGCCTGTACGGGCTGCAGGCCAACCTGCACAAGCAGGTGGACCAGGGCCGCGTGGTCCACGACTTCAGCTACGGCATCGACCTGTCGTGGAGCGACACCCACGAAAAGCGCGATGGCTACGCGCAGAACCTGACCACCGGCGCGATCAGCAAGACCGTGGGCGTGGAGACGTTCCCGGTGCGCGATTTCCCGGTCACCGAGACCACCAAGGCCGGCGCCTACCTGCAGGACGAGATGCGCCTGGCCGACGGCCGCTTCAGCCTGATTCCGGGCCTGCGCGTGGACTATTACCGGCTGTCGCCGCAGGTCGATGCGATCTTCGCCGTCGACAACCCCGGCGTGGCCGCGGAGAAGGTCACCGACAGCAACGTCTCGCCCAAGCTCGGCGCGATCTGGCGCATCGACGATGCGTGGTCGCTGTACGCCAACTACGCGCACGGCTTCCGCGCGCCGCCCTACAACGACGTCAACATCGGCTTCACCAACCTGCAGTTCGGCTATACCGCCATCGCCAATCCGGACCTGAAGCCGGAGACCAGCAAGGGCGCCGAGCTGGGCCTGCGCTACACCGCGGCGGCCGGGTATTTCGGCCTGAGCGGCTACTACAACGACTACCGCGACTTCATCGAGTCCTACAGCTTCGTCGGCTACAACGCCGACGGCCTGATGCTGTACCAGTCGCGCAACGTCGACCACGTGGTGATCAAGGGCGTGGAGGCCAAGGCCGGCGTCGATTTCGGCGCGCTGTCCGCGCGCTGGGCCGGTTGGTCGCTGCATTCCAGCGCCGCCTATGCGCGTGGCGACAACAAGACCGACGCCACGCCGCTGAACTCGATCGATCCGCTGCGCGGCGTGCTCGGCCTGGCCTACGACCGCGAGACCTGGGGCGCGCAACTGGTCGGCACCTTCGTGGCGAAGAAGAAACGCCCGGCGTCGGCGACGTACTACACGCCGTCCGGCTATGCGACGCTGGACCTGCTGGCGCACTGGAACTTCACCCCTGGCGCGCGGCTCAACGTCGGCGTGTTCAACCTGGCCGATCGCCGCTACATCGACTGGAACACCCTGCCCAGCGCGACCCTGGCCAGCAGCGCGGTGCTGGACCGCTACACCGGCGCCGGACGCAACGTCTCGGTCAGCCTGGCGCTGGACTGGTAGCGGCGCATGGGCAAGGCGGCGCCAGCGACCACCGACGCGACCCGGATCGCCGCATCCGCGCCGCTGCCGCGCCCGGCGCAGCTGGCGGCGCTGGGCACCGTGCTGTGCCTGTACCGCGCGCAGCTGGGCACGGAACTGATGGGCTGGAACCATGCGCTGCGCGTCGGCGCGCAGCTCGGCGTGGACAGCGACGGATTGCTCGAAAGCCTGTGTTTCTACGATCGCCAGGAACGCTGCTGCTGGCGCCTGTACCTACTGCCGGACAGCGATTTCGTCGCCTGGGACGCCTTGCTGTCCGCGTTGCCGGCGGTGCACAGCGGCAGCGCCGATGCCGGCGTCGCCGAACGCCTGTGGCGGCGCGTGGCCGGCCGCCTGAGCGGCGACAGCTGGCGCGCGCGGGCGCTGCGCCTGCATGCCAGCGACGGCGAACTGGCGGCCAGCGTCGCCAGCGTGTCGCCGCTGGGTGCCAGCATCGCCCGGCGCATCGCGCGGCTGGAGGCGGCCGAGGGCGAAGTGCTGGTCGACGACTGCTGCTGCGCCCGCGCCGGCCTGGCGGCCGCGCGCCACGATCCGCAACGGCCGTGGCCGCTGCTGCGCCTGTAGGGCGCAGTTCTCCTTTTTTCCTCAGCTACCGCAACCGACCACGACGATGAAATCACCGCTGCTGCTGCTCCTGCTCGCCGCTACCGGCCTGGCCCACGCCCAGGACGCCGATCCGCAACGCGACCGCACCAGCATCCTGGCGATGCAGGGCGAGTACATGGTGGATTTCGCCTTCGACGAGACCGTCCTGCTCAAGCCCGGGTACGAGCGCGCGCCGGCGATGCGCAGTGGCGCCAACGAAGTGGTGATCGTGGTCGAGGACAGCCCGCGCAAGGTGGTGCTGCAGCATCTGCTGGTCGACACCAAGAGCGGCCACGTGACCAAGCACTGGCGCCAGGACTGGAGCTACGAGGCGCCGCAGCGTTTCGAATTCAGCGCCGACCAGACCTGGCAGGTGCGCCCGCTCGCCGCTGCCGCGACCCGCGGCGCCTGGACCCAATGCGTGTACGAAGTCAGCGACGCGCCGCGCTACTGCGGCACCGGCCGCTGGGACTACGCCGACGGCCACCCGACCTGGACCAGCGACCTGAGCTGGCGCCCGTTGCCGCGTCGCGAATACACCAAGCGCAGCGACTACAACGCGCTGGCGGTGATCAACCGGCACACGCTGACCCCGGCCGGCTGGACCCACGAGCAGTTCAACACCAAGGTGCTGCGCAAGCCCGACGGCAGCCAGCAGCCGATCGCGCGCGAATTCGGCTTCAACGACTACGTCAAGACCGACGAGGTCGACTTCACGCCGGCCTACGCCTACTGGAAGGCGACGCAAGGCTACTGGGCCAAGGTGCGCGCGCACTGGGACGCCTTCCTCGGCAAGCCGCCGGGCGTGCACCTGAAGACCAAGCTCGACGGCATGGCGATGATCATGCCGCTGTTCGAGCAGGCCGAGGCGGTGCAGCAGGGCAAGCCGGTGGCCGATGCCAGGATCGCCGCGGTGTTCGCGCAGTGGGTGGAGCCGGCGCCCGCCGAGCGTTGAACGTCGCTGCCGGCGCAGCGCCAGGGTGGGAAGGCGGCCGGGACTGGCGCCTTCCCTTTTTTTGCCAGGCGCAGGCAGCGCGCCGCGGCGCCGGGCTACAGGTCGGTCACCAGGTGGTAGCTCAATCCCTTGCGCTCGGGCAGGGTGAAGATCCATGGAAAACCGACCGATAGCCCGCTGAGGTCGAGCCACTGCGGGTTGAACGACTCGATCAGGCCGCGTTGCCAGCAATGGCTGAGCCGGGAGATCTCCGCGGCGCGGAGCAAGGCGGCCACTTCGTTCTCGCACTCCTCGTACCACACCGCAAGGATCGCGACCGGATCTTCGGTTTGCCCGCGCACGCTGTTGCGCTCGCGCAGGGTCTTGCCCAAGCCATCGAGCGCCTGCGGCGTCGGTGCGGTGGCGATGTAGTACGGGCCGCTGCGGGTCTCGGCCATGATGCAGGCCAGGTACGGCACGCCGTTGCGTGCAACGACCACGTTCGCTGGGGCGGACGCGCTGTGCGATGGACTGTCGCTTGCCGGCATGGTCCTCGTGCTCGCCGATGCTGACCGGGCGCGGGCCGGTCTGCGCACGAAGCGGCAGCGGCAGTCGCCGCGATGCTCGGCGAAGGCGAGGGCGGCCGTCAAGTTCCGCGCCCGCTGCGCGCAGCGGGCATGTGCCGCCCAGCGTCTCAGCGCTGCATGCCCCAGCGGCGCACGGTGAGCCGCTCCAGCACGCGGAAGCCGGCGCCTTCCACCAGCAGGCCGAGCAGGATCACCATCGCCAGCCCGGCGAACACGCGGTCGGTGTACAGCTCGTTGCGGTTCTGGAAGATGTACCAGCCCAGGCCGCCCTGGCCGGAGGTGGCGCCGAACACCAGTTCGGCGGCGATCAGCGTGCGCCAGGCGAAGGCCCAGGCGATCTTCAGGCCGGACAGGATCGCCGGCAGCGCGGCCGGCACCAGGATCGCGACGACGTAGCGCAGCCCGCGCAATCCATAATTGCGCCCGGCCATGCGCAATGTCTCCGGCACGCCCTGGAAGCCGGCGTAGGTGTTCAGCGCCAGCGGCCACACCACCGCGTGCACCAGCACGAACACCAGGCTGCCGTTGCCCAGGCCGAACCACAGCAGCGCCAGCGGCAGCAGGGCGATCGCCGGCAGCGGATTGAACATCGCGGTCAGCGTGCCCAGCAGGTCGCGGCCGATCCGGGTCGAGACCGCCAGCGCGGTCAGCGCGAAGGCCAGCACCACGCCCAGCGCATAGCCTTGCGCCAGCAGGCGCAGCGAGGCGCCGACGCGGCCCGGCAGTTCGCCCGACCACAGCCCGTCGGCGAACGCGCGTGCGGTCTGCACGAAGCCCGGCAGCAGCAGGTCGTCGTTGAGCCAGTACGCGGCCGCTTCCCACACTCCGGCCAGCGCGAGCAGGATCAGCGCCTGGCGCAGCCAGTCCGGCAGCCGCCGCTGCGGCAGCGCCAGCGGCGATGCGGTCGCGACGTAGGCAACAACCGGGCGTTCGTACTCGGCGCGGATCGGCGGCCGCAGCGGCGCGGCGGCGCTCACGGCGCGACCTCGCGCAGCGGCGCGCGCCGGCGCAACGGCGCCACGTTGCCGGCGGCCGCCTCGGAGGCAGAGGCGTCGCCGCCGGGCGGGTCGAACAGCAGCCGGTGAATGCGTTGCGCGGCCTGTTGGAACGGCGCACTGCCGAGACTGGCCGGGCCGAAGCCATGGCTATTGAGTTCGGCGCGGACCTGGCCCGGATGCGGCGACAGCAGCACCACGCGGTTGCCGACCAGCAAGGCCTCGTCGATCGAATGGGTCACGAACAGCAGGGTGAAGCGCAACTCGTCCCACAGTTCCAGCACCTGTTCCTGCATGCGCTGGCGGGTCAGCGCGTCGAGCGCGGCGAACGGCTCGTC
This sequence comes from Xanthomonas sp. JAI131, assembly GCF_013410075.1. Classification (NCBI taxonomy): domain Bacteria; kingdom Pseudomonadati; phylum Pseudomonadota; class Gammaproteobacteria; order Lysobacterales; family Lysobacteraceae; genus Xanthomonas; species Xanthomonas sp. JAI131. The sequence goes on along the minus strand of NZ_JACCCN010000003.1, from coordinate 109,608 downwards.
CATCAACAGCACGCGCGGCTGCATCGCCAGCGCCCGCGCGATCGCCACGCGCTGCTTCATGCCGCCGGACAAGGTGTGCGGATAGGCATCGGCGAACGCGGACAACCCGACCTTCTGCAGGTAGTGGTCCGCGCGCTCGGCCGCTTCGCGACGCCCCAGCTTGCGCGCCGCGCGCAGGCCGAAGGCGACGTTCTGGCGTACCGTCTTCCATGGCGCCAGCTGGTCGAACTCCTGGAACACCACCACCCGGTCCGGTCCCGGCGCGCGCAGCGTCTGTCCGTCCAGGCGGATCTGTCCCTCGCTCGGTGCGACGAAGCCGGCGATGGCCTTGAGCAGGGTCGATTTGCCGCATCCCGACGGGCCCAGCAAGATCAGGCGGTCGCCGGCGTACACGTCGAAGCTGACCTGGTGCGTGGCACGCACCACGCGCTGTCCGGTGGCGTATTCCAGGCTGACCCGCTCGACCTGCAGCAGCGGCGCCGGCGCCAGTGCGAATGCGCTCATCTCAGCTGCCTCCGGCGACCTGCGCGCTGTCGAAGAAATACTCCTTGACCGCGCCGGGCGCCTGCTTGATCGCGCCGATCCGGTACAGGAACTGGCCGAGCTTGAGCGTGTTCTGCGGTGCGGTCTTGAACTGCACCTTCGGGTCCTTGAGGATGCGCAGCACCAGCGCGCGGTCGATCTTGCCGCCGTTGGCGCGCACGAACAGGTCCGCCGCCTGTTCCGGCTGGCGCTGCACGAAGCTGGCGGCCTCGGCCAGCGCGGCGACGAAGGCCTGGTAGGTCTTGGGATTGTCGCGGCGGAATTTCTCGGTGGCGTACAGCACCGTGGCCGAGGTCGGGCCGCCTTCGATCGCGTACGAGTCCAGCACGATGTGCGCCTTCGGATTGCGCGCCAGTTCCTGCTCCTGGAACGGCGGGCTGGCGAAGTGCGCGGTGATCTCGGTGCCGCCGCGGATGATCGCCGCGGCCGCGTCGGGATGCGGCAACGCCACCTGTTGCGTATCCAGCCGGTTGTAGGCCTTCTCGCCCCAGCGCTGCGCCGAGGCGTGCTGCAGCAGCCGCGATTGCACCGACACGCCGACCGCCGGCACCGCGATGCGGTCGCGCGGGCCGAAGTCGTCCAGGGTCTTGATCCGCGGATCGTTGCTGATCAGGTAGTAGGGAAAGTTGCCCAGCGAGGCCACGCCGCGCACGTTCTGGCGGCCGCGGGTGCGGTCCCACAGCGTGAACAGCGGGCCGACCCCGGCGCCGGCCACGTCGATCGAGCCGGACAGCAACGCATCGTTGGCGGCGGCGCCGCCGGACAGCTGCACGGTTTCCACCGCGATGTCGATGCCGGCGGCCTTGCCGTGCTTCTCGATCAGCTTCTGCTGCTGGGCCACGTCCAGCAGCAGGTAGACGATGCCGTACTGCTTGGCGATGCGCAGCCGGCCTTCGGCGTGCGCCGGCAGGCTGTGCAGCAGTGCGATCGCCAGCAGCGCGGCGGCGCACCAGAGCGGCCTGCGCTGCGGCGCGGCAGCGGACCGCGATGCGGCCAGGGAAACAGCAGGTGAATCGAAAGCGGTCATGCGTCGCTCCGTTGCGGGGAAGGGCGGAGTGGCGGGGCAATGCGCTGTTGCTGGGCTAGAACGGCACGTCGCCTTCGATGGTGGTGCGGTGCAGGCGCCGGCGCAGATGGTCCGGGGTGCCGCCGGCCAGGTGGGTGACCGCGCGGTTGTCCCAGAACACCATGTCGTGCGCCTGCCAGCGATGCCGGTAGACCAGCGGATCGGCGCTGCTATGGGCGAACAGCGCCTGCAGCAGCGCATCGCTTTCGTCCTGCGGCAGGCCGACGATGCGGGTGGTGAAGTGTTCGCTGACGAACAGCGCGCGGCGCCCGGTTTCCGGATGGGTGCGCACGATCGGATGGCGCACCGGCGCCACCTCGTCGATCTGCGCCTGGGTCAGCGGCGGCCGCCACGGATTGCGCGCACGCAGCGCTTCGTACTTGGCCAGGTAGCTGTGCTCGGCCAGGCGGCCGTCGACTGCGCGCTGCAGTTCCGGCGGCAGCGTGTCCCAGGCCAGGTGCTGGTTGGCGAACAGGGTATCGCCGCCCTCGGCCGGCAGCTCCTGCGCCAGCAGCATCGAGCCCAGGCTCGGGGTCGGCTTGTACGACAGGTCCGAGTGCCAGTAGTGCCCGGCGTCGCCCAGCCCGATCGGCTGGCCGTTCTCCTTGATGTTGGACACCACCAGCACTTCCGGCTGCTCGCGCAGCTGGAACTGGCGCAGCACATGGATCTGCAACGGGCCGAAGCGGCGGCTGAAGGCCACTTGCTGTGCCGGGGTGATGCGCTGATCGCGGAACACCAGCACGTGATAGTGCAGATGCGCGCGATGCAGCAGCGCGAACGTGGCCGCGTCCAGCGGTTGCGACAGGTCCAGACCCAGCACCTGCGCGCCCAGCGGCGCAGCGAACGGTTCGATGCGGACTGCCGATGTCGCGGGGGCAGGCCGTGTTGCGGTGGAGGCGCGTGCCATCGTCTGACCTCGTCTGCGAAAGATGCAGCGCCGCGCGCACGGCACGCGGCATCGATTGCACTGTAGGCAGGGTCAGGCGTGCGCTGAAGCAACGATTCGGATGGTGCTTATACGCAACGGGCATATGTTGCTTGCGCGGGATTGGGGATTGGGGATTGGGGATTCGTAGTGCACCGCCGATCTCCATCGGCGGTGCACATCGCTGCTGCCGGCCGCGAGCGTGCGTTAGCCGACGCCTGGGCCTCGCCACGCACACGCATGCCGGGCCGCGCTGCGCTCAGTTCTCGCGCAGCGCCAGTGCCGGCGGCGTGCGCAGGATGCGGCGCGTGCCCGACCAGCCGGCGAGCAGGCTCAGCAGCACGCCGCCGACCCCGCCCAGCAACAGCGCCGGCCACGGCGGCGACAGCGTCAGCTGGAACGCCTGTTTCGCCACCACTACGCCGATCCCCGCCGCCGCGCCGACCGCCAGGATCGCCGCGAGCAGGCCGAGCGCGCCGAATTCCACCAGCACCGCGCCGCGCAACTGGCCGCGGCGCGCGCCCAGCGTGCGCAACACCGCACTGTCGTAGCGGCGCTCGCCGGCGGTGGCCTGCAGCGCCGCCAGCAACACCAGCACGCCGGCCAGCAGGCTGAAGCCCATCACCAGCTGCACCGCCTGCGCCACCTGGTCGATCACCTCGCGCACCCGCCCCAGGATCGCGTCGATGTCCAGCAGCGACACGTTCGGATAGGTGCGGCTGAGGCCGCTCAACTGCGCCGCGGAACCGCGCGGCAGGTGGAACGCGGAGATCAGGTTGTACGGCGCGTCCTGCACCGCGCCGGCGTTGAGCAACAGGAAGAAATTGACCCGGAACGAATCCCAGTCGGCCTTGCGCACACTGGTGACGGTGAAGCTGCGCTGCTGCTCGCCGAGCAGAAGGGTGATGCGGTCGCCGAGCTTGAGGCCGTAGCGCTGCGCCCAGGCTTCCTCCACCGACGCTTCCGCCGCGGTGCTGTCGGCGGCCCAGAAACGGCCCGATAGCAGGCGGTTGGCGGCGGGGAATGCGTGCCGCCAGGAGAAGTTGATCGGGCGATCGACGCCATCGCCGTCGTCCTCCGGGCCTTGCTCCTGGCGCTGCGGCGGCTTGCCGTTGATGGCCACCAGCTTGCCGGTGCTGAACGGCTCCACCGCCGCGTCGGTGACGCCGAGTCCGCGCAGCGTGCCGAGCACGTGCTCGGCCTGGTCGGGCTGGATGTTCATCAGGAAGTAGTTCGGCGTGTCCGCCGGCAGCCGGTCGCGCCATTGGCCGAGCAGGCCCGGGCCGATCACCGCCAGCAGCAGCAGCGCGCACAGCGACAGCGACAGCCCGACCAGCTGCACCACGCTCAGCGCGCGGCGCCGGGTCAGCGCCGCCAGGCCCAGCTTCCAGGGCCCGCGCAGGCGCGACTGCAGCCGCCGCAGCAGGGCCAGCAACAGGCCGCCGACCGCTGCGGCGAGCGCGGCCAGCAGGGTCAGCCCGCCCAGCACCCAGGCCGCGAGCACGCCATCGCCGGTGGCGTACACCGCCAGCACCACGGTGGCGACCAGCGCGGCGGCGTAGACCAGCAGCGAGGTCGGCGGCAGCGCGGCGAAGCTGCGGTTGAGCACGCGCATCGGCGGCACGTTGCGCAGCCGCAACAGCGGCGGCAGGCCGAAGCCGAGCAGCAGCAACAGGCCGATGCCGGCGCCGGCCAGCGCCGGGGTCGCCTGCGGCAGCGGCAGCCGGTTCGGGATCAGGCTGCCCAGCGCTTCGACCAGGCCGATCTGCGCCAGCATGCCCAGGCCCACGCCGAGCGCGCAGGCCGGGATCGCCAGCAGCAGCAACTGCAGCGCCAGCGCGCCGAGGATGTCGCGCTGGCGCGCGCCCAGGCAGCGCAGCACGGCCACGCTGTCGATGCGGCGCAGCGCGAAGCGGTTGGCCGCCAGCGCGGTGGCGACGCCGGCCAGCAGCACCGCCAGCAGCGCGGTCAGGGCGAGGAAGCGGCCGGCGCGGTCGAACGCGCCGCGCACGCCGCGCTGGGTGTCCTCGATGCCGACCAGGCGGAACGCCTTGGCGCGCGGCTGCAGCCATTCGCGCAACGCGGCGATCTCGCCCGGCGCGCCGGCGAACATCAGCCGGTACGAGGCGCGGCTGCCGGGGCCGAGCAGGCCGGCGGCATCGACGTCGGCGCGGTTGACCAGCAGCGGCGGCGACAGCTGCATCAGTTCGCCGGAAGCGTCCGGCTCGGCGCGCAGCACCCGGGTCACGCGCAGCGTGCCGGCACCGAATTCCAGGTCGTCGCCGAGCTTCAGCCCCAGCGCTTCGAGCAGGCGCGGATCGGCGTAGGCCTGGCCGCGCGGCGGCGGGCCGGCGCGCTCGCTGCCGGCGCCGGCGGTGTCGCGTGCGACCAGCAACTCGCCACGCAACGGATAGCCGACGTCGACCGCCTTGATGTTGGCCATCTGGCTGGCATCGCCATGGAACAGCACGCTGGGAAAGCTGACCAGGCGCGTGTGGCGCACGCCGCGGCGCTGCGCCTGTTCGGCGAACGCGGCGGGGATGTCCTGGCGCCCGGTCACGCCGAGGTCGCCGCCGATCACCTCGGCGGCGCTGCCGGTCAGCGCCAGGGTGACGCGATCGACCAGGGTGCCGACCGCGGTCATCACCGCCACGCCCAATACCAGCGCGGCGAACACGGTCAGCAGGTCGCCGGCGAACAGCTCGCGGCGCAGCGCGCGTGCGGCGTGGCGCAGCACGTTCATGCGTCGGCCACCGCTTCGGCCTGGCGCAGGCGCCCGCGGTCGAGCCGGTAGCGGTGTTCGCAACGTTGCGCCAGGCGCAGGTCGTGGGTGACCAGGACCAGGGTGGTGTCGCTGCCGGCGTTGAGCGCGAACAGCAGGTCGCTGATCTGCTGGCCGGTGGCCTGGTCGAGGCTGCCGGTGGGTTCGTCGGCGAACAGGATCCGCGGCCGCGCCACGAACGCGCGCGCCAGCGCCACGCGTTGTTGCTCGCCGCCGGACAGCTGCCGCGGGTAGTGCCGCGCCCGCGCGGTCAGGCCGACCGCCTCCAGCACCTCGCGCACCCGCGCCGGGTCCTCGCGCCCGGCCAGTTCCAGCGGCAATGCGATGTTTTCGGCGGCGGTCAGCGACGGCAGCAGGTGGAAGCTCTGGAACACGAAGCCGACCTCGCGCGCGCGCAGCGCGGCGCGCGCTTCCTCGTCCAGCGCGTTGAGCGACTGCCCGGCGAGCACGATCTCGCCGCGCGTCGGCAGGTCCAGGCCAGCGAGCAGGCCGAGCAGGGTAGTCTTGCCGGAACCGGAAGCGCCGACGATGGCGACGCTGTCGCCTTCACCGATGGTCAATCCGACGTTGTCGAGAATGTGGACCGTGCCCTCCGGTCCGCTGACGGATTTGCCGACATCGCGCACGTCGATCGCGATGCCGGTGTGGGGAGTGGGGGCCAGACTGTCGATGAGGAAATCTCCGGATGCGTGGCAACGATACGAAAGGAACGCCTGCCTGGACGCGCAGCGCCTGGCTCCTGGCCTGTCTGGCATGGTGTCTGCTGCTGCCCGCCATCGCCTGTGCCAAAGGTGCGACGGGGCCGGTGCTGGTGGTCGGCGACAGCCTCAGCGCTGCGCACAACATCCCGGTCCAGTCCGGCTGGGTGGCGCTGCTGGAGCGCCGCCTGCAACAACAGATGCAGGCGCCACCGGCCGTAGTCAATGCCAGCATCAGCGGCGAGACCTCTTCCGGCGCGCTGACCCGGCTGCCGGCGCTGCTGCAGAAGCACCGGCCGGCGGTGGTGGTGATCGAGCTCGGCGGCAACGACGCGCTGCGCGGGCTGACCCCGGCGGAGCTGCGCGGCAATCTGGAGAAGATGATCGTGCTCAGCCGTAATGCCGGCGCGAAGGTCTTGTTGCTGGGGATCGACGTGCCGCCGAACTACGGGCCGGCCTACCGGCAGCGGTTGCGTGCGGTCTACGCCGACCTGGCCAAACAGTACCAGACCGAGTTGCTGCCGTTCCTGCTGGAGGGCGTGGCGCTGAACCCGGCGCTGATGCAGGACGACGGCCTGCATCCCACCGCCGCCGGCCAGCCGAAGGTGCTGGACAATGTGTGGCCCAAGCTCAAACCCTTGATCGGCGGGTGATTCTTGCGCCGGTCAGGCATATGAAGCGGTCTTCACGCGGTCACCACCGGGTTTCCGGCATGTTTCACAAAGCTGAAGACTGAGGAAGCTCTATGCGTCAGACCAAGGAAACCTCCGGACTCGTTCTGGTCGTCGAGGACAACCGCAACATCTCCGAAATGATCGGCGAATACCTGGAAGGCCGCGGATTCGAAGTGGATTACGCCTGCGATGGCCTGGACGGCTATCGCCTGGCGGCGGAGAACAGCTACGACGTGGTGGTGCTGGACCTGATGCTGCCGCGTCTGGACGGCATCGAGGTGTGTCGCCGTTTGCGCAACGATGCGCGCAAGTCCACGCCGGTGCTGATGCTGACCGCGCGCGACACGCTCGACGACAAGCTCACCGGCCTGGGCTTCGGCGCCGACGATTATCTGACCAAGCCGTTCGCGATCCAGGAACTGGAAGCGCGGCTGCGTGCGTTGATCCGCCGCGAGCGCCGCCAGGTGGGCTCGGAAGTGCTGAAGGTGGCCGATCTGGTGCTGGATCCGGTGAGCATGCGGGCGACCCGTGCCGGCACCGAGCTGCAGCTGTCGCCGATCGGCCTGCGCCTGCTGACCATCCTGATGCGCGAATCGCCGCGCGTGGTCACCCGCCAGGAGATCGAGCGCGAGATCTGGGGCAACGGCCTCCCCGATTCGGACACGCTGCGCAGCCATCTGTACAACCTGCGCAAGATCATCGACAAGCCGTTCGACCGGCCGTTGCTGCACACCGTGCAGAGCGCCGGCTACCGCATCGCCGACATCGCCCAGCCGATGAGCTGAGCGGCGCCGGCTTTCGTTAAGAGCCGGCGTTCGTTACGCGGCAGGCCCCGGCAACGGGGCCTGCTTGCACGGCGGATTCACCATTCGCCCTCCTATAATCGCGGCGACGTCACACGGAAGCTGTAATGCCGCACGGTTTGCCGCGCAAAATCCGCCTTGCCCTGATCGCCCGGATCCTGTTCGCTGGCTGCATCGTCGCGTTGGGCAGTTACCTGGTGGTGGCGGTCGTGCAGCACTCGCTGGTGGGGTCGGTGATGCGGCAGGAAGCCGCGCACTATTGGCGCCTGTACGCGCAGTCTCCCTCGCAGCCGCCGCCGAACAGCCACACCCTGCACGGCTACCTGGTGCCCGCCGGGCAATCGGATGCGGCGGTGCCGGCGAATCTGCGCGGCCTGGAGCCTGGCCTGCACGAGAACCGCCCCGGCGGCGAGATGGTCCTGGTCGACGACACCAAGGCCGGGCGCCTGTACCTGGTGTTCCTGCGCGCGCAGGCGCAGCGCCTGGCGTTCTGGTTCGGCATCGTGCCGGCTCTGCTGACCCTGGTCGCGGTGGTGGTGGTGGGGTGGCTGACCCATCGCGCCTCGCGGCGCCTGCTGTCGCCGGTGAACTGGCTGGCGCGGCGCGTCTCGCAATGGGACCCGCGGCATCCGTCCACCGCCGACCTGGCGCCGGAAAACCTGCCGGCCGACGTGCAGGGCGAATCGCGGCAACTGGCCGCCGCGCTGCATGCGCTGGCCCTGCGCGTCACCGACCACGTGTCGCGCGAGCGCAACTTCACCCGCGACGCCAGTCACGAATTGCGCACGCCGCTGACCGTGATCCGCGTCGCCAGCGACATCGCGATGACCGATCCCGACCTGCCGCCGCGGCTGGGCCGCAGCCTGCAGCGCATCCAGCGCGCCGGCCGCGACATGGAGGCGGTGATCGACGCGTTCCTGATCCTGGCGCGCGAGGCGGACGTGGTGCCGCAGAGCGAGACCTTCGAGGTCGCCGACGTGGTCGAGTACGAGGCAGAGAACGCACGCGAGCTGTTGACCGGCAAGCCGGTGACGCTGAGCGTCAGCGTGCTCGCCGCCACGCGCCTGCACGCGCCGCCGCGGGTGCTGCACGTGGTGGTCAGCAACCTGCTGCGCAACGCCTGCAGCTATACCGATGCCGGCAGCATCGTGGTCGAGATCGACAGCGACCGGATCAGCATCCGCGATACCGGCATCGGCATGTCGCACGAAGCGCTGCAGCGCGCGTTCGAGCCGTTTTTCCGTGCCGAGCCCGACCGCCCGCAGGGCACCGGGCTGGGGCTGTCGATCGTGCGCCGGCTGTGCGAGCGCTTCGGCTGGCGGATCGGGCTGGAAAGCACGGAAGGCGGCGGTACCACCGCCACGGTCAGGTTCGATCCAGCCAAGTGACCGGCGCTGGCGTGACGCGCCTTCGGCAGGGCGTTTTCTGGGGCGATCGCCATTGCAGGCCCACGCCGGCGACAAGGCAGGATGTTCCCGGGCGCGATCGACGCCACGTCAGGTTTTTTCGCCTGCCTCCCAGCCGCCACCCAGCGCGCGGATCAAGGCGACGCTGGCCCGCAACTGCCGGGTTTCCAGATCGATGACGCTGCGCCGCGCATCGAGTTCGGCCGTCTGCGCCTGCACCACCTCCAGGTAGCCGACGGCACCCTCGCGGTAATGATTGAGCGACAGGTCGACCGAGCGCTGCGCGGCATCGGCCGCCGCGCGCTGATCGGTCAACGCCGTGCCCAGGTCGTGCAGCAAGCTGAGGTTGTCCTCGACCTGGGCGAAGGCAGTGAGCACCACGTCGCGGTATTTCGCGCCGGCCTCGGCGGTCGCGGCCTGCGCCGCTTTCACGCCTGCCTTGCGGCGACCACCATCGAACACGTTCAGCAGCAGGCTGGGGCCGATGGCCCAGAACCGGTTGGGCGCGGTGGCGATGCTGCCCCAGCGATCGCTCTGCCACCCGCCTTGCCCGTCGATGGTCAGTTGCGGGAAGAACGCGGCGCGCGCGATGCCCACCTGGGCGTTCGCCGCTGCGGTACGCCGCTCCGCGGCGGCGATGTCCGGGCGACGCTGCAACAGCGTCGAAGGCACCTGCAGCGGGATTGTCGGCACCGGCACCCGCACGGTGTTGGCCGCGAGCTGGAAGCTGGACGCGGAATCGCCGACGAGCGCCGCGATGCCATGCAGCACCAGCGCGCGTTGCGCTTGCGCCTGCGTGCGCTGCGACTTGGCGTTGGACAACTGCGTCTGCGCGCGCGCCACGTCCAGGGCCGAGGCGATCCCCCCGGCATGACGCGACCGGGTGAGCTGCAAGGCCTTGCCGAACGCGTCGATGCTCTCGCTCAACACCTGGATCTGGCGGTCGTAGCCGTTGAGTTGCAGGTAGCTGTCGGCGAGCTGCGCCTGCAGGCTCAGGCGCGCCTGTGCGAGATCGGCGGCGGAGGCGGCCTGCTGCGCTTCGCCAGCGGCGACGGTGTCGCGCACGCGGCCCCACAGGTCCACTTCGTAGTCGAACTGGGCACCGACGGTGTACGCGTCGTAGTAGGCCGGCGAAGTGGCGCCGCGCAGCGGACGCGTATCCGATTGGCGGTTGCGCGTGGCGCTGCCGTCGAGGCCCAGGGTCGGGAAGTACCCGGCGCGGGCCTGCTGGGTGAACGCCTCGGCCTGCTGGTAATGGGCAAGCGCGGCGGCCAGCGTGGCGTTGTTCGCCAGCAGGCGCGCCTGCAACTGGTCGAGCCGGTCGTCGCCGTAGACCTTCCACCAGCCGTCGCGGTCGAGACGGTCGGCGGGCTGCGCTTCCACCCACGGCGACCGGGAATCGCTGTACTGCGCCGCCACCGGCACCTCGGGTGCCTGGTAGGTGGGCGCCAGCGAGCAGGCCGCCAGGCCCAGCGCCGCCAGTACCGCGGTCGCGGCAAGCCGTGCGCGGACGCGATCAGACCTTTGCATGTTCGCCTGCCGGCTTGGGCGCAGCGATGCGCACGCGATCGCCTTCCGCCAGGCCATCCGGCGGGCTCTCGATCAGACGGTCGCCGGCGGCGATGCCCGAGCCGAGCTGCACGGTCTTGCCGAAGTCGCGGGCGATGGTCACGGTCTTGAACGCCACCGTGTCGTGCGCATCGACCACCGCCACGCGCAGGCCCTTGTCGTCGAACACCAGCGCGCTGGCCGGAACGCGCAGCAGCGTGGCGTTGGCGGCAAGCGCGAAGGTGACGCTGGCATAGCCGCCCGAAAGCAGCTTGCCGTCCTGGTTGTCCACGGCCACCTGGACCAGCGTGGTGCCGGAGGCGGCGTTGATCGCCCCCGACGACCTGTCGACGACACCGGCGAAGGTCTGGCCCGGATACTCCGGCACCGTCAGGGTCACGCTGGTGCCCGGGCGCACCGACGGCGCGTAGTTCTGCGGCACGTTCACGTACATGCGCAGCTTGCGCGTGTCGGACACCACGAACAGTTCCTGGCCGCCGCCGCCGGCGTTGACCAGCGCGCCGACATCGGTCTCGCGCGCGGTGACGGTGCCGTCGAACGGCGCCACCAGCTTGGCGAAGCCCTTCAGCGCCTGGATGCGTTCGACGTTGGCCTGCGCGGCCTGCGCGAGCGCGCGCTTGGCCGCGTAGTCGCCGCTCTTCTCGTCCACTTCCTGCCTGGAGACCGAGTCGGAATTGCCCATGGCCTGCCAGCGCCTGGCGGTGGTCTGCGCCAGTGCCGCGTTGGCGCGGGCGCTGGCCAGGTCGGCCCTGGCCTGGAGCAGTTGCTGGTCCAGGTCGGGGGTTTCGATCTCGGCGAGCACGTCGCCGGCCTTCACCTTGCTGCCGATGTCGGCCTTCCACCATTTCAGGTAGCCGCTGGTGCGGGCGTAGATCGGCGCGCGCGCATACGCCTGCAGGCGGCCCGGGAGGTTGAGCGCGCTGTCGCCCTGGCCAGCCTCCGGGGTCACCAGTTGCACCGTCGGCATGGCCTGGTCGTCGGTCCACACGCGCAGCGTGCGTGCGTCGTTGGCGCGCGTGGCGACCCCGGCGACGACGATGGCCAGGACCACGATCAGCGCGATGATGCCGGCCAGGCGAAGGCGGCGCGGTGGCCGGGTGTGCGGGATATCAGGCGACATGCAGGGACTCTCCGGAGGCGTTCGCCGGGGGGGAAGACGGATGGGCGCGACGGCTGTGGATCATGCTGAAGACGATCGGCACGAAGAACAGCGTGGCCGTGGTGGCGAAAATCAGGCCGCCGATGACGGCGCGGCCCAGCGGCGCGTTCTGCTCGCCGCCTTCGCCCATGCCCAGCGCCATCGGCGCCATGCCGATGATCATCGCCAGGGCGGTCATGAGCACCGGACGGAAGCGGACGAAGCCGCCCTCGAGCGCGGCCTTGGCCGCGTCGCCGTGCTCGGCCAGGCGCTCGCGGCAGAAGCTCACCACCAGGATCGCGTTGGCCGTGGCCACGCCCATGCACATGATGGCGCCGGTCAGCGCCGGCACCGACAGGCTGGTATGCGTGGCGAACAGCATCCACACGATGCCGGCGATCGCCGCGGGCAACGCGGTCACGATCACGAACGGATCGCTCCACGACTGGAAGTTCACCACGATCAACAGGTAGATCAGCACGATCGCGCCGAGCAGGCCGAAGATGAGCCCGGAGAACGCGTTGTTCATCGTCTGCACCTGGCCGAGCAGTGCGGTGCTGGACGCCTTGGGCAGGAACTTCTGGTTGGCGTCGACGATCTTCTGGATGTCGGCGGCGACCGCGCCGAGGTCGCGGTCCTGGGTGGCGGCGAAGATCTCCACCATCGAATTGATGTTGTACTGGCTGACCACCGCGTTGGTCGCGGTCCGCGACACCGTCGCCAGGCCGCCGAGGATCTGCGCGCCGCTGCTCCCCGAGCTGGGGCTGATCGGCACGTTCTCCAGGCCCGGCAGGCTGTCGAGGCTGTACTGCGGCGTCTGCATCACGATCGGATACGACACGCCGTTCTGCGGATTCAGCCAGAAGGTCGGCGCGATCTGGCTGGAACCGGCCAGGTTCACCCCCAGGCTGCTGGTGACGTCGCGCTCGGTGATGCCGACCTGTTGCGCAAGACTGCGGTCCACGTTCACGTTGAAACCGGGGCTGGCCTGCGATTGCTGGATGCGCGCGTCCACCACGCCCGGCACGCGGCGGATCTCGCGCAGCAGGCGGTTGGCGTAGCCGAAGTTGGCCGCCAGGTTCGGGCCGCGGATCTGCAGGTCCACCGGCGCCGGCGAACCGAAGTTCAGGATCTGGCTGATGATGTCGGCCGGCGGGAACGAGAACACGACACCGGGAAACTGGCGCGGCAGGGTCTGGCGCAAGCGGCGCACGTAGTCGGCGGTGGGCGCGTGGCCCTCGTTCAGCGCGATCTGGATGTCGCCATCCTGCGAGCCGATGGTGCCGGTGTTGTTGTAGGCGTTGTTGATGCCCGAGGACGACAGGCCGATGTTGTCGACGACGCTGCCGAGCTGCTCCTTCGGAATCAGCGCGCGCACCGCGCCGGTCACGTCGGCGAACAGGCGTGCCGTCTCCTCCACCCGCGTGCCGACCGGCGCACGCACGTGCATCAGGATCTGGCCGGAATCCACCGACGGGAAGAAGTTGCGGCCCAGCATCGGCACCAGCAGGAACGACAGCGCAACGAAGGCCACGAAACCGGGCACGAACATCCTGCGTCGCACCAACGCGGTTTCGAGCAATGCGTGGTAGCTGGCCCGCAGGGCCTCGAAGCGCTTCTCGAAACCGCGCTGAAAGCGCAGCAGCGGATTGCGCGAAGGCGGTTGCCCATGGCCGTCGCCGTGCAGGTCGGTATGCGGCGCGTGCGGGTGCAGCAGGTATTTCGCCAGCGTCGGCACCAGCGTGCGCGAGAGCACGAACGAGGCGATCATCGCGAACATCACCGCCTCGGCCATCGGCACGAACAGGAAGCGCGCCACGCCCTGCAGGAAGAACATCGGCACGAACACGATGCAGATGCACAGCAGCGAGACGAAGGCGGGCGTCACGATCTGCGCCGCGCCGTCCAGGATCGCCGTCTCCACGTCCTTGCCCTGCTCCAGGTGCCAGTTGATGTTCTCGATGGTCACCGTGGCATCGTCCACGAGGATGCCGACCGCCAGGGCCAGACCGCCCAGCGTCATGATGTTCAGCGTCTCGCCGATCGCCGACAGCGCGGCGATCGAGCTGAGGATCGCCAGCGGGATCGAGGTGGCGATGATCAGCGTCGAACGCCAGCTGCCGAGGAACAGCAGGATCATCAGGCTGGTCAGCGCTGCGGCGATCACGCCTTCGCGCGCGACCCCCTCGATGGCGCCGCTCACGAACAGCGACTGGTCGCCGATGGGGACGATCTTGAGGTCGGCCGGCAATGCATCCTTCATCGCCGCGACCCGCTCCTTGACCCCGGCGATGATCGCCAGCGTCGACGCCGAGCCGTTCTTCAGCACCGTCATCAGCACCGAACGGTCGCCGTCGACGTGCACGATATTGCTCTGCGGCGGCGCGCCGTCGCGGACGTGGGCCACGTCGCGGATGAACACCGTGGCGCCGTCGACCACCTTCACCGGCAGGTTGCCCAGTTCCTCGATGTCGGACGGCGAGTTGTTCAATTGCAGCGTGTATTCGTACCTGCCGATCTTCTGCGTCCCCACCGGGGTGATGAGGTTCTGCGCGGCGAGGGCGTTGGCCACGTCCTGCGCCGACAGCCCGCGCGCCAGCAGCGCCGGCGGATCGATATCGATCTGCACCTGGCGGGTCTTGCCGCCGAACGGATACGGGATCGCCGCGCCGGCCACCGAGGTGAGCTGCGGACGGATGATGTTGAGGCCGAGGTCGGCCAGGTTCTGTTCGGTGAGGCCTTCGCCCGACAACGCCAGCTGGATGATCGGCACCGTGGACGCGTTGTAGTTGAGGATCAGCGGCGGCGTGGTGCCCTGCGGCAACTGGCGCAGCATGGTCTGCGCGACGGCGGTGACCTGTGCGTTGGCGGTGCGGATGTCCGCGCCCGGCTGGAAGAAGATCTTGACGATGCCGAAGCCCTGGATCGAGCTGGCCTCGATGTGCTCGACATCGTTCACCGTGGTGGTGAGCACGCGCTCGAACGGCGAGGACACGCGCCCGGCCATCTGCTCGGGCGGCAGGCCGTTGTACTGCCAGACCACGGCGATCACCGGGATCCTGATGTCGGGGAAGATGTCCGTGGGCGTGCGCAACGCGGCCAGCGGTCCCACGATCAGGATCAGCAGGGCGAGAACGATGAAGGTATACGGTCGCGTCAGGGCGATCCGGACGATGCCAATCATGGAGGGCGGGTTCCGTGCGCGAATGTTGCGTCGCGGCGGATTCTGCTCCCGGACCTTCCCTGGGCGTAGTTAAGATTTATTTAGACGCGCGGGCGGCGGCCGAAAAAACGCGATGGCTGAAGGGCTTGCCTGCCGATCACGGCGCCAGTGGGCGTGCATCCGGCACGCTTTCGCCCAGTGCGTCGAGGCTGGCCGGTTTCGCGCGGCAGGACATGGCCGCGCGGCTTTCCGGCGGCGGGGCGGCGGCCGGGCAGAGCACCGAGAACACCGCCCCGCGCGCGTCGCCACCCACGCGCAGCGCATAGCCATGCAGGCGCACGATGGCGCTGACGATCGCCAGCCCCAGTCCGCAGCCCGGTTTGGCACGCGTCTGGTCGCCCCGGTAGAACCGGCGGAAGACGGCCTCGCGCTCCTCGGGCGGAATGCCGGGTCCGGTATCGGCGACATCGATGCGGGCGTTGCCGGTCTGGTCGGTGAATGCGATCAGGCGGATCGTTCCCCCGTCTGGCGTGAATTTGATGGCGTTGCCGACCAGGTTGGCCAGTGCCTCGAACAGCAGATGGGGGTCGCCGCGCACGGCCGGCAGTGGCTCCAGCGCCAGCTCGAAGGCCTGCCCGCGGTCCTCCGCCAGCGGTGCATAGAAGTCATGGACATCGTTCAGCAGGGCGCCGAGGTCCATCGTCGCGAAGCAGGCGCTGCGCTGGCGGTCTTCCAGCTCCGATACCCGCAGCAGGGCGCGGAACCGGGTCAGCACGGTGTCGATCTCGCCGACGCAATCGTCCAGTTGCTCGCCTTCGGGACGTCCGGCGAACTGCTGCTGCAGGCGGTACAGGCGCGTGCGCATGCGCGTGAGCGGGGTGCGCAGGTCGTGGGCGATGTTGTCGGTGACGCCCTTCACTTCGCCGAGCAGGCGCTCGATCTCGCCGAGCGTCTGGTTCACGGTGGCCGCGAGCAGGTCCACCTCGTCGCCGCCGCGCGACACCGGCAGGCGCACGCTGAGGTCGCCCTGGCGAATGGGGTCCATGGCGTGCTGGATGGCGCGGATGCGCCGCGCGGGGCCGCGCGCGATGAGGATGCCGCCGAGCACGCCGGGCAGCAGGGTCAACGACAGTCCCCACAGCAGTCCGCGGCAGATGATCCCGCTGAGCCCGTCGATGACGGTGCTTTCCTTGGCCACCACCAGGCGCCGGCCGTCCGGTAGCTGCCGGGCGATGCCGCGCGCGCGGGTCTGGCTGCCGTGCCCGGCGTCGATCAGGCTGGCCTCGATGGGGCTGACCGTCCCGTCCTCGGCCATGCCCTTGGGCACCGCGTTGATGTTGCCGGCGATGCGGCGCCCCTGCGCGTCGAACAGGCCCACCCACATGAAGCCCTGGATATCGATGGCGCTGGCCGCGGCCACGGTGTCGGCCAGGCGCCTGGGATCGGTGTTCTCCAGGTAATGGATGCGCGCGGCCAGCATCTGGTCGACCACGTTCGACAGGTAGCGCGAGGACTCCCACTGCACCACGCCGAGCAGCACGATGCACCACACCGCGAACAGCGCCCCATAGATGAGGATCAGCCGCGAGGTGGCCGAACGCCAGGCGTCACTCAGCGGGCGCAAGCACATACCCCGAGCCGCGCATCGTGCGGATGAGCGGCGGCTGGCCGTTGCCGTCGATCTTGCGCCGCAGGCGGCCGAGATGGACGTCGATCACGTTGGTGCCCGGATCGAAATGGAAGCCCCACACGTGCTCGAAGATCATCTGCCGGGTCACCACCTGGCCGGCGTTGCGCATCAGGAATTCGAGCAGGCGGAATTCGGTGGGCAGCAGCGCGAGCGGCTGGCCGTTGCGCAATGCGTTGTGGCGGACCAGGTCGAGTTCGAGGTCGGCCACGCGCAGGCGGGTTTCCGGCGTGGCGCTGGCATTGCGACGGCGGCGCAGCAGCACTTCGGCGCGCGCGGCGAGTTCGTCGGGCGAGAACGGCTTGGTCAGGTAGTCGTCGCCGCCGGCGCGCAGGCCGCGCACGCGCTCGTCCACCTCCGACAGCGCGCTGATCATCAGCACCGGCGTTTCCACCGCGCGCTTGCGCAGTTCGGAGACGACGTCGATGCCGTCCATGCCGGGCAGCATGCGGTCCAGGGTGATGATGTCGTAGCCGTCGGCCAGCGCGTGCTGCAGGCCGTCGCGGCCGTTGGCGATCCATACGGCGGTGAAGCCATGCGCGCCGAGTTCCGCGACGATGTCGCGGGCGGTCACTTCATCGTCTTCGATGACCAGGGCCCTGGGCATCCTGTGCAACTCCACGCTGGGGATAACGGAAAACGCCCGCCAAGGGTAGCCCTTCGGGCGGCCGGGCGGGCGCTATGTCCTATTTGCGCTGCAGGTACGGCCGCACCGTGTCGCGCCACAGCGCATAGCCGGCGGCGTTCATGTGCAGGTGGTCCGGGCCGAACAGTTCGCCGCGCGGTTGCCCGTCGGCGCCGAGCATCGGCGTGGACACGTCGATGAAGTCCACCCGCTTCAGTCCGGCGGCGGCCTTGCGGATCAGCGCATTGGCTTCGGCCACCTGCGGCAGCAGCGCCGCGCGCGCCGGGCTCGGCTTGATCGAGATGTAGGCGATGCGGGTGGTGGGCAGGTCGCGGCGCACCCGCGCGACGAAGGCCAGGAAGTCGTCGCGCAGCTGCTGCGGGCTGCGGCCGCTGTTGAGGTCGTTGTCGCCGGCGTAGAACACCACCAGGCGCGGTCGGTACGGCACCACGATGCGGTCGGCATACCAGGTGCTGTCGCGGATCTCCGAGCCGCCGAAGCCGCGGTTGAGCGTGTCCACGCCGGGGAAATCGCTGGCCAGCGAGGTCCAGAAGCGGATCGAGGAACTGCCGACGAACAGCACGCCGCCGGGCTTGGGCGGATGCGCGGCATCGGCCTGGGCGAAGCGCTGCATGTCCTGTTCCCAGTCCGGGCTGGAGACCTGTTGCGGAATCTGCGGCGGTGGCATCAGGGTGAGCGCCAGGGCCGACTGCAGGCCCAGCAGGAACAGGCAGGTGGCGAGCAGCGCGGTGCGCAGCGGCGAACGGGGCATGAAGCACCTCCTAACGACAACGGAGCGGCGATGGTGCCGCAGGCGCCGCGCCGCAGGCAAATCCGCCGCCGGCGGCGGCCCGGCTCAGCGGCGAACGGGGGCTTGTGGCAAAATTGGCGCCTAGCCCGCTTCGCCATCGCCCATGACCGTTCCCTTCCGGCCGTCGCCGTCGCGTCTTCGTTCCCCAGGCCGGGCCTGAGCCATGGCCGATCAATTCGGGCACCTGCCGCGCGGACCGCGCCGGATGCTGATGGCACTGCGCTGGTCGTACCAGGGCCTGCGCGCGGCCTGGCTGCACGAATCCTCGTTCCGGCTGGAAGTGTGCCTGTTCGTGCTGCTGGCGCCGCTGGCGCTGTGGCTGGGCGACGGAGCGGTGCAGCAGGCGCTGATGATCGGCTCGCTGCTGCTGGTGCTGGCGGTGGAACTGCTCAATTCCGCGATCGAGGCGGTGATCGAGCGCTATGGCCCGGAACACCACGAACTGGCCGGTCGCGCTAAGGACATGGGCTCGGCGGCGGTGCTGCTGATGCTGGCCAATGTCGTGCTGTGCTGGGGCCTGATCCTGCTGCCGCGCGTGCTGTGACGTCCGCCTGTCTTTTTTACCGTTAAAGGATTCGACCCCATGGCTTTCGAGTTTCTCGCCGATCCCAACACCTGGCTGACGCTGCTGACGCTGAGCGCGTTGGAAATCGTGCTGGGCATCGACAACCTGGTGTTCATCTCCATCGCGGTGGGCAAGCTGCCGGAGGCGCAACGCCCGGCCGCGCGCAAGTTCGGTATCGCGGTGGCGTGCCTGACCCGCATCGCGCTGCTGGTGTCGCTGGCGTTCCTGGCGCGGATGCAGGGCGAGCTGTTCAGCGTCGCCGGCATGGGCATCTCGGTGCGCGACCTGGTGCTGATCGTCGGCGGCGTGTTCCTGCTGGTGAAGGGCACGATGGAGATCCGCGAGATGATCACCGGCGGCGAAGACGCCGACCCGACCACCAGCAAGGCCTCGGGCGTGTTCTGGATGGTGATCGCGCAGATCGCGGTGATCGACATCGTGTTCTCGCTGGATTCGGTGATCACCGCGGTCGGCATGGCCCAGCACATCCCGGTGATGGTGGCGGCGGTGCTGCTGGCGGTGGCGGTGATGCTGCTGGCGGCCAACCCGCTGGGCCGCTTCATCGACGCCAACCCGACGGTGAAGATGCTGGCGCTGGCGTTCATCCTGATGATCGGCGTGGTGCTGATCCTGGACGGCCTGGACGTGCACGTGCCCAAGCCCTACATCTACGCGGCGATGGGCTTCTCGGTGCTGGTGGAATGGCTGAACCTGCTGATGCGCCGCCGCGCCGCCGCGCACAACGTGCCCGGCGCCGGCCAGTGGTGAACGGCTGACGCCGCCGCGGCTGCGTTTTCACGGGGGGCGTGGCAAGCTGCGCCCTGTCTTTACCCCGGAGAGCGCCATGCGCCTGTTGTCCCGCTCGTTGTTCCTCGCCGCCGTGGTGGCGCTGTTGTCCGGTTGCGGCTACAACGCGATCCAGCAGAAGGACGAGGCGGTCAAGGCCGGCTGGTCCGAGGTGCTGAACCAGTACAAGCGCCGTGCCGACCTGATCCCGAACCTGGTCAACACGGTCAGGGGCTATGCCGACCAGGAGCGCCAGGTGCTGACCGACGTGACCAATGCGCGCGCGCGGGTCGGCCAGGTCCAGGTCAACGCCGACGATGCGGCCTCGCTGCAGCAGTTCCAGCAGGCGCAGGGCCAGCTGTCCAGCGCCCTGTCGCGGCTGCTGGTGGTCACCGAGAACTACCCCAATCTCAAGTCCGACCAGTCGTTCCGCGATCTGCAGGCGCAGCTGGAAGGCACCGAGAACCGCATCACCGTGGCCCGCGGCCGCTACATCCAGGCGGTGCAGGACTACAACACCTACATCCGCTCGTTCCCGCAGGTGATCACCTCGAAGATCTTCGGCTACAAGGAAAAGCCGAACTTCAGCGTGGCCAACGAGGCGCAGATCTCCGAGGCGCCGGCGGTGAATTTCGGCGGCCAGCCGGCGCAGACTGCGCCGCAGCCGCAGCCGGCACCGGCGCAGTAAGCGCGCTGCAGCGCATCGCGGTGCCGACGCTGGCGCCGCGTCGCGCCGGCCCGCGCTGCGGCGTTCAGCCGGTGTGTGCAGCCGGGCCGGCGGCGTGAGCCCGCCGGTCGCTTCCCGGGCCACGCCACCGTTGTGGTGTCCACCCTTCGATGCCGCCGCGCGATTGCGTCGGCAGGAGTCCGCAATGCGCGATACCACCACCCGCCACCGCCCCGCGCGCCGCGGCCGGCATGCCTGGCTCGGGATGCTGCTGCTGGCGCTGTTGCCGCTGCTGGCCTGGGCGCAGGCGACCGGCGAGGCGCCGATCCCGCCGCTGGACACGCCGGTGGTCGATACCACCGGCACCCTGCAGCCGACCCAGCGCCTCGCGCTGGAGCAGCAGGCGGTGCAACTGCAGCAGCGCAAGGGCAGCCAGCTGCAGGTGCTGGTGGTCGCGACCACTGCGCCGGAGACCATCGAGCAGTACACCCAGCGCGTGTTCGACCAGTGGCAGATCGGCCGCAAGGGCGTGGACGACGGGGTGCTGCTGGTGGTGGCCAAGGACGACCGGCGCGTGCGCATCCAGCCCGGCTATGGCCTGGAAGGCGCGATTCCCGACGCCACCGCCAACCGCATCATCCAGGAGTACCTGGCGCCTCGCTTCCGCGCCGGCGACTACGCCGGCGGCATCGCCGAGGCCACCGCGATGCTGGTCAAGCTGATCGACGGCGAACAGTTGCCGCCGCCGGTGAGCACGCATGCGGCCGAAGGGCGCTCCGGCGGCAAGCTGCCGTTGGGCTTCTTCGCCGGGCTGTTCGCCGCCTTCGTCGCGCAACTGCTGTTCGCGCGCGCGCCGCGGCTGCTGCGCGGCGTGCTGGCGGCGCTCGCCGGCGGCGGGGTGGGCCTGTTGCTGAGCCTGTCGCTGTTCGTCGGCGCGCTGACCGGCGCCATCGGGCTGGTGCTGGGCCTGCTGTCGGGCATCTCGCCGGGCCGCTCGGTCGGCGGCGGTGGCGGCGGTGGTTGGGGTGGCGGCGGATTCGGAGGCGGCTTCGGCGGCTTCGGCGGCGGTGGTTTCGGAGGGGGTGGTGGTTTCGGCGGCGGCGGAGGCGGCTGGGGTGGTGGCGGCGGCAGTTCGGGAGGCGGTGGCGCCTCGGGGAGTTGGTGATGCGGCTGTTGCGCCATCTGTTCGCGCCGGCGGCGCGCACGTTGTTTCCCAACGCCAGCCTGGAGCGCATCGGCGCGGCGATCGCCGACGGCGAGCGCACGCACCGCGGCCAGGTGATGTTCGCGGTCGAATCGGCGCTGGCGCCGGCATCGCTGCTGCGCGGCATGGCGCCGCGCACGCGCGCCGAGCAGGCCTTCGCGCAGTTGCGTACCTGGGACACCGAGGCCAACAACGGCGTGCTGATCTACCTGCTGCTGGCCGACCACCGGATCGAGATCGTGGCCGACCGTGGCCTGCGCGGGCGCGTCGACGCCGCGCAATGGCGCGACGTCTGCGCGCTGATCGAGCGCGACATGCGCGCCGGCCAGCCCGAGCAGGCGGTGATCGCCGGGGTGGCGGCGGTGTCGGCCTTGCTGGCCACGCATTTCCCCGCGCAGCCGGGCCAGGCCGAGCCCGATGAATTGCCGAACATGCCGCACCTGCTCGATTGAGCGCTGCCGCGGCATGACCCCCGCTGTGGTGCGGGTCGCGTCTATCCGCGCATGAAGCGCGGCGCCGCCGAGTCGACCGCGCCGCGGCGGTGGCCGGCGCCGATGGCAGACGCTTGCGCCTGCCGGCAGACGAAGCCTGGCGCAGTCCAAGTCGACCAAGACCACGGCAGTGGCCGGCGCCGATGGCAGACGCTTGCGCCTGCCGGCAGATGAAGCCTGGCGCAGTCCAAGTCGACCAAGACCACGGCGGTGGCCGGCGCCATGGCAGACGCTTGCGCCTGCCGGCAGATGAAGCCTGGCGCAGTCCAAGTCGACCAAGACCACGGCGGTGGCCGGCGCCGATGGCAGACGCTTGCGCCTGCCGGCGGATGAAGCCTGGCGCAGTCCAGGTCGACCAAGACCACGGCAGTGGCCGGCGCCGATGGCAGACGCTTGCGCCTGCCGGCAGATGAAGCCTGGCGCAGTTCAAGTCGACCAAGACCACGGCGGTGGCCGGCGCCAGTGGCAGAATAGGCGACCCCCCGCACTCCGGCCGACGTTCCCGCATGACCTATCTCCACCAGATCGACCCCATCGCCTTCTCGCTCGGCCCGGTGAAGGTGCACTGGTATGGGCTGATGTACCTGGCCGCCTTCGCCTCGGCGTGGTGGCTGGGCCGGCGGCGCATCCGCGCCGGCCGCCTGCCGGGCGTGGACATGGAGGGATTCTCCGACCTGCTGTTCTACGCGATGCTCGGCGTGGTGCTCGGCGGGCGCATCGGCTACATGCTGTTCTACGCGCTGGGCGATTTCCTCGCCAACCCGCTGCTGATCTTCAAGGTCTGGGACGGCGGCATGAGCTTCCACGGCGGCCTGATCGGCGTGCTGGTGGCCGCGGCCTGGTGGTCGCGCAAGGCGCGCCTGCATTTCTTCGACACCATGGATTTCGTCGCGCCGCTGGTGCCGCTGGGGCTGGGCTTCGGCCGCGTCGGCAATTTCGTCGGCGGCGAGCTGTGGGGCAAGTTCACCGGCGCCGGCTGGGGCGTGATCTTCCCGCGCGCGCCGGAGCTGCAGGACTGGCCGCTGGCGCAGATCCAGGCGCAGTACGCCAGCGGTGCGCTGGACAAGTTCGCGCGGCATCCGTCGCAGCTGTACGAGGCAGTGCTGGAAGGCCTGGTGATGTTCGTGGTGCTGTGGTCGTTCTCGCTGCGGCCGCGCGCGCGCTACGCGGTGTCCGGCATGTTCGCGCTGCTGTACGGCGTGTTCCGCTTCGCGGTGGAGTTCGTGCGCGTGCCCGACGCGCCGATCGGCTATCTGGCGTTCCATTGGCTGACCATGGGCCAGATCCTGAGCACGCCGCTGATCCTGCTCGGCCTGTTCCTGCTGTGGCGCTCGCGCGGCGCGCCGGTGCTGCAACCGGTGCCGCTGGCGGCGGACGCCAAGCGATGAAGGCCTACCTGGACCTGTTGCGCCACGTGCTCGAGCACGGCGCTGAGAAATCCGACCGCACCGGCACCGGCACGCGCAGCGTGTTCGGCTGGCAGATGCGCTTCGACCTCAACGCCGGCTTCCCGCTGGTGACCACCAAGAAGCTGCACCTGCGCTCGATCGTGCACGAACTGCTGTGGTTCCTGAAGGGCGAGACCAACATCGCCTACCTCAAGGACAACAAGGTCAGCATCTGGGACGAGTGGGCCGACGCGCAGGGCGAACTCGGCCCGGTGTACGGCAAGCAGTGGCGGCGCTGGACCGGCGCCGACGGCCGCGAGATCGACCAGATGCAATGGCTGGTGGACGAGATCAGGCGCAATCCGGATTCAAGGCGCTTGGTGATCAGCGCCTGGAACGTGGCCGAGCTGCCGCAGATGGCGCTGATGCCGTGCCACAGCCTGTTCCAGTTCTACGTGGTCGACGGCAAGCTCAGCTGCCAGCTGTACCAGCGCAGCGGCGACATCTTCCTCGGCGTGCCGTTCAACATCGCCAGCTACGCGCTGCTGACCCACATGGTGGCGCAGGCCACCGGCCTGGGCGTCGGCGATTTCGTGCACACGCTGGGCGATGCGCATCTGTATTCGAACCACTACGAGCAGGCGCGCGAACAGCTGGCGCGCACCCCGCGGCCGCTGCCGACGCTGCGTCTGAATCCCGCGGTCAGCGACCTGTTCGCGTTCACCTACGACGACATCGCGATCGAGGGCTACGACCCGCATCCGGCGATCAAGGCGCCGGTGGCGGTGTGAGCGGCGGGGAATCGGGAATGGGGAATCGGGAATCGGCGAGCGCCACTGCGGCGCCACGACTGACGCTGATCGCCGCGCTCGATCGCGCCAATGCCATCGGCCGCGACAACGACCTGCCGTGGCGCCTGCCGGACGACCTGAAGCGCTTCAAGGCGCTCACCCTGGGCAAGCCGGTGCTGATGGGGCGCAAGACCGCGCAGTCGCTGGGCCGCGCGCTGCCGGGGCGCTTGAACCTGGTGATGACGCGCTCGGGGCAGGTGCCGTTCGAGGGCATGCAGGCGGTCGCCTCGCTGCAGGCGGCGATCGAGCTGGCGCAGGCGAGCGGGGCGGAAGAACTGTCGGTGATCGGTGGCGGCGACATCTTCGCGCTGGCCCTGCCGCAGGCCGACATGCTGTACCTGACCCATGTGGACACCGTGGTCGAGCGCGCCGATGCGCATTTCCCGGCGTTCGATCCGGCGCAGTGGGAGGTCGTGGCGCGGCAGCCGCATGCGGCCGATGCGAAGCATGCGCTGGCGTTCGAATTCGTCGATTACCGGCGCA
The DNA here is from genome assembly GCF_013410075.1 of Xanthomonas sp. JAI131. Taxonomy (NCBI): domain Bacteria; kingdom Pseudomonadati; phylum Pseudomonadota; class Gammaproteobacteria; order Lysobacterales; family Lysobacteraceae; genus Xanthomonas; species Xanthomonas sp. JAI131. The sequence continues at coordinate 85,280 of NZ_JACCCN010000003.1, read as the reverse complement.
GGCGTAGCGCGCCATAGCGTAGGCGCGGAGTGTTGGAGGAGCGGCTTCAGCCGCGACCGGACGTTACCGGGGAGATACTGTCGCGGCTGAAGCCGCTCCTACATGTGGCAGCCTGCGTGGCCGTCACCCGCTTGCCTGCCGCCAGCCATCGTCATTCCTGATCGGGCGGCGGCGGCGACGCAGCAGCACCCGCACCGCGGCCACCGCTGGACCTGCGCCGCGGCGGCCGTGCGCGCGGCACCGGCGGCGGCCCTTCGATCGGGCGCCCCGGTACCTGCACCACCTGCAGGTCTTCGCTGTCCAGGCGCAATGCGGTGAGCTTGCCGCCCCACACCGCGCCGGTGTCGATCGCGTGCACGCCCTGGGTGATGGTCAGGCCCAGCGTGGACCAGTGGCCGCAGACGATCTTCAGGTCGCGCTCGGCGCGGCCCGGCACCTCGAACCACGGATACAGGCCCTGCGCCTGGGTGCCCGGGGTGCCCTTCTCCTCGATCGCGATGCGCCCGCGCGGGGTGCAATAGCGGGCGCGGGTGAACAGGTTGATGATCGCGCGCGAGCGGTCGTAGCCGGTCAGCCCCGGCGACCAGGCCGGGCGGTCGCCGTACATGTTGCGGAACAGCTTGCGGTAGCCGCTGCCGTGCAACTGCTGCTCGACTTCGCGCGCATGCTTCTCGGCCAGGGTGGTGGTCCACTTCGGCGCCAGGCCGGCGTGGATCATCATCCAGCCCAGCTCGCGGTCGGCGTGCAGCAGCTTCTGCATGCGCAGCCAGGTCAGCAGTTCGTCGCGGTCCTCGGCCAGCACGATGCGCTGCAGGTCCGGGTTGACCTTGCGCTGCTCGTCCGGGCTGCGCTCGCCGATCGCCAGCAGCGACAGGTCGTGGTTGCCCAGCACCACCTCGCTGTGCGCGCGCAGCGAGTGCACCAGGCGCAGGGTTTCCAGCGACTGCCCGCCGCGGTTGACCAGGTCGCCGCAGAACCACAGCCGGTCCACCGCCGGATCGAAGCGGATCTTTTCCAGCAGCCGCTGGGTGATGTCGTAGCAACCCTGCAGGTCGCCGATGGCCCACACGCTCATGCGGGCGCCATCAGTGCAGGGTCCGCGGCACGGTCAGCACGAACGGCGCGACCGGCGCGACGAAATGGGTGCCGTCGTCGGCTTCCATGTCGTAGTGGCCGCGCATCGTGCCGTGCTCGGTTTCCAGCATCAGCCCGGAGGTGTAGCGGAAGTCCTCGCCGGGCCGCAGCCGCGGCTGTTCGCCGACCACGCCGTCGCCGTCCACGCGCTCCACGCGGCCGTTGCCGTCGGTGATTTCCCAGTGCCGGGCGATCAGCCGCGCGGCGACGCGGCCACGGTTGTGGATGCGGATCGTGTAGGCGAACGCGTAGCGTCCGTCCTCCGGCGCCGATTGGTCGTCGAGGAACCGGGGCGACACTTCGACCTCGATCCGATAGGGGGCGTCATCGTTCATGCCTCACAGTGTAAGCAAAGCCGGCGCAGGAATGGACTGCGAGCCGTCTACCGGCGCACTGCGGGCAGCGCGCGCTGCGGCCGCTGCGCGTGGCGAGGCATGGCGCCGGCTGGCCGCGCAGTGCGATCTGCGACCCGCGCCGTTGCGATGTCTGCGCTGTGGCGTGCGCGTGGAGCGGATACGCGGATCGCGCCGCGACGCGCGGACCCGGGGCTCAGGCCTGCGCCACGTTGGCCAGGCGCACGAAGTCGGCGACTTCCAGCTGCTCGGCGCGGGCATCCGGGCGTACCCCGGCGGCCTCGAACTGGGCCGCATCGCAGACCCCGCCCAGCGCATTGCGCAAGGTCTTGCGGCGCTGCCCGAACGCCGCGCGCACCACGTCGGCGAAACGCCGCCGGTCGGCGATGCCGATGTCCTGCGGCGCATGCGGCACCAGCCGCACCACCGCCGAATCCACCTTCGGCGGCGGCCGGAACGCGCCCGGCGGCACCACGAACAGCGAGGTCACCTCGCAGTACGCCTGCAGCATCACGCTGAGCCGGCCGTAGACCTTGCTGCCCGGCCCTGCGGCCATGCGGTCGACCACTTCCTTCTGCAGCATGAAGTGCATGTCGGCGATCGCCGCGGCATGGTCCAGCGCATGGAACAGGATCGGCGAAGAGATGTTGTAGGGCAGGTTGCCGACCAGGCGGATGCGGCCGTCGCCGGCCAGTTCGGCGAAATCCACCGACAGCACGTCGCGGTTGAGGATGGTCAGTGCGCCGACCCCTTCCGCCGCGGCGGTCAGCGGCGCGATCAGGTCGCGGTCGAATTCGATCACGGTCAGGCGGCCGTGGCGGCGCAGCAGCGGGAAGGTGATCGCGCCCTGGCCGGGGCCGATCTCGACCAGCAGGTCGTCGGGCTTGGGATTCACCGCGCGCACGATGCTGTCGATGTAGTGGCGATCGCTGAGGAAGTGCTGGCCAAGCGATTTCTTGGCGGGGGCGCTGAAGCCGGAATAGGAAGTCATGCGGGCATCTTATCGGGATGGGGCCGGGATGGCGTGCGCCTTCCTGTAGGAGCGGCTTCAGCCGCGACAGCGCGTTACCGGTAACGCCCTGTCGCGGCTGAAGCCGCTCCTACAGATGCGCGCTGCGCGCGACCAGCTGCGCGCATTGCGCGACCGCGGCGAACAGGCTGGACGGGTCGGCGATGCCGCGGCCGGCCAGCTCCAGCGCGGTGCCGTGATCGACCGCCACGCGCGGGTAGGGCAGGCCCAGGGTCAGGTTCACCGCCTGCTCGAACCCGCTGTACTTGAGCACCGGCAGGCCCTGGTCGTGGTACATCGCCAGCACCGTGTCGAAGCCGGCCAGTTTCTGCGGCAGGAATGCGGTGTCGGCCGGCAGCGGGCCGACCAGGCGCATGCCTTCGGCGCGCAAGACGTCCAGCACCGGTGCCATCACCTCGATTTCTTCGCGGCCCAGGTGGCCGTCTTCGCCGGCATGCGGGTTCAGCCCGAGCACCGCGATGACCGGCGCGGCGATGCCGAATTCGCTGCGCAGCGCGGCGTGGACGATGCGCAGGCAGCGTTCCAGCAGCGCGGGCGTCAGCGCGTCGGCGACCGCGCGCAACGGCAGGTGGGTGGTGGCCAGGGCCACGCGCACGATGTCGTTGGCCAGCATCATCACCACCTCGCGCCCGGCATGGCGGGCGAGCAGTTCGGTGGTGCCGGTGTAGGCGATGCCGCCGTCGTTGATCGCCGCCTTGTGCACCGGGCCGGTGACCAGGCCGGCCAGTTCGCCGCGCAGGCAGGCGTCGGCGGCCTGGGTCAGCGCGCCGATCACCGCGGCGGCATTGGCCGGTTCGGTGTGGCCGAAACGGCTGGCCACGGCATTGCCGACCGTGCGCAGGCGCAGGTCGCCAGGGGCCACGGCAGGCGCGGATTCGGGAAGCAGCTGCAGCGGCAGCGACAGCGCCGCAGCGGCGGCGCGCAAGGTGTCGGGATCGGCGAATGCCAGCAGTTGGCAGTCGCGTCGCGGCTGTTGCGCCAGCCGCACGCACAGTTCCGGGCCGATCCCGGCCGGCTCGCCCGGCACCAGCGCGAGCGAGGGCAGCACGGCTTACGGCTTGGTGGCGGCCGGTGCCGGGGTCGCCGCCGGCGCGGTGGCATCGGCAGCGGGCGCGGCGGAGCTCTCGGCACCGCCGACGCGCAGGTTCACATAGGCTTCGCCGCGCATTTCCTGCAGGAAGCGGTTGTACTCCTCCTCCAGCTTGCGGCGGCCGATGGTCTCGCGGACCTGGGCACGCTGGGTGTCGCTGGTCACGTCGGTCTGGCGCGTGGCGACGCGCTGCACGATGTGCCAGCCGGCCTCGGTGCGGAACGGCTGCGAGATCTGGTTGTCGCTCAGGCCTTCGATCTGGTGGCCGAAGTCCGGGCCGAACGCGTCGGCCGGGAACCAGCCCAGGTCGCCGCCCTGACCGCGGCTGTTGGCGTCGTCGGAGGATTCCTTGGCCACGGCCTGGAAGTCGGCGCCGCCGGCGATGCGCGCGCGCAGGGTCTCGATCTTGGCCTTGGCGGCGGCATCCGGCTGCGCCTCGTTGACGCGGATCAGGATGTGGCGGGCGTGGTACTCGGTGACCGTCTTCTTTTCCGGGTTGGCCGAGGCATCGCGGATCTCGACCAGCTTCAGCAGCTGGAAGCCGCTGGGTCCGCGCAGCGGGCCGGCGACCTGGCCCGGCTTCATGTCGCGGATCAGCTGCGCGAAGGCGTTCGGGATCTCGTCCAGGCTGCGCCAGCCAAGGTCGCCGCCTTCCAGCGCGTTGGGGCTGTCCGAATAGCGCACCGCAGCCGCGCTGAAATCGATCTCGCCCTTGTCGATCAGGGTCTTGACCCCGTCGATCTTGCTCTGCCCGGTCTTGATCTGGTCGGCGGTGGCGCCTTCCGGCAGGCCGACCAGGATGTGCGCCAGGTGGTACTGGGCACCGGTGGTGGCCTGCTGCGCCAGCGCCGCATCGACTTCGCTCTCGCTGACGTTGATACGGCTCTGCGCGAAGCTCTGGCGCAGGCGCTGCACGGTGATCTCGTCGCGCACCGAGTTGCGGAAGTCGTCGAACGCCATGCCGTCGGCGGCGAGCTTCTTGCGCAGGCCGTCGACGTCGGTGCCGTTCTGCTGGGCGATGCTGCCGATGGCGCGGTTCAGTTCGTCGTCGCCGACGCGGATCCCGGTGCTGTTGGCGCGCGCCACCTGCAGCTTGACCAGCACCAGTCGCTCGAGCACCTGGCGTTGCAGCACGTTGTCCGGCGGCAGCTGCGCTTCGCGGCCGGAATACTGCGCCTTCACGTTGCGAACGGCACGATCCAGTTCGCTCTGCAGTACGACATCCTCGTCGACGACCGCAGCGATGCGGTCCAGTGGTTGGGTTTGTTGCGCGGCCGCCGGAGCGGACACGCCGGCGATCGCCAGCAAGGTGACGAGGAAAGCAGAGAGGGTATTGGTCATGGAATCAGGTTCGGATCGTAAGCGTCCGGATCGGTCGTGGTGTTGCTGGGCGGGACCAAGTACAGGTCGTCGCGGTTGTAGCCGAGAATAGCACGGCGCAGAACGCGGTCCGTGTCCTGGCCAAGCGAGGAGAGTCCCTTCAGCACGAACTCGACCTGGAACGCGGTGTCCAGATCGCCTTCGCGGTTGCGCACGTAGCGCCGCGCCAATGCGCGCACGGCGAGGCAGCAGCTGTCCCACTGCACGCCGGCGATGATTTCCAGCGGCTTGCTGTCTTCCAGCGAATAGTAGTGGCGCCCGACCAGGCTCCAGGTCGGGTTGATCGGGTAAAGCACCGACACGTCGGTCTGCTCCAGCAGGTCGCGGCGGAAGCGGTAGCTGACGTTGATGATGCCGTCGCCCGGCAGCAGATAGCGGGTGCGGAAGCTGGCCAGGTCCTTGCGCCGGTACTTGGGGTCCCACTGGTAGGTGGCGCCCATCGTCCAGCGGTCGTTGATCATGTAGTTGGCGTCGGCGATCCACGCCGACTTGCCCTGCTCGATGGTGGTGTTGCTGCCGGGAAGGCTGACCCTGGAATCGTTGAAGTACAGGATCTGGCCGAGGCTGACCGACAGCTTTTCCTTGCCGTCGTCCTGGCGCAGCAGGCGCGAGCTCAGCGCCAACGTCATCTGGTTGGCGTCGTTCTGACGATCGGCGCCGGTGTAGCGCGAGTCGCGGAACAGCTGGCCCCAGCTGAAGGTGAATTCGCGCGTGTCGAAGATCGGCAGGTCGTCCTGGTTGCGGTACGGCGTGTACAGATAGAACAGCCGCGGCTCCAGGGTCTGCAGGTAGCTGGTGTCGCCGAACTTGGCGTCGCGGTCGAAATACAGGCCGGCATCGACGGTGGTGATCGGCAGGCTGCGCGAGGGCGAGGTGTCGCCGCCCAGCGTGGCAGCCAGATCCTTGTCCAACTGATAGGCGGTGTAGCGCCAGGCCACGGTCGGCTTCAGGAACCAGGCCGCGCCGGCCAGCGGCATCGAGATGTAGGGCTTGAGATCCAGGCGGCTGCCGCCGGGCATTTCCGTGGTCACCCCGGTCCGCTCGTACAGCGCGTCCTTGGCATGCACGTCGTCGTGCACGAAGCGCACCGCTTCGCTGTAGATGCCGGCTTCGAAGTAGTTGCCGAAGGCCTGGTCCCAGTTGAAGAAGGCGCGCGGCTGGCGGTTGTACGGCAGCGCGGACTCGGTCAGGGTGTAGTCGGTCAGCTGCCAGCGGTCGGCCATCAACCCGGCGGTCCAGGTCTCGCCGGTGCCGTAGATGCCGACCGTGCTCTGCAGATTGGAGACCGCGTTGCCGAGCAGGCGGTTGGAGAAGTCTTCCGTATAGCGCTCGTCGCTGACCCAGGCCACCGAGGCGCGGGCCTGCCAGTGCGAATCGATGTTGTGGTAACCCTGGTATTCGAACTTGCCGCGGTCCTTGTCGCGCAACTGGTCGTCGGGCATGTAGGTCGCCTCGATCTCGCCCTTGCCGCCGTCGTACAGGTAGCGGAACTCGCTGCCGAGCATGAAGCCGCGCGAACTCATGTAGCGCGGATACAGCGTGGCATCGTAGTTCGGCGCCAGATTGAGGTAATACGGCTGCATGTAATCGAAGCCGTTGCGGCTGGACATGCCGATCGCCGGGAACAGGAAGCCGCTGGTGCGACGGTCGTCGATCGGGAACTTGAACCACGGCGCGTACAGGATCGGCACGTTGTAGATCTTCAGGATCGCGTTGCGCGCGGTACCGAAACCCTCGTCGTTGTCGACGTCGATCTCCGGCGCATGCAGCTCCCACACCTGCTGCGAGGGATCGCAGGTGGTGTAGGTGGAGCGGTGCATCTGCCCCAGCGCGCCCTGCAGGTCGACCGAGTCGGCCTTGCCGTTGCCGCGGCGCTCGATCAGCTGGTAGCGGATGTTGGTGATCTTGTGGGTGTCGGTGTCCTGGTTGCCTTCGGCGCGGTCGGCGACCATGCGGATCGACGAATCCTGGTAGCGCACGTGGCCCTCGGCAATGTAGTTGCCGGTCTCGGTATCCACGCGCAGGCTGTCTGTGCCCATGAACTGGTCGCCGCGCTTGAGCGCGACGTTGCCGGTGTAGTTGGGAACCGTGGTGGTGCCGGACAGCTTGTCGCCGACGATATCGGTCGGCTGCTGATCGCGGATCGCGGCCAGTTTCGGGTCGACCTTGGGCGCGTCGTCGAACTTGGGCAGCACGTCCGGGGTCGGGCACAGGCCCCAATTGGGCGGCTTCTCGGCCGCCATCGCCGGCAGGCAGAGAGCGATACTGAACGGAAGGGGTAGCAGGCGGAGGGCTCGGCGCACGCGCGTCAGGTATCGGGCTAAAACGACCGCTAGCTTGCCCCATCCCATGCATGGGGGCAATGAAGACGTCCCCCGGCCGGGGGACGGGGTTCATCCGCCCGGGCCTGCCTCAGCGCAGCGCGTCGACGTGGGCGACGCTGCATTCGCGCAGCGCCTGCAGGTCGTAGCCGCCTTCCAGCAGCGACACCACGCGGCCGCGCGCATGCCGTTCGGCCAGCGCGCGCAGCTCCGCGGTAAGCCAGCCGAAGTCCTCGGTCTCCAGCATCAGGTCGGCCAGCGGGTCGCGCATATGCGCGTCGAAGCCGGCCGAGATCAGCAGCAGCTGCGGCTTGAACGCGTCCAGCAGCGGCAGCATCTGGTCGGCCCAGGTGTTGCGGAAACGGAAGCCGCCGCTGCCCGGCGGCAGCAGCGCGTTGTGCAGGTTGCCGACGCCGCGGTCGTGGACCCCGCCCGAGTTGGGGAACAGCCCGGACTGGTGGGTGCTGAAGTACTGCACGTGCGGATCGCGCTCGAAGATCGCCTGGGTGCCGTTGCCGTGATGCACATCGAAGTCGACGATGGCGATCCGTTCCAGGCCGTGCGTGTCGCGCGCGTGGGCGGCGGCCACGGCGATGTTGTTGAACAGGCAGAAGCCCATCGCGGTGGCGGCGGTGGCGTGATGGCCGGGCGGGCGCACCGCGCAAAAGGCGGTGTCGGTCTCGCCGCGCATCACCGCGTCCACCGCAGCCAGGCCGGCGCCGGCGGCGCGCAGCGCGGCGGCGCGCGAGCCGGGCGAGATCACCGTGTCCACGTCGAGCATGCGCTTGCCGTCGATGTCGGCCAGCACGCTGTCGATCAGCTCGCGCTCGTGGACCCGGGCCAGGTCGCCGAGCTTGGCCAGCGGCGCCTCGCGCCATTGCAGGTCGGGAAAGGCCTCGCGCAGCGCCGCGGTGACGGCCTGCAGGCGTTCCGGCCGCTCCGGATGCTCCGGGCCGGGGTCATGGCCCAGGCACGCGGGATGGGTATAGATCAGCATGCCTGCCGCCCGGTCCGCGCGCCGCCGCTGCCGCTCAGGCCTGGCGGCGGTCGTGGCGCCACAGCACTTCGCCCTGGCCATCGGCCCGGGCCAGCACCCGCGCCAGCACGAACAGCAGGTCGGACAGGCGATTGAGGTAGCGCACCGCCTCCGGCCGCACCGCGTCCTGGCGCGACAGCGCCACCGTCTCGCGCTCGGCGCGGCGCACGATGGTGCGCGCCAGGTGGCAGCGCGCCGCGGCCTCGCCGCCGGCCGGCAGGATGAAGTCCTTCAGCGCGGGCAGGGTGTCGTTGTAGCGGTCCAGGTGCTGCTCGAGGGCGTCGATGTCGGCGTCGTGGATCGCCGCATGGCCGGGAATGCACAGCTCGCCGCCCAGGTCGAACAGCTGGTGCTGGATCGCGGTCAGCAGGGTGCGGACGTCGTCGGCCAGCGCACAGGCCAGGACCACGCCGATCGCCGAATTGGCCTCGTCGACGGTGCCGTAGGCGGCCACCCGCGCCGAATCCTTGCCGACCCGGTTGCCGTCGCCCAGGCCGGTGCTGCCGTCGTCGCCGGTGCGGGTATAGATCTTGGAGAGACGATTGCCCATCGGCGGCGACCCGGCCCCGGCTCAGTGGCCGGCGGGCTGGCCGCGCTGGCCCAGCCGCGCCAGCTGCTCGACGCCGACCTGGACCGCCGCGGCCAGCGCGGTGTACAGCGCCGCACTGCCCAGGTACGGCAGCAGCCAGTCGCTGTAGTTCTGCCACCAGCCGGAAACGGTCGGGTTCGGCACGCTGCGGCTGACCCAGTAGAAACTGCCCTGCGCGATCAGGTGGCACACCGCCACCGCCACCACCAGGCTGGCGGCGGTCAGGCCCAGCGCGCGCCAGTCGGCGCCGCGGTAGCGCCGCGCCAGCCAGCTGCCGCCGGCCCACAGCGCAAAGTAGGCCGGGATCAGGCACCAGTATGCCGGCGACACGCAGTAGTGCTGCCAGAAGCTCAGGCCCTGGCCACGGATCACCAGGTAGTCGACCAGCACCGCCAGCGCCATCAGTCCCGGGAACGCCCAGCGGGTCCAGCCGCGCAGGTAGAAGCCGCCGACGAAGAACACCGCCCAGGAGGCGTCCGGAATCGCGCCGAAATGGTTGATGCGGGTCGCGGCCAGCAGCGCTGCCAGCAGGAGCAGGGCGGGAAGGCGGTGGCTGGAAGGGGTCATGGCGGATCACGGCGGGCGGCGGATGGGGCCGATTCTACTGGAAGCGCCGCGCGGCGGTGGCGCGCCATCGGGGCGCCGGGCCGGAGCGGCCGGTCTGCGGCGTGGCGGGCACCGCGGACAAGCGCGGCGGAGCGTGTGCCAGAGCGTTGCCGGCAAGCGCACATCCTGGCAATGGCCTGCCACGCCCGGGCACTAGATTCGCAAGGCGCGGTGTCGCCGCTGGGTGCGGCGGTACGCCGGCGCCGTGGGATTCATGTCGATTCGTATCCAAGACGAGACGGTCCGGTCGTTCGCTGGCGGGAGGGCTTTGCCGCCCGCCAGCGACAGTGGATCGACGGGGGAGGGGGCATGCGGTATCGAGCCAAAGGCCAGGTCTGGCCCAGGGCCGGCGGGTGCGCTGGCGGATTCAGCCTGATCGAGTTGATGGTGACGATCGCCGTGCTGGCGATCGTGCTGGCGATGGCGGTTCCCGCCTTCGCCGCGCTGATCAACGGCAATCGCCTGGTGGCGCAGGCCAACGAACTGGTGGCATCGCTGCAGCTGGCGCGCTCGGAAGCCGTGCGTCGCAACGCCAAGGTGGCGCTTTGCCGCAGCAGCGACGGCAGCAGCTGTGCCGGCGCTGGCGTCGCCTGGTCCGGGTGGATCGTGCGCGTCTCCAGCAGCGGCGAGCTGCTGCGGGCGAACCTGGTCAATCCCTCGGTGCAGGTGCACGCGAGCCCTGCGGTCAACGACAACGGCGCCGCGGTCGTGTTCTATCCCGATGGCCTGGCGCGCGACGCCAGCAACGGCCTGCTGGCGGCCAGCATCGCGGTGTGCATGGCGGTCAGCCGTCCCGAGAACAACCAGCGCCGGATCGGCATCGCGGCCGGCAGCCGGGTGGCGATCAGCAGCGAGAATACCGAGGCGGCCTGTGCCGTGCCCGCCGATGAGTGAGCGTTTGCCGCCACGCACGCCGGGGCTGCGCCGCCAGGCGGGCGAGTTGCTGCTGGAAGTGCTGATCGCGGTGTTGATCCTGGGGATCGGCCTGCTCGGCATCGCCGCGATGCAGGCCACCGCGCTGCGCAACAACCACAGCGCGATGCAGCGCAGCCAGGCGGTGGTGCTGGTCACGACCCTGCTGGACGCGATGCGGGTGAACCGCAGCGTGTCCCTGACCGGAGGCTATGCGCTCAGTCGCACCTGCACGGTGCCCGCCGCCGGCACGCTGGCCGCCACCGACCTGAACGGGTGGATGCAGTCGCTGCACAGCATGGTCGGCGCCAGCGCCTGCGGCACGGTCAGCTGCAGCAGCGGCCTGTGCACGGTCACCGTGGACTGGGACGACAGCCGCGCCAGCGATGCGTCGGCCAGCGGCGTCGGCAGCGGCGCGGCGCGCTACACCGTCAGCATGAGCACCCAGCTGTGAGCGCCCGGGCGTGTTCGCGGCAGGGCGCGGCGGGATTCGGCCTGATCGAGTTGATGGTCGGGATGATGCTCGGCCTGATGGTGACGATCGCGGCGATCGGGATCTTCCTCAGCAACCAGCAGACCTACCGCAGCACCGAAGGCCTGAGCCGCATCCAGGAAAGCGCACGTACGGCCTTCGACCTGATGTCGCGCGACCTGCGCGTGGCCGGCGGCAGCGCCTGTACCAGTCGGGCCTTGACCAACACATTGAGCAGCAGCGCGTGGTGGGGCAGCCTGAGCCGCTGGGGCGACGCGCTGAAGGGCTATTCCTCCAGCACCGAGTTTTCCGATGCCACGCCTGCCTTCGGCAGCGGCAAGGGCGCGCGCGTGGCCGGCACCGCGGCGCTGCAGATGTTCTCCGGCAGCGACTACGTCGCCTCCGTCGCCGCCGACAGCGGCACCGTCTTCACCTTGAACGGCAGCGTGCACGATTTCGTCAGCGGCGACGTGCTGCTGGTGTGCGACGGCAACACCAGCAGCGTGTTCGCCGCCTCCAGCGTCGCCACGACCAGCCTCTCCCATCCCGGCACCATCAGCTATGCCGCCAATGCCGCGGTGGCGCGCTTCAATGCGCTGCGCTGGTATGTCGCCTACAACGGCAACGGCAGCACCTCGCTGTACCGCAGCCGCCTGTATGCCGGAGCGCTGAAGCAGGAAGAGGTGGCGCAGGGCGTGTCGGCGATGGCGCTGAGCTACCTGGTCAGCGGTGCGAGCGGCTATGTCGATGCGGCGGCGGTCAGCGACTGGTCGAGCGTGGTCGCGGTGCGCATCGCGCTGACCGTGGACAGCCCGGACAAGGTGGGCAGCGACGGCAAGGTGCTGCAGCGATCGCTGGTGCACGTGGTCGGCCTGAGGAATCGCGGCGGATGAACATGCCGAAAACCCCGGTCCCGGGCGCCGCGCCGCAACGCGGCATTTCGCTGCTGGTGGCGCTGATCCTGCTGTTGATCATGTCGCTGCTCGCGGTGGCGGTGCTGCGCAGCACCGCGCTGGAGGAACGGATGAGCGCGAATCTGCTCGATCGCACCCGCCAGTTCCAGTCGGCCGAGTCGGCGCTGCGCATCGCCGAGACCGCGATCTCCGCCGGCATCAGCGTGCCCAGCAGCGGGTGCAACGGCGGCGTGTGCGCCACGCCGCTCGCGGGCGCGACCGATCGCTGGCTGGACAGCGGCTTCGGCGGCTGGGCGACGGCGAGCAAGACCGGCAACAACGATGCGGCCATCACCACCAGCTACATCGTCGAGTACATGGGCGACGGCGCCTACGGGCCGAACTGCACCACCTCCAAATCCACCGCGTCCACCGATGCCAACTGCGACATGCGGCGCTACCGGATCACTGCGCGCAGCGCCGGCAACGACCGCGCCGCGGTGATCCTGCAAACCAACTACCTGGTGGCCAAATGAGCGCAATGGCGCGCGTGCGCGGCATCCGCATCGGTCTGACGCTGTTGTGCCTGCCTGTGGTGGTCTCGATGCCTGCCTCGGCGGCGACCAGCGGCCTGGAGCTTCCCGACAATCCGCTCATCACCGACACCACGGTGGCGCCCAACATCCTGTTCATCCTCGACGATTCGGGGTCCATGGACTACACCTACATGCCGGACAGCGTGCCGGCGACCAGCACCGTGTCCGACGTCGCATCGAAGACCTATGCGCGCAATACCATCTACTACAACCCGGCCACCAGCTATGCACCATGGGTGGACTCGACCGGCACGGAAATGACCGGCGGCACCAGCTACGACAGCGTCTACAGCAGCCTGGAATCCGCCTCCGGCAGTACCACCAGCCTGTATGCGAGCGTACAGACCTTCTACGTCCCCAAGAACACGGCCAGCACCGATACGGCGGTATATCTGGCCAACGGCGCCAATTACTACCGCTACCAGATCCTGACGAGCGGGGCGATCTACCGCAGCGAGTACACCACCTACAGCGCCGCCAACACGCCTGCCGGCGCCTCCTCGATGGGCTGCGCCACCTCCACGTCGGGCAGCGGCTGGCGCAACTGCGTCAGGACTACGCCGACCGGGCGCAGCGAGGCCGCCGAGCGCAGCAACTTCGCGATCTGGTACTCGTATTTCCGTACCCGCAACAAGGTCGCCAAGGCCTCGGCCGGGCGTGCGTTCAGCGAATTGGGCTCGAACGTGCGGGTCGGATTCCGCACCATCTGGGCGCGGCAACTGCATACGCTGTCCAGCAACTACATCACCAATGCGTATCCGATCCCGGTCAACAACAACGATGGACTGTTCGTCGACCCGAACGGGACCACCGGCGCCAACAACAACCGCACGCTGTGGTACGACCGCCTGTACAGCGCCAATGCCAGCGACAGCACGCCGTTGCGCGGCGCGCTGGCCTCGGCCGGAACCTACTTCAGCAGCACCACGTCCGCCGGCTCGTACGGCCCGGAGTCGGACACCAACCAATACGCGTGCCGGCAGAACTTCGCGATCCTCACCACCGACGGCTACTGGAACGAATCCGGCTACACCCCGGCCGCCGGCGAGCAGGACAACGCCAGCGGGTCGACGATCAGCGGACCCAGCGGCAATACCTATACCTACACCCCGGCGCGTCCCTACAGCAGCGCCTATGCGGACACGCTGGCCGACGTGGCGATGCGCTACTGGAAGAACGACCTGCGCAGCGACCTGTCCAACATCGTGCCGACCAACAGCGACGATCCGGCGTTCTGGCAGCACATGGTCACCTTCGGCATCTCCATCGGTGCGGCGGGCACGCTGGATCCGTCCACCGACCTGGCGGCGATCACCGCCGGCACCCTGTCCTGGCCGAAGCCGGTCAACAACACCATCGTCAACATCGACGACCTGTGGCATGCCACGGTCAACGGCCACGGCTCGTTCGTGGTCGCCAGCAATCCGGACAGTTTCGTCACCGCCTTGCAGTCGGCACTGGCCGCGATCACCGAGCGCACCGGCTCCGGATCCAACATCAGCGCCACCTCCACCAGCCTCAGCAACAGCACCCAGCTGTTCTCGGCGCTGTACGTCTCCGGCACCTGGAGCGGACAGTTGCTCGCCTGCGCGGCCACGGTCAGCACCTGCAACGCGAGCAGTGCGTCCTGGCTGGCGACGGCGGGCATGCCGGCCGCCACCGCGCGCACCATCGTCACCTACGAGAACGCGGCCGGCGCCAGCTTTCCCACCACCACCCAGCAGACCGCGCTCGGCGGTGCCGATATCGCCAGCTACCTGCGCGGCGACCAGAGCAACGAGAAGCAGAACGGCGGCACGCTGCGCAACCGCAGCACGGTGCTCGGCGACATCGTCGATTCCACGCCGGCCTACGTCGGCGATACCGGCACCGTGTACGTGGGCGCCAACGACGGCATGCTGCACGCCTTCAATTCCAGCACCGGCGCCGAGCTGTTCGCCTACGTGCCCGGGGCGCTGGCCATGCGCGATCTGGCCACGCTCGCCGATCCCGACTACACGCACCAGTTCTTCGTCGACGGTCCGGTGGTGGCCTCCACGCGGACCCAGACCAGCGGCAGGAACATCCTGGTCGGCGCCCTGGGGCGCGGCGGCAAAGGCCTGTACGCACTGGATGTCAGCAGCCCGACCGCGTTCTCGGCCAGCTCCGTGCTGTGGGAGAAAACGGAAACCTCCGCCGGCAACATGGGCCAGGTGCTCGGCCAGCCGTTCATCGCCAAGCTCAACAACGGCGTGACCGCGCTGGTGACCGGCAACGGCATCAACAGCGGCAATGGCCATGCCGTGCTGTTGGTCTACAACCTGAGCACCGGTGCGCTGATCCGGGAGCTGGACACGGGCAGCGGCGGGACCACCACCGCCACCAGCAACGGCCTGTTCGCCCCGACCGGCTGGGATGCGGACGGCAGCGGCACGGTGGACTATGTGTATGCGGGGGATCTGCAAGGACATGTCTGGAAGTTCGACCTGTCCGCCAGCGCCGCCGCGTCCTGGTCGGTCGGCAACGGCGCGGCGGCGCTGTTCAGCGCAACCAGCAGCGCCGGCGTGGCGCAGCCGATCACCGGCGGCGTGCTGGTCGCCGAGGATCCCGGCACGTCGGCCACCTGGGTGTTCTTCGGCACCGGCCGCTACCTGGTCAAGAGCGACCTGCAGGACACCTCGGTGCAGACCATGTACGGCATCATCGACGCCGGCGCCACCGTGGCGCGCAGCGGCCTGACCGCGCGCAGCATCGCGGTCAGCACCACCAGTTCCGGCTACAGCGTGCGTGGCTTCCAGAGCTATGCCGCGTTGCCGGCCGGGTCGCAGGGCTGGTCGCTCGACTTGCTGACCGACGCCAGCAACCCGCAGGGAGAGCGCGTCGTCGGCACTCCGGTGATCTCCGGCACGACCCTGGTGTTCAGCAGCATCATTCCCAGCAGCAGCGCCTGCCAGTCCAACGGCACCAGCTACGTCAACGCGATCAGCGCATTCACCGGGACCAGCACCAAGACCGGGTATTTCGACCTGGACGGCAACGGCAGCACCAGCAACGACACGCTCACCACCAGTGCCGGCGCCAGCGTCGCGGTCGGTTCGGTGGCGATAAGCGGCGGCATGGCCAGCGTGGCGGCGCTGCTCAACGGCAAACTGGTGGTCAGCGACTCCAGCGGTACCAGCACCAGCCTCGCCACGTCGGCGATCAGCCCGAGCCGCGTGTCCTGGCGCGAGGTCATCAAGGAGAAATGAGCATGCAGCGCCAGCGGCACCCCCAGCGGCGGCGGATCGCCGGTTTCACCCTGATCGAACTGATGATCGTGGTCGCGGTGATCGGGATACTGGCGGCGATCGCCTATGCCAGTTACACCGCTTCGATTGTCACGTCGCGGCGGCGCACGGCGGCGGCCTGCCTGCAGGAGCGCGCCCAGTTCATGGAGCGCTACTACACCACCAATATGACCTATGCCGACGCGCCGGATCCGGCGCAGTGCGAAGCGGTCTCCAATTTCTACAGCGTCGCCTTCAGCGGCACGCCCAGCGCCACCGCGTTCAAGATCGTCGCCACCCCGCTCGCCGGCCAGGCCGTCGCCGATACCGCCTGCGCCGCGCTGGGCATCGACCAGACCGGGACGCGCAGCGCGACCGGCAGCGCCAGTGCCGGCAGCTGCTGGTAGCGCAACGGCGGCGTGTTCGTGGTCTGACGGCGGCGGTCGTATCATGGCCGCATGAGCAAACGACATGACGTAGTGATCGTCGGCGGCGGCCTGGTCGGCGCCAGCCTGGCCATCGCGCTGGACCGCCTGGGCGTGGACGTGGGCCTGATCGAGGCCGCGCCGCCGGGCGCGCTGCCGCCGGTGTTCGACCAGCGCAATCTCAGCTTCGCCGCGGCCACGGTCAACGCGCTGGGGGCGCTCGGGGTGATGCAGCGGCTGCGCACGCCGACCGGCCCGATCCGGCGCATCCACGTCAGCCGCGAAGGCGATTTCGGCCGGGTGCGGCTGGACGCGGCCGACTATGGGCGCGAGGCGTTCGGGCAGGTGGTGGTGGCGCGCGACTTCGGCGAGGCGCTGGAGGCGCGATTGGCCGAGGCGACCCATGTCAGCCGCTACCGGCCGGCGCAGTTCCTGGCGCTGGAGCCGGGCGAAGACGCGTCGCTGCGGCAGCTGCGCATCGCCCAGGACGGCGCCACCCAGGTGCTGCAGGCGCGCCTGCTGGTCGGTGCCGACGGCAGCGCCAGCGCGGTGCGCGGCGCGCTGGGCATCGAGGCTGCCCGTCACGATTTCGGCCAGACCCTGTTCGTGGCGCGGGTGCGCGGCAGCCGCCAGCCCGACGGCACCGCCTACGAGCGCTTCCGCGACGACGGCCCGACCGCGCTGCTGCCGCGCGGCGACCGCCACTACGGCGCGATCCATGCGGTCGCCGCCGAGCAGGCCGACGCGGTGGCCGCGCTCGACGAGGCCGCCTGGCTGCAGCGCCTGCAGGAGGCGCTGGGCTGGCGCGTCGGCCGCCTGCTGGGCAGCGGCGAGCGCAGCGCCTACCCGATCGTGCAGGTGCTGGCCGGGCGCCTGACCGATGCGCGCGCGGTGCTGCTCGGCAACGCCGCGCAGACCCTGCACCCGCTGGGTGCGCAGGGCTTCAACCTGGGCCTGCGCGACGCGCTGACCCTGGCCGAACTGATCGAGCGCGACCGCGCCGATCCGGGCGCGCCGGCGCTGCTGCAGCACTACGCGCAGCGCCGCGAACAGGACCGCCAGCGCACCGTGACCTTCTCCGGCGGGCTGGCGCGGCTGACCGCCAACCCTGCGCCGCTGCTGCGCCCGCTGCGCAGCCTGGGCCTGCTGGCGGCCGCGCAGGCCGCACCGCTGCAGTCGTTCCTGGTCGGCGGCGCGATGGGCTTCCGCGGCGAAGTGCCGCAGCTGTGCCGGGAGGCGACGGCATGAGCCGGCGCGGCGTGCTGGACGTGGTGGTGGTCGGCGGCGGCGTGGTCGGCGCCGCCTGCGCATTGGCGCTGGCCGCCGAAGGCCTGGCGGTGGCCCTGGTCGAGGGCCGCGAGCCGCCGCGCTGGTCGCCGGCCGAGCCGGACCTGCGCGTGTACGCGTTCGCCCCGGACAACGCCGCGCTGCTGCAGGCGCTGGGCGTGTGGCCGCAGGTGCTGGCGCGGCGCGCACAGGCCTACCGGCGCATGCGCGTGTGGGATGCCGGTGGCGGCGGCGAGCTGGACTTCGATGCCGATGCGCTGGGCCGCGATCAGTTGGGCTGGATCGTCGAGCACGCCTTGCTGGTCGAACAACTGTGGGCGGCGCTGCCGGCGGCCGGAGTGCAACTGCACTGTCCGGCGCGGGTCGAGGCGGTGGAACTGGCGGAGGAGCGCGTGCGCCTGCGCCTGGACGACGGCAGCCGGCTCGACGCGCGCCTGGCGATCGCCGCCGACGGCGCCGATTCCACGCTGCGCGGCCTGGCCGGACTGGACGCGCCGGCGCACGACTACGGCCAGCGCGGCGTGGTCGCCTTCGTGCACACCGAAGTGCCGCACCAGGACACCGCCTGGCAGCGCTTCCTGCCCGGCGGCCCGCTGGCGTTCCTGCCGTTCGCCGACGGTCGCAGTTCGATCGTGTGGACGCTGCCCGAGGCCGAGGCGGCGCGAGTGCTGGCGCTGGACGACGCCGCGTTCGGCGCCGAGCTGACCCAGGCCTTCGGCGCGCGGCTGGGCGCGGTGCGCGCGCTGTCGCCGCGGCTCGGTTTCCCGCTGCGCCGGCAGCTGGTAGAGGACTACCACCGCGGCCGCCTGCTGGTGCTGGGCGATGCCGCGCACGTGGTGCATCCGCTGGCCGGGCAGGGCGTCAACCTCGGCCTGCGCGACGTCGCCGCGCTGGCCGCGCAGGTGCGCCAGGCGCAGGCGCGGCGGGTCGACTGGTCGGCGCCGCACCGGCTGGCGCGCTGGGCGCGCGGCCGCCGCAGCGACAACACCGTGGCCGCCTACGGCTTCGATGCGATCAACCGGCTGTTCTCCAACGACGAGATGCATCTGACCCTGCTGCGCGGCCCGCTGCTGGGCCTGGCCGGCAAGCTGCCGCTGCTGATGCACGGGTTCTGGAAGCGCGCTTCGGGGGTGTAGCGCGGCGCACCGGGTGCTGCGCGCTAGCGCCAGTGCCGTGCGATTGGCGCACCCGAAGCGACGCGCGCCAGGCGCGGCCTGGTCGGTGGTGCGTGCGCGGTGTGGCGTCCCGCCGGCGCAGCAGCGCCGGCGGTTGCAACGGTCACTGGATCCAGCCCTTCAGGTCTTGCTTGCTGAGGCGGCCGCGGTGATGCGCGTCCACCGCGTCGAACTCCGCCGCCAGGGTCGGGTCGGCCTTGGCCTCGGCGCGGCTGATATAGCCGTCGTGGTTCTTGTCGAGGGCGGAAAAGTCGATGCGGTACTGGCCGACGATCGAGTTCGGTTCGACCGACGTGACCTGCACGGTCTGGCCCTTGTCCTGCAGGGTGACGCTATTGCCGCCGGACTGGGCCAGTGCCAGCGTCGGGATGCTCAGCAGGCCGAGCGCGAGGGGAAAGAGTGGAGCAACGACAGATTTCATGGCACGACTCCTGTGGTGGGAAAGGAGCCATGAACATAGGCCTGGCGAAATTAAGCGGATTTGAAAAAAGCGCCTCGCCACACATGTCCACCGAAGGCGTTTAGCGCCGGTTTCCACTCGCCGCCGCCGCGGTCGCCGCTTACGACGGCGGCAGCAACCAACCGGCCAGCTGCTCGCGGCTCAGGCGCCCGCGCCGTTGCGGATCCAGCGAATCGAATTCGTCGGCCAGCGCCGGGTTGGCCTGCGCTTCGCTGCGGCTGATGTAGCCGTCGTGGTCGCTGTCCAGCGCGTCGAAGTCGATGCGGTAGTTGCCGGCGACGGTGTCGGGCTGGAGCGTGCGCACGGTGACCGGCGCCTGGCCATGCGGGACCTCGAGCCGCACCTGGTGGGTCACCTCGCCGCTGCTCAGCGGCTGCGCCTGCACGATGCTCGCCGGCACGTCGCGCAACGGCTCGGTGACGACGCTCGAGGTCGGGTTGAGGTTCTGCGCGGCGGCCGGGACGATGGCGGCGGCCAGCAGACAGGCGGCGAGGGACGAACGGCAGTGCATGGACACAACGGACTCCGATGGTTCGAATGATGGGACGGCGCGGGCAGGCTCAGCCAGGAATGAACGGGAACGCCAGTTTCAGCAATCCCTTCAGCCCGCCCTCGGCGGTGCTGGCGATGGCCTTGGCGCCGAGGCTGTTGAGCGCGCGGCGCACGTCCTCCCAGCGTAGCTTGCCCACGTCCTTCTTCAACAGGTCCGCCACTTCCTCGGCGGTCGGGGTGAGCTTTTCCAGCTCGCGCACCACCTTCTCCGGTTCCGGTTGCAGGTAGCCCCAGCGCTCGGCGATCTTCAGCAAGGTGTCGAAGCGCACCGCGACCACGTCGCGGTTGCGCTCGTACACCGGCATCGCACCCACATCGACGATGGCCTGCTCGAAGCGCTGCTGGTCGTCCGGATGCTCGATGCGGATCGCCAGGAAGCCTTCCTTCTTGCTGCGTTCGCTGACGTGCTTGGCCCCGGCGCGCAGATTGTCTTCGGTGAGCACCGTCGCCACGATGCGCTCCAGGGCCGCGTCGCCGTCTTCGGGCACCAGCGCGCGCCAGCGCGCATAGCCGTCGCGGCGCAGGCCCTTCACCTTGGCCGGGGTCACCCGCAGGCGCAGCGCCACCGCGTTGTTGGAGTCGCTGCGCGAGATCGCGCCGTCGCGTTCCAGCAGCACGAAGATCAGCAACTCCAGGTCGCGCTTGGTCAGCGACTGGAACCCCTGCAACAGGGTCAGGCGCAGGAATTCGTCGGCGAAGCCGGCCGGGTCTTTCAGTTCGATCGGCTGCATGTGCGCGGCTCTCCAGTCAGTGCAGGCAGGATGCCCGACCGCGATTGCGTGGACTGAGACGACGATGCGATGCGCATCCCAGCGCCATTGTATGGACTAACGTCCGTATTCGCGCCCGCGGCGATCGCTGCGGAAGGTCTCGATCGCGCCGCGGTCCTGCAGGGTCACGTACACGTCGCGTCCGTCCTTGCCGCCGAAGGCCACGTTGGTGGGCTTGGCGCCCTTGGTGGCGATCTCGTGCAGGATCCTGCCGGCGGGATCGAGCACCAGCACCTTGCCGGCGTCGTAGCGGGCCAGGTACAGATTGCCGTCGGCGTCGCAGCGCATGCCGTCCAGGCCGAAATCGGGGAACGCCAGCAGCAGGCGCTTGTTGGACAGGGTGCCGTCGCCGGCGCGGTCGTAGACCCACACTTTGCGCTGCACGCTCTCGTTGACGTACAGGCGCTTGCCGTCGGGGCTGACCTCGATGCCGTTGGTGGTGCCCATGCCGGTCTCGATCAGGTGCGCGCTGCGGTCGCGGTCGATGCGCCACAGCTGGCCGCCGTTGCCTTTCCAGTCCGGGTCGCTGGCGTACAGGGTGCCGTCCGGCGCCATCGCGATGTCGTTCGGCTGGAACGCGCCGGGCAGCGTGGCATAGACCTCGATGCGCTTGCTGGTCAGTGCGATGCGCAGGATGCGGTGCTGGGCGTAGTCGGCCACGTACATGCGCCCCGCACGGTCGAAACGGATGCCGTTGCCGATGCTGCCCGCGGGCAGGTCCACGAACAACGCCGCCTGCGCGCGGCCATCGGCGGCGACGCTGACCCGGCCGATGCTGCCCTCGTGGCCGAAGTTGACCGCGTACAGCGCGCCGTCCGGGCCGCTCGCCGGGCCTTCGATGCCGTGGGTGAACACGCCGTCGCCGATCAGGTCGCGGGCGCGGAACAGGTCGGCGTTCGCTGCGGAGGCCGCGGTGCAGGCGAGCAGCAGCGCAATGCCTGCAGCGGCGGGAAACGGCAGGCGAATGGACATGGACAGACTCGAAGCGGTGCAGGGCCGGGCAGTGTGCCAGAGGTGCCGGCGGCGCCGGGATGGCGCTCACAACGCCGGGCGCTGGATGCGTTAAGGTTCGGGCGGTCCGTGTCCGGCCGCCAGGGAGATCCGCATGTCGCTGTCCTCGCCGAATCGTCGCCGTGTGCTGCTCGCCGGGTTGTCCGCCGCGGGCGCAGGCCTGTTGGGATCGCCGTTGTTGGCGGCCCCGCGCGGCAAGCCGAAGAAACCGCTGGGGGTGGCGCTGGTCGGATTGGGCGATTACGCCAGCACGCGCCTGGCGCCGGGCCTTGCGCTGACCAGGCACTGCCGGCTGGCCGGCATCGTCACCGGCTCGCCGCACAAGATTCCGCAGTGGCAGTCGCGCTACCGCATTCCCGATCGCAACGTCTACAGCTACGACGACCTGGAGCGCATCGCCGACAACCCGGACATCGACGTGGTCTATGTGGTCACGCCGACCTCTCTGCACGCGCCGCTGAGCCTGCGCGCGGCCGCCGCCGGCAAGCACGTGTGGTGCGAGAAGCCGATGGCGATGCATGCCGACGAGGCGCAGTCGATGATCGCCGCCTGCGCGCGCAACAAGGTGCGGCTGAGCATCGGCTACCGCATGCAGCACGAGCCGAACACGCGGCGGATCATCGCGCTGGCCGGCGAGCGCCCGTTCGGCGCGCTGCGCACGGTGCGTGCCGAGGCCGGCTACAACGGCTACGGCGACACCGATCCGGCGCAGCGGCCGTGGCGGCTGCGCGCGCAGTTCGGCGGCGGCGCGATGTACGACATGGGCGTGTATTCGCTCAATGCGGCGCGCTACACGGTCGGCGCCGAACCGCTGGCGGTCAGCGCGCACCGTTCCACCGACCGGCCGGCGCTGTTCGACGAGGTCGACGAACACATGCAGTTCAAGCTGGAATTCCCGCACGAAGTGCTCGCCGACTGCGCCACCAGCTTCGGCCGCAGCATGAACCGGCTGCGCGCCGAGTGCGAGCGCGGCTGGTACGAACTGGCGCCGTTCCAGAGCTACGACGGCATCCGCGGCAGCGCCAGCGACGGCCGCGTGTTCGACGCGAAGGTGCGCCACCAGCAGGCGCTGCAGATGGACGAGGACGCGCTGGCGATCCTCGACGGCACGCCGCTGCGCGCGCCGGGCGAGGAAGGCCTGCGCGACATGCGCGTGATCGACGCGATCCAGCGTTCGGCGCGCGAGGGTGGCAAGCGGATCGTGCTGTAGCGGTGGCGCGTGGTTGCTGGCCGCAGTCGGCCGATGCCTGGGCGCTTTTCCTCGCGGCTATTTCGATTTCCTGTAGGAGCGGCTTCAGCCGCGACAGGATCTCGCCGGTAACGCCCGGTCGCGGCTGAAGCCGCTCCTACAGGAGGCGCTGTTGGCGGGCGCAGTGGGCGCCCGCAACGTCAGGCCGGCATCGCCAGCACGGTGATCTCTTCGCGGTCGTGGTAGAGCTGCTTGGCGCGGATCTGCAGCGGGCGCTCGGCGCGTTCGGCGAACAGGTCCAGGCACAGCTGGGTCTCGTCCCAGCGCTTCTTCATCGGCAGTTTGAGGTTGAAGATCGCGTGCCGGCACCAGCCTTCGCGGAACCAGGTGCCCATGCGTTCGGCGACGCGGCGCGGCTGTTCGACCATGTCGCAGACCATCCAGTCCAGCGCCTGCGGCGGCTTCCAGTGGAAACCGTCGGCGCGCAGGTGATCGACCAGGCCGCTGTCGAGTACGTGCTGGCGCAGCGGGCCGTTGTCGACGCTGGTCACGTGCAGGTGCTGGCGGGTCAGCACCCAGGTCCAGCCGCCGGGCGCAGCGCCGAGGTCGGCGGCGCGCATGCCCGGCTTGAGCAGCGCCTCGCGCTCTTCCGGCGCTAGCAGCGCTAGCAGCGCTTCTTCCAGTTTCAGCGCCGAGCGCGAGGGCGCCTCCGATAGCAGCTTCAGGCGCGGAATGCCTAGCGGCCACGGCGCGCTGTCGTCGCTGTCGGCGACGGCCAGCAAGGCGTGGGTGCCGGCGAGGAAGCACACGTGCAGGCGCGGCAGCTTCGGCTGCGGCTTGTCGCTGAGCAGGCCGGCCTTGCGCAGCGCCGGACGCAGCGCATTGCCGAAACTGCGCGCCAGCCCGGACAGCTGCTTGCCTTCGTCCGAATCCGGGTGCTCCACCCACAGGTCGCCGAAGCGGCTGTGCCCGGCCAGCGCCTGCAGCATCGGCGCGATCCGGTCGGCTGGGTCCAGTTCGCGCAGTTCGGCCAGCAGGCGCAGCTTCTGCCGCGCGAAGATCAGCCCGCGCCACGGCAACGCGCGCGGCGGCAAGGCGGTCTCGCAGACCAGCAGCGCGTAGCCGCTGTTGCGTTCGGTGCGCGCATAGGCCGGCAGGTCGGCGCGCGCGGCGCGATCGTTCAGTTCGGCCGCCAGTTCGGGCTCGAAGCCTTGCCGGCAGTAGCACAGCAGGCCGTTCAGGGAGGACATGGAGGAAGCCTTCGCCGGGCGGCGGTCAGTAGCGGGGGCTGTCGAGCTCGCCGTAGCGGCGCAACACCGCGCAGGCGGCGTCGCGATGCAGGCCGCGCACCACCTCGATGCCGCGGCGCTCCAGTTCGCCGATCCAGTCCGCCGGCAGCGGGCCTTCGTCGAACGGGGTCAGCGCCATCACGTCCTCGGCGCTGGCGCCGATCAGCAGGCGGTCGATGCCGGCCCAGATGGTGGCGCCGTAGCACTGGCAGCACGGTTGCGCCGAGGTCGCCAGGGTCACCGGCGACAGCGCCGCGTTCAGCCGCGGCGTCTGCAGGCGCTGTTGCGCGAGCATGTAGGCCATGTTCTCGGCGTGCGCCAGCGACGTGGTCTGTGGCACCACCCGGTTCACCCCGACCGAGATGATGCGGTGGTCCGGGCCGAACACCGCCGCGCCGAACGGACCGCCGCTGCCGGCGTCCACGTTCAGCCGCGACAGTTCCACCGCCAGCGCCACCTTGTCGGCATCGCCGGGATAGACCGCCTGCGGATCGACCGCCTCGTGGATCCAGGCGGGCAGGGTGAGGTGGACTTGCGCGTAGAGCATCAGCGGACGGGTTCGGCAGGCTGGGGGTCGCGCAGTGTATCGGCTTGCGCGCCCTTGGCGCTGCATTGCCCGGCCACGCACTGGCAGCCGCTGATCGCGCGCGAGCCGCACACGCTCATGCGGCCGCTGGCCTGGCATTGCGCCATCACGCCCTGCGGATCGGTGGGGCTATCGCGGTTGACGCAGGCCGGCATCGCGCCGCAGCAGTTGCCGACGTCCTTGACCGCGCAGTCGGCGTCGCTGCGGCAACTGGTGTCCACCTTCACCGGCAAACCGGGCGCGGCGGGCTTGGCGCCTTCGCTGCGCGCGCAGCCGCTGAAGACGAGGGTGCCGGCGAACAGGCACAGGCAGCACAGCAACAGCGCGAGACGAGTGGACATGGCGACCTTCCGTGCGAGAGACCGCTGCCATCCTAACGCGCATGGCAGCGGCGCCGGCAACTCAGCGGCGGCCGACGGCGATCGTATCGGCGGTTTCCTGCTTGACCTGGAGCGCGGTGCCGTCGATGGCCTGGTGGATCGCCTGGCGGATGCTGATCCGGCCCTTCACCGCATTGACCTGCACCGGCGACAGCGACTGGTCGTCGTAGACGATGCCGCAACCGGTGGCATGCGCCAGCTGCTGTGCGGTTTCGTCGAAGCGTGCGGCCGGCATGTCGTAATCGTGGTCGGGCACGGCGTCGCACTTGCCTTGCGCCGCTGGAGGCGCAGATGCCGGCGCGGGTGCGGGCGTCGCGGCGGCTTGCGAGGGAGCGGAAGACGCTGCCATGTCGCACCCGGCGAGCAACGCAAGGCTGATGCAGGAGGTGCGCAACGCAGCGGACATGGCGGGATTTCCTGGTGCTGGGGACGACGCGTGAAGTCTAGGCGGCGTGCCTTAACCCAGGGTTGCATCCGGCTTGCGCACCGGCGCAGGCGCGTGCAGCCAGGCGCACCACAGCACGCCCACCAGCAGGCAGGCGATCGCCAGGGTTTCCAGCGCGGTGGGCCAGCGCGCCTCCCACAGGAAACCGTAGAGCAGCGCGAAGACGGTTTCGAACACGATCATCTGCCCGACCAGGGTCAGCGGCAGCAGCCGGCTGGCGTGATTCCAGCAGGCATTGCCGATCACCGAGGCGAACACGCCCAGCACGATCGCCACGCCCCAGAACCGCGCCCAGTCCGCCGCCGCATGGCCGTGGCCGAACGCGAACGCGGGGATCGCCAGGGTCAGCGCCAATGCGCCGGTGACCACGCCGGTCAGCATCGACCAGTCGCGCCCGGAGATCTCGGGCCGGCGCGCGAGCCAGCCGGCGTTCTTGACCGAATACGCCGCCCAGCACGCCAGCGCGCCGACCGCGCACGCCAGCCCGGCCGCGCGCGTGCCCACGCTGGTCTGCGCCGGGTGCGCGGCGTCGAGCGTCTGTGCCGCGACCAGCGCCACGCCGAGCACGCACAGCGCGCATGGCGCGGCCAGCCGGCGCAACCGCATCGCGCCGGCCGCGCGCGAACCGAGCACGGTGACCACCGCCGGCAGCAGGCCGATGATCAGGGCCGTGGCCGCGCCGCCGGCCCATTGCACCGCGCTGCCCAGCAACACGTAGTAGACGATGTTGCCGAGCAGGCTCAGCCGCAGCAGCGCCCACCATTCCGGCGCCCCGAGCGCCGCGGTGGCGGCGCGCCAGCGCGGCGCGAGCAGCAGCGCGGCGACCGCGCCGTAGGCCAGGTAGCGCGATACCGACAGCTGCAGCGGCGAGAACCCGGCCAGCAATTGCGGCGCCAGGAACACCAGTCCCCACAACGCGCCGGCCGCCACGCCGCTGCCCACTCCCGCCCACAAACGCTTGCGCATGCCGTGTCCTGTTGCTTCGTTGCGTAGTGCGCCAGCATGGCTTGCGCGTGCCGCCCCGGCTTGTCCCAGGCTACTGGTCCGGCGCCACGGTGGCCGCCCGATGGCGTCGGCGATAGGCGGCAGGGGTGTGCCCGGTCTGGCGCCGCAGCGCGCGGGTCAGCGCGCTCTGGTCGGCATAGCCGCTGTCCAGCGCCAGTTGCGCGATCGGGCGCTCGCCGTACGCCAGTTGCCGCCGCACCCAGTCCAGCCGCCGCGCCGACAGCCATGCCTGCGGCGTGCGCCCCAGCGCTTCGCGGAACAGCGCATGCAGGCGGCTCACGCTCAGGTGCGCGGCCTGCGCCATGCGCTCCACCGGCCACGGCTGGCCCGGGGCGTGCTCGATGCGCAGGCACAGTTCCTGCAGCCGCGCCCATGCGCGGCGCTGCGTGCGCAGCTGGCGCAGCGCCAGGGCTGCGCAGGCCGCAGCGCCGGTGCCGGTGCCGTGCTGCACGGGGTCGAGCGAGGCCAGCAGGCGTTGCAGTTGCGGCGTCAGGTCCAGGAAGGGCGCGCGCTGCAGGCGTTCGAGTGCGTGGTCGTCGAACCCGGCCGCATCGCAGTCCAGCACCAGGAAGCGGTTGTCGCCTTGTGCCGACTGCGCGTGCGAGGTGTGCGGTGCGACGACGGCCGCGCGGAACGCATCCAGGCGGCTGCCGCGTCCGCCCACCTCGATTTCCAGTTCGCCCTGCAGCGGCAACACGATCTGCACGTGTGCGTGCTGGTGGGCATGGCCGTCGCGGCCGTAGCTGCGCAGGCTGAGGGTGGGGGCGGGCGACATGGACGCTACGCTAACGCGCCGGCAATGCCGTTGGAAAGCGCGACGCTGGCGACCGTTGCGCCGTTGCGCCGTTGCGCCGTGGCGGCACGGCATGCGCTCAGGCAGCGCATGCCGGAAACCGCGCCGGTGGCGCGGCGCGATCGGGTCAGGCTGCGCCCTGGCCACCGGTCCAGGTGTCGCGCAGGGTCACGCTGCGGTTGAACACCGGCGTGGCCGCGCTGTGGTCGTAGCGATCGGCGACGAAGTAGCCGCTGCGCTCGAACTGGAACGCCTGCTCCGGCGCGGCCTGTGCGGCGGCCGGCTCCACGTAGCCGCGCACGCTGCGCTTGGACGCCGGGTTCAGATGGTCGCGGTAGGTCTTGCCGTCGGATTCGTCGTCGGGCTTCTCCACCGAGAACAGGCGGTCGTACAGGCGGATCTCGGCCTCCAGCGCATGCGCGGCGCTGACCCAGTGGATGGTGCCCTTGACCTTGCGGTTGGCGCCTTCCATGCCGGGACGCGACTCCGGATCCAGCCAGCCGCGCAGCTCGACGATCTCGCCGGCATCGTTCTTGATCACCTCGTCGACGCGGGCGATGCCGGCGCCGCGCAGGCGCACTTCGCCGCCCGGCACCAGCCGCTTCCAGCCCTTGGGCGGGACTTCGGCGAAATCCTCGCGCTCGATCCACAGTTCGCGCGAGAACGGCACCTCGCGCGTGCCGAAGGATTCGTCCTTGGGATGGTTGGAGAAGCTCAGCGTCTCGCTGTGGCCTTCCGGCAGATTGCCCAGCACCAGCTTGAGCGGGTCGATCACCGCCATGCGTCGCGGCGCGGCGGCATCCAGGTCCTCGCGCAGGCAGCCTTCCAGCACCGAGAAGTCGATCACCGAGTTCTGCTTGCTGATGCCGACCCGGTCCACCAGCAGGCGCAGCGCCGCCGGCGTGTAGCCGCGCCGGCGCAGGCCCTGCAGGGTGTACATGCGCGGGTCGTCCCAGCCGTCGACCAACTGCTCGGCCACCAGCTGGGTCAGCTTGCGCTTGCTCATCACCGTGTAGTTGATGTTCAGGCGCGAGAACTCGATCTGCCGCGGCTTGGCCGCCTCGCGCGGCAGGCCCTTGTCCAGCAGCGGCTGCAGCAGCTCGGGATGGCCGGCCAGGTCGACCTTGTCCACGCACCAGTCGTACAGCGGGCGGTGGTCTTCGAATTCCAGCGTGCACAGCGAGTGGGTGATGCCTTCCACCGCGTCGCCCAGCGAGTGCGCGAAGTCGTACATGGGGTAGATCGGCCAGGCGTTGCCGGTGTTCTGGTGCTCGACGTGCTTGATCCGGTACAGCGCCGGGTCGCGCAGGTTGATGTTGCCGCTGGCCATGTCGATCTTCGCGCGCAGGGTGCGCGCGCCGTCGGGGAACTCGCCGGCGCGCATGCGCCGGAACAGGTCCAGGTTCTCCTCGACGCTGCGCTCGCGGTAGGGCGAATTGCGGCCAGGTTCGGTGAGCGTGCCGCGGTATTCGCGCACCTGCTCGGCGGAGAGGTCGCAGACGAAGGCGTGGCCGTCGCGGATCAGCTTCTCGGCAGCCAGGTAGTACACCTCGAAATAGTCCGAAGCGTGGCGCAACTCGGCCCAGTCGAAGCCCAGCCAGCGCACGTCGTCCTGGATCGCGGCGACGAACTCGGGGTCTTCCTTGGCCGGATTGGTGTCGTCGAAGCGCAGGTTGCAGCGCCCGGCGAACTCGGCGGCGATGCCGAAATCCAGGCAGATCGCCTTGGCGTGGCCGATGTGCAGGTAGCCGTTGGGCTCGGGCGGGAAGCGGGTGCGGATGGCCGCGTGCTTGCCGCTGGCCAGGTCCTCGCGGACGATCTGGCGGATGAAGTCTTTCTTCTCGGCCGGGGCGGTGGCGTCGGTGGCGGGGGTCTCGGACATGCGCGCTTCAGCAGAAAGTAAAGCGCAAGTTTAGCCGAGCTGGCCGCTGGCCGCCCCGCCGCGTACGCTGCGGGTCCGTCCATCCCCGAGATCGCGCCATGCCGCTCCCCCGTCTGGTCATCGGCGACAAGAACCTGTCCTCGTGGTCGCTGCGGCCGTGGCTGCTGCTGCGGCACTTCGCGGTGCCGTTCGAGGAAGTGCCGCTGCCGCTGGACACGCCCGAGTTCGCCGCGCGCATCGGCGCCTACTCGCCGACCGGGCGGGTGCCGGCGCTGTGGGACGGCGAGTTGCAGATCTGGGATTCGCTGGCGATCTGCGAGTACGCCAACGAGCGCTGGCTGGGCGGCCGCGGCTGGCCGGCGGCGCTGGAGGTGCGCGCGCAGGCGCGGGCGGCGGCCTGCGAGATGCATTCCGGGTTCCTGGCGCTGCGCCGGCAGCTGCCGATGCAGGCCTGCCGCCAGCCCGACGGCGAGCACTGGGACGCCGAGGCGCGGGCCGATATCGCGCGCATCGTGCAGCTGTGGGCGATGCTGCGCGAGACCCACGGCGGCGGCGGGGCGTTCCTGTGCGGCGACTTCGGCATCGTCGATGCGATGTTTGCGCCGGTGGCGGTGCGTTTCGCCGGCTACGGGGTGGCGGTGCCGGCGCAGGCCGCGCAGTACATGGCGGCGCTGGAGGCCTTGCCGGCGATGCGCGAATGGCGCGCCGGCGCGGCCGCCGAAGTCGCCGTGCGCGGCTGAGGGCGGGCCATGCAGATCGCCTATCGTGCCCAGCACCTGATCGATGCGCACCTGGCCAAGCACGCGCTGGAGGATGCCGGCATCACCGCGTTCGTGTTCGGCGAGGCGCTGCTCGGCGGCGCCGGCGAACTGCCGTTCGGCGTGGTGCAGGTCTGCGTGGCCGACGAACTGCTGGAGAAGGCGCAGGAAGTGCTCACGGCACTGGGCCTGGGCGGCCAGGTCACGCGGGCGATGTAGGTTTGGGGCCGGGATTGGGGATTCGGGATTGGGGATTCGCAAGAGCCGCAGGCCCGCTTTTTCGAATCCCCAATCCCGAATCCCCAATCCCGGCCCTCAATCGGCGCGCCAGCCTGGCGGTGCGGCTTCCGGATCGGCCAGGGCGCGCAGGCGCTTGAACAGCACGGTGGTCTCGGCCACGTTCCAGACCCGCAGCGCGACTTCGAAGGTGTCCAGCGGCTTGGTCAGGAAGTCCTTGGCGCCCAGGCCGAGCGCGCGGTGGCGCGCGCTGCGGCTGGGGTCGGCGGTGAGCACGATCACCGGCAGGAAGCTGGACGCGCCGGCCAGCCGCGACAGCTGTTCCAGGATCGCGTAGCCGTCCAGCTCCGGCATCATCAGGTCGAGCAGGATCAGGTCCGGCGCGAACGCCGAGACCAGGCCCAGCACGCGTTGCGGATCGGTGGTCGCCACCACCTGCTGGAAGCCTTCGCGCTGCAGCAGGTCTTCGAGCAGGCGGACGTTGGCCGGTTCGTCGTCGACGATCAGGATGCGCGAGGCGAGGACATCGTTGCGGGTCATGCGAGGTGTCGGTCCAGAACGGTGAAGAATTCGGCCACGTCCAGCGGCTTGGTCAGGTAGGCGCGCACGTTGTCGCCCTGCACCCGCGCCAGCGTGGCGGGCGTCGCGTCGGCGCTGACCACCACCACCGGGATCGCCGCGGTGTGCGGCTGCGCGCGCAGTTGCCGCAGCAGGTCCTCGCCGTTGCCGTCGCTCAGGTGCAGGTCGAGCAGGATCAGGTCGGGGCGGGCCTGTTGCAACTGCGCGCGCGCCTGCGCCAGCGTCGCCGCCTCGTGCAGGCGCCAGTGCGGTCGGCGCTCGGCCAGGGTGCGGATCAGTGCCTGGTTGGAGGGATTGTCCTCGACGCTGAGCACGCTGCGCTGGCCATCGCCGGCCGCGGTCGCGGCGATCGCCGGGTGCGGTGCCGGCGCGTCGGCGGGCCGGTCCAGCGGCAGCGCGATCCAGAACCGCGAACCCTCCGGGCTGCTTTCCACCACGATGCGCCCGCCCATCGCTTCGGTCAGGCGCTTGCTCAACGCCAGGCCCAGGCCGGTGCCTTCGATCGCCGAGCGCTCCGCGCCGAGCCGCTCGAACGGGGTGAACAGGCGCTGCACCTGCTCGGCCGACAGGCCGTGGCCCTGGTCGTGCACGGCGATGCACAGGAACTCGCCCTGCTGCTCGGCGCTCACCCGCACCGCGCCGCCGGGGCGGTTGAACTTGATCGCGTTCGACAGCAGGTTGATCAGCACCTGGCGCAGGCGCTGCGGATCGGCGCGCACGGTCCGGGCGGGCGGGACCTGCAGCGGCTGCAGGGCGATGCCGCGGGTCTTCGCCTCGGGCGCGACCAGGCCCAGCGCTTCCTCGATCGCCGCGCGCACCGGGACCGGCTGCGGGCTCAGATCGAGCTGGTCGGCCTCGATGCGGGCGATGTCCAGCAGCTCGGTGATCAGCCCGAGCAGGTGCCGCCCGGCGCCGAGGATGTGCTGCAGCTGGCCGCGCTGCGCGGCGCCGGGCAGGTCCATCTCCAGCACCTGCGCATAGCCGAGGATGGCGTTGAGCGGGGTGCGCAGCTCGTGGCTGCTGCGCGACAGGAACTCGGTCTTGGCGCGGTTGGCCGCCTCGGCCTCGCGCCGCGCCGACTGCGCTTCGGCGGCGCGTGCGGCGAGCAGGGTGCTGGCCTGGTCCAGGCGTTGCGCGACCTGGCCCAGTTCGTCGCCGGTGCGCAGTTGCGGCGCCAGCGGCAGGCCTTCGCCCAGGCGGTCGGCATTGGCGGAGAGCACGCGCAGCCGCCGCGACAGCGAGGAAGCGAACCAGGCCACCGCGAACACCGCGCCGAGTCCGCCGAGCATCGCCGCGCACAGGGTGATCAGCAGGTTGCGCTGGCGCAGCGCCTGCGCCTTGGCGGTGCGGACCTGCAACTGCGCGGTCTCGTAGTTGCGCAGCTCGCGCAGTTCGGCGCGCAGGATGTCGAGCTTGACCTTGCCTTCGCTGAGCTGGCGGATCTCTTCCTCGCGGCTCAGGTCCGGCGCCAGCAGCCGGCGCCAGCCCTGCATCTTCTCCGCGAACAGCGGCTGGATGCGCGCGAAGCGCTGCGCCTGCCGCGGATCGGTGATGCGCTGCGCCAGGCGCTGCACCACGGTCTGCAGGCGCGGCTCGGCGTCGCGGTACGGGGTCAGGAACGCGTCCTGCCGCACCAGCCGGTAGCCGCGCACGCCGGCCGCGGTCTCGGCCAGCAGCGCGTGCGCCTCGTACAGGTCGCTGAGCACTTCCAGGGTCTGGCGCACGTCGTTCTCGGCGGCGATGTTCTGCCGTTCCACGCTGTAGATCGCCACCAATGCCGCCAGCAGCAGCAACAGCGGCAGCGCGACCACCGCCAGGCTCTTGCGGGTCAGCGGCCAGTCGTTCCAGCGCAGCGTGGCCGCGCTCACAGCGCCATCCCCGCCTGCACCGCATACACCGCCGCCTGGGTGCGATCGGACACCTGCAGCTTCTGCAGGATGCGCTCCACGTGGACCTTGGCGGTGCCGGCGGAAATGCCCAGTTCCGCGCCCAGCCCGGCATTGGTCAGGCCGCGCGGCAGCAGCGCCAGCACCTGCCGTTCGCGCGCGCTGAGCGCGCCGAGCCGGTCCGGTTGCGCCGGCTTGCGGCGCCGCGGCGCGCGCGCCGGTTCGGCCACCGCCGGCGCCAGCAGCGCGGCGATGGTCGCGATCGCCTGCACGTCGCCCGGTGCCGGCGCCATGCGCGCGTTCCAGCCCAGGCATAGCGTGCCCAGCGTGGCGCCCAGCGCGGCGATCGGCACGCACAGCTCGGCCGCGTCGCCCGCGCGCGCGGCCAGGCGCCAGGACAGGGCAGGGCCATCGGTGGCGACGCTGGCGCCGGGCGGCAGCGCGTCGCCATGGCTGGCCAGCACCAGGCTGCGGCTACCGCGCAGCGCCAGCACCGCGGCGTGCGGCGCATCCAGCAGCTCGCGCGCCAGACGCAGCGCTTCCGCTCCGGCCTGCTCGGCGCCCGCGGCGCGAGTCACCGCGTCGGCGGCGTCGGCCACCGCCTGCCAGCGCGCGCTGTCGGCCGCTTCGCGGCGCAGCGCCTGCCGCCACTGGCCCGCATTGAGAGGGGGTTGCATGACGCTCTCCACTATGCCGATCGGCATATTCGAGGATATGCCGCCCAGCGGATTTTGCGCAAGCCACCGCTGCCAATACTGGCTTCGCCCCGAGACGGCATTCCCTCATCCACAGCGGAGATCCACCATGCGTCGCATCCTGTTCACCCTGGTCCTGAGCCTGTCCGCCACCGCCGCGCTGGCAGCCCCGGCGATGCACTACGACGCCCGGCCGTCGCTGCCGGCGGCGGGCGAGGAGCGCGAGATCGCCGGCCTGTTCGACCGCTGGAACGCGGCGCTGGCCACCGGCAACGCCGACCGCGTCGCCGACCTGTATGCCCGCGACGGCGTGCTGCTGCCGACCGTGTCCAACCAGGTCCGCGCCAGCCGCGCCGAGATCAAGGACTACTTCGACCACTTCCTGGCGGCCAAGCCGCGCGGCGTCATCAACTACCGCCAGGTGCGGCTGCTCGACGACGACAGCGCGGTCGATGCCGGCGTCTACACCTTCACCCTGACCAATCCGGACGGCAGCACCCGCCAGGTGCAGGCGCGCTACACCTTCGTCTACGAGAAGCGCGACGGCCGCTGGCTGATCATCAACCACCACAGCTCGGCGATGCCGGAACTGGCGGACGGCGGCAGCAGGACCGCGGCGCACTGACCTGGCGGACGCGTGGCGTGGGCCCGTGGCGGCCCACCGCCACGGAAGGGCGCCGCACGCACCTTGAAAGCCGGTGCCGGCAGCGCCATCCAGGAGGCATCCCTTTCGATGCCAGGAGTCCGCGCCATGTTGGGAATCGGTGCCTTCAAGCAGCGCCTGCCGCGCCCGGGCGAAAGCCTGCCCGGCCGCGCGGAGCCGCTGCCGCTGCACAACCGCCACTTCGTCAATGGCCACCCGCTGCTCGACGCGTTCGCCGGCCTGCAACAGGTGCAGTTCGGCCTGGGCTGCTTCTGGGGCGCCGAGCGCAAGTTCTGGTCGCTGCCGGGTGTGTTCAGCACCGCGGTCGGCTACGCCGGCGGGCAGACGCCCAACGCCACCTACCGGGAAGTGTGCTCCGGCCAGACCGGCCACACCGAGGCGGTGCTGGTGGTGTTCGACCCGCAGGCGCTGCGCTTCGAGCAGTTGCTGCAGACTTTCTGGGAGAGCCACGATCCGACCCAGGGCATGCGCCAGGGCAACGACACCGGCACCCAGTACCGCTCGGCGATCTACTGCAGCACGCAGGCGCAGTACGACGCGGCCATCGCCAGCCGCGACGCCTATCAGCAGCGCCTGCGCGCGGCCGGCTACGGCGAGATCACCACCGAGATCCTGTTCCCGGCGCCGCCGTTCTACTACGCCGAGGACGAGCACCAGCAATACCTGGCAAAGAACCCGGGCGGTTACTGCGGATTGGGCGGTACGGGGGTCAGCTGCTCGCTCGGCCTGGAGGCCTGAACCGGCCGCGCAGCGCCCACGCGCTGCGCGGTCGTCGCGTGAGCCGGGTCCAGGCCGGCGCGCGCTGCGTCACACGAACTCGGCAGCGAACATCTGCCGCATCTGCGCGATCTGTTCTTCGCGCTCGGGATGCAGTTGGCGCAGACACTCCAGCGCGAAAGTGACCGGGCTGGTGCCGGGTGCGGTGATCAGCCCGCCCGCATTGACCGCTTTCTGCTCGAGGTAGTGCGCGGTGCCGGCATAGACGCCCACGTGCTCGCGCAGGAACGCCTCGGAACTGCTGGTATGCGCCCGCGTATCCAGCAGTCCGGCATAGGCCGGCGCGATGGTGGCGCCGCAGATCGCCGCGACCGCGCGGCCGGCGTCGATGCGTTGCTGCAGCAAGCCGCTGAGTCCGGGAATCTCGCCGGCCTGCCAGCGATCGCTACCCGGCAGCAGCCATAGATCTGCCTCCAGCGGCGCCAGGTCCGACAACGCGTACTCCGGATGCAGGTTCAGTCCGCCGATCGAGGTGACCGGTTTGCCGTCGATGCTGGCGACCCGGATCTCGTCGCCGAACCAGGCCCGCGCCGCCGGCAGGACGGTGCCGATCTCCCAGTCCGCCACGCCATCGACCATCACTACCGCGATCGTTGCCATTGCCGTCCCTCCGCTGTGAGGTAGGCAGCATAGCGAGCGGAGAGTTGCGGCGGCGCCAACGCTATGCCGCACGACCGCTGTCACGCGTGCATCGGGTCTGTGCGTGTCCTTGGCGTCAGACCGTGTTGCCGCATCCACGCTGTGTGCAGCGGGCTATCGCGCCTCAACTACGATGGAGTCCGCAGCGAATCGGGAATCGAACGCAAAGCGGAGACCCGCTTCGCCCATTCCCCATTCCCGTTTTCCCATTCCCCGCGAAAAAAGAGCGGCGTTGCCGCCGCTCCTAGGTCGTGCCGTTGCAGGCTGCGCTCAGGCCGCCAGCTTCTGCCGGATCGTGTCGCGCAGCGCCTGCAGGTCCTTGGCGAAGGTGTCGATGCCGCTGGCCAGCTTCTCGGTCGCCATCGGATCGGCGGCCAGGTCGGTGGCGAACTGCCTGGCATCGATCGGTGCGATCTGCGCGCCGTCGGCCTGGCCGGGCGACAGCTTGCGCGGCAGCTCGCCATGGTCGGCGTCGAGCTTTTCCAGCAGCTCCGGCGAGATGGTCAGGCGGTCGCAGCCGGCCAGCGCCTCGATCTGCGCGGTGGAACGGAACGAGGCGCCCATCACCACGGTCTGCGAGCCGCGGCGCTTGAACTCGGCATATACGCCGCGCACGAACTGCACGCCCGGGTCGTCGTCGATGCTGGCCGGGGTCTGCCCGTTGGCCACGTACCAGTCCAGGATGCGACCGACGAACGGCGAGATCAGGAACACGCCGGCCTCGGCGCAGGCCAGTGCCTGGGTGCGGTTGAAGATCAGCGTCAGGTTGCAGTCGATGCCGTCCTTCTGCAGCTGGCGCGCGGCCTCGATGCCTTCCCAGGTCGCGGCGACCTTGATCAGGATCTTGTCCTTGGGCACGCCGCGTTCGGCGTACATGGCGATGAACTTGTGCGCCTTGGCGATGGTCGCGGCGGTGTCGTGGGCCAGGTCGGCGTCCACCTCGGTGGACACCCGCCCGGGCACCAGCGCGCTGAGCTTGCTGCCCACGCCGATGGTCAGGCGGTCGGCGATCTCGTCGACCAGGGCGGCGTGGTCGCCGTCCTGGCTGCGCGCCCAGGCGAGCGCCTCGTCGATCAGCTCGGCGTAGACCGGCAAATCCAGGGCTTTCTTCACCAGGGTCGGGTTGGTGGTGCAGTCGACCGGCTTGAGCCGCTTGATCGCATCGTAGTCGCCGGTATCGGCCACGACCACGGACAACTCGCGCAGCTGGGCCAGTTTGGAAGGAGCGGAAGACATCATCGGTATCTCTCGGACGGATGAAATGGAGGATAAACCCGCGCACGTTAACCCGCCGCAGGCGCGAAGTCGCTTGCGGCCTGCACCGCGAGCACGCGCAGCCGCAGCGCACGGCCGCCGGGGCCCTGCCAGTCGATCGACTGGCCCACGGCCAGGCCGAGCAGGGCGCTGCCGACCGGCGCCAGCACCGAGATGCGGCCTTGCGCGGCATCGGCTTCGTGCGGATAGACCAGGGTCAGTTGGTGGCGTTCGCCGTGCAGTTCGTCTTCGCATTCCACGCGCGAGTGCATGGCGACGATGCCGGCGGGAATCTGTTCGGGCGGCACCACCGTGGCGCGGCCGAGTTCTGCGCCCAGCGCGAGCGCGGCCGGGTGCTGCTGCAATGCGGGGGATTCGAGCAAGGCCTCCAGACGGGCCAGGTCGTGGCTGGACAAGATCAGTGAAGGGGGCAGGCCGCTTTGCGGTTGAGAGGACATGGCAAACTCCTTGGGTCATGAAAAAGGCGGCGCTGCGAGGCGCCGCCCGGATGGCGCTGGCTGCCGCGTGGCATCGGCCGCAGGGCCGATGGCCGCGCTCAGACAGCAGTAACGTGCGGTTGCGTGGGCAGCAGTTGCTCCAGCAACGCCAGCAGCAGCGGGCCGTCGAACAGGGCGGTGTAGCTGACGCTGACCTTGCTGCCGCCGCGCAACTGGAACTGCAGGCGCGAGGTCCACGCCGACACGTCCATGCCGACGATGTCGTCGATGCGGACCTCGTTGCCGGCGAAGGCGATGCGCTCGCGGCTCAGCTGCACCGTTTCGAGCGGACCGCGGGTGAAGCCCTTCATGTTGACCGCGAATTCGCGGCGGATCGCGCCGGCGGTGGTGACCATGCGGAAACTCAGCGTCTGCCCGGCATCGAGTTTGGCCATCAGCACCGGCACGCGCGCCTGCAGGTAGCCGTGCATGAAGCGGTCGAGGAACTTGTAGTAGCCGCCGATGTTGCCGTTGGCGGCCTGCCACTGTTCCTGGCCTTCGCGCCGCCAGCCCAGGTTGACCGACAGGCCGGCACGGTAGAACTGGCAGGTCTCGACGATGTCGCGATAGAGATAGGTGCCGTCGCTGTGCTCGGGGAACTGGCGCACGCCCAGCTCGCCCTGTTCCCAGCCGCCGCGACGGATCGCCCAGCCCAGCAGGAGGGTCAACACGCCGACCACGGCCAGGCCGAGCATGATCCATTGCAGCGTCTGCGCCGCTTCCGGCGCGACCTTGTCGCGCACCGCGAACAGCAGCACGCCGCAGGCCAGCAACGCCACGCCGAACAGCATGACCAGGATCGACAGCGTCGCATTGTTGCGATGGCGGCCGAGCACGGTTCCAATAGACGTCATCCGCATTCCTCTACACAGGTAATCGCGGGATTGTCGCACCGTCGGCCGTAAACCGGGCGTTAGCGTCGCCCGCGCGCCTTGCGCCAATGGCGCGGTGCCGTGCTCAGAGCGTCGCGGCGCGGGGCAGCGCGGCGGCCGTCGGGGCGAGCGCCGAAGGTGCGGCCTTGGCCGACAGCAGCGCCTCGGGCAGCGCCTTGAACAGTTGCGCCAACTGCTCCAGGAAATCGCTCATCGCCGAGCTGCGGCGCCACAGCATCGCGATGCGCCGGCTCGGGCCGGAGGCATCGTCGAAGCGCAGCAGGTGGATATTGGACGAGTTGGTCACCGGCGGCTGCACCGCCAGCAAGGGCAGCAGGGTCACGCCGACATTGGCGGCCACCATCTGCCGCAGCGTTTCCAGGCTGGTGGCCTGGAATTCGGCCTTTTCCAGCGCACCGGACAGGTGACAGACGTCCAAGGCCTGCTCGCGCAGGCAATGGCCGTCCTCCAGCAGCAGCAGTCGTTGCTGGTGCAGTTCGCTCAGGCTCAACGAATCGCGCTTGGCCAGCGGATGGCTATCCGGCACCGCCAGCACGAACGGTTCCTCGAACAGGAATTCGGTATGCAGTTGGTCGTCGTGCAGCGGCAGCGCGAGCAGCGCCGCATCCAGCCGGCCTTCGCGCAATCGGGTCAGCAGCACGTCGCTCTTTTCCTCGATCAGCAGCAGTTCCAGTTGCGGGAAGCGCTCGCGGATGCCCGGGATCACGTGCGGCAGCAGGTACGGGCCCAGCGTCGGGAAGATGCCCAGGCGCACCGTGCCCGCTTCCGGGTCCTGGCTGCGCCGCGCCGCCTCCTTCATCTGCTCGATCTCGGCGACGATGCCGCGCGCGCGGCTGGCCGCCTCGCGCCCGGCCGGGGTCAGCATGACCTTGCGCGGCGCGCGCTCGACCAGCGGCACGCCCAGTTCGTCCTCGAGCTTCTTGATCTGCGTGGACAGCGTCGGCTGGCTGACGAAACAGGCCGCCGCGGCGCGCCCGAAATGCTTGTGATCGGCCAGCGCCACCAGGTATTTCAGATCACGCAGGTTCATCGGCAGGTTCCTTGGCGGTGCGTTCGGCGCGGCGTGGGGCCAGTCGCCCCCCGGGACAGCATAGGCCCCGCGCCGGGTCGCGGCGCGGGGCGGTCGCGCATCAGGCCGCTTCGGCGACCGCGCTGCTGACCGGCGCGCTGCTGCGGATCAGATGGTCGAACGCGCTCAGCGCCGCTTTGGAGCCTTCGCCCATGGCGATGATGATCTGCTTGTACGGCACCGTGGTGGCGTCGCCGGCGGCGAACACGCCGGGCAGCGAGGTCTGGCCGCGGTCGTCGACGACGATCTCGCCGCGCGGCGACAGCGCCACTGTGCCCTGCAGCCATTCGGTGTTGGGCAGCAGGCCGATCTGCACGAAGATGCCTTCCAGCGCCACGCGGTGGACGTCGCCGCCGACGCGGTCCTTGTAGACCAGTCCGGTGACCTTGCTGCCGTCGCCCAGCACCTCGGTGCTCTGCGCGTTGACGAGGATGTCCACGTTGCCCAGGCTGCGCAGCTTGCGCTGCAGGACTTCGTCGGCGCGCAGCTTGGCGTCGAACTCGACCAGGGTGACGTGGCTGACGATGCCGGCCAGGTCGATCGCCGCCTCCACGCCGGAGTTGCCGCCGCCGATCACCGCCACGCGCTTGCCCTTGAACAGCGGGCCGTCGCAGTGCGGGCAATAGGCCACGCCCTTGTTGCGGTACTGGTCCTCGCCGGGCACGTTCATCTGCCGCCAGCGCGCGCCGGTGGACAGGATCACGCTGCGGCTCTTCAGCGACGCGCCGTTGGCCAGCCTGATCTCGACCAGGCCGTCGGCGCCGGCCGAAATCAGCTGCTCGGCGCGCTGCAGGTTCATGATGTCCACGTCGTACTGGCGCACGTGCTGCTCCAGCGCCGCGGCCATCTTCGGGCCTTCGGTCTCCTGCACCGAAATGAAGTTCTCGATCGCCATGGTGTCCAGCACCTGGCCGCCGAAGCGCTCGGCCGCCACGCCGGTGCGGATGCCCTTGCGCGCCGCATAGATCGCCGCCGCCGCGCCGGCCGGGCCGCCGCCGATCACCAGCACGTCGAACGGCGCCTTGGCCGCGATGTTGGCCGCGTCGCGCTTGGCCGCGCCGGTATCGAGCTTGGCCACGATCTGCTCCAGGCTCATGCGGCCCTGGTCGAACACTTCGCCGTTGAGGTACACGGTGGGCACCGACATGATCTGCCGCGCCTCCACCTCGTCCTGGAACAGCGCGCCGTCGATCGCCACGTGCTTGATGTTCGGGTTCAGCACCGCGGCCAGGTTCAGCGCCTGCACCACGTCCGGGCAGTTCTGGCAGGACAGCGAGAAATAGGTCTCGAACACGTACTCGCCGGGCAGGTTGCGCACCTGCTCGATGACCTCGGCGGTGGCCTTGGACGGATGCCCGCCGACCTGCAGCAGCGCCAGCACCAGCGAGGTGAACTCGTGGCCCAGCGGCAGC
Organism: Xanthomonas sp. JAI131; assembly: GCF_013410075.1. Classification (NCBI taxonomy): domain Bacteria; kingdom Pseudomonadati; phylum Pseudomonadota; class Gammaproteobacteria; order Lysobacterales; family Lysobacteraceae; genus Xanthomonas; species Xanthomonas sp. JAI131. Next base: position 45,014 of record NZ_JACCCN010000003.1, on the reverse strand, counting down.
CCGGCGAAGCGCAGGTGGATGTCGTGGCCGGGGCTGCCCAGCGCGAACGACGGGGTGCGCTCGGCGCTGTCGCGGTGCACGTCCAGGCTGATCTGGTCCGACAGCAGCACCAGGTCCTCGAGCAGGTCGAGCATCTCGCGCGACTTGGCGCCGTCGTCCACCGACGCGGTGATGTGGATGGGCCGAACGACCCGCTCCAGGTAAGCCTTCAACTGGGTTTTCAGATCGGCATCCAACATGGCGGACTCCTGACGATGGGCAAAGCGAGGGGAAGGCGTTGCTGCCGCGGGGGCAGAGCGCCGTAGAGAATTGGGAGGAGGGGTGAACCGCAGCCGGCGCGCGCTGCCGGTGGCTGGCGTGAGGCGGGCGTACCGACCGCGACGCGGGCTGCGGTTCACCCCCACCCCCGCCGAAACGGCGGAGATGGGAGTGGGGCGCGGCTTAGATCTTGCCGACCAGGTCCAGCGACGGCTTCAGGGTCTTTTCGCCTTCCTTCCACTTGGCCGGGCACACTTCGCCCGGATGCGAGGCGACGAACTGCGCGGCCTTGAGCTTGCGCAGGGTCTCGGTGACGTCGCGGGCGATCGCGTTGTCGTGGATTTCCAGCGTCTTGATCACGCCTTCCGGGTTGATCACGAAGGTGCCGCGCAGGGCCAGGCCTTCCTCGTCGATGTGCACGCCGAACGCGCGGGTCAGCTGATGGGTCGGGTCGCCGACCAGCGGGAACTGCGCCTTGCCGACGGCCGGCGAGGTCTCGTGCCACACCTTGTGCGAGAAATGGGTGTCGGTGGTGACGATGTAGACCTCGGCGCCGATCTTCTGGAACTCGGCGTAATTGTCGGCGGCGTCTTCCACTTCGGTGGGGCAGTTGAAGGTGAAGGCGGCCGGCATGAAGATCAGCACCGACCACTTGCCCTTCAGGTCCGCGTCGGTGACTTCGATGAATTCGCCGTTCTTGTAAGCGTTGGCCTTGAACGGCTGGACCTGGGTGTTGATCAGAGACATGGAGTTTCCTCGTGGTTGCGAAGGGGAACGGGGGATAGAACGAGGCTCATCATAGGAGGGGTCGATAGATATCTCAAATCGATTGATGGAATTGAATAGATAGGTTTTGCCTATTGCTGTTCAAGCCTGGCTCTTTGCTGCGCTGCGGTGGACGCACACCGTTCAATGGTTCTACCACGTTGGCTTTTCCAGGCCGCTGCGGCATCGTGACGCCGATGAACGCCCCCACCCCCGAGTCCCTGCTGCGCGCGGCCAGCGCGCGGATCGACCGCGCCGATGCCGAAGCCTTGCTGATCCACGCCCTGCAGCGCGACCGCGCCTGGCTGTTCGCGCACGCCCGCGATCCGTTGCCCACGGCGGCGGCGGAGCGCTTCGATGCCCTGCTGGCGCGGCGCGCGCAGGGCGAACCGGTGGCCTATCTGACCGGCCGTCGCGGCTTCTGGACCCTGGACCTGGCGGTCGGCCCGGCCACGCTGATCCCGCGCGCGGACACCGAGCGCCTGGTGGAACTGGCGCTGGAGCGGCTGGACACGGCGCCGGGCCGCCGCGCCGCCGACCTGGGCACCGGCAGCGGGGCGATCGCGCTGGCGCTGGCCAGCGAACGGCCGCAGGCGCAGGTGCTGGCCACCGACCTGAGCGACGCGGCGCTGGCGGTGGCGCAAGCCAATGCGCGCACGCACGGCCTGCACAACGTCCGTTTCGCCCACGGTCCCTGGCTGGCGCCGCTGGCCCGTCAGCGCTTCGACCTGATCGCCAGCAACCCACCCTACATCGCCGCCGGCGACCCGCACCTGGCGCAGGGCGACCTGCGCTACGAACCGGCCAGCGCACTGGCGTCCGGCGCCGACGGGCTGGACGACATTCGGCTGATCGTCGCCGGCGCATCGGCGCATCTGTTGCCGGGCGGCTGGCTGCTGCTGGAGCACGGCTGGGAGCAGGGCGAGGGCGTGCGCGCGCTGCTGGCGGATGCCGGCTTCGCTGCCGTGGCCACCTACCAGGATCTGGAAGCGCGCGACCGGGTCAGCCTGGGATGTTGGCCGGCTGGCTGAGGCGCGCGCCGCCAACCATGTCTGCGCCGGAAGCCGGCGTGAGCGAACGGCGACGGCGCACGCCGCAGGGCCACGCCATCCGCGGGTAAAATCCAGTTTTCAAGCACCGTTTTCGAGCAGGAGCCGCCATGCGTACGCTGTATCCCGAGATCGAACCGTTCGACAGCGGCATGCTGCCGGTGGACGCCCGCCACACGCTGTACTACGAACAGTGCGGCAACCCGCAGGGCAAGCCGGTGGTGCTGCTGCACGGCGGGCCGGGCGGCGGCTGCAATGCCAAGATGCGCCGCTTCCACGATCCGGCCAAGTACCGCATCGTGCTGTTCGACCAGCGCGGCTCCGGCCGCTCCACCCCGCATGCGGACCTGGTCGACAACACCACCTGGGATCTGGTCGCCGACATCGAGACGCTGCGCGAGACGCTCGGCATCGCGCGCTGGCAGGTGTTCGGCGGCAGCTGGGGTTCGACCCTGGCGCTGGCCTACGCGCAGACCCATCCGCAGCGCGTCACCGAGCTGGTGCTGCGCGGCATCTTCATGCTGCGCCGCTGGGAACTGGAGTGGTTCTATCAGGAAGGCGCCAGCCGGCTGTTCCCCGATGCCTGGGAGCACTACGTCGCCGCGATTCCGCCGGTGGAGCGCGCCGACCTGATCTCCGCGTTCCATCGCCGCCTGACCAGCGACGACCAGGCCACGCGCCTGGCCGCGGCGCGCGCGTGGAGCGTGTGGGAAGGCGCCACCAGCTTCCTGCACGTGGACGCGGATTTCGTCAGCGGCCACGAGGACGCGCAGTTCGCGCTGGCGTTCGCGCGCATCGAGAACCACTACTTCGTCAACGGCGGCTTCTTCGAGGTCGAAGACCAGTTGCTGCGCGACGCCGGCAGGATCGCCGACATCCCGGGGGTGATCGTGCAGGGCCGCTACGACGTGGTGTGCCCGCTGCAGAGCGCCTGGGAGCTGCACAAGGCCTGGCCTAAGGCGACGCTTGAGATCACCCCGAGCGCGGGCCATTCCGCGTTCGAGGTCGAGAACGTCGACGCCCTGGTGCGCGCCACCGACGCCTTCGCCTGAGGCGGGGATGCCGTGCGCCGCACCCGCGGCGTACGGCATGCGGCAACGTCCACGCCGTGGGCCTGGATCGGGCCAGGTTGCGCGGCATCCGCGATCGGCTTGCGCCTGCGCGCCGCCGGCGTTGCAGGCGCCGCGACGCGGCTCAACCCTTTCGTTTTGCGGCGTTTCCGCGGTGGTACACGCGATCGACCTCGAACACCCCGCCGCGCTGCGATTCGGCATGGCCTTCGGCGCGGATGTGCACGCGCAGGCTGTCCGCATCCTGCGCATCGGTGGTGTAGCGGTAGGACACGCGGATGCCGTTGCTGGTGCTGATTTCCACCACCATGCCGTCGGGGTTGTCGTGCAGCAGCGCCTGCACGCCGGGCGCGATCTGCACGTGCGCGCCGGACAGCGGCAGGATCACCACGTCGCTGCTGCCGGGGCGGCCGAACACCACCGATTCGCGGGTGCGGTACAGCAGCAGCGTATCGGTCAACGGCGCGGCGAAGTCCATCTCCGGACGCAGCATCTGCAGCGGACCGCTGGCGCGGCGTGTGCCGGATCCACCGCCGGGGGGGGCGCCCGGCGGGCCGCCTTCGCCGCCTGGACCGCCCGGGCCTCCCTGACCACCGCCCGGGCCTTCGCCGTCAGGCGCGGGTCCGCCGGCGGCGGCCGTTTGCCGCGGCACCGCGCGCTCGGCGGCCTTTTCTGCCTGCTTGGCGGCTTTCTTGTTGGCCTTGGCGTCGGCTTGCCATTGCGTCGGCGGGTCGGTGGCGACCTGTTGCGCGAACGCCGGGACCTGCAGCATCAGCACCAGCAGCAGAAGAGGGGGACAGCGACGGCGAACGGGCACGGCAAGACTCCGACTGGCAACGAGTCCGACGATGCTACGGCGCGGCGTTCGCGCGCTCTTGCCGTGGTGTGTCGCCGCCGGCCACGCAGCGCGCGCCGCTTCCTTTTCGCCGCGGGACCATGGTGCCGTTTCGGGGAAGGTTCCCGGCGGGCGGATGAAATGGCGACCGAAGCCTGGCGGTTCGCTGCAGTCGGGACTGAAGTCCCTCCCACAAACGGCCGGCCCGTCCAGCGCCTGGCCCCATGTTCCCGAAGGCGCGACCGCCGGGATGGTTTCGGGCCACCGGTTGCGCCGGACGCTGTCGATGCAGCCCGTCGCGACCACTGCGCCGATCCCGCAAGCCACTGCGGGATGCGGCCGCATCTGGGCGAAACCGCCCTACAGGTAGAGTCCCTCGGTCCGCAGCGCCGCAGCGCCGTTGCCGGCGACCCCCGCGGCGCTGGCAGGACGCGGATCCAGCCGTGCCTGGTCGGTTTCGTCGGTCCACACCACGAACGATTCCAGCGTGTTGTAGCCGAAGGTGTTGCTGATCGCCACGTCGGCGGCGTCGCGGCCGCGCGCGATCAGCACCCGGCCGATGCGCGGCAGGTTGTGGCGCGCATCGAAGGTGTACCACTGCCCGTCCAGGAACGCCTCGAACCAGCCGGAGAAATCCATCGGCGCGGCCGAGGCGGGCACGCCGATGTCGCCCAGGTAGCCGGTGCAGTAGCGCGCCGGGATGTTCATGCAGCGGCACAGCGCGATCGCCGAGTGGGCGAAGTCGCGGCACACGCCGCGGCCTTCCTGCAGCGCCTGCGCCGCGCTCTTGGTCGGGCGCGCGTGCTCGTAGCCGAATTCGATCTGCGCATGCACGTAGTCGCAGATCGCCTGCACCCGCGCCCAGCCGGTCGGCGCGCTGCCGAACAGGTCCCAGGCCATGCCGCTGAGCAGGTCGGTCTCGCAGTAGCGGCTGCCGAGCAGGTACATCAGGGTGTCGTCCGGCAGCTGCTCCACCGGGGTCTGCGGCGCGTCGTAGCGGTACTGGTCGGGCAGGCCGCTGTCGCGCACCACCGCGTCGGCGCGCAGGGTCAGCACGCCGGCCGGGGCCAGCATGCGCGTGCAGCTGTTGCCGAACTGGTCGCGATAGCCGCGCAGCGGGATCGCCGGCTCGGTCTGCAGCGCGGTGGCCACGACGATGTCGGTGCGGCGGCTGTCGTGGATGTCGAGCATCGCCAGCACCGGGGTAGGCTGCAGGAAACGGTAGCGGATCTCGTAGCCGAGGCGGATGAGCATGGGGGCAGGGGGTCCGGTGCATGCAGCGAGGGGGCGTCCGATTGGACGGCGATGCACCGAGAGTGCGCAGCCTGCGCTCAGCCCGGTGTGAAGGCAGCTTGCAACCGATTCAGCATGCTGAGCAAGCGCTGCGCCCATTGCCGCTGTCCTGCACGGTCGGCGATCAGGTCCTGGCGGATCTCCAGTTCCACGTGCGCCAGGCCGCGCGCCTCGGCGTGCACCGGGATCGCGTAGTCGGTGGCGTCGCTGACCGAATACGGCTGGTTGTCGCCGACCACCAGGCCCGGCTCGGCGCGCAGTTCGGCCAGCAGCGCCTGCGCGAAGCGCGCATCGCGCTGGTACAGCACGCCGGCATGCCAGGGCCGGGACTCGCCCGCCATTGCCGGGGTGAAGCTGTGCATCGCGATCAGGATGGTGGTCAGGCCGGCGTCGCGGCGCCGGTCCAGTTCCGCGGCGATGCGCGCGTGGTAGGGCGTGAAGATCGCGCTGACGCGCGCCGCGCGCGCGGCGGCGTCCAGCCCCTGGTTGCCCGGCACCACGGTGCCGTCGCTGACCTCGGCGATCGAACCCGGCGCCGACAGCGGCCGGTTGCAGTCGATCACCAGCCGCGAATAGGTCTGCACGATCGCGAACGCGTCCAGCACCTGCGCCAGGTCGGCGGTGACGCCGGCGATGCCGATGTCCCAGCCGATGTGCCGGTCCAGTTCGCGCTGCGGCAGGCCCAGGTCGGCCAGCGCCTGCGGCACCCGCTGCCCGGCGTGGTCGGCGATCAGCAGGTAGGGCGAACGGCCGTGCGCCTGGTACACGGTGTAGGGCGGCGGATCGCCGGCGCCGAGCAGGGACGGCGCGGCATCCGCGTGCATCGTCGGCTCAGCCACGCGGGGTGCCGTCCAACTGGTGCTCGATCATCCACAGCCCGGCCCACAGCTTGGCGTCCAGCTCGTAGCCTTCGCCCATCTTCTGCACCAGCCAGGCCGCCGCGCGGGCGCGCGGCACCGTGTGCACGGTGATGTCCTCGCTGGCATCGCCGCCGCCGTCGCCGACCTTGCGCAGGCCGCTGGCACGGACGAAGGCGACCTTTTCGTTGCTGGCGCCGGAGGAGGTCGGGCCGATCATCAGCACCTCGGCGTGGTCGGCGGTCCAGCCGGTCTCTTCCTCCAGTTCGCGCACCGCCGACACTTCGATCGATTCGCCCGCGTCGATGTCGCCGACCAGCCCGGCCGGCATCTCGATGGTGCGCGCCTGCAGCGGCACGCGGAACTGCTCGACGAACAGCACCTCGTCGTCCGGCGTCACCGCGACGATGATCGCGGCCAGGCCGCCGGCGTGCACCCGTTCGGAATACTCCCAGGTGCCGCGCACCACCATGCGCTGGTATTTGCCTTCGTAGACGATGCGGGGCGGGGAATCGTGGCGGGTCATGGGTAGCGTTCGCTCGGTTCGGAAGAAGAAGGCGTGGCCGCGTCGGCGCGCAACCCGGCTGTCCTGAAGTGTAGAGGCATCGGTGTCGCGATGATGCGCGTGCGTTTGTGGGTTTGCAGGTTTTCGGAGCGGTTCCGCAGGCCAGGTGCGTCGGTTCCGACGCCGCGACGGGCGTCGCTCCGTTGGTTACGGCTGAAGCCGCGTCTACCGCGACTTGCGGCGAGCTGTCGGGTGCATTGTGGGTGGGCCTGACTGGAGCCGCGGAGGTCCACCGCTCCGTTCGTCGCGGCTGAAGCCGCTCCTGCAGGGGCTTGCGGCACGCCTGCTGGGTGCGCTGTAGGAGCGGCTTCAGCCCCGACCTCGCCGAGGTCAACACGCTTGTCGCTTGGCGACGGCCCGAGACCATCCGGCGTCGCTCTGCAAGCGCGTCATCCGTATCGCGTTGCGCCGACGCCTAGCCGACGGGACCGTCCAGCCCCGCCGCCTGCAGCAAGCGGCGCCGGGTCAGCGGGCCGAAGCGCAGCGCTTCGCACAGGCCGTGCAGCATGTCGGCGTCGGCCTGGCCGCGGGCGAAGCCCGGTGCGGCCGAATGCAGCGGCGCGTCCAGTGCGATGGTGGCCAGCTGTCGCCACAGCAGCGCGTGCTCGCGCTGCTCGCGCAGGCGCACCGCCATCTGCGCCGCGCCGCGCAGGCGCAGGAACGCCACTTCGTCGATCCGCGCCAGCAGCGTGTCCAGGTCGCCGAAATGCGCCAGCAGGATCGCCGCGGACTTGGCGCCGATGCCGGTGACGCCGGGAATGTTGTCGATCGCATCGCCGGTCAGCGCCAGGTAGTCGGCGATCTGGTGCGCGTGCACGCCGTGCCGCGCCTTGACCCCGGCCATGCCCCAGCGCTGGCCGCGCGCGTAGTCCCACTGTTCGTCGAAGTCGAGCAGCAGCAACTGCGACAGGTCCTTGTCGGCGGACACGATCACGCCGTGGAAACCGGCGCCGCGCATGCTGTGCAGGGCGCTGCCGATCAGGTCGTCGGCCTCGTAGTCGTGGTGCGCCAGCACGCCCAGGCCGAGCGCCGCGCACAGCGCCTTGCAGTGCGCGAACTGGCGCCGCAACGCGTCCGGCGCCGGCGCGCGATTGGCCTTGTAGGCCGGATACAGGCGATTGCGGAAGCAGCTGTCCAGTGCTTCGTCGAAGGCGATCGCGATGTGCTGCGGGCGCTCGCGTTCGAGCAGGTCGAGCAGGAAGCGGGCGAAGCCGTGCACCGCGTTGGTCGGCCAGCCCTGCGCGTCCTGGAACTCGTCGGGGATCGAGTGCCAGGCGCGGAACACGTACAGGCTGGCATCGACCAGGTACAGCGGCCGCGTCGGCGCCGCTGCGTTCACGGCGTCCAATCGCTCAGCAGCTGCTGCGGATCGGGACGCTCGCGCTCGGGCACCTGCATGCGCGGGGTGCCGATATGGATGAAACCGGCGATGCGCTCGTTCTCGGCCAGGCCCAGCCGCGCCGCCACCGCGTCGTCGTAGGCCATCCAGGCGGTCAGCCACTGCGCGCCGAAGCCGTAGGCCTGCGCCGCCTGCAGCAGCGCGAAGCAGACCGAGCCGGCGGTCAGCCATTGCTCGATTTCCGGCACTTTTTCCTCGCGCTGCAGCCGCGCGATCACCGCGATCGCCAGCGGCGCATGCGCGAAACGTTCGCGATCCTTCTCCACCGCGGCGGGCGGGGCGCCCGGGTCGCGCTGCAGCGTGCGCTCGGCAAGGAAGTCGCCCAGCGCCAGGCGCGCCTGGCCGGCGATGCGCAGGAACCGGAACGGCACCAGCTTGCCGTGATCGGGCACGCGCACCGCCGAGCGCAGCATCGCCAGCAGGGTCGCCGCGTCGGGTCCCGGCTCGCCCAATTGCTTGGACGGCACCGAACGGCGCTCATCCAGCGCTTGCAGCGAATGAAGTGTGCGCATAGTCTCGATTCCGTGGGGCGGGCGCCGAATTATAGTCGCGTGCCCAAAAGCGGCAGCGGATGCCGCGGTTACACGGAGAGTCAAGCTTCATCCTCGATCTGCCGCTAACTTCCGAATTGACGTCGGTCTCACTTGCGCTTGCGTATCACACTGCCATGACAATCGCCGAATATGCCGAGGAGCTGCTGCCCAGCCGCAATTCGGACCTGCTCGACCAGGTCCGGGACGTGGTCTCGGTGCCGCTTGCAGAGGCGTTCGGCGAGGTCCTGGACGTGCTCGCCGATGCGCTGTTCCGCATGGCCGAGCGCGCGGGGCCGACCCAGAACGACTATTTCGAGGCGATCCAGCTGCTGCGGCAGCAGCGCGAGCCGATCGCGGCGCGCTTCCGCGGGCACCTGGCGCAGGCCTGGCAGGCCCTGGAAGCCGGTCGCCCGCTGTCGGTGGAACGCACCCTGGCGCGCGAGCGCGGCGACCTGAGCCTGGTCTCCGAACAGGAGCTGGACGTGCGCCTGGCGGTGCGCAACCTGGCCGGCGCGATCCAGCACCGCTGGCGCCCGGAACTGATGCGGCTCAACCGGTTCCTCGGTTTCATCGCCGGCGGTCAGCGCATCGATGCCGACAACAACCCGTTCGGCCCCGAGCATATCGGTGCGGCGGTGTATGCGGCGCTGCACGGTCTGGTGCTGGCGCCGCAGGTGCAACTGGCGATCGTCAAGATCTGCGAGCAGGAACTGCAGGAGCGGGTCGGCGAGCTGTACGCGCGGCTGGAGCAGCGCCTGGACCAGGTCGCGCGGGCGCGTTCGCTGCCGATGGGGCGCACCCGCCGCCGCGCCATCCCGCGCAACGGCGCCAGCGGCGACGAAGCGGCGCCGGACTGGATCAGCCGCTTCTTCGAGAGCTGGCATGCCGCCGCGCCGCTGTCGGCCGCGCAGCGGCGCGCGGCGCGCGTGCTGGACGCGCATGCCCGCGACGACCATGAGGTGCTGCCGCCGGCGCTGCGCGCCTTGCTGCACGAAGCGCAGCCGGTCGCACCCGATCCCGCCGACGATGCGCGCCGCAGCCTGTCGCCGCGCGAACTGCTGTCGGTGCTGTCGCTGCTGCAGACCACGCCGCTGGCCGGCTTCGCCGCGATCGCCGAACACGGCGAATCGCTGGCGCAGGGGCTGCGCCGGCAGGTGGTGGCGATCGGCGCGTCGCTGGGGCTGGATCCGGCCAGCACCCGCCTGGAGCCGGCCGATGCGGACACGCTGGACCTGGTCGGCCTGCTGTTCGAGGTCATGCTCGACGAATGCGTGCTGCAACCGGCGCAACGCGAGCTGCTCGGGCAGATGCTGGTGCCGCTGGCCAAGGTGGCGCTGATCGACGGCCGCCTGTTCGTGCGCGACGGGCATCCGGCGCGGCGCCTGCTCAATCTGCTGGCCGATGCCTGCGACGGCAATGCCGGCGACAGCGCGATCGAGCAGGTGCTGCAGGCGCAGGCGCAGGCGGTGGTGGAGCGGGTGGTGAGCGATTTCGACGAGCACCTGGCGGTGTTCCTGACCCTGGAGGCGGAATTCGGCAGCGCCTACGAGCAGTACCGGCGCCGGGTGGAGATCGCCGAGCGCCGCGCGGCCGAGCTGCAGCGCGCCGAGGAACGCCGCGACAAGGCACGGCGCCTGGCCGCACAGGCCGTGGACGAACGCGTGCAGGGCGACGCGGACGGTGCGGCCTTGCCGTTGCCGATCGACACCTTCCTGCGCCAGCCGTGGTGCCAGTACCTGCAGCAGTCGGCGCTGCGCGACGACGGCCATGGCGCGGCGGTGAGCGCGGCGCTGGCGCTCGGCGACGCGGTGCTGGCGCAGTGCCGCCAGGCGCAGACCGGCGGCGGCGTGCCGGCGGGCGGCTGGCTGCAGCCGCAGCGCGCCGAGCTGTTGCGGCTGTGGACCAGCGTCGGCCTGGATGCGGCCGCCGCCGACGCCGCCTGGCTGGGCTTGCAGGCGGCCCTGGACGATGTGGCGCATGCGCGCCCGCTGCAGGCGCCGGCACCTGCGCCCGCGCCGGCCGCTGCCGAGACGCCGGCGGCCGAGACCGTGCCGGCGTTGCCCGAGCCGGCGCAGGCGGCCGATTTCGACCACACCACCGCCGAGTATTTCCGCACCCTGGCGATGGGGACCTGGCTGGACTTCGTCGATCGCGAAGGGCGCGTGCAGCCGGGCAAATTGTCCTGGGTCAGCCCGATCTCGTCGCGGCTGATGTTCGTCAACCGCCGCGGCGGCCGCCTGTGCGTCGCCTCGCCGGAGGCGCTGGCGATGATGGTGCAGCTGGATCGCTTGCGCCTGCATCGCGATGACGATGCGTTCTACAGCGCGATGCAGGGTGCGGTGGACCGGTTGGAACGGGTCGCGGTCGCGGCCTGAACGCGCCTGGGTAGGCGCGTTTCGCACGGTCTTGCAGGTGACGTTACGTAAAGACCGCCTAGGATGACGGACGAGGTCACGTTCCGGAGCGTAAAATGTGTAGCGCGTCACGGTTGCTGTTCAGGTACCTTGCCTACCATGCAGAGGCGGAAACAGGGGCCGTGTCCGTTCGACTTCCTTTTACTCTTTTCCTAGCGCCGCTCCCGGCGCGGAGCCTTCGCGCATGAGTTTCAGCCCCAGCTCGCCGCACGCACATCCCGCGCGCGACCCGCATCTGCTGATGCAGGCGCGCGACGGCATGCTGCCGGTGCTGGGGCAGGCGTTCGCTGCCGCGCTGGCGCATTTCGACGACGTGCTGTTCGACCGTGCGGAGAGCGCCGGCGCCTCGCAGCTGCTGTTCCTGGACGGCATGCGCGAGCTGCGCCGCCGCCGCGACGAAATCGGCGTGCGCTTCCGTGCGCAACTGGACCAGGCCTGGCAGGCGCTGGAAGCCGGCGCGCCGCTGTCGGCCGAAGTGGCGCTGGCCGGCTACGGCCAGGGCCTGAGCCTGGTGTCCGAACACGAACTGGAATCGCGGCTGGCGGTGCGCAACCTGGCCAGCGTGCTGCTGCGCGAATGGAAACCGGTGCTCAGCCGCATCGACCGCCGCCTGGGCTGGATCGCCGGCGGCCTGGAACTGGACGCCGACACCAATCCGGTCGGCCCCGAACACATCGGCGTCGCGGTGCATGCCGCGTTCTCCACCAGCGATTTCGCCCCGGAAGTGCGGCTGGTGCTGATCAAGCTGTGCGAGCGCGACCTCACCGGCGGCATCGGCAAGCTCTACCAGGAACTGGACGACAGCCTGGCGCGGGCCGGGGTGATGCCGGAAATCTCGCGGCCGCGCCCGCCACCGCCGCCGCGCCGCGCGCCGTCGCCGCCGGAAGAGCGCCAGGCACGCGGCGACACCCCCGGGTTCGGCGAGGATGGCGGCGCTGCCGGCGAGGCGGGCGAGTACGACGAGCAGTACGCGCCGGCCTGGGCCAGCCGCTTCGTCAATCGCTGGGCCGAGAGCCGCGGCCGGCTGCAGGCCACCGATGGCTACGCCGAGGCCGGCGCCAACCTGCCCGGCGGCAGCCAGGGCGTGTTGCTGGAGGCGCTGCACGAACTGTTGCAGCAGACCCGCAGCGTGCGCGAGAACGCCACCTCCGCGGCCAGCGCCGCGGTCGGCCAGCAGCGCTCGTTGAGCCAGCGCGAAATGATCTCGGTGCTGTCGCTGCTGCAGGCCACGCCCAGCGCCACGCTGCGCGCGGCGATCGGCGACGACGGCGAATCGCTGGCGCAGCGGCTGAAGAGCGAGGTGTTGTCCAACGCCACCCAGTTCGGCGTGGATCCGGCGCATGCGCGGCTGGATCCGGTCGACGAGGACGCGATCGACCTAGTCGGCATGCTGTTCGACGTGATGCTCGACGAACGCGACCTGGAAGGGCGCTCGCGCGAGCTGATCGGGCGGCTGGTGGTGCCGTTCGTCAAGGTCGCGCTGCTGGACCGGCGCATGTTCGTGCAGAAGACCCACCCGGCGCGGCGCCTGCTCAACTCGCTGGCCGAGGCCTGCGAAGGCAATACCGGCGAGAGCCCGGCCGAGCGCGTGCTGATGGGCAAGGTCGAGGAGATCATCGAGCGGCTGGTCGCCGAGTTCAACGAGAACCTGGCGATCTTCCTGACCCTGGAAGAGGAATTCCGCGAGTTCCTGGCCCAGCACCGGCGCCGCATCGAGATCGCCGAGCGCCGCGCCGCCGAGACCCAGCGCGGCCAGGAAAAGCTGGAACTGGCGCGGCAGCGCGCCGAGGCGGAATTGCAGGCGCGCTTGCAGGGCCGGCAATTGCCGCGGGCGCTGGACGACTTCCTGCGCCAGCCGTGGCAGCACCATCTGACCATGGCGGTGCTGCGCGAGGGCGAGGACGGCGCCGGCGTGCGCGACGCGCTGGCGCTGGCCGACGGCCTGCTCGAGGAAGCGGCCGAGGCGCAGCGGCACATCGTCGGCAAGCCCTGGCTGCAGGCCTGGCAGGGACCGCTGACCAAGGTCTTCGCCAGCGTCGGCCTGCATGCCGAGGCCGCCGCTTCGGCGATCAACGTGCTGCACGACACGCTGCAGGCGGTCGCCGAACTGCGTCCGGAACTGGAGCGCCCGCTGCCGGAACTGCCGCAGGTGACGCTGCCGCAACCGCCGGTGCAGGAGGCGCAGCCGGTGGAACTGACCACGCCGGAAACCGTGGACGACTTCGACAACGCCGATGCCGACCGCTTCCGCAAGATGGCGATCGGCACCTGGCTGGATTTCATCGACCGCGACGGCAAGGTGCAGACCGGCAAGCTGTCGTGGGTGAGCCCGATCTCGGCGCGGCTGCTGTTCGTCAACCGCCGCGGCGTGCGCTTCTGCGTGGCCTCGCCGGAGGAACTGGCGGTGATGGTGCGGCTGGGCCGGCTGCGCAGCCATATCAACGATGGCGCGTTCGACAGCGCGATGCAGGGCGTCATCGACCGGCTCGATCCGCAGAACGCGACGCTGCATTGAGGGCCGTTGGCAGGAGACGGATAGATTCTGTCTCGCCGCCTTCCCAGGCTCTGCGCGCGGTGCATGCCCTTGTAGGAGCGGCTTCAGCCGCGACCGGGCGTTCCCGGGAATGCCGTCGCGGCTGAAGCCGCTCCTGCAAAAACCGCCTGCGAACCGCTCGCCCGGCGCTGCCATCGCCGCGCGGACCCTGTAGCATCGGCGCCGACTAGGGCGGGCAACGCACGGGGAATCGCATGGCAGTGCAGGTGCTGGTGGTGAAGGAATCGGCGCACGGCGAACGCCGCGTGGCGGCGACGCCGGAGACGGTGAAGAAGCTGGTCGCGCTCGGCGCGCAGGTGCATGTCGAACCCGGCGCCGGCGTGTCCGCCGGCTTCGTCGATGCGGCCTATCTCGCGGCAGGCGCGCAGCTCGCCGATGCCGCGACCCCGGCGCAGGCCGACCTGGTGCTGTGCGTGCAGCCGTTGCCGGTCGTCGCGCTGAACCAGCTCAAGCCCGCCGCCGGCGTGGTCGGCATCCTGCAGCCGCAGGCCGACCCGGCGCGCGCCGAGGCGATGCAGGCGCGGCAATTGGTCGCCTTCCCGCTGGAACGGCTGCCGCGCACCACGCGCGCCCAGGCGATGGACGTGCTCAGCTCGCAGGCCGGCATGGCCGGCTACAAGGCCACCCTGATCGCCGCGCAGCTGGCGCCGCGCTTCTTCCCGATGCTGACCACCGCCGCCGGCACCATCCGCCCGTCCAAGGTGCTGATCGTCGGCGCCGGCGTCGCCGGCCTGCAGGCCATCGCCACCGCCAAGCGCCTGGGTGCGCAGGTCGAAGGCTTCGACGTGCGTCCGGAGACGCGCGAGCAGATCGAATCGCTGGGCGGCAAGTTCCTCGACCTGGGGGTCAGCGCGGCGGGCGAGGGCGGCTACGCGCGGCAGCTGACCGAGGAGGAGCGCGCCGAGCAGCAGCGGCGCCTGGCCGAGCACCTGAAAGGCATCGACGTGGTGGTCTGCACCGCCGCGGTACCCGGGCGGCCGGCACCGAAGATCCTCAGCACGGCGATGGTCGAGGGCATGAAGCCAGGCAGCGTGGTGGTGGACCTGGCTGCCGAGACCGGCGGCAACTGCGAACTGACCCGCCCCGGCGACACCATCGAGCACGCCGGCGTGGTCGTCGCCGGCCCGCTCGACCTGGCCAGCATGGGCGCCGTGCACGCCAGCGAGATGTATGCGCGCAACGTCTACAACTTCGTCGCGCTGTTCCTGAAGGACGGCGCGATCGCCTACGACTGGGACGACGAGTTGCTGGCCAAGACGCGCTGGACCGGTTGATCGGTGCTGTCGGCCGCGTGCCGCGCCTGCCACGGCGGCCGGCACCGACGCCGCGCGCCGATGCGACAGGTGCCGGCGCTGCCAGAGCGTTGTCTCCCGACATTCCCCGCATCGTGCCGGCCCCAATGAGGCAACGGCCAGCTGCAAGTTGCAGGCGGTGGGCGAGCTGCGGGAGCCAACTGTGGGAGCGACTTCAGTCGCGACGGGCATTGCCGATGACGCCAGTCCCGAATGATCGCTCGGTGGCCGCCGGGAAGCGCGCCCACCCCTGCAAAGTCTCCGAGCAAGGCCCTGCGCCGGCGCATTTCCGCCTCTGACGGTGGTGCGACGCAGCCTGGCGTTGCGTCGCGACGGATTCGATCGGCGGCCGCGTCGCGATCGATGCTCCAGGCCGGCCCCAGTCGCGACGGCAGCGTTTAGACAGCGATAGAAAAGCGCCGCCGCCTCGACGCGCTTACGGGACGGTCACCTGGAACCCGGCACAGGCCTGCTGGTGTCCGGACTGGCGTTGGCCTTGATCCAGGCGTCGCGCTGCTGCGGGGTCATCGCTTCCCAGCGATCGCGCAGCGCCTTGCGTTGCTCCGGCGGCAGCGCCCGCATGCGTTCGAACAGGACCCGCGCCTCTTCGCGCTGCTGCGGCGTCATGTCTTCGTAGCGGCGCGCGCCCTTGCGCGCGCGTTCGCGCTGCTCGGGGGTCATGCTTTGCCAGCGCTGCGCGTGCTCGAACATCCTGCGCCGCTGCTGCGGCGCATCGTTCCAGCGCTGGCGCATCGGCGCGATCAGCAGCTCGCGCTGCTGCGCGCTCAGGTGCTCCCAGTCCGGCAGCGGCGGACCCGCATCGGCGTCGGTATCCGCCGGCGGTGGCGGTGGCGGTGGCGGCGCGGCGAACGTCGCCAGCGGGGTGGCCCCGGCCAGCAGGGCCAGCGCCAGGGACATGCGGATCAAGCGGTTCATCGTGTTCATTCCATCGCCAGCGAAGTATCGGAACCCAGCCACAGATACAGGTCGGGGTTTTCGTCGAGCAGGCCGGCCACGGCGTCGTCGCCGTCGCCTTGCGCGGCGACGCTCGCGGACACCGCGGCCGCGGCGGGAACGCCGGCGACGCTCGCCGCCTGGACCGCGACGGGCAGCGCCGGGCGCAGCAGCAGATGCATGCCGAAGGTGGCGCCGAGCAGGGCCGGGGCCGCCGCCAGCAGCCAGCCCCAGCGTCGCGCCGGCGCGGCGTGGGGGCGGCTGGCGGCGTGGCGGGCGGCGCGCAGTCGCGCCAGGGTCGGTGCCGGCAACGCCTGCAGCGAGGCCTGGTGCGCGCGGCGCATCTGCGCGTCGAACGCGGCCGAATGTGTGGTGTCGGGTTTCACCGGACGTCCTCCAGAAGTTTCTGCAACGCCTCGCGGGCGCGCGACAGATGGGTCTTGACCGAGCCTTCGGAGCAGCCCATCGCGCGTGCGGTGGTGGCCACGTCCAGCTCCTCGAGCACGCGCAGGGTGAAGGCTTCGCGCTGCCGCGCCGGCAGCGCGCGCAACGCCGTGACCAGGCGCGCATGCGTCTGCCGCTGCTCGTGGCGCTGCGCCGGCGTCGGGCCTTCGTCGGCCCAGTCCGGCTGGCTGTCCTCGCCGTACTCGCTGGCCGGCGCCCAGAAGCGCAGGCGGAAGCCGCGGCGGCGCTGCAGGTCGATGATGCGCCGGCGCAGGATGCTCCAGAACAGCGGGGTCCATTCCTGCGCCGGCCGCTCGCGGTAGGCGAGCAGCTTGATCATCGCGTCCTGCACGGCATCCAGCGCATCCTCGCGCTGGCGCAGGCCGGCCTCGGCGAAGCGGAACGCGCGCGGGCCGATCTCGGCCAGGAACGCGTCCAGCGACGCCGGCAGCGGACGCGCGGCGTCTTCGCTGTCGAGGTCGGTCGTCGGGGGATCGAGGGCGGGCGTGCTCACCAGCACAGCTTAGCTTCCTGGCGCGGGGATACCGTGGATAACGCGTTGCCGCCGCCGGGGTTGACCTGGCGACGGCCCCGTTCGCCGCCGCTTGCCGCCGCAGACAGCCATCGCCCACCGATTCAGCACCCGGTTATGATTGCGGCGGTCGGGCGCGGCGCCCGGGAGAAGCGGAATGAGCGACGGTTTCGTGGCCTTGTACATCTTCATGCTGGCGGCCATCGCCGGGCATGTGATCATCTCGCGGGTGCCGGTGATCCTGCACACCCCGCTGATGTCCGGTTCCAACTTCATCCACGGCATCGTGCTGATCGGCGCGATGGTGGTGCTCGGCCATGCCGACACCACGCTGGAGAAGGCGGTGGGCTTCCTCGCGGTGCTGCTCGGTGCCGGCAATGCCGCCGGCGGCTACGTGGTCACCGAGCGCATGCTGGAGATGTTCAAGAGTTCCAAGAAGCCGGGGGACAAGCCATGAGCGCCGCGCAGCCGGCGCTGGTCGCGGCGCGCCCGCAAGGCGCCAGGGTCTGGTTCCAACTGTTGAGCTACCTGCAGTATCCGGCGCTGATCGTGGCCGCGGTCTACGCGGTGAAGCCGCTGTTCGCCGGCATGGTCGGCATGTTCGACGACTGGAACTACGCCTTGCTCTACGCCGGCGTGGGCGTGGGTCTGTCCTCGCTGCAGGACCCCACCCGCACCCAGAACAAGATCTCTCACCGGGTCTGGCAGGACCCGCGCAAAGGCCGGCTGATGCTGTGGCTGCTGTCGATCGAGGCGCTGCTGCCGGTCGTGATCGGTCTGGTCGGCGCCTACCTGGCCAGCACCACCGCGCTGAACCAGCTGTCGCTGGGCCTGGTCGCGTTCGGCCTGGGCATGGTGGGGCTGCTGAAGACCGCGATCGAGATGTTCGAGCACCATCGCCTGGATCGTCAGCCGGATGCCGCAGCGCCGCTGGCAGGGGAACCCGCATGAGCACCGCCGAAGCACTGTCCTGGCTGGTGAAGGCCAGCTACCTGGTGGCCGCCACCCTGTTCCTGCTCGGCCTGCAGCGCATGGCCTCGCCCAAGACCGCGCGCAGCGGCATCCATTGGGCCGGCTTCGGCATGCTGCTGGCGACCGCGGCGACGTTCCTGCTGCCCGGCCTGCACAACCTGACCCTGATCCTGCTGGCGATCGTGATCGGCACCGGCGCGGCCTGGATCTCGGCCAAGAAGGTCGCCATCACCGACATGCCGCAGATGGTCGCGCTGTACAACGGCATGGGCGGCGGCTCGGCCGCGGCGATCGGCGCGGTGGAACTGCTGCGCTTCTCGTTCCTGGCGCACCGCGACACCTCGCACTGGAGCGAGAGCGCGATCGCCGCGCTGGCCGCGCGCCAGCCCGATGCGACTACGCTGGCGCTGGCCATCGTCGGCTCGGCGATCGGCGCGATCTCGCTGTCCGGCTCGGTCATCGCCTGGGCCAAGCTCGACGGGCGGCTGGACAAGCGCGTCACCTTCCCCGGGCAGCAGGCGTTCAACCTGCTGGTGTTCGTGGCGATGCTGGGCCTGGGCGCCTGGGCCGCGATCGGGCTCAGCCCGGTGGCGATCGTCGCCTTCTTCGCGGTGGCGCTGGCGCTGGGCGTGCTGATGACGCTGCCGATCGGCGGCGCCGACATGCCGGTGGTGATCTCGCTGTACAACGCCTTCACCGGCCTGGCGGTCGCGTTCGAAGGCTACGTGCTCGGCAACGAGGCGCTGATCATCGCCGGCATGATGGTCGGCGCGGCCGGCATCCTGCTGACCCGGCTGATGGCCAAGGCGATGAACCGGCCGATCAGCGGCGTGCTGTTCTCCAACTTCGGCGGCGGCGGCCAGGCGCAGGAGATCAGCGGCGCGCAGAAGCCGATCGAGGCCGGCGACGTGGCGGCGATGATGGCCTACGCCGAACGCGTGGTGATCGTGCCCGGCTACGGCATGGCGGTGGCGCAGGCGCAGCACAAGATCTGGGAGCTGGCGCAGCGGCTGATCGAGCGCGGGGTCAAGGTCAAGTTCGCGATCCACCCGGTGGCCGGACGCATGCCCGGGCACATGAACGTGCTGCTGGCCGAGGCCGGTGTGCCCTACGACCTGATCGCCGACATGGACGACATCAATCCCGAGTTCCCCAGCACCGACGTGTCGCTGGTGATCGGCGCCAACGACGTGGTCAACCCGGTCGCCAAGACCGATCCGGCCAGCCCGATCTACGGCATGCCGATCCTGGACGTGGTCAATTCCAAGAACGTCGTGGTGATCAAGCGCGGCAAGGGCACCGGTTTCGCCGGGATCGAGAACGCGCTGTTCTACGCCGACAACACGCGCATGCTGTACGGCGACGGCGCCGAGGCGGCCGGCGCGCTGGTCAGCGAATTGAAGGCGCTCGACGGCGGGCATTGAACCGGCGCCGGCGATCGGCGCCCATGGATGCTGTCGCGGCTGAAGCTACTACAGGGCTTGCGGGAACACTGTAGGAGCGGCTTCAGCCGCGACCATTGCCTTCAGCGCGCGCTGAAATAGGCCACGACCAGGCCGATGCCCAGCCACAGCACGTCGCCGGGGCGGTTGGCCAGCACGGTCAGCGTCCACGCGTAGCGCGCGCCCAGTTTCAGCGACGAATCCCAGGTATCCAGGCCCAGCCCGGCGCCTACGTGCGCGGCGGCGATGCCCCAGTTGGCGGCGACGATCACCAGCGCGGTGGCGAGCACCGCCACGGCGATGCGCAGCTTGCCGCGCGGCAGCGTGCCCAGGCGCAGCATCCACGCGACCTCCAGCGCCACCAGCACCGCCATCCAGCCGGATTGGTGGCCCAGGCTCAGCGCGACCAGCATCCAGGCGATCAGGGCGGTGAAACAGCCCAGGCAGAGCAGCAAGGGCCATAGCCAGTGCGAAGTCCTGGCCGGCGTGGAAGAGGGCGGCATGCGATGTTCCCGGAGAATCCGTACAGGATACCCTTCGCCGCGTTCGCCGCGCACTCGGATAAACTGGACGACTTGCACCGGCGGGGCCAGCCCCCATATCGCCCCCATGTACTCACGCAGCAGCGAACCTGTCCAATTCGAACGCGATTGCGCGGCGGTGATGGTGCCGCAAGGCGACGCGGTCACCCTGCCGGCCGGCAGCTACGGCTACATCACCCAGGCGCTGGGCGGCAGCTATACGGTGTTCGTGGAAGGCAACCTGTTCCGCATCGCCGGCAAGGACGGCGACGCGATCGGCAAGGAACCGCCGCCGGGCCTGGAGCTGCCGGAAGGCGCCGGCGACGAGCAGGTCGAGGCGCTGATCTGGCAACAGCTGCGCACCTGCTTCGATCCGGAGATCCCGTTCAACATCGTCGACCTGGGCCTGGTCTACGAAGTCGACATGCAGCCGCGCGAGGACGGCCAGCGCATGGTCGAGGTGAAGATGACGCTGACCGCGCCGGGCTGCGGCATGGGCGACATCCTGGTCGACGACGTGCGCAGCAAGCTGGAGCTGATCCCGACCATCGCCGAGGCCGATGTCGAACTGGTGTTCGATCCGCCGTGGGGCCGGCATATGATGTCCGAGGCCGCCCGCCTCGAAACCGGCATGCTCTGACCCGCGCGCGACTGCGCGACCTGGGGCCGGGACAAGGCGCCGCCGCTGCGCTTCGATGATGCAGCGGCACGGCCGTCCCTCGACTACCACAGGAAACCCCGGTGTCCGCTACCGAGCCGTCTTCGCAGTTCCGCCTGATCCCGTCCACCACCGCACGCAGCGCCGACGCGCGCGCGCAGATCCTTGCCGCGCCGGGCTTCGGCAACTACTTCACCGACCACATGGTCGCCATCGAATGGGACCGCGAGCAGGGCTGGCACGACGCCCAGGTGCGCGCCTACGGCCCGCTGGCGCTGGATCCGGCCGCCTCGGTGCTGCACTACGGGCAGGAGATCTTTGAGGGCATCAAGGCCTATCGCCATGCCGACGGTTCGATCTGGACCTTCCGCCCTGACGCCAACGGCAAGCGCCTGCAGCGCTCGGCGCAGCGCCTGGCGCTGCCGGAGCTGCCGGTGGAGCTGTTCGTCGAATCGCTGCGCCAGCTGATCGCGGTCGATGCCGCGTGGGTGCCGTCGGCGCCGGAGACCAGCCTGTACTTCCGTCCGTTCATGATCGCCAACGAGGCGTTCCTGGGCGTGCGCGCGGCGCAGAAGGCCGGCTACTACGTCATCGCCAGCCCGGCCGGCGCCTACTTCGCCAAGGGCGTGGCGCCGGTGGCGATCTGGCTGTCCACCGACTACGCGCGCGCGGCCAAGGGCGGCACCGGCGCGGCCAAGTGCGGCGGCAACTACGCCGCCTCGCTGCTGCCGCAGCAGCAGGCGCAGGCGCAGGGCTGCTCGCAGGTGCTGTTCCTGGACCCGGTCGAGGGCAAGTACCTGGAAGAGCTGGGCGGCATGAACGTGTTCCTGGTGATGCGCGACGGCAGCCTGGTCACCCCGGCGCTGTCCGGCAGCATCCTCGAGGGCATCACCCGCGACAGCATCCTGCAGTTGGCGCGCGATCGCGGCATGCAGGTGGTCGAGCGCCAGGTGACCATCGACGAGTGGCGCGACGGCGTGGCTTCCGGCGCGATCGCCGAGGTCTTCGCCTGCGGCACCGCCGCGGTGGTGACCCCGATCGGGCAGCTGAAGGGCAAGGATTTCGAGGTCGGCGACCTGACCGCACCGGCCGGCCCGGTGACCCTGTCGCTGCGCCAGGAACTGACCGACATCCAGTACGGCCGCGTGGCCGACCGCCACGGCTGGCTGTTGCGGCTGGGCTGAGTCCAGGCGTTCTCCCGCCCGCCGGCACTGCTGGCGGGCGCCGAGCTGGGCGTGGCGCAGGCTGCGCCCAGCTTCGATCCCCGGGGACGTCGTCCGTTCCCGGATGTGCCACGGGCGGCCCGTAGGCCCGCCCCGGCACACCGCCCGGCGCGTGCGGCCGCGCATCGCCGCGACGTCCCCAATGCGCGCCGCGACCCGGCGCTACCGCTGCGCAGGGCGTTCGCTGGCCCTGCCGCCGTTCAGCGCACCCGCTTCTACGGATGGGCGGCTGTCTGCATTGGCGCGTGACCATGCCCGCGCCGCGCAAAAATGTCCCGGGACTGTCTTCTCGGGTCATCGTCATTGCCTTCGTGTCGCAAAAAGATAAAGCGCAGCCCGTCTTTATGTTGACAACCGTCACGCTTATGAATTTTGGACGATCAAAAGTTGGTCCATACGCGTCTGTATTGGGATAGCGTCCGATGAACGGCTGGCAACAGGGGGCCGGCCTGGGAGTCGCGCTGCACTCGGATTCAGTGCCTGTTTAGGCCTCCGCAGCGCGAAAAATCGCCGTCAGGTGGCAATCAACGAAAAGGAAGTTCCGAATGTCCGAAATTTCGCAACGTGGTTCGCGCCAGCGTCCTTGGCTGATCGTGCTGGGAGCGTCCGCATTGACTTCGCTGTTGCTGGCGACCCCGGCATTCGCCGGCGACGTCAACCTCTCCGGCCTGAACGCCGAGCCGACCGTGCAACGTTTCATCGTCAAGACCCGCGATGCCGCCCCCGTCGGCGTCGCCAGCACGTCCGCCGCCGCCACCTCGGCCTCGCTGCGCGCGACGCTGCAGTCGGTCGCCGCGGCGATGCCGGCCAAGAACGGCCGCGCACTGGGGCTGACCAGCCTGCGCCGCCTGGCGGTCGGCCCGGAAGTGATCCAGTCCAACCGGCCGCTCGACCACGCCGAGGCCGAGACGCTGATGCGCCAGCTGGCCGCCGACCCCAATGTCGAGTACGTCGAAGTCGACCAGCGCATGACCATCGCGCTGACCCCGAACGATCCCAGCCTGTCCAACCAGTGGGCCTTCGGCACCACCACCGCCGGCATCAACGTGCGTCCGGCCTGGGACCAGGCCACCGGCAACGGCGTGGTCGTGGCGGTGATCGATACCGGCATCACCAGCCATCCCGATCTCAACGCCAACGTCCTGCCGGGCTACGATTTCATCAGCGTCGCCGCCGACGCGCGCGACGGCAACGGCCGCGACAGCAATCCGGCCGACGAAGGCGACTGGGCCGCGGCCAACGAGTGCTACTCCGGTTCGCCGGCGTCCAATTCCAGCTGGCACGGCACCCACGTGGCCGGCACCATCGCCGCGGTGACCAACAACAGCACCGGCGTGGCCGGTACCGCCTTCAATGCCAAGATCCTGCCGGTGCGCGTGCTCGGCAAGTGCGGCGGCTACACCTCCGACATCGCCGACGCGATCACCTGGGCCTCCGGCGGTACCGTCAGCGGCGTGCCGGCCAACACCACCCCGGCCGAAGTGATCAACATGTCGCTGGGCGGCAGCGGCACCTGCTCGACCACCTACCAGAACGCGATCAACGGTGCGGTCGGCCGCGGCACCACCGTGGTGGTGGCGGCCGGCAACAGCGCCGCCAACGTCTCCGGCTCGGTGCCGGCGAACTGCGCCAACGTGATCGCGGTGGCCGCGACCACCTCCTCGCGCGCCAAGGCCAGCTACTCGAACTACGGCACCGGCATCGACATCTCCGCACCGGGCTCGAGCATCCTGTCCACGCTCAACGACGGCACCACCACCCCGGGCAATGCCAGCTACGCGTCCTACAACGGCACCTCGATGGCGACGCCGCACGTGGCCGGCGTGGTCGCGCTGATGCAGTCGGTCGCGCCGTCCCCGCTGACCCCGGCGCAGGTGGAGAGCACCATCAAGAGCACCGCGGCCAGCTTCTCCTGCTCGCAGGGCTGCGGCGCCGGCCTGCTCGACGCCAATGCCGCGGTGACCGCTGCGCTGGGCGGCGGCACCACCACGCCCCCCACCGGCAACACGCTGCAGGACGGCGTGCCGGTCACCGGGCTCGGCGCCAGCAGCGGCTCGGAGCTGAACTACACCGTGACGGTGCCGTCCGGCGTCAGTTCGCTGACCGTCACCATCTCCGGCGGCAGCGGCGATGCCGACCTGTACGTGCGCCTGGGCAGCGCGCCGACCGACAGCACCTATGGGTGCCGCCCGTATCTCAACGGCAACAACGAGACCTGCACCTTCAACGCGCCCAGCGCCGGCACCTACTACGTGCGGCTCAAGGCGTACAGCACGTTCTCGGGCGTCACCCTGACCGCGAACTACTGATCCGCACGCGGCGCGGCGCTCGCTTGGACGGCGGCGCCGCGTACGCCGCGAATGCCGAACGGATCGGCAGGGCAGGACGCCCTGGACGCTGCAGATGCGACAGCCCCGCGCCCCGGCGCGGGGTTTTTTGTTGCGCGGCGTCCGTCGCCGTCGCCGTTGCGCGGAGATCTGCTTCTGCAGTCCGCAACACGGGTGGCCTGCTGTCACAGATCGGCACATTGGCAGCACGTTCCCCTGCGCCGGCTGCAGCCAGCGCCGATATGGAGGATGCAGGACCGTCTTCACCGGCTGCGGCGGCGATGCCGTCGCGGCCCAAGCGCGCTTGGCGGCGTCCGCCCAGCGCCAGGCACGGCCGACTGCGCCATGCGCCACAGGGGGGAGTCCGATGTCCAAGCATGCAATGTCTCGCCGTGCCCGCTGCGCTGCGATCGTCTCCATCCTGTCGTTGGCGGCCTGCGCAGGCGCTGCCGCCGCCGGCGAGATCGGTCTGCAGGGCCTGGCCTCGACGCCGAATCCGCAGCGTTTCATCGTCACCTACCGCGACGGCGCCCGTCCCGCGCTGTCGGCGCGCACGGCACCGCTGGCGGACGCGGCACGCATCCTGCCGGCGCGGCGCGGCCGCGCGCTCGGCCTGGCCTCGCTGCGGCGCCTGGCGACCGGCGCCGATGTGGTCGGTGCCGATCGCGCGCTGGACCGGGTCGAGGCCGAGACGCTGATGCGCCGCCTGGCCGCCGATCCGGCGGTGAAGAGCGTGGAGGTCGACCTGCTGTTGCGGCCGACGCTGGTCCCGAACGACCCCGGCCTGTCACAGCAGTGGGCGTTCGGCACCACCTCGGCAGCGATCAACGTGCGCCCCGCCTGGGACGTGGCCAGCGGCAAGGGCGTCGTGGTGGCGGTGATCGACACCGGCATCACCGCGCATCCGGACCTGGCCGCGAACGTGCTGCCAGGTTACGACTTCATCAGCGCCCCGCTGGTCGCCGGCGACGGCGGCGGCCGCGATGCCAATGCGGCCGATCCGGGCGACGGCTATCCGGCCAATACCTGCGGTGCCGGCACGCCCGGCGCATCCTCCAGCTGGCATGGCACCCACGTCACCGGCACCATCGCCGCGGTCAGCAACAACGCCGCCGGCGTGGCCGGCACTGCGTTCAATGCCAAGGTCCTGCCGGTGCGCGCGCTGGGCAAGTGCGGCGGTTACCTGTCCGATGTCGCCGATGCCATCGTCTGGGCGTCGGGCGGCAGCGTCGCCGGCGTTCCCGCCAATCCAACCCCGGCGCAGGTGATCAACCTGTCGCTGGGCGCCAGCGGCACCTGTTCGGCGACGATGGCCAATGCCATCGCCGCCGCCGTGGCACGCGGAACCAGCGTGGTGGTGGCTGCCGGCAACAGCAACGGCAACGTCGCCGGCAGCGTGCCGGCCAACTGCCCGAACGTGATCGCGGTGGCCGCGACCACCTCCGCCGGCGCGCGCGCCAGCTTCTCCAACTATGGCGCCGGCGTGGATGTCGCCGCGCCAGGACAGGGCATCCTGTCCACGCTCAACACCGGCACCCTGGCGCCGGCCGCGGCCGGCTACGCATCCTATAGCGGCACCTCGATGGCGGCGCCGCATGTGGCCGGCGTGGCCGCCCTGGTGCTGTCGGCAGCGCTGAACCCGCTGACCCCGGCGGAACTGGAAGCGCGGTTGAAGGCGACCGCCAGTGCATTGCCGGTGGCCTGCACGCTGGGTTGCGGCGCGGGCCTGGTCAATGCCGGCGCGGCGGTGGCGGCGACGCTGAAGGCGCAGACCCTGGTCCGCGGCGTGCCGCTGGGCAGCCTGGCGCTCAAGGCGGGGACTTCGCTGTACTACCAGGTCACCGTGCCGGCCGGCACGCCCTGGCTGAAGCTGGCCCTGGCCGGCGGTACCGGCAACGCCGACCTGTATCTGCGCGCTGGCGGCCTGCCGACCGACACCGTCTACGGCTGCAGGTCGATCGCGACGGCCAATGCCGAGAGCTGCACGCTCAACCTGCCTGCCGGGACCTACTACGTGCGGGTGAAGGCGGTGACCTCGGTGGCCGGGGTAGGCGTGACCGCTAGTTACTAGGGAACCTCACTCGCATAGGTCGCACGCGCGGGCCTGCAATACGTCAAGCAGGCGCTCGGCGTCGATTTCCAGCAGCAAGCCGCGCTGCCCGGCGTTGAACCACACGCTGCCCGGGGCCAGCGCCGATTGCTCGACCAGCACCGGCGCCGGCCGCTGCTGGCCCAGCGGACTGATGCCGCCGACCTTGTAGCCGGTGCGGCGCTCGGCCTCGGCCACTTCCATCATCCGTGCCGATTTGCCGGCGCCGGCTGCGGCGAGCTTCTTCAGCTGCACGCGGCGATCGGAGGGCACCACCACGCACACGGCGTTGTGGTCGATCCACGCCATCAGGCTCTTCAACACCCGTGCCGGCGGCAGGCCGAGCGCCTGCGCCGCCTGCAGGCCCTTGGCGCCGGCTTCGGCTTCGTAATCGTAGGGATGCAGGCGATAGGCGACGCCGGCCGCGTCCAATGCCCTGGTTGCGCGGGTGGCTTTGGACATCGCGGCTCAGACGGGCTCGAAGCGGTTCGCGGCCACGTTCTTGCGCACCTTCTGCGGATCCCAGATCTGCCCGTTCATGGCGATGTAGACCCCGGCCGGCAGCGACTGCACCGCGCCGACCGCGCAACCGATGTTGAATTCGGCATCGGAGCCGCGGAACCGCGCCGGGTTCAGCGCGCCGGTCATCACGATGGTCTTGTCCGGGATCGTCTGCAGCACCTTGCCGGTCTGCACCATCGAGTCGGTGCCGTGGGTGAGCAGCACGTGGCGCGCGGACTGCGCGGCGACGGTGGCGCGGATCAGCTCGCGGTCCTCGTCGGTGATGTGCAGCGAGTCCTTGCGGATGATCGGGATCACGGTGAAGCGGAAGGTCACGCCCAGTTCCTTGAGGATCTGGCCGATCTGCGGATCGCCGATCTGGTAGTCGGACTTGTCGTCGAAATAGATCTTGTCGATCGTGCCGCCGGTGGTGACGATCAGGAGTTCTTCCATTGCCGGTTCCTAGAGCATGACGGGGCGCGGCCGCGGTCGCGCAAGGCCGCCATGATACCGGCAGGCCGGCGGCGGCCGCTCAGGGCGTGTCGCCGCCGGGCGGCCTGGCGCCGCGCTTGCGGGCGAAACGCGCGCGCAGTCCCGGCGCGCTGGACAGGCCGATCGCCAGCAGCGCCAGCAGCAGTTCGGCCCAGGCGTAGGCGCGCTGCGGCGGATGGCTCCAGGCGGCCATCACCCCGTGGCTGAACCAGAACAGCCCGAACACGCCGGCCCAGAAGCGCGCCACCGCCGAGCCGCGCAGCACGCCGATCGCCAGCAGCAGCGGCGGCAGCGCGAACACCAGCAGCGCGGCGAGACGGTGGCGGTCGTCGTGGAACCAGGCCGCGTACAACAGCGCCAGCACCAGCAGCGTGGCTGCCAACGCATGACGCAGGCGGGTGGTGCTCATGGCGCCGCCAGGCGTTGCGCGATGCCGGCCAGGCGCCGGCCCAGCGCGCGCGCCAGCTGCGCTTCTTCCTCGCTGGGTTGCGGATCGTCGTCGGCGCCGGCGACGTGGCTGGCGCCGTACGGGGTGCCGCCGCTGCGCGTGCTGCTGAGCAACTGCTCGGTGTAGGGAATGCCGACGATCACGCAGCCGTGGTGCAGCAGCGGCAGGTGCATCGACAGCAGCGTGGCTTCCTGGCCGCCGTGCAGCGAGGCGGTGGAGGTGAACACTGCCGCCGGTTTGCCGGCGAGGGTGGCGCTGGCCCATTCGGCGCCGAGCCCGTCGATGAAATGCTTGACCGGCGCGGCCATGTTGCCGAAGCGTGTCGGGCTGCCCAGCGCAAGACCGACGCAGTCGCGCAGGTCGCTGGCGTCCACATACGGCGCGCCGCTGTCGGGCACCGGCGGCGCGCTGGCCTGGGTGACCGCGGCCACCGGCGGCACCGTGCGCAGGCGCGCGGCCATGCCAGGCACTTCGCCGACGCCGCGCGCGATCTGCCGCGCCAGGCGCGCCACCGAACCGCCACGGCTGTAGTACAGGACCAGGATCTCGGCCATGCGGCCCTCGCTTGCTTGCACCAGAACGGCCGCCAGTATCGGCGATGCCGGCATCCGTGCGCATCGGGTACCCTTGCCCGATGCAGCCTTTGGACACGGTCAATCTCTGGACGGAGCGGGTGCGCGACCGCGCGCGGATGCGCAGCTTCGCCGGGTTCCTGTGGCGGCGCTTCCTCGACGACCGCCTGTTCCAGGCCGCCGCCTCGCTGGCCTACACCACGATCTTCGCGCTGGTGCCGCTGGCGATGGTGGTGTTCGGCGTGCTCTCGGCGTTCCCGGTGTTCGACCGCTGGAGCGACCAGCTCAGCGACTACATCTTCTCCAACTTCGTGCCGGCCGCGGCGCGCTCGGTGGAGGCCTATCTGCGCCAGTTCTCGGCCAGCGCCGGGCAGCTGACCAGCGCCGGCACCATCGCGCTGATGGTGTCGCTGCTGATCACCTTGAACAGCGTCGAGCAGACCTTCAACCGGATCTGGCGGGTGGTCTCGGCGCGGCCGCGGCTGACCCGCTTCCTGGTGTACTGGACGGTGCTGACCCTGGGGGCGCTGCTGGCCGCGGCGTCGCTGGCGGCGTCGGCGCGGTTCTTCGCGCTGCCGCTGTTCCGCACCAGCGAGGGCCGGCTGCTGGCGCAGATGGCGCTGGGCCTGGCCCCGGTGCTGATCGAATTCGTCTGCATCACCCTGGTGTACCGGGTGGTGCCGCACCACACGGTCAAGCTGCGCCACGCGGTGCCCGGCGCGCTGCTGGCGGTGGCCCTGCTGGAACTGGTGAAGTGGGGGCTGAGCCTGTATCTGGGCAGCTTCCAGTCCTACCAGCGCATCTACGGCACGGTCGCATTCGTGCCGATCTTCCTGCTGTGGACCTACCTGAGCTGGATCGGGATCCTGCTCGGCGCCTCGCTGGCATCCTCGATCGCCGCCTTCCGCTACCAGCCGGCGTCGATGCGGCTGCCGGCCGGCTACGAGATCTACGGCTTGCTGCGCCTGCTCGGGCGCTTCGCGCAGGCGCGCAAGGACGGCCACGGCCTGCACGAGGATCAGATCCTGCAGCTGGAGCCGATGCTGACCGATTCGCTGGTGCAGGAACTGCTGTGCGAACTGGAGCGCAGCCGCCTGCTCAGCCGTGCCGAGCACGGCGAATGGCTGCTGGCGCGCGACCTGGCCGACGTGCCGCTGACCGAGCTCTACGAAAACTGCCAGCTGCGCATCCCGATCGCCGAAGCCTACCTGCCGTGCCGCGACGACGCGCTGGGGCAGGCGGCGTGGCGCGCGCTGGACGAATTGCGCATGCCGCTGCGCGACGTGCTGAAACGGCGCGTCGGCGACCTTTACACCGATATCGGAGACCTCGCATGACCCCGCGCATCCTGTTCCCGTTGTTCGCCGCTGCCGCGCTGCTGGCAGGCTGCGATCGGCCTCCTTCGCCCGCCGATGGCGCCGCGCCGGGCGCGCCGGCGCCTGCGGCTCCCGCCGCCCCGGCGGCACCTGCAGCGCCAACTGCCCCGACCGCGCCCGCCGCTGGCGAAGGAGCGAACGTGGTGCAGGAAACCCGGCCGCAGCCGACGCTGAAGGTGAAGGCGGTGGACGGCAGCGAGTACGACCTGGCCGCGCATCGCGGGCAGTGGGTGGTGGTGAATTTCTGGGCCACCTGGTGCGCGCCGTGCCTGAAGGAAATGCCAGAGCTTTCGGCGTTGCACGTGATGCGCGACAACATCGAAGTGGTGGGCCTGGCCTACGAGGACATCGAGCCGGCGGAGATGCAGGCGTTCCTGAAGGAACATCCAGTGGCCTACCCGGTGGCGATCCTCGACACCTATGCGCCGCCGGCCGATTTCGCGACCCCGCGCGGACTGCCGATGACCTACCTGATCGCGCCCGACGGCAAGGTCGCCAAGCAGTTCCTGGGTCCGGTCAATGCGCACGACATCGAGGCGGCGATCGCCGCGGCCGGCGGCAAGATTGCCGGCCAGGCGAAGGCGGCCGGTTGATGGGGGCCGCCCGCTTCCTGGTCTCCGGCCGGGTGCAGGGCGTGTATTTCCGCGCCTCCACCCGCGAACGCGCGCTGGCGCTGGGGCTGGATGGGCACGCGCGGAACCTGGCCGACGGAAGCGTGGAGGTCATCGCAGCAGGCGAGGCCGCGGCGCTGGAGGCGCTGGCCGAATGGCTGCGGCACGGCCCGCCGGCAGCGCGGGTCGAGCAGGTGCTGCGCGAGCCGTGGCCGGAGCCGGTGGTGGCGGGCTTCGCGATCGGGTGACATCGCGGAAATCTTGGCGGCTCGCGGGGGAGGGGCTTCAGTCCCGACGAGTCCTTGCCGGTAGCGCGTCGGGACTGAAGTCCCTCCCACACCACCGCCCGCCGCTGCAGAAGGCGTTTCAATCCGGCCGCGTCGTTGCGGACGCGTCCGGTCGCGGCTGAAGCCGCTCCTACAGGAAACCATTGCGCCGTCGGGCGCGGACCGCATCATCGAGTCTCGAGTCTCGAGTCTCGAGTCCCGAGTCCCGAGTCCCGAGTCCCGAGTCCCCAATCCCCAATCCCGGCCTCAAACCGGATACGACGCGATCGGCTGCAACACGCCGAACTTTTCCTTGCGCGGTTTGTGCTTCAGCGGCGGCAGTTCCAGTTCCGGCTCCTGCAGCGGGGTGCCGGGTAACTGGTCGAGCAGATGCCGGATCAGGGTCAGGCGGCCGCGCTTCTGGTCGTTGAAGTCGACCAGCGTCCACGGCGCCTGGTCGCGGTGGGTGGCGTCCAGCATCGCCTCGCGGGCGCGGGTGTAGTCGGCGTACTGGGCGCGCGACTGCAGGTCCACCGGCGACAGCTTCCAGCCCTTCAGCGGATCGTGCAGGCGTTCGGCGAAGCGCTTCTCCTGCTGGTCCTGGTCCACGCACAACCAGTACTTGAACAGGCGGATGCCGTCGTCGACCAGCAGTTGCTCGAACAGCGGCGCCTGGCGCAGGAAGGCCTGGTATTGCGCGTCGCTGCAATAGCCCATGACCCGCTCCACCCCGGCGCGGTTGTACCAACTGCGGTCCATCAGCACCATTTCGCCAGCGGCCGGCAGATGCGTGGCGTAGCGCTGGAAATACCACTGCGTGCTTTCGCGGTCGGTCGGCTTGGGCAGCGCCACCACCCGGCATTGGCGCGGATTCAGATGTTCGGCGATGGCCTGGATCGCGCCGCCCTTGCCGGCGGTGTCGCGGCCTTCGAACAGCACCAGCATGCGTTCGCCGCTGTGCTGCAGCGCTTGCGCCAGCGCCGTCAGCTCCAGTTGCAGCGGTTGCATCAATGCCTGGTACTGCTTGCGCTTGAGTTTGCTCATTTGCTGCGTCTCGTGCGGGTGCCGGCCATGCTGCGCGCCACTTCCAGCAGCGCGCCCTGCTGGCGGCTGTCGAGCGCGCGATAGGCCTGCAATAGGTCGTGTTCGCCGCGGGTGCGGGCCGGGTCGAGCTGGCTGGCCAGTTCGCCGAGCAGCGCGCCCGCGGGAACGCCGAAGGCGCGCGCCAACGCATTGAGCTGGTCGCGGCCGGGCATCTTCTCGCCGGCCAGCCAGGCCTTGACCGTGGCGGCGCCGGCGCGCGGGATGGCGGCAGCGATGTCCGCGGCGGTCATGCCGCTGGCTTTGGCCAGCAGGCGCAAGGTGGTGTCCAGGGGCATGCGCGGTTCCAGGTCATTCCTTCAGGCGTGGGCGCAGCGTGGCCAGGTTGCACGGCCGGGTGCGCGCGTCGAGCTGCGCGGCGACGATCCTTTCCCAGGCGGTGCGGCAGGCCGAGGTCGAGCCGGGCAGGCAGAACACGAAGGTGGCGTTGGCCAGGCCGGCGAAGGCGCGCGACTGCAGCGAGGAGGTGCCGATCTCCTCGAAGCTGATCGCGCGGAACAGTTCGCCGAAGCCGGGCATCTGCTTGTCCAGCAGCGGCAGCAGCGCCTCGGGGGTGGAGTCGCGGCCGGTGAAGCCGGTGCCGCCGGTGACCAGGATGCCGTCGACCTGCGGGTCGGCGATCCACGCCGAGACCACCGCGCGCATCCGGTAGCGGTCGTCGGGCAGCAGCTCGCGCGCGTACAGGCGGTGGCCGGCCTCGCCGAGCACCGACACCAGGTAATCGCCGGAACTGTCTTCGGCCAGGCTGCGCGTGTCCGAGACGGTCAGTACGCACAGGTTCAACGCGATGAAATCGGCTTTGGCGCTCATGCCCGAAGCCTAGCGGCTCGCCCGGTCGGCGTATAGCCTGCGGGCGCGCATCGGCGGCGTCCGTACAGGCGCCGTCGCAGAAGCAGGGCGATGCCGGTTCAGGCGGTTGCGTGCGCGGGCTGCGTCGGGGTGCCGGGCAGGGTCAGCGCGCGCGGCCGGTAACGGCTCACGCTGGCCGCGGGATGGGACGCCAGGGGCAGGCGCTCGGGTTCGCGCTGCAAGGCGCGACGCTGCGCGTCGGCGCTGCTCCATTCGGCGTAGTCGAGCAGGCTGAGGCCGTCGTCGGACAGGTGCAGGTGCGAGGCGATCAAGCCGCGCAGCGCGTGCGCGCCGTTCTGCAGCGCGGCGAACGCCGCGCTGGCGTGGAGTTGCGCCTGCGCGGCATCGCGGGTCGCCAGCCTGGTCACCACGACGCAGCCGGGCACGCGCTGCGGATCGGACACCCCGCTGCGGATGCGCCGGTAGCGTTGCAGCGTCAGTCGCGGCGCCGGCGCGCGCGGGTGCAGGCTGCGGCCGAGCTGGGTGGTGTCGTCGCCGCAGCATTGTGCGTACAGCAGATCTGGCGCGGCGCTCAGCGATTCCAGCCAGGCCAGGGCATGCAGGCCGCCACCGGGGTTGGCGTGCAAGCGGGCGAGCAGCGTCGCGCAGACCGGCGCCGAGGCGTGGGCGACCAGTACGCTGCGTGCGTGCGGGGAGGTGAGGTCGGGCGACAGGCGTGACGGCATCGGGGCGTGCGCGAACGGAAGGCGCGCAGTGTCGAACCTCAACCGCGCTTCAGGTCAAGCGCGTTCGTGCATGGGGGCGCTTCGGCAGCACGCGGCGATGTGCGTGTCGTCAGCCGCGGTCGGCTGCCGCTCGCGCTGCGTTGAAGAAGCGCGAGCACCGATGCCGGCAACCTGTCGGAAGGTTCGGTCTGGCTGCGAACGCATCCGCTCCCGCGCGCCAGGTGTCGGCGCCACCAAGGCCTGGCGATTGGCGAGCTACTGCGGCCCGCTCCAGCCGTGCCGGCGCGCGGTATCGCGCAACACGTCCGCGAAGTCCGCAGCGAAGCCTTGCATGTCGAACAGGCCGGCGCTGGCGCGGCGCTGCTGCAGCGTGTCGCGCAGTGCGCGCAGCGCCGCCGGATCGCGGCCCAGCTGCACCGCCCTGGCGACGAAGGCATCGTCGTCGGCGACGTTTATCGCGTCCATGCCCAGATGATGGTTGAGACTGCCGGCCACGCGTGCGGCGAAAGTCGCGCCGGGGCAGGTCAGCAGCGGGCAGCCGGCCCACAGCGCGTCGGAGGCGGTGGTGTGCGCGTTGTACGGGTGCGTGTCCAGGAACAGGTCGGCATGCCGGTAGCGGGCCAGGTAGTCGGCATGCGCCAGCTTGGGCATGAAGCGCAGCCGCGCCGGATCCACTTCGGCACGGCGCGCGACATCGCGCAGCCGCGCATCGGCCTGGCCGGGCCCGGACAGCAGCCACAGCACGCTGTCCGGCACCTGGCGCAGCACCGCGAGCATGCGCGCCATGCTGCGCGGGGTCAGCTTGTAGCTGTTGTTGAAGCAGCAGAACACCGTGCCGTGCTCGGGCAGCCCGCAGTCGCGGCGCGACGGTGGCGCGCCGACGTGGCGGCTGTCGTCCGAGGGCTGGAACGCGCGCGGCAGGCGCAGCACGCGCTCGCTGTAGTGCGCGGCCAGCGCATCGGGCAGCGCGAACGCATCGCCGATGACGTAGTCGATCCACGGCGCGCCGGACGTGCCCGGGTAGGCCAGCCAGTTGATCTGCAGCGGTGCCGGACGCAGCGCCAGCACTTCCGGCGCACCGCCGCCGCCCCAGCCGCGCAGGTCGAACAGGATGTCGATGCCGGCAGCGCGAATGCCTTGCGCGATCGCCCGGTGCGGCTGTCCGGCGACGTCGTGCCAGGCGTGCGCCGCGGCGCGCAGGCGCGTGCGGATCGCGCTGCCGTCGTCGCGGTTCAATGCGAACAGCTGCACGCGCAGGTCGGCGTGCGCGCGCAGCCGTTCGAACAAGGCCACGGTCAGCAGCCCGGTGGGATGCGCGCCGAAGCCGTTGGACAGGAAGCCGACCTGCAAGGGGCCGGCGCGGCGCAGCGTCGCCGCCGGCAAGGGCGCCAGCGTCTGCGCCAAGGCGAGCGCACGGTTGCGCGCGCAGTGCAGCTGCTCGGCGGCGGTGGCGTCCTCGTTGAGGAACGCGAACGGTTCGATCGCCGGATGGCCCTGGCGCACCGCGCCGCGGACCTGCTGCGACAGCGCATCCAGCGCGCGCCAATCGCACAGTTTGCGCCGCCAGTTCAGCAGGTGCGCGGCGATCGACGGCTCCTGCGGCAGCAGCGCATGCGCGTGCGCATAGGCCTGCGCGGCGGCTTCAGCTTCGCCGTTGTCCTCCAGCGCATGGCCCAGCCACAGGGCGATGCCCGGGTGTTGCGGCGCGTGCTGCAGCGCCTGGCGCAACGCGGCGGCGGCTTCGGCATGGCGGCCCTGGGTCCAGCGGACGCGGCCCAGCCGTGCCAGGGCTTCCGGATGCGTCGGGCGCAGCTGCAACGCGCGCAGGGCGGCCTGTTCGCCGGCGGCGATCGCCCCGGCGCCGAGTTCGGCGTCGGCCAGCATCACCCAGGCGATGAAGTCCTGCGGGTCGCGGCGCACCGCGTCCTGCAGCTGGCGCAGTGCGTCCAGCGCGCTGCCGCTCACGCGCGCGCGGTGGCCGGCGCGTGCGCAGCGGCGCGGCGCATGCGCACGCTCACGGGCTGTCGCTCAGCCGCGCCAGTTCGTCGACCTGGTGCTCGTGGCTCAGCCGCTCGATCAGCGCATCGAGGTCGCCTTCGATCACGTTCGGCAGGTCGTACAGGGTCAGGCCTTCGACCCGGTGATCGGTGATGCGGCCCTGCGGGAAGCTGTAGGTGCGGATGCGCTGGCTGCGGTCGCCGCTGCCGACCTGCAGCTTGCGGTCCTGCGCCTCGGCCGCGGCCTGCTTGCTGCGCTCGGCGTCGAGCAACTGCGCCTTCAGCCGCTTCATCGCCTTGTCGCGGTTGGCGTGCTGGCTGCGCTCGGTCTGGCATTCGACCACCACCCCGCTCGGCACGTGGGTGATGCGGATTGCCGACTCGGTCTTGTTGACGTGCTGGCCGCCGGCGCCGGACGAACGGAACGTATCCACCTTCAGGTCGGCCGGGTTGATCGCGATCTCTTCCACGTCGTCGGCTTCGGGGATGATCGCCACCGTCGCCGCCGAGGTGTGGATGCGGCCCTGCGATTCGGTCGCCGGCACCCGCTGCACGCGGTGCGTGCCGGATTCGAACTTGAGCTTGGAGTAGGCGCCGCGGCCGACGATGCGCGCCACGATCTCCTTGTAGCCGCCGTGCTCGCCGGGGCTGTCCGATTCCACTTCCACCTTCCAGCCCTGGCGCTCGGCGTAACGCGCGTACATGCGGAACAGGTCGCCGGCGAAGATCGCCGCCTCGTCGCCGCCGGTGCCGGCGCGCACTTCCAGGAACAGGTTGCCGTCGTCGCGCGGATCGCGCGGCACCAGCAGCAGCGCCAGTTGTTCGTCCAGTGCGAGCAGGCGCGCGTGGGCGGCGGCGATCTCCTCTTCAGCCAGTTCGCGCAGTTCCGGGTCGCCGCGCATCGCCTCGGCCGCGGCCAGGTCGGCCTTGGCCGCGGCCTCGTCGGCCAGTGCGGCGGCGACCGGCTCCAGCTGCGCGAATTCGCGCGAGTAGTCGCGGAAGCGGGCGTTGTCGCTCACCACCTCAGGATCGGACAGCAGGCGTTCGAGTTCTTCGCGACGCTCGGCCAGCGCCTCCAGCTTACGGCGCAGGGTCGGTGTCATCGGTCTTCAGAATGGGATGGAAATAGCCCGGTTTTTCCGGGAACAGGCGCTCGGCGGCGCGGGCCAGGTCGGCATCGCCGCTCAGCGCCGCCTCGCGCAGCGCCGCGGTGGGCGGATGCAGCAGGCGGTTGGTCAGGGTATTGGCGAGGAATTCCAGCACTTCGTCGGCCGGCTTGCCGTTGGCCAGCTGCTGCCGCGCCTTGGCCAGCACGTCGTCGCGGGTGCTGTCGCCGTGCGCGCGCAGGCGCTTGAGCGGCGCCTGGCGGGTGCTGGCCTGCAGCGTCTCGATGTAGCGCAGCACCTGCAGGTCGATGATCGCCTCGGCGGCCTCGGCCGCTTCGCGGCGGCCGCGGCGATTGTCCTCGACCGCGCGTTCCAGGTCGTCCACGGTATACAGATAGGCATCGGCCAGCTCGGCCACGCCGGCCTCGATATCGCGCGGCACGGCCAGATCGAACAGCAGCATCGGCTTGTGCTTGCGCGCGCGCAGCGCCTGCTCGACCTGCGCCCGGGTCACCACCGGCTCGCGCGCGGCGGTGGCCGAGAACACCACGTCGGCTTCCTGCAGATGCCGTTCCAGCTCGCTCAGCGGCAGCGCCACGCCGCCATGCCGGCTGGCCAGCTCCTGGGCGTGGGCGAGGGTGCGGTTGGCGATCAGCAGGCGCCGCACGCGGCCTTCGCTGAGGTGCTTGGCGGCCAGCTCGATGGTCTCGCCGGCGCCGACCAGCAGCACCGTCGATTCGCTGAGCCGGGCGAAGGAGTTCTGCGCCAGGCGCACCGCGGTGGAGGCCACCGAGACCGGATTGGCGCCGACCCGGGTGTCGGTGCGCGCGCGCTTGGCCACCGAGAAGGTCTGCTGGAACAGCCGGTCCAGGCGGTTGCCCATCGCCCCGTGCTCGCGCGCCAGCGCCCAGGCGTCTTTCACCTGGCCGAGGATCTGCGGCTCGCCCAGCACCATCGAGTCCAGCCCGGTGGCGACGCGGAACAGATGCCGCACCGCGTCGGCATCCTGGTGCTGGTACAGATAGCCGTGCAGGCCGGCCGCGTGCGAATCCAGCCAGTCGGCCAGGCTCTGCGCGTCGTCGGCGATCGCGTACAGCTCGGTGCGGTTGCAGGTGGACAGCAGGGCGGCCTCGGCGACGTTGGGCAATGCGCGCAGCGACTGCAGCGCGCGCGGCAGCGCATCGCCGGCGAACGCCACCCGTTCGCGCAGGTCGACCGGCGCGGTCTGGTGGTTCAATCCGAGCACCCACAACGTCATCTGTTCAGTTGCTTGCGATAAGCTGCTGGCCATTCAGGGCCCCATTTTACGGCCCGGTTGCCCCCGATGCCCGCATTGATTCGCATCCGTATCGTTCTATTGCTGTCGGCGCTCGCCGCTTTGCCCGCCATCGGCGCCCCCGCCGCCGCGCCGACGGCCGCCGCCAAGGTGCCGCCGAGCGCCGCGGCGTCTTCGTTGACGCCGGTGCTGGCCGGCGAATTCGCGCTGCAGGCCGGGCAGCTGGCCGATGCCTCGCACTGGTACCTGCAGGCGGCGAACGAGGCGCCCGGCGATGCCGGTCTGGCCGAGCGTGCGACCCGTATCGCGATGCTCGCCAACGACAATGCGGCCGCGGCGCAGGCCCTTGCGCTGTGGCGTCAGCGCGCGCCGGAGTCGCTGCCGATGCGCGGCGCCGAGGCGGCGCTGGCGCTGCGCAACGGCAATCTGCGCCAGGCGCGCGGCCTGCTGGTGGCGCTGCTGCGCGACAAGGACGCGCGCGGCTGGCGCTACGCGCTGGTGGCGCTGGTCAGCGGCAACCGCGATCCGGAAGTCGCTGCCAAGGTGCTGGACCAGCTGCTCGACGCCAATGCCATCCCCGACCAGCTCGAGGCCTGGCAGGAGTTCGGGCGCCTGGCGCTGCGCCTGGAACAGCCGAAGCTGGCCGAGCGCATCGTCGATCAGCTGGTCAAGCGTTTCCCGGAGGAGCCGCGGGTGGCCCTGCTGCACGCCACCCAGCTGCAACAGGCCGGCAAGACCGAGCAGGCGCGCGCGCTGCTGCAGGGCGTGGAGCCCAAGGCGCCGCGCGATCCGGAACTGCGCGGCGCGCTGGCCTACGCCTACGACGCGATCGGCGACACCGCCGCGGCGGCGCGGGTGCTGGCGCTCGGTCCGCAGGACACCCAGAACTACGGCCTGCGCGCTTCGATGCTGGCCAAGCTG
Organism: Xanthomonas sp. JAI131; assembly: GCF_013410075.1. NCBI lineage: Bacteria > Pseudomonadati > Pseudomonadota > Gammaproteobacteria > Lysobacterales > Lysobacteraceae > Xanthomonas > Xanthomonas sp. JAI131. The sequence continues at coordinate 6,766 of NZ_JACCCN010000003.1, read as the reverse complement.
CAGGACAACGCGGCGCTGAGCGCGCTGTACGCGGAGCTGAGCAAGGAGACCGCGCAGCCGGATCCGGAGCGGCGCCTGCTGCTCGGCAAGATCGCCGAGTTCCTGAAGCGCTATCAGGAAGCGGTGACCTGGTACCGCGGCGTGCCGGCCGGCCCGTTGCGCAACGAAGCGCGGCTGCGCACCGCCGGGGCGCTGTACGAACTCGGGCAGAAGGATGCGGCCTTCGCCGAGGCGCGCGCGCTGCAGGACGATGCCGAGGCCGACGATGCCGCGCGCCGCGACGCCTACGTGCTGGAGGCGGAATTGCGCCAGCGCAGCGGCGACGACGCCGGCGAACTGCAGGTGTTCGAGCGCGGCCTGGCCGCCTATCCGGACGACAACGCGCTGCTGTACGCGCGCGGCCTGGCCTGGGAGCGGCGCGACCGCATCGACCGTGCCGAAGCCGACCTGCGCAAGATCCTGGTCACCGAGCCGGAGAACGTGGCCGCGCTCAATGCGCTCGGCTACACCCTGGCGGACCGCACCCATCGCTACCGCGAGGCGCTGCAGTTGATCGATCGCGCGCGTACCGCCGATCCGGACAATGCCGCGATCATCGACAGCTACGGCTGGGTGCTGTACCGGTTGGGCAAGACCCAGGAAGCGCTGGTGCAACTGCGCCGCGCCTGGACCCTGTTCAAGGATCCGGAGATCGCCGCGCATATCGGCCAGGTGCTGTGGGAACAGGGCAAGCGCGACGAAGCCACGAAATACTTCGACGAGGCGCGCAAGCTCGATCCGAAGAATCGCGCGCTGCAGCGGGCGATGGAAAAGGTCGCGCCGTGAGGTCGGCGTTGCGCGCGGCATGGGCGCTGACGGCGCTGCTGGTGCTGGCCGGCTGTACTTCGCTGGCGCCGCGGCAGGCGCCGCCGGCCGCGAGCGCACCGCTCGGCGAGGCCGCGCGCCAGGCCGAAGCGGCCCGCGGCGCATGGCTGCAGGCGCATCCGCAGTGGTCGTTCCAGGGCCGGGTGGCGATCACCAAGGGCCGCAATGGCGGCAGCGGCCGCATCGACTGGGCGCAGCAGCAGCGCCAGTACCGGATCGAGCTGAGCGCGCCGGTGACCCGGCAGAGTTGGCGCCTGACCGGCGACAGCCAGCGCGGGGGAGGCCGTCTGGAAGGGCTGGAGGGCGGTCCGCGTGCCGGCGATGACGCGCAGCAGCTGCTGCTCGAGGCGACCGGTTGGGAGATTCCGGTCAATCTGCTGCCGGATTGGGTGCGCGGACGGGTCGCGGCGGACGTGGGCGCACCCGAGCAGGTGAGCTACGACGCCGAGGGGCGCCCGCAGACGCTGCGGCAGATGGGCTGGGAGATCCAGTTCCAGGAGTGGTACCCGCCCAGCGACGGCCGTCCGGCCCTGCCGCGGCGCATCGAGGCGCGCAACGGCGACGCCAAGGTGCGCCTGTTGCTGGACCAGTGGGACTTCGCCGCGCCATGAGCGCCGTGGAAGAGGGCGGCTGGTCGGCGTGGCCGGCCCCGGCGAAGCTGAATCTGTTTCTGCAGATCACCGGCCGCCGCGCGGACGGCTATCACGAACTGCAGACCGTCTTCCGCCTGCTCGATTGGGGCGACACCGTGCATCTGCGCGTGCGCGCCGACGGCGTGGTGGCGCGGATCGGCGACTCCGTGGCAGGCGTCGCCGAGGCCGACGACCTGTTGGTACGGGCCGCGCGGCTGCTGCAAACGCACGCCAAGATCGCTCAAGGTGTCGACATCCGCGTCGAAAAGCGCATTCCTGCAGGTGGCGGTTTCGGTGGCGGCTCGTCCGACGCGGCGACCGCGCTGGTCGCGCTGAATGCGCTGTGGGGCGCCGAACTGGACGAGGATGCGCTGGCCGGCCTGGGTCTGGCGCTGGGCGCGGACGTGCCGGTATTCGTGCGCGGCCGCGATGCCTGGGCCGAAGGGGTGGGCGAACGGCTGACCCCGTTGCGCCTGCCGCCGGCCTGGTACGTGCTGGCAGATCCGGCGGTTCACGTGCCCACCGCGGCGCTGTTCCAGGCCCCGGATTTGACGCGGGATGCTGCGCCCGCGAAAATGGCCGACTTCGTTTCAGGTTTCCTGCTCGGCAATGCGTTCGAGCCGGTGCTGCTCCGCCGCGAACCGGCCATCCAGGCTGTGTTCCAGGCGCTTGCGCAGATCGGCACGCCGCGCCTTACCGGGTCGGGGAGCGGGTGTTTCGTCGAGTTCGCCGATCGCGCTGCCGCCGTGCGCGCGCTGGCGGCCTTGCCGGACGGGTTGCGCGCCTGGGTGGCCGGCGGCGTGACCCGATCGCCGCTGCTCGATGCGCTGGAGGCATAGCAACAGTTTCATGCAGGGGCGTCGCCAAGAGGCCCAAGGCACCAGGTTTTGATCCTGGCATTCGTAGGTTCGAATCCTACCGCCCCTGCCAATTGTGTCTGCAGATCCCTCTGCAAGAGCCCGCACATCCATGTGCGGGGGTTCAACAGGTAGAAGCCTTCTTCGCCTGAGTTTTCACAAGTTTCATGCTGTTTCTTCGTTTCGCAGTTCTTTCGCCGCCGCCGCCCGAGACACTCCTCATGCAAGATCAACGTAACCTGCTGGTGTTCTCCGGCAATGCCAACAAGCCGCTTGCCAAGAGCATCTGCAAGGAACTGGGCGTGCGTCCCGGCAAGGCGATGGTGTCGCGCTTCTCCGATGGCGAAGTGCAGGTGGAGATCGAGGAGAACGTGCGCCGGCAGGAAGTGTTCGTGATCCAGCCGACCTGCGCGCCCAGCGCGGAAAACCTGATGGAGCTGCTGGTGCTGATCGACGCGCTCAAGCGCGCCAGCGCCGCCAGCGTCACCGCGGTGGTGCCGTACTTCGGCTACTCGCGGCAGGACCGGCGCATGCGTTCCTCGCGCGTGCCGATCACCGCCAAGGTCGCGGCGAAGATGTTCACCGCGGTCAATGCCGACCGCGTGCTGACCGTGGACCTGCACGCCGACCAGATCCAGGGCTTCTTCGACATCCCGGTCGACAACGTCTACGCCTCGCCGCTGCTGCTGGCCGACATCTGGCGCGCCTACGGCACCGACAACCTGATCGTGGTGTCGCCTGACGTGGGCGGCGTGGTCCGCGCCCGCGCCGTGGCCAAGCGCCTGGACGACGCCGACCTGGCGATCATCGACAAGCGACGCCCGCGCGCCAACGTGTCCACGGTGATGAACATCATCGGCGACGTCGAAGGCAAGACCTGCGTGCTGGTCGACGACATCGTCGACACCGCCGGTACCCTGTGCGCCGCGGCCGCCGCGCTGAAGGCGCAGGGCGCGCTGAAGGTGGCCGCGTACTGCACGCATCCGGTGCTGTCGGGCCCGGCGGTCAGCAACATCAGCAATTCGCAGCTCGACGAGCTGGTCGTCACCGACACGATTCCGTTGTCGGACGCCGCGCGCGGCTGCAGCAAGATCCGCCAGCTCAGCGTCGCCGAGCTGCTGGCCGAAACCATCCGCCGCATCGCCTTCGGCGAGTCGGTGAGTTCGTTGTACGTCGATTGATTAGAGGCCGGGATTGGGGATTCGGGATTGGGGATTTGCAGAGCCGGCGCTGTTGCGAATCCCCAATCCCGAATGCCGAATCCCGGCTTTCCAACGACTCTTCTGGTCGCGGAAGAGTCCTCAAAACCGCCGCGAGGCGGTTCATTCAACCAAGGTAGTAAACGCAAATGGCAACCACACATGAAATCAAGGTTCAGCGCCGCGAGGTCGAGGGTAAGGGTGCGAGCCGCCGCCTCCGTCGCGACGGCCTGATCCCCGCCATCGTCTACGGTGGCGAACTGAAGCCGGTCAACATCGAGCTCAACCACAACGAAGTCTGGCTCGCCAGCCAGAACGACTGGTTCTATTCGTCGATCCTGAGCCTGAGCCTGAACGGCGACATCCAGAAGGTGCTGCTGCGCGATATGCAGCGCCACCCGTTCAAGCAGCTGATCATGCACATCGACTTCCAGCGCGTGAACGACAACGAGGCGCTGCACGCTTCGGTGCCGCTGCACTTCCTCAACGAGGACACCTCGCCGGCCGGCAAGTCGGCCGAAGTGGTCGTCACCCACGAGCTGAACGAGATCCAGGTCGTGTGCCTGCCGAAGGACCTGCCGGAGTTCGTCGAAGTCGACCTGTCCGCGCTGTCCGTCGGCGACGTGATCCACCTGTCCGACCTGAAGCTGCCGGCCGGCGTCGAGCTGCCCGAGCTGAAGTTGGGCAAGGAGCACGACGTGGCGGTGGTCATCGCCAAGCACGGCCAGATCGAGGCCGAGCCGGAAGCGACCGAGGCTCCGGCCGCGGCCGAGCCGGCGAAGAAGGACGGCAAGTAATCGCCTGCGCAGCGCCCGGGCCATCGGGTCCGGGCGCTGCGGCGATGCTGCGGCATGACTGGTCTGCGTCTGATCGTCGGTCTGGGCAATCCCGGAGCCGAACACGCGAACACCCGGCACAACGCCGGGTTTCGTTTTGTCGAACATCTGGCCGAGCGGGCCGGCGCGCGTTGGAGCGTGGACGCCAAGCTGTTCGGCGAAACCGCCAAGGTCGATGTGGCCGGGCAGGCGCTGTGGCTGCTGAAGCCGGCCACCTTCATGAATCTCAGCGGCAAGTCCGTGACCGCCGCGTTGCGCTACTGGAAGATCGAACCGGCGCAGGCGCTGCTGGCGCACGACGAACTGGATCTGGCGCCGGGCACGGCGCGGCTCAAGTTCGACGGCGGCCATGGCGGGCAGAACGGCTTGCGCGACACCATCCGCCTGCTCGGGCATGCCGGCTTCCATCGGCTGCGCATCGGCATCGGCCATCCCGGCCACAAGGATAAGGTCGTCCCCTGGGTGCTGGGGCGTGCGAGCAAGGACGACCAGATCCTGATCGACCGCGCCATCGACGACGCCATCGCGGTGCTGCCGCTGGCGGTGCAGGGCGATTTCAACGAGGCGATGAAGCGGTTGCATACGAGCAGGGATTCGTGATTGGGGATTGGGGATTCGCGGCCGTGCGGCATGGCGAATCTCCAATCCCGAATCCCAAATCCCGGAAGTGAACCATGGGCATCAAATGCGGCATCGTCGGCCTGCCCAACGTCGGCAAGTCGACTCTGTTCAATGCGCTGACCAAGGCGGGCATCGCTGCGGCCAACTTCCCGTTCTGCACCATCGAGCCCAACGTCGGCGTGGTGCCGGTGCCGGATCAGCGGCTGGGCGAGCTGTCCAAGATCATCAATCCGCAGAAGGTCGTGCCGACCGCGGTCGAGTTCGTCGACATCGCCGGCCTGGTCGCCGGCGCGGCCAGCGGCGAGGGTCTGGGCAACAAGTTCCTGGCGCACATCCGCGAGGTCGATGCGATCACCCACGTGGTGCGTTGCTTCGAGAACGCCGACGTGATCCACGTCAACAACAAGGTCGATCCGATCTCGGACATCGAGACCATCGATACCGAGCTGGCCCTGGCCGATCTGGACAGCGTCGAGAAGGCGTTGAACCGCGCCGAGCGCAGCGCCAAGGGCGGCGACAAGGACGCGGCCGCGCGCAAGCCGGTCCTGGCCAAGCTGCAGGCCGCGCTGGCCGACGGCAAGGCCGGGCGCAGCGCGGGCCTGGACGAGGAGGAGAAGGCGCTGGTGCGCGACCTGTTCCTGCTCACGCTCAAGCCGGTGATGTACATCGCCAACGTGCTCGAGGACGGCTTCGAGAACAACCCGCACCTGGATGCGGTGCGCGCGCGCGCCGCCACCGAGGGCGCCGAAGTGGTGCCGGTGTCGGCGGCGATCGAGGAAGAGCTGTCGCAGCTGGACGACGCCGACCGCGACACCTTCCTGGCCGACCTGGGTCTGGCCGAGCCGGGCTTGAACCGGGTGATCCGCGCCGCGTACTCGCTGCTCGGGCTGCAGACCTATTTCACCGCCGGCGTCAAGGAAGTGCGCGCGTGGACGGTGAAGGCCGGATCGACCGCGCCGCAGGCCGCCGCGGTGATCCACACCGATTTCGAGAAGGGCTTCATCCGCGCCGAAACCATCGCCTACGACGACTTCATCAAGTACAAGGGCGAAGCCGGTGCGCGCGAGGCCGGGCGGCTGCGCCTGGAGGGCAAGGAATACCGCGTGCAGGAAGGCGACGTGCTGCATTTCCGCTTCAACGTCTGACCCGCATGCGCGCGTTCGCGCCGTGCCACGGGCGCGGCGCGCGCGGTGCGCGTTTCCTGCGACATCGCGTCAAAATACTGTTGACAAGGCAGGGATGTCAGGGAAGAATAGCGGGCTGTTTCACCCCGGACTGATTTCGGCCTTGCGGCCTGGTCGGGACGGGTAGCTGGAGGGATACCCAAGCGGCCAACGGGGGCAGACTGTAAATCTGCTGGCTTACGCCTTCGGTGGTTCGAATCCACCTCCCTCCACCAGTTTTTTTGTTGTGGCAGTGCGGCATCCCGTAGCGGGAGTAGTTCAACGGTAGAACCTCAGCCTTCCAAGCTGATGGTGCGGGTTCGATTCCCGTCTCCCGCTCCATTGAACGCGCTTGTGTCACAATAGAACTACGCTCACGTAGCTCAGTCGGTAGAGCACCTCCTTGGTAAGGAGGAGGTCGAAGGTTCGATTCCTTTCGTGAGCACCATATTCAGTCTCCAAATCTTTCTACGATCACCGAGAAGAAGCAGCCATGGCCAAGGGTAAGTTCGAGCGCACCAAGCCGCACGTCAACGTCGGCACCATCGGTCACGTCGACCACGGCAAGACCACGCTGACCGCGGCGCTGACCAA